>JAGVMP010000015.1 GCA_020053735.1 Pseudomonadota bacterium
CAATCGTTGGGCTATTTAACGCCAGTGGAAATGGAAAATAGGTATTATGTACAACAATGTGCTTAATTCAGTGTGTCCGTCAAATGCGGGTTAGCTCATACACATTCACATTATGTGTGACAGGCGTGGTGAGCAAATACTGCGCTTTAGTGGCTTGTAAAAAACTCGCAACGCGCTTGATATTAAAAATATCCAAATGCGCAAATGGTTCATCAATAAACACAAAACCGCCCGGGCGAGAATCTTCCATCATCAACGCGACCAATAAAATGAGCGATTTCATTACCTGTTGGCCGCCAGATGCATCGCCGTCATTCATCCCTGCAAAGCCTTTATCGTCAAAGCTAAAACGCACTACCAGCCCTGCCTGCGAGAGACTGACATCATCAGCGGAAAGCATGACGGCTTCATGCTCGACCGCTATGCCTGCCATTTCACCCAGCACTTTCAGGTTTTTGGTGTAGCGCCCAACCGTGTGGCGTAATACTTTGACATATTGCTCACGCGCAGCATCAGTTTGGCTACGCGCCATGTTGTTATCGTTTCTACGAGCTTCCAAATCTTTGCTTTGTGTTTCAAAATCGGCTTTAATTTTATTGCGAAGCGCGATTACTGTTTCATCTTTTTCCCACGATTCTGTTTCAAAGCGGCGTTCAATTTCACCCACTTTAATATCAATGAGCTTCACGCTCTCCCATTTTTCAGCAAGCTGTTTATTGTCATTTGCATCTTGCCAAGCAATCGGTAATTTGCGTTTATCGTGGCGCAAACGCAATAACCGTTTGGCCTGTTCAGCGCGTCCGTCGCGATTTTCTTTTTCTGCAATTTCACGGTCTAAACGCTCTAATTGCGTTGAATAAGTCTGCAACATCCCTCTTGCATCGCTTAGCTGTTTTTCTAATGCTTTCCTAGCCTCGGTTGCCGTGTAAGACTTTTCACCAATGACGCGGCGCTCACTCACTAAAGTCTCATATTGTGTTCGCGCTTCAGCAAACTCGGCACTAAGACTGGCAAGCTGCGCGGTCGCATTAACGCCCGCTAAACGCGCTTTAATCGTTTGAATATCCGTGTTGACAGGTTTTAACTTATCCAACAAGTCTCGCGATTGCTTTTGCACCTCTGCCAACTGCGTGCGCAAGGCTTCCAAACGCGCACGACCAAAACGTGGCTGATCTGGCGCGGCAAAACGCCCACCACGCCGCTCACGCAAATAACCTTGCCTTGTCACCCAGTCTTCACTGCGCGGCAAGCTAGCGCCTGCTTTGGCATCTTCTACACGCGTAATGCCAGCCAACACACGTGAAACCCACTCTGGGACATCACGTGAAAATTTCACAACCTCAAGTAAAGAGCCTTTGGGAGCAAGTGGCGGTTGCGTACGTTCTGGCACAATATAATGACGATATTTGAGTTGCTCACCCAAACTTAACGCACGCGCTTCGTCTTTTTTATCCGCCAGCAACACAATGTGCGCGGAGGATGATAATACAGCCTCCACAGCCGCTTGCCAGCTGGTATCTGCAATTTCAACCAAGTCGGTCAGTAAGTCGTGCGCAATGCCTGCTTTATCTAAAGCTTGCCTAAAGTTTGCCACATCAAAAGGGTCGGCTCGTTTGCCACTGGCTAAGTTCTCTAAGGTTTCATTTAGCTGTGTTTCTTGTGCAGTTAAACCTGCCAATTTTTGGCGTAAAACGTCACGCTGATTTTCTAAGTCATCCAAATTTTGCGTGTCTCTTGCGCTATCTACGCCCGCTGCACTCGCTTGCTTGAGCAAAGCGTCTTGTTGCTCAACTACTTTTTTCCAACCGCCTATATTTTCATTTATTTGGTTTAACTGCTGATTAATGTTGCTTTCTAAGCCATCTGCAATTTCTTTACGTGTTTCAAATTCCGCAATTTCATTTTGCTTTTGCGATTGCTGATTTTTTACAGCAACGCGTTCTTGCCGCTTAGCAAACCAATCACGCTTTGATGCCTTTAACGTATTTCTGGCGCGCTCAGACTCTTCTGTAAGCGCATAAAACTCCAAGCGCGGTTTAAATTCACTCACCAACTCTGTGCGTTCTTGGTTCAGATTTCGCCATTGAATATAGCTATTCACCCGCGCTTCGTACGCTTGCAAATGGTTTTCTTGCGCTTTTAAATTATTTTCTGTGTCTTGCAACTCACGCGCGGTTTGCTCTTGGTGGTGCCGCGCTTCTTGGTAGCGCGTCAGCACTTCTTCATCGCCAAACACTTCAAATACCAACTTTAGCAATTCACGTTCTGAAAGCTCGCACAACTTATCAGTTTGACCTTGCTCTAGCGACAACACTTTAGCAATGGCGGGCGATAAGCCTGCCGCGTGTAATTGGCGCTGAAAATCTTTGACGCCAAACACTTGGCCTTGCGCTTCTATTTGCTCAATACTCACTTCACCTTCGGCAATCCAATATTTGCGCTCCCAATCACCGCCTTTTTTATCTATGCGGCAAGCCAGCGTAATTTTGTCATTGGTATAAGGCAAGCCAAACGGACGTTTACTGCTATTAATCGGACGGCTGTTATCCACCACGCCTCGCAACCACGCAAAGCTTTCACCGTTGCGGCGCACATAGCGTTTGTAATCACGCTTTTTTGAGCAATCTAAGGCTAACAAGGTACGTAGTGCATCTAATAAAGTAGTTTTACCTGAACCATTTGGACCCACAATTGTGACAATAGACGCATCTAGTGGCAATGCAAAACGTTGCCAATAATCCCAATGGACGACTTCTAAATTAGTGAGCCTAAACATCCGCATTGCCCCCTGATAAGTCGCCCTCTAATTGCGTATCTTCAATCACCATGTCGTATTCATCAGCCTCTTGCAAAGATGCCACACCATTTTGCGCACGAATTAAATCGCCCATTGCGCCGTTAATAATACGTGGAGCCATTCCTGCGTAGTCAAACACTAAGTCTAATAATGGCCCTTCACATATCACTTTATTACGGCGCTCAATTAATCCTAAGCGCGAAAGTTGCGGCAACATAAAGTTGATGCGCCCTTTGCCGCCTAATAATTTACCAAAATCTTCCAGCAACACATTTTCTGCAATACCGCGCGAAACATCATCGCCCACCGCTTTGATGATATTGCCAAACATGTCGCCTTGCCCATCTTCTAGCTCGCGCCCTAGTTGACGTTCCCGCTTGGGCAGAATAATGAGTGCCCATAGCACCACTAGTAAAGCAATCGCATCTTTAGGTAAGCCAATATTGCTGGCTTGCCATTGCTCGCCATCGTCAAACACCGCGCCTTCTGTTTCTCGCATGAGAGCCACGGCCACATACGCCGCAAAAGGGTGATCTAACAAACGCAAGCCGCAAGCGGCTAAATTGGCTCCGACTTCTTGGCGAAAACCCAAATCAACTAACAACCTGCGCACGTCATTATCTTCACGCGGCAAATAGCGGCTGGCAATGAGTTTAGCGGTAAACTGTTGAGGATTAAGTTCCATCTTGTTGGCTCTGTACTGAGTTGTTTATTGGGAAAATCGTGCCTGCGCTCATCAAGGAAATTTCATTTTGATTGATGACTTGCAAAGCTGCCACATCATCGTGCTGCATAGTGACGGGCTGCTGCGCCAAGGCCGCTAAATCAGCATCTACATTTTGCTCGCCTAAAAACGTCAACAATGAATACCTATAAGAAGCCGCGCTAAAATCGCCACCTACGACAATATCGGCCAATGAAACACTGCGCACAATGCGCGACAACATATTGGTTAAACTCTGCAACTGTGGTGGGTATTCAAACGGCACATCTTGCGCTTCTTCCACATCCACAGGCGGCGGCATGGTAGATAATTTCTTGTCAAGAATATCTCGCTCTAAAAAAGCTTCGGCAACGTCTAGCATTACATCTGGCAAGGTAAATAAAGGCTCTGGCACGTAGGCAGTATTTTCTGCGCTTAAACCAACTAATTTCTCTACACTTTGCGCCTTAAGCCAAGCGGCTAATTCAGATGAGCTTAATCCGCCATCCGACAACATCACGCGTTGTCGTGCGATTTTGGCTAGCTCATTTTGGAACACCGAAGTCATGTGCATCATGCGCGATTGGCTATCGCCGATTTTTTGCGCTATGCGCCAACTGGCATCATCGGCAAAGCCATTTGCTGAGAGATTTTTGAGTACTTCTGTACCTTTTTCCATCCACTTTTGAGCTGCAACTAAACGGCTTTGCGCCGCTTTCAACCTAAACTCCGAGCCAGACAGCACCGCTTGCGAGAAAAAGCTTTCAAGCTCGTTTAAACGTGCCAATAGATTGGTCAGTGTTTCAGAACTTAACTGTCCAACGGCATCGCCAGCAGCAATTTGCGAAAACAAAAAGCCTAGCTCATCATCTTCTGCACTAAAACTCAGCATATTCGCTAAGGATGACAAAATCATGCGTGCCGTGCTAGATAATTGATAAATTCTGCGACCCGCATCCCACGGTAACAAATCATGGTCACGCAAACGCTTAAGTACGGTTTCTAACTTAGTATTATCTATAAAGCTTAAATGTATTTGTAACTGCTGTGGCGTCCATTCTGGGGCGTCAGCGCGCGAGGCGATTTCACGCAAAACTGCCAAACGTATAATTACCTCTTCGCTACCACCGCGAAACAGTGCAATTAACGCCTGAATAACATTGGCTGATTGCAATAATGGAAACAGCGCATCCACATCGCGTGGCTGCACATTGGAAGCTAAGAAGTCTTTAAACGCGCTTTCTATTGAAGCCTCTAACATTTAAGTGGCAACCCAATTTTCTAGCTGCAAAGCTGGTACACGCTCAAATTCACGTAAGTTGTTGGTGACTAAAACCAAGCCTTCGCTACGTGCATGCGCAGCAATGTGTAAATCGTTTACGCCAATAGGTTGACCTGTTTTTTCTAGTGCTGCGCGGATGCTGCCGTAGTGTTGTGCTGCTTTTGAGGTGTAAGGTAGCACTTCGAGCCGACTGCAAAAATCTTCAATCACAGCGTAATTTTGTGCTGGTTTGCTGCTTTTTTCCGCCCCATGAATAAGCTCTGCCAAAGTGATGCTGGAAATAGCCATGCGGCTGGCGCTTTGGTTAAATACCTCTAGCACTTCAATTGGGCGACGCTTGATGATGTAAATAACGATATTGGTATCGAGTAAAAACTGTATCAATCTGGGTTTCTCAATCTAAGCTTTCGCGCTCAGCTTGCGTTTGTGTAGCGCGGCCGATAATAGAATCAGTCACCATAAAGTCATCAGTGGCCTGTATGCCAGCCATAAAAAAGCTATCCCAGCTTGACTCTAGCGGCGCGATAATGCGCTCTTTACCAATCGCACGCACGGTCACTTGCTTCACATCTTCAGGCAGGCGCACATCGGCAGGTAAGCGAACCGCTTGCGAACGATTATTGGTGAATATAGTACTTAAGCTCATGTTTGTCGCTCCTATATGCGTGTATATAGCACTAGTATATAGCATGATTATTTGAGATGCAATAGGCACTAAACTATTGGCCTGCAGACCAATATCCATGCGGGTCTCAGGGCATGATTATTTCACTTAAACTCCCTGTTTCAAACTCTCTTGTATAAATGGATCAAGGTCACCATCCAAAACGCCTTGCGTATTACCTATCTCCACATTGGTACGTAAATCTTTAATCCGGCCTTGGTCAAGCACATAACTACGAATTTGATGACCCCAGCCAATATCGGTTTTGGCATCTTCTATCGCTTGTTTGTCGGCATTACGCTTGTTCAGCTCCAAATTGTACAACGCACCTTTCAGCATGTTCATAGCTTCTTCTCGGTTGCGGTGTTGGCTACGGTCATTTTGGCATTGCACGACTACATTGGTGGGCAAATGGGTAATACGTACGGCAGAATCGGTCTTGTTAATGTGCTGGCCACCTGCACCGCTAGCGCGATATGTATCAATACGCAAATCAGCAGGGTTAATATCAATCTGAATTGAGTCATCCACTTCAGGAAATATCTGCACACTGGCAAAAGAAGTATGGCGTTTAGCGTTGCTGTCAAATGGAGATTTACGCACTAAGCGATGTACGCCATTTTCGGTGCGTAGCGTTCCATAAGCATAATCGCCATTGACCTTAACGCTAGCGCCTTTAATACCCGCCACATCGCCGTCAGAAAGCTCTAACACTTCTACTTTAAAGCCTTTACGCTCACAATAGCGCAGATACATGCGAAGTAACATATTGCACCAATCTTGCGCTTCGGTGCCGCCGCTACCTGATTGAAATTCGATAAAACAATTAGCGCCATCTAGCTCACCAGAGAACATGCGCTTAAATTCCATGTCGGCGATTTTAGTCTCTATTTCTTGGCTGTCGGCTTCCACGCTCAACAATGTTTCGTCGTCGTTCTCTTCGCGCGCCATGTCAAAAAGCTCTTGGCTATCTTTGATGCCTGCCTCTAAGCTTTGTAAATTAAGTACCACCAACTCTAGCGCACGCTTTTCTTTGCCTAATTTTTGCGCCTTCTCGGCGTTGTCCCATACTTTTGGGTCTTCTAGCAGGCCGTTTACTTCTTCTAATTTTTGCGCTTTATTGTCAAAGTCAAAGATACCCCCTAAGCGCTAGGTGACGCGCGCTTAAATCGGTCAGGCGGTTGGCAATTAGGTTGAGTTGTTCGGCTTCCATGGGTTTTTTATTAAAAATTTTAAAGCGCAATTATACCGCTTAACTATCATACATAACTTGGCTTCTACTACTTGGCTTTAATTATCTCGCCATCTTCTTTTGTAAAATCGCCAATATTCGGATTTTCTAAAATGGCTAATACCAGTTCACTTGGGCGACAAAGTTTTGTGCCTTTGCTTGTAATCACGATTGGTCGATTGATTAAAATGGGGTACGCCAGCATGGCGTCTATCAGCGCATCATCGCTTAAACTTGTATCATCTAAGCCAAGTTCATCGTATGGTGTGCCCTTCTTTCTAAGCAATGCTCTGGAACCCTCTCCAGTATTGGCTATCAGGGCAGTTAATTTCTCTCGCGTAGGCGGGTGAATTAAATACTCGATAATTTCTGGCTCCACACCGCTGGCGCGTATCATCGCCAAAGTATTGCGCGAAGTGCCACATGCTGGGTTGTGATAGATAGTGACATTCATTTCGATTCAACTTTCATCCAAATATACTTAAAAAATCCAGTTTTTAGATTGTTACTCCGTTCGTCCTGAGCTTGTCGAAGGGCATTTACTTTATAGTCCTTCGACAAGCTCAGGACGAACGGTTTTACTTTTTAATTAACAAGCTAACAATCAATACTGCCACTAGCTGTGCGCCAATAAACCCCAACACATCAGCAGGCGCAATGCCGACAAACGTATTGCTTAAACTTCTCGCAATGGTAACAGCGGGATTGGCAAAAAAGGTAGAGGATGTAAACCAGTAACCACCAGTAACCGTCAGGGCAACCAACATGGCGATTTTGTCTTTTGCGTATTGAACACCCAAATAAATCACGCCTAACAAAACTAAAGTAGATACAAGCTCACTTGCCCAAATACCCACGCCATTTCTGGCGTTATCGGCTTGTTGCAAAATAGGTAGGCCAAACATTACATGTGTTAGCCAAACACCCGCAATGGCACCAGAAAACTGCGCACATAAATAGACATACAGCGCACGTACATCCAGTGCACCCATGCGCCAAAACATCAGGCTTACCACTGGGTTAAAATGCGCGCCAGAGATGGGCCCCAACAGCGAAATCAGCACATACAAACCACAGCCAGTGGCTATGCTATTACCCAGCAACGCCACTGCTGCGTTGCCTGCTGCCAGGCTTTCGCCCATGATGCCCGAGCCAGTTACCACTGCAAGCAATAATGCGGTGCCAATAAATTCCGTCATAAATTGACTACTGATTTTATTTTTCATGTTTTAAGTTCTTTTGTAGATTTAGGTTCTTTTTTAATGCCTTGTTTTTCTAAATTGGGTGGCTAATTTTGTCACATTTATGTCATAATTTACTGGTAAGCAACTAGATACGCTTTGCTGCTTTTAACAACGCTATAATAATTGTTTTCAATGCACTATTCACAAACGACAGCATTAAAAAATTTAAAATAAACCAATAAGATTCACCAGGGAGAACATTCATGGCAGGTGGCGTTTTTAGTCGGTTAATGTCAGCCATTACACCGCGCAGCGATAATTATTTTACGCTATTTAACAAT
Organism: Pseudomonadota bacterium; assembly: GCA_020053735.1. Classification (GTDB taxonomy): domain Bacteria; phylum Pseudomonadota; class Gammaproteobacteria; order Burkholderiales; family Methylophilaceae; genus Methylotenera_A. The sequence continues at coordinate 8,203 of JAGVMP010000015.1, forward strand.
TTAGCGGATTGCGCAGTAAGAGGATCCAAGGTACTGGCCATGATGACGGCTGTCAGTGAAGAGGATAAGTTTGAGCAACATTTCGCTGAAATTCGTAAAATCGAATCTGAAGCGGATGAATATACCAAAGAAATTTTGCTTTCTCTGCACAAAACCTATATCACGCCATTTGATAGACGCGAAATTCGTGAGCTCGCCATGGCCCTAGATGACATTATCGACTACATGGAAGACATTCCACAAAGCGCCAAAATTTATGGTCGCTCCAGCTTTACCCCTGAAATGGTGGCGCTTGGGCAAATTTTATTACGCGCATCCGAAAAAGTACGCGATACCGTCAATATGTTATCTGACATGAAAGACGCAGGACGCATTTTAAGCAATTGCGAAGAAATCAGCGCGATTGAAGGCGAAGCAGATCATGTGATGCGCGCTGGCATGCAGCGCCTATTTAGAGAAGAGAGTGACGCACGCACACTGATACGCTCACGCGAGTTATATGATTTGTTTGAGGACGCAGTCGACAGCTGCGAAGATGTTGCAGATGTGATTCACGGCGTTGTGCTAGAGCGTATCTAAGGGGACTTAACGCATGGAACACGCAATTGTCGTCATGGCGTTGCTCGTGGTAGTTGCCCTCATATTCGATTTTATGAATGGCTTCCACGATGCAGCAAACTCAATCGCTTTAATGGTTTCTACACGCTTACTTACGCCTCAAGCAGCGGTGATGTGGGCCGCATTTTTTAACTTTATTGCGTTTTTAGTATTTGGCACGGCAGTGGCAAAAATGGTCGGCAAAGGCCTGATTGATCCTGATATCGTCAACAATGCCGTGATATTTGGTGCGCTGTGTGGTGCAATCACCTGGAACATCATTACTTGGTGGCTAGGTATCCCCTCATCATCATCGCACGCATTGGTGGGTGGTTTGGTGGGTGCGGGCGTGGCAAAAGGTGGCACCAGCGCCATCATTGCTGGCGGCTTAATTAAAACTTCGGTCTTCATTATCATTTCGCCAATGTTTGGTATGTTGGTGGCGATGTTGCTCATGGTATTGGTGTTATGGATAGTTGAAAAACGCTCACCTTACCCCACCGAGCGTGTATTTAATAAACTGCAATTTGTGTCATCCTCACTTTACAGTCTGGGTCACGGTGGTAATGATGCACAAAAAACCATGGGTATTATCACCGTGTTATTAGTGGCTAATGGCTATCAAACTGGCTTCGAGATTCAATTTTGGGTGATTATTGCTTGCCATCTGGCCATGGCAATTGGCACACTTTTTGGGGGCTGGCGTATTGTGCGCACCATGGGTATGGGCATTACGCGCATCCGCCCAAGTGGCGCGTTTTGCGCCCAGACTTCTGGCGCCATTGCACTGTTTTTAGCGACATGGCTGGGCATCCCCGTTTCTACTACACACACCATTACTGGTGCCATTGTTGGCGTGGGCATGTCACGCCGCGTTTCTGCGGTGCGCTGGGGCTTAGCTTCACGTATTGTGTGGGCATGGGTGCTGACTATTCCATGCTCTGGCTTGATTGCGGCTACCGCCTATTATTTTGGCAGAACCATCATGTAACTGCTTTATATCGGTTTTTTGAGCGGGATAAGTTCTGTCGCTTGCTTAACCCGATTTAAATTGTGCTTAGGCTGTAACGCGCGATAAAAATGCAGCATTTGCTCTGCTTTGGCGCTGGCAGTCCAATACTTTAAAGCATAAGTTCTACCCACATCGCCTAATATGTTTCGCGCTAGCGTATTGGTGAGTAAATCATTAATTTTTTGTGCAAATACGGTTTCGTCCTCCGTTGCTATGTGTGCGCCCTGCCCCTCAATTAATATAGATGCAGTTCCCAGCTCAGCGATAGCCACCACTGGTGTGCCTTGCGCCATCGCCTCCAATAATACTAAACCTTGCGTTTCGCTTTTTGAGGCAAACACAAAGATATCAGCTGCCTTATAGCAGGCATTGAGCTCAGTGTTGCGATCTAAATAACCAATAAACTGCACATTTTTTTCGATGCCTAGCGCCTGCACTTGCTGATGCAAACTATGCTCAGCTGGGCCTTCACCTGTAATCACCAACAAGATATCTGGCTGCTGCACACTTAATCTTCTGACCACTTTTAATAAAAATCCAATATTTTTTTCATGCGCAACACGCCCCACATACAGCAACATTTGCTTATCTAGTGGAATTTCATACTTCACTCTAAACTGGTCGCCATCTGCCTCTGCAAAACTGCTCGCTTGTAAGCCAGTCGCAATCACCTCAGCGGGCGTTGTCACGCCATAGCTACGCAGCACATCTAGCATGGGTTTAGAAGGCGCAATTATCGCATCTAGTTGATTGCACTGTTTTTTTGATATGAATCTAGCTAAGTTTTTTGCCAAAAATTTAGGTATCCATGGCAAATAATGGTGCAAATAATCTTCAAAAAAAGTATGGTAGGTTTCAAGCACGGGCACTGCTAATTTTTTTGCAATTTTTAAGCCAGTAAAATGTGCGATAAAAGGTGTGTGGATATGCACTAAATCAAAATTCTTGCTTTTGAGTATGGGCAACAAGCGCAGCACCTCGCCATATTTCATTAGCTTATCTTCTGGATCAAAAAAAATGTTGCGCGCTGGCACCCGCGTAATCCATGCCTCGTCTTCTGTCGTAATGCCATAATCTGGCGCAATCAAATGCACACTGTGCCCCAACTTTTGCAGTTGTTCAGCAAAAGTACGAATTGAGGTAGAAACCCCATTCACTCGTGGAAAATAAACATCAGAAATTAGTAGTATATTCATGCAGTTATCCATCATTAAACACCAATAAGCTTAATGCTGAAATGTGACAGTTATGTGATAAAAAAATATATAAAATTCATGAAATCGTCATAAATAAATCACACTATATTCATGCAGCACTTCAATAATGCGCAGCATGAAAATGAATGATGTAAGAAAACTTACTTGGGCAATTCCCCTCAGTTTTTATGCTTTAGATGCCAATGCCTGGGGCTTATACACGCACATTTACTTCTCTCAGTATCTGCTATTGGCAGTGCCTTTAGTTGGCAATACTGTTGGCCGCAAAACACTTCACTCAAAAATTCAACAGGCGGTTGAAAATTTCCCCAAACTGGTGTTAGCTGGCTCATGCTTGCCTGATTTGGCCATTGTTTCAAAAGCCTTTAACACGACGCACCAGTGGCGCATTTCAGAACAGATGTTAGCTGCCGCGCGCACCGAACAAGAAATTGCCATCGCCGTAGGCTACACCAGCCATTTGTTTGTAGATGTGATTGCGCATAACCACTTTGTGCCCGCGCATGAGGCCAAATGGGAAAATAAAAATATACTGACGCACATTGCCTCAGAATGGGCGATGGATGCTTATGTGGCCAAGCAGCTTAACCACACGCCACACCAACTTATTCGACAACATTTAACAGTGCTGACTGAATTTCTTGCGCCAGTGTTTAAGGTCTCCAGCGAAACAACTAAAGCCAATTTAAAACGCTTAGCTTTTTTGGATCAATTGCTGCGTATCAGCAAACTTTCTTCTATGCTGTTGTGGCTGTTAAAAATAAACGATGCGGAATTTATTAAAAACCTTAATTATTACTTGGGCAAAACCGAGTATGCTTTAAGCCATTTTCACCATGCGTTACAAGGCAAACGTCCCAATTGGGAGCCAGAACTGACGCACTTAAATGTGACAGAATTGATTGCCTGGCGGGAACAGTGTTTGGGGGATTTACGCTTGCACATGCTAAACCCAGTTGATTTTTACCACGCTAGCCAAAAAACTTCTATCAATCTATAAGACAAGCAAATAGTTTGCGTTTAGGCCAAATAAAAAATCCAAATTAAAAGTTAAGTATAAGGAATTAAGCTCATTGAAATAGCTGCAATGGCGTAGCCAATGGCCGCACCAGCCAATACATCGCTAGGGTAATGCAAACCTAAAATCACGCGCGACATGGCCACCATCAGAATAAACGGAATCAAAATAATGGCCAGCAGTGGGAAATAAAAAAGGGCCACCAAACCAAATGCCACAGCGTGCAAGGTGTGCCCAGAGGGGAAGCTAAAACGATCGAGTGGCTTACCGGTGACAAATACATCTTGATGTACTTGATAAGGTCGCGGACGATGTGTTTTGTGTTTTAACCATTTATAAATCATAGTGCCAGTTAAACCTGCAGCTAGCATGTGCAGGACAGGTTTAACACCTGCACCTTGTTGCACAGCCAAAATACCCAGCATTAATGCATACCAAAATATGCCATCGCCCAAGCGACTAATGATGCGGAACCAGGCGCGAATCATGCGATATTGGCTGGTGTGGCTGACCGATACGCATAGCGCACTATCCCATGCCTGCATACGGTTTAACATTTGGCTCATGCGCATTGCTTATACTCACAATTGTTCATGAGGCAAGTTTGCGCGCGAGTTATGACAGTTTGATTTAGCTTAGATGAAGTTTTTGTGACCTAACTTATTGATAATTAACAATTTATACTGTTTTTTGCAACAATAAGCTAAATTAAGGCTTTAATGGCATGCCCTGGAAGCCGCATGGATATTGCCTTGCAGGGCAGCTGTTTTTTACTTAATTACGGTGTCTTAACTTTAATGCTAATACCATGCACGCCAACAGTAGCGTGACAATATTGGCCAAAAGCACAGGCCAGCTGCCAATTTTAAAACCATAAATAATCCAACCCAATACGCCTGCAGTAAACAGGCTGTACATGGGCAGAGAAACGCCGGACAAATCGCGCGTTTTCCATGAGTGATACGCCTGTGGCACAAAGGCAAACGTAGTTAAAAAAGCCGAGAAATAGCCAATTATTTCTATGTTATTCATACTTAAGTTCTCTAAAATAGTTTTCTAATATCATTCGCCAAAGTTTTCGTTTAAAAATACAAAGCTTTAAGTCAGACGAGGCGCGCAATGACGACGTGTACGTTTGTGTACACGAGGTACGATTTGATTAAGTACCGTATAACAATGTATGACGACAAGATTTGTATTTTAATTATGGAAAGCAATCCAGTCAGTATGTATCTTATCCCAATCTTGCAGCGCCAAGCCATGCGCATTAAACAATTCACGAATTTGTACTGAATCCCACATTAATACATCTTCTAAAATGGGCACCAACACACTCACCGCGTTGTCGCTAAGCACGGTTCTATTGGCTATGCGGCCGATTGATTTAGTTTCCGACACCGCGATAGTATGCCCATCGCGACTATTCACATCGTGCATTACGTATAAATCTGAACTGCCATCGCCTATGTAAATCACGCGATCAGAACTCATTTGCAATTTTTGCTCGATTGTTTCCAATACCGCCACTTTGCCATTACCTGCTGGCACGTGGTTAATCGCGCAAATCTCGCCTGTATCGGTATCAAACTCAAGTTCAGAGCCAAATATATGTTCTGGCGGCACGATATTCTCTAAGGCAGAGCGCACCACTAGGGCAGGCCCTGCCGAAATCACATAAAAATCAAAGCGGTAGCCATCTATGCCAGCACTCAAAATCTCGGTGAGTAGCTTTACATTATCTTTTAACCGCACGCACTTGCCAGCCTCCACTAGGTGCTCACGCCTCACCCCACGAAAAGCAGGATCATGTCGCAGCAAATACGCCAGCTCTGCGCCCTGCTTCACTAGATTAGTGCGTGCCAGTCCCGCTACTTTATCTTCAAAATTACTTATACCCAACATCTCAGCCAACACATGGCCAGAATCATTAAAACTCAAGGTTTGGTCAAAATCGCTCGCGACTAAATAGTCTACTGTTGCTTCTGTCCTAGTACTCGTCATCTTCATTAATTGCGCCTTTAACATGCAACAACTATAAGCGTGCATAAGTCGTGCCAGTTTAAATTTAATTGCCAAATCTATTGCAAACACCCCGTAGATGTTGGCTTGCAGACTAGTTTAATGATGAAATTTGACTAAGTGATGACAACGATTGTGATTGTAAAATGAGTTAAAACGGTGCGTTTATGCAATTAAACAATACTTTATAAGTATCCGATTAACTATAATAAAAATAAAGCGTTATGAAGTAATATGCTGGTGCGAAAAACGTACATAATCAAACCAATGTTGGCACTTTATTTCTACTGGTAGAAACTTGACAAATGAACTTGAAGATAAAAAATACTCGGTTATATAGCAAGGCTTTGCTGTTAGTTATTGTGTGCTTCAGTGCCGAATTCAGCCATGCCAATACCATTGAAAATGAAACTGACAGCGCACTTGTGAATAAACGCAGTGCAGGCTGTGGAATAACTCAAGTGGGTACTGGAAAATTTATGCAGATGAAAATCCGCGTGCTTGATCAAGACCGCAAATACCATCTGCTTGTTCCAACCAATTACGACCCCAATCGGGCATATCCGCTCATTTTTCGCTGGCACGGCGCGGGTGGCAATGGTCTTCGTGGTGGCCTAGGCATTGAATACAGCGCTAAGGACAACGCCATTGTGGTTAGCGCAGCTGCGATGGGTAAATATTGGCGCATCTATAGTGACTCCATTGATTTACACTTATTCGACAGCATGCTCGATACAATCTCAAGTCAGTATTGTATTGATCGCAACCGTATTTTTAGCTATGGCTTCAGTGTTGGGGGCACATTTAGCAACCTGCTCGCCTGCGAGCGAGGTGATGTGTTGCGCGCGAGCGCTACTATTGCGAGTGGTTTTGCGGGCGGTAACTGCAAGGGTAAAGTAGCCACTTGGTTACTTCACGACCAAAACGACGATGCGGTACCAATAGCAAAGGGAGAGGCTGTCCGTGAACGGGCAGTTGCAACAAATGGCTGCTCTACAAACACTATCGAAGAAGCTAATGGCTGTCTGCGTTATCAGGGCTGCGATGCAGCGCCAGTGGTTTGGTGCGAGTCAAAAGGATTTGGCCACAATATTCGTGGCGACTATGCACCAGCGCAAGTATGGAAATTTTTTCAAAGCTTGCCCTGATGTCGGGTAGTGAAATTAAAACGTTTTTACATCTTTAATTACTAAAAGTCATTGGCCTGCAGACCAATATCCATGCGGGTTGCGGAGGAATAAGTTTTCATTTGTAAAGTGAGGCAACCTCACCAAAGTCAGGTGTCAAGTGATTCGTTCCACTCGGAGCCCAGCACCCAGCTAAGCGCAGACATGCGGCCGCTCAGCAAACCCCATTCGAAATCATCCCAACCTAGATTCTTTTTACCAAACTTCTGTTCGATTCGTCTTGCTGCCTTTTTCGCTGTAACCAAAATTTCTTCTTGATCAGGGCTGAGAGTTTCTTCACCAGTGGCGAGTCTACGCAGCCAATTCTGGTGGCGATTCCACCAAATCTTGTCCCATAACTCGCTGTATTCCTTGAGAATTGCCGCATCATTACGACGAAGTACCATTGGCCAATATTCACCGTCTTCTTCGTCTGATGGGATCCACTCAACCATGTCCCCATCATCGTTGTAACCGATTCGGTGGCCATTGGGCCCGATTTCACCTGACTTAAAGGGTTCGTTCGTTTGCGACACATTACGCTGAATGTCGCGCACTGGATGCAGCGCTAAAAATTCTCGGTTCAGTTTGCGCAACTGTAGAACGAGGTCGTGTTCAAACCGCCTGATTTCTATACCTTCTTCCTGCAACCTTAGTTCGCCAAGACCTCGAATTATATAGTTCGGGTCAAGTGTACCGATAACGACACGTTTTAGTTTTCGCTCGATAACCCTGTCGGAACATGATATCTTTGGATGGTTCCTGTGCGTACATGGCTCTAGTGTTGAAAAAAGCGTGGCACCCTCTAAGTCAACACCTTGCAGCTTGCGCTCTAATAATGTGTATTCGGCATGTTCACCTGCTTTTAACTCACCACGATACGCTGCAGCTAATACTATGCCATCTCGTGCCACAACGGCGCCTACCTTTGGCGATACTTTATTCTCTTCACTTACACATTTAGCGGCAAGCTCGATGGCCAGTTGCATCAATTCCCGCTCGCTGTAAGCCATATCAGGGGCAATCACCGTCATGTAGCTACAGTCTTTACTACTTCCGCAATTTCCTCCGCCAATTTTTGCACCAGCTTTGCATCTTGGCCTTCTACCATCACGCGGATTTTTGGCTCGGTACCTGATGCGCGTAGCAACACACGTCCTGTACCCTTTAACTCAGCTTCGGCACTTTTAACCGCTTCTTGAAGCTGTGGCATACTCAAATCTAATTTCGCTTGGTTTGCTTTAGGTTGATATGTCACGTTAATCAGCACTTGCGGGTACAGCACCAGCTCTGCGCGCATTTGGGTGAGCGTTTTGCCACTTTGTTTTAACGCATGCAGCACTTGCAACGCTGCGATAATCGCATCGCCACTGGTGTGCTTGTCTAGTGTGAGAATATGCCCAGAATTTTCGCCACCCAGCTTCCAATTTCTTTCATTCAACAGTTCTAGCACATATCGATCGCCCACGTTAGCGCGCGCAAACGGAATTTGGTGTTTTGCCAGTGCATGCTCAAGCGCCAAGTTTGTCATTAAAGTACCCGCAACGCCGCCTTTTAACTTACCTTTGGCATATAAACCCAACGCAATAATATATAAAAGCTGGTCGCCATCGAGCAGATTGCCGCCGGCATCCACCATCATCACGCGGTCGCCATCACCATCAAAGGCAATGCCTAAATCGGCTTGATGTTCCACTACCGCTTTTTGTAAGGCTTGCGGATGGGTGGAGCCGACTTGCTCGTTAATATTCAAGCCATCGGGTTTGTTGCCAATCGCAATAATTTCTGCGCCAAGCTCGTGAAACACATCGGGTGCCACATGGTAAGTGGCACCGTGCGCACAATCCAGCACAATTTTTAGGCCGCGTAAGTCAAGGTTGCTGGGAAAGGTGCTTTTGCAAAACTCCACATAGCGCCCAGCAGCAGCATCAATACGCCTTGCTTTGCCTAACTTGGCCGATTCCATCACTTGCATCGGTTTGTCTAGCTCAGCCTCAATCGCATGCTCAATGGCATCTGGCAGCTTTGCGCCTTCAGCCGAAAAAAACTTAATGCCGTTATCATAATACGGGTTGTGTGAGGCAGAAATGACGATGCCCGCCTGCGCGCGCAAAGCACGCGTGAGATAGGCGACAGCTGGTGTAGGCATCGGGCCTACCAGCAACACATCAACCCCTGCCGCAGACAGGCCTGCCTCTAATGCGGCCTCAAACATATAGCCTGAAATACGTGTATCTTTGCCAATCAGCACTGCGGGGCGTTTTGTTTTTGAATCTGCCGAAGCAAGCACACGGCCTGCCGCATAGCCCAAACGCATCACAAAATCTGGCGTAATGGGGTGCTCGCCTACTTTGCCGCGAATGCCATCGGTACCGAAATATTGTTTGCTCATATTTATATTATCCAAAACTTCTTTAAATTTATCTTACTTAGTAAACCGTTACGAGCTACATCAATACAAGGCGCACGGCACACAGGAACCAGAATGTACGAATAGGTACATGAGGATTCCGAGTACAATTTTAATTAAAAGCCTGCAACACCCAAGTGATGCGGCGCAGTAGGTTTACATTATGGCAGAAACGACTTTGAGTGCTTCTACTGTTGCCTTTACATCATGCACCCGCAGTATTTTAGCACCCTTCATTGCGGCTATCACGCTTGCCGCGATGCTAGCGTAAAGCCGCGCGTCAACATCATTGCCCGTCATTTGTCCCAATACAGATTTGCGCGACAGCCCCACCAGCAACGGCTGGCCTAAATCTGCGAAACTTTCCAGATTTTGCAGTAGCGTAATGTTATGTTCGCGTGTTTTGCCAAAGCCAAAACCTGGATCAAGTAAAATAGTATATTCCCCGCAACCCGCATGTATGCTTGCTTGCAGGCGTGTCTTTAAAAAGGCTTTTATATCATTTATTACATCATTATATTGCGGATTTTGCTGCATGGTCTGCGGTGTGCCCTGCATGTGCATCAGGCATACGCCTACGTTCGAACTTGCAATAATTTCAACAGCGCCTACTTCTTGCAGCGCACGCACGTCATTTACCATGCTAGCACCAGCTTTAATCGCGGCTTGCATCACGGCGGGCTTGTAAGTGTCGATAGAAATAGGAATGCTCACCTGCTTTACTAGGGCCTCAATCACTGGAATGACGCGATCCAGCTCTTCTTGCAGGCTGACAGGCGTAGCGTTGGGGCGGGTGGATTCGCCACCAATATCCAAAATGCTAGCGCCCTCATCAGCTAATTTAAGTGCGTGCGCAACAGCTAAATTGGTTTGCGAGAATTTGCCGCCATCAGAGAATGAATCAGGCGTGACATTGACAATACCCATGACTTTGGGGCTTGCTAAATCAAGCTGGAAATTACCGCAGTTGAAAATCATAGCTGATTATACTATAGCCGTCATTGCGAGGAGTGAAGCGACAAAGCAATCCATATTGAAGGTATAAAAACACTGGATTGCCACGCCCAAGTTGAAACTTAGTCTCGCAATGACCAATAAATAAGGGCTAATAAATTAGCCCTTATTTTAACACCTTTTTAATGCTAACTTTTAGCTGTGGGTTGTGGCACAGGTGTAGCGCTATTACCAGCTGAGCCAGTATCACTCGGCTTTACCTTTGGCTGGCGCGGTTTAGGTGCACGTACTGGAATGCCCGCCATAATATCGTTAATTTGGTCGGCGTCAATGGTTTCATATTCCATCAGCGCCGCTGTCATTGCTTCAACTTTATCACGGTTATCTTCTAGTAATTTACGTGCAATTCCATATTGCTCATCCAAAATACGACGGATTTCTGCATCCACTTTTTGCTGCGTGGCCTCAGAAACGGTTTTACTACTCATGCTACCAAAAAATGAATCTTGCTCATCGCCCGCGTATACCATGGTGCCCAGCGCATCACTCATACCGTATTTAGTCACCATCGCGCGCGCAAGCTTGGTGGCGCGTTCAAAGTCATTGCTGGCACCAGTACTCATTTGATGCATAAAGATTTCTTCGGCAATACGACCGCCAAATAAAATCGAGATTTCTTCCAGCATTTTGTCTTTATAGTTACTAATGCGATCAAACTCAGGCAGTTGCCAAGTTAAACCTAGCGCCCAACCACGCGGCATAATGGTGACTTTATGCACAGGATCTGCTTTTGGTAACAACTTCGCCACCACGGCATGGCCAGATTCGTGATAAGCCGTGTTACGACGCTCTTCTTCACGCATGACCATACTTTTTCTTTCTGGACCCATGTAGATTTTATCTTTTGCGTCTTCAAAATCTTCCATGTCTACCGTGCGTTTGCTACGGCGCGCGGCAAATAAAGCAGCCTCATTCACCAAGTTGGCTAAATCTGCACCACTAAAACCAGGCGTACCACGCGCGATAATATCGGCTTTCACATCTGGGTCAATTGGCACTTTACGCATATGTACCAATAAGATTTGTTCGCGGCCTTTAATATCAGGCAAGCCCACCATCACTTGGCGGTCAAAACGACCAGGGCGCAATAAAGCTTTATCTAATACGTCGGCACGGTTGGTTGCCGCAATAATAATTACGCCTGAGCTGGCTTCAAAACCATCCATCTCCACCAATAATTGGTTAAGCGTTTGTTCGCGTTCATCGTTGCCGCCGCCAGTACCCGCACCACGGCTACGGCCCACGGCATCGATTTCATCAATAAAGATAATGCAAGGTGAGTTCTTTTTAGCGGTTTCAAACATATCGCGCACGCGCGCCGCACCCACACCGACAAACATTTCAACGAAATCAGAGCCTGAGATTGAGAAGAATGGCACTTTCGCTTCACCCGCAATGGCACGTGCAAGTAAGGTTTTACCAGTACCCGGAGGGCCTACAAGCAACACACCGCGCGGAATACGACCACCTAATTTTTGGAACTTAGCCGGCTCTTTTAAAAAGTCGACTAACTCAGTCACTTCTTCTTTAGCTTCATCACAACCAGCCACATCGGCAAAAGTGGTTTGATTTGAACTTTCGTCTAATTGACGCGCTTTACTTTTACCGAATGAGAAAGGGCCACCACCTTTGCCGCCGCCTTGCATTTGGCGCATAAAGAAAATCCATACACCAATGAGTAGAATCATTGGGAACCATGACATGAAAATATCCATCAACAATGAGCGTTGTTGTTCTGGTTTAGCCTCAACCTGCACATTGTATTTGAGCAAATCGTTCACCATCCACAAATCATTCGGCGCGTAGGTGCTGAACTCTTTGCCATCTTGCGTTTTGCCACGCACGACGCGGCCGTCAATTTGCACACTGGCAATACGGCCATCTTTCACTTCTTGCATAAATTGTGAGTATTTAACCTGGCTATCTGCTTTACCTTGACCAGAAAACTGGTTAAACACGGTCATCAGCACTAGCGCCACCACCAACCAAATTGCAATACTTTTTGCGATGTTATTCAAAGCCTGTTCCTTATAAAACGCACGTTGTTTTACTACTTAATCTGTTACTTAAATTCTAAACCTATTCAGACTGAATATGACAGGTTTATTTTTTTACCATCTCTTAAACTATTTTTTACCTAGGTTATTTTTTACCTGGGCTACTTTTTACCAAGGCCAAGCAAATACACTTCGCTACTGCGGTCGCGCGATGCTTTTGGCTTACGCGTGACGACTTTATCAAACTGTAGCCGCATCGTTTTTACCATGTCATCAAAACCAGCGCCGATAAATACCTTGACCAAAAAATTGCCATTTGGTTTCAACCAAACCTTACTAAAATCCAGTGCCAATTCCGTCAAATACATGGCGCCTGCTTGGTCTACGTCACTAATGCCACTTATATTGGGCGCCATATCGGCAATTACAAGGTCTACCGGTTTATTATTTAGCTTAGTCTCCAACTGTTTAAGCACCGCTTCTTCGCGAAAATCCCCTTGGATAAAGTCCACACCTGCAATCGGATGCATGTCTAAAATATCCAGTGCTATGATTTTTCCTTGACCCTTTAGGCGCTGTACCGCCACTTGGCACCAACTGCCAGGCGTAGAGCCTAAATCGACAATGGTCATGCCCGGTTTGATGAGCTTGTCTTTGTCGTCAATCTCAGTCAGCTTATAGGCGGCGCGTGCGCGATAGCCTTCTTTTTGCGCGCGTTTCACAAATTCGTCATTCAGATGCTCTTGCATCCATGCTTTGCTGGTTTTTGAGACTTTCAAATTAAAAATTGGCCTTCATGGTAAAATATGGGTTATGAAACTAAACACCAAACAAATAGCGCATTTACGCGGCTTAGCGCATAGCTTAAACCCTGTGGTGATGATAGGCAACAACGGGCTGACCGACAATATTATCAAGGAAATTGAGCTTAATTTAAACGCGCATGAGTTGATTAAAATTCAAGTGGCGGGCGAGGACCGCGATGCGCGCAAAGCCATCTATGTTGAAATTTGCAGCAAAACCAACGCGGTTGCGGTGCATCACATCGGCAAGCAGCTGGTCGTTTATCGTGCCAGTGAAACAGTGAAAGAAAAAGCGAAAATTCACATTCCTAAACTATAAAAAACATGCCCTGCAAACCAATATCCATGCGGCCTATCAGGCATGAATAACCAGCTTTGACGTGTAAATAACCAACTTTTAGTTGGTATATTTCACGGGCAAGCCAAATACTGGCTTAGCTGGTATATTCTGCGGGGACAACCCTTGCGGTTGCAGAGCATGCCTTTTGATGTTGATTTAAAAAGTGCTTTTTATCTAACTTTTAAAACCAGCACAAAACCTAGTAAGCACTCTACCAAATACGCCACGCTCGCCACGCCGTGCCAAGCTTTAAATCGGTTGGCAAATACACTTTGCATCACATCATTCGGCAGTGCATCCGTTTTTAATTGCGCGAGTATTGGTTGAATACCAAAATGTCCCGCCAGAATCAGCAGCAGCATAAAAAATACCGCCCAAAAAAAGCCTTGCTTCAAGCTAGCAGTGCCGTAATCCAGCAAACGCTGAACGAGCAAATAAAACGCACTAACTGCGCCAATATAACTGACCATAGTAAACAGTTTACCTGCCAAGCTGCCTGCTAATTGTTTATCCTGCAAGCTGTCAAACAGCACATAAGCGGTAAGCCCTGTCATCCACAATGCGCCTACCCACAGCGTAACAACGATTAAATTTAGGCGCGATAGCATGATTTAAAATAGTACGGTTTAGATGTAACTAACTTCGAGCACTTCAAGCTCTTTAATACCGCCAGGTGATTGCACTTCTGCAATTTCACCTTCTGACTTGCCAATTAAAGCGCGTGCAATCGGCGAACCAACTGAAACTTTACCGCCTTTAATATCCGCTTCATCTTCACCGACAATTTGGTAGGTTTTGGCTTCGCCTGAGTCTAAATCTTCAAATCTAACCGTTGCACCAAATACCACACGGCCCTCAGCGTTTAAAGTGGCTGGATCGATAACCTGTAAGTTAGAAAGTTTTGATTCTAGCTCGGCAATGCGACCTTCGATAAAGCTTTGTTTTTCTTTAGCCGCTTCATATTCAGCATTCTCTGATAAATCGCCCTGCGCGCGCGCCTCGGCAATGGCCAAAATAACACTTGGTCTATCTTCACTGCGTAAGCGTTGTAGCTCCACCTTGAGCAACTCTGCGCCCTTAACGGTAACGGGGATTTGTCCTAATGCCATACTTTATTGCCAATCTTTAATAGTAAAAAAATAAACCACACTCAGTGCGAGCGTGGTTTTTTGTAAGTTAATAATGAGTGTATTTTATGTCAGCTTTTTATGCAAGTCTTGAATAGACTCTACTTGTAACTCTTGCATATGCGCCATACCGATACACGCAGCCTTCGCGCCAGCCAGCGTCGTGTAGTAAGTGACTTTGTTTTGTAATGCGCTACGGCGAATTTCGTAACTATCCGCCACCGCTTTTTTATCTTCGGTTACATTCACAATAAAGCTGATTTCGTGGTTCTTAATCATATCCACCACGTGCGGCCTACCCTCTGCAACTTTATTCACGGGGGTTACAACCAGACCATATTCCTTCAACACGTTTGCAGTGCCCTTTGTTGCTACCAAAGAAAACCCCAGTTTTGCTAAATCGTGTGCAATATCCACTACTTTTAGATGATCTTCATTGCGTACGCTAATAAAAGCACGCCCACCCTTAGGTAATTTTTCTGATGCGCCAAGTTGCGCTTTAACAAACGCTTCAGCAAATGTTGCGCCAACGCCCATCACTTCGCCTGTCGATTTCATTTCAGGACCAAGGATGGTATCAACACCCGGGAACTTGATAAACGGAAACACGGCTTCTTTCACTGAGTAATACGGTGGAATCACCTCTTTAGTGACGCCTTGTGATTTCAGACTTTGCCCCGCCATGCAACGCGCTGCAATTTTTGCCAGTTGCAAACCACAAGCTTTTGACACAAACGGCACTGTTCTTGATGCGCGCGGATTCACTTCTAGCACATAGACTGTTTCGCCTTGAATAGCAAACTGCACATTCATTAAGCCTTTAACGCCAAGCGCCAAGGCCATTTGCACGGTTTGTACGCGCAATACATCTTGCAGTTCTTTGCTTAGACTATAAGGCGGCAATGAACAAGCTGAGTCACCTGAGTGAACACCCGCTTGCTCTACGTGCTGCATAATGCCGCCTATCAGCACGTCCTCACCATCGCAAATCGCATCTACATCAATTTCTAGTGCGTCATTTAAAAAACGGTCTAGCAGCACAGGCGAATCGTTCGATACTTTCACCGCTTCGCGCATGTAGCGCTCTAATTGGCTTTGCTCATGCACAATTTCCATGGCACGACCGCCTAACACATAACTTGGGCGCACCACCAGTGGATATCCAATTTCATTGGCTGCAATAAGCGCCGCCTCTGGCGTACGCGCAGTGCGGTTTGGTGGTTGTTTTAAGCCTAAATCCTGCAGCATTTTTTGAAAGCGCTCACGGTCTTCAGCGCGGTCAATCGCATCTGGCGTGGTACCAATAATGGGCACACCTGCTTTTTCTAAACCTCTTGCCAATTTAAGTGGAGTTTGGCCGCCATACTGCACAATCACGCCCACTGGCTTTTCGATGTGCACAACTTCCAGCACATCCTCCAGTGTCACCGGCTCAAAATATAAACGGTCACTGGTGTCGTAATCGGTCGAAACGGTTTCAGGATTACAGTTAACCATGATAGTTTCGTAACCGTCATCACGCATAGCAAACGCGGCATGCACGCAGCAATAATCAAACTCAATACCTTGGCCAATTCTATTTGGACCGCCCCCCAGCACCATGATTTTTTTCTTATCTGTTGGTGCGGCTTCGCATACTTGCTCGTAGCTAGAATACATATATGCCGTATTGGTGGCGAACTCTGCCGCGCAAGTATCGACACGTTTATACACCGGGCGAATATTGTGTGCTTGGCGATAGGCGCGCACCGCGTGCTGGTCGGTTTCTAACAGCGTAGCCAATCTGCGGTCGCTAAATCCACAGCGTTTTAATTTGAACAGCGCATTCTTATCAAGATCGGCAATGTGTTTACCTTTTAATGAAGCTTCGCGCGCGATAATATCTTTAATTTGCGCCAGAAACCAAGGGTCAATTTTGCTGATATTAAATATCTGCTCAATGCTCATGCCCATTCTAAAGGCGTCGCCCACATACCAAATACGTTCTGGCCCAGGCTCGCCCATTTCTTTGGTAATACGGTCAATGTCATTACTGATTTCGTCTAGGCCATCTACGCCAACCTCAAGCCCACGCAAGGCTTTTTGGAATGACTCTTGGAAGGTACGGCCAATCGCCATCACTTCGCCCACCGACTTCATTTGCGTGGTGAGACGCGAATCTGCTTGCGGGAATTTTTCAAAAGCGAATCTTGGTATTTTAGTGACCACGTAATCAATGCTAGGCTCAAAGCTGGCTGGGGTTGCTCCACCCGTAATATCATTCTTCAATTCATCCAGTGTAAACCCCACCGCCAACTTAGCTGCCACCTTAGCAATCGGGAAGCCAGTGGCTTTTGAAGCCAACGCAGATGATCGCGACACACGTGGATTCATCTCAATCACAATCATGCGGCCATTGTCTGGGTTAATGGCAAATTGCACATTAGAGCCGCCCGTATCGACGCCAATTTCGCGTAATACCGCCAAGCTGGCATTACGCATGATTTGATACTCTTTGTCCGTTAAGGTCTGTGCTGGTGCGACAGTGATTGAATCACCCGTGTGCACACCCATCGGGTCAAGGTTTTCAATTGAGCAGATGATGATGCAGTTGTCCGCCTTGTCGCGCACCACTTCCATCTCATACTCTTTCCAGCCCAGCATCGACTCTTCAATCAATAGCTCTTTGGTGGGTGATGCGTCTAAGCCACGCTCGCAAATGGTGATGAATTCTTCGCGATTATAAGCAATGCCACCCCCACTACCGCCCATGGTGAACGAAGGGCGAATAATGGCTGGGTAGCCAATACTGGCTTGCACTTGCAACGCTTCTTCCATGCTATGCGCAATGCTAGAACGTGCAGAATCCAAGCCAATTTTGGTCATCGCCTCTTTAAATTTTTGACGATCTTCGGCTTTGTCGATAGCCTCTTTTGAAGCACCAATCATTTCCACCTTATATTTAGCCAGCACGCCGTACTTATCTAAATCCAAGGCACAGTTAAGCGCGGTTTGGCCGCCCATGGTGGGTAGCAAAGCATCGGGACGCTCTTTTGCAATGATTTTCTCGACTACTTTCCAAGTAATTGGCTCGATGTATGTCGCATCTGCCATTTCTGGGTCGGTCATAATGGTGGCAGGGTTCGAGTTCACCAAAATCACACGGTAACCTTCTTCACGCAACGCTTTGCAGGCTTGTGCGCCCGAGTAATCAAACTCGCAGGCTTGGCCAATGACGATAGGCCCTGCACCAATAATGAGAATGGACTTAATATCTGTACGCTTGCCCATTAACTCGGCTTCCTTTGCTTCATCATTTCAATAAATTGGTCAAACAACTCACTCATTTCGGTGGGTCCTGGACTCGCTTCCGGGTGGCCTTGAAAGCTAAACGCAGGTTTATCAGTAAGCGCAATGCCTTGCAAGCTACCATCGAATAAAGACACATGGGTAATTTTCACATTGCTGGGCAAGGTTGCAGCATCGGCAGCAAAACCGTGGTTTTGGCTAGTAATGAACACGCGCTTGCTTGCTATCTCTTGCACGGGATGATTCGCACCATGGTGACCGAATTTCATCTTGAGTGTTTTGGCACCAGACGCCAGCGCCAACAATTGATGTCCCAAACAAATACCAAATGTTGGGATGCCCGTTTCCACCAAGATTTTAATGGCACTAATAGCGTAATCGCAAGGTTCAGGATCACCTGGGCCATTCGATAAAAATATGCCATCTGGCTTATAGCTTAGCGCAACCTCTGCACTGGTTTGTGCTGGCAGCACGGTTACTTTACAGCCACGCGACACCAGCATGCGTAAGATATTGCGCTTAACGCCATAATCAAAGGCAACCACATGATATTGTTGTGCGGGCGCTGCGGTAAAACCCTTGCCTAGCGTCCATTCCCCTTCAGCGAATTCGTAAGCCGTTTTACAGCTCACCACTTTGGCTAAATCCATGCCACTTAGTCCTGGAAAAGCTTGGGCATTTTGTAAAGCAATTTTTTCATCCACCTCGCCCGCCATAATGCAGCCTGCTTGCGCACCTTTTTCACGCAAATGCCGCGTCAGCGCTCGCGTATCAATATCAGCAATGGCAACAATATGATTAGCTTTTAAATAATCACTTAAGTTTTGCGTGCTGCGGAAATTACTCTCCAGCAAAGGCAAATCGCGAATGATTAAACCCGCTGCATAGATTTTTCCCGATTCAACATCTTCAGCATTGATGCCAGTATTGCCGATATGCGGATAAGTGAGTGTAACGATTTGTTCGGTATAAGATGGATCCGTAAGAATTTCTTGATAGCCAGTCATGCTGGTGTTAAATACCACCTCGCCGACAGTGTGCCCAGAGGCGCCAATTGCAATGCCTTTAAAAACAGTTCCATCTGCTAACACTAACACTGCTGGAATTGCTTTTGGCACAGATTGTAACACTGGTCACTCCTTAATTTTCGATGCGGCGCACATGGTTTAATAGGCAAAACTAGATGTGCAAAACGGGAGGAGCTTGTTGGACTCTTCCCGTTTCAGAATTGCCGAATTATAGCGGAATTTAGCTTAAGGTTCAAGCTGGCTTTGTAGATTTAACAACTGCTTATCGTGTAAATGCCCTAACAAAACTTGTGCAAAAATCGCGCCAATCAATGCTAAAAGCATATCCCACTGCGTATCCCATATGTCGCCTTGCGTCCCCAAAAAGTCCTCTGCAGCCCCTCCCGCAGCCACTGCCACCCACCATTCGACAAACTCATAGCAGGCACTAATGCTTAGACAAATACAGCACACCACAAAAAATAACCAAGCACCAGTTTTGACAACAAAATTCCTGATTAAAATTTCGCGCGCAATGATGGCTGGCACAAAACCCTGTGCAAAATGCCCAATGCGGTCGTAATAATTCCTATCCAAATCAAATGTTTCTTTAAGCCAACTGAATACAGGCAACTCATTGATTGGAACCAAGGCATAAGTGTAATGACCGCCAATCATCAGAATAATGGCATGGATGAGTATTAAAATGTACAACAGTCGCGTAAGCGGAAATTTTTGATGCGTAAAAAACAAAATTGGCAGCGCAATAATGACAGGCATCACTTCTAACAACCAAGTGAAAAAATCATGTGGCTTAATGGCTGACCACACAAACACCACGGCAAATATGGACAACAAAGCACCAAAAAAACATACTTGCCGTGTCATATTGCTACAAAAAAATTATTAATCTGGCTGGTAAATTGCATAACAATTGCGCCCTTGACGCTTGGCTACGTACATGGCGTCGTCGGCATATTTAATTAGGTGGCTCGGGTTATCATCATGCTCAGGGTAAAGCGCTATGCCAATACTCACACCCACTTGCAAAGTTTTCCCAGCAATATCAAATGGCTTAGCAAGCTCACTAATCACCTTTTCGGCTGTTGCGATTACCTGTTGTTCATCCTTAAGCTTGGGCAGCAAAATCACGAACTCATCACCACCAATGCGCGCCACTGTGTCTTCCGCGCGCAACAGGCTAGTCAAGCGATCAGCTACTTTTTTGAGCAGTTGATCGCCAATCACATGCCCGTACGTATCATTAATCACCTTAAAATAGTCCAAATCTAAAAACAGTACCGCAACGACATTCTGAGCACGACTTGCTTCTTTAAGCGCCTGTTGCATCCTATCTTCCAGCAAGCGGCGATTTGGTAGTCCAGTCAAAGCATCATTATTCGCCAGCTCAGACAGCGCAGATTGAGAATGGAATAGTTGCGCCAATAGTTTTTCGCGCTTTTTACTTTGAAAGATAAGTCCAGCCAGAATCACTAAAAAGAACAAAGTAATCATAGTTGGCGCAATAATTTTTTTGTAGATTTGCTGATTCCAATTACTTACCGCCACATCTATACCCAGCATGACAAAGTTGGGCGTTTCGATTGTAGTAGTGAGTGGCACATGTGCGCTTACCCAAGTGCCCCAGCGATCCGTGACTGGCCCCTCAACCAACGACTTCCTAGTCTGCATCCCTCGCTTTAATGCATCACTTGCCTCTACAAACACGTCTCCTAAATGTGAAATTTCTGACGGTGGTTGTGGGCTAGCATCCAATAAAAACTTTACCTGCAATTTATTTTTTTGATTTTGTACGTACAGCAAATAAATGAAATGGCAATTTCTATTGGCTTTACACGCGCTGTTTAATTGATGCTCTAATTGGGCTAAATCGGTCTTATTGATATTATTCGGATTGGTGTTGAGCGTAGCTGCATGCGGCTGCCAATCTATGGATTGCTCGATGGTTTTTGCATAAGTAATTAAATTATCACGCATTTCTTCATCTTGAGTTTTAGCAAGATAAAATATGTAGAACATACCTATCAGCAAGGTGAGAAAAAACAGGACTCTGTACCAATATTTGGCTTGGTTTTGTATGCGCTGAAATTTAATGAATTCGAACAGTTGCAAGGACTTGAGGATTTAACGTACTAATTTTTTAAATTGAGATTATTTCAAACTCAATACATCGCGCATATCGAACAAACCTGACTTTTTGCTTTGCAAATACTTAGCTGCACGTAAAGCACCGAGTGCAAACGTTGCACGACTGCTGGCTTTGTGAGTGATTTCCACGCGCTCGCCTATGCCAGCAAACACCACTGTGTGGTCTCCTACAACATCGCCACCGCGTAATGTGGCAAAGCCAATTTTGCCAGCCTCACGCTCACCAGTCACACCTTCGCGTGCATAGATAGCGCAATCTTTCAGATCTTGCCCTAAACCAGCTGCCGCCGCCTCGCCCAATCTTAAAGCCGTACCAGATGGCGCATCCACTTTATGGCGATGGTGCATTTCTACCACCTCAATATCGTAACCATCATTCAATACTTTAGCCGCTTGCTCAACCAAATCTAGCAGCAAAGTCACGCCCACACTCATGTTAGGCGCAAACACAATCGCCACTTTTTTGGCAGCGGCTTCAATTTTGGCTTTTTGCTCTACAGTAAACCCCGTCGTACCAATCACCTGTTTTACTTTGTATTGCTGGCAAATTTCTAAATAATCCAAACTTGCCTCAGGCCGCGTAAAATCAATCAGCACATCTGCGCCTTGCAGCGTTTCTGCAGCATCATCACTAATATATACGCCTGTGTTTTTGCCCACTGACTCACCAGCATCGCGACCAATACTGGCGCTACCAGTTCGGTCAAGCGCACCAAACAGTTGCAACTCAGCATCGTCAACCACACCTTGAATCAGCGCTTGACCCATGCGCCCACTGGCGCCTGCTATTACAATTTTTGTCGTCATAATATTTTACTTAAAAATTTTAACTTAAAACCTTTAAAAACCAATCTTCTCTAACATGCGCTCAAAGTAGCCTGGCGCCTCTTCTGGCGGTAATGGTGCTTCTATTTTTTTTGGTTTAGCCACCGTTTTATTACTAGTAGCATCGCTTTTAATTTCGGCTTCTGGCGCCGCTTCAATTGGTGCTTGTAGGTTATTCAAATCTAGATTTCGATCCATTCTGAAAATCAATGGCTCGCCTGCTTTGGCTGCCGGCATAGGCACAGGTGCTTTTGGCTCGTCAGCCTGCGGCGCTTCCACCTGCGGGGCCTCTATGAGTTGAGGCGTTTCTACAGGCTTTACTTTTTCCGCAGGCGCCGCTTCTGTCACGGGAGCTTCAATTACTGGTGCTGTAATGACAGGCGCTTCTACAGCTGGTGCGCTAGTCGCAGGCGCATCTAACTTTGGCGCTTCAACTACTGGAACATCAGTTGCTGGCACATCAACTGCAGGTGCATCAGGCGCCAGCACACCACCAATTGGCACCGCTAATACAGATGGTACCTCTGTCGTTGGCGCTTCGCCAGCGGGTGCATCTGCACTGCTTGCTGGTGCATCGCCAGCAGGCGCTTGGATATTGGCTTCTGGGGCATCAGTTTTTTCTCGCGCGGCGGGCAGCTTCTCATTTTCTTTTGCAGGCTCATCACTTTTCCAGAACTTCAGCTTCTCTGACCAGCTTTTTTCTTGTTTAGGTTTTGGTTCTACCGTAATGGTTTTCGCAACGCTCGACTCATTGCCAGTAGCCGCCCCAGCTGTGCCCTGTGGCACGACATCACCACGTACCTTGGTCAGTAAATCTTTATCAAAATCCAAAATCACACGTCGCTGCTCGACAATTTTGCCTGCTTGACGCAATTGATAAAAATAATCCCAACGGTCTTTATGAAAGCTATCCACAATGAGTGGCGAGCCCATAATAAATTTGACCTGCGATTTAGTCATGCCAGGCCGCAATTGCAGTAGCATCTTAGAGGTGACTACATTACCTTGCTGGATATCCATTTTAAATGGTTTTATGGTAGGAATAGTCGAACCGCAACCAGCCAACAAGAGGGAAAGAACGATTAAAAAATAGCGCATGAATTTATGGAGTTAAAGACTTATTACTAAATTGGCGTTAATATAACACGTCGGGACTTAGGCTAAAACCTTAATAGTGGTTTTAGTCGATTTAACCCTTCATTATTAGTCAAAACTTATTGGTAAAAAACGAGCAAAATTATGCATGATCAAAAAGACTTAAAAAACGCTGGACTGAAGGCAACGTTGCCGCGGCTAAAGATTTTAGAGCTATTTGAAACCAGTAAAGAGCGCCATCTGTCAGCTGAAGATGTATATAAAATTTTAATCACCACCGGTGAGGATGTTGGCTTAGCAACGGTGTATCGCGTACTCACACAATTTGAAGAGGCAGGGTTATTGTCGCGCCACCACTTTGAAAGTGGTAAGGCGGTATTTGAGCTAAACGAAGGCACGCACCATGATCACATCGTATGCGTTAAATGTGGCCGTGTAGAAGAGTTTTACGACGAAGAAATTGAAAAGCGCCAAAAAGATGCAGCAGAATCGCGCGGCTTTGTCATGCAAGAACATTCGCTGATGATTTATGGCTTGTGCGCTAAACAACCTTGCGGCCCAAAAAGGTAATTACGCAAAAAGATAGGCAAGCAGCATTTTTAGCGTGTCTTCTTGATGGGGAAGTAGAACGTTTGATTAAGTAAAATCTAAACAAAAAAGTAATAACAATTATAATTTTTTTGAAAGGTTTAACAAGGTGCTTAACATGTTTAAACAATATTCTTCCATGGTTGCATCCTTAGTTCCAAAGGTAGTCAATTATTCTTTTGCGTTTGTTTTAGCCGCCACCCTCGCCGCTTGTGGCACCAACCCTGTTACCAAGAAAAAAGAATTTCAATTCGTTTCGCAAGATAAAGAAATCGCCATTGGCAAAGAAAACTACTCGCCTGCGCGCCAATCACAAGGCGGCGATTATATTATCGATCCCGAACTCACCGCCTATGTGCAAAGCGTCGGCAATCGTCTAGCCAAAGTATCCGATCGCCCCGATTTACCTTATGAATTTGCAGTGTTAAACGATTCTGTGCCCAACGCTTGGGCAATGCCAGGCGGCAAAATCGCCTTTAATCGTGGCTTATTGTACGAGTTGAATAGTGAGGCTGAATTAGCAGCTGTGATGGGGCACGAGATTGTGCATGCGGCGGCGCGCCACGGTGCTAAAAACATGGAACGCGGCATCTTTATGCAAGGCGCAATGATTGCAGTGGGCATTGGCACGGCCAATACTGATTACGCCAATTTGGCCGTGGGTGCTTCGCAACTTGGTGCGCAATTAATCGGCAGTAAATATGGGCGCGATGCTGAAAGCGAATCTGATTATTACGGCATGCTATACATGAAAAAAGCGGGTTATGACCCTGCCGCCGCGGTGACCCTACAAGAAACTTTTGTACGCTTAAGCAAAGATCGTAAAAGTGATTTTATTACCGGCTTGTTTGCTAGCCACCCACCCTCCCAAGAACGCGTCGATGCCAACAAAGTCACCTTAGCCAAAATTGGTGCTGGCGGCGAGATGGGTAAAGAAGCTTATGCGCAAAAAGTGGGTAAACTCAAAGCCACCCAGCCCGCTTACAAAGCCTATGATGATGCCATTGCCGCGCTGAAGAAAAATGACACCGCCACTGCCACCACCTTGGCACAAAAAGCCATTGCGGGCGAGCCTCGCGAACCGCGCTTTCAAGAATTATTGGGCGACATTGCGCTGAGCCAAAAGAAAAACCAAGAGTCACTAGTTTATTACGACAAAGCCATTAAAATACAGCCCGATTACTTTAAACCGCACGTGCAAAGTGGCATTGCGCTGTATAACATGGGCAAAAAAGCGGAAGCCGAGCCATTTTTAAAACGCGCCAATGAACTGCTGCCCACCGCGCCCGGTCATGCGCTGCTAGGCGATATTGCCGAAGGTCGTGGCGATATTGACGGCGCCTTAAAACATTATCAAATTGCCGCCACTTCAAATTCTGAGATTGGAAAACAAGCCAACGAACATGCGGTTAAAATTGATTTGCCGCGCAACCCTGCTAAATATATTCGCAGCGGCGCGCAGGCAGATAATAGTGGCAACTTATTTGCGGTGGTAGAAAACGGCACTAGCTTGCCTGTTGGTCGCGTGCAAGTACGCGTGGTGAAATACGATGCACAAACAGGCCGCGCTATTGGGCAAAGCCAACCGTTAATTATCAACGGCGTACAACCTGGCAAACGCAACCAAATAGCGGTTGGTGAACGCGTAAAAACCGCGCAAGAAGCGCAGTTGTACAAGGTGGTGGTGGAAGCGGCGGAGTTGGTTAAATAATGTACATTAAGTTTAATTAGATATTTTTTACTTTAGACTCGAATGACAACAGATCTGCCACTACAATCAATTGCAGCTATAGCCACTGTAGTTGCTGCATTGATTACAGGAGCCATTTCCTTTGTAAATTTAGTCTTAACAAAGGAACAAAAAACCTCAGAATTTAGGCAAGCTTGGGTTGATGGCCTTAGGAATGATTTAGCCAGTTTCTTCGCTGCAGCACGAGTATTTGCTAGAGCAGTAGAAAAAGCTATTTTAGACAATGATTCGAAAGCACTTGCCCAAAGAGAAAGCGATCTCCGTCATCAGGCTGCAGATACCCACTGCAAAATCAAGCTCCGTTTAAATCCTGATGAAGAGGAGCACAAAGAATTATTACGCCTGATTGATCGAGCAATCACCGAGCAGAACACTATGCTTACCCAAAAAACGGATATCACAGAAACAATTAGAGCCATTGATATAGCAACTGAATACGCCCGTCCTATTTTGAAAAAAGAATGGGTACGGGTAAAAGAGGGCGAATCCTCATTTCAAGTGGCGCGTAATTTAGCATTTATCGTTGTGGTAGTGTCAATTATCCTTATAGTCTTTGTTCTAAGATCCTAGCATCTCTTTAGCATGACTTCGTATGGTCTAAGCCCACATAGGGCACAATAACTGAAAGGCATTGCGCCAGATGCAGGAAATTATTAAGTTATTACTTTTAATATCATTTCCATTAATTTCAGGCTGTGCCGACTTAACTGATGCTGCAACGCGTTTTGCTTACGATATTGAGACGGGTGAAAGCCGCTTAGGTAAGTCTGATGGCGACAATTACAGCATTCAACACAAAACACCCTCAAAAGCAGATGAATGCACTGGGGCATACAAAGTGCAATTAGATAAAGTTGGTGCGTTTATTATTTGGTGCTACGACACTGCTGGCAACACTGTATCTAGCCATAGCACTAGTTACCATGCGCGTTTTATCGATACGCCGCAAACTTACCTATTAGATAAACCTGCAGGCTCGACGCTGACGGTTGATTTGGAAAGGCGCGCTGGCCGCGCTGTTGTTACTAATGTTCGATAATGCATGAAAGTTGATATGAAATATCTCACCATATTAATTGCAGCAGCCACATTATTGACGGGTTGCGAGTACACCATTAGTGATGCTGCCACGCGCGTGCGTTATGCTTTTCAAAAAGCAGAAATTACCAGCTTTTTTCTATCTGAAAATGACACCACCACCATCACCGTAGCGCCAGACCATTGGCCAGAAGGCTGTAAAAAAGGGGAAGGTTATCAGTTGATATTAATGCCTTACAAAGGCAATAAGCAAGTAGCCAGTGGCGACATTGTGGTTGATTGCTTTGGAGAAAATGGCTACCACACAGGCTTTGGCTCTAAGGATATTGTTATTGCGCAAGAAATGACTATAAAAAAGAAATCGGGCGAAAAAGTACAGATTACCTTGCGCAAATCACATTCTGCCCTAGAAATTATTGAATTGAAGTAAGTAAAAATGAAGAAATATATGCCCTGCGAGGCAATATCCATGAGCCTTACAGGGCACACTTTTTAAGCCAGTAGGTTGGGGAAGACCCTGCGATCTTATGAGTGCTGAAAGCGCGAGTTCCGCAGCCGACACTCAGATGCGGCGCTAAGACCGAAGGGAGCCAGTATTTGGCTTCCCCACTTTGCTAAGCCACTAAAGTGGCTAGCAAAGTGTGACGGCAGCGGGGTAGCCTTTTCTTTCCCCTATTTCTTTTGGCTAAGCAAAAGAAATAGGGTCGCTAACAAAACGAAAAAATACTTTACTAAAAACTAGATTGCTTTGCTTCACTCGCAATGACAAATCAAAATGGATTCCCGCTTTCGCGGGAATGACGGTGCGGAAGTTTAAACCCCCAACATCTCTTTGGCATGTTCACGCGTAGTGTCAGTAATTTGAATACCTCCCAACATGCGGGCAATTTCTTCCACCCGTTCGGTTTGGCTTAAGGGTTGAATATGACTTAACGTTGCGCCATTGACTTGTGTTTTGCTGACTTGTAAATGCTGTGCAGCTTGCGCGGCGACTTGCGGTAAATGGGTAATCACTAACACTTGGCGTTCTGCACCGAGTTGTTTCAGCAGTTGCCCTACTACCTCGGCCACACCACCGCCTATGCCCACATCCACCTCATCAAAAATCATACAATCCACATTTTTACGATTCGCGCTGCCTTGAGATGCCCCCTGGCCATCGCCAAGTGAATTCAAAGCTAAGGTAACGTGTAGCGCCAAACTGATTCTTGAGAGTTCGCCTCCAGAAGCCACTTTATTCAATGGGCGCGGCTCCACACCCGCATGCCCTGCCACTAAAAATTCTACGGTTTCTAAACCATTACTTGTCGCCTCACAAGCATTTAAGGCGACATCAAATCGTCCACCGCTTAATGAAAGGCGCTGCATTTCTGCACTGATTCTTTGGCTTAATGTTTTTGCCGCTTGCTGGCGGTTGCTGCTTAATTGTTTAGCTGAAGCTTGATAAGTCGCATAGGCTTCTGCCTCTAGTTTAGCCAGCGCACCATCGTTTGCGAATGTTTCCAGCTGCGCCATCCGCGTTAAATCTGCGCTTAGTAAATCAGGCAACTCTTCTGGCTTACTACGGTATTTTCGTGCTGTGTTGTGCACTGCTTGAATGCGATTCTCAACCTCGTTCAGTCGCGCTGGATCTAACTCTGCACGTTGTAAATAACGGTTTAAACTACGTGAGGCTTCTTCTAACTGGATGATGGCAGAATCCACCTCCTCTGCCGCTTCTTTCAATTGCGCATCAAATTCTACTAAGCCAACAAGCTTAGCTTGCACTTGCGCCAACATACTAATGACTGCAGGTTCATTCTCGTCTAAAGCTGCAATACAAGCCTCTAAACCGCTTAGCAAGCTGGCGCCGTTGGCTAGTTTATGATGCTCGGCCTGCAAATCTTCCCATTCGCTAACCTCAAAATTGAGTTGTTTTAGCTCGCGCGTTTTATCGCGCAATTCTGCCAGTTCATCCGCATAAGCCGCTGCATTTTTTTCAACCTCTATGCGCTGACGATGTAAATCTACCCAAGTTTTATATTGCTTGGTGACTTGGCTTGCCAAATCAAGATGTTGTGCAAATTCATCTAAAATTTGGCGCTGTGTATTGATTTTAAGCAGCGAGTGATGCGCGTTTTGGCTATAAATATCCACCAATAATTCGCCCAACGCGTTTAGCTGACCAATGGTGACTGCGACGCCGTTAATAAAACCGCGACTGCGGCCATCCGCATAAATAACACGCCTGAGAACCAATATTGGTGCGGCCTCCAGGGCAGCTCCTTCAAGCCAAATAGAAGCACTTTCGTTATTTGAAAATGTAGCACTGATATCTGCGCGTTCCGCACCTGCGCGAATCACGGCACCATCGTTGCGCTCACCCAAGGCCAATGAAAGCGCATCAATCAAGATAGACTTGCCCGCGCCCGTTTCGCCAGTGAGCGTGGTAAAGCCGCCCGAAAATTCTAGGTCAAGCGTTTCGACAATAATAAAATCACGGATGGATAATGTTTGTAACATAACTAAACTTAAAATCTTTCAATTCCGTCATTCCCGCGCAGGCGGGAATCCATTGTAAATGGTAACTTTTTCTGGATTCCGTGGTTCGCCATTAAAACCAATGGCTCCCGTCGGAATGACGGGGTGTAATGTTATTTGGTTGGTAAAATATATATGGTTTTGTAAGCGCATATAAACTTTATTTATTTTTGTTAAGAATCGAAAATGACAAGGCAACAAGGCGAAGACAGTGCAAATGGTACGGCGAGCTCGCAGTCAACAAAGTCAGTTTTGAATGTTAGCAAAAATGTTAACCCCAGTTTAACTTGATACGTAACATCTCGAAGTAGCAATACTCACTTGGGTGCAGCAAGGTTACTTTTTGCGCGGCGCGGCGCACGACAATTTTATCGCCAGCTTCTAAATCTAGCTGAAATTGGCCATCAAAACTCACATATGCAGAATCTATTTGCACCAAGCTTACTTCGATTTTGCTATCTGCACTGACCGTGATTGGCCGATTACTCAAGGTGTGTGGGCTAATAGGCACCAGCGCAATGGCATCGACATTGGGGTGCAAAATAGGTCCGCCAGCAGACAAAGAATAGGCGGTGGTGCCAGTGGGTGTGCTGATAATCAAGCCATCGCCACGTTGTTTGTGCACAAATTTTCCGTCTATTTCTACTTCTAACTCTATCAGACGCAAGCCGCTTTTTACCACCACATCATTCAACGCCAAACCTGAATAAACTTGCTTGCCTGCACGCTGCACACTGGCTTGCAGCAACATACGCGTTTCAGTGGTGTGCGCACCTGCTAATATTCGATCAATCACAATCAGCATGTCTTCTGCGCGTAAATCGGTGAGAAAACCAAAGCGACCACGATTGATACCTACCAAGGGAATGTTGTCACCTATGAGGCTACGCGCCACGCTAAGCATAGTGCCATCGCCGCCCATCACAATCGCTAAATCTACTTTTTTTCCAATATCTTCTAGGCTGGCGGTATGAAAACCAGTAAGTTCAGCATGTTGCGCAGTGTTATGCTCTAGCCAAACATCAATATTTTTAGCGCGTAAATGACGTGCCAAATCAGCCAAATCAGTTTGCATTTGCTGCAAGGCAGCCGCATTCATGTATTTGCCAATGATGCCGATTGAAGCAAAGGCGGTCGAAGTAGTTTGCACAGTTGTTTGCACGGTTGTTTTAATGCATGAATTAAATCACAGATGCGCTAACCTGAGAAGCAAATCCAGCTATTCTGTCTGCACTAATTCAGGCAAAATAGCGTCATACTTATTTCACGCATTAATGATATCGACGATTGCATGGATAAACGCGCGCAAATCTTACTTAAAACCTTGGTAGAACATTACATTAGTGATGGTCAGCCCATTGGCTCGCGCACCCTCTTGCAGCACAGTGGCTTGGATGTAAGCCCTGCAACGATTCGGAATGTGATGAGCGATTTGGAGCACTTGGGCTTTATCGCCAGCCCGCACACATCAGCCGGACGCATCCCCACACAAAAAGGTTACCGCCTGTTTGTGGATACCTTGCTGACCGTGCAACCGCTAGAAACCAAAGCGGTAAACCAGTTAAGAAGCGGCTTAAGCTCACCCAACCAAAACGAGCTGATTAACAGTGCAGCCGATATGCTGTCACAACTCACCCAGTTTGCTGGTTTGGTAATGATACCCAAGCGTAAAGCTTTAAGTTTCAAGCATTTAGAGTTTCTACCGCTGACCGAAAAAAGGATATTAGTCATCATCGTCACCAGTGACGGCAACGTGCAAAACCGCATCATTTTGAGTGAAAAGCCATACTCAGCCAGTGAACTCACTCAGGCTAGCAACTATTTTAATGCCAATTTTTCTGGCCAAACCTTTGATGAGGTGCAGCAAAAACTGCATACCGAACTCAAACAAATGCAAACAGATATGAACGTGTTGATGAACGCCGCCCTGCAGGCCAATATCCATGCGGGTGATGGCAATGGTGTTGTGATAGCGGGTGAACGTAACTTACTGAATATTGACGAACTTTCTACCAATGTGAATAGCCTACGCAAATTGTTCGAGATTTTTGAGCGCAGAACCTCGTTGATGCAACTTTTGGACAACAGCCAGCACGCAGAAGGTATCCAAATTTTTATCGGTGGCGAAAGTGGTTATCTTCCGTTAGATGAATGCAGCATGGTGACCGCGCCGTATGAGGCCGATGGTCAAGTCGTCGGCACACTAGGTGTAATAGGTCCGACTAGAATGGCCTATGAACGGGTGATACCGATTGTAGATGTCACAGCAAAATTACTATCAAACGCTCTGAGTTCAGGTGCTTAAGTGCTTACGCCTTCACATCACGTCGTTACGCGGTACTCGTCCCCTCGACGTACTAGGTGTACAGTCTCGGGTTCTACGTTCCGTGCGCCTTGTGCTGTTTTGCCTCAGCTGCTTAATCATACTGAATCAATATTTTCAAATGCATATTTTTAAAATTCATATTGCTAAGAAAGACAAGGCGCGAGTTCAAAAATTGGACGCGCATATGTTTTATATGTAAGGATAATTTTTGGATGAGTAACGCAGTATTTCGACGGAATATGAATTTTTAAAGGTATAGATTTATGGCGTATTACAACCCAGAACCACCCTACACCCACGGCGACCAACTGAAAGTCGGCATTTTACTGGCTAATCTTGGTACGCCAGATGCGCCCACTGCAAAGGCTTTGCGGCCGTATCTAAAACAGTTTTTAAGTGACACTAGAGTTGTAGAAATTCCGCGTGTCATTTGGTGGTTTATTTTAAACTGCATTATTTTGGTGATTCGCCCAAAAAAATCAGCCGCAAAATATGCGCAAGTGTGGATGCCAGACGGCTCGCCTTTGATGGTGTACGCACAGCGTCAAACAAAAATGCTGCAAGGTTTTTTAGGCCAAAAAATCAACTCGCCGTTTGCGGTGGAATTAGGTATGAGCTACGGCAACCCCAGCATGAAATCTGCCATTGAAAAATTAAAAGCACAGCACTGTGACCGCATTTTGGTGTTACCCGTGTTTCCACAGTACGCTGCCAGCAGCACGGCTGCCGCGCTGGATGCGGTATGGAAAGTGTTGCTGAAAATGCGCAATGTGCCAGGTATACGCACCGTGCGCGGCTATCATGACCACCCCGCCTACATCACCGCACTAGAAAAAAGTGTACTCAAGCATTGGGAAATTAATGGTAGACCTGATTTTGCCACAGGCGAAAAATTGGTGATGAGCTTTCACGGGGTGCCAAAAGTGCATTTAACCAAAGGCGACCCTTACCACTGCACTTGCCAAAAAACTGCGCGTCTACTGGCGGAAAGTTTAGGGTTAAGTAAAGGCCAGTACTTGGTGGCGTTTCAATCACGCTTTGGCAAACAGGAATGGCTGAAGCCTTATCTGGCAAGCACTTTAGAAACGTTAGGCAAGGCTAAAACAAAACGCATTGATGTGATTTGCCCAGGTTTTAGCAGTGATTGCTTGGAAACACTGGAAGAAATTGCCATGGAAGGTAAACATATCTTTCAAAGCAATGGCGGCGGCGATTACCAATATATTCCTGCGTTGAACGACAACGACGCATGGATACACGCACTTACTCAAATTGCACTAGAAAACTTGCACGGTTGGGTGAGTAGTGATTGGAATGCGCAAACAGCTAAAATTGAAAATGCGGCAACTAAAGCCAATGCGCAAGCTTTGGGCGCTAGCCAATAAGCGTTATAATGCATGGCAATATTGCTTTATTCATGAGGGCTTTTATCAATGCATTATTTGGGTTGCAGTATAAGGCGCACGGAACGCAGAAGCCGAGATGTACGCAGTTGTACATCGAGGCTACGAGTACCGCGTAACGCAGTAATGCGCCCAAAGAATATATTGAGAGAAGTGCCCGAATTATGATTGTGATTACTGGCGGAGCCGGCATGATAGGTAGCATCATCGCTTGGCACCTCAACACCAAACTTGGTCGCAATGACTTGGTGATTGTTGACCACATCACGCATGAAGCGCAATGGCAAAACCTGGTGCATCGGCAATATGCTGAATATTTAGACAAAGACCAGTTATTTGACTTTTTAGAAGGTAACGATGACGTCAACGCCGTCATCCACATGGGAGCGATTAGCGCAACCACCGAGCGCGATTTTAATAGGCTGGTTGAAGCGAATATTCATTACAGCCAAGACTTATGGGCGTGGTGCACTGAACATCAAGTGCCGTTTTTTTTCGCCAGCTCGGCCGCCACTTATGGTGACGGTAGCTTAGGCTATGACGATGCAAGCGTTGACAAGCTACGTCCACTTAATGGCTACGGCTATTCGAAACACTTTTTTGACCAATGGGCGTTAAAACAACTGCCTGAGAACTCTCCTCCAGCGTGGGCGGGCTTCAAGTTTTTTAATGTGTATGGCCCTAACGAATACCATAAAGAGCGCATGGCCAGCGTGGCTTTTCACACCTTCAACCAATTTAGCCAAACTGGCGCGATGAAGTTATTTAAAGGCACTGACAATATAAAAGGCTCTGGAGTAGGCGTAAAAGATGGTGAACAGCAACGTGATTTTGTTTATGTTAAAGACGCTGCATCCATCGTGGCGTATTTTTTTAGCGCAGCCTTAACGAATAAGCCTGCACCGAGTGGCATTTACAATATTGGCACAGGCAAAGCACGCAGCTTTAAAGATTTGGCGACTAATGTCATGACAAGCATGGGCAAGACACCCAACATTGAATACATTGATATGCCCTTGGATTTGCAGGGAAAGTACCAATATTATACTCAAGCGCCAATGGCAAAAATTCGTGCGGCTGGTTATAAATCCCCTATGACCAGCTTAGAAGACGGCGTTAAAGATTATGTGCAGAATTACCTGATGCAAGATGACCCTTACTGTTAATGACATGCATCATAAAATTCAGCTTCTTAAGATGCAGTACAAGGCGTACAGCTTTTAAATTGAAGGTCTGCAGAAGCCGAAACAGTATGTTTTATACGGTGAGGTTGCGAGCACCGCGCAACGCTGTAATGCGATTAAGAAATGGATTTTAAAATGAAATATATTGAATATTTAAAAGGCGAACACACTGCCCATATGGCTATGTATGAAAGTTTGCCAAGCTTATTTACGCAAATTTCAGACGTCGGTATTTTGCTGCAACAATGCATCAAAAACGGCGGAAAAATTTTGATTTGCGGTAACGGCGGCAGTGCAGCTGATAGCCAGCATATTGCGGCAGAGATTGTCGGCCGATTTAAAAAAGAACGTAAAGGGTTGCCTGCTATCGCGCTCACCACCGACACTTCCATCCTCACCTCTGTTGGCAACGATTACGGTTACGATTACATTTTTGCGCGGCAAGTAGAGGCGCTATGCACACCTAAAGACTTGTTGATTGGTATCACCACTTCGGGTAACAGCGCCAACGTGGTACGCGCAATTGAAGCTGCCAATGAAATCGGCGCAACTACCATTGGCTTAACGGGCGGCAGCGGCGGAAAAATGAATGGATTATGCACACACAACATTATCGCGCCTAGTAATGTGACCGCACGCGTGCAAGAGGCACACATATTTATTGGGCATTGTCTTTGTGAAATTTTAGAATCTGACTAATGAATACCTCAAAAACCTACTACACAACTCATCTGCATCGTTACGCGGTGCTCGCAAGCTCCCTGTACAACCCCGTACTATCTCGCTTTCTGTGCTCCGTGCGCCTTGCATATAGGCCGCTCGCAACGGTTTTATAAAGTATTCATTTATGCCACAAACGCTAATTAATACCGTCAAACAATTTGGTAGCAAAACTTTAGGCTCTGCCAAACAACACGCACTCGTCATTGGCGATGTGATGTTAGACCGCTATTTAATGGGTGAAGTTGGTCGCATTTCGCCTGAAGCACCGGTGCCTGTGGTGCTGATTAAAAGTGAAGAGGTACGCGCTGGTGGTGCATCCAATGTGGCTGCCAACTTGGCACTTTTAGGGATTAGTACACGCTTGGTGGGCTGTGTTGGGGTAGATGCCGAAGCAAATACTTTAAGCAATCTCATCAAGGCCAGCGGTGTTAAGGCCAATTTAATTGCCAGCAAAGTACGCCCCACCATCGCTAAAACGCGTATTTTAGGCGGCCATCAACAAATGTTGCGGCTAGATCAAGAAGACAGTGCAAGTTTTTCTGAGTTAGAAACCATCAGCTTATTACAAGTGCTTAAAGTAGAGCTGGCTGAAAAGCCGAGTGTGGTGGTCTTGTCCGATTACGCCAAAGGCTTGCTCAACGAAACGATTTGTCAGCAAATAATCAGCCAATGCCAATCACACAAAATTCCTGTTTTAGTGGATCCAAAAGGTACAGACTACAGTAAATATAAAGGGGCAACCGCACTTACCCCCAATAAGAAAGAAGCTGCAGAGGCCTGCCATACCAACAGCCAAGACACGGACTTAATCAGCAAAGTCACAGCACTAAAAACCAAACTAGATTTGAGCTTTATGGCGGTCACCCGTGGTGAAGAAGGCATTAGCCTCATTGAAAAAGCTGCACACCACATACCTGCCACTGCACAAAAAGTGTTTGATGTTTCTGGTGCGGGCGACACGGTGATTGCAACGCTAGCTGCTGGGTTAATGCATGATTTAACACCAATACAAAGCTTGGAGTTGGCCAATATTGCCGCTGGCGTGGTGGTAGGCAAAGTAGGCACTGTGCCGATTACGCGCGCTGACTTACTAGAAGCGCTCACCGCCAAACAAGGGAATGAGCAAGCACATAAAATTTGCGATTTAGCTGAATTAAATTCAAAAGTGAACGCTTGGAAGCAAGCCAAGCAAAAAATCGTGTTTACCAATGGCTGCTTTGATTTGCTGCATGCTGGCCATGTGACATATCTTGAAGCTGCAAAAAAACGCGGTGATAAATTGATACTTGGCTTAAATACTGATCGATCAGTCAGCGCGATAAAAGGCCCTAGCAGACCAGTGGTACATGAGAATGACCGCGCGCGCGTGCTGGCCGCGCTTGAAAGTGTGGATGCCGTGATTTTGTTTGACGAAGATACGCCGCTCAAATTGATTAAAGCACTCAAG
Organism: Pseudomonadota bacterium; assembly: GCA_020053735.1. Lineage (GTDB taxonomy): Bacteria > Pseudomonadota > Gammaproteobacteria > Burkholderiales > Methylophilaceae > Methylotenera_A. The sequence goes on from JAGVMP010000015.1 coordinate 44,286, forward strand.
CCAGACATCATCGCCAAAGGTAGCGATTACACTGCAAGCCAAGTGGTTGGTGGCAAAGAGGTGCAAAGCTGGGGTGGCGAAATTGCGCTAATTGAATTGGTAGAAGGCCGAAGCACCAGCAATATTATTCGTAAACTGAATACGTAATGGCTGACAAAATTCTAGTCCTTGGTCCAGCGTGGGTAGGCGATATGGTACTGGCACAAAGCCTATTTAAAACGCTCAAACTCAACCGACCTGATTGCATTATTGACGTTGCTGCTCCCGCGTGGACATTGCCTTTACTAGAGCGTATGCCAGAAGTTTCTGGCAAGATTGCTCTGCCATTTAAACATGGCGAACTGGCTTTTTGGCAGCGCATTCAATTTGGCAAAAGCTTAAAAAATGCAGGTTACAGTCAAGCAATCATTCTCACCAACTCGTTTAAATCAGCTTTGCTGCCTTGGGCGGCCAGCATAGCAAAACGCACCAGCTTTTTAGGTGAAATGCGCTACGGTTTAATTAACGATATCCGCCCACTTGATAAAACCAAGCTCAAAAAAACGGTAGAACGGTTTGTGACACTAGGTTTAGATAAAGATGTATCTTTGCCAAAAACCATTCCAAACCCATACTTAAACAGTGCCCCAGAAGCCGCATGGATATTGGCTTACAGGCTAGGTGTTTTGGATAATAAGAGTAAAGTGCTGGGCATTTGCCCAGGTGCAGAGTACGGTGAGGCCAAACGCTGGCCAGCCGAATACTATGCCGAAGTAGCCAATGATGCACTCAAAAAGGGTTGGCAAGTGTTATTGTTTGGGTCAGATAAAGACATGCCAGTAACCACTCAAATCAACCAGCTTACGCAAAATAAATGTGTTGATTTAGGTGGCAAAACTAAACTGGGCGAAGCGATAGATTTGATGTCGATTTGCGATACCGTGATTAGCAACGACTCTGGTTTGATGCATGTGGCCGCCGCGCTAAGTAATGAAACTAGCGCAAAAAAACTCATCGCCATATTTGGCAGCAGCGACCCTTACCACACGCCACCTATGCAGCCAGATGCAGTGATAGAATATTTAGGCTTAAGTTGCAGCCCTTGCTTTAAGCGTGAGTGCCCGCTTAAAGATGAGGCGCATTTAGCTTGCTTAAAAAATATCACGCCGCAGTTGATTGCCACTAAAATTTAGTTCTGAATTTAAACCATGCAATTTATTATCCCTAATTTTTTCAACAAAATAGAGTCAGTTGCACCAAAAAAACTTTTTTTGATTGTGGTGCTGGCGAGCATGCTGCTGGCTGGCTGGATGCAATATATTCAACATGGTTGGATTAACCCAGATACGGTACTGTATTTCGAGCAAGCGCGCTTAATTGCCTTAGGTGACTGGGCTGGTGCGATTCAAGTGTTCAATTGGCCGCTGTATGGCGCGTGCATTGCAGCAGTACATAAAATCACCAGCTTAGGTATTCATCAATCGGCTCAAGTACTGAATATGCTATTTTTTGGCATTGCTACAGCCAGCTTTTTAACCATTATTCAATTGGCTGGTGGCGGTACACGCGTCATGCTAGCAGGCACACTATTGCTGTTTGGTGGGCAATATTTAGTGGGTGACGTGCTGGAAATGTTGATGCGCGACGAAGGGTTTTGGGCGTTTTACTTAAGTGGCTTAGTGTTTTTTATACGCTATGTGCAGCACAATAAACTAAACGATGCGTTGCTGTGGCAGGTATGCATCATGATTGCCACCCTATTCCGCATTGAAGCCATTTGCTATTTAATTGGCTTGCCACTTTGCTTGCTGTTGATGCGTGAGCTTAGCTGGAATAATCGCTTACTGCGCATACTAAACACCTATTCAGTTGCTATTTTTGCGCTGATTGTGATTGCTGCAACAATTACTATTAGTGAGAATTTAAGTATGCGCAATTTTGGTCGTCTGCAAGAAGTGTTTTCGTTGAATCTATATCAAGAATTTACACTTAAACTTTTCACTCAAGCGCAAATCATGTCTAGTCAGGTGCTGGGGAAATACCTAGAAGAATTTGCAGTGATAGGTTTATTATTGACTTTCATTTATATAATAATAGTAAAAACAATCTCTGCCACTGGCATATTTGCTGCAGTTTTTGCTGGGCTTGCGCTAAAAAATCATGGTACAAATATAGAGACGAAAGCCTATTTTGTGCTGAAAACTACTGCATTTGTCGCACTTATTAGCATGGCGCTAATTATCGTCAAGGTATTTGTGCTGTCTGGCCGCTATGTGGCTGGCTTAAGCTGGGTATTGCTGGTACTTGGTGCCTTTTATTTTGCAGCGCTGTTGGCAAGCAATCAGAAAAGAATAGCCCTCATTACCTCGCTTGTGGTGATTGCGCTTTGTCTTGGATTTGTAAAAAACATCTTGCCGAAACGCCAGGGTTATAACTACATGCAAGAGGCGGTGGCTTGGCTAAGTAAAAATAATACCCAAAACCTGCCAGTGTTCTATGATGAAAAGCGATTACGTTATTATGCAAGTGCACCATTTACAAACGATTCAGATGACTGGGAATCTCTTTCAAAGAAATTTCAATCTGCGTCAATACATCACTATGGCTACTTAATGCTACGTCACTCCAGCAAGTATCCAGAAAGAAAACAATACTTAAAAGACCATTTGCCAAGCTATCAAGAAATTGCCAGCTTTAATTCCGTTAAGTCTAAAAATAGTATTGTTATTTATCAACGTAAGTAACTTAAAATACTGCACTGATTGCGCTACGACATCCCTTAGAAAGATATTTTATGCAGGTACTATGCCCAATTTGTAACCAACCATCCACTTACAATTTTAGTAGCCGAGATTTAATGTTTAATCATTATGATAGGTATGATTACCATTGCTGCACTAGCTGTGATTTTACATTTCAGCACCCCTTGCCCACTACAGAACAGATTGGCTCTTTTTATCCCGATGAATATGAAGTCTACGAAGAACAATCTCGCTTAAAAAAAGTAAGTGGTCTTAGAAAGTCTGTTTTAAAAAAATATTACGGTTACAGCCACTTAAATACCAGCGCATTCAATGATTTTATTTGCTTTATTCCTAAGTTATTTAATAATAACTTTGAGATTCATTTCAGTTCAAATGGGAAAGTACTGGATGTCGGATGTGGAAATGGGCGTTATCTAGATGGCATGAAAAAACTAGGCTGGCTAGTAAAAGGCGTGGAGTTTAACGAGAGCGCGGTACGCGTATGTAATCTCTCTGGTTTAGATGTACATCATGGAGATTTACTTTCCGCAAACTTTGATACTGATAGTTTTGACGTCATCAATGTCAGTCATGTAATTGAGCATGTTCCTAATCCGAAAGAGTTCTTCGCTGAGCTTTCACGAGTACTGAAAAAAAATGGTACGCTTATTATCAAAACACCCAACAGTCAGGCTCTAGGCAGAAGATTATTTAGTATTAATTGGTACGCAAACGATGTGCCAAGGCATATTTATTTATTCTCTGAAAAAAATTTTAATGTTCTGGCAAATGCTAGCAGTTTAAAAGTCCAACAATTACGAACTCGCACTACCCCAAAAATCATCTTAAACAGCATTGATTATGTTGTAGCCAATAATTCTAAACCATCAAAAAAGGTTAAGTGGATGAGATTCATTGCAAGATTATATGTGCTATTTGCGCAATATAAAAAAAGAGGCGATGAAATATTTGCTGTTTTTACTAAACACTAAACAGACATGTCTAAAAAAATTCTGTTTATCTCAAAAGGTCAATATACTTCCTCCACACGCTATCGTGCTATGCAGTATTTCCCGAGTTTTATCGATAATGGTTGGCAGCCTACTCACATCACCATTTCAGGTGGGGCTATCCCAGTTTTAAAAACATTTATTGCTGCGATAAATGCCGATGTGATTGTTTTATTGCGTAAAACTTTTCCATTCCCTATATTTTGGATATTACGTCAATTATCAAAAAAGTTAATTTTTGATTTCGATGATGCCATTTTCGTTAATACTAATGGCTCACACTCCAAAACTAGAATGAATCGCTTCAAAACTACTGTTGCCAGTTGTGACTATATTTTCGCGGGTAATCAATATTTAGCTGACGAGGCAAAAAAATATAATAGTGCAGTAGCAGTAATTCCCACCTCTTTAGAAATAAGTAAATATGATTTATCTTGTCAAAAAGATGATGCGATTTTTGAGCTAGTGTGGATTGGCAGTACATCTACCAAAAAATATATTACAGAAATTATTCCAGCACTTGAAAAAGCGGCACAAACTATTCCAAATTTGCAGCTTAAAATTATTGCTGATTTCGAGCTAGCAAGCCCAATACTTAACATTAAAAATGTTGCTTGGACAGAACATGATGAAGCAATAGAGTTGTGTAAGGCCGACGTAGGGCTAGCGCCTATGCCTGAAAATAACTGGACAAAAGGTAAGTGCGCGCTAAAAGTGTTGCAGTATATGGCGACAGGCCTACCTGTAATATCATCTGCGGCAGGCGTCAATGCTTACGTTGTCGAAAATGGGGTTAGTGGATACCTGGCCTATGACAACAGTGAATGGTGTGAGTTAGTCATTCAAATAAATAAAGAAAAATCTATTTTGAAGCAGATGGGAATACTTGGCAAAGAACGCGCCTATAAAGAATTTTCTATCAATGTGGTTTTTCAAAAGATGTTAAAAATATTAACCCAAAAAGATTAGGTAGTCTTAACACAACTTTAAATTCAGACAATAAAGCAACAAAATTTACACACAAGCTTTCAAACAAAGCGCTTCACTACCTTTTGTAATCATCGCACACTAGAGCATTCTGTTTTGAATATCTTTCAATCTTATATCCGCTTTTCTACAATTTGCTTGGTAGCCATCAACCAGTGCTTGAATCTCTCTATAGCCAAAAACAAATTTAATTTCAAGATCTCGCCAAAATCGTGAAAAGTTTTTTAATCTTCTTCGGCTATCTAATGACCAAGGAAATATTGTCATATCAGCAATATCAATCAAACCCATTCTTTTTTCAGATGTCAGTACGATATTACCAAGATGCAGGCCTCTGAAATAAATTCCCTTTTCGTGTACCTCTGCTATAAAAGCGCCTAAGTCTTTAGATAGTGCAATACTAATGTTTCTTGAGCGCAAAATATCAAGGATGGTATCCCCATACAATGGCTCGTAAACTACCGCTGTTTTATTAGAATTTTGTATATGATACAGCTGCTTAACTTTAACAGTAGGAATCCCTAACTTAGCAATACGTTCTGCGTTTCTACAAAACATTCTTGCGTAAGAGTATACATGCGCGATACTAAACAGGCGTTTAACACGAAAGATTTTGATGAAATCACCATTGGCAAGTTTTGCAACTTTGATGCCATACTGATCTTGCTCAAAGATAGCCTCTGCATTCGCAAGCCAGCGATTTAACTCCACCTGAGTCAGCAACTCACTTTTTTGGTATGAATACCCGAAAGTACATGCAACTTGCATTGTGACAATCATGACAAATTTATTACAACAGATTATAGCTTATAGTATTTTTTATACCAAATCGAAAATTTTTCTATCCCAGTTTTCAAGTCTGTGTTTGGTTTAAACCCTACCCACGCCTCTAGTGCGCTAGTGTCGGCATAAGTCGCTTTTACATCCCCTGCTTGTATGGGTAAAAATTCTTTTTGCGCTTTTCTGTCCAACGCATCCTCTAAAAAACCGATAAAATCGAGTAGTTTTTCAGGATGATTATTCCCAATATTGAACAGTCTGTAAGGCGCATGGATATTGCCTCCCAGAGCATCGATTTGAGGCATTATAAGTTTGGCTGGTGGTTTATGTAGCACACGAATGACAGCTTCGACAATGTCGTCGATATAAGTAAAATCGCGCATCATATCGCCATAATTAAACACTTTAATTGGCTTATTGTTGAGAATAGCATCTGCAAATAAAAATGGCGCCATATCTGGCCTGCCCCATGGCCCATACACAGTAAAGAAGCGTAATCCAGTCGTTGGGATACCATACAGATGGCTGTAGGTATGTGCCATCAATTCATTGGCTTTTTTCGTTGCTGCATACAAACTCACGGGGTGATCGACATTATCTGTCTCAGAAAATGGCAATTTAGTATTGCCGCCGTATACGCTAGATGAGCTTGCATACACCAAATGTTGCGGTTTAATCGCGCGGCACGCCTCTAGCACATTGGTAAACGCAACGATGTTGCTGCTGATATATGCATGTGGATTTTCGAGCGAGTAACGCACCCCCGCTTGCGCCGCGAGATGAATGACGCTATCTGGATTTTCACCTACAAATAATCGAGCTGTTGCAAGCTGCTCAGCTAAATCAAGCTTAACAAATTTAAAGTTTTTGGCATTTGGGTGCGCTTGAATGGTTTCAAGTCGCGCTTCTTTTAAACTTAGGTCGTAATAATCATTCATATTATCGACTCCAACCACGACGTCACCACGTGTCAACAACTGAAGCGCTGTATGAAACCCAATAAATCCTGCTACCCCTGTTAATAATACTTTCATTGCAATTTATTTGGTCAAGCGCCCGATTGCGTGGTATTCAATACCAGCATTTTTTACTACGGCAGGATCATAAATATTACGGCCATCAAAAATAATATTTGATTTAAGCTTCCTTTTTATCTGACTAAAGTCTTGGCTTCTAAATTCCTTCCACTCAGTCACAATCACCAAGGCATCTGCATTATCCAAAGCTTGGCTTGGGCTTTCAGCATAACTTAACCCTTTTATACCATTCAATATGCGCTTGGTTTCTTGCATGGCAACTGGGTCGTAAGCCGTTACCGTAGCCCCTGCTGCCAGCAGATCAGCAATTAGCACACGACTAGAAGCCTCACGCATATCGTCCGTATTAGGTTTAAATGCCAAACCCCATACTGCAAAATGTTTATCAGCCAAGTTTTCACCAAAATATTTTTTAATTTTTTTGGTTAATACTTGTTTTTGAGCATCATTGGCCGCTTCAACCGCATTCAGCACTTTTAAATCATAAGCATTATTTTTACCTGTGCTAATCAGCGCTTTCACATCCTTAGGAAAACAGGATCCACCATAACCACAACCTGGGTACAAAAAGTCATAACCAATGCGCGGATCAGAGCCTATACCTTTGCGTACAGATTCAATATCTGCGCCTAAGAGTTCAGCCAAATTAGCAAGTTCATTCATAAAGCTAATGCGTGTCGCCAACATTGCATTAGCGGCATATTTAGTAAGTTCTGCGGAACGCAAATCCATCATAACTAAACGCTCGTGATTGCGCTGAAATGGCGCATAAAGCGTGCGCATTACTTTTATACTTTGCTCATCTTCAGCGCCAATAATAATGCGATCTGGACGCATAAAATCTTCTACTGCTGCACCTTCTTTTAAAAATTCTGGGTTGGACACCACACTAAAATCTATTGTCTTACTGCGCGCTAGAAGTTCTTCCGCAATCGCTTCTTTTACTTTATCCGCAGTGCCTACTGGCACAGTAGATTTATCTACCACCACTTTATAACCAGTCATGTACTTGCCAATATTTCTTGCTGCGGCAACCACATACTGCAAGTCAGCAGAGCCGTCTTCATCAGGTGGCGTTCCAACTGCAATAAATTGCACATCGCCAAACGCAACCGATTGCTCAATATTTGTCGTAAATTTTAGTCGTCCAGCGGCTACATTACGGCGCACCATCTCGAGCAAACCAGGCTCATGAATAGGAATGCCACCATTTTCCAAAATTTTAATCTTTGCAGGGTCAACATCCAAGCAAAGTACATGATTGCCTACTTCAGCCAAGCAAGCACCTGACACTAAGCCAACATAGCCTGTCCCGATTATAGCCACTTTCATTGGAGTTCAATCCTGTCTGTATTTAATTTGGACATATTGAACCAATACCATAGACGATAAGTTTTTTCTTCTTTTTAAGGTAGGGTTCAAATACTTTCATTTGGCAATCTGCGTTTTCAGCAACTTTATTATGATATTTTCCCTCGCTTAATACCAGTGCGCCTTGGCCTGCATTCTTTAACTGTGTTAATTCGTCTAATGATATCGTTTTAATTGGCATATTTGCATAGTAAATTAAACGCATATCAAGCGCTCCAAAAGTGTAAAGTTGCTTAACTGGTGTTGTGCTAGACCAAGCTTGAAATTGTGAAAATACAGACACTCGGTAATCAAATATTTTCGATTCGATAAACATATAAAATCCCGCAAAAATCATTAGTAAAATCAAGCCTAAACTTAATATGATCCATTTAACTTGTACTTTGCAGGATTCAAAAATATGCGCAAGTTGAATCGCCAATAAAATAATAATAATAGGATAAATAGGTAACAAATATTTAGCATGTTTGTTACTGAATATTGAAAAAATAATGATGGGCAGTACACAAGCTGTAAGCAATATTAAAAAATCAGGATTGCTTTTATGCGCCATCCATAAGCGCTTAGGCTGATATAAAAATAGCGCTATCAGCAATAAAAAGTCTGTGGCTAACCAAGCAATATAACTTAAAAGTGGTTTGGCTACGACATCGCTTAACATTTTGTTTAACATGTCACGTTCTGCGATGGTTGCCCAAATATCTGAGCCTAATTTAGACATTACTGCAACATACCAAGACAAAGCAATGACCATAAATATAAGCCAGCCAATTTTATTGGTAAGCACTTCTTTAACTTGTTGATTTTTTGTCCACACTACAATCACTAACAGCGGCGCTGTTACAAAGATCATCGCCACTGGACCTTTAGTCAGTACTGCCAAAGCGAGTAAAGCATAACTTAGGTAAATCCAATAGGGCTTGGCTTGATCTTGCACATACTGAATTGCCGATAATAACGCCCCAAAACACAAAGCGGTTAACAACATCTCAATTTCTACTCTACGCGCTAACATGGCAAAGCCTACATTTACAATCAATAATTGAATTGCAAATAAGGCAGCCCAATCACCAAAATGTTTTTTTGTATAAAAATATACCATGCTAGCAACTGATGTGGCAGCGATTGCGGATGGAAGGCGTAATGTCCATTCATTGACTTGTCCAAGCAACGTGGACATAACCAATGAACACCAATATAAGAGTGGTGGCTTTGTCAGGTATAACTCACCATTTTGTGTAGGAAGCAGCCAATTACCGCTAGTGAACATCTCTTTAACGGCTAGAGCGCGTCGCCCCTCATTTAAGGACATTAACTGCAAGCTACCCAAGCCCCAAAATAAGACTAAAACCCCCAATACAATTGTAGTTATGAGTAGATACTGATGATTTTTTGCTGAAGGTAACTTCATCAAAGCTTGCTTTGATTACGCTTGATCAGCATTAAATTGCGCGTATACACAACCGTACCTGGCAACTGACCCAGAATAATGACAGGGTCTAGCTTATGTAAACCATAGGCTAGCACCACCAATCCGCCAATTAAACTTAAGTACCAAAAGCTAATCGGTATTAAACTTTTGCCATGTTTTTCGCTATGTATCCATTGCACAATAAACCGTGCCATAAACAAGCATTGACCTAACAGGCCTATCCCCAGCCATATTAATTCGATGCTTGGCATGCCAACAATATAGGCATTTAACGCATTGATGATATGCGAAAAATACAAACCAATACCATCATTAACTATTTGCATGGCTAGTCAGCTATATCTACAATAATTTCAGGCACTTTAGTTTCAGGTACTTTCGCGCGGCGTTGCAACCAAGCGACACCAAACAAATCGAAAATACCTACTAGCAACCTATCAATCGTACCGTAGTTAGATTTTCCATGTGCACGATTACGATGACTTACAGGGATTGAGAGAGTTTTCCCGCCACGCCGTTTAATAAGGGCAGGCAAAAAACGATGCATGTGATCAAAATATGGCAAGTCTAAAAAGGCTTCTCGACTAAATAATTTCAACCCGCAGCCCGTGTCTGGCGTATTGTCATTGAGCATTTTTGAACGCACTGTATTCGCAATAACTGAAGAGATTCTTTTAATCCAAGTATCACGACGGCTAGCACGCCGATTGCCTCCAACCAAATCTACACCATCCTCTAAAGCTGCCATTAACTTCAAAATATCCGCAGGATCATTTTGCCCATCGCCATCTAATGTTGCAACCCAATCATATTGAGCATACTTAACGCCAGTTCTCACCGCAGTACTTTGTCCACAGCTTTTTAAATGCTGCACAATTTTTAATTGTGGGTACTGTTGCGCTAAGGCCGACAGACTTGCAAAAGTCGCATCTGTACTACCATCGTCCACATAAATAATTTCATGCACTATACTTTGCAAGGCACTATCTATCTCAGCAATCAAGCTAGCCACATTATCTTGCTCATTTCTCACTGGCACCACAACAGATAACGCTTTTAAATGTATGGTCATCTTAATTCCCTAACAGCTCTTCTATATTTTTAACTACCGCTATTGTATTTTTTTGACAATAGCTTTGCCAGTCTTTAACTTCTGTCCAATCACTTAAAAACAAAAAATCCAGCCCTGCCTTTTTGGCAGCTTGATAATCGTATTTACTATCTCCTAAAAATAATGCGGGTAACTGAATATTACCATTGGCAATCTCACGCGCAAGTACGTCCTCCTTTTGATCTGGTCCACCAAAAATGCCCGCTTCAAATAGCTGGGCTAGGTTGTAACTATCTATATTCCGACGGGGGAAAATCCTTCTTAATTCAGCCTGATCACCTCCAGAGAGAAGCATCCATGTGGCTTGCGGCGTTGCTACTTTTAGCGCTGGTAATGCAGGTGCAATTTCACATTGCATCAAACTTTTATCTAAAATGTCTTCAAATGCTTCTAGGTATTTCTGCACTATTTCAGTTGTAATCGGTTGTTTTACAATCTCTTTTAAGTAATACTCAATTTTTCCATTACGCGGAAAACTGCCTTTGGTGACGTGGTGATGCACAAACGCTTGCGCTTCAGCATCACTACCGCCATTGCGTTTAGCCACGTCAAAGTAAGCCTGTACTTTTGCTTTGTTGCTATTAAGCACCACGCCATCGCAATCAAACACTATGGTTTTGTATTTTGCCAAATTTAAATTCAATGCTAAATCTCAATCAATAAATGCGAGAAAAAATATCTGCTCTGCAAGCCAATATCCATGAGGCTTGCAGAGCATCAAAATGATGTTATATAAAAATCACGTTGCGTAAACAAAAAAAGGCTGTTATTAACAGCCTTTATTGTAGCTTAAAATTTAGCTTACGCTGGCTGAATGGCGCTCGCTTGTTTAGCCAATTTAGTAATATGCGCCCAATCTTTACGTGCCACTGCATCGGCTGGGGTCAGCCAAGTTCCACCACACACTACCACGTTGGGCAACGCCAGAAACTGTGGCGCACTTTCAACTGTGACGCCACCAGTGGGGCAAAATTTCACATCACCAAATGGCCCTGCGAAACCTTTTAATAAGTTAATGCCACCAACTGCTACAGCTGGGAACAATTTTAAGAAGAAGTAATCATCTGCATTTGCAGTCATAATCTCACTGCCTGTTGAAACACCAGGCAACAAACTTAAGCCAATCTTGCGAGAAAATAAGCCAAGCTCACTTGTATAGCCTGGGCTTACCGCAAATTTGCAACCTACATCGAGTGAGTTTTGTGCATCTTTTAAATTGCGTACCGTGCCGCTGCCCATAATCGCATCTGGCACGTGCTTGGCAATTTGCTCCATGGCTTGTAGCGCGCAGCTTGAGCGCAGGGTGACTTCTAACACACGAATACCGCCCTCAAGCAGTGCTTCTGCCATCGGCACAGCATCTTCTACTTTGTTGATGACGATAACGGGAATGACAGGGCCCTGCTTAGCTAAATCTAATGTGTTCATGTTTAAGTTTTTACCTAAATTAAATAGTTGGAATAATAATGATATTTAAATTTAAATTGGATTCCCGCCTGCGCGGGAATGACGGAATGAGAAATACTTGAATTCGGTTTCAAAACACATTGAGACGAGGCATTTGGCCGTAGACAGTACGTTTTTGTACGGCAAGGCCAAATAACAAAGTATCAATGTTGTTTTCAAACCGAACTACAGCCAAGTGATGGCGCCTTCTTCGGCTGACAGTACGTTGCGCCGCATCCCTCCAAACAACTCACGCCCTAAACCATGCGAGTTATTTTGACGCTTAATGTCAGAAAGCTCTTCTACTTCACGCTCGGCCCATTCATCTTCATCTACCAGCACATTCACCATACCTACCGTGGCGTTTAAACGAATAATGTCGCCAGTTCTTACCTTAGCTAACGGGCCGCCTGCAGAGGCTTCTGGCGTTAAATGAATCGCTGCTGGAATTTTACCTGAAGCGCCGCTCATACGACCATCGGTGACTATCGCCACCATAAAGCCTTTATTTTGTAATACAGCAAGAGGTGGCGTGAGTTTATGTAACTCTGGCATGCCGTTGGCTTTTGGACCCTGGAAACGCACCACAGCCACAAAATCGCGCTCTAGCTCACCGCGGTCAAACGCCTCTAATAGCTCTTCTTGTGCGTCGAACACTATCGCAGGAGCTTCGATAATGTGCCTATCTTCTGGCACCGCAGAAATTTTAATGACACTACGACCTAAGTTGCCTTTAAGCAAGCGTAGACCACCGGATTCGTTAAATGGAAAAGCTGCTGTGCGCACGATGGTTTCATCTGTACTTTCTTTTGGCAAGTCTTTCCAAACCAATGTGTTATTTTCATTCACTGGCAATTTGCCGTAATCGCGCAAGCCACCATAGGCTACGGTAAATACATCTGGATACATATAACCTGCATCGATGAGCTCACGAATCACAAATGCTGGTCCACCTGCCGCCTGAAATTCATTCACATCTGCTTTGCCATTTGGATAAACGCTTGCCAACAATGGCGTTGTTTTAGCCAAGTGATAGAAATCTGTCCAATCAATCATAATGCCAGCCGCGCGCGCCACTGCCACCCAATGAATGAGGTGATTTGTAGAGCCGCCCGTTGCTAGTAGCGCCACCATGGCATTCACAATCACGTGTTCATCCACCAGCTTACCAATAGGTGTAAACTGCGCTTGCTTGGTATTTGCCAGCACCATTTTCACAGCTTCTCGTGTCAGCAGTTCGCGCAAGCCATCATGTGGATGCACAAATGCCGCACCTGGCACATGCAAGCCCATCGCTTCTAGCAGCATTTGGTTACTATTGGCGGTGCCATAAAAAGTACAAGTGCCCGCGCCATGATAAGCGGCAGATTCACTGGCTAACAACTCATCGCGACCAACTAGGCCTTGCGCATATTTTTCGCGCACTTTGCTTTTTGCTGTGTTATCTAAGCCAGTAGACATCGGCCCAGCGGGCACAAACACGCAGGGCAAATGGCCAAAATGCAATGCACCTATTAACAAACCTGGCACGATTTTATCGCACACACCTAGCAACAAGGCAGCGTCAAACACATCATGCGAAAGCGCAATAGCAGTGCCCATGGCAATATTATCGCGGCTAAACAGTGACATTTCCATGCCTGGCTCGCCTTGCGTAATCCCATCACACATCGCTGGTACGCCGCCTGCCACTTGCACGGTGGCACCGTGTTTGTGTGCTTCATCGCGTAAAATTTCTGGATAATTAGCATATGGCTGATGCGCAGAAAGCATCTCGTTATAAGCAGTCACAATGCCAATATTGGTGGCTTTTTCTGCAAAAATACGTAATTTATCACTGGCTGGCATGGCGGCAAACGCATGTGCCACATTGGCGCAGCCCAAACGATCAGCACCCTTTTTACGATTCAGCATCGCATCTACACGATGCAGATAAGCACTGCGTGTTGGGCGACTTTTTTCGATGATGCGTTCGGTGACTTCTACGTGTGATTGTTTCATAAGGGTATCTTCAAAAATCTACTGCCTAAAATAAACTGCACTAGCCTGATTATCGCTAAATACGGGGCATCCGTCAATTTAAACACCACTAAGATGTATGTAGATTTATTAACATATCATGCCTGCAAACCGCATGGATATTGGCTTGCAGGCATGCTATTTTAATAATTTGATGTTTTATTTTAGTGGTTATTTTTTAGTCACCAGTATGTCTTCAAGCATGAGATACTCTAAATCACAGCCGTAAAACATATTCAGCGCATCGGTCGGGCTACAAATCATGGGCTCACCGCGACGATTGAGGGAAGTATTCAGTACCACTGCGTTGCCGCGCAATTTCTCTAAATGCTCAATCAATTCGTAATAACGCGGATTGGTCTCACGTGTCACCACTTGCGCACGCGCCGTGCCATCTTCATGTACCACTTCAGGGATACGCGAATTCCACGCGGGGTTTACATCAAATGTAAACGTCATATAGGGTGCAGGATGATTCGTTTGCAGAATATCCTCCGCCACCGTATCTAACATACTCGGGCAGAATGGACGCCAGCGTTCACGGTATTTAATTTGTGCGTTAATGCGATCCGCCACACCAGCGTAACTCGGGTCACCCAAAATACTGCGGCAGCCAAGTGAGCGCGGGCCAAACTCCATGCGGCCTTGAAACCATGCTAGCGGATTGCCAGCAGCTAACAATTCAGCCGCTTTTTGTGGGAAATTTTCAACTTTTGTGAAAATTGGCTTATTCGGGTGCGCCTCGCACGCAGCCACACATTCGGCACTGGTAAAACTGGGGCCAAGGTAAGCATGTTGCATCTTGTAGATAGTTTCACCTTCCAGATGCGCAGCATAAGTCGCCGCACCTAAGCTGGTGCCGTTGTCACCAGACGCGGGCTGCACGAACAGTTCTTTGACATGCGGCATGGCGATAATACGTTGATTTAATTTAACATTCAGTGCAACACCGCCCGCCATCGCCACTTTGCCCGTTTCCTTAATGATATCACCCAAATAATAGGCTATCATTTGCAGGGCTAAATCTTCCAGCAGCTTTTGCACACTGGCAGCATAGTGAATATACGGGTCATCAATCTCATCGCCGCTACGTTTTGGCCCCAGCCAGTCGATGAGTTTTTGCGTAAAGTAAAAACCTTTACCGTCTTCTTTATAGCGCCGCAAACCAACTACATTGACATAGTCGGTATTGACAATCAGTTCGCCGTTTTCAAACTTAGCCAAACGGCTAAAATCGTATTTGCTAGCGTCGCCAAAAGGCGCCATGCCCATTACTTTAAATTCGCCATCCAGCATATCAAAACCCAAAAACTCGGTAAGGGCGCCGTATAAGCCGCCTAATGAATCAGGGTCGTAAAACTCTTTAATTTTGTGGATTTTGCCATGCTCGCCATAGCCAAAAAAGGTGGTCGCGTATTCGCCTTTACCATCGATACCAACGATGGCCGTTTTTTCAGTAAATCCGCTTAAATGATATGCGCTAGAGGCATGCGCTAAGTGATGCTCAACCGGTACGAACTTGGCCTTAGTTAAGCCTAGATCTTGCATCAATTTTAATGATTTATCACGGTTGCGGCGAAAGCGCCGATTACCATTAAATATGGCGTCTAAAGCGCGATCTGGCGCATACCAATAACGTTTGGCATAATGCCAGCGCGCGCTGGTCGAAAGTGGAATTTCCGCATACGGAAATGCGACAATATCAACATCTTCTGGCTTAACACCCGCTTGTTTTAGACAGAATTGAGCGGCTTCATAAGGGAATTTATTTTTGGCGTGTTTGTCGCGAATAAAGCGCTCTTCTTCCGCCGCTGCAATAATTTTTCCATCAATTAAAATTGCGGCCGAGGCATCATGCCCCAACGCGCCCGAAAGACCTAATGTAATCATCCTAATACACTCATTCACTCATCTCTTTATTAGCATAGATCCCCGCTTTAATTAAAATTGCGGGGTCGGGATAAATCACTTTAAATGTTTTCACGAACGCATTATACAGGGCTGGCTCATTCTGCCAATTTTGCATAAAACGATGCAAATCTTTTAAATGCGCAACACTGCTGGTGAAATGAGTGCGGTGTTGGCGCATGCTATCTAAATCTATCAGCAATGGCTGCGCACCTTGCATTTTGATGTTGGTGGCTTTCATATCGCCATGCGAAATATGCAGCAGATAAAGTTTGTAAAAAAGCGTTGCAATATTTTTTACTGCCTCAGCGCGCTGGGATTTATTTTGTGTTTGAGCAAAATATTGGGCAACATCGGGTGCATCAGTATATTCTGCTAAAAAATAAGCTTTGCCTCTAAACACTCCCAAACTACGATGCTCGATGAGCGCAATTGGCTTTGCTGTTGCAATCTTCAATATTTTAAGCCGATGTGCATTCGCCCATGACGCCGCAGCACGGCTTTGACGAAAGGCGCGACTGATGCCATGCCAAAAGTTTTTGATGTTATAGCGCTTAATGACTATCTTTTTATCATCCATTTCTACAAGCGCGACTGTGCAAGTGTTGCTATTTTTAAGTAGATTCTGAGTACCAATTAACGCATCTAAATCCTCAGTAAAGTCGGTATTTTCCGCATCGCTGGAAGCCAATATCCATGCGCCTTTCATGCATGAATAACCAGCTTTAGCTGGTATATTCTGCGGGGACGACCCCTGCGGTTGCAGAGCATACTTTTTCACATCTGTGCACTGCCGAAAAACTTTTTTATCTGCATAGGCAGATGCTGCCTTGATACGATGTCGCTCAGATAAACGGCTGATATCTGAAGCTACAAGCTCAACACTAGGGTTCGCCATGTGATATTGCATTAAAAGTTTAGGCATCCATGCTAAAACCTCGAGCACATCAAATTTGGACAAAAGAACGGCAAAATTTGATGAAGCTTGTTGGTAAGAAATAACATCGTATTGGCGAATACCATCGCCATCAATGCTATAAAGTTGCTGACCATCAAACAAAAAGTTTTTAAGATATAAATCTGTTTGCATTAAACGCGCATGGTGATGCTGACCAAGCGTCTGAGCAAGCATAGAGGCCAACTCTAATCGTTGTGACGCATTACGCTGCACCCATACTGATTCGACATTCTGACTATGAGGGATAGCTTCAAATATCAATATTTCTGTATCATCAAGCGTGTCAATAAGCAATAATTTTGAAGTGGCGATACTTGCGGCAATGAGTGCGTCCACACCTTGTTTATCTCTTTGTGCATAGCGCTTAGCGCCATTGCCAATAAACAACTTAGCATACACCGCCTGCCCTTTCCAAACACCTCGGCACACCAAACGCTTATTGGCTACTCGACGTACCACTTGCTCCACTATAAGCGCGTCACCATTACTTAGCCAAAGCGAAAATGTTTGATTCTCATCATTTGATAACGCAGACAAATTGTTTAGCAAAGCGAATTGATCTGCCATTACTTGGATACTATCTTCCATAATGCCCAGCGGCCAATTTGCTTTTCCTGCATCACAACTCCATTTTCTAGTACGGGCTTATCTTTGCTCAATAGCCATAATGTTTTATTTACCACCAATAACTGTTCTAGCTGCTTCCCACCCAAAGGCTGGATGGGGCGATTAGCATAAAATGACACTGCCCCATCTCCAGGCTTGGCTTGATATAAAGGCTTAGCTTGATAGAGCGCTTGAGACGAAGTTGAATCAATAGCAACTGATTGCACTAGCTGCTTAATGTCGTCTTTTTCTGTGTCTTTAGTGATGTACTGCTCCGCAAATAAATAAATAAACGTTGCAAATACTGCCGCTAATAAAACAGGTGTCTGAGGAGCGGGAATATTCAACTCACGTTTTAACAACCAAGGACCAAGCAATAATAAGGGCCAAATCAGAACGGTTGGCAAGCTCAACACATGCGTCAAGCCTTGCTTACGTATTCCGACCACAAACAACGCAATCACAGCAATCGCTAATAAGCAAAAAATGACGCGGTTAAATTGATAAAACCTGCCTTGCGCCACTTGTAAATAATAGCCGATAAGAATCGCAATCGATGGTAAAAAAAGTAAGGCATATTGCGTTTGTTTGTTAACAGTAAACGTGAGCAACACGAATACGACTAGCAACCAAATAATAGAGAAATGCACAACCTTAGGTAACGGTCGATGTTGATACAACCATATACCCGCAGGGACCAACAGCAAACTCCATGGTGCAAAAAACTCTACAGCATGCGCTAAATACCAGTAAATCGGCTGCTGATGTGTGCCAGATACAAACGTTTCATCTACCTGACGCGATACAAATTGTTGCGCCACATCTGGCATACTGATTAAAATCCATGCATACCATGCAAATGCGCTGACTAAAAAAATCATTATCCCAGTTGGGTTAATGATTGCTTTAACCGTGTGCAATTGTTTAGTCGCAAACGCGTAACCCAACACAGTCATTAATGGAATGGCAATGCCCGCAGGGCCTTTTGTCAAAAAACCAAGCCCTAATGCCAGCATGAACAAATAAACTGTTTTTTTGTTTGGTGACTCAAAAAGCTTGAACCCAGCAAAGCAAGCTAGAGAGACAAAAAACAATAACGTAGCATCCGCCTCAGCACTTCTAAAATAGCGCATCCCTAAGAAGCTTGTACACATCACCAACACAGCATTCGCTGCGGCTTGAATATTTAAGGTATCTTTTAACCAAATAAACAACAAGCAAGCTGAAAGTAATGCAAACAAAAGAGAAGGCACGCGTGCTGCCGCCTCACTCACACCAAATAATTTATAGCTAAGCGCAGTCGTCCAATAGGTCAACGGCGGTTTTTGTAAGCGTAGCTCGCCATTATAGTGTGGCACCACCCAATCATTACGCACCACCATTTCACGTGCGGTCTCAGCTATTCGAGCCTCTTGTATTTTATCAATAGCGCGACCCGCTGAGCCAAACAACAAACCAATCAATATAACACTTAACAATCCGACGCTAATTTTCAGCATATACACTCACTTATTTTCAACCTCACATCACAGATTATATCAGCCCAGCCGAGGCTAGTCGCTAAGTATGGATGCGCTATGTTATGATTTTATATATGTTACAAGTCATTTTTAAGCCTCTTAAATACCTATCTCTAAAGACTATCCATCAATACGGAACGCTTATTGGTCAGTTAGTGTTTTTATTATCTCCACAAATAAAACATCTGGCTTATAACAACTTAAAGCAAAGCAGCCTGATTAATCAAAAAATGGACTTAAACAAAACAATCCAAATCAACGCTAGGGAATTTGGTAAGTCCATTGTAGAAAGTTTGGCAATGTGGCAAAAAAGTGAATCTGAGCTGATCTCTTTGGTAAAAAGCTGTTCAAACTGGCATATAGTTGAAGAGGCCTTAAATAAAGGCAAGGGGATTATTTTTCTTACGCCTCATTTAGGCTGCTTTGAAATTACTTCTATTTATTACGGCAATCAGCACCCCATTACTGTGTTATATCGTCCGCCAAAAATCAAGTGGTTAGAGCGCCTTATTCTTAATGGCCGTGAGCGCACTGGCGTGACGCTAGCAGCCGCCAATGCCAGTGGTGTGCGTAAACTATTGCAAGCACTAAAACGTGGTGAAGCGATTGGTATTTTGCCCGACCAGATCCCCGCAGCAGGGGAAGGCGAATGGGCAGATTTTTTTGGCAAACCTGCCTATACTATGAGTTTAGCCAGTAAGCTGGCAGAGAAAACGGGTGCAACTGTGATTATGGGCTTTGGCGAGCGCTTAGCACACGGTGCAGGCTACGCGCTGCATTTAAGGAAAATAGACAGCATTGCCACGCCCGCCTTGCTGAATAAAGCGATTGAACAACAAATTGCCCAAAAACCTAGCCAATATTTGTGGAGTTACAACCGTTACAAAGTGAGAGGCCACGCACTTAAAAAACATACACTTAAAAAAACTCAGCAAGATAATTAGCTGGCTGTAGTAATAAGTCTAGTTAATTGCAGATTTTTCTTTGGCTAAACGCTGTTGAAATTTTGTGCTGTTAAACTTGGCAAATAACTTGTTCGCACGCGCCTCCACTTTTGCCCAAAAAGCAGCTGTTTGTGGTAAATAATGTTGCTTGAATATGCCTAAATCTTGGGCACCTAGATCTTGCGCACATAGGCCATTTTGCAACATCGAGAAATATAAACCGGCAATGTCTTTCATCACGGCATCACCATTCGGTGACTGATTTTGCAGCATGCGATGCAAATCGATTAAGTGCAAATCGTAATGATTGGCTGCAGCGTTTTGACGGCTTAGCACAAAATGGCATAGATAAAAATCGCGGTGACACAAACCAGCACTGTGTAGTTTGCTGGCAATGTCAGCCACAGCCGTCTGCATTAAGCGTTTAGAATCTTCAAGCATAGGGTAAGACTGGCTATCCATCAGCATTTCTTCTAACGAGACAATGTCGCCCAAATCTTCCGTTAACACAAAAGATTGCATAGTTGCAGGGTTGCAACCGCGTTGGCCATAAGCCACCAATGGCGTGCTAGCAATACCTATCTCACTTAACTTTTGTAATGCGCGTACTTCAGTCATGGCGCCTAAAATCGGCAGTTTTAAGCTCAGCAGATTTTTAAAAACCTCACCCCAACCCACGCCAAAATGCTGTTTGATGAAGTAATATTTTCCGCCAAGCTCGGTACGCATGGTCTTGCGACCAGGTACATCGCGAAATGCCTTGCCTTGCAACTGCATGCAAGCTTCAAACACATCGCCTTTTAGATGCGCTGAAATAGCTTCTGGCACATAAAGCACTTGCTTAACCATGTTGCCCTTTCTTGGATTGTGCTTTCTTAGCTTCTGGCCGCTTTTCACCAGCAAGCCGAATCAAAATTTCCGCTTCTGCACTGCCATCATTTTCTTGCATGATTTTTTGCGCTTGTTTTAAGCCGTTATCTGCCCACATTTGTTTGTGCTCGCTTGTGCGCATTTGCGCAAATAGCGCATTAAAATTGGCTTGCTCAAACGGCATTTCGCATACCAAGCCTGCATTAGCCTCACGCACATAATGTGCATAGCCGCAACTTGCAGTCACTAGCATTGGCGTGGCGCTGGCCATGCCTTCCAAAATCACTAGCCCGGTATTCTCACGGTAAGCTGGGTGAATACACACATCGGCGCCTTGCATCAGTTGCGGAATATCTGGCCGGCCTTTTGAAATCACGACGTTCTCAGCAACTCCCAAATTTTGCGCCAGCTTGGTAAATTGCCTAGGGTTGTCTTGGCCTACAGCGATCAAGCGGGTATTGGCGCGCAACGCATCGGGCAAAGCCTTTAACGCTAAAATTGCGCGATCCAAACCTTTCATGGCAAAGCCAGAGCCTGTCAGTAAATAGACGAAATCATTCGCAGCAAAATTAAATTGTTGCCGCAAATAAGCGCGTGCTTCTGCTTTGGGTTTTAATACAAAACGCTCGGGCAACAAACACGGTGGAATATAATGAAAGCGTCTGTCTTGCGTGCCATACCAGTGCTGGAAATGCGGTTTCTCAGCCAACGAAACGGCTAAAATCTCCGTAGCAGATTCGCCAGAAAACACCGCTTTTTCACAAGTAGCAAACCACTTAAAACGCGGCAAAAGCCGATACAAAAAACTTCGCTGCTGGTGTGCGCGCTCAATAAAACAAGGGTCGGCGGCAAAGTGTGCATCCAAGCCTGCCATACGGTTATAGCCAAAAATATAATCGAAACTCTCTGTTTTTAAAAAAGTTGCCTCAATAAATTTTTGATAGCGCTGGTAATTGAATAGTCCTGTTTGCGGTAGCACATGCACTTCAATGCCAACTGGTGCTTCGCCCTGCCAGCTCATGGTAAACACTTCCACCGTGTGTCCACGTTTCAGCAGCTCATTCGCGGTGCGCAACATATCGCGCTGCATGCCACCGAAGGGAAAGTATTTAAATATAATAAAAGCAAATTTCATAAAGCCCTCAGCACAGCGACTGCGCTTGTGCATACTTTGTTAAAAATTGGCTCAAAATCCTCATGTATGGGCATATACATTCCAGTTTTTCGCCAATTTTTGCCTCGTCAGCACTGCGCTCGTAACACTGTGCCAAGGCCTTTAATCGCATTTTATGCGAAAATATGACAATGAAACGAATTCTTCTTGTAAAAACCTCATCTTTGGGCGATGTCATCCACAATTTGCCGGTGGTAAACGATATTTTGCAGCATGCCCCACAAGCGCATATCGATTGGCTGGTAGAAGAGTCCTTTGCAGATATTCCACACTTACATACAGGCATAAGCCATGTATTTACGCTGGCTTTTCGGCGTTGGCGCAAGCAGCTATTCAACAAGAAAACTTGGCAAGAAATTGCTGCGTTTAAGCAATTAATCCAACAGAGTCATTACGATGCCATTATCGATACACAAGGTTTACTTAAAAGCGCCCTGGCCATGCATTACGCGCACGGCACAAAGCATGGTTACGATAAACAGTCCATCCGTGAGCCACTAGCGAGTTACTTTTACGATAAAACCTATGCGATTTCTTATCAGCAGCATGCGGTCATGCGTAACCGTGCGCTGTGTGCGTTAAGTTTAGGCTATGAAACCCCAACCGATGCGCCTGATTACGGCATGCCCACAAAACGCATGGCTATTCATCCGCATACTAGTGATTTGCAGTCTGATTATATGATTGCCTTGCACGGCACCAGCCGTGATAGCAAGTTGTGGCCAGTTGAACATTGGGTAGCCTTAGGCAAGCAACTCGCGCTGCAAAACCTGAACATGGTGTTACCTTGGGCAAGCGGCGCTGAACATACACGTGCAAATTTAATTTCTACTCAACTATCCAACGCTGTTGTATTGCCCAAGTTGAGCATCAGTGAACTTGCAGGCGTCATTGCCAATGCCAAAGCTGCTATTGGTGTAGATACTGGTTTATCACACCTTGCCGGCGCGCTCAATATTCCCACCGTCGCCATTTACACTGACACCAACCCTGCACTCACTGGCGTGGTGGCGGGCAAACTCGCACCCGCCATCAACTTGGGCGGCATTCACCAAACACCCACTGTAGAGGACGTTTTAGGCGCTTTAAAACCCCATATTTAACTACGCCTTAATTTGTATGCCCTGCAGAGCTCATGAATATTGGGTTTCACGCATGAATAACCAGCTTTAGCTGGTATATTCTGCGGGGACAACCCCTGCGGTTGCAGGGCATCATTTTATTCTCGACGCTATTTAAGCAGCTACAAACAAAATGCAAACCAGCTCTTGAAATCAACTTCACTATCCCCATTTTCTGTGTAGTGTTATTAAAAACATAACTAAAGATTTTTTGGGGAAACACATGCAAGCAGATGAAAACAATCAAGACCAAGACAAAAATCAGGCGCAAGAGGCGCAGCCAGAAGTAGCGACGGAGCAAACCGCCGAAGAAAAAATCACGGCACTGCAGGCTGCGCTAGAAGAAGCCAAAGCCAGCGTGCTGTATATTAAAGCAGAAGGTGAAAATATACGCCGCCGCGCTATGGATGATATCGACAAAGCGCGTAAATTTGCACTAGAAAAATTCTCAAACGAATTACTGGCGGTAAAAGATAGTTTAGACGCCGCTTTAAACGTGGGCAATGCCGATGTAGAAAGCTACAAAAATGGCGTAGAACTGACTGCAAAACAACTCAGCGCGGTGTTTGAGAAATTCAATATCGCAGAAGTAAATCCAGTGGGCGAGAAATTCGATCCGAATAAACACCAAGCGATTTCAATGCTAGAGAACAGTGGCGAGCCAAATACTGTGACCAGCGTGCTACAAAAAGGCTACATCCTGAATGATCGCGTATTGAGGCCAGCGTTGGTGATGGTGGCAAAGTAAACTGCAAAATAAAATTCGAAAAAATAGCCTTAGATTAAACAAGGCTATTGAAAATAACAAAACCACCCGCATTATAGATTTATGCACAAGCATTGTGTCGAGATAGTCAGACGCGAAGTGGTGGCGTAGACAGTACAAGCTAGTACGACAAGCCGCCACGACAAAGTATGACTGATTGACACAAGGCGCTAGAAAATTTGAATTGAAAAGGAAATTGTAATGGGAAAAATTATTGGTATAGATTTAGGTACAACAAACTCTTGCGTCGCCGTGATGGAAGGTGGCAAGCCACGCGTGATTGAAAACGCCGAAGGCACACGCACCACGCCATCTATCATCGCTTATCAAGAAGATGGCGAAATTTTAGCGGGCGCGCCAGCTAAGCGCCAAGCAGTGACCAACCCGAAAAACACACTGTATGCGGTGAAACGCCTGATTGGTCGCCGTTTCGAAGAAAAAGAAGTACAAAAAGACATCAAGCTGATGCCTTACACCATTGCCAAAGCCGATAACGGTGACGCATGGGTAGAAGTGCGCGGCCAAAAAATGGCGCCGCCACAAATCTCGGCTGAAGTTTTACGCAAAATGAAAAAAACCGCCGAAGATTATTTGGGCGAAGAAGTGACTGAAGCGGTGATTACCGTGCCGGCTTACTTTAACGACAGCCAACGCCAAGCCACTAAAGATGCGGGTCGTATTGCTGGTTTAGACGTAAAACGTATTATTAACGAGCCAACTGCGGCAGCGTTAGCCTTTGGTTTAGACAAACAAGAAGGTGACCGCAAAATTGCCGTGTATGACTTAGGCGGCGGTACGTTTGACGTATCGATTATCGAAATCTCCAGCATTGATGGCGAACATCAATTTGAAGTGCTTTCGACCAATGGCGATACGTTCTTGGGTGGTGAAGACTTTGATAATCGCATTATCGACTTTTTGGCGGATGAATTTAAAAAAGAGAATGGCCTGGATTTACGCAACGATTTATTGGCGAAGCAACGCTTAAAAGAAGCGGCAGAAAAGGCCAAGATCGAATTATCTGGCGCAACGCAAACTGAGGTGAATTTACCTTACATTACTGCCGACGCCACTGGGCCGAAGCACTTGGTGGTGAAAATCACCCGCGCAAAATTAGAGTCTTTAGTAGACGATTTAATCGAACGCACCATGGCGCCTTGTAAAATGGCGATTAAAGATGCGGGCGTAAAAATTGAAGATATTACTGACGTGATTTTGGTGGGTGGTCAAAGCCGTATGCCAAAAGTGCAAGAGAAAGTACAAGAAATTTTTGGTAAAGAGCCACGTAAAGACGTTAACCCAGATGAAGCGGTGGCTGTTGGCGCGGCGATTCAAGGTGGCGTGTTGCAAGGTGATGTAAAAGATGTGTTGTTGCTAGACGTAACGCCATTAAGCTTGGGCATTGAAACCATGGGCGGCGTGATGACGAAAATCATCAAGAAAAACACCACCATTCCCACCAAAGCGGCACAAACGTTTTCAACTGCGGAAGATAATCAAAACGCTGTGACGATTCAAGTATTACAAGGCGAGCGTGAAATGGCATCGGCCAACAAGTCACTTGGCCAGTTTAATTTAAGCGATATTCCACCCGCACCGCGTGGCATGCCGCAAATTGAAGTAACGTTTGACATTGACGCCAACGGCATTATGCACGTAAGCGCCAAAGACAAAGCCACTGGCAAAGAAAACAAAATTACCATTAAAGCGAACTCTGGTTTATCTGAAGCAGAAATTCAGCAAATGGAAGAAGATGCCATTAAGTATGCAGATGAAGACAAAAAATACCGTGAGTTAGTGGATGCGCGTAACGCAGCTGACGGCATGGTGCACAGCGTGAAAAAATCACTGGCTGAGCATGGTGATAAGTTAGATGAAGCTGAAAAAACCGCTATTGAAACTGCATTGAAAGAGGTAGAGGAAGTGTTACAAAGCGACGATAAAGACACGATTGTTGCCAAAACAAATACACTGACAGAAGCAGCGCAAAAACTTGGTGAAAAAGTGTACGCGGCAGAGCAAGCAGCCAACAATACGCAAAGTGCGCAGCCGTCTCAAGAAGGTGAAAAAACCGTAGATGGCGACGTAGTAGATGCTGAGTTTGAAGAAGTGAAAAAAGACTAATGCTGAAAGCTAGCGCTTAACAAGCAGGACAAGAGCCACGACCATCGTGGCTTTTGTCTATGTCTAATTCAACATTTTGATTAAAGTAACTGTATAGACTTTAAGTAATTGGATAAAACATGGCGGCCACAAAAAGAGATTATTACGAAGTATTAGGCGTGAATAAAGATGCCTCCGAAGAAGAAATTAAAAAATCTTATCGCAAACTGGCGATGAAATATCACCCTGATCGCAATCCAGACAATCCGAAATCAGAAGCGCAATTTAAAGAGGCGAAAGAAGCCTATGAAATGCTGTCTGACGACCAAAAACGCGCAGCTTACGATCAATACGGCCATGCTGGTGTAGAGCAAGGCGCAGGTGCCGGTGGCTTTGGCGCGGCTGGTTTTGGTGATGCTTTCGGCGATATTTTCGGCGATATCTTTGGTGGTGGCCGCGCTGGCGGGCAACGTAATAACGTATACCGCGGTGCGGATTTACGCTACAACATGGAAATTAGCCTGGAAGACGCAGCTAAAGGTACTGAAACCAAAATCCGCATTCCAGTGCAAACCACTTGCGAAACCTGCAAAGGTAATGGCGCGCGCCCAGGCACACAGCCAGTCACTTGTACCACCTGCGGCGGCCATGGCCAAGTACGCATGCAACAAGGATTTTTTTCGGTGCAACAAACCTGCCCGAAATGTCATGGCAACGGCAAAATGGTAAAAGAACCATGCCCTACTTGTAGCGGCGCTGGACGTGTTAAACAGAACAAAACCTTGTCAGTTAAAATTCCTGCGGGCGTGGATGAAGGCGATAGAATTCGCTTAACGGGCGAAGGCGAAGCCGGTGTTAATGGTGGGCCAACTGGCGATTTGTATGTGGTGGTTCACCTGAAACAACATGAAATATTCCAACGTGATGGCGGAAATTTACATTGTGAAATGCCGATCAGCTTCACAACTGCAGCATTGGGCGGCGAGATAGAAGTGCCGACATTAGGCGGCTCTGCCAAAATGAAAATCCCAGCAGAAACCCAAACGGGCGGCGTATTCCGATTAAAAGGCAAAGGTATTAAACCGTTAAGGCAATCTGACCACGGCGATTTAATGGTGCATGTGGTGATAGAAACGCCAGTAAAACTGACCGAAAAACAAAAAGATTTACTGCGTGAATTTGACGTTAGCACCCAAGCCGATGCGGGCAAGCATAGTCCAAAAAACAAAAGCTGGGTAGATAAAGCGAAAGACTTTTTTGGGTAGATAGTTAATTACTGTTTTTTATTTTAATCTTTTTGGGAGGCGTAAAATCGCCTCCCAATTTCATCTGCGAGTAGATCCGTCCAAATGCGAACATCAAATGAATCAAGATAGTTTGGCCAAGTAATATCTGCAAGTCCAAAATAAGTATTCATTAAATAAAGAATTCTTCGCAAAGGGCTATTTGCTGGCATGTCTCCACTATCAATCTTATCAAGTGAGGTTTCAAGTAATGACATTAGGACATAATACTCACCGTCATAATTACTGTTAGGCCAGATTTCATCTCCCACAATTTCAAATATGCTTTCTTTATTTAATCCTTCGACTATTCTTGGAACTGGGCGAAGGCCAGTTGGATTTACTTCTATCCAATGTTTAATAAGTTTGATTTCCTCGTTTAGCCAATAAGCTTTACCATTGGCCTCGCCTGCATGTCCTGAGTTTCGGAAAGCTGAAATACGATAGGAAATTGCGGACTCTCGAAAAACTTTTGAGGCTTCCTCGTAATTTTTCTCCGCACTATGTTTCTCGGCAAGAACGAACAAGTCTTCGAGGGCTTGCTGGTCGCCTTTAGTAGAAAGACGAATAAGTTCTTGGTATTCCATCAATTATCCTCCTCATGATATATTGACGCATCAACTGTACGCATGCAGTATGTGTCGGATTATACTTTAAGGATAATATTCGAATGTTGAAGAAAATTCTAATAACCTTATTAACTATATACCTCATTGGCGCATTTGTTGATTACCTTGATCGTGAGGGTATTAAAAATGGACTGTGGAATAACTTAATTTGGCGAGATGGTGCACTGCCGCTTGTTTCATTGGCCAAAGGATTGTTGTGGCCAATTCATTTGATTTCTAATGCTCAACCAACAAAAATTTATTCTCAATCCACAAAAACTACTGCCATGCAATTTGTAGAAATACTTCACAACGCAAATAAATACCCCCTATGCAGTTCTAATGGATGTATTCAAGATATTACAGCAAAAGATAACACTGTAATTGCCACATATATATTGCCAAATATCTTTATAGAACTACCAAAAAATTTAACTGCGAACTCTGCCACAACGGCTGAAAAAATGAGACCGAGTGTACTTAGAGAAATTTGCGCTGAAATTCAACCTGACTTCCCCGACAAATCGATGAAATGGAAGTCCGATTACTATTCGAGTGACCACCAGTTTGTTGCATCTATTTTAATGACATTGGATGAATGCCCAGTACATGGGGCGCAATAACTGAAAGACATTGCACCGAATGAGTCCCCTGCTGCCATGCCGAGCAACACAATCAAGTTGGGAGTTTTCGGCGAGGACTGTTTGAGTTCCGAACAAGCCTTGATTTGTGAGGCTTGTAAGGGCGAGTTCCGCAGCCGCCCGACTTGATGAGTAGCGCAGGGAAGCCGAAGGCCTTGGCAGGGGGTGTATTTTTCTTTGATTACTTTCTTTTGGACACTCAAAAGAAAGTGATTAGGTGTCGGGCTACCCCCGACTACACTCTGTGAAAGGCTGGATTCTTCACTACACTCAGAATGACAATTCAAAATGGATTCCCGCTTTCGCACCACAGGCACTCCGATTTACTAAGTGCTTAAGCACTTAGTAAAGTCGTATGCGGGAATGGCGGCTGTGTGAGCATATGCTCTGCAGACCAATATCCATGCGGCTTGCAGGGCATGATTTAAAAGAATCATTTAAAGCGTTATGTGCGCCAAGGATGTTTCGGCATATTGCAAACACCTGCAACATCGACACCCGCTTGTGCCACAATATGGTCGTTTTCAACCGAATCGCCACTCACGCCAATAGCACCAACCAGCATACCTTCGTTATCGACAATTGGCAGACCACCTGGGAAGGTGATTAAGCCATCGTTAGAGTGTTCAATGCCATAAAGTGGTTGACCTGGCAACGAGAGCTTACCGATTTCGCCTGAAGGCATGGCAAAATGGCAGGCTGTTTTTGCTTTTTTAATGGCAATATCAATGCTGCCTACCCAGGCGTCATCCATGCGGGTAAAGCTTTTTAGGTTGCCGCCTGAATCTAAAATGGCGATACACATTTTTACGCCTATCTGTTTAGACTTCTCTACGGCTTTATCTACAATCTGTTGTGCGAGTTCATAACTTACGTGCATGTAACTTCCTTTATTGATGGGTAATCCGATATGTTAGCACATTAGCCTAGGCACTTCTGTAGGCGGTTGTGAAGCTAAGCATGTTGATTGTATTCACTCAATATGACCTGCAGATGAACATGCAACCCAAAGAACTTTTCAAGTAAATTAACTGTCGAAACTGTGCAATTCAAAACTTTGCAATAATGATTTATGTGGGTGGGCGTTGGTGCTTGCCATATGAGTTTAAAAGAGTGATGTGAGACTGAAACAATAATTTCTGCCTCTCTCCATTTGGCGGCATGCTACGCAACCTTTAATTAAGGTGCTAATGGAGGAGAATGGTCATGAAACGCATGTATTTTTTAGTCCCCGGAATTGAAATCACCAAAAAAATTGTCGATGTACTTTTGCTGGCGCGGGTTGATCATCGCCACATTCATGTATTAGGCAAGCGCGACACCCCACTGGAAGGCTTGCCAGAAGCGTCATTTCTGCAAAAAAGCGATTTTGTGCCTGCACTAGAACGCGGCATGATATTTGGCGGACTGACTGGCATTCTATTGGGAGCTTTTGTGATGGCGTTTCCAGGCGAGTTAGTACTGAGTGGCGGCACCATTTTAGCGACGTTCTTAATTGGTACTGGTCTTGGTGCATGGATATCAAGTATGGTAGGTAGCAGTATTGCTAATAGCCAAATTACGCAATTTGCGCCAGCCATTGAAAGTGGCAAGCTTTTGATGATGGTAGATGTACCGCGCAGCCGTATCGAGAGCATTGAGCAGCTAGTTAAAGAGCGCTATCCTCAAGCCATATGCGAGGGAACTGAGCCCACTATGCCAGCTTTTCCTTGAATTTTGCTGAAATAAATTGATAGGAAGCGATTTATAATACATGATTCACAAGGCATGCTCTGCGGACTAATACCCCAGGGCACCCTCTCTCAAACTCACTTCATGAGTTTGACTCACCTTGTATCCATGAGGGTTTCGCATTCGACTTAGTGCTTTCGCATTGAACTTAGCGCTTTAGCGCTTAGTGAAATGGTGAAGACCTTTACGGTCTTAGCACTTAGCGAGAATGGTGATGCCAAGGACTGGTACAGGGCAAGTATTTTTGTTACATCTGCTTACCAATATTTAAGCCTAGCCTTACATTCCAGTTACATGCGTGCCATCAAGCTGTAACATCCACCACCTATAATGAAATCTCTTTACAAAAGGAGTTTTAAAATTATGAATCAAAAGTTCATCAGCAATGTTTTTACTAGCACCTTACTGATTGGCGGCTTAGTTGTCTCTAGCTTACAGGCCAATGCAGCAGGTTTTCATGAAGGTTTAAACAACAATGGCAAAACTATTTCATCTGCCAAATTTTACGAAGTGTTAGCCAAAACTAAAATGGATCATTTAGGCTACAATTTTGGTAAACCTGATGAAATACAAACACTTAAAGACATTTCAGGCGCTAGCGTAGGTTCTGTTTGGGTGTATCGTGATGCCGTACAAAAAGATAACAGCAAGCAAGATGCTCACTTTGTGATTATTGATGGCAAATTGCAATACGCCACTTTGTCTAACGCGTCATAAATGTTCAATTAATCATTGTTAGGTAATAAATAACCTATCCCAGAACAGCCTGCATATGTAGGCTGTTTTTGTTTGTGTCAGTTGAAAGTTACATTTGCATGAAAAATGTGACAGGAACACTAAATAAAATATGCCCTACAAGGCAATATCCATGCGGGTTTCAGAGCATATATTTTGGCGTATGAATAATGTGCATTTGCACATATATTCTACGGACAAGACCCTTGCGGTCTTATGTTTCAATTAAACTATTTTGAATCGCAATTAACTCTGCATTTGCATCACTAAAGTCTTCATATTTTTTGCCGTTTGTTCTAGCATACCAATACTTACTGTTCCACGCATCACCTTCAATTTTATGTAATACCGCGTGTATCCAATTGGCCATTGGGTCTGAGTAATCTTGCGCAATATTGTGCGACTTGTCCCAATCCCCCTCCAGCGCGACCTGTACTGCAATTAATAATGCTGGCTTATTCATTCTCTGACTCAAAATAGCCAAGTTTTTTACTTCTTGGTAGTGCTTTTAATTGCGCCTCGGCAACACTCGCGGTGGATCTGTCTACATATAATTTTGAAGCAATGATTTTGATGGGTGGGTTGGCGCGGGTATAACGTGCGCCTTTACCAGACGAATGTGCGGCGAACCGCGCAGGCAAATCATTGGTAATGCCTGTGTAATAGGCGCCGTTATTACACTCTAGCAAGTATAAAACCCAAGACATATTGTCAGATTAACTTAGGCTATATCAAAATTTCATCAGCACAAATGAGAGCACGGGATAAAGTGCAAGGCGCAAGGCGCGCAGAAACCGGAATGTATGGGGTATACATGAGGATTGCGAGCACCGCGTAACGTAGCAATTTGCCCACGCCATCATTTGGGGTATGAAATGCTACCTTTTTGGATAAACTCAATCTTATAACCATCTGGGTCTTCTACAAACGCAATAATAATGGTGCCGTGTTTCATCGGCCCAGCTTCACGCACCACTTTGCCACCTTTGGCTTTTACCTCATCGCATGCGGCATAAGCATCATCCACCTCAAGCGCCATGTGCCCATAGGCACCACCCATCTCGTAACTGGTTTTGCCGTAGTTATAGGTAAGCTCTAACACGGTATTGTCATACTCATTACCATAGCCCACAAAAGCCAGCGTAAATTCGCCGTCAGGGTAGTCGTGCTGCCGAATCAGCTTCATGCCGAGCACTTCGGTATAAAAGGCAATTGAGCGGTCTAAATCACCAACACGCAACATGGTGTGTAAAATTCTCATTTTTTTATTCTCCCTGATTACGACTTGATGTAATGGTGTAGTATTTCTGCATGAGTTGTTCTTGGGTTTCCACCACATCTGGGTTTAGCGGAATGCAATCGACCGGACAGACCACAACGCATTGCGGTTTATCGAAATGCCCAACACATTCGGTACATAAATTAGGGTTAATTTCGTAAATTTCTTGACCTTGATAAATGGCCTCATTAGGACATTCTGGCTCGCATACATCACAATTGATGCATTCGTCGGTGATATAAAGTGCCACTATTTTACCTGTCTACTCTTTACCTAGTTTACTCTTAATAGCGGCATCTACCGTGGGCGACACAAACTGATGTACATCGCCACCCAGCGTCGCAACCTCACGTACTAAAGTAGAAGATACGAACATATACTGTTCAGACGGCGTTAAAAATATGGTTTCCAGCTTGGGGAACAGCTTGCGATTCATGCCAGCCAATTGAAATTCGTATTCAAAATCACTCGCAGCACGTAAGCCACGAATGACCATTTGTGCACTTTGCGCTTGCACAAACTCCATCAACAAACCACTAAAACCCACCACCTTAATATTCTCAGACGTTTTAAACACATTTTGTGCCATCGACACACGCTCCTGAAAGCTAAACAAGGTGCGCTTATTAGTACTACCCGCTACCGCTACAATCACCTCATCAAATAACGCTGCTGCGCGATGCACAATATCTTCATGCCCTAAAGTAATCGGGTCAAACGTACCGGGGTACACCGCAGTTAGTTTTTTATGCATTTTTTATCCCCAATTAGCTATTCGTATTTGCAATGAGCAAATGATAAACCACATTGCCCGCTTTGCCACTTTTTTGTACCAGCCAAATATCATCATTTTGCAGTGCATATTCTGCCTCGGCATAGACCATACCATTCGGTGCAAGATGTTGTTTTAACTGAGGTAGTAGTTGCGCTAGCCAGTTTTTGTTGTAAGGTGGGTCGCAAAAAATAATATCGAATAATTGTTTATTTTGGCTTAAAAAAGCCAGCGCATCTTGCTGCAAAATTAACATTTCACTGGCGTTAAGCATGGTTTGATTTTGCTTTAATGCTTTAAAGGCAAGTGCAGATTGCTCAATCATAGTCACGCTTTTAGCGTTTCTAGAGAGCGCCTCAAACCCCATCGCACCCGTGCCCGCAAACAAATCGAGACATGTTTTGCCAGTTAAATCTTGCCCCAACCAATTAAATACGGTTTGTCGCACACGGTCTGGTGTGGGGCGCAACCCTTCAACATCGGGAAATTTAAGCAAACGACTGCGCCAAACACCGGCATTGATGCGGACTTGATTACTGCTAGCTTTTTTGATGAGTTTTGACAAGGCTTTAGCTTAAAAGCAAAACCATATTTTAACCGAACTGAATTATTGCACACTTTTCTTTTGTTGGTGTTGTACTGTGCGACTCATGCTCTGTTGCCACGCCTACAGCGCGCCAACTGTCACACTGACAAAATCTTGTGGTTTAATGCGACGTTGAAATGCATCTTTGATTTGCTTAGCCGTTACCTTCGCCACTTGCTTATTAAAATCTTCCAAATAAGTGAGTGGTAAATTGTGAAAACCTATCAAACTTAAATAATCTAAAATTTTTGCGTTGCTATCAATCCGCATCGGAAAGCCGCCAATAATATTATCTTTAGCTGCTTTAAGTTCTTTTTCCGTCACCCCATTGGCAATAAATTTAGCTACGGTGGCGTTCACCACTTTGGTCGCCTCATCCGCTTGTTCTTTTTTGGTTTGCAAACCAATTTGAAATGGTCCCAACTCTGCCATCGGCATAAAGTAGCTGTAAACGCTGTAAACCAAGCCACGTTTTTCACGCACCTCCTCAGTCAAGCGCGATACAAAACCACCTCCACCCAATACATAATTACCTAAATATAGCGCAAAGTAATCAGGGTCGCCGCGTTTAATGCCAGGATAACCCAATAAAATATGCGCTTGGCTAGCAGGGTGCACAATACGCTGCGTGCTGGCGGCTGACGGATAAGTCACCTCAGCAATTTTTGGCACTGCCGCGCCTTGTGGCAAACCCTTTGCTGCTTCTTCAGCAATCGTTTTTGCCTGCGCTTCTGTCATGTCACCAATCAGCGCAATTACCGCACTTTTGGCAGTGTAATATGTATTGTAAAACGCGATTAAATCTTCACGTTTCATGGCGTTAATGGTTTCAATCTCCCCGCTTTCGTCCAAGCCATAAGGGTGATTGGGGTATAGTGCCTGCATAAATGCTTTGTTAGAAATGCTTTCTGGTTGGGTGGCAGATTCTTTAAGTCCTGCCACAATACGCGTTTTTTCACGCTCCAAAATGGCTTGTGGAAAGTCTGGCTTATGCAAAATTTTGTTAAAAGTTTCTAATGCTTTTGCGCTTTCGCTAGTCAGTGTGCGTAGCTTAAAAGCAGCACGATCTACATCTAATTCGCCACCTAAGTTTGCACCAATATCAGCAAATTTGTTAGTAATCACTTCTTCGCTCATGCCGTCTGCGCCTAGTGTCATCAAATAGCGGGTTACCCCTGCTACGCCAGAGGTAGCTTTGGTATCGCGTGCGCTGCCTGCAGGGAAGTTGACGGCCATATCGATAATCGGCAAGTCGTTATTTTCGACAAAATAGACTTGCGCGCCAGTGCTGGTTTGCCAGTGACTGATTTTAACGGCAGCGTTGGCGGCTGTTGAAATTATGGCGGCTGTTATCAATATAAAAAGTTTTAGTGCATTCATCATTTTTGTGGATTCCGTGGTTCGCTATCGCTCCCGTCGGAATGACGGAGGTGAAAGTGTTTCTAATACTAATTAACTAAAATTTAATAGCCATTTTGCCTTTAGATGACTTTGCAATTGAGTACGAAAACGCGGCACACCGACGCAGACAGTACGTTTTTGTACGGCAAGGAGGTGTAACAAAGTTATCGGTTCAATTCCAAAGTCGCTATCAACGCACGTAAGGCTTGGCTGGCTTGGCATTCGGGTCTATCGGTTGCGGGTCTAAGGTAGCCACCGTCATATTATCTTTAATCAGATACTTCTTCGCCACCGCCTGAATTTGCTCAGAGGTGACCGCTTTTAACTTTTCAGGGTACTCTTTAAGCAAGCGCCAGCTGTAATTCATTGTCTCTAGTTGGCCAATTTGCATGGCTTGGTAGAACATGCTATCACGCTGATACACATCCGCCGCAATTACCGCCGCTTTGACACGGTCTAGCTCTTGTTGTGTCACACCGCCAGTTTTAATCAGCTCAATTTGAGCAATTAAAGCAGCCTCTAACTCGACGACCGTTTTACCTTCACTGGGCGTTGCCACCAGCTCAAATAGAGATTCGCGCCCTCTTGAGGTGCTGTCATAACCTGCCCCCACATCAAGTGCTATGGAAGTTTCGCGCACCAGCTTTTGGTTTAACCTAGCTGAATCATTGCCACTGAGCACCCCCGCCAGCACGTCCAGCGCATAAGGCTCCCAACCTTGTTCGGCGGTGGTAGCATTATCTACTAAAGTAGGGGTATGAAAGCCCATCGCTAAATAAGGTAACTTGCCAGGCGCTTTCACCACCAAACGGCGCTCACCCATTTGTGGCGGCTCAGTTTGCGGTTTGCGTGCAGGTAGTTTTTTAGCTTTTAACTTGCCAAAATGCAGCTTGGCCAACCTCACCACTTCTTGCGCTTTCACGTCCCCCACCACGACCAAAGTCGCATTATTAGGCGCATACCAGTTGTTGTACCATTCACGCGCATCGGCCGCCGTCATGTTTTCCAAATCATTCATCCAGCCCACTACTGGCCGCGCATAGGGGTGTGCTTTAAACGCAGTGGATTGAAATTGCTCGTTCACACGTGATTGCGGTTTATCCTCGGTGCGCCAGCGCCGTTCTTCCATTACCACTTTAATTTCTTTGGCAAACTCTTCATCCTTAATCACCAAATTCGCCATACGATCAGCTTCTAGCTTCATGGCAAGCGGCAAGTGTGATTTTTCTAACTGTTGAAAATAGCAAGTGTAATCTTGACCGGTAAAGGCATTTTCTTTGCCGCCTGCCGCTGCGATGATGCGTGAGAATTGACCTGCAGGTACTTTTTTGGTGCCTTTAAACATCATGTGCTCTAACACGTGCGCCACGCCGGTTTTGCCATTCACTTCATCAAGCGCACCAGCGCGATACCATACTTGCGAAACCACCACGGGTGCGCGGCGGTCTTCTTGTACAATAATTTTCATGCCATTATTTAGTTTAAATTCCTGAATTTCAGCTAGCGCCATGGCGGGCAGCATCGCTATACTTAATAGCAAAATTTTTATTTTTAGCACAAGATAATCTTTCTAAACAGGATGATTTTGAATGAACACACTAATGACATGCGCCAATTTAGTTTAGTTCGTGCGCGTATGCCAGTTTACGACTAAAATAACGCGTAGTGAATATTTAAAGTAGAGTTATGTTCGATTTTTTTAAGAAAAAGCCCGTAGAAATTGCTCCCCCGAACCCACAGCCAAGCGCAGAGCCAACGACAGAAGTGGTTCCAGTCTCTGCAAGCGAGCCTGCTGTCGAAGAAAAACCAGAAGCAGTAGAAAAAGTAAGCTTTAGCCAGCGTTTAAAACAAGGCTTAAGCAAAACTCGCCAGCAATTAGGAAGCCAACTAAACAGCCTATTTGGCGGCGGCAAAATTGATGCTGACACTTACGAAGAGCTAGAAACAATTTTGTTAACTAGCGATATCGGCGTAGCAGCAACACAGCGCTTATTAGAGAGCTTAAAAAAGCGTGTTAAACGTGAAAACTTAGAAGACACCAGCGCTTTAAAGCAGGCCTTGAAAGCTGAATTGCTCGCAGTTTTAACGCCCTTAGAAAAGCCGCTACAAACTAACACTCATGCACCTTTTGTTATCATGCTGGCAGGCGTCAATGGCGCTGGCAAAACTACTACCATCGGCAAGCTGGCCAAGCTGTTTCAAGCGCAAGGCAATAGTGTTTTAATTGCAGCGGGAGACACATTTAGAGCAGCCGCACGTGAACAATTGCAAGTATGGGGTGAGCGCAACAATGTGACGGTGATTGCCAGTGAAGGCGGCGACCCAGCCGCAGTGATTTTTGATGCAGTCAATTCTGCAATCGCCAAAAAAATCGATATTGTGATTGCCGATACCGCTGGCAGGCTTCCCACGCAAATGCACTTAATGGACGAAATTAAAAAAGTACAGCGCGTTATCGGCAAAGCTTTACCCGACGCGCCGCACGAGATTTTGTTGGTGATTGATGCTAATACTGGCCAAAATGCAGTCAGCCAAGTAAAAGCGTTTGACGACGCATTGGGCGTAACAGGACTGGTGCTGAGCAAATTAGACGGCACTGCCAAAGGCGGCGTCATTGCAGCGATTGCGGAAGCACGCCCTATTCCAATTCGCTATATTGGTATAGGCGAAGCGATAGATGATTTACGGCCGTTTAGTGCTCAGGAATTTACCGATGCACTTTTTGATTAGCTATAATTAACATATGATAACTTTTGACAATGTCACCAAGCGCTACCCT
This sequence comes from Pseudomonadota bacterium, assembly GCA_020053735.1. Lineage (GTDB taxonomy): Bacteria > Pseudomonadota > Gammaproteobacteria > Burkholderiales > Methylophilaceae > Methylotenera_A. Next base: position 81,987 of record JAGVMP010000015.1, read on the forward strand.
GGCAGCCACGAGGCGATTAGCAGCATAAGTTTTTCCATTGAGCAAGGCGAGATGGTGTATGTCACCGGCCACTCTGGCGCCGGAAAAAGTACCTTACTTAAGCTGATGGCGGCAATTGAGCGGCCTACTTCTGGCACAGTACTTATTAATAATCAAAACGTGAGTAAATTAAAAGAGGCAACGCTGCCTTACGTGCGGCGCAAATTTGGCTTAGTGTTTCAAGACCATAAGTTATTGTACGACCGCAATTGTTATCACAACGTAGCACTGCCGTTAGCGATTAACGGCATTACCGGCACAGAAGCGGGAAAACGCATACGCGCTGCGCTGGATAAAGTGGGTTTGCTAGATAAAGAAAAAGCCATGCCAATTACTTTGTCTGGCGGTGAGCAACAACGGCTAGCTATCGCGCGGGCTGTGGTTTCCAGACCGAGTATATTGATTGCGGACGAGCCAACAGGTAATTTAGACCGCAATTATGCGGAAAACATCATGACGTTGTTTGCTGCGTTTCAGCAGGTGGGTGTTACTGTGATTGTCGCTACGCATGACGCACTCGGTAATGCCAACTACCAAAACAAAGTCTTGCACCTTAATCAGGGTAAATTAACGAATGTAGAGACTAGCGCATGAGCGCGTGGGGCTACTCTTGGTTTTCGCAGCACAAGCAAGCGCTTGAATTGGTACTGCGCCGCTTTAAGAGCAACAGGCTGAATACGCTGCTAATATGCCTAGCGATAGGCGTGACGCTTGCGCTGCCAAGCATACTATATGCTGTGCTAGACAGTGTGAATGGCCTTGCCAATAACGTCAAAACCGAATCACAAGTGAGCATATTTTTAGCCACAAACAATAGTGAAGACACGATTGCAAGTATCAAGGCTGCACTAGAAAAAAACGAAGCGATTAAAAACTTTAAATTTGTCAGCAAACAAGATGCGCTGGCCAAGCTACAAGCTGCCGATGCCAATAACGAAGTGCTCGATTCTCTAGAAAATAATCCATTACCCGATGCATTTTTTGTGGAACCCAACAAGCTAGATGCAGACAGCATCACAAGTTTGCAAGCAGAGTTGCGCCAGTTGGAAGGCGTGGATGAAGTGGTGGTAGATGGCGCATGGTTGAAACGCTTGAATTACTTGGTGCAGCTAGGCAAAGAAGCCATGCTGATTATTACAAGTTTGCTGGCGTTTGCCTTGGTAGCGGTCATCGGCAATACCATCCGTATGCAAATTCTAACGCAACAAGCTGAGATTGAGTTAAGCCGATTGATTGGTGCCACCAAAAGCTTCATACGTAGACCGTTTTTATATGCAGGTGGACTATACGGCCTGATTGGTGGGCTATTTGCGCTATTGATTACTGTTGTGGTGATTTACCTATTTAATCTTTCTATCGCGCCAATTGCGGCAGAGTATGAAAGTAATTTTTTGCTCAATACTCCTAGCGCTTCCACCTGCGTTACCATCTGCCTGCTATCATTTCTGCTTGGTTTGTTGTCTGCCTACTTTGCTGTTTCAAAGTCTTTACTTCACGCTACCAAATAAGTCTCTGCTTCGCTCTGCAAAATAAACAGTTACAAAACTTTACATTTTCGAAACTTTTTACAACTAGCACTCTCATAACCAGAGTGCTAAAATGGCACTGTTGTTAATTTATTGCTTATTAATTCATTAAGGAGCTTTATCATAAACGCTTTAACCATACCGTCAATTTCTTCACTTGATAGCTTTGATCAGTACATGCGTGCGATTAAAGCCTTTCCTTTGCTTACTGCAGAAGAAGAGCACGACTACGCTACCCGCTTAAAAAACAACAATGACTTAGAAGCTGCACAGATGCTGATTGTTTCCCATCTGCGCTTAGTTGTGAGCATTGCACGCGGCTACACGGGTTATGGCTTGCCACAAGCTGATTTAATTCAAGAAGGTAATATTGGGCTAATGAAGGCAGTTAAACGCTTCGACCCAGACCGTGGCGTGCGCTTGGTATCATTTGCCATGCATTGGATTAAGGCCGAAATGAATGAATTTATCGTGCGTAACTGGCGCTTGGTTAAAACTGCGACTACAAAGGCACAACGTAAATTATTCTTTAACTTACGCAGCATGAAAAAAGGCTTGGGCTCACTACAACCAGATGAAGTGAATCATATCGCTAAAGAGCTTAACGTAAAGCCTGAAGAAGTGCTGGAGATGGAATACCGCTTAAACGGGCATGAAATCTCGCTTGATGCGCAAATAGATGATGACGGCGATGAAAGTTTTAGCCCGATTGCTTATTTAGAGGACGAAAGCCCAGAGCCTTCTGAACATTTAGAGATTAAGCAAACTGAAACTGCACAATCAGTTGGCTTAAGTAAGGCATTAGAAAGCTTAGATGAACGTAGTCGCCGCGTGCTAGAAGCGCGCTGGTTAACTGAAAGCACTACGCTAACCTTGCACGATTTAGCGGCTGAGTTTGGTGTTTCTGCCGAGCGCATTCGCCAGATTGAGCAAAAAGCCATGCAAAAAATTAAAGGCATGTTGCTTGCTACCTAATACAGAATAGTATCGCCATAGACCTCATAGATATTGGCTTGCAGGCATGTTCTAGAAAACACATCATCAATAAAAAAACCGACTTTAAGTCGGCTTTTTTACAATCATTTAATCTACAATCATCTAAAACTTAAGCTGCTTTAACTTCCGCCTCGTTTTCATAAGCCAAAGCATTGCCCATATGCTGGCGCAATATTTGCAAATCAGCCATTTGTGCACGAATACTTTTCTCGATATTTTCCAACTCTAAAATACGGTCTTCCAAAGTATCAGTGGCTTTGTAAATACGTTTAATACTTTCTAAGCGACGGCGCAATTGCAATTGGTGCTCACGCACTTGCGATTCCATTGGGGCAATCACGGCCTTGAGCCAATTTTCTACATCGCGGTTAGCCACTTCATACACGTGAATCACACGGCTTGCTAATGTTTCGAAAAACTTGGTGGTTAAAGTCATTTTTTCGTTAGCAATCATATTAAAGGCTGTATTAAATTGCTCTTTATAAGCACGTTCCAACTTAGCCAGCTCTTTTTGATAGCGCAAAGTTGAAAAGGCTGGCGGCTCCGATTTACGCAAGCCATGCTCTTTACTGAACTTGTCGTACATCACGTCCATCATTTTCTTAATCTCGTCAATTTGCGCATCAGATGACACCAAACGACCTTTTAAGTCTAAGAAAAAGTTATCCATCGCCTCGCGTATAGTTTTAGTAAAGCTGGCATTTATCATGGTTTCGCGGGTGGTATGCACTTGTACTTTTAGCGCTTCCATGCCGAGCAAGGTAAACAACTTATTGGTTTGCTGCGAGAATACGCTACGCAAAGCTTGAAAGCGTTGCAAACCTTTTTCAAAGTTTTCTTTATCCACTTTCACTTTGTTCATCATGTGTTCAACGACATCTTCGTTCTTACCGCGCAAGCCACGCAACTCTTCCAGCTGCTCCACTACACCCGCTACACGAGAATCTAAAATCATGTTCGAGTTGCCGATTAAATCTTCAATCTCGTTTTTAGTGTTATCGCGTACAATTTCTTTTTTAGATGGAATCAGCTCATCAGACAGCGCTTTTTCTAATTCGGGCAAACGACTTTGCGCCAGCAGCGCATCATCACCATTAATTTTTGCCAACAAGCCTTTTTGCGCAGACGTTGGGAAGATTTGATTGTTTTCTAAACCCAGCAACTCAGCACTAGTCCTCACTTGCTTAGCGATTTCTTTTTCAATATCTGCTTCGTTTTTCAGCTCATCCCACAAGCCATCAATTTTATTCAATACCGCCAAACGGCCTTTTTGCTTCCAGCGCGTGCCGCTAATGTATTGGCGCCATACGTCAATTTCTGATTTAGTCACGCCAGTATCTGCTGCCAAAATAAATAACACCGCATGCGCGTTTGGCAACATGTTGAGCGTCAATTCTGGCTCGGTACCAATCGCGTTTAAGCCTGGGGTATCTAAAATCACCAAGCCCTGCTCCAGTAAAGGATGCGGGAAGTTAATCATGGCATAGCGCCAGCTTGGAATATCAATGGTGCCGTCTTTATTCAAGCTCATCGCATCATCGCTACTATTCGGGTCAAACAAGCCAAATTTTTCGGCTTCTTCGGCGGTTACACGCTTGGTACTGCTCACTTCTTTAAACGCAGCGATCATGCTGTCATTATTGTCCACCTCAAACGTCACCGTGTGCCATTCGTCGGGGTAGCGCTTGTATTCGGTAGTTGTTGCATCTGATGAGCGAGTTTCAATCGGCAACATCATAATGGAGGTGGGTTTACTAGCGTCGTACAACAATTCAGTCGGGCACATGGTGGTGCGGCCAGCACTAGATGGCAACAGACGTTGACCATAATCAGCAAAGAAAATTGCGTTAATCAGCTCGGATTTACCGCGTGAGAACTCGGCTACAAAAGCAACGTTAAGCTTATCTTCGCGCAATCTTTCTAGCAAATTGGTAATACGCTGATCAATCTGCGCATCGTTTAGCTCTTGCTCATTTAGCCAACTACGATAATCGCAAATGCTATCAACCAGCGCCTTTCTCCACTCAGAATAGGCTGCAAACTGATGCGCTAATTTATTTTCTGCCATGCTTTATCATCCCCAAAAGTACCTGCCATTTTTGGCTACCTTTTTGTGCGTAACTTATTACTTAATTTTTCACATTTGAACTTTATCACGAGCCTAACAATATTCAAATAAATCAGTGATATCTGAACTATGTTTTAATGCAATTTCTGACAAAAGGTTAATTTTTAGCAACAAACGGTAAAATGCTAATAAATAATGTGGCAAAAAGCGCTAATCTATTAGCCAATTGGCATGTTCTGCTATCATCTTACCTTATTCATTTAAAGCAGTTTTATGAGCGGCCTACACCCAAACTCACCTATTCCGATTGATATCCGCCTGCATCAAGCTTCGCGCCTGTTAGAAATTAAGTTTGATAACAACACCGAATGCATGTTGAGTTGCGAGTTTTTACGTGTGCATTCCCCCAGTGCAGAAGTACGTGGTCACGGCGCTGGGCAAGAAACTCTGCAAATTGGTAAAGAGCATGTCAACATCACCGCTATCGAACCCATCGGCAATTATGCGGTCAAGCTAGTGTTCTCAGATGGTCACGATACGGGCTTGTATTCTTGGGATTATTTATATTATTTGGGTGAACATTACGAGGCGATGTGGCAAGATTATATGGCTAAGCTTGAGATGGCTGGGCATAAAAGAACGCCGTAAATTTAGGACAACTAAATGACTGAGAAATCGACACATTTTGGTTTTAAAACCGTTGAAGAAGCTGAAAAGAAGAAAAAAGTGGGTGAGGTTTTCCACTCAGTTGCCAGCAAGTACGATGTAATGAATGATGTGATGTCGGCAGGCTTGCATCGTGGCTGGAAGCGCTTCGCAGTTGACTTAAGTGGCGTAAAACTGGGTGACAGTGTGCTGGATATTGCTGGCGGCAGTGGGGATTTGTCTAAACTTTTTGCAAAAAAAGTGGGGGCTACTGGTAGTGTAACGTTAACCGACATTAATGCCAGCATGCTCGCGGTTGGTCGCGATCGCATGCTAGATACGGGCCTCAACGTACCCGCCATGCAATGCAATGCTGAAGCGCTGCCATTTGCAGATAATCAGTTTGATTGTGTGATTGTGGCGTTTGGTTTGCGGAACATGACACACAAAGATATCGCGCTGAAAGAAATGCAACGCGTGCTCAAAGTGGGCGGCAGGCTGTTGGTATTAGAGTTTTCAAAAGTATGGCAGCCGCTGGAGAAACTCTACGACGCATACTCGTTTAAACTGCTACCGTTTATGGGCAAACTCATCGCCAATGATGCTGAAAGCTATCAATATTTGGCCGAAAGCATTCGCATGCACCCTGACCAAGAAACGCTGAAGCAAATGATGTTGGACGCAGGATTTGGCAAGGCCGATTATTACAATTTAAGCGCAGGTGTAGTAGCGTTACACAAAGGCTATAAACTTTAAGCACGTATGTTTAAGTCACCATATTCAAATCACTATGTTTAAACCAATAGCCACGCGTTTTTTGCAGCACCTTACTAGCCAAAACCAATGGTCGAAGCCATATCTTGTACCTTTTGCGGGTAAAATGGTGCAGTTTAATTTTGTACTGGTTAAAGCAAATGTACAGATACTAGAAGATGGCAGTTTAGCTATCGCAGGAGACAATTACAATCAAAACGCTACGCCAGAAGCCACTATCCACCTACCTCCCAGCCTTGCCTTGCGAATGATGGCAGGTGACGACGCTGCAAAAATGCAAATTAAGATTGAAGGCGATGCCCATTTCGCAACAGAATTCAGCAAGGTGTTGCAGAATATGCGCTGGGATGTGGAAGAAGATTTGAGTTATTTTACTGGTGATATTGCCGCCAGTAAAATTGGCAGCACCAGCAAAAAAATATTGCATACGGCCAAACAACAAACTATTAATGCCGCAGAAATGTTAAGCGAATATTGGCAAGAAGAGAAAAATATGCTCGCCAAAAAACGTCATGTAGAAAGCTTTAACGCCAATGTAGATACACTAGTTGGAGATGTGGCGCGCTTTGAAAAACGCCTGGAAAAGTTAAGTAAAGCAAAGTTAAGCAAAGCACTTAATACAAAACAGGATACAAAACAAGAAAAAGAAAGCCCCAATTAATGCATTATTTTCGCTTAATTTATATTTTTTGGGTATTTTTGTGGTTTCGCCTCGACGACTTTATTGCGGGGCGCATAGCATTTAAACCACTCCATACCCTCATTAAAATTATCATGTGCTGGCGTAAGCCACAGCAAAATCGTGGCATTCGCTTACGTTTGGCTTTGGAGAAACTGGGGCCAATTTTTGTAAAGTTTGGTCAAATGTTATCTACGCGGCGCGATTTATTGCCTCAAGAAGTTGCCGATGAACTGGCCAAACTACAAGACCAAGTGCCACCTTTTGATTACACAGCAGTACAAGCCAGCATAGAGGCTGCGTTTGGCGCACCGATTCACAATATTTTCCCAGTGTTTGAGCAGTCACCTGTGGCTAGCGCATCGGTAGCGCAAGTGCATTTTGCCGAGTTAGCTGATGGTCAAGAGGTGGCGGTAAAAGTACTGCGGCCAAATATTGATCAAATCATCCACCAAGATATTGCACTACTAAAATCACTGGCTTGGTTGTTGCAAGCGGTATCATCTGAGGGTAAGCGCCTAAAGCCACAAGAAATTGTAAGTGAATTTGCGCGGCATACTGAGCATGAACTCGACCTCACCTTAGAAGCCGCCAATTGTAGCCAACTATCACGCAATTTTAAAGACCGCCGCCTGCTCATTCCAGAAGTGTATTGGGATTTTTGCCGCAAACAAGTGATGACCATGCAGCGTATGCACGGCACACCCGTCAGCCAAATTGAGTCGTTGCGCGCCAACGGCATCAACATCACCCAACTCGCGCATGACGGCGTGGAAATATTCTTTACGCAGGTATTCCGTGATGGCTTTTTTCATGCTGACATGCACCCTGGCAACATTCAGGTAGCGACAGAAGGCGCTGATAAAGGTAAATATATTGCGCTGGATTTTGGCATTATGGGCACACTGTCGGACACTGATAAGTATTACCTTGCGCGCAATTTTTTAGCGTTTTTTAATCGCGATTACCGCGATGTAGCAGTGGCGCATATCGAATCGGGCTGGGTGCCTGCGGACACCAATGCCGATGAGCTAGAAATCAACATACGTGCGATATGTGAGCCGATTTTTGATAAACCACTGAAAGACATTTCTTTTGGCAGAACGCTTTTAAGTTTATTCCAAATGTCGCGGCGGTTTGGCGTAGTGATACAGCCTCAACTGGTGATGCTGCAAAAAACGTTGCTGAATATTGAAGGCTTGGGCCGCGATTTAGACCCAAATATTGACCTTTGGCAAAGCGCCAAACCGTTTTTAAACCGCTGGATGAGCGAGCAAGTCGGCATGCGTAGCCTACTTAAAACGCTTAAAAAAGAATTGCCATTTATTGTCAAAACTGCGCCGCAAATACCTAGGCTGGTGCATCAATTTTTAAACCAACAAACCCAAACCGAACAAGATGCGCCTTTACGTGCAAGCATTGACGCACTGATTCAAGCACAACAAAAACAAGCGCGCTGGCAGAAGCGCTTGGTTTTATCAATCATCGCGTTGCTGTTAATTCAGTGCTTAGGCTTATTGCTGCTCGCTTACTAGCGTTTTTGGCAGACTTATACCTGACAACTTTGACAATAAAACGTAGAGCGCTGTCCAAGCCGAATGCACTTAATTGGTTTGCTGCATACCCTACAAAACTCATCCTTACGGCCATACACAAAGTGTTCTTGCTGAAAATAACCAGGGTTACTATCAGCACCAAAAAAATCGCGCAAACTACTACCGCCTGCATTTAGCGCGTCGTTCAAGGTCGATTTAATCTCTGCCACCAGTTTTTCGCATTGCTTTAACGTGACATTTTTGGCTGGTGTTTCTGGGTGGATGCGCGCGCGAAATAGCGACTCACTCGCATAAATGTTACCGACACCTACTACTAAGTGGCTATCCATGATGGCAATTTTAATAGCAGCAGAACGCGTCGCTAATTGTTGTTTTAAGTATGGGGCATTAAATGCGTCATCTAGCGGCTCTGGGCCGAGTGGCGCAAGCAGCGCATGCTGATTAGGCTGCAGGCCGGCCCATAACACAGCACCAAAGCGGCGCGGGTCACGCAGGCGCAGTACGCGACCTGGCTGACGATCTATACCATTAAACTCAATATCAAAATGGTCGTGCTTTTCGGGGGGGTAATTTCTATCGAGCAGGCAAATGCGACCAGACATTCCTAAATGCAACAGCAACGTGCCACTCGTTACTTTATTGTCGTCAGCAAACTCCACCAAAATATATTTAGCTCGGCGACTTATAGACGTTAAGGTTTGATTAGCAAGCGTTTGTGGCAAATGCGCTGGGATAGGCCAGCGCATACTGGCATTACGGATAACGACGTTTTTGACGGATTGATTTAGTAGCGGAAGTAGCCCACGACGGGTGATTTCTACCTCGGGAAGCTCAGGCATAAGTCTTGGGCATAGTACGCAGGTATGATGTCGCTTTGAATTTTAATTAATATTGAGTGGTGGATTTAGCATGTTAAACCCAACATCGTTACTAAAGTGATATAGCAAGCCTTCATCTGGGCGGGCGAGTAACAAATCGGGTGACTCTTGAATCTTATCAAAGTGTACTTTTGTACCATCTTTAAGCTTGATTTTAAAAAATGGGTAGATGATTTTACGATCTGGCGTATACAGCTCCACCTGTTTAGCTTGCGCCTGCTTCCAACTGTAATCCAGCCATTCATTTAACTCATTTTGCGTAATTTTGGCCTTGGGCGCGTTGGTTTTCCATTTGCCGTTCACGATATCTACTTGCAAACCAATATCTTCCCACTGCTCTAAATGCGCATAATCAAAACCAGCAATTTGTTTGGCCTCTGGTTGCGCGAGTGGAGTTTTATCTACTATTTCAATGGGTTGTGTAGTGGCGGCTTCGGCATAGCTACTTGGCAACAAATATACACTGTCTTTGTACGCCACGTATTGCTCATCAGTCACCGTATTAAACGTACCAAATAGAAATTCCTCTGTACCAGTTACACCACTTAACTTAAGACGCAGCTGCGGGTTATTTAAACCAAACTTTTCTTTGTCAGTCGCGCTAAATTTGTCTTTAGTTTTTGCCGCAATAATTGACAAAATACGCTGCACAGAAAGCTGATCAGCACGCGTTTTATAAGGCGCTGTCATGCGCCAAAAACCGTCTACTTTTTCAAAAGTGGTTGGCGCTTGCGTAGGAAATTCAACTTTGATTGCATTGAAGTCGGCTAGCTTCAGCGTGGTTACCTCATGCTGCACAGGTCCGTCGTTATTGGTTTGTGGACGGAGGTAGAGAAACGCGACCAACCCCGCTACCAGCACCAACATCATCAAATTAAGTATCCATCTATTTTTCATAGGCTATTTTTCATCTATTACCATCTTCAATAGTTTATTTTATGCCTTGCGACGCTTCCACCACAACCAAAAGCCAGCAATAAAAATAGTTAGCGGAATAAAATATTGAAAGCCGTGGAATATGCTCATCGCCAATAAACGGCTCGACTCATTATCTGGAATTGTCACGTTAATGTCTTTTAATGGCATCGGCTGTATGGTAATCAGCTTATCATCGCCTGCTAACCAGTTGACAATATTGACACCAAAATCTAAATTGCCACCATTAGTAATAAAGGTGTTAGATAAGAAATTGGCATTGCCCATCACCACCACACGCTGGCCTTTTTTGCCATAGATACGCTCTAAGGCCACACCAATATTAATCGGGCCGCGTTTGTCCTTTTTCTCATCAAACACGACTTTTTGCTTATTGCCATCTCCCACAATTTTGTCACTTTCTAACCAGCCATTTGGTGCCACTTCTACCAAACGCCCTACTTTCCAGCCAAATTCGTCTGAAGCTTTTGCATCTATCTCGTGCGCCTCAGGAAACAGTGTGCGCAGTTGGAAATTACGCGTAATCGGATGGTCACCATAAAAGCTGGCAAACGCCACTTTGGCATCAGCACCGTAAGTTGCTGCCGTCATATCTACTGCAATACCAGGCGAAACGGTAAAGCCCAAGTAATCTGCCACTTCTTTCAAACCATGCAAATTATCGTTATCGAGCAACCACAGCAAATTCCCACCAGATTCTAGATAGGCCTTAATTTTCTTGGCTTCAATCTCGCTTAAATCAACCTGCGGGCTAGCAATCACTAGCATGGCGCCGTTGGCTGGCACCGCTTGGGCAATGGTTAAATCTGGATTGGCAAATTTAAAACCTTTAGTTTCTAGCTGCTTACCAAATTCACCAATATCATGGTTTTTTAAACCTTGTAAATGACGCTCGCCATGTCCATCTAAAAACATAATAGGTTGCTGATTGGTGCGTGCCAAACGCACCAATAAATTGGTCATTTCTTGTTCAGCAAATGGCGGGAATATATGTTCGGTACGTTTGTTATACTCCACCACCGTCTCGCCATCTTCTTTAATATTGGCTTCTTGCGCCAATTTTGGCTCAGATGATGGGTTGATAAATTTAAGGTTAACGTCTTTTTTCTCGCGCTTGTAGCGCGCCACAAAATCAATCATGCCCTTTCTAAAGGTATCGCCACGATTCGCATCATCATTGGTGGCATACACGGTGATGTTGATAGGGTCTTTCATGGTTTTTAAAATATTAATACTGCCTTGCGTAAGGATATTGCGATTGGCCTGCGTAATATCTTTTGCCACACGATACTGATTTGACAGAAAGCCTAGTACTAGAATAAGTGCTAAAAATATCACCACAAACAGCCAGCTTTGCGCCAGCATTTGTAAACGTAGATTTTTGTTAATTTTCATAATAATTTATATATTTTGTATGGAGTTAGCCTCTTAAACGCTCTGCGTCTAAGCGACGAATTGTCAGCACTAAAAACATCATGATGACCAATAGAAAGTAAGACACATCTGCCGAGTCAATTAAACCCGTTGAGAATGCTTGAAAGTGCCTCATTAGAGACAATTGTGAAATGGTATTGGTTGGGTCACCCGCAAATATTCTATCCATAAAAATCAGCGCAATCAGCGTAATAAAGGTCATGACGGCTGCGGCAACAGGTTGCGAAGTTAAGCTTGAGAAGTATAAGCCGACCGCGCTGGCGCTGGCGATCAACAAAAACAAGCCAAGTGAATTAGCGACAATAAAGCCAAAATCAATATCTGACCAAATGTTGAGCGTGCATAGCATTAACGCAATGTACAAAATAAGAATGCTCAAAAACGCCACTAAACCTATAAATTTGCCTAATACAATTTCAGTTAATGATAACGGTGCACTGAACAGAAACGGTAGCGTTTGGCTACGGCGCTCCTCTGAAATTAAGCGCATTGAAAGCAGCGGAACCGCAAACAGCACCACCAAAAATGCCCAGCCATAGACAGTTTGGCCGACAAATTGCGTCACGCCAACACGCTCTGCTGGCCGTACTGCGCCAGACATGACTTCGAAATAGCCATTCACACCATTTAAATAGAGCGAGCCAAATAAGGCAGTAAATATCGCCAAAATAATCCAGCCCATGGGTGATGCAAACATGCTTTTTAGTTCTTTTCTTACAATATTGAATATCATTTTTAACTCTCTTTTTCGTGCAATTAAGCAGTGTCAGCAGCATTGTCTTGATAAGTCAGCTGTACAAATACATCTTCCAAGCTGGTATGGTCTGGCGCAATTTGGAACAAGCCCCATTTATTTTTAACGGCTGCTTGCACAATCGCTTCATGCGCAACTTTATTGTCATCGGCGCCATCAGCAAATCTAATCCGCATCATATTTGCATCGACCGCTTCAGCTTCGGTAATGCCTTTAATTTTAAGCAGCTCTGCCACTGTTGGTGCCTTGTTAAAGCCTAGCAATAATTTGTTGCCAACGCGCTGGCGTTTGAGTACGTCAATACCACCGTTGAATACCAGTTTGCCCTTGTCGATAATTTGTACGTGGTCGCACACCATTTCCACCTCTGGCAGAATATGTGTCGATAGAATCACACTATGCTCGCCACCAATTTCACGAATTAGCGCACGAATATCGCGAATTTGAATGGGATCTAGGCCAACCGTTGGTTCATCTAGAATCACCACCATCGGGCTGTGAATAATCGCCTGTGCAATGCCCACGCGCTGCTGATAACCGTTAGATAGATTCTCAATCAAACGCTTGCTCATATGGCTTAGACCGCACCGCTCTTTGGCGTTTTCTACCGCTTTTTTAATATGCTTGCCAGTCACGCGGTGTAAACGCGCAGCAATCGTTAAATACTCATCCACCGTCAGTTCTTTATACAACGGGCGCATTTCGGGCAAATAGCCAATCAGCGCTTTAGCCTCTTTAGGGTTTTCTATCATGTCGATGCCGCAAATTTTGACACTACCTGCGCTAGGCGCTAGGTTGCCTGTCAGCATTTTCATGGTGGTCGATTTACCCGCACCGTTTGGACCTAAAAAGCCCAATACTTGGCCTTTAGTCAAATTAAAGCTGACATCGCTGACGGCTGGTCTGCCACCATATAAACGGGTGAGCTCAATCGCTTCTACTGTTAAATTGGTCATAAAATAATGAACTAGCTCTTAAATTAACTTGCTTGTGTTGAATCAAAATTGCCATGCTTGTGAAACAATTTTACTAGATAAGTTTCATGCAAAAAGCTATAGTCGTACTAATATATTGTTTACCTAGTAATACATTACGTACAACCCTTAATTATGGATGAACTTGCGCTAACTGTCACGGACTAAACGATACATAAACCACATTTGGATATTGAGTACATGCCCCAACTTAAAAAAATAGTGATTGCCTTAGCATTGTTAAGCAGCAGCTTAACAGCATTGGCAGACACTAAAACCACTACTGCTATTACGCCTACGATTACGCCAGCCATTACCTCGGCAACACCTGAGTTTGTGTATAAATATTTGCTGGGTGAGGTGGCAGGTCAGCGTGGCGACGTGGTGTTAGCCAGCCAGTTATTCTTAGATTTAGCCAAACAAACGCGCGATGCCCGCTTAGCCGAGCGCGCAGCGCGTAGCGCCGCTTTTGCCCAGCAACCTGGCATCGCCTTACAGGCCGCCATTTTGTGGGCAGAGCTAGATCCAAGCTCAGTCGAAGCACAACAAGCCTCTAGCCAGTTACTGATTGCCAGTGGCAATTTAAAGCAAGCCAAACCGCATATTGAAAAATTATTAGCCAAAGAAGATACACGCGCCAACGGTTTTTTGTATTTACCAAGCCTGTTAGCCAGCCAAAAAGATAAAGTTGAAGTGCTTAATGCAGTGACTGCATTTGCCAAGCCTTACCCTAAATTACCTGAAGCACACTTTGCGATTGCCCAAGCTGCATGGGCTGCAGACAAACCTGATATCGCCAGAAGTTCGCTTGAAGCTGCTAATAAATTGCGGCCAGGATGGGAATTAGCGGCGCAAATGCAAGCTCAAATGCTGCTTAAAGAATCACCAGAAAAAGCAATCGCTTACTATCAGGATTTTTTGAGCAAGCACCCCAAAGCCAATGACGTGCGCATGGCCTATGCCAAATTGCTAGTGAGCCAGAAAAAATATAATGAGGCGAAACCTGAGTTTGTAAAACTAGTAGAAAGCGCGAATGGCAGCCCAGAAATTAGTGCCGTGGTAGGAATTTTGTCATTAGAATCAAGCGATTATTTAATGGCAGATAAATATTTTCAACAAGCCATTAGTGCGGGGTTTAAAGAGCCTGACCAGCTACACTTATATCTAGGCCGCAGTGCAGAGCGCCAAAAACAAGATGAAAAAGCACTGAGTTGGTACGACAAAATCCAAGCAGGTGACCATTATTTAGAAGGCAGATTATCCGCCGCCAATGTGATTGTGCGCACTAAAAATGTGGATGCTGCCATTAAATTGCTTGACGAAGTTGAGGATTTGACGCCTGAACAACAAATGCTGGTAATTCAAACTGAAGCCAATATGCTGAACCAAGCTAAGCGGGAGCAAGAGGCGTTTGATATGCTGCAAAAAGCGACGCAAAGCTGGCCCAATGCGGTAGAAATTATTTACGATTTTGCCATGGCGGCTGAGCGCGTAGGTAAATTGGATGTGATGGAAACAGAGCTACGCAAAACAATGAAGCTAAAACCTGATTTTGCGGCAGCTTACAACGCGCTTGGTTATTCGTTTGCAGACCGTAACATTAAGCTGCAAGAAGCTAAAAACCTCATTGAAACCGCCCTGCAATTACAGCCAGGTGACCACTACATGCTGGACAGCTTAGGCTGGGTACATTATCGCTTGGGCAATTTAGAAAAAGCCGCAGAAAATTTACGCAAAGCTTATGAAATACAAGCCGACCCAGAAATTGCAGCGCATTTAGGTGAAGTATTGTGGAAACAAGGCAAAGAAGAAGAAGCAAAAAAAATCTGGTCCAGCGCCTTAAAGGATTTTCCTGAAAATCCAGTATTGTTGGCAACTGCCAAAAAATTTAACTCTTAAGTTTTAAATATTAGTTTTATATATCCATTTGAGTTTAAACAGAAAATTACTTTTAGCCGTATTTGTACTGGCTGTGTCTGCATGTGCAACACAGCCCACCGCACCAACCTCAAAATCGCTTGAAAACCTTGCTGTGCATCAGGCACATTTGGCCACATTGGCAAATATTCAAGCGTTTTCGCTGAAAGGCAGACTAGGCGTAGTATCGCAAAAGCAGGGCTTTTCAGGTGGAATTGAGTGGCAACACCACACCACTACTGACAACATTGATGTGTTTTCACCCGTTGGCGGCAAAGTAGCGAATATCGCAAAAACACCTGACCAAGTTGTATTAACGGATCAAAAAAGCCATCAGATTAAAGCAAATGACGCAGAAACGCTGACTGAAACCACGCTGGGCTTTCGTTTGCCGTTGAAGGGTTTAAGCGACTGGGCAGTTGGACGTCCTACCACCAGTAAAATAGAGGCTTCCAACTGGGACTCGCAAGGCAGGCTGACCATGCTAAAACAAGATGGCTGGGATATTCGCTTTGATAACTATCTTGAAAGTAGTGGCACTTTTCTACCCACCAAAATCGTGTTAAAAAGTGAGAAAGTGAATTTAAAATTGTTAGTGGAAAAGTGGCTAAGTACGCAATAATCAAGCGTGCATTGTGAGCGAGGAAAAATGGCAGGCCTACGAGCCGCATGGATACTGGCTCTCAGAGCATCGGTTTTGATGATGTAATCAGCTAAATGACAAATCAATTGATGATGAAACAAGAAACTTTAGATGATTGGTTAAAATCTCAAATTGCTAGAGGTTGCACTCTAGAATCAATGATTGAGGCCATGCAAAGTGCGGGCTACACCGAGGCTAATGCGCGCAGCATTGTCATTAAAGCCTTCCACGATGCTGATAATAACAATGCAAAACCTTCGTCACATTTAGCAACAATCGCTGCCTGGCAAAAAGTTGCCAAAAATAGGCGCAACAATAAACTAAAGTCGCCTCTTATTAAGCCAGTCATTAGCCTAAACTCACCACACCTGATGGTGTTTGACAATTTGTTAAGCGATGCAGAATGCGATGCGCTGATTGCGCTTTCAGAAGCCAAAATGCAAGATTCTACTGTAGTAGACCCCATCACTGGGCAATATGTAAAGCACCCCGAACGCATTTCGCGTGGCACACATTTAGACCATCAAAGTAGCGAGGTAGTGACTGCTATTGAAAGTCGCATCAGCCAATTACTTGGCTTTGCACTGAATCAGCAAGAAGCCATCCAAATTTTGCACTACCAAGTGGGTGGCGAATATCGACCACATTACGATTTTTTTCCACCGGCCGACACTGGCAGCCAACCTGCCATTATTCAGGCAGGCCAGCGGCTAGCGACTTTAATCATGTACTTGAATACGCCTGAGGAAGGCGGTAGTACTGATTTACCCAACATTGGCTTGAGCGTGACCGCCAAAAAAGGTAATGCCATATATTTTGAGAATATCGACCAGAATGGCCTGCCCGATAACAATACACTGCATGCGGGCACGCCAGTACTGGCTGGCGAAAAATGGATAGCCACCAAATGGTTTAGAGAACGTCATTTATTTTAGTGTCCATTTACACCACCACCTAAAATTAAGTTTTACCAAATAAGCCTATGCTTAATCGCAAATGGTTTGCTGGCAATGCATCGTTTGCAGTATGATAATTATTAAATTATTAACCTGGTAATAGCCATGAACAAAACTAGAATAGGCGTTGTTGGTACTGGATTTATCGCGACCGGACTACGCCACCTCATCCAAACATCGCCTGACTTTGTTACCTCTAAAATCCTTACTCGCCGCCCTGTTAACTCAATTGACGGCAGCCCAGAAGGTATTTTAACCAACTCATTAAACGAACTTATAGATCATTCAGACATTGTGTTTGAATGTTCGGGCGATGTTGTGCACGCGACTGACGCCATTCTTGCTGCAACGAACGCCAAGAAAAAAGTAGTGACGCTTAATGCTGAATTTCATACCACGACTGGCTCTTACTTTGTGCGTCGAGGTGATTACATCACCGATGCCGATGGTGACCAACCAGGCTGTCTAGCGAGGTTGAAACAAGAAATTATAGGTATGGGGTTTGAACCCATGGCTTATGTGAATATCAAGGGTTTTATCAACCTTAATCCAGAAAGAAAAGAAATGGAATACTGGTCTGAGCAACAAGGCATCAGATTAGAACAAGTCGTATCTTTCACAGACGGTACAAAATTACAAATAGAGCAGGCCTTAGTGGCCAACGGCTTAGGGGCGACAATTGCACCAGGCGGAATGACAGGCGCGCGAGTAGAAAATCTAAATGACATGGATTATTTAGTGCGAATTGCAGAACAAATGGGGCAAGCAGTAAGTGATTTTACTTTATGCAAAGGCGCACCTCCAGGGGTACTGATTGTTGCAAAAAACAAAGAAGCTGACAGGTTAGGTAAATACATTGTAGGTCCTCTCAAGACGACTGAGGGTCTTGCCTACATGATGCTAAGGCCATACCACCTATGCCACCTAGAAGCATTAAATACTGTGCGCAGAGTAATCGCAGGCGAAGACATGCTGATCAACAACTCAGCCAACCCTGAGTTTACAATAGCTGCAATTGCAAAGGGCAAAATATCGCGTGGGAGTGTGATTGAAAAAGGCGCAGGTGGCTTTGAGGTGCGCGGCGTGGCGGTGAAAATGAGTACCAACAAGAATGCAGTGCCTATCTGCTTATTACAAAATACTAGAGTCATCAGAGATATCGAGCCTGGTCAAACTGTATGCTTTGATGATGTGGAAATGACAGAGTCTAACGCGCTTAATTTTTACCAGCAAATACTGAATGGTTGATTAACGATGTTGCTTGCTCAGCATCCTTAGCATTGTAAATTTACTTTTTATACATTCAGCAATGCAAGCTTTCCAAACTTTTTTGGCCCCTGCAAAAATCAACTTATTTTTGCACATCACGGATCGTCGTGCAGATGGTTATCACACGCTGCAAAGCGTATTTCAACTGCTAGATTTTTACGATACGCTACATATTAAGGCGACAAAAAATGCTGAGATTAAGCGTGTAAATGATATCAGCGGCGTGCCTGCAAGTCAGTGCTTATGCGCCCTAGCCGCCAGTGCTTTACAGAAATATACAGGTTGCAGCTTAGGCGTGGAATACGCAATCGACAAGCACATTCCCATGGGAGGCGGCTTGGGTGGCGGCAGCTCTGATGCAGCCACTATGCTATTAGCGCTCAATCAATTATGGCATCTCAATTTAAGCCGTAACGAGCTGATGCATATTGGCCTGAAGTTAGGCGCCGATGTGCCAGTATTTATATTCGGCCAAAACGCGTGGGCAGAGGGCGTGGGTGAGCAACTCACTGCCATTGACCTAGCACCTAGTCATTATGTAGTGCTAACGCCGCAAGTTCATGTATCAACGGCACAAATTTTTGCCAATTCTGCATTGACAAGAGACACGAAACCATTGAAAATAGCGGACTTTTCGAGGGGCATGCATTCTAGTTTATTCAAGAATGACCTCGAAGCAGTAGTTTGTGAAGAATATCCGGCAGTTGCAAGCACTTTAGAATGGCTTAAGCCTTACGGCGAAGCTAGAATGAGCGGCTCGGGCGCATCGGTATTTGTTGCAGTTAATTCAAAACAAAAGGCGGAAGAACTTTTAGCCAAAAAACCTGAAAATACAACAGGATTTGTGGCAAAAGGGTTGGTTAAGCATCCACATTTTGATTTAGCGCGCTAATCATTTAGCAAACTAATTAATTTGCAAACTAATGCAAAAAGTTTATTGGGGAGTCGCCAAGTTGGTTAAGGCACTGGGTTTTGATCCCAGCATCCGAAGGTTCGAGTCCTTCCTCCTCAGCCAATATTGTAAAGCGTGTAGATGCGGGCGTGTTAACCCTAAGATTTACACGCTTTAATTTTTTAATTTTAAGTGTTTAAAGGCGTTCACTTTGAGCAACGGCAACATGATGGTGTTTACTGGCAGCGCTAACCCAGCGCTAGCAAGCCAAGTGGCTAAACACTTGGGCATTGCGCTTGGTCGTGCCGATGTTGGCCGCTTTAGTGATGGCGAAGTGATGCTAGAGCTGCTTGAAAATGTGCGCGGCAAAGATGTATTTGTGCTGCAATCGACTAGCTACCCGACCAACGATACGCTGATGGAAGTGATGGTCATGGTAGATGCGCTGCGCCGCTCGTCAGCTGGCCGCATTACTGCTGCCATCCCTTATTTAGGTTATTCACGTCAAGATCGCCGCCCACGCTCTGCCCGCGTGGCGATTACCGCAAAAGTAGTGGCCAATATGCTGACCAGTGTTGGCGTAAACCGTTTACTGACGATGGATTTGCACTCAGACCAGATTCAAGGTTTTTTTGATATTCCAGTGGATAATATTTATGCCACACCTATTTTGCTGGATGATTTGCTTAAGCAAAATTATGAAGATTTAGTCGTCGTTTCGCCTGATGTCGGTGGCGTTGTACGCGCACGTGCAGCGGCTAAGCAGTTAAACTCTGACTTAGCCATTATTGACAAACGTCGCCCAAAAGCCAACGTAGCAAAAGTCATGAACATTATCGGCGAAGTGGCTGGCCGCAATTGTGTGATTATGGATGACATGGTGGACACCGCCAATACGCTATGCGAAGCGGCAGCTGCGCTTAAAGCGCAAGGCGCTAAAAAAGTATTGGCCTATGCCACCCACCCAATTTTATCCGGTGCTGCAGCCCAGCGCATTGCAGATTCTGCAATAGATGAATTGGTGGTAACCAACACCATTCCACTTGACAAAGCATCGAGTGAATGTAAAAAAATTCGCCAATTAAGTGCAGCGGGTTTAATCGCTGAAACGATTAAACGCATTAGCCAAGAGGAATCAGTCAGTTCCTTATTTATGGATTAGTTTTAACCCTACACGCTGGTCGCGGTGTGTAGATTTTAGTGCAGTACCGGTCTAATTAAACAGACTGTTTTAGGAGCAACAAAATGAGTATTTCAATTAATGCAGTTAAACGTGACGTTAAAGGTACGGGTGCGAGCCGCCGTGCACGTCGCGCTGGCAATGTGCCAGGTGTAGTTTACGGTGGCGCTCAAGCCGCTGTCAACTTAGAGTTAAATCACAAAGAATTGTTTTTACAATTCCGTCACGAGGCTTTTCACGCTTCTATTTTAGATTTAATTTTAGATGGTAAAAAAGAAAGCGTGTTACTGCGCGATTACCAAATGCACCCAGTGCGCAACACTATTCAACACATTGATTTTCAACGTGTTTCTGCCAATGAGAAAATCCATGTAAGAGTGCCTTTCCACTTCCTAAACGAAGACACCGCGCCTGGCGTTAAATTAGGTGGCGGCATTGTGGCGCACATCATGACAGAAGCCGAAGTAAGCTGCTTACCGAAGGATTTACCAGAATTTATCGAGGTAAATGTTGGCGCGCTTGAGCTTGGCGATTCTGTTCACTTGTCTCAAGTCAACCTGCCTAAAGGTGTGGAATTTGTTGCACTTGCGCATGGTAACGACGCGGCAGTTGCGGCAATTGCCAAAACGCGCGGCGGTGTTTCTGAAGATGAAGCGGCAGATGCTGCTATTGCAGCGGATGCAGCAGCCGAATCTGCGGCAGAAACTGCAGTGGATAAAGAGGCCGAATAATTTTTGGCTAATTAAAAACGCGCGCTTATCGTTAAGTGCGCGTTTTTTATTTTAAACTATCAATATGGGCATTAAACTTTTTGTAGGTCTTGGCAACCCTGGCGATAAATACGTAGCCACCCGCCACAACGCTGGCTTTTGGTTTGTGGACGCGGTAGCTGCCCAAAACAATAGCAAGCTAGCGCTAGATGCAAAAATGTTTGGCATTGTTGGCAAGCTTAATTCAGCATTCTCTAAGAATGACACTTGGTTACTCAAACCCACCACATTTATGAATGCCAGCGGTAAAGCAGTAGCCGCGATGGCTAATTATTACAAAATTACCCCTGCTGAAATTTTAGTGGTGCATGATGAATTAGACTTACCTGCAGGCAGCGCAAAATTAAAATTTGGCGGTGGTCATGGCGGCCACAATGGCTTAAAAGATATACACGCGGCCTTAGGCACAGCCGATTATTGGCGCTTGCGCTTGGGCATAGACCACCCAGGTGACCGTAACGAGGTTGTCAACTATGTGTTAAAAGTGCCCGCACGAGAAGAAAATGATGCCCTGCAAGCCAGTATCCATGCGGCCTGTAGCGTGGTAGATTTAATGCTTAAAGGCGAATTTGAAAGTGCCATGTTAAAATTGCATACAAAAGATAGTTAATTTTAACTAACGAAATATACGAGCTGTTTTTCCACCTGTATTTTTAAACGAGTACAAGGCGGCAAGGATGAAGCGCCGAAGACAGTACATCGAGTACGGCTAGGCAATGAAGACACAGCCAACACAGTAATCGTTTAAAAGACAAACTGGAAAAAAGATGAAATGTGGAATTGTAGGCCTACCTAACGTAGGCAAAAGTACGCTTTTTAACGCCATTACCAAGGCGGGCATTGCGGCAGAGAACTACCCGTTTTGTACCATTGAGCCAAACGTTGGCATTGTAGAAGTGCCTGATACGCGCTTGCAACCGCTAATTGATATTGTGAAACCACAAAAAGTGCAGCCCGCTATTGTAGAGTTTGTCGATATTGCTGGCTTAGTCGCTGGCGCCTCAAAAGGTGAAGGGCTAGGCAACAAGTTTCTTGCCAATATTCGCGAAACAGACGCTATTGCACATGTGGTACGCTGCTTTGAAGATGGCAACGTAATTCATGTCGCCAATAAAATTGATCCTCTAAGTGATATTGAGGTGATTAATACCGAACTGGCACTGGCAGACATGGAAACCGTTGAAAAAACCATGCAACGCGAAGGCAAAAAAGCTAAAAGTGGCGATAAAGAAGCCATTGCGCTGATGGCGGTGCTCGACAAAGTATTGCCATGCTTGAATGAAGCTAAAGCTGTGCGTACATTGGGTTTAGATAACGATGAGTTACAACTGCTTAAACCGCTATGCCTAATCACCGTAAAACCAGTGATGTATTTAGCCAACGTGGATGAAAAAGGCTTTGAAAATAACCCGTTTTTAGACAAAGTTGTGGCGCTAGGCAAAGCTGAACACGCGCCAGTCGTGTGCATTTGCGCCAAAATTGAAGGCGAAATCTCAGAGTTGGACGACGAAGACAAATTGCTATTCTTAAGCGAGCTGGGTCAGGATGAACCTGGCTTAAACCGCGTGATTCGCGCAGCCTATGATTTACTTGGCTTGCAGACCTATTTCACCGCCGGGGTACAGGAAGTACGCGCTTGGACAGTGAAAAAAGGCGCTACCGCCCCGCAAGCTGCAGGTGTCATCCATACTGACTTTGAGCGTGGCTTTATTCGCGCCGAGGTGATTCAATATGACGAATATGTGAAAAACAAAGGTGAGCAAGGTAGCAAAGAAGCTGGGAAAATGCGTTTGGAAGGCAAAGAATATATTGTGCAAGATGGCGATGTGATGCACTTTAGGTTTAATGTCTAGCCAGGTATGTTTTAATCATCATAGTATTAATTGAGCAACAAAAAGCCCGCATTTAGCGGGCTTTTTTTAAGCGTTTAAGCTTATTTGTTCATTACGTACATTGTTACTTCAAAGCCAAAACGCATTTCTGTAGCTGCTGGTGTTGTCCACATGATTCGGTATCCTTTTAAGTTTGGCGATTCACAATGTCTCGCTTCATGTATTGCATTATGCACCCTGCTATAAAATCAACGCTATGTGCACTGCGTAAATATTCCTAGTGATTTTACTTAAAACATTAGAGAATTTTATGTGATTGATATGCCATGAGAGCCAATATCCATGAGGTCTTTGGGGCATGCTATTTTAACAAAATATGCAATAAAAAAACCCAGTGATTTTCACTGAGCTTTTTAAATTTGGAGCGGGAAATAAGTTTCGACCTTACACTTCAACCTTGGAAAGGTTGCGCTCTGCCCCTTAAGCTATTCCCGCATTATGTGTAATTACTTTGTCACATTCTCATACATGTCTATTTGCTAAACAATAGCCCAATGGGGCTAACAAAACACTAAGTAATCAGCATTAAATTGACCCAAAATAAATAAATGTAGACATTTACTGCTTGCCTGCGTTTTGTAACTGGGGAGTACATTTTTTAACAAGGAGTTTTTATGAAGGTTATACAGATTGTAACAATGGCAGCTTTAACTTTAGGTTTAACGCAATTGGCTTATGCCAACCACGATGGTGCAGATGGCAAGAACTGCGCACAGAAAAAACATAGCTTGCAAGACAGCGACACCAACAAAGACGGTGCGATCAGCCGTGATGAATTTATGAGCGCACGCCAAGCGCCCGCAGAAGAACATTTTGCCAAGATGGATGCGAATAAAGACGGTAAAATTGATCAAGCTGAGCGTGATGCAATGAAAGCCAAATGGGAGGAGCATCACAAAAAGCCTGAAGTTAAACCAGAAGCCAAATAAGCAATAAATTAGGCAAGTTTAAATTTAATAAAAAGCAATAAAGCCCCATGGTGAGCAACCTCGGGGCTTTTTATTGCGTCGCATTAGCCCAAAGAGGTTCTTGACACGCTTCGACAGCCTGCGTAAATTCTGTATTGGCTACAATAAATTCATTTTTAATTTAGCTAAACATAACTAAAAAATACCTTCCAAGTCGAAGTTAATAATTTAATAAAGTAGTTTTTATCAGTTTATAAGGGTGTAAATATGATAATTTTGGGCATAAATTTTATGTTCCACGACTCTAGCGCTTGCATTTTAAAGGATGGCGAGTTAGTGGTTGCGCTTGAAGAGGAGCGTTTTACGCGCAATAAGCACGACGTAGTGTTTCCTCACAAAAGTATTGAACAGTGCTTAAAAGTGGCTAAACTGAGTTTTGATGACATTGACCATGTTGCACTGTCATTTAAGCCCACACTAGATATTCACAGAAAAATTGCTTTTCTGTTTAAGCACCCCTCTAAATTTCTCAAAAATTTTAATTTGCACATTTTGCGCTATTACTGGCGCTATCGCACCATCAGCAGATGGCATAAAGCCACATTTAAAAACACTAAAAAACCGCCGATGCATTTTGTGCCGCACCATCAATCGCACATTGCGGGTAGCTTTTTTTGCTCACCTTATGAAGAAGCTGCATTGTTATCGATGGATGGCTCTGGTGAGTGGGCAACTGCGTCGCTGGGCTATGGTAAAGGGATTGATGTTACTGAATTTAAACGTATATTTTTCCCTAACTCTATGGGTTCTATTTACGAGGCAGTCACCTACTTCTGCGGCTTTAAGCCATCTTATGACGAAGGCAAAACCATGGGCTTGGCACCCATGGGCAACAGCGAATTTTTTATTGATGAAGTGCGCAAAATTATCAATGTGGCGCCTGATGGCGACTTGTTGATTGATTTTGAATATTTTGATTTTGACGATGGTCAGTTTGAATACCTAAGCGATAAGTTTATTCAAACATTTGGCCGCAGGCGCTTACCACACGAACCTTTTGAACAACATCACATGAATGTAGCGGCGGCTTTTCAGGTGCGGTTAGAAGAAATTGGGCTTGAGCTATGCAAAATTTTAAAAGCTAAAACCAAGGCTGATTATTTGGTAGTGGCAGGTGGCGTGTCACTCAACAGCGTGATGAATGGCCGTATAGTGCGCGAAAGTGGCTTTAAAGATTTATATGTGATGCCGGCCGCGGGCGATAACGGCACCTCTATTGGCGCGGCTTATTATGTGCACAATGCCATTCTAAAGAATCCGCGCCCTGCTCCGCACATGAATCCCTATTTGGGCACAGAATACTCGAACGAGCAAATTGAGTTTGTACTAAAAGAATGTAAATTAAGCTACGAATATCATGAAAACATAGAGCAAAAAACTGCAGAGCTGTTACATGCAGGCCATATTTTATGCTGGTTCCAGGGCAGAATGGAAATTGGTCCACGCGCCTTGGGTGGCCGCAGTATTATTGCCGACCCTACTAAAAAAGAAATGAAAGATAAAATTAATGCGCAAGTGAAACACCGCGAGGCTTATCGCCCATTTGCGCCTTCTGGCATTAAAGAGGTAGCGGCAGAATACTTTGAAACTAGGGTAGAAGACCCGTTTATGCTAAAAGTCTGCATGGTGAAAA
Source organism: Pseudomonadota bacterium (assembly GCA_020053735.1). Taxonomy (GTDB): domain Bacteria; phylum Pseudomonadota; class Gammaproteobacteria; order Burkholderiales; family Methylophilaceae; genus Methylotenera_A. Next base: position 107,366 of record JAGVMP010000015.1, read on the forward strand.
AAGATAAAGTGGATATTTTGCCTGCCATTACGCATGTAGATGGCAGCGCTAGGCTACAGACTGTAGATGCAAATACGCACCCGCGCTACCACAAAATGATTAGTGAATTTGGCAAGCTTTCTGGTGTGCCAGTGATTCTGAACACCAGCTTTAATATTATGGGCGAGCCGATTGTAGAATCACCTTACCATGCCGTACGTTGCTTTTTTTCTACTGGCCTGGATTACTTGGTGATTGGCAATTACGTGGTAGAAAAATAAGCTTAGCTACACTACTTTTTTATATGCCCTGTAGGCCTTATGAATATTGCCTCACAGAGCATATGTTTTGATAAGTATCAGATTGATGAGCAACAAAAAGCCCGCACTTAGCGGGCTTTTGTTTAAGCGTTTAAGCTTATATTTGTTCAACTTACTTATTCATAACATACATTGTAACTTCAAAGCCAAAACGCATTTCTGTAGCTGCTGGTGTTGTCCACATGATAGTTTCCTTTTTAGTTTGGCGTCTCACAATGATTCGCTTCATGTGTTGCATTATGCGCCACATACTAAAATCAACCCTGTGCGCTTAACGTAATGTTGACTAGTGATTTTACTTAATCACTCCTTAATTTCTTGACCATCTTTGTAAGTAGCCTTGTATTTAACGCTACCATCTTTATTCCATGCGGTCTCCACACCTTCTTTTTTACCATCTACAAAATTGGCTTGCACGCGTTTTTGACCATTATCGTACCATTGCGTAAAACTGCCATGCTCGCGCCCTTCTTTATAATTAGCCTCTAGCTTGATTTGGCCGTTTTCATACCATTGATTCCACACGCCATCTTCTTTGTCATCTACATAATTGGTTTGAATCTGCTTTTTACCACTCGGATACCAAAATGTTTCTATGCCTTGCTTCTTGCCTTTTATCACATTGACTTCGTACTTCAGTTTTCCGTCGGCAAAATGCTCTATTTGCTTACCTGTAAAGTTTTTATCAAAAATACCAGTTGCAAAGGCAGTTGCGTTAAATGCTAAAAAACATGCTGCAGTCAAAAGTGTTGTTAATTTTTTCATGTTTATTTCTCTTTTAAAAACCTTATTTAGGAGTCAGAATAAGCGTAATTGTTCCAATTACTACATAATAAAAAAGGAAATAATATGACTGCAAACCAAGTACTAATCACCGGTGCTAACCGTGGTCTTGGGCTAGAGTTTACCAAACAATACGCCGCTGATGGTTGGTTCGTACTGGCGTGCTGTCGCCACCCACAATCGGCAATGGCTTTGCAGACGCTAGCAGCAGCGCATGGTAACGTGAAAATACACGCATTAGATGTGGGTGATTTTGCGCAAATTGATGCCTTAGCTTTACAGCTTAAGCATGAAAGTATTGACCTGCTGCTGAACAACGCTGGCGTTTACCCTAGCAGTAGTTTTGGTGACACCAATTATAGTGAATGGGCAGATGGCTTTAAAATTAACAGTATGGTGCCACTTAAAATGGCCGAGGCCTTTGTGCAGCACATATCGCGCGGCCAACTCAAAAAAATCGCTACACTTTCTAGCAAAATGGGTAGCATAGACGACAACAGCAGCGGCGAGAGCTACAGCTACCGCACCAGCAAAGCCGCAGTAAATATGGCGATGAAAAGCCTATCAATAGACCTAAGACCGTACGGCATTAGTGTAGTGACGCTGCATCCAGGCTGGGTACAAACTGACATGGGTGGCAGCAACGCCCTGATTAACACACAAACCAGTGTGGCAGGCATGCGCAAAGTCATTGCAGATTTAAACTTAAGTAATACGGGGAATTTTATTGCTTATGATGGTCAAGCCATTAATTGGTAAAGGCGCCTGACGGCAGGAAATTAGCCCGCTTTAAACGGTGCACGCTGTTCTAGCTCACTCACATAAGCGGCAATGCCCGCTTGCTCGCGTACTAAAAACTGTTGAATCGCTAATTCAAAATCTGCATGTGCAATTTTGTGATATGAGCAGGTTGGGCGAGCCTCAAAACCACGCGCTAATTTGTGTTCGCCTTGTGCCCCACCTTCAAAATACTTAATATTTTCTGCAATACAAAATTGCTGAGCTTGGTAATAACACAGCTCAAAATGTAAGCCAGAAATGAATTGAACTGTGCCCCAGTAGCGCCCATACAACGTAGTTTCATTGTAAATATTCAGCGTGCTGGCAATTGGCTTGTCGTCAATTTGCGCCACCATTAATAAAACATTGTTTGGCATGGTGTTGCCAATTTCGGCAAAAAAGGCGCGTGTTAAATACGGTGTGGAATGATGTTCGCGATAAGTGTTGGCATAACACTGGTAAAAAAAGTCCCAGTCGTTTGCAGTAATCTCTGCACCTTTAATCCACTTGCAGGTGACCCCAGCATGTTGAATTTTTTTGCGTTCTTGATGAATTTTTTTGCGCTTATCATGGCTCAGTGTCGCTAAAAACTCCTCAAAATTTGCGTAATTTTTATTACACCACCTAAACTGTACGCCAGTGCGCTTCAACCAACCAGCAGCTTCAAACTGAGATGCACATGTGTCATCTGGAAATAGCACATGAGCACTGGAAAGCTTGTGCTGCTGCATACCGCCCTCAATCGCGTCTATCATCAGACTTTTTACATGATCATCTTTAGCTAACAAGCGGACACTAGTGATTGGCGAGAATGGAATCGCACATAGTAGCTTTGGGTAATAATTTAAACCGCTACGCTGATAAGCATCGGCCCACGCCCAATCAAACACGTATTCACCGTAGGAATGGCTTTTTAAATACATTGGTATGGCGCCAATGAGCTGGCCATTTTGTTTGGCGACCAAAGGATAAGGGTTCCAGCCCGTGCTGTGACCCACGCTACCAGAATGCTCTAATGCACTTAAAAATTCATGACTTAATACTGGCGTGCCGTCGGTGAGTGCATTCCATTGTTTAGCATCAATTCCATCTAAACTGGGTAATAGTTCAACCGAAATGTTTTGTGGAGTATGGGACTTTAACTGCATAAAACACTGTGAGCTTATGCGCTTAAAAAATCAAGCCTTACTAGAAAGGGTGCTGCAATTTGAGGGTATTCGATTGAAAAACTAGAAAAATAACTTGGTTTAGATTAACTTGGTAAAGCTAAATGGGTCGTTTACGTCCGTTGGCAGCTTGCTTATTAGCTTTTGATTTGCTTTTGTCTTTAATAGCAGCTTCCACTTCTTCAATTTTCTGTGCTTCCATTTTGGCTTCAGCGGCTTTTTGACGTTCTATTTGTTTAGCTTGTGCCAGTTGCAGCTCTTCTAACGTAATCACTTCATCTTCGTCAATATCTACGTAGCTAAAGTGTCGCGCCACTTGTGGCAGACAATGCGTCGCTTCCTCACGGTCTAACGAATCATCGTTATCCCTATTGCACTCGTTAAAGCGTTTTTCCACGCTCTCTTGCATAGCCTTGCGTTTTTGTGCAATTTGATTGTGCTCTGGATCAGTCGATTTTGCGTAATCCCCCAGTGCTTTGCGTAGGCGGGCGCGATCATCAGGACTAAAATTGTGTTCTAAAGTCTGCTCTATGGCGCTGGTATCAGCGTCATCTACTATCGATTTATCCTCTGCAATAAAATTATTTTTACCGCCAGCAAATACTGGCAACACCAAGCTGGTACCCAATACAAACAGAATTGGTGTGCTTGCTAAATAAAAATGTGCTTTAAAACCCATTATTTTATAAAGTATCTCTAATATTTTATTGTTTTATGTTAGACATGATTGCAGCCGATTACTATGAATTATGTTTGTAAATGCATTGTTTCATGCCGCTAAATATTTGTAACTATTTGTAACATTTACTTATTTAACGTTTTCGATTGCTACTATTGCACAAAAGTTTCTACATTTCTAGCTTTATTAAACCTTAAAACTTATACTAGCTTCGTTACAACATTAACTAAAATGTGTGAAAGCAAACAACATGGCAGAATCTGGCAATAATATATTAAGCAAAAAAATACTGATGGTGGATGATGATGCGCGTATACGGGAGTTGCTACAACGTTATTTAACTGAACAAGGTTTTAATATCAAAACCGCAGGCGATGCCAAAGAAATGGATGCAGCGCTAAATGTTGATAGCTTTGATTTATTGGTACTAGATTTAATGTTGCCAGGTGAAGATGGATTGGCGATTTGTCGCCGTTTGCGTGGTAACAATGTAAAAACACCCATTATTATGCTGACCGCTCGTGGTGATGAAGTGGATAGAATCATTGGGCTGGAGATGGGCGCAGATGATTACTTACCCAAACCATTTAACCCACGTGAATTATTAGCACGTATTAATGCGGTTATGCGCCGCCACGAATATAGCCCAGAATCGGATAGCGCAGGTAAATCTGAAGCGTTTAGCTTTGGCGATTTTGTGTTTGACACGTCCACTAGAAGCCTTAGCCGCGATGGCATGCAAATTACCATTACCAGTGGCGAATTTGCACTGTTAAAAGTGTTTACTGAGCATCCGCGCCAGCCGCTTTCGCGTGATCGATTGATGCAATTAGCGCGTGGTCGCGAGCTAGATGTGTTTGACCGCAGTATTGATGTGCAAGTATCTCGTTTACGGCGAATCGTCGAACCAGACCCAGCACATCCGCGTTATTTGCAAACCATGTGGGGATTTGGCTATGTATTTATCCCTGATGGTGAAACAACCCACTAAGCATATTCATCGTTCAAAACTGACCACTTGCTTTGAAGTTTTTACCGCGCACCCTACTTTCCCGCATCATGCTACTAATCGCCTTGCTGTTGGCGATTAGTATTTATGCTTCACTTAAAATTTTTGATTATTTTGACCGCGAACCACGCGCCACTACGGCAGCATTGCAAGCGGTCACTATTGTCAATTACACGCGCGCCTCACTCATTGCCTCCCACGAAGATAGACGCTTGGCTTTGCTATCAGAACTGTCTGGTCGCGAAGGTGTGCGCGTCTATGTGGCAGATTTTTTAGAAGATATTGAGCCGCTCCCTGACGATCCATTTATTTATTTAATTGCCCAAAAAATTCGTGAGCGTTTGGGTGTGGAAACCATCATTACCATTAATCATTATGGAATTCCGGGCTTATGGATTAGCTTTAACGTAGAGCAAGATGATTTTTGGGTAGTGATTCCAAAAATTCAAGTGGACAGACCTTTCCCTTGGCATTGGTTAGGCTGGGGGGCGGTGGTGGGTTTACTTTCTCTGTTCGGCGCCTATTTAATTGCATCGCGCATCAACCAACCCCTTAATTTGTTGGTATACGCTGCCGATAGGTTGCGTAAAGGCGAGCCTGCACCACGCCTACCAGAAGCAGGCGTAGCAGAGTTACGCGAAGTCAGCCGTACCTTTAACGATATGGCAGAATCGCTCATGCGCTTAGATAACGAACGGACACTTTTATTGGCGGGCGTTTCGCATGATATTCGCACACCGTTGGCCCGACTACGTATTGCAGTAGAACTATTACCAGACGAAAGTTGCGGAAGCCTAAAAGCGGGCATGGTGGAAGATATTGCCGACATGGACAATATCATTCACCAATTTTTAGACTTTGTGCGTGGCGTAGAAGGTGAGCCCACCAAAATGATGGATATCAATGTGTTGCTGCAAGCCTTGCAAGAGCGCCAAGCGCGTGCCGGGCGCGAGCTTAAAGTGCATTTAAGCAGCACTTATTTTATCCCACTGCGGCCCTTAGCTATGCAGCGCTTACTGGATAACTTAGTTGGCAACGCCTATGCGTATTCCAAAGGTATAGTAGAGGTTGAAAGTAAAATCACCGCCGAAAATATCATCATTAGCATATTGGATAACGGGCCAGGCATCCCTGCCGAACATGCCGAACGCTTACTACGCCCCTTCGAGCGCATGGATAGTGCGCGCAACAAAAATGAAGGCGGTAGTGGTTTGGGCTTAGCCATTTGCAATAGAATTGCCAAACTGCATCGTGGTAAATTAGAACTGATTAATCGCCCAACTGGCGGCTTAGAAGCGCGCTTAACCTTACCAATTCAACACTAATCATTTAACTTTTCTGTTCAGCCAGCAATTAGCCACTGTAAGCCACTGCCTGATATTTGATTACGCCCAGCTTGTTTAGCTTTGTATAAATGTTTATCGGCATCCACAACCATTTCATCTAAATCCTTGCCTATTAAAGTTGTGATGCCAATGCTACAGGTATAACGCAATTCCACTTGTTTTACTTGTAGTGATTGATTCTCAACCGCCATTCTAAATTGATTAATATAGTCATAATTTGTTAAATATTGCTGCGATTGGCTAATGACGGCAAACTCCTCACCACCAATACGCGCAACAATATCATCTGCAAAATACGTTTTTAACATATTGGCGAAATTTTTAATTACCTCGTCTCCAACACTGTGTCCAAACCTATCATTAATCTTTTTGAAGAAATCAATATCCATCATCATCACCGTCAACGGTGACGCTTCACTTGGTGACTTCGTTTTAACAGATTTAAGCAGTTTGCCACCTTCTTGAAAAAAGTAGCGACGGTTGTATAAGCCAGTTAGAAAATCGGTATTAGATAAACTTTTTGCATAGCTTACAGCTTCTAGCATGTCTAAATTTTGTGTAATACGACACAACAACATTTCATAGTTGAACGGTTTGGCAATAAAATCATTTGCACCCGCTTTTAAGAATTTAACTGCAATACGTGGGTCTGTTGAAGTAGAAATACCGATAATAATTAGCTCATCACTATTGTGATTTTTACGCGCTTCTGCGGTAAAGGTGTAGCCATTCATGTTTGGCATTTGGTTATCCACCAATATCAATTTAATATCGGGGTATTCTTTCAGCTTGTCTAAAGCTTCTAGGGCGTTACTGGCATTGTGTACTTGAAATTTCTGCAGAGCTAACTCACGCGTAATAATAAAACGTGATA
>JAGVMP010000017.1 GCA_020053735.1 Pseudomonadota bacterium
CAATCGTTGGGCTATTTAACGCCAGTGGAAATGGAAAATAGGTATTATGTACAACAATGTGCTTAATTCAGTGTGTCCGTCAAATGCGGGTTAGCTCATGATCGTTATATTAGCGATCAAGAATTTGAAGGTGTGAAAATCATTGCTAGTGAGCTGATTGCGATTGTTATGGACTTTGCATACATCACAGCAATGAGAAAGGGTGATATTCTAAAACTTAGGTTAGATCAAATAACAGATGAAGGTATATGGATTAAGCAATCTAAAACAGGCTCTAAACAACTCTATGAGTGGACAGACGGTTTAATTGATGTAGTAAATAGAGCAAGAGCATTAAAAAGACCTATCCGTGGTTTATATCTATTTTGTACACGACAAGGACAGCCATATTCTGACACTGGTTTTAAAGCCATGTGGAACCGTGTGCAAGTTAAATGGGCTGAATCAGGTGGTCAGCGATTTACATTTCACGACATCAGAGCAAAAGCCCTAACAGACGCAAAAAGAATGGGGATGGATGCTCAGTCTCTTGCTGGTCATGCAACATCTGCTATGACCGAGCATTATATTAAACAAAGAGAATTTAAGAGAGTTGTTCCGTTGCGATAATTATTAAACTAATCTGGCATGGTACTAAGATATTTTTTAGTAGTAAGCGCATTATCAATCCAATTAACAGTTAATTTAATCAACATTTTCAGATCGCTTATATCTTGATCAGTCCACTTTCTAACATAGTGTGTTTCATCATTACCTAACCATGCAGCCCTCTTTGCACAGGCTTTAACATTACTATCCAAAATAAAGTCTTTAATGCAGTTTCCGAGCAAGCTTTTTTTTATTTCTTCTTCTTTATCTGGATGCTCCAAACAAGAATAATCTTTAATTAAAAACTCCAATGCTTTTCTCATCCCAATTCCAACCATTTGATCTAAACCATGACTTTCAGCAGCAATTGCTTGATCGTAAATCTGCACAAATACGGGCGAGCACTCCGTTATTGTTTCTGGAAAATTGCTGGGAAGAGCTGATAAAGGAACAGTTGATAGTAAAACTCCTGCGGTTTCAGAATCCCTCCTTAAAAGTGGTGTTGCATAGTTTGCAATAAACACTTCTTGACAGGATAAATTCGCACATCTGTAGGTTAACTGACAAATGTGTTTTTCTGGATGCGCGTAAGCACCTAATAGCTTCGGATGTATAGAACGATGACATCTAGGGCAGGTATCAGGCTCCGTATCAGTATTTATTGGATAATTAACATTTGCCTGAAAGTTAGAACAGCTTACTTTCATGCTAGCCCCCTTTTTTACAGTAAAAGGCTAAATGATACACTGAGATAAGGAATATTAGACAAATGTCTAATAAACCACAAATGCTATTCGATAAGGTTTGGCTTAACTTCTTGAATTGAATGGGGTGGCTGATGGGGCTCGAACCCACGACAACAGGAATCACAATCCTGGACTCTACCAACTGAGCTACAACCACCATTGAAACGAAAAACTGCTAAAACGAATAATTGGCCTGCCCGACAGGAATCGAACCTGTAACCCCCAGCTTAGAAGGCTGGTGCTCTATCCGGTTGAGCTACGGGCAGATGAGTTACATGCTACGATTAAGGCAAAGCTACTTAATACTGTCTTACTAACTTCTAAAAATTCTTGGTCGGCGTGGAGAGATTCGAACTCCCGACATCCTGCTCCCAAAGCAGGCGCGCTACCAGACTACGCTACACGCCGAAGAGGCAGAAATATAGCGCAAACAAGGCATTTGGTCAATTCGAATATGTTAAAATGCTGTTTTATTTTGAATAATTAATTGAATTTAACGCATGACAGCACAAATTATTAACGGCAAGGCCATCGCAGAAGAATTGTTAGACAGCATTAAATTTAAAATAGATGCGCGTATTGTAGCGGGTAAACGCCCACCTTGCTTGGCTGTCGTATTGGTAGGTGCTGATCCGGCCTCTGCCATTTATGTGCGCAATAAACGCAAAGCGTGCGAAAAAGTGGGTATACGCTCCATCGCCCATGAGTTGCCTGCCACTATAAGCGAGGCTGAGCTGTTCGCACTGGTCGATAGCATCAACAACGACTCAACAATTGACGGTATTTTGGTGCAATCACCTTTGCCACATCACATTGATGAAGACCAATTGATTGAACGGATTAGCGTACATAAAGATGTGGATGGCTTTCACCCTTACAATATTGGCCGCTTGGCGATACGTCGGCCTACATTACGCTCTTGCACACCGTTTGGCGTGATTAAAATGTTGCAAGCAGCCAATATTAATTTGATGGGTTTAGACGCGGTGATTATTGGCGTTTCTAACCACGTCGGCCGCCCCATGGCACTCGAATTATTACTGGCGGGTTGCACCATTACCAGCTGCCATCGCCATACCAAAGATTTGGCAGGCAAAGTTAAAAGTGCCGATTTATTAGTAGTGGCCGCGGGTAAAGCGGGTCTAGTGCAAGGTGATTGGATTAAACAGGGTGCGGTCGTTATAGACATTGGCATTAACCGTTTGCCTGATGGCAGCCTTTGCGGAGATGTAGATTTTAATGCGGCAAAAGCACGTGCCAGCTTCATTACGCCTGTACCAGGCGGCGTGGGTCCGATGACAGTCGCAACTCTGATGCAAAATACGCTTTTAGCATTAGAACTGTCTGAAATTAGCGCTTAGTATTCCAAATCATCTTTAAATTTTATTACAATTGATTACCAATTATTTTTTGCATAACATGAATAATAGGTGTACACTCGCGCGATTAATTTTTGAAACTTTTTTAACTTTAATTTTATAACTGCATGATTTCGTTATATAAAATAGCTGGATAAAACATGGCCGAAGCCCTTACCAAAGCATTTACGCCTTATCAGGCAAAGCCTGATGAGGAATACATGAACAAAAATCAACTCAAGCATTTTCGCAACATTTTAAATGGCTGGAAATCCGAACTGAGTCACGACATAGACCGCACCGTGCACACCATGCAGGATGAGGTGACTATGTTTGCCGACCCCAACGACCGCGCCAGCCAAGAAGCCGATATGACTTTAGAGTTGCGTAACCGTGACCGTGAACGCAAACTCATCAAAAAAATTGATGAAACATTGCGTAATATTGATGCCGATGAATACGGCTACTGCGAAGGCTGTGGCGTAGAAATTGGTTTAAAGCGACTAGAGGCACGCCCTACTGCCACGCAATGTATTGATTGCAAAACGCTGGATGAGATGCGCGAAAAACAAGTAGCTAAGTAATTAGCTGCTTAAGTTCTAAACAAAAAGCCCGACTTCTCGGGCTTTTTTGCTTTTTATTCATTTTAAAATATTCAAAACACCTGCTCTACGAGCCAATATCTATAAGGGTTGCAGGGCAGTGCATTTTGTCGCGTGAAAAATGTGCTTTAGGCAATAAAAAACCCGCTTGCGCGGGCTTTTTATATAGTTATCAATCAATTATTGTTGCGGCGCTTCTTCTTTAGCTGGCGCTTCAATCAAAGCTTTCATGCTTAAACGCACTTTGCCTTTATCGTCAATTTCCACTACTTTTACTTTCACAATGTCGCCTTCTTTTACAAAGTCGCTCACCGCATTCACGCGTTGGTGGGCAATTTGTGAAATGTGCACCAAGCCATCTTTACCTGGTAACAAGCTTACCACTGCACCAAAGTCTAACAGCTTAACGACTGGGCCTTCGTAGATTTGGCCGACTTCTACCTCAGCGGTAATTTGTGCAATACGGCGCTGTGCTTCTTCGCCTTGCTCAGCACTGGTACAAGCGATTTTAATGGTGCCATCTTCTTCAATATCAATGCTGGTGCCTGTTTCTTTAGTCAGTGCTTGAATCACAGCGCCGCCCTTACCAATCACATCACGAATTTTATCTGGATTGATTTTCATCACGATAATGCGTGGTGCAAAGGCAGACATTTCAGTATTAGCGCTACTCATGGCAGTTTTCATAATGCCCAAAATGTGTGTGCGGCCTTCTTTGGCTTGCGCCAACGCCACTTGCATAATTTGTGCAGTAATGCCAGTGATTTTAATGTCCATTTGCAGTGCAGTAATACCGTTATCGGTACCTGCCACTTTAAAATCCATGTCGCCTAGGTGATCTTCATCGCCCAAAATATCCGTCAGCACCGCAACGCGGTTGCCTTCTTTAATCAAGCCCATGGCAATCCCTGCCACTTGCGCTTTCATCGGCACACCTGCGTCCATTAATGCCAAACAGCCGCCACAGACAGAGGCCATTGAGCTTGAGCCATTTGATTCGGTAATTTCTGATACCACTCGCATGGTGTAATCAAAATCTTCTTTTGCTGGCAAGGCAGCAATCAACGCACGTTTAGCCAAGCGGCCATGACCAATTTCGCGACGTTTAGGTGTGCCAACACGACCTGTTTCACCTGTGGCGTACGGCGGCATGTTGTAGTGCAACATAAAGCGGTCTTTAAACTCGCCTTGTAGCGCATCAATCACTTGCTCATCACGACCGGTGCCTAATGTGGCAACTACAAGTGCTTGTGTTTCGCCACGAGTAAACAAGGCAGAACCATGGGTACGTGGCAATACGCCGGTGCGAATGCTGATTGGGCGCACGGTACGGGTATCACGGCCATCAATACGTGGCTCTCCATTTAAAATCTGGCTACGCACGGTTTTAGCTTCTAAATTAAAGAGCTCGCCTTTAATTTTGTTGGCTTCTGCTGTTGATGTGTTTTCAGTAATCAACTCGCTCATCACACGGTTTTTAATTTCGTCTAACTTAGCAGAACGTGCGCCTTTGGCTTTAATTTGAAACGCGGCATAAACGTCTTTTTCGGCTAATTTTGCTACTTTTTCAATCAGTGCAGTATCTGGCTCAGGTGCAACCCAATCCCAGGCATCTTTACCTGCTTCATGTGCCATTTCATTGATCATGCTGATGACGGCTTGCATTTGCTCATGGCCATACACTACTGCACCCAGCATAATTTCTTCTGATAACTCTTTAGCTTCACTTTCGACCATCATCACGGCAGTTTCTGTTGCCGCTACGACCAAGTCTAACTCCGTTGTTTCTAGTTCTGTTTTTGATGGATTTAATATGTATTCACCGTTGATGTAGCCCACGCGCGCAGCACCTAGTGGGCCAAAAAATGGAATGCCTGACAAGGACATGGCCGCTGATGCGCCAATAATCGCAGGAATGTCTGCATCGATTTCTGGGTCGCTCGATAGCACAGTGGCTACCACTTGAACTTCATTGTAGAACGCCTCTGGAAACAACGGGCGTAATGGACGGTCAATTAGGCGGCTAGTGAGTGTTTCCTTTTCTGAAGGACGGCCTTCACGTTTAAAAAATCCACCTGGGATTTTACCTGCAGCGTAGGTTTTTTCCATGTAATCCACGGTGAGTGGAAAGAAATCTTGACCTTCTTTAACTTCTGATTTGCTGGTAACAGCCACTAAAACGACCGTATCACCATAACTTACTAAAACCGCTGAATCTGCTTGGCGCGAAATTTCACCCGTTTCTAAGGTGAGCGTATGTGCGCCATATTGAATACTTTTTTTTGTAATATTAAACATTAGACTTCCTTTTCTATTCTATGCTTTTCATTTCAACAAGTTGCCATTCACTACCCAATGACAACCAACTCTATAATAGTGATAATTTTTAAAGCAAAAAGCCGACGCATATCACCATGCAATCGGCTTTTCTTTACATTATAAAAGTGAGCAAAATAATATTAAGCCAAACTTTTATAACAATTATTTACGTAAACCTAAACGCTCAATCAGAGTTTGGTAACGTTGTGTGTTCTCGCTTTTTAAGTAATCTAACAATTTACGACGTTGACTTACCATAGCCAATAAACCGCGGCGTGAGTGATTGTCTTTTTTGTTCGATTTAAAATGCTCAGTTAAATAAGCAATGCGGCTGGTTAACAATGCCACTTGCACTTCTGGGCTGCCTGTATCGCCTTTTGCTTGTTGAAAATCGCTAATGATTTTAGCGCGATCTGCTGCTGTAGTTGCCATCTTTATCTTCCCTTTTAGTTAGCGTCAATGCAAAAGCAGCAAGATTTAAAATCAAACCGCGAGTGCATTCATTTACAATGAGTTGCGCATTTTAGACTGTTACACGCCAATTAACAAGCTTTTTTATAGTTAACAAGCTGATTTTACTAATATTTTGTCAAATAATTAGGCTGATTTTTGAATCAATCTTTTGGGTGCTATTTTTCCGTCATCTTGCAAAAAACCTAAGCCTAAAAAGTGCTGGTTTTCGTCGTAAAGCCGTAATTCACCTTGGGCAATTTTTCCTGCTTGCCACACGGGCTGCCCTTGCATTAAATAATAGGTGGTATCGGCATTTAAAATCACTTTTGGCAAGCTTTCTATCGCGGAATCTACAGGCAACAATAGCGCATCACGCACTTCAATTGACATAACTTCTAGTTGCTCAATGGTAACTGCATTCGGTAATAAATAACCTGCGGTTTCAGTGCGGCGCAGGCCAATTAAATGCGCACCACAGTTTAGCGCTGCACCAATATCTTCTGCCAGCGTCCGGATATAAGTGCCTTTACTGCAAGTCACGCTAATTTGCGCGACGTCAACAGCAAAACCATCTACATTAATACTTTTTATTGAAATTAAACGGGCCTGGCGGGCAATATCCACGCCCTCTCTGGCGTAGGTGTATAAAGCTTTTCCTTGGTGCTTTAAGGCCGAATATATGGGCGGGACTTGGCTAATTTCACCAATAAATTGTTGGCAAACTTTGCTAAATTGGCTATGCGTTACGCTAACTGGCGAGGTGCTTAACACCTCACCTTCAGCATCGCCGGTTGTGGTGGTTGCGCCTAGCTTAATCGTCGCAATGTAGGCTTTGTCAGCGTTTGTGACGTATTGGGCAAACTTAGTGGCTTCACCCAGACAAATGGGTAACAACCCAGTGGCCAAGGGATCTAGCGTGCCCGTGTGGCCTGCCTTGGCAGCCTGAAACAACCATTTTACTTTTTGCAGGGCTTGGTTAGATGAAAAACCGAGGGGTTTATCTAGCAATAAAACGCCATTAATATTGCGTTTAATGCGTTTGGTTTGAATCTTTTTTTCGGCCAAGCTATATTTTCTTTATTCAGTTTTCTTTATTCGAGTTACTTTATTAGCGGCTCTGGATAGTTACTTTTCTGGATTGAGCTTATCGTCAGAAGCACGCGCCGCATCAATTAGCTGTGCCATCTTTATGCCCACGTCAATCGATTCATCATAAACAAAATGCAATTGTGGCACTGTTCTGAGCAGCATACGTTTCGCCACCTGTGTGCGCAAAAATCCTGCAGATTTCTCCAGCCCATTTTGCAGACTTTGACTAGATTTGGCTGCACTGTAAAAAATTTTTGCGTGCGCCATATCGCCCGTGACCTCAACCGCCGTAATGGTCACCATAGTCACGCGCGGGTCTTTCACCTCAAACATGATCAAATCAGCCAACTCACGCTGCATTTGCTCGGCAACGCGAGTGCTTCGTGAAAACTCTTTAGCCATTTTGCCACCGATATAAATCCATTTTATGCGTGTATCGCTGCGTCACGTGCTCGCTTACTCCTCGCCTATGAACGGCATATGTCTGCGTCGTGCGCTCCGCTGCTTCTTGCGCTACAACGCATAAAAGTGAATTTCTATTCTGTGTCAAATCTATGTTCAAGAATTTTTAAGTTACAATGTTCTAGCAACTTCAATCATCTCGTAAACTTCTAGAATATCGCCTACTTCAATATCATTGTAGTTTTTAAGTGATAATCCGCACTCAAAATTATTTTTTACTTCTTTTACATCATCTTTAAAGCGTTTTAGTGAATCCAGCTCGCCCGTATGCACAATCACGTTAGCACGCAATACGCGCACTTTAGAATTACGTTTAATCATGCCGTCTTGCACATAGCAACCCGCAATGGCACCCACTTTAGAAATACGGAATACTTCGCGAATTTCTACCGTGCCAATCATGCTTTCACGTTGCTCAGGTTTTAGCATGCCACCCAGTGCTGCTTTTACTTCATCTACTGCTTCGTAAATAATATTATAGTAGCGCACATCCACGCCCAAACTATCAATCAATTTACGCGACCCAGCATCGGCACGCACACTGAAGCCAATCAGTACCGCGTTAGATGCGCTAGCCAAGTTAACGTCAGATTCTGAGATTGCGCCTACACCAGTATGGATGATATTCACTTTGACTTCTGCGGTAGATAGCTTTTGCAAACTGGTGGCTAGTGCTTCGTAAGAGCCTTGAACGTCTGACTTGATAATTAAGTTCAGCGTTTGAACTTCGCCATCTTCCATTTGGTTAAACATGTTTTCTAGTTTGGCGGCTTGTTGTTTCGCTAATTTCACATCGCGGAACTTGCCTGCACGGAAGTTGGCAATCTCTCTCGCTTTGCGCTCGTCATTCAGCACAATCACCTCTTCACCAGCGCTTGGCACATCAGCCAAGCCTAAAATTTCGACTGGGATTGATGGGCCTGCTTCTTTAATATCGTTGCCAGATTCATCCAACATGGCGCGCACGCGGCCAAAAGTAGTACCAGCCAAAATCATATCGCCACGGCGTAAAATGCCCGATTGCACTAGCACTGTGGAAACAGAGCCGCGACCTTTATCTAGCCTACCCTCAATTACCAAGCCTTTAGCTGGCGTATTTCTTGGCGCTTTTAATTCTAGAATTTCTGCCTGCAACAATACGGCCTCGAGTAATTCATCAATGCCCTTGCCTGTTTTGGCCGATACTTCGCGGAACATAGTATCGCCACCAAAATCTTCAGGCACCACTTCTTGCGCAACCAATTCCATTTTTACGCGTTCAGGCGCTGCATCTGGCTTATCAATTTTGTTAATAGCCACCACCAGAGGCACACCTGCCGCTTTGGCATGGTGAATCGCCTCAATCGTTTGCGGCATCACACCATCATCAGCAGAAACTACCAAAATCACCACATCAGTCGCTTTAGCACCGCGCGCACGCATTGCAGTAAACGCCTCATGGCCAGGTGTATCTAAGAATGTCACCATGCCGCGTGGCGTTTCAACGTGATAGGCGCCAATATGCTGGGTAATGCCGCCCGCCTCACCACTCGCAACGCGGCTACGACGAATATAATCTAGCAGCGAAGTTTTACCATGGTCAACGTGACCCATCACCGTTACGACTGGCGGCCTAGTTTCTAAAATAGCCTCTGCATGCTCAGCTTCTTCTAGGAAAGTCTCAGGATCGTTAGCTGCAGCAGCTTGCGCAGTATGGCCCATTTCTTCCACCAAAATAATGGCGGTTTCTTGGTCTAGCACTTGGTTAATTGTCACCATCATGCCCATGCCCATCAGCACCTTAATGACTTCTGCGGCTTTAATCGACATTTTGTGTGCTAACTCTGACACCGTAATGGTTTCTGGCACCAATACTTCATGCACAATTGGATCAGTTGGCGCGTTAAATGCATGTTCTTGATCATCATCCCGATGCGATTTATGCTTGCCTTTTGGTGAGCGCCAACCTTGATTAACACTCGTATCACCACGGGTTTTTAAACCGCGTTTTTTATTTTCTGCGTCGGTCCAGTCTTTATTGTTATTCTTACCCTTTTTGGCATCTTTAGTAGCAGGCTTTGCAACTGCCCCTTCTTTGGCGGCAGGTTTATGTAAAGTACCCTCTGAAAGCTTGGCAGCTTTAACTTTTGCCGCTTCTGCTTCGGCTAATTTTTTAGCCTCTTCGTCAGCACGGCGTTGCAATAATTCTTGTTTTTTGCGTACATCGTCAGCTTGCATTTGCGCTAATGTGGCATGACGTTTTGCCTCTTGTTCGCGCATCGCAATTTGCTCTGGCGTCAGTACCTGTTTTCTTAGCGTTGTCGATTTAACTTCTGGTGCTGCATCTACTGGCGGCGCTTCTAAGGCTACTTGTGCCACCACTTCTATCATTTCGGGCACAACTTCTTCAACCAGCACCTCTGGTACGGGCTCAGGCACTACTTCAGTCACAGGCTCGACTACTGTCGCTGGCAACTCTACTTCCGTTTCGTTGCGCTCTAACACGCGTTTTTTACGCACTTCGACTTGAATCGTGCGCGCTTTGCCCATGCTATCGGTTTTTTTAATCTCGCTGCTCGATTTACGAGTCAGCGTAATTTTGCTTTTTGGTGCTTGCGCCGCGCCATGCTCTTTGCGCAAATATTCCAACAAAGCAGTTTTATCTGCCTCTTCCAACTTATCTTCTGGGGTAGATTTGACCACGCCCGCGCTTTTTAGCTGCTCTAGCAGCAAGGCAGTGGGCAGCCTTAGCTCTGCGGCGAATTGTGCAACGGTTGTTTGTGCCATTTACTTTTCCTGTCTTCCCTTTGAATACTTCTATGCTAATTGCGCTTACTTAAACCAAGGCGCACGCGCGGTCATAATGAGTGTTTTTGCACGCTCATCATCCATTGCTGTGAGCTCTACTAATTCATCTACTGCCAATTCGGCGAGCTCTTCCATGGTAGAAACACCTTTAGAAGCTAATAGATGCGCAGTCTTATCATCCATGCCTTCCATGGTTAATAAGTCTTCTGCGGCTTCTTCTACTTTTTCTTCTTTGGCAATCGCCTCAGTCAATAGTGCAGCACGGGCGCGGGCGCGAAGTTCGTTAATTGTGTCTTCATCAAACGCATCGATTTCTGCCATTTCAGCCAAAGGCACGTAAGCAATTTCTTCTAATGTGCTAAAACCTTCTTGTACCAAAATATCCGCCACTTCTTCGTCCACATCTAGTTTTTCCATAAACAATTGGCTTACATTACTGTATTCGCTTTGGTTTTTCTCAGCCGCCTGCTCTTCAGTGAGAATATTTAATGTCCAGCCAGTGAGTTCAGATGCCAGACGCACGTTTTGGCCGCTACGACCAATCGCCAAGGCCAATTGCTCTTCGTTCACTACCACGTCCATACTGTGCGCATCTTCATCAACCACAATGCTAGAAACCTCAGCTGGCGCCATGGCGTTAATCACAAATTGCGCAGGCTCCATGCTCCACAACACAATATCCACACGCTCGCCAGCCAATTCGCCTGTCACCGCTTGTACGCGCGAACCGCGCATACCTACACAAGTTCCCACTGGATCTAGACGCTGGTCATTACTTTTAACTGCAATTTTTGAACGCAAACCAGGATCGCGCGCTGCTGCACGAATCTCCAGCAAGCCTTCTTCAATCTCTGGCACTTCTAACTCAAACAGACGTTTTAAAAACTCTGGAGCAATACGCGATAAAATGAGTTGAGGGCCACGGCCACCGCGCTCAATTCGCGATAAGTAGGCGCGCACGCGGTCACCCACGCGTAAATTTTCTTTCGGAATCATCGCTTCGCGCGGCAACAAACACTCGAGCCGACCAACTTCAATGAGTGCATTACCCTTTTCCATACGCTTAATCACACCTGTTACCAAGTTTTCATTACGCGCTAAGAAGTCTTCTAAAATTTGCTCACGTTCAGCCTCACGTACTTTTTGTAGAATCACTTGTTTCGCAGCTTGTGATCCAATACGGCCAAATTCAATATTCTCTAACGGCTCTTCGTAATAATCGCCGATATTACGGTCTTTTGCGTGTTCGCTTTCTTCATCAAACTGGTAAGCCGAACTCTCTAGCAAGTCATAGTCCACATATTGCCAACGCCTAAAGGTTTCGTATTCACCAGTTTCGCGGTTAATCGATACGCGAATATCAGCATTTTCATCATGATTTTTCTTAGTTGCAGACACCAAAGCCAGCTCTAATGCAGTAAAAATCACCTCTTTATTCACGTTTTTTTCATGAGCCAAGGCATCTACTTGTAACAAAATTTCACGATTCATTGCAATCTCCAACTATCAATATATTCTAATAAACTTTTTTAAAATTCTAAATACTAGGCTTGCCTAAAACACCGGGCTTAGACGGGCTTTATCAATGTTATTTAAAGCCAATTTATAGGTTACACCTTCAAATTCTAGCAGCACAGACTCGGCTTCAACACCCTTTAAAATACCTAAAAATGTCTTACGTGGTAGGGTAGTTTCAGTCGCATTCGCACTTTCATCTTTAATGCCTAGACGCAACTTAATCTGAGCTCGCTCTCCACTAAACCGCACAAAATCTTTCTCTTTTTTCAGCACGCGATCCATACCAGCGGAAGAGACCTCCAGCCTGTCATAATCAATTTCATGTTCAACTGTCAGCACATTACCCAATTGGTTACTCACCAGCACGCAGTCGTCAATATTCACGCTATCTTTAACATCTACTGGGCTCAACTTATCAATAAACACGCGCAACAACTTACCTCGGTTCGAAATCTCGAGGTCTACCAGCTCATACCCAAGCTGAGCCACCGTCTTATCAATTAAGCCATGCAAATCTTGCATTACCGAATATTCCTTACCTACGTATTCTGCAGAAACAAAAAATGGGCACAAAGCCCATTCAAATTATGCACGCATTATACCAATTAATTCAAGCAATTGGAATGATTGTTATACATCCTTTATATGTAAGGACGTAAACACGAGGTAAAAAAGCACGTCTGTAAGCCGCATGAATATTAACCTGCAGGCCTGCTGCTTTGATGACATGCACCAACATGAGTACTTATCCTTAATAATGGCAAGTCTATACTCACACTCAGTCCTTACAAACAATAAAACCCTCGCTGGGAGGGTTTTTTGTAAACCATACTGAGATGGTTTGGTATAAATAGCTTGGCAGTGACCTACTTTCGCATGCAAAAA
>JAGVMP010000010.1 GCA_020053735.1 Pseudomonadota bacterium
CACCATCAAACCACACACTAAATTCACAGCAGAAATCTACGTGCTAGGTAAAGATGAAGGTGGTCGTCATACACCATTCTTCCAAGGCTACCGTCCACAATTCTACTTCCGTACCACTGACGTAACGGGTGCGGTAGAGTTGCCAGCAGGTACTGAAATGGTCATGCCAGGCGATAACGTATCAATCACGGTAGAACTGATTGCGCCGATTGCGATGGAAGAAGGCTTACGCTTTGCGATTCGTGAAGGTGGCCGTACCGTTGGTGCTGGTGTCGTGGCAAAAATTATTGCTTAATAACTAAATTAAGCGGCGGTACTTCATTGAAGACTGCTGCTTCGCTCTTTAAAGGAAATAAAATGGCAGCTCAAAAAATTCGCATTCGCTTGAAAGCTTTTGATTATCGTTTGATTGATCAATCAGCTCAAGAAATTGTAGAAACAGCAAAACGCACAGGCGCTGTGGTAAAAGGCCCGGTGCCGTTGCCAACACGCATTGAACGTTTCGATATTTTACGTTCGCCTCATGTGAACAAAACATCGCGCGACCAGTTCGAGATTCGTACGCATCAGCGTTTGATGGACATTGTTGATCCAACAGATAAAACTGTAGATGCATTGATGAAGTTAGATTTACCTGCAGGCGTCGATGTAGAGATTAAATTGTAAGTAATCTAGCTTTAATTTAGCGTTAAGTGTTGTAAAAAGCTATTGTAATAAAATCACGAGTTCGGTATAATCCGCGCTCTTTCACAGAAGTCGGTCAATTGTAATCGACTTCTTTAACTAAAAAATAAGGATACGATCATGAGCTTAGGGCTTATTGGTCGCAAGGTGGGCATGACCCGCGTGTTTACTGATGATGGCGCAAGCATCCCAGTAACCGTGTTGGAAGTCGTTCCTAACCGTGTGACACAGATCAAGACAATCGCGAGCGATGGCTATACAGGCCTTCAAGTTGCTCATGGCGAGCGTCGTGCTAGCCGCATCAACAAAGCGCTGACTGGGCATTATGCCAAAGCAGGCGTTGCTGCAGGTGCTGGTATTAAAGAATTCAATGTTTCTGACGATGTGTTGTCTACCTATCAAGTGGGTGGCAATGTCACGGTAGAAATTTTCTCTGCGGGTCAATTGGTGGATGTAACTGGTACGTCAATTGGTAAAGGCTTTGCTGGCGCCATTAAACGCCATCACTTTAGCTCTAACCGCGCATCGCATGGCAACTCTAAATCGCATAACGTACCTGGCTCTATCGGTATGGCGCAAGATCCAGGCCGTGTATTTCCAGGCAAGCGTATGCCTGGCCACTTAGGCGATGTTAAAGTCACTACACAAAATTTAGAAATCGTTCGCGTTGATGCTGAGCGTAATCTCTTGTTGATTAAAGGTGCGATTCCTGGCTCTAAAGGCGGCAACGTTGTTGTGCGTCCTGCAATTAAAGCCAAGCTCCAGAAACATAAAGGAGCTAAATAATGGAACTTAAATTAATCGATAATAACGGTAAAGCCGCTAAAAAAGGCGTTGCAGTTTCTGAAGTTACTTTTGGCCGCGAGTTTAACGAGGCTTTAGTGCATCAGGTGGTGGTTGCTTATATGGCAAATGCCCGTACTGCGACACGCGCGCAAAAAGGCCGTGATACGGTTGCACATACCACACACAAGCCGTACGCACAAAAAGGTACTGGTAACGCGCGTGCAGGTATGAGCTCAAGCCCTATCTGGCGTGGAGGTGGTCGTGCATTCCCTAACTCACCTAACGAAAATTTCAGCCACAAAGTAAACCGTAAGGCCTACCGTGCTGGCATGCAAACTATCTTGTCCGAACTAGTGCGTCAAGAGCGTATTGCGGTAGTAGAAGATTTTAAAGTAACGACACCAAAAACCAAGCAATTCGTAGAGAAAATTAAAGGCTTGGGCTATGCCGATGGCGTATTAATTTTAACCGATGGTTTTGACGAGAACTTATATTTGTCATCACGTAATTTAATTAATGTGATGGTGGTTGAGGCGCAATATGCTGACCCAGTCAGCTTGGTGCGTTTCCCTAAAGTATTGGCAACCGCTGGTGCAGTTAAAAAACTTGAGGAGATGCTAGCATGATGAACGCTATTACTAAAACTCAAGACCGTCTGTTGCAAGTAATCTTAGCGCCACAAATTACCGAAAAAGCGACTTACATTGCCGATAAACATCAGCAAATTGCTTTTAAAGTCCGCACTGATGCCACTAAACCAGAAATTAAAGCAGCGATTGAGCTTGTATTTAAGGTTGAAGTTGAAAAAGTTGCCGTGATTAACGTTGGCGGTAAAACGAAACGTGCAGGTAAACGTGTTGGTCAACGTAACGACTGGAAGAAAGCGTATGTGAGCTTGAAACCAGGCCAAGAAATTAACTTCGCAGCGGGCGAATAAGGAGAGAAGATATGGCATTAGTAAAAGTCAAACCAACTTCCCCCGGCCGTCGTGGTGTACTGAAAGTAGTTACACCTGATTTGTATAAAGGCAAGCCACACGCGCCGCTGTTGGAAAGTCAAAGTAAAAACGCTGGCCGTAATAATAATGGCCGTATTACGACACGTCACCAAGGTGGCGGTCATAAACAGCATTATCGAATGATTGATTTCCGTCGCAATAAAGACGGCATCCCTGCGAAAGTGGAGCATATTGAGTACGACCCAAACCGCACAGCACACATTGCATTGTTGTGCTATGCAGATGGTGAGCGTCGCTACATTATTGCGCCACGCGGTATTGCTGCCGGTGCGCAATTAATCAGCGGTGCAGAAGCGCCAATTAAAGTGGGCAATGCATTGCCGCTACGTAATATCCCAGTGGGTAGTACGATTCATTGTATCGAATTACAGCCAGGTAAAGGTGCGCAAATTGCACGCTCTGCTGGTACTTCAGTACAATTGCTGGCACGTGAAGGTGCTTATGCGCAGTTACGTTTACGCTCTGGCGAAGTTCGCCGCGTACACGTCGATTGCAAAGCTACTTTAGGTGAAGTGGGCAACGAAGAGCATTCATTACGTTCAATCGGCAAAGCTGGTGCGATGCGCTGGCGTGGTGTTCGTCCAACCGTTCGCGGTGTGGTAATGAACCCAGTAGATCACCCGCACGGTGGTGGTGAAGGTCGTACCGCAGCTGGTATGAATCCGGTCAGCCCATGGGGTGTTAAAACTAAGGGTTATCGTACACGTAGTAACAAGCGTACTGATAACATGCGTATCACTCGTCGTCCAAGAGGCGTAAGGTAATTTATGGCACGTTCAATTAAAAAAGGTCCATTTATTGATGGTCATTTGGCAAAAAAAGTAGAGGCTGCTGCCGCTACGCGCGATCGTAAACCAATTAAAACTTGGTCACGCCGCTCTACTATCTTGCCAAATTTTATTGGTCTTACTATTGCAATTCATAATGGTAAGCAACACATTCCAGTGTTGATTTCTGAAAACATGGTTGGTCATAAGCTCGGTGAATTTGCATTAACACGCACATTCAAGGGGCATGCGGCTGATAGAAAAGCTGGCAAATAAGAGGCTCAATATGCAAGTAACTGCAATATTAAAAGGCGTTCACTTATCACCGCAAAAAGCGCGGCTGGTAGCTGACCTTGTTCGTGGCAAAAAAGTAGACCATGCTTTAGATATCTTAAATTTCACACCTAAAAAAGGTGCTGAAGTGATTAAAAAAGTAGTGGAATCTGCGATTGCCAATGCTGAACATAATAATGGTGCTGATATCGATGAATTGAAGGTCACTTCAATCTATGTGGATAAAGGCTTGGTGCTGAAACGTATTCGTCCACGTGCAAAAGGCCGCGCTGGTAAAATTATTAAACCAACCTGCCACATTCATGTGACTGTTGGCGATGGCTCTGATAAAAAGGCTAAGGCTTAATATGGGACAAAAAATACATCCAATCGGCTTCCGTCTAAGTGTCCAAAAAAATTGGTCATCTCGTTGGTACGCTAATAGCAAAAACTTTCCAGAGATGTTGCAAAGTGACATTAAAGTACGTGCATTTTTAAATAAAAAATTAGCCAGTGCAGCAGTAAGTAAAATCATCATTGAGCGCCCTGCAAAGAATGCAAAAATTACCATTCACAGCGCCCGTCCAGGTGTGGTGATTGGTAAAAAAGGTGAGGATATCGAATCTTTACGTTCAGCATTGCAAGGTCTGATGGGCGTGCCAGTGCATTTGAATATCGAAGAAGTGCGTAAGCCAGAAATCGATGCGACATTGATTGCGCAGTCTATTGCGCAACAATTGGAAAAACGCGTGATGTTCCGCCGTGCCATGAAGCGCGCGATGCAAAACGCCATGCGTTTAGGTGCTCAAGGCATCAAGATTATGAGCTCAGGTCGTTTGAATGGTATCGAGATTGCGCGTACCGAGTGGTACCGCGAAGGCCGAGTGCCATTGCATACATTGCGTGCCGATATCGATTATGGCGTAGCAGAAGCATTAACTACCTACGGTATTATCGGCATTAAAGTTTGGGTATTTAAAGGCGAGATTTTTGCTGATAATGTACCAACACCAATTGGCGCGACTGCACCAGCTGCAACACCAGTTGCTGAACCAGAGAAAAAAGTAAGAAAGCCGAGGGCTAAAGATGCTGCAACCGTCTAGACAAAAATACCGCAAGATGCAAAAAGGCCGTAATAAAGGCATTGCAACAACCGGTAACAAAGTAAGTTTTGGTGATTTTGGTTTAAAAGCCATTGGTCGCGGTCGTTTAACTGCGCGCCAGATTGAAGCTGCACGTCGCGTTATGACGCGTCACATTAAACGTGGTGGTCGTGTGTGGATTCGTATTTTCCCAGATCAACCAATTTCTAAAAAACCTGCTGAAGTGCGTATGGGTAACGGCAAAGGTAGTACTGAGTACTACGTAGCGCAAATCCAGCCAGGCAAAATGTTATACGAGATGGACGGCGTAAGCGAAGAGCTAGCGCGTGAAGCGTTCCGTTTGGCGGCTGCAAAGCTACCAATCGAAACCACTTTCATGACCCGTCAACTTGGTAGTTAAGAAGAGGACGCGAATATGAAAGCCACCGATTTAAGAGCAAAAAGTGTTGAGGCATTAAATGCTGAATTGATTGAATTGCGCCGAGCGCAATTTTCACTTCGCATGCAAGTTGCAACACAACAATTAAACAAAGTAGATCAGCTAGGTAAAGTACGCAAAGATGTTGCGCGTGTGAAACATGTATTAGCTGAGAAAGCGAAACAGGCCTAATGATGACAGAAGCAACCAAAGTAGTGCGCACGCTAAACGGCCGTGTGGTGAGTGATAAAATGGATAAAACCATTACCGTGTTGGTAGAGCGAAAAGTTAAACATCCTCTTATTGGCAAGGTTGTGGTGAAATCTAATAAATTTCACGCGCATGATGAAAAAAATGAATGTAAAGAAGGCGATCTAGTGACGATTACAGAAAGCCGTCCAATGTCTAAAACTAAGACTTGGGTAGTGAGTAAAGTGGTAACTAAAGCTTAAAAGATGTAATAAAAAGGAATTTATGACTTGCTTAGCAACATAGATTCCCGCTATAATGTTGGACTTTTCGGTACTCGTGAATTTCTTAATTAGGGATTCATAAAAGCAAGTACCCCAATACTGACCGTGGTCTACTGGCCGTTTTGATTAAGTTCATATGGCTGGTGTTGGTTTAACGGATTAAGTTGGAGATTATTCTCATGATTCAAATGCAATCTCGGTTAGAAGTTGCCGATAATACTGGTGCTCGCTCTGTGCAGTGCATCAAAGTTATTGGTGGTTCAAAGCGTCGTTACGCAGGCATAGGCGACATTATTAAGGTCAGCATTAAAGATGCTGCGCCACGTGGTCGCGTTAAAAAAGGTGAAGTTTACAGTGCTGTTGTGGTGCGTACCGCTAAAGGTGTGCGTCGTCCAGATGGTTCATTGATTAAATTTGACACCAACGCTGCTGTGTTACTTAACAATAAATTAGAACCGATTGGTACCCGTATTTTCGGCCCAGTAACACGTGAGCTACGTAGCGAGCGTTTTATGAAAATCGTTTCACTTGCACCTGAAGTGCTGTAAGGGTAGGAGTTAGAGATGAGCAAAATTCATAAAGGCGACCAAGTGGTTGTAAATACAGGCAAAGATAAAGGTAAGCGCGGCACCGTGCTTAACGTATTAGAGTCTGGCCATATTGTGGTTGAGGGCATTAACGTGGCTAAGAAGCACGCTAAACCAAACCCAATGAAGGGTGTTGCTGGCGGTATTGTAAGCAAAGAGATGCCACTAGATATTTCAAATGTTGCGCTATTTAATGCTGCAACACAAAAAGCTGACCGTGTTGGATACAAAGTTTTGAAAGACGGCAAAAAAGTGCGCGTGTTCAAATCTAACGGTGAAGCGGTTGACGCATAGTTTAGGATAAATCATGGCGCGCTTAAAACAATTTTATAAAGACTCAGTTGTTAAAAAAATGACAGAGCAATTTGGTTACACTTCAGTCATGCAAGTGCCTCGCATTGAAAAAATCACTCTGAATATGGGTGTAGGCGAAGCGGTTGCTGATAAAAAAGTGATGGAAAATGCAGTTGGCGATATGGAAAAAATTGCTGGTCAAAAAGTGGTAGTGACCAAGGCGAAAAAATCTGTTGCTGCATTTAAAATCCGTGATGATTATCCTGTTGGCTGTAAGGTTACATTGCGCCGTGAGCGCATGTATGAATTCTTGGATCGCTTGGTGACTGTGGCAATCCCGCGAATTCGCGATTTCCGTGGTATTCCAGGTAAATCTTTTGATGGCCGCGGCAACTACAACATGGGCGTGAAAGAGCAAATCATATTCCCTGAAATCGAATATGACAAAATCGATGCGATTCGCGGTATGAACATTACGATTACGACAACGGCAAAAACAGACGAAGAAGCCAAAGCTTTGCTGGCTGCGTTTAGTTTTCCTTTTAGAGGTTAAGACATGGCAAAAACATGTATGACAGAGCGCGAAATTAAACGTCGCGACACCGTAAAAAAATTCGCAGCAAAACGCGATGCATTAAACGCAATTATTGGTGATCAAAAAGCAACTGCAGAAGATCGTCGTGATGCGCGTTTGAATTTGCAAAGTCTGCCACGTAACTCAAGCCCAGTGCGCTTGCGTAACCGTTGCGCGCTTACAGGCCGCCCGCGTGGTGTTTATAGTAAATTTGGTATCGGTCGCAGCAAGTTGCGCGATTTGATGATGAGTGGTCAAGTGCCAGGCATCACCAAAGCTAGCTGGTAACGGAGGAATAAATTATGAGTATGAGTGATCCGATTGCCGATATGCTAACGCGTATTCGTAACGCACAAAGTGTTAACAAGTTATCAGTTTCTATGCCTGCTTCAAAACTCAAAGCTGCAATTGCTGCTGTTTTGAAAGATGAAGGCTATATTGATGATTTCGCTGTAATTGCTAATGATGGTAAGCCATCATTAAGTATCAGCTTGAAGTATTATGCTGGCCGCCCTGTAATTGAAAAGATAGACCGTGTAAGTAAACCTGGTCTTCGCATTTACAAAGGTTCAGACAATATTCCTAAAGTAATGAATGGTCTTGGTGTGACAATTATGTCTACATCCAAGGGTGTAATGACAGATCGTAAAGCACAAGCAGCCGGAATCGGTGGCGAAGTGTTGTGCGTAGTGGCTTAAGGAGAAGCAAATGTCACGTGTTGCTAAAAATCCAGTCGCTATTCCAGAAAAAGTTGAAGTGGTATTAAGTGCTAACAACATCGCTGTTAATGGTCCATTAGGTAAGCTTTCACAAGCCCTAACAGATGCGGTCACTTTAAAACGTGAAGGCGAAACAATTACATTCGCTGCCACTAGTGACAGTCAGCATTCACGCGCTATGTCAGGCACTGTGCGCGCTTTGGTTGCTAATATGGTACAAGGTGTTTCTGCAGGCTTTACACGTAAATTAACATTGGTTGGTGTTGGCTATAAAGCTAATGCACAAGGCGCAATGCTTAATTTAGAGTTAGGTTATTCACATCCAATTAACCATAAAATGCCAGTAGGTGTTACGGTGACTACGCCAACCCCAACAGAAGTCATTTTGACGGGGACTGATAAGCAAGTGATTGGTCAAGTAGCTGCTCAAATTCGTGCTTATCGTGCCCCAGAGCCTTATAAAGGTAAAGGTGTTCGCTATTCTGACGAAGTGGTTGCAATCAAAGAAACTAAAAAGAAATAGTTAGACTGAAAAAATAATTAGGACCTAAGACAATGAACAACGTAAATAACCGCTTGCGCCGTGCACGTAAAACCCGTGCCAAAATCGCAGAGTTAAAAGTTACTCGTTTAAGTGTGCACCGCACAAATACACATATTTATGCACAAATTATTGCTGAAACTGGCGATAAGGTATTGGCTAGTGCTTCAACTGTTGAAGCGGATGTGCGTAAAAAAGTAAAAAATGGTGGCAATGTAGAAGCTGCTGCTGCAATTGGTAAATTGATTGCTGAAAAAGCAAAAAAAGCTGGTATTACCACAGTTGCTTTTGATCGTTCAGGCTACAAATATCATGGTCGTATTAAGGCGTTAGCTGATGCTGCGCGTGAAAACGGCCTGTCATTCTAATAGGCGAGACAGATAATGGCTAAAGAAATGGAACAACAATCACAGCAGACCGATGGTCTGCGTGAAAAAATGATCACAGTAAACCGTGTAAGTAAAACGGTTAAGGGTGGTCGTATCATGAGTTTCGCAGCATTGACTGTAGTCGGTGACGGTGATGGTGCTGTTGGTATGGGCAAAGGCAAGGCGCGTGAAGTACCTGTCGCGGTTCAAAAAGCCATGGATGAAGCGCGTCGCGGCATGCTTAAAGTGAACTTAAACAACGGTACATTGCATCACGCTGTAACTGGTGTACATGGCGCTGCTAAAGTGTTTATTCAACCAGCTTCTGAAGGTACTGGCATTATTGCTGGTGGCGCAATGCGCGCAATCTTTGAAGTAATGGGCATCACAAACGTGGTTGCAAAATGTATCGGTTCAACTAACCCTTACAACTTGGTTCGTGCCACATTGAATGGTCTTGAATCAATGAATACACCATCTGAAATTGCTGCTAAACGTGGTAAATCAGTAGAAGAAATTAGAGGTTAATGATGGCGACTAATACAAAAACAACTGCTGCTAAAAAGCCAGCAGCAAAAAAAGTTAAAGAAGCTGTCCCAATGATTAAAGTGACGCTGGTAAGAAGTGTGATTGGTCGCATTGAAGCGCATAAAGCTACCGTTAAAGGTTTGGGCTTGCGCCGTATGCACCACACAGTCGAAGTACAAGATACACCAGCAATCCGCGGCATGATTAATGCTGTGAACTATCTCTTAAAGGTAGAAGCATAATGCAATTAAATACAATTAAGCCTGCAGAAGGCGCAAAAAAAGAACGTCGCCGTGTTGGTCGTGGTATTGGCTCTGGTTTAGGTAAAACTGCGGGTCGTGGTCATAAAGGTCAAAAATCACGTACTGGCGGTTTTCATAAAGTGGGTTTTGAAGGTGGTCAAATGCCTTTACAACGTCGACTACCAAAACGTGGTTTTAAATCGCTGACTAAAGCTGATACCGCACACGTGCGTACTTCTGAGTTGAATGATTTGCCCGTAGATACGATTGATTTATTGGTATTAAAGCAAGCTAACGTGATTTCTGGCAATGCTTTAGCGGCTAAAGTGTTTTTATCTGGTGAAATTACCAAAAAACTTAACCTAACTGGTTTGCTGTTAACTAAAGGCGCTCGCGCTGCAGTTGAAGCAGCTGGCGGCAAAGTAGCTTAAGTTTAAAAGTAGATGGCGCAAGATAGTATTTTAGGTGCAGTTGGTAAAATGAGCGAGCTGAAAAGCCGCTTATGGTTTGTGTTGGGCGCTTTGGTGGTGTATCGCTTAGGCGCACACATTCCAGTGCCTGGTATAGATCCAACAGTGTTGAAGCAGTTATTTGATTCACAAAGTGGCGGTATTCTGGGGATGTTTAACATGTTCTCAGGCGGTGCGTTGTCACGTTTCACGGTGTTTGCTTTGGGTATCATGCCGTATATTTCTGCATCTATTATTATGCAGCTTGCAACAGTGGTTTCACCTAAATTAGAGCAGCTCAAAAAAGAAGGTGAAGCTGGCAGACGCACAATTACTAAGTATACGCGCTACGGCACTGTGTTATTAGCGACGTTTCAAGGTTTAGGTATTGCGATTGCACTAGAGGGTCAGGCTGGATTGGTGTTGGATCCAGGGATGGCATTTAGATTGACAGCAGTGATTACATTGGTCAGTGGCACAATGTTTTTGATGTGGTTGGGCGAGCAAATTACTGAGCGCGGCATTGGTAACGGTATCTCGATTATCATTTTTGCAGGTATCGTGGCTGGCTTGCCAAGCGCTATTGGTAGTACTCTAGAGTTGGCACGTACTGGCGCATTCTCGATTCCATTGGTTGTATTTTTGCTGGTGGCGATTGTTTTGGTGACTGCATTGGTGGTGTTTGTTGAGCGTGGTCAACGCAAAATTACTGTGAACTACGCCAAACGCCAGGTAGGTAATAAAGTGTATGGTGGACAAACAACCCATTTGCCTTTGAAGCTCAACATGGCGGGCGTTATTCCACCAATTTTTGCATCAAGCATTATTTTATTCCCAGCGACATTGGCTGGTTGGTTTGGTAGCAGTGAAAAGTTATATTGGTTGAAAGACATGAGTAATTTATTGTCTCCAGGCCAGCCAATCTACATTTTGTTTTTTGCTGCAGCGATTATGTTTTTCTGTTTCTTCTACACGGCGTTAGTATTTAACCCCAAAGAAACAGCAGATAATTTAAAGAAAAGTGGCGCGTTTGTACCAGGTATTCGTCCAGGCGAGCAAACAGCTAACTACATTGATAAAATTATGGGTCGTTTGACTCTGATAGGCGCCATTTATATTACTTTGGTGTGCTTGTTGCCAGAGTTTTTAAGATTGAAATTTAATACGCCGTTTTACTTTGGCGGTACTTCACTGCTCATTATTGTGGTGGTAACCATGGATTTTATGACACAAGTACAGTCACACTTGATGTCACATCAGTACGAAGGTTTGCTTAAAAAAGCGAACTTTAAAGGCAGCGCTAGCACGCGCTAGTTTAAAGTTTTTAAATAGAATTAATTGGTGTTGAGGTAAATTATGAGAGTTCGTGCATCAGTAAAAGCATTGTGCCGCAATTGTAAAGTTGTACGTCGTCGTGGTGTGGTCCGTATTATTTGTACAGATCCGCGCCATAAACAACGTCAAGGTTAATGGTAACTAACTGTAAAGTTGTACATTGTTAAAATGCTTAAGTTTTAAGCAATTAGTTTGAAAATATAAGTTCAAACTGTTAAAATTTAAGGCTTTTTTATTTAGTCGCACAAATTGCGATATGTTTTGGAGTTAGAGTATGGCTCGTATTGCCGGGGTTAATATCCCGAATAACAAACACGCTGAAATCGCGTTAACGTCGATTTTTGGTATTGGTAGGAACACTGCACAAAGAATTTGTGCAGCTGCTGGTGTATTGGCAACTACTAAAGTCAAAGATCTTAATGACGCAGACGTAGAAAAACTTAGAGATGAAGTGGCCAAAGTAAAAGTTGAAGGTGATTTGCGCCGCGAAGTTTCTATGAACATCAAGCGTTTAATGGACTTAGGTTGCTATCGCGGCGTGCGTCATCGTCGTGGCTTACCTGTTCGTGGTCAACGCACTAAAACTAATGCGCGTACACGTAAAGGCCCAGTAAAAGCGATTAAACAGTCAAAATAAAATAGCTATTTAAATATTTATATTAAGTAAGATTCAATAGGTAAGGACAGTACAACATGGCAAAAGCTAATGTACGTGTAAGAAAAAAAGTTAAAAAGAATATTGCCGAGGGCATTGCCCACGTGCACGCTTCATTTAACAACACGATTATTACAATCACTGATCGTCAAGGTAATGCGCTTTCATGGGCAACTTCTGGTGGTCAAGGGTTTAAGGGCTCACGTAAAAGTACGCCATTTGCAGCACAGGTTGCGGCAGAGGTAGCAGGTAAAAATGCGCAAGAGTCAGGTGTTAAAAATTTAGAAGTGCGTATTAAAGGTCCCGGCCCAGGCCGTGAATCTGCTGTGCGCGCACTTAACGCGGCTGGTTTTAAGATTACCAGCATTACCGATGTGACGCCAGTACCACACAATGGCTGCCGTCCTTCTAAAAAACGCAGAATATAACTTGCGCTTAAGCACACAAAGATTACTGGAGAACTATCTTGGCTAGAAATTTAGACCCTAAATGCCGTCAGTGCCGCCGCGAAGGCGAAAAATTATTCTTGAAAGCTGAAAAATGCTTCACAGATAAATGCGCAATCGAAAAACGTAACTTCCCGCCTGGCCAACATGGTCAACGTCGTAATTCACGTTTGTCTGATTATGGTGTGCAATTGCGTGAGAAACAAAAAGTTCGTCGTATTTATGGCATTTTAGAAGGTCAATTCCGTAGCTACTACGCAGAAGCTGACCGTCAAAAAGGCATTACTGGCGAGAACTTATTGCAATTGCTAGAGTGTCGTCTAGATAACGTAGCATTCCGTATGGGTTTGGGTGGTTCACGTACTGAAGCGCGTCAAATTGTGCGTCACAATAGTATTTTGGTGAATGGCAAGCGTGTGAATATTCCATCTTACCAAGTAAAAGCGGGTGATGTAGTTTCTGTTGCGGAAGCATCGAAAACACAATTACGTATTAAAGGCGCGCTTGCAGCGGCTGAACAACGTGGCTTCCCAGCATGGTTGGAAGTGGATGTAAAAGCATTGACTGGCACATTTAAATCTAAACCACAACGTGATGATTTGCCTTCAACCATTAACGAATCATTGGTTGTTGAGTTGTATTCTAAGTAATTAATACTTAGCGATCCCTCTCAATCAATTAACGTCAAGGAATTTTATGCAAAACAACCCAACTGAATATTTAAAACCACATGTGGTGGACGTTGAAGTCATCGCCCCATTGCGTGCTCGCGTAACGCTAGAGCCGATGGAGCGTGGTTTTGGCTATACATTAGGCAATGCACTGCGTCGCGTTTTATTATCGTCGATTCCAGGCTTTGCGATTACTGAAGTAAAAATTGATGGTGTTGTACATGAGTACTCAACCATTGATGGCGTACAAGAAGATGTGGTTGATATTTTGTTAAATTTAAAAGGCGTTGCCTTAAAGCTTAACAATAAATCAGAAACCATCTTAACGCTGAATAAATCTACTGAAGGTGTAGTAACAGCGGGTGATTTTGATACAGGCCACGATGCAGAAATTGTGAACCCGAATCATGTCATTGCGCACTTAACCAAAGGTGGCAAACTCAATTTAGAAGTTAAAGTTGAAATGGGCCGCGGTTACCAGCCAGTGCCGGCGCGTCAAAAAGCCAATGAAGAAGATCGCGTACTAGGTTTTATCATGGTAGATGCGTCATTTAGCCCGATTAATAAAGTAAGCTATCAAGTGGAAAGTGCACGTGTAGAACAACGCACCGACTTAGATAAGCTGATTATGGACGTTGAAACTAACGGTATCATTGAGCCAGAACAAGCGATTCGCGATGCAGCACGCATCTTAATTGGCCAATTAGCAGTATTTGCCAACTTAGAAGGTTCACCTAGCGAAGTTGAAGTTAAATCTGCACCGCAAGTTGATCCAATTCTACTGCGTCCTGTGGATGACTTGGAATTGACTGTCCGTTCAGCCAATTGTCTAAAAGCAGAGAACATTTTCTACATCGGTGATTTAATCCAACGTGGTGAAAATGAATTATTAAAAGCACCAAACCTAGGCCGCAAATCTTTAAATGAAATTAAAGATGTATTGGCTACTAAAGGGTTAACTTTGGGCATGAAGCTTGAGAACTGGCCACCAGTTGGCCTAGAAAAAGCATAAGCCACAAATTATTAAAGAAAATTAAGGAATTACTATGCGTCACGGTAATAGCAATCGTAAATTAAATCGTACTAGCAGCCATCGTGCAGCGATGTTTCGTAATATGTCAGTCTCATTATTACGCCATGAAATTATTCGAACGACTTTGCCAAAAGCAAAAGAGTTGCGTAAATATGCAGAGCCTCTCATTACTTTAGGCAAAGATGCAACGCTGGCAAACCGCCGTTTGGCGTTCAGCCGTTTACGTGACCGTGATATTGTTGGTAAACTATTTGGCGAACTTGGCCCACGTTACAACGCGCGCAATGGTGGATATTTGCGCATATTAAAGTGCGGCTTTCGCAATGGCGATAACGCGCCCATGGCGTTGGTAGAGTTGGTAGATCGTCCAGATACAACTACAGAAGCAGTTGCTGCCGAGTAAGTTCTGTACAGTCAATAAAAAAGCCAGCTATAAGCTGGCTTTTTTATTTTATAAGCTGTGAGTAAGGCCTATTTTAGTAACTCTTGAATATCGGCCTCACTAAATGGCCAGTTGAGTTCCATTTTGGTATCTTGTCGCTGCAATACGGGAATCCGCACACCATACTCTGCAAGTAAGAATTCATCATCTGCTACATCAATCACATTGACTGAAATATCAGGTATTTTTATTGCAAGCAAGTATGCCAAGTCACACAAATGACAGTGGGATGTGGAATATAAATATAGCTGCCTAATCATACTTAGTATTTTAAGCGTAAATTTCTCAGTAAAAATACAATTAAAACACAAGAAAAACCATAAATTAAATCATAATAACGTTTGTATTGTAAAAAACCTTCAAGGCTTAGCATGTCCGATAAACAACATACAAAAGAGAGCTTAAGCGAAAGCCTGCAGCAGGTTATTTC
>JAGVMP010000012.1 GCA_020053735.1 Pseudomonadota bacterium
AAGAGAGCCTGGTTGAAGTCGCCGATGATATTGCCCAACTGCCTAATTTAAGCAGCAGCGGCAATGTTTATACACTGCATCAGGTGATGGCGAGAGATGTCACGGGCAATTTAAAATCATTAGTAGCGCAATTTAGTGCAGCTACAACGCAAAGTGCCAGAGATAATCTAATGACTCAGATTATGTATGCTTGGACAGGTGCCGATAAATACACTTCGGACAGTCGGGGTGCATATATTGGAGATGCACGTTATTTGTATGCTGTTGAAGCGCTACTGGCAGAGGACTTTATTCAACACGCCGGTATCAATGCAGGTACGCCTAACCCTGGCCCTAATGCCTCTAGAAATATAACAGGCATTTACCATGATTTATATGAGTTTTATTACGGACAACTAAGTACGCAGACATTTTTAAATCCTTTGTTTAATCAAATTTATTTTGAATATGACGACAATACAAGTACTTACGTTGCCAACATAAGTTTAGCGGTTAATAAAATTAAAGATCAGATTGATACAAACCGTACCGAGGGGTTGCAGTTACTTAAAGATTTTTTACGCGCGACCAAGGGATTGGGCCTGGCTGAGAGTTATTTCACTATAGATATCCAAACTGAATTAGAGGCGCTTGGGGCGGACGTTGCCGAGATTTTAAGTATTTCTGAATTTGGTTTGATTAGAGATTTATATTTACAAGGCTTAGCTACGAATGATGAATTAATTGCTAACAATGGGAATGATACTTTAGATGGAGCTCAGGGGAATGACACTCTGCGAGGGGGTAAAGGAAACGATCAGTATCTGTTTGGTAACGGGGATGGGCAAGATGTGATTCTGGAAGAAGGCGGTAATGATACTGTCAAGTTTAAAGATTTGAATCAAGCGGATATTCGAGTAACACGTGATGAAAATAGTGTTTATTTAGAACAAACAAATGGATTGGGCAGAATAGAAATTCGCGGATGGTTTGATAGTAGCTTCTCAAAAGTGGAGCTTGTCGAGTTTGCCGATTTGTCTTTCTGGGATGCAGTGACCTTAGAGTCACAAATCACGATTGTGTTGCCGACTTCAGGTGATGATGTGATTGGCGGTACTGCGGCAGATGAAACAATACTAGGCTTGGCCGGTAACGATGTACTGACAGGGTTTGATGGGAACGATACCCTAGACGGTGGTGCTGGCAATGATGTGTTAAATGGTAGTGTAGGAAATGATACCTATATTTTTGGTGTTTCCAGCGGTCAGGATATTGTACATGACGTGTTAGGGCTGAATACGGTCAGCATTGAAGCAGGGTTAACGGCACAAAATATTCGTGTGGGCAATGATGGTTTTGGTAACTTAGTGCTCTATATTGCTAATACAGATTCCAAATTAACGATTAAAGATTGGTTTAACAACCCGCTTACATTCACCATTAATTTCGCAAATGGTGTTACATGGGATGTTAATAATATACAGGCAGAGCTTCTTAAAGGCTCCCCAGCCGATGATATTTTAATGGGTTCAGACCAAAGCGAAACTATCTTAGGTATACAAGGGAATGATCAGATTAATGGTGGTTTAGGCAATGATACGCTGATTGGTGGTGTTGGAAATGATACGTTAACTGGCGATGCCGGAAGCGATACATATCAATTCACTACGGGGGATGGTAGTGATGCGATTTATGAAAGTGGGAATGCCACAAATGATACTGATGTTCTAGAACTTAGCGCTGATTTTAATCCAACCAATATTAAATTAAATAAAGTTGGTGCGGATTTGCATATTAGTGCCATGGGTGTTACGGATACTATAAAAATAGTAAATTGGTATTCATCTAAAAATGGGACTATTGAAAAAATTAAATTTACCAATGGGGTGGAGTGGAGTTTCGCAGAGATTAAACCACTTATTCTTGCAGAAGGAACAGGAGCGAATAACTCAATTTACGGTTCTGCGTATGACGATAAAATATTTGGTTATGACGGAAATGATTATCTGGCGGCAGGCAGTGGTAACGATTTAATTGATGGCGGTACAGGTAATGATACATTATTTGGTGAAGATGGAGATGACACGTTGATAGGTGGAATTGGTGCCGACACGCTAATAGCTGGTAAGGGTGCTGATACCATTTATTTTAATTTGAAAGAAGGGGATATTTTAGCTGGCAGCCAAGACTACTCAGATCAGGTAATCACTGATGTAGCCACTATTTCTAATTTTACAGCTTGGCAAGATTTAGCAACCGGAGGCACTAAAACCGTTTTTATTGGTGATGGCAATGGTGGTATTAGCCAGATTAGTAACGGTGTGGTAGCAGATAGCGATTTTATATATACAACAATTGATGGTGGCCAAATAAAACATAGCGAATTGCTAGGCACCAAGCTTAATAGTGTGGTGAATATATCCTCAGTATCAAATACCTTATTTGGCGGCAAGTTAGATGATTACTTGATTGCTACAGGCACAGCTAATTCCACCCTGTTTGGGGGGCTTGGTAACGATACGCTACTTGGAAATGATGGTAATAACACTCTTGATAGTGGCGTAGGCAACGATACCTTAGTGGGTGGGTTGGGTAATGATGCACTGAATGCTGGCACTGGAAATGACGGGCTAGATGGTGGTGATGGAAACGATACTCTTGATGGTGGTGCTGGTAATGATACATTGCTGGGCGGTCTAGGGGATGATGTTTATATGTTTGGCTTGGGGTATGGTCAAGATATAGCTTATGACTATATATATACCACATACGACTACAATGACAACGATCAACGCCTTGCTGCTTATGTATTCCAAACTACCCCTAACAATATTGATACTCTTCAGATAGGTGCTGGTATTTTGGCCTCACAAATAGTGATGGATTTTGTAGGCAGTGACGTTAGATTAACTGTCGCAGGCACAACCGATAGTATTACCTTACACAGCTGGACATTTACTCGTCCGCTGGGGGTTTATGGTGGAGAATATGACGAGAGCTTAACCATAGAGCGCGTCGTTTTTGCAGATGGAACTGTGTGGAATATTGAAAATCAATTTTCACAATCATATACATCAACTGAACTTGCAGACACTATAGAAGGCTCGGTTCTTAGCGATACTATTAATGGATTGGGTGGTAATGATGTTTTATTTGGTTATGGTGGCGCGGATATCTTAAATGGTGGTGCAGGTAACGACACGCTAAGCGGAGGGCTAGGCAATGATGTGTTGAATGGGGGCTTAGGTGATGACTATGTGTATGGAATGGATGGCACTAACACATATATATTTGGTAGGGGCGATGGCAATGACATGATTAGCATGGGGCGCGATGCTAAAGAAGTAACAGATATAGTTCAGTTAGGCGCAAATATTACACCAAGCGATATTATCCTAAGTCGCGATGCTAACGATGAACTAAAACTAAGTATTGCTGGAACTAATGATTCTATCCGTTTTATAAACTACTTCCAGAGTGATTGGTACGATATCCCTGACAACCCAAACGGTAAAATAAATAATTCAATTATACGTTTTTCCGATGGCACTGTATGGACTTATGAAGTCGTCAAGAGTTTATTCGTTGCTACAAATGCAAATGATATCCTGGATGGATCAGTTTCGTCAGATATTATTCATGGTCTTTTAGGGAATGACACTATATATGGTGATAGTGGAAATGATCAGTTGTTTGGCGATGAAGGCAATGACACTATTTTTGGAAATATAGGAAATGATACGTTAGATGGAGACGTAGGTAACGATAATTTAATTGGCGGCCCAGGTTCGGATACATATTTATTTGGTAGGGGCTATGGTCAAGATAGAACCTATTCCGATGATCCTAGCATAGGCGATGTTGATATTATTCAATTGGGTGCAAATATTACGACTTCCGATGTCAAAGTGCGTGGCATAGGATATAACGGACAGAATCTTGATATTCTTGAAGATTTTACTTTATCTATTGTTGGTACTACTGATAAATTAACTGCAGATGATTTTTTTAGTAACAGCAATTTAAATAATTTTATACGTTTTGCAGATGGCACGACCTGGAATTTGACTGAACTTAAAGCTAGAGCTTTAATCCCGACAGAAGGAGTTGATGAGATATATGGTTATAGCACTAATGATTTCATTACTGGATTGGGTGGCAGTGACTATATTTATGGAAAGGCTGGCAACGATACTATCCAGGGCGGGAGAGGTGCTGATTATCTTAATGGGGATGGTGGGGATGACGTTCTTGATGGCGGTGCAGGCAATGACACTCTCATTGGTGGTGATGGTACAGGGAACGGCGGCATAGGATATGGTACTGACATCTTTAATTTTGGTCGCGGTTATGGACAAGATCTTATTTATAGTGGCGATTATACTGGGTCAAGTGGTGTTACGCCAATTAATACAGATGTAATAAAACTTGGTGCGGGAATACTCACGTCAGATATTATTGTGGGAAACAGCAATGATGACTTGATACTGATTATCAATGGTACTACGGATGTACTAACAGTTTATAAGTATTTTTCTAATAACACTGCTAACGCTTATAGACTTAACAGTATTCAGTTTGATGATGGCACAATATGGGATAACGCGGCCATTACTTCTCAGCTAATTACCTTACCATTTTTGAACTTCCTGGGAGGTTCCGGCACTATAGAACCAGATTTTATGACGGCTCACGGCTCTGACTTTGGCTATGGTGTTTCGTTTGATGGCAATGATGGCGCAGACACCATTATTGGTGGTAATGGTAATGACACAATAATTGGCGGTTTAGGTAATGACTTACTATCAGGTGGTGGTGGCGTCGCCGATACAATTGATGGCGGTGATGGTAACGATACCATTTTTGGGGGAGCTGACGAGATATTAGATCCCAACAAATATGGTGACTTATTAACTGGGGGTTTGGGTTCTGACACTTATTTGTTTGGCCGAGGCTCAGGTCTAGAGATTATCTACGATCCTAATAGCGCGGGGACTGAAGCAAATAAAGTAGACGTATTGCAATTTTTATCTGGAGTAAATCCTTCAGATGTAATAGTAAAACGCCTAGATAGCAGAGATTTGGAGCTGTCAATTCAGGGCACCTCGGACAAAATAACGATATATGACTACTTTTGGACTGGTGATGTTCTTGGAAGTGTAAATATAAATGAAATACGTTTTGAGAATGGCACAGTGTGGAATCTCGATACAATTCGGGCAAAGGTTAATGTTGCCACTGAAGAGTCTGATTATCTTGTAGCAAATTCATTGAACGCAAATTTGGATGGAAAAGGTGGCAATGACACCATAGAAGGCGGTCAGGGTGGCGATGTTTTAATTGGAGGAAGCGGCGATGATTTGATCTATGGTCACGAAGGGAATGATGCGATTAGCGGAGATACTGGAAATGATGTACTCATTGGTGGAGATGGAGATGATCAGTTAAATGGTGGCCTGGGTTCAGATGCTCTGAATGGAAATGCTGGTAGCGATACTTATTACGCTCTGCTTGAAAATAATGGTAATGATGAAATATCTGATTATGATTCAGGTGGTGGCGATGTTGATACCTTGGTTTTTGAAGCGGGTATTTCATTCGAAGATTTAACAATTACTAACGATGATTACAACCTCACATTCAGTTGGGGTGTTGATAATAGTATTACTACGAGTTATTACAACCCTAGGGCGAACGAGGGAGGTGGGCAGCCAGGAACTGGTATTGAGCGTATTCAATTCGCGGATGGGTCAATTATTCCGATATCTCAGATTGTAGTGATAAGCAACAACGCACCAACTTTGAATTATGTGCTCGATAACTTGGAGTTAAGTGCAGGAGAAAGTATAGGGTTATCTCTAAATTTATTTACAGATCCTGACCAAGATGAACTTAGCTACGCGATTACATTACAAGATGGCTCACCAATACCAGAATGGCTATATTTTGATGCAATTAATTTGGCTATTGAATTAGATTCTGACATTACATTGGCTCAAGAGCTTGGACTTAAATTAACTGCAACGGATACTCTGGGTGCATCTACTAGCGTTAATTTTGACCTTAGTATACTTGGATCTATCGCTACTATAGATGGTACAGCTGACTCAGATAATTTAATTGGAACTCAGTTTGATGAACAAATCTTCGGATACACAGGTGACGATGTCATTTCAGGTTTAGGGGGTGATGATGTACTTGATGGGGGGTTAGGAAACGATACATTAATTGGAGGAGCTGGTAGAGATACTTACTCTGTTTTTGTGGGGGATGGTAACGATACGATAATTGATGCTTCAGTAGAAGCGACACGCATTTCATTTGGAACAGGGGTAAATCAATATTCTCTTCAGTTTGCTTTACTGGAAGGCAAGCTAAACATCGGATACGGTGTCGACAATATAACTATAGAAGGACTTACATACGAAGATATTTTAAATAACATCTCGACTATTGAAGTCAGTTTTGAAGACGATAGTAGTATTTTTGATCTAAAAGATTTATTACTGGAATCGTCAATTGAAATTGTTGGGACTATTGACAACGATAATTTAGTTGGTGGAAATGGCCATGATAGCATTGATGGAGGCTTGGGTAATGACACTATGTCTGGTGGACTTGGTGATGATGTATACACAGTTGACTCTGCTGGAGATGTCGTCATAGAAAATCTTGAGGAGGGATACGATGAAGTTACATCAACGGTTACTTACACCCTATCCAACAATATAGAAGATCTTTATTTAGATGGTTCCGCTGCCATTAACGGTACTGGTAATGAATTGGACAATTATCTGGAAGGTAATGATGCCA
Organism: Pseudomonadota bacterium; assembly: GCA_020053735.1. GTDB lineage: Bacteria > Pseudomonadota > Gammaproteobacteria > Burkholderiales > Methylophilaceae > Methylotenera_A. The sequence goes on from JAGVMP010000012.1 coordinate 6,793, forward strand.
ATAATGTTATTGATGGCCAATCTGGTAATGATGAAATATACGGCGGCTTAGGTGACGACACGTTAATAGGCGGCACTGGAGACGATTATTATTACTTTAATCTAGGAAACGGTCACGACGTCATAGATAACTCGGCAACTGATAACGGAACCGCAACCGATACGATTTTCTTTGGAGATGTTTTTCCAGAAAGCGCCATACTCACTCAAGTAGCCAATAATTTAGTGATCACAATCAGTGGAAGCGACAGCGTTACGATAAAAGACTATTACGCTGGTATCAACAATAAGGTCGATCAGATTAAGTTCGGTGTCTATGACGCCAGTACTGATACTTATTCTGAGACTACATGGGATAGCACCACATTTGAAGCGATGGTGCTCCCTAGCAATCATGCGCCAGAAGTCTCTGGCAGTATTACACCGCTTGCTGCAACCGACGGTAGCGCACTAAATTATGCTCTGTCTGTTGCAACGCTATTCACTGATATTGACCAAGGCGACGCACTTACTTATACCGTCACACTGACAGACGGCAACCCGCTGCCAAGCTGGCTAACCTATGACGCAGCGACCTTTACGCTCGCTGGCACCCCCGACCCCACGCACATTGGCAATCTCTCTCTACGTGTGGTTGCCACTGATTTAGCTGGGGCTACTGCGGGTATTGACTTTGACCTGACGGTTGCTGCTATGCCTGACCAAACACTGATTGGCACTACAGCCAATAACAATTTAGTGGGTGGTAGTGGTAATGACACCTTGGATGGCCTAGCAGGTACAGACACCATGACGGGTGGCTATGGTAATGATACTTACTATGTCGAGCGTGCTGCTGACCAAGTGATTGAGCAAGCCAATCAAGGCACAGACACGATTAATACCACAGTCACTTACACTGCTTCAGCCCATGTAGAAAATCTCACTTTGCTCGGCACCGCAGCCATTACTGCCAATGGCAATGCGCTAGATAACATCCTTATTGGCAACACCGGTAATAACACCTTGGATGGCAAGGTGGGTGCAGACGCCATGTTGGGTGGTTTAGGCAATGATATTTATGTAGTGGATGATGTGGCTGATGTAGTGACTGAGCTGGAAAACGAAGGCATCGACACGGTAAGAAGCAGCATAGATTACACCTTAGGTGACCATGTAGAAAGACTGACGCTCACGGGAACTACAGCGATTAATGCCACAGGTAATGCGCTTAATAACATACTCACGGGCAATGACATTGACAACCAATTAGTAGGCGGTGAGGGCAATGACAACCTCAATGGTGGCTTGGGCGCAGATACCTTAATCGGTGGCTTGGGTAATGATACTTATGTGGTAGAGAATGCACTGGATGCAGTGATTGAACAAGTTGGTGAAGGTACCGATGTCGTTCAAGCCAGCATCACTTATACACTGGCTGCTGAAGTCGAAAATCTCACGCTCACTGGTGCGGCTGCGATTAATGGCACAGGTAATGAGCTCAATAACACCCTTACTGGTAACACTGCAGACAATCAACTCAATGGTGGTGCGGGCAACGATAACCTCAATGGTGGCTTGGGAGCTGATACTCTGCTAGGTGGCATAGGTAATGATATTTACACGGTAGATAACGCTAACGATGTGGTGACTGAACTGGCGAATGAAGGCACAGATAGAGTCAATAGCAGTATTGACTATACACTTGGTGCTGAAATAGAAAACTTAACGCTTACAGGTTTGATAGCCATTAGCGCTACAGGTAACGAGCTCAATAATACTATCACAGGCAATACAGCCGATAACGTCCTCATCGGAAACGCAGGCAATGACAACCTCAACGGTGGTGTAGGGGCGGATACCATGGTTGGTGGACTAGATAACGACATCTATACAGTAGACAACGTAAATGATGTAGTCATGGAACTGGCTGGCGAAGGCACAGATCGCGTCAACAGCAGCATTGATTATACTCTGGGCGATAATCTTGAAAATCTCACCCTGACAGGCGCTATGGATATTATGGGGTTTGGTAATAATTTAGCTAACGTGCTTGCAGGCAATACGGGTAATAACTACCTGTATGGGCTAGCCGCAAATGACACCATCACTGGCAATAATGGTTACGACATCCTGCAAGGTGGAGATGATAACGATACCATCAGTGGTAATGCAGGCAATAGCTTGTTAGATGGCGGGTCAGGTAACGACAGGCTCACAGGCGATGTAGAAAAGGACCTCATTATTGGGGGAACTGGTAACGATACCATTATTACGGGGACTGGCTTTGATGTGATTGTGTTTAACAAAGGCGATGGTGCAGACATCGTCAATGCTTCTACAGGCGCGGATAACACCTTAAGTTTAGGCGGTAACTTTGCCTACAGTGATTTAAGCCTGACTAAAACGGGCAATAATCTTATCCTTAAAATGGGGGCGACGGATCAAATCACCTTTAGCAATTGGTATCTAACTAGCCCTACCAATAAGAGCGTTGTTAATCTACAAGTCATCGCAGAAGCCATACAAGGCTTTAGCTTGGGATCTGCTGATGATTTGCGTAACAACACTATTGAAAACTTTAACTTTGCTAACCTGGTTGCAGCATTTGATGCTGCTGGTGCTACCGCCAACTGGCAACTCACCGATGCACGACTGAATACTCACTTGCTAGCAGGTAGCGACAATACTGCTATTGGCGGGGATTTAGCCTACCAATATGGTAAAAACAGCAACCTAACGGGTATGGGCTTACTCAATGCGCAGAGCGTGATTGTGGCAGGCAGCTTCGGTCAGGCTGCGCAAACGCTGAATAATCCAAGTGCATGGCAAGCAGAGTTGGTGAAACTTGGCTAAGTTAATGGGGCAACTAAGCAATGCTTGCAAGTCTTGCGATGATCTAGATAAGGATGGAATAGGGAGTGCTGCTTGAATATCCCTAATCCATCTTCTCAATCTCGATTGCAGCCTTCTGCTGTTGGTAATAGAGAAGTCGATAGTTTCGACTTCGCCCCGGGTATTTTAGGCGTACAGGACAGACCGCCTTCACCATTGCCACGAATGGTGCTGCGCGGTGTGCTGATTCTGCTCTTTGTATTATTGCTATGGGCAATGTTTGGTCGCCTAGATATTGTCTCGGTGGCCGAAGGTAAGCTGGTGCCGGTGAGCTATCTTAAAATCGTACAGCCTGCAGATTCAGGCATTGTGCGTGAAATCGCTATTAAAGAAGGCCAGCATGTCGTCAAAGACCAACTGCTCATTCGTATGGATGCTAACCTCTCGCAAGCAGATAGTAAGTCCATTCAAAACGAGCTACAGCATAAATCCTTAGAGCTGCGCCGCATTGAAGCTGAGCTAACTGGCAAAGCCTTCACCAGAAAAAACACCGATGCCGTTGAAATGTTTAACCGTGTTTATGCAGAGTATCAATCCAATCGCCGTGCCCTTGATGACGACATTGCCTCTGAGCGTGCCAATATGCAAAAAGCCTATAGTGACTTGGCGGCCACCAAAGAAGTACAGCATAAGTTGGAACAAACCTTGCCCAGTTATCAAGCAGAAGAAGCCGCATATAAGAAACTGGTGAAAGACGGTTTTGCAGGCAAACTAATGGGACAAGAGAAGCAACGTGCACGCATTGAGAATGAACAAGACTTACGTGCACAGGAATATAACGCTAAAAGTTTGCAAGCGAGCATTACTCAATCACAAAAGCGCCTGAATCAAATTCAATCTGATAATCATCAAAAGCTAGAAGCAGATCGTGTTGCCATCTACGCAGAACACCAACGCCTAGAACAAGAATGGGCCAAACAATCCCATAAGAATAGCTTGTTAGAACTCAAAGCACCACAAGCTGGTATCGTCAAAGATCTCGCTACGCATACCCCAGGTACAGTGGTTTCGCCTGGCACCGTGCTGATGACGCTTGTTCCAAATAATGAAGCGCTACAAGCTGAAGTGTGGCTCAAGAATGAAGATGCGGGCTTTGTACACGCAGGCCAAGCCGTTAAAGTGAAGCTCATGGCCTATCCATTTCAAAAGTACGGCATGGTGGATGGTAAGGTATTACAAGTGAGTGCGGATGCCACAGATAAATCCAACAGCAACAACAATCAAAACAACCAGAGTGATAATCAAAATACTTCTGGCTCCAGCATGCAATTAGCCTACCGCACCTTAATTAAACTTGACAAGCAGCAACTGCAAATTGAACAAGAAAAGCTGCACCTGACGCCTGGCATGCAAGTCGCTGCCGAAATCAAGCTGGCAGACCAAACTGTCATGCAATATTTACTGTCACCAGTGACTAAAGCATTTCATGAGGCGGGTAGAGAGCGTTAATTTTTACTTTTTGAGTGTATTTTTGCAACATCCCAACTTAAATTTCAGCACTAAATCTAATGATTTCAACTATCTTAATTATATGCGACTGGCGATACTACAAAATACTGAGAATTACTAAGAAATTACTTCAACTGAGCTTGAAATTAACTTCAACCGCTCTTCAAACTAGCTTCAACTCATTTGAAGTAAAATCATTTTTATTATTAATTAACAATAGCTTAGTTAAAATAATCGCTTGACAACCTGTTTTTGAAGGCGTAACTGTATAAAACAGATTCACGAACGCGATTAATAGTGAATCCCGCATCTTGTTATAGATGTTTACCCTGCCGCCCGATAGGGTAATTAAAGTGTGACCCTGGAAACTCAGGCTCAAGTGTGGTTCGTAACGATTCAATGTAGCAATTTTATACATTGAGAGTTACGAGCATACCTAGCATTCGTAACTCTCTAGAACTTATCGAACAGAGATTACTTAAATGCAAACCTTCAACCTGCAACAAGCCGCGGACTTGCTCAAGCTGCACCCTGTGACGTTACAGGGCAAAGCCAAAGCGGGCCTAATTCCGTGCTGCAAAATTGGACGCCGATGGGTCTTTATTGAGATTGACCTCATCGAGTACATAAGAGCACAATATCAGTGGCGGGCGTTGCAGGGTGATGGAAAGGAAACACGATGTCACTCTACAAACGTAAGGACTCGTCCTCTTGGTGGCTTAAAGTCAGCATCAGTGGACGAACAATACAACGCAGTACTGGGATTAGCGACAAAATCAAAGCCCAGGAATACCATGACACGTTAAAAGCGCAGTTGTGGCAGCAAGAAAGGTTAGGGGTTAAACCTAGTCGTTCTTGGCGCGAAGCGGTTGTCCGTTGGCTCACAGAAACATCAGATAAAGCCACACACAAAGAAGATATACGTAAGCTTGCTTGGATGGATCAATATCTAGGCAATCTAACACTCGATGCCATCAATCAAGATGTTATCGACCATATCCGAAGTGTGAAACTTAAAGAAGTCTCTAAAGCCACGACCAACCGTTATTTGGCACTGATACGTTCTATTTTAATTCGCTCACGGGATGAATGGGAATGGATCGATAAAGTACCAAAGATCAGGCTCTTTAAAGAATCGAATAGTCGTGAAAGGTCATTGAACTTTGACCAAGTGAAAGCATTGATGCTTGAATTACCAGCGCATCAACGTGAAACCGTGATGTTTGCTTTAGCCACAGGCTTAAGGCAACGTAATGTGTTAGCACTGGAATGGTCACAGATCAATCTTGCATTGCGTCATGCATGGATACATGCTTCGCAATCTAAGAATCGTAAGCCAATAGCAATACCCTTGAACGACACTGCAATCAATGTGTTGCAGCGTCAACTAGGTAAATACGAAACTAGAGTGTTTACTTATGCAGGGAGACCGTTAAAAGCTGCGAACACCAAAGCTTGGGGCAATGCATTAAAACGTGCTGGGATTACGGATTTCCGCTGGCATGATTTAAGACATACTTGGGCAACGTGGCAACGGCAAGCAGGCACACCGACGCATGAATTACAACGCTTAGGTGGCTGGAGGACAGGAGCAATGGTGGAGCGATACGCACATCTAGCACCTGAACACTTGGCAATTGCAGTGCAACGACTAGATTCGAAATTCGAGGGGTACGATTTGGCTACGGTGAACCAGAAATGAAAAAGCCTTACATTGCTGCAAGGCTTTTAAAATATGGCTCCTCGACCTGGGCTCGAACCAGGGACACACGGATTAACAGTCCGTTGCTCTACCGGCTGAGCTATCGAGGAATCGGTAGGACTTGTGAAGGCGTGATAATACTGGCTTAGCGCTTTTTGGTCAATCGTTACGATGTATAATTTAAGCCTAAATGATGAAAAATTCTAAAAAATTACTAATTGGTACAGCCGTTATTGTGGGCTTGCTGCTGATTTTGCCTTTTCTAATCCCTATGCAGACATATTTGCAAAAGGCAGAAGCTCTGGCAAGTGAGAAACTGGGTGTGCCTGTCGCTATTAGCTCTGCTAATTTACTCTTAATACCTAGCCCACGCCTTAAGTTGAATGGTATTGTAGTTGGCAAACATCAAGAGCTAAAAGTCGAGAAATTGGTGGTCATTCCAACCATTAGCTCGTTGTTCTCTACATACAAAACGCTTGATTTAAAGATTAGCAAACCTGTTATTAATAAAACGGCATTAGAAATTGTTTCTGCCTTATCTGCTAAAAAACCAGATAATAATGAGCCAACAAGTGTTCGTGTGCGGCATGTCACAATTGATGAAATGCAGCTAGTTTGGCCAGATGCAAAATATCCCATCATGAATGCTGAGGCAACGTTGACAGAGGCCTATAAATTAGAATCTGCGACCTTAGAAACCATTGACGGTAAGCTTGAGGCTAAGGTGACACCTAAAGAAACCCCTAATGACAATGAACAACTCATCATTGTTAAGGCTAATAAATGGACGCTGCCAGTAGGTTTGCCTCTGTTGATTGATACGGCCAAGCTTGAAATGCACCTTAAAGGTAGCAGGTTGGAGATTCCCAATATTGATATAGCACTTTATGGTGGAAAATTAACGGGTGATGCGGTGTTAACTTGGCCAGAAAATAAGGGAGTGACGTCTTGGCGCATGAATGGCAAATTAGCAATTGCTAATTTAGCGGTTAAAGAACCAAGTAGCTTAGTGAGCAAATCGGTTTATTTAAGTGGCAATTTATATGGTAATGGTAATTTCTCTTCTAAAACAAACCATGTTGGTCAGCTAACTGATAACTTGCGTGCAGATTTTAAATTTAAAGTGAATAATGGTGTGCTACATGGCTTGGATTTAGTAAAAGTAGCAAGTCTACTGTTAAAGCAAAATCAAAGCGGTGGCGAAACCCAGTTTGATGAATTCTCAGGCTTGTTAAAAGTATCTGGCAAGCAATATCACATACAAAACCTTGAAATAAGCTCTGGCTTGTTGGCAGCAGCAGGGCAGGTGAAAGTGAAGCCAAATAAAACATTAGATGGCGTTGTGGCAGTGGACGTGAAAAATAGCATGGGTTTGACTGAGATTCCGTTGGTTGTTTCGGGCACTGTGAGTAAACCTGAGGTGTTTCCCTCAAAAGTCGCTTTAGCTGGGGCCGTTGCGGGCACTGCAGTTTTAGGGCCAGGGGTTGGTACCAGTATTGGTATAAAAGCAGCTGGTGCGCTAGATAAGGTTAAAGGCTTGTTCAATGATGATAAATAACTCGTTAAGTTATCTTGTGAGCGCTGTTAATTCAAGAAAGTAGGTTGCCATGTTAGATATGTCTGTTCCCTGGTGGGAACTGATTGTAAGAGGCTTGGTGGTGTATGTATTTTTGATTGCATTGTTGCGCCTGACGGGAAAGCGACAAATTGGCCAGCTTTCACCCTTCGATTTAGTACTGTTACTGATACTTTCAAATGCAGTTCAAAACTCAATGAATGCGGGAGATAATTCATTGGTCGGTGGCTTGATATTGGCCACTACATTAGTGGTGGTTAATTATATCGTTGGGCTAATTACATTTAAAAGTAAGAAACTTGAAAAAATTATTGAGGGCAGACCGCAAGTGCTTATTCACAATGGTAAGTTGTTTGAGGATGTGATGAATCAGGCAAAACTAACAAGAGACGAGTTAGATTCTACCTTGCGGCAATCGGGTTATTTTGAAATAAAAGAAGTGAAACTCGCTATATTGGAAAATAACGGTAGTGTGAGTGTGCAAGGCTACGAAAAGGCCTAACTTGACTGACTCATAATTAAAAAAGGCGCTTTAGAGGCGCTTTTTATTGCCATTTTAACGTTAACGATTTAATTGAGTGCTTTTTCAATACGATCCAATGCATTGCGTAGATTATCCATTGAAGTAGCAAATGAAATGCGGAAATAACCTTCAGCACCAAATGCGCTGCCTGGCACTACCGCTACATCAAAGCTTTCTAACAAGTACTCAGCTAACGCCATATCTGTAGCGACTGCAATTTTGCCTGCTTTATGTAGCCTAGCAATGGCTGCCCGTGCGTCTGGGAAAGCGTAAAACGCACCGCCTGCCATCAGGCAGCTTAAGCCAGACATGCTGTTGAATCTGTCCACAACGTATTTATGGCGCTCTTTAAACGCCTTTACCATGGGCTTAATGCACTCTTGCGAGCCAGTCAGTGCGGCCACTGCCGCGTGTTGCGAGATAGAAGTGGCGTTGCTGGTAGATTGGCTTTGCAAAATTTCCATGGCTTTAATAATATAAGCTGGACCTGCAGCATAGCCTATGCGCCAACCTGTCATGGAATAGGCCTTAGAAACTCCGTTAAGCACGACACAACGGTCTTTTAGCGCGGGGGCAGCGTTGAGTATGTTGTAAAATTTTTCACCTGTTAAATTGACGTGTTCATACATATCATCAGTGGCAACTAGAATATGTGGGTGTTTCAGTAAGACCTCGCCCAAAGCTTGCAACTCAGCCAAGTTATAAACTGCGCCAGTTGGGTTGGATGGCGAATTGAGCATGACAATTTTGGTTTTTGTTGTAATCGCCGCTTCTAATTGGGCGGGCAGCAGCTTAAAACCTTGCTCAATACCGCAATCGATAATGACTGGCACTGCCTCTGCCACCATCGCGATATCGGCGTAACTTACCCAATAAGGCGCAGGAACAATGACTTCATCACCTTTATTGAGTACTGCTAAACACAAATTAAAGATGGTTTGCTTGCCACCCACACCTACAATCACTTCATTGGTGCTGTAATCAAAGCCGTTTTCAGTTTTAAATTTGTTCACAATGGCTTGTTTAAGCGCAGGGATGCCGCTGACAGGCGTGTATTTGGTGTAGCCTGCATTTATTGCAGCAATGGCCGCATCTTTAATGTGTTGTGGTGTGTCAAAATCTGGCTCGCCCGCCGCCAAGCCAATAATGGGGCGGCCTTCAGCCTTGTATTTACCAGCTTTTGCGGTAATGGCGAGGGTGGGAGATTCTTTAATGGCTTGAACGCGCTGCGATAATACTTCACCAGGTAACATTGAACTGTTTGACAAAATGCACTTTCCTAACATTTAGCCTTAAGTAGGCATGAATGAATACTAAAACAAATAATAGCCGACATTTTACGCATAAAAACGATACTTAGGAATATGTCGCGTGGGAATATACTACTTGTAAGGAATTGCAATAAAAAAGGCCTCATAGGAGGCCATTTTTTGCGTGAATTTAAAGCTTAGCAGGCTTTGTCGCAACCTAATAAGTCGCTATATTCTAGCGCAGCTTGTGCGTTAATATCAGCAATCGCCAGCTGAATACGGTGCATTTCAGCCGTGTCCCCAAGCGCTTTGGCAATAGCACCAAGCCGCATCATGGCTTCAAAATTTCCAGCATCTACAATAATAGATTGTTTGTAAGCTGCTTGGGCTGCTTCATTTTTCCCAGAGTTTTGTAAACCTAAACCCAGTGCATACCAAGCCTCGGTACTTTTTGGGTCGGCTATAGTCCATTTTTCAGCCACTTGTACCAGTTTCGGCCAGTCGTAGCGTGATTCTGGAACAGCAGCTTGCATGTAGAAAGGTTTTTTATCTTCGTCTTCCTCCCATAGCGCCTTGCCGCTAATAGGGAAAACACGGGTTTCTGGCTGTTTATCTAGCGCTTCTAGCCACTCTACAGGCAAAGCAAAGTGAATGCTACCGCCTTTGCCTGTGGTTTTAAAGGTATTAATACCAACCAAATTGCCATCTAAATCAAATAAACCGCTGCCGCTGGCGCCTAATGAAAATTTGGCGTTAGTGCGAATAACGTTGGCACCATTATCGTTGTATAACCCTTTGATGCTACCAGTTGAGGTGAGTGGGGCAGGTACACCGTTAGAGTGTCCGATGCCCGCAACTTCTTGGCCGCGCTTAAGGGTAGTGCTTTTGCCAAATTTAGCTGGTTTTAGTGGTAAGCCTTCAGTGGTCACAATACACAAGTCATGCCATGCATCTATTTTGACCGTGTTGATGTTGTAAGTCTCTTCGCCGCGCGATATCCAGGGTTGTTTGGTGCTACGCAGCACGTGGCAATTGGTGATGACTTTATCTTGGCCAATCACCACGCCAGAACCATAAGCCAAGCCACCATTGGTGTTGTAGCCGCGTATCATCACCACGCTAAAATACGATTGAATAAGTGCCTCTTTGTCGTAGGCAAAAGTTGGGGTGGAGCCAAACAAGAGTGAACTTGCTATGGCGGTAGCTACTAGGATAGCGCGCATGATAGACCTTGAATAATATTAATTATTTAAACTTGATTGACAGACTATAACTAATACGCAAAAGTTCGCAATTCAGATTCAGTTATATTCTTTGCTTTAACCATTCTGTAAAAACAATTAAAACAAAGCCTGTTAAAATCACTGGTTATTCATTAAGTTAAAGCTTATGTTCGTTACCTTTCCAAACAGTAAATACCAGTTGTTCCAACCGTTTCCACCAGCGGGCGACCAACCAGCGGCAATAGAGAAGTTAACAGCCGGTATTGAGGCTGGCATGCAGTTTCAAACCTTACTGGGCGTCACTGGCAGCGGCAAAACTTTCACTATGGCCAATGTCATCGCACGCACGGGTAAGCCAGCGATTGTGATGGCGCCCAATAAAACGTTGGCAGCACAGCTTTACTCAGAGTTTCGTGAGTTTTTCCCCAATAACTCGGTGGAATATTTTGTTAGCTACTACGATTATTATCAGCCAGAAGCGTATGTACCATCGCGCGATTTGTTTATTGAGAAAGATTCCAGCATTAATGAGCACATTGAGCAGATGCGGCTTTCAGCCACCAAGGCCTTGTTAGAGCGCGAAGACAGTATTATTGTGGCCTCAGTATCGGCCATTTACGGGATTGGCGACCCAAGTGATTACCACGGCATGGTGCTGCACTTAAAGCAGGGCGATAAAATGAGTCAAAAAGAGGCGATTTTACGCCTCATCGGCATGCAGTATGATCGCAACGATTTTGACTTTAGTCGAGGCTGTTTTCGGGTGCGTGGTGATGTGATTGATGTGTTTCCGGCCGAAAATAATGAGACTGCAGTGCGGGTAAGTTTGTTTGATGACGAAGTAGAAAGCATCACTTTATTTGATCCGTTAACAGGACAAATATTCAATAAAATTCAAAGATTTACGATATATCCTTCAAGTCATTACGTAACATCGCGTGAGACGACAATCAAGGCGATGGAAAAGATAAAAGTAGAGTTGCGCGACCGTGTTGCCCAATATATTAGTGAAAACAAATTAGTTGAAGCACAGCGTATTGAGCAGAGAACAAGATTTGATTTAGAAATGCTCAACGAAATAGGTTTTTGCAAAGGTATCGAAAATTACTCACGCCATCTTTCTGGTCGTAACCCGGGCGACCCTCCACCGACGCTGATTGATTATCTGCCCGATAGTGCGCTGATGATTATTGACGAAAGCCATGTCACCGTGCCGCAAATTGGCGGTATGTATAAAGGCGACTGGTCGCGCAAAACCAATTTAGTGGATTATGGCTGGCGGCTACCTTCTGCGCTGGATAACCGTCCGCTTAAATTTGAGGAGTTTGAGCGCATTATGCGCCAAACCGTATTTATCTCTGCCACGCCTGCCGAATACGAAAAAAATCACCAACAACAAGTGGTGGAAATGATTGCACGGCCAACCGGCTTGATAGATCCCGAGATTATCGTTAAGCCTGCTGACACGCAAGTCGATGATTTATTGGGTGAAATTAAAAAGCGCGTGGCAGTGCAAGAACGCGTATTGGCAACCACCTTAACCAAGCGCATGGCAGAAGATTTAACTGACTACTTGGCGGAACATGGCGTCAAAGTGCGTTATTTACACTCCGATATTGACACGGTGGAACGCGTTGAGATTATCCGCGACTTAAGGCTGGGCGAATTTGACGTTCTGGTGGGGATTAACTTATTGCGTGAAGGCCTAGATATTCCGGAAGTCTCCTTGGTGGCAGTTTTAGATGCGGATAAAGAAGGTTTTTTACGCAGTGAGCGCAGCTTAATTCAAACTGCAGGCCGCGCAGCACGCAATTTAAATGGAAGCGTGATTTTTTACGGCAATCGCATTACGCGCAGCATGGGTTTGGCGATTGACGAAACCAATAGAAGAAGAAAAGTACAAATTGCATTTAACGAAGCCAATGGTATTACCCCGAAAGGCATTATAAAGGGGGTAAAAGACATGATAGACGGCGTGTATGATGTGGAAGAGGGCAAACGTGAGCGCAAAGCGGCGCAAGAGCAAGCCAATTATGAAAGCCTGAGCGAAAAACAAATTGCTAAAGAAATGAAGCGCCTAGAAAAGACCATGCACGATGCTGCCAAAAACTTGGAGTTTGAAAAAGCGGCCGATTTCAGGGACCAGCTGAAGAAACTGAAAGCCAAGTTTTATGGTGCCGACATTCCCGATTTAAATGCATAATTTGTGTGAAATGCGTGGTTTAATTTAAACCAATCAAATCGTAGCCCTGCAAGCCGCATGGATACTGGCCTGCAGGGCAATAATTTTTTATCGTAATTTTTAGGAAACAATATGCAAACTGCTATTCATGGTGTCAGCAACGCATCCGAGGTAATACAACTGGCCATTGCGCCGGTTTTTTTATTGATGGGTGTGAGTGCACTTTTAGGCGTGTTAACTGGTCGATTGGGTCGCGTGGTGGACCGCTTTCGTGCGTTAAATGAAAAATGCGAATCGCCACAAGCACAAGCCGAAAACCCAAGTTGTGCTAACTACAGTAAAGAGCTGTATATTCTATCGTGCCGTGCCAATTGGGTGCAGTGGGCGATTATGCTCTCCACATTGTCATTACTCATGATTGCGCTGGTGATTGGCACATTGTTTTTAGGTTCTGCCATCAATTGGGACTCGTCATGGTTGGTGTCGCTACTATTTATTTTTGCGATGCTCAGTCTAATTATAGGTTTGGGCTGTTTTTTGCGTGAGATTTATTTATCTAAGCACACCTTTGAGTTAACTATTAATAAAAGATAATGCCTTGTTGCTGTTTATTGGTGGTGTAGTGATTAAATATTAAAAAGCCTGATTTAAATCAGGCTTTTTAATATCATTCAGGTGAAGCTAAGGCTACTTTTGTGTTTCTACCATCACCAGCAGTGCGTCGGCTGTTTTGGCTTCAGCATCTTTTTTCCAGTTAGGGGCTTTGCGCGGCGCTTTGACTTTTGCAGGCTCTGTTGTGGTTGTGGTTGGCTTTGCTGCGCTTTTGGTTTCCACCATGAGTAAATCGCCAGCTGGAGCAACAACGGGCTTAGCTGGTTTTTTTGCAGCAGGCTTTTTGGCTGCTTTAGTTTTTGCAGGTTTTTCTGTAATCGCTGGTGCGGTTTCAGCTGCTGTAGTTGTTTTGGTGCTCACCATTTCAATGTTCGCATCAATTGCAATAGGCTTTGCAGCTTTTGTAGCAGATTTAGCCGCTTTTGATTGTGCGGGTTTTTGCGTTTTAGTTGCTGTTTTTGGCTTTTCTGCAGCAGACTCGACAGCCAATGCTGGTGCGGTTTCTGGGGCAGCTGTTTTTACTACAGCTTCATTTTGAACGGCATCGTTTTGTTTGGCCTCATTAGGGACAAATGTAGGTGCGGCAGTGTTTGGTTCGCGGTTAGCATCGCGGTCACGATTTCTGTTGCGATTGCGACCACCACGGCGGCTACGGCCAGTGCGTTCTGGGCGCGCTTCTACTGTTGCGCCGTCTGTTGGCGAAGTAATGGCAGCAGCTGTTTCTACTTTATCAATGCTAGATTTATCAATACCAGCCACTTCAGTTCTAGGAGCACGTTCTGGGCGTGGTGTACGCTCAGGCCGAGGCTGCTGATTTGCTTGTTGACTTGTTTGCTGTGGACGCGGCGCTTGTTGCGGCTTATCTGCAATATTATTACGGTCACGATTATTGGCGTTGCGGTCGCGGTTTCTATTGCGGTCACGGTCGCGGTTATTGCGATTGCGGTCATTGCCACGCCCAGCTTCACGTGTTTCACGTGCGGCTTTGTCTTCAGCTTTTTCTTCTACTTTTACTTCACCAGAACCACCAAGCCATTTTTTAATACGGCCTAAAAATGAAGTTTTTACTGCTGGTGCAATCGCTGTTGGGCGCTGCTCAACAATTGGTGCAGACGTAGCAGGCGTAATACCTTTTACTAACGCCTCTGGTGCTTTTGGCGCAGCATCTTCGTTCAGGCTACGCACATAAGCAGTTTCTGCTGGCAACTCCACCATTTTGTAGCTGGCTTGTGAAGTTTCTTCGTTCACATCATCTGACTTGATACGGGTAATGCTGTAATTAGGTGTTTCCATGTGTACATTGGGAATCAAAATAACTTCAACCCCCATGCGTTGTTCAATTTTATGAATATCAGCCCGCTTTTCGTTCAACAAGAAAGTAGCGGCTTCCACTGGTAATTGCACTTGGATAATCGCGCTATTATCTTTCATCGCTTCTTCTTGCGTTATGCGCAAAATGTGCAGGGCGGTCGATTCAATACCACGAATATGGCCAGTACCGCTGCAACGCGGACAAGCGGCGTGATTAGTTTCGCCCAAGCTGGGGCGCAAGCGTTGGCGTGATAGCTCGAGTAAGCCAAAACGTGAAATTTTCCCAGTTTGTACGCGTGCACGGTCTGCATGTAGCGCATCACGTAATGTGTTTTCTACCTCGCGTTGGTTGCGTGGGTTTTCCATGTCAATAAAGTCGATGACTACTAAGCCACCCAAGTCACGTAAACGTAATTGGCGCGCTACTTCTTCAGCGGCTTCAAGATTGGTGTTGTAAGCCGTTTGCTCAATATCTGAACCTTTGATGCTACGACCAGAGTTTACATCTACCGAAACCAGCGCTTCGGTATGATCAATTACAATCGCGCCGCCAGAAGGTAGGCGCACTTCACGTGAAAAGGCTGATTCAATTTGGTGCTCGATTTGAAAACGAGAAAACAGCGGAACTTCATCTTGGTAGAGCTTCACACGCGCCACGTTGCCAGGCATGACGTGGTTCATAAATTGTACTGCTTGTTCGTGCACGTCGGCAGTGTCGATTAAAATTTCACCAATGTCAGCGCTAAAGTAATCGCGGATGGCGCGAATGACAAGGCTGCCTTCTTGGTAGATTAAGAATGCGCCAGCTTGAATATGCGACGCTTCTTCAACGGCTGTCCAGAGTTGGGTGAGGTAGTTTAAATCCCATTGTAACTCTTCCGCGTTGCGGCCAATACCAGCTGTACGCGCGATAATGCTCATGCCTTTGGGAATTTCCAGTTCAGCCATTACATCGCGCAACTCATTGCGGTCTTCGCCTTCGATACGGCGCGAAACACCACCGCCACGCGGGTTGTTAGGCATCAGTACTAAATAGCGACCAGCCAGTGAGATGTAAGTCGTCAGTGCCGCGCCTTTGTTGCCGCGCTCGTCTTTGTCGACTTGTACGATGAGCTCTTGGCCTTCTTTGATTACGTCTTGAATGCGTGTTTTACTGCCTTCAGACTTATCAGAGAAGTAGCTACGTGAGATTTCTTTAAATGGTAAAAAGCCATGACGCTCAGTGCCGTAATCGACAAAAGCGGCTTCAAGTGAGGGTTCTACGCGGGTGATGACCCCTTTGTAAATGTTGCTTTTACGCTGCTCTTTGCCAGCGTGTTCTATATCTAAATCGACCAGTTTTTGGCCATCAACTATCGCAACGCGTAATTCTTCAGATTGCGTTGCATTAAATAACATGCGTTTCATTGTGTGCTCCCACGCTTAGGCGGGCAGATGGATTTGACTCAATAACTGATTTAATTGCGGAATTAAATGACGACTAGAGGCCTGAAGGATGGCGGTTAGGATGGCGCTTGCGCGCACAACTTTGCCAATAATATTTAAGCACGCGCTATGTAATATTAAATATTAGCGCGGAATTTGTAGCAACAAAATCAATGCAAGGCACGTGTTTAAAGGCCTGTATTGCATGACGCATATTTTGCGGCGTGATGCAGCTTGATTAAATTTGTTCGCTACAACTATCAACTTATACCAACGCGTGGCATAAATCCGTTAAAATTCTATCTTCAGTACTTTAGTCGCGCCTAATATTAAATTAGTTATGTTTTATTTTATCTGCGTCGACTACAGCGTAATTATCTTAAACATCGCTACTTATATGGCGAGCAATTTAGCCAAATTTATTTGGGTAACTAAAAAATTAAAGTTGCCAGAATATTTTGTGTGTTGATGTGGCTAAAAAGCCTTATACATTCAACACCGCTATAGTATAGGCGTTATTGGCCGTTTAAGCAAAACACTTTGATAGAATACAGATGCAAATAGAACAAAATACTAGAGTGAGTGCGCATGCGGCAGCCAGTCTGACAGTGGATGAGGCGAGTGACGGTCAGCGCATCGACAACTTTCTTGCTAAAACGTTAAAAGGCGTGCCTAAGAGCCATATTTATCGCATATTACGCAGTGGTGAAGTGCGCGTAAATAAAGGGCGCATTGATGCCGCGTATAAGCTAGTGTTAAACGATGTGGTGCGTGTGCCGCCTATACGCGTTGCTACGGCTGACATCGCAGTAACTAACGCACCAGCAACATCCGTACTACAAAACACAGTGATTTTTGAAGATGACGCTATGCTGGTGATTGATAAGCCTGCTGGCTTTGCCGTACATGGTGGCAGCGGGGTGAGTAGGGGTGTGATCGAGCAACTCAGGTTAGAACGCCCTAAAGCGAAATTTTTAGAGTTAGTACATCGATTAGATCGAGAAACTTCTGGTGTGCTGATGTTAGCTAAAAAACGCACTGCATTGGTGGCGTTGCACGAAATGATACGCAACAACCAAACCGATAAGCGCTACTTAATGCTGGTGGCGGGCGAGTGGCTAGAGAAAAAGAAACGAGTCACGCTAGATTTGCAAAAGTATGTGCTACCTAATGGCGAGCGGCGCGTCAATGTGGTGACGGATAAAAGCAAAGATAAATACGATGAGGCACGACATTCTGAAACCATTTTTTATCTAAAACAAAGTTTTGCAGGGCTTAGCTTGCTAGAGGCGCAATTGGTGACGGGACGCACCCACCAACTTAGAGTTCAACTCGCGCATCTGGGCTTTCCTATTTTGGGAGACGACAAATATGGCGATTTTGCGCTCAATAAAACCTTAGCCAAGCAGGGATTAAAACGCATGTTTTTACATTCTGCTGAAACAAAACTTAAGCATCCTTTGTCAGGCGAGAAAATGCAGTTGCTGGCGCCACTGCCAGTAGAGTTAAGCAAGTTTATGAATAAGTTGGAATTAAAGTAATGAAAGTACTGAAGTAATGCAGGAAAATACAAATAACTCTATGAAGCAAAGCACGATTACTAAAAGGTTCGATTTAATTGTTTGGGATTGGGATGGCACACTCGCCAATTCGACAGGTATGATTACTGAGGCATTTGTAACAGCCGCTGCGCATGTGGGTTTGCCAGTAGTGCCTGCTGAGAAAGTCACCAATATTATTGGCTTAGGGCTAAAAGAATCTATTTTTGCAGTGTATGGCGACATAGCGCCTGAAATGGCGCAGAAACTGGCGCAGCAATATAGTGCTAATTATTACGCTGGTGAGCAGGCTATTCCTTTATTTGAAGGTGCAAAAAACACCATCATTGAGTTGAATCGGCGCGGTTACAAAGTGGCGGTAGCCACTGGCAAAGGTAGGCGTGGGCTAAACTTGGCGTTGCAACACTGCGGGTTGACGCAATATTTTCATGCCACCAGAACTGTGGATGAATGTTTCTCTAAGCCGCATCCGCAAATGTTAGACGAGCTGATGGACGAATGTGTGACCACGCCAGAACGTACCCTAATGATAGGTGACACCAGTTATGATATGCAAATGGCGGCCAATGCGGGCGTGCCGGCGGTGGCGGTTACTTTTGGTGCCCAGTCGCGCGATAAACTATTAGCGTACAATTGCATCCAAATGTTTAATCAATTTAACAAGTTAAGCGCTTGGTTGCTAGATGTTTAATTGCTTGATGTTTAGCTAAAGCTTAGTCAAATGCCCAACCATAAGATTATTTTAAATAGTCATGACTTGCTTGAGAAATCTCGCGGTTTGCGTTTTGCTTTGCCGCAACTGGGCGAATTTGCTACTGGCTTTGTGGTGCGTTTTCACGGTAAGGCGCATGCCTACGTGAATCAGTGCGCGCATGTGCCGGTTGAGCTGGATTGGGAGCAGGGTAATTTTTTCACCGTGGCGAAAGATTACTTAATTTGTGCTACCCATGGCGCGCATTATCAGCCTGATACTGGCCATTGCGTGCTGGGTCCGTGCAAAGGAAAAAGCTTGCAAGTGTTGCCAGTAACAGAGCAAAATCAACAAATTACGATACATCTAGATAAATTACACAAATAGAAGACTTAAAATAGGAAAACAAATGGCCGAGCAAGACAACTTACAAAACAGCCAGCAATGGCAACAACAAACTATCGAAAAACTAGCGCTATCTGGTCTAAAAGAGCAGCAAACTGCGCGACGCTGGGGTACGTTTTTCAAATTTTTAACTTTTGCTTATTTGTTTCTGCTCCTGATTCTGGCTTTGGGCTGGGTCGGTAGTAAAGGTGCGACTGGCCCGCACACTGCTTTAATTGAAATTGCTGGCGTGATAGAACCAGGTGGCGAGGTGAATGCAGATTCTGTGATTAGTAGCCTGCAAGAGGCCTATGATAACGTCAATACTAAAGGCATTATTTTGCGCTTCAATACACCTGGCGGTAGCCCAGTACAATCAGGCATTATTAACGATGAAATTGTGCGCCAAAAGAAACTGCACCCAAAAATTCCAGTATATGGCGTGGTGGAAGACATCTGCGCTTCTGGTGGATATTATATTGCTGCGGCGACCGATAAAATATACGTAGACAAAGGCAGCATTGTCGGCTCTATCGGTGTGTTGATGGATGGCTATGGTTTTACTGAAGTCATGAAAAAAGTTGGTGTAGAGCGTCGCTTACTCACGGCAGGCGAAAATAAAGCCATGCTGGATCCATTTTCTGAGGTGAACCCAAAACACCAAGCGTTAGCACAAACGATGCTAAATGAAATTCATGAGCAATTTAAAACGGTTGTACGCAATGGTCGTGGCGCACGTTTAAAAGAAACGCCAGAAACTTTTAGCGGTTTATTCTGGAGTGGTGAGCAAAGTATTAAGCTTGGCCTTGCCGATGCGCTAGGCAGCGCAGACTATGTGGCACGTGAGGTGATTAAACAGGAAGAAATTGTCGATTACACCTACCAAGATACTGTGCTAGACCGCTTTGCTAAACGTTTGGGCGCCAGTATGGCTAAGGCAATTGGTATTGATGCCGCTATGAAAAATTTACAGTTGAGATAGTAGAAGCAATTAAATACTAATGCCCTGCAAGGCAATATCCGTGCGGCCTGCAGGGCATGCTTTTTTAAAGTATTACTTCAGCATTTTTGTGTGATTGATTAAGCCATTAGTTGAGCTGTCGTAGTTGCTCACCACTTCATCACTGGTCAATTGCGGTAAAATTTGCTGTGCGATTTGCTTGCCGTACTCTACGCCCCATTGGTCGTAGCTATTGATATCCCACATGATGCCTTGTACGAATATTTTGTGCTCGTATAGTGCAATCAGCTTGCCCAATGTATTGGGCGTGAGCTTATCGAACACAATAGAGGTTGTTGGGCGATTGCCTTCAAATACTTTATGCGGTAATAAGTTTTCCAGTGCTTCACCGCTCAAGCTTTGTGTTTCAAGCTCTACACGTGCTTCTTCTTTAGTTTTACCTAACATTAAAGACTGGGTCTGCGCTAAGAAATTGGCTAATAAAATTTTGTGGTGTGCGTAACCATGTTTACCTATTGCATAGTGACTATGCACTGGCATTAAAAAATCCGCAGGCACAATTTGTGTGCCTTGATGGATAAGCTGATAAAACGCATGTTGGCCGTTGGTGCCCGCTTCACCCCAAATAACTGGACCCGTTTTATATTGTACGCGCGTGCCATCGCGACAAATAAATTTGCCATTACTTTCCATATCTGCCTGCTGCATGTAGGCTGGAAAACGCGCTAATCCTTGATCGTAGGGCAGTATGGCATTCGTATCAACATGAAAAAAGTTGTTATACCAAATACCGATGAGTGCCAGAATGACAGGCATATTTTGTTCAAGCGGTGCTGTTTTGAAATGGGTATCCATTTCATGCGCACCAGTGAGCAGTGCTTCAAAATTATCCATGCCCACGTACAAAGCAATCGATAAACCGATGGCAGACCATAGCGAATAACGCCCGCCGACCCAATCCCAAAATGCGAACATATTGGCGGTATCAATCCCAAAGTCTGCTACCGCTTTAGCATTGGTAGAAAGCGCAACAAAGTGCTTTGCTACGTGTTTGCTATCTTTTGCGCTTTCTAAAAACCAAGTACGCGCCGAGGTGGCGTTGGTCATGGTTTCTTGCGTAGTAAAGGTCTTAGAAGCCACGATAAACAAGGTGGTTTCAGGTTTACATTTTTCCAGCGCACGCATCAAATGCGCGCCATCAATATTCGATACAAAATGAATGTTTAAATCTGGGCTGGCATAAGGTTTTAGCGCATCACACACCATCACAGGCCCTAAATCAGAGCCGCCAATGCCGATATTCACAATATCAGTGATGCGTTTGTCTGTGTAACCTAGCCAGCTTCCATTGCGTACTTTTTCAGTAAAAGTACGCATTTGTTTCAGTACTGCATTCACTTCTGGCATTACATCTTTACCGTCCACAAACACTGGCGTGTTACTACGGTTACGCAATGCAGTGTGCAGAACGGAGCGGTTCTCGGTGCAGTTGATTTTTTCACCGGCAAACATTTTGTCGCGCCATTGCTCAATTTTGGCTTCACGCGCCATTTGCAGTAGCAAGGGCAAGGTTTCATCAGTGATGCGGTGTTTGGAGTAATCAAACAAAATATCAGCAAATTTGAGGCTATATTTGTCGAAACGTTTTGGGTCTGCCTCAAACAAATCGCGCATGTGCAGTGGTTGTACCACTTTTTGGTGCACGCACAGTTTTTGCCAAGAGGGGAATTGGGTAAGAGTCGTCATTTATTTTTAAAACAGTATCTTATTGTGTATATTTAAAGTAATTTATTATAATTTTATGATGATGCCAGCCAAGGGAGGCAAGGTCATTAATAAGGATTGGTTGAAGTTCATCCAAGCCACGTTCTCCGTCGGCAAGCCTGCACCGTTACCCTGGTTGCTACCGCCATAATATGCAGAATCACTATTAAAAACTTCTACATATTGTCCTGCTTGTGGCACACCAATGCGATAGTTTTGGCGCAACACAGGCGTAAAATTGAGCACTATTATAGCAAAAGAATCGTCTAGCCCACGTCTAATAAAGCTGACGATGGATTGATCCGAGTCGTGGCAATCAATCCAACTAAAGCCTTGTACTTCAAAATCCAACTCGTGTAAGCAATTAAGCTTGCTGTAAAGATGGTTTAAATCGCGCGCTGCACGTTGCACACCAAGGTGTGCTTCATGTTCTAGTAAATGCCAGTCTAGGCTGCGGTTTACGTTCCACTCTAAGCCTTGCGCAATTTCGTTGCCCATAAAATTAAGTTTTTTACCTGGGCTGGTCATTTGCAACGTCATCAGCAAGCGTAAATTAGCAAATTTTTGCCAAGCGTCACCAGGCATTTTGCCTATCATCGAACCTTTACCGTGCACGACTTCATCATGCGAAAACGGCAATACAAAGTTTTCACTGTAGGCATACAGCTGACCAAATGTGAGTTTATCGTGATGATATTTGCGGTGTACAGGGTCTTGTTCAATATAGGCTAAGTTATCATTCATCCAGCCCATATTCCACTTCATGCTGAAGCCCAAACCGCCTAAATACACGGGTCGTGACACAGCAGGCCATGCGGTAGACTCTTCAGCAATAGTGAGCGCGCCGGGGAAGTCTTGATGCACCACCATATTGAGCTGTTTTAAAAAGTCAATCGCTTCTAAATTCTCGCGACCACCATATTTATTGGGAATCCACTCATCTGCTTTGCGTGAATAATCTAAATACAGCATGGATGCCACTGCATCCACTCGCAGGCCATCAATATGAAACTCGCTGAGCCAAAAATAAGCGCTAGAGATTAAAAAATTACGTACCTCGTTGCGGCCATAGTTGAAAATCAGCGTACCCCAGTCTTGGTGCTCGCCAATGCGTGGGTCTTCATGTTCGTATAATGCCGTGCCATCAAAGCGTGCCAACGCCCAATCGTCCTTAGGGAAGTGACCTGGTACCCAGTCGAGAATGACGCCAATACTGGCTTGGTGGCATGCGTCGATTAAATACTTCAAATCGTCTGGCGTACCGAATCTATTAGTCACACCGAAATAGCCCGTGGTTTGATAGCCCCATGATTCATTGAGCGGATGCTCGGTAATCGGTAGCAATTCAATGTGTGTATAACCCATATCCACTAAGTAAGGCACTAGCTCTGCCGCCAAATCTCGGTAGCTTAGTAAGTGATTGCCATCTTTACGTCGCCACGAGCCTACATGTAGCTCATAGCAATTAAACGGTGCATGCAGCCAATCCTGGCTAGCGCGTTGATTCAGCCAAGCAGCATCTTGCCATTGGTGTTGGCTGGGCGCAGCAATTTTAGCGGCAGTGCCAGGGCGCAATTCAAATTCTCGCGCAAATGGGTCAGTTTTGGTGAGAATGGCATGGCTGTGACGATTGCGAATTTCAAATTTGTATAAAGTGGCTGCATCTAAATGTGGAATAAACAGTTCCCACACACCAGTACTGCCGCGCACGCGCATGGGATTGATGCGGCCATCCCACTGGTTAAAATCCCCAACTACGCTGACGCGTTCTGCATTGGGTGCCCATACAGCAAAGCGCGTGCCAGCAACGCCTTGATGCGTAACCAAATGTGCGCCAAAGGTGTTGTAAGCTTGATTTAAATTACCTTCACCAAATAGGTGTAATTCATCATCACTTAAAATTGGTGTAAAGCTGTAAGTGTCAAAAACCTCACGTGTTTGCCCGTTGCTTTCAATTTTTAGCAGACACGGCAGGCTAGGGGCAGTTTTACCTTGCCATTGGTATAAACCAGCAGCGTCAATCCGTTCACAATCTACCCATTTGGTTTTAAGTTTTAAGCTAACTTTACTTGCATAAGGCAAAAAAGCACGAAACACATGAGAACTAGCCTCTTGATGCAAGCCCAAGTAAGCAAATGCGTCGTGATGTTTGGCTTCCAAAATCAAACGCAAGTCATTTTGCAGCAGTTTTTGCGAGGTTTTTTCTAGGTTTTTTTTGGGTGCTGTAGCCACAAGTTAATTTCAATAAAATTTAATGGTAGAGCTTAGATTATAACGCGATAATCGGCATATAATAATATCAATGTGAGCATTCGGTATTTATTGATGACTTACATACAAGTCATATAAATGCTTAATAACAAAATTAAGGAGAGCAATCTATGGCGCAAGATATAAATTCAGCACGCTTCATTAGTAACCTTACTAAAAATACGGTTGCACTTATTTTGGCGGGTGGTCGCGGTAGTCGCTTAAAAGATTTAACTAGCCATCGTGCTAAGCCAGCCGTGCCGTTTGGCGGCAAGTTCCGTATCATCGATTTTCCGCTTTCTAACTGCATCAATTCAGGCATACGCCGCGTGGGTGTCGTCACACAATATAAATCACATAGCTTGATGCGGCATATACAGCGTGGCTGGGGCTTTTTGCGTGGTGAATTTAACGAATACGTAGATTTATTGCCGGCCGCGCAACAGCGCGACACAGAGGAATGGTACAAAGGTACTGCAGATGCCGTGTTTCAAAACTTAGATATTTTGCGTGTAAGTCAGGCTGAATTTGTAGTAATTTTGGCGGGCGACCATATTTATAAAATGGATTATGGTCAAATGTTGGCCTGCCATGTACGCAATAATGCAGATATGACAGTGGGCTGTATTAATGTGCCGCTAGAGGAAGCCAAAGGCTTTGGTGTGATGGCGGTGGACGCGGAGGACCGTGTGGTTGAGTTTGCAGAAAAACCTGCTGACCCAAAACCCATGCCAGGTGACCCAACTCAAGCTTTGGCCAGCATGGGCATTTATGTGTTTAATGCAGGTTTTTTGTATGACCAGCTCATGCGCGATGCTGAGGATAAGAGTTCTACGCATGATTTTGGTGGTGATATCATCCCTTACTTGATTTCACGTGCCCGTGTTTACGCGCATCGCTTTGCTGATAGTTGCGTAGGTGCAAGGAATGGTTTTCACTACTGGCGTGATGTAGGGACAGTGGATGCCTATTGGCAAGCCAACATGGAATTGACTCGGGTGATTCCCGAGCTGAACATGTATGATAATTTATGGCCAATTTGGACCTATCAAGAGCAACTGCCACCTGCTAAATTCGTGTTTAATGACAAAGACAGAATGGGCAAGGCGACTGACTCACTGGTGTCAGGTGGCTGTTTAATTAGCGGTTCTTGTGTAACAAGTTCAGTGTTATTTTCTAATGTGCGTGTGCATAGCTATTGTGATATTGAAGGTGCAGTCATTTTGCCTAATGTGGTGGTAAACCGCCATGCCAAACTTAAGAATGTGGTCATCGATAAAGGCGTGCATGTGCCAGAAGGTATCAAAATTGGCTTTGACCCAGAGGAAGATAAGAAGCGTTTTTATGTGTCAGAAAAAGGCACCGTACTGGTAACACGGGAAATGTTGGGGCAATTTCGACCAGTCACCTATGGAGATTAAAGGAGGTAGCAGTAACCCAAGTTGAAGCGTTTAACCGAACTTATCTAACCACACTAGTATTAAAAAATAAATTGTAGAATGAATAAATAATGGCACCAGCAAAACTTTTAATTAACATTTACTGGCACATGCACCAGCCCGATTATCGCGATTTAATCACGGGCGAATACATTTTACCTTGGACTTATTTGCATGCCATTAAAGATTATTCTGACATGGCATATCACTTAGAAGCAAACGTGAAAGCACGTGTTACCTTTAATTTTGTGCCTATTTTACTAGACCAATTAGAGGATTATGTAACGCAATTTGAAACCGGAGTCATCAAAGACCCGTTGTTGCAAATGCTAGGTGCGGATAGTTTGGACCATGTTTCGCCCGAGCGTTGTGAGCTGATTATTGAAAGCTGCTTTAAAAGCCATCACGAGAAAATGCTTTCTCCTTATGTCGCATATCAGCGGCTGTATCATTTGTACCAAGTAGCCAGTCAAGGTGCTGATGATCTCAGTCTGCAATATTTCTCAGCACAATATAAAGCCGATTTGTTGGTGTGGTATCACTTGGCGTGGATGGGTGAGAGCATTAAGCGTGGTAATCGATTGGTGCAAACGCTCATCTCTAAAGGCAGTCACTTTAATGTAAAGGATCGCCAGGCCTTATTTAAGTTGGTGGGCGAAATCATTCGCAATTTAATCCCGCGCTACAAAACCTTACAACAAAAAGGTCAAATCGAAATCTCCAGCACGCCACACCATCATCCCATTTTGCCATTATTGTTAGATTTTAATAGCACCTTAGATGCCATGCCCAATGCGACTTTGCCACTAGCGCCTAGATATGCTGGTGGAGAAGCGCGTGCAATCAGCCATGTGCAACAGGCGCAAGCATCGCACGAGCGCAGATTTGGCGAACAGCCAGTGGGTATGTGGCCAGCAGAAGGCTCAGTCTCCAAAGAAGCCTTGTTGCTATTAGCCAAACAGGGTGTTAAGTGGGCGGCCTCGGGTGAAACTGTACTTACCAATAGCTTAATGAAATCTAATCCCAGTAAAGCGCTTAGATCGCACCATGATTATTTGTACAAGCCTTATAAAGTAAGTGATGGTAGTGATGAGATTGTATGTTTTTTCAGAGACGACAGGCTTTCAGACAAAATTGGTTTTGAGTACGCAAAGATGCACAGTACCGATGCCGTAAACGACTTTATTAAAGATTTAGAACAAGTGCGTACCAGTTTTCAAGCACATGAAAACCCAGTAGTCAGCGTGATTTTAGATGGCGAAAACGCATGGGAATATTATCCCTACAACGGGCATTATTTTTTGACTGAGTTATATCAGGCACTTTCAAACCATCTCGATATTGAAATGGTGACGCAATCTGAGATATTGCAAGCCATTGAAAATCCAAGTAAAAGCCCTTATAAAGTATTTTGTGGCAATTTGCCAGAAGTTGCCGCCGGCAGTTGGGTGTACGGCACTTTCAGTACTTGGATAGGCAGTAAAGATAAAAATCGCGGCTGGGATTTGTTATGCGAGGCTAAACTCGCTTATGATCAAGCCGTGCAAAAGGGTGCTTTAACTGCCGAACAAATTAAATTGTGTGAAGATCAGCTTGCAGTGTGTGAAGGGTCGGATTGGTTTTGGTGGTTAGGGGACTACAATTCCGCCGCTAGCATCAGCAGTTTCGATAATCTGTATCGGCGTAATTTAAGTAATTTATATATGTTATTAAAATTACCTGTACCTGTAAATTTGTCTATCCCTATCAATGTAGATAATTCACAGCAAGAAAGTGAAATTGCTGCCAATAGTGGAACCATGAAGCGGGGCAAAGAAAGCTAAATCAACTTCATGGTAGCGTCAAAAAAAATAAGCCAAGTAATAAGACGCGCATCGCGCAGTGCAGGCGTACTACTGCATATAAGCTCGCTACCGTCAGCTAATTTTGGTGCAGATGCGTATAAATTCGTCGATTTCTTAGCTAATATTGGCGCACATATTTGGCAAACGCTGCCGCTCAATATGCCGCACGACGATGGCTCTCCATACCAATGCTTAAGCGCGCATGCAGGCAACCCAGCATTCATAGATTTTAGCACTCTGGTCACACTTGGGCTGCTCAAGAGTGAAGACTTAGCAGAAAATGATAATGCCCTGCATACTAATAAGAATGCGCTTGCTAGCTTAGCCTTTGCAAACTATAAACAACATAAAAATACAGCTTTAAAACAAGAATACACAAAGTTTTGTCGAGAAAATGTAAGTTGGCTGAGTGATTTTGCCTGTTTCTTGTTATTGCGAGAAAAATATCACCATGCCAGTTGGCAAACTTGGCCAACGTCATTTAAAAATAAGCAGCCTGCCGCCATAAAGCAGCTAAAAAAAAGCAACGCGCACGCAATCGGCATTATTAAATTTACCCAGTTCTTGTTTTTTAAGCAATGGCAGGCACTTAAAGCCCACGCCAACCAAAAAGGTATCGCCATGTTTGGCGATATTCCTATTTTTGTGGCGTACGACAGTGCCGATGTGTGGGCAAAGCCGTATTTGTTTAAGTTGGATAAAACCAAAAAAATGCAAGTAGTAGCAGGCGTGCCGCCTGATTATTTCTCGGAAACTGGTCAGCGTTGGGGCAACCCGCATTACGATTGGCAAGCGATGCAAGCGCGTGGATTTAGTTGGTGGCTGGCGCGTATGCGCACGCAAAGTCGTATGTTTGATTTGCTACGCATAGACCATTTTCGCGGCCTTGAATCTGCATGGGAAATTGCCGAGCATGCAGACACTGCCGTGGAAGGCACATGGGTATTGGCTCCTGGCGATGCTCTTTTGAAGGCGATTAAAAAAGCCTTTCCGCATTTACAATTGATTGCAGAAGATTTGGGTGTGATTACCGTAGAAGTAAATGCCTTACGCGAAAAATACGCACTACCAGGCATGAAGATTTTGCAATTTGCTTTTGGTGGTGACGACAGCAACCCATATTTGCCACACAATATTACCGAGGATAGTGTGGTTTACACTGGTACGCATGACAATGACACCACGCTGGGTTGGGCGCAGCAGTTAGATGAGCAAACAAAAAATCATGTGCATAGTGTGCTGGGGAATATTCATCCAGAAATGCCACATGCGCTTATTGAATTGGCATTGGTGAGTAAAGCCAATATGGTGATTATTCCTATGCAGGATATTTTGGGCTTGGATGGTGCGCATCGCATGAATACACCTGGCACGATAGAAAATAATTGGCGTTGGCAATTTAATTGGCCGCAACTCACGCAAGACCATATTCAACGCATTAAACTCGCGATAAAATCATCTCAAAGAGCTTAAAAGTACATAATTAAAAGGGATAACATGCTGGCGTTAGGCATCGATGTAGGTGGCACCAACATTCGCTTTGGCGTATTCGATGGTCATCAGCTTATTCACACCTCACGCTTGGAAGCCAACTTAAGTCAAGCCTGCAGAGATGTGTCGGCTGACAGCGCAGCGTTTGCAGTTGTGCATATTTTATCCAGTGAAATCGTCAAAATCATCGAAAAACACCCCACTATTCAAGCTGTTGGTATTGGCTTTCCAGGGTTTATTCATCCCGATAGCAAAAATATTATCCAATCACCCAATTTGCCTGGTTTAAGCTATTTTGATTTGCGAGGTGAGTTGTCGACTGTTTTAAATTTACCCGTGACGATTGAAAATGATGCCAATGCTGCCGCGTATGGCGAATATTGCTTAGCAGATAAGCCTGAAGGCGGCTTAATTTACTTGGGGTTAGGTACTGGCGTGGGTGGCGGCCTAGTTGTTGGTGGCAAGCTTTATACAGGCCAGCATGGTTTTGCAATGGAGGCTGGACATATCATTATTGAACCAAACGGCAGGCAGTGCGGCTGTGGCAACAAGGGCTGCATGGAACAATATGCCTCTGCATCTGGTGTGGCGATGAGTTATTTTAATGCAACTCAACAGCGACTCTCCGCTCATCAAATTGCCGAGCTCGCAGATAGTGGCGATAAAGCCGCGATTGAAGCTTATTTGTTGGCAGCAAATGCCTTAGCCCAAGCACTGGCGAGTATTGCCAAGGTGTTAGATATAAAAAATGTGGTGATCGGCGGCGGCATGACGGCTGCCTGGCCGCTGATGCAACAAGCTTTTAAAACACGACTTGATGCAGATTTGATTCCTGCATTGCGTGACGGTATTCAAGTGAAAATCTCTACCGCTGAAGACACTGCAGGTATGCTAGGTGCGGCGATGCTAGCGAGGAAACATAGTACTTTGTAATAATATTGCCACATAACTTTTCATATAATCCATGATTAGTTAAGGTGGTTAAAAATGAACCCTGCAATACTGGAATCTGAAGTAACAACAATATTACAATCAAAAAATCTTACGGCTTTGTTTCAGCCAATCATTGATATTAACCGTAGTGTAATATACGGCCATGAGGCGCTTATTCGCGGACCAGTGGGCACAAAGTTACATTCACCAATTGATTTATTTGAGGCCTCTCATTTGGTGGGTTTAACTCCAGAAATGGAATTTTTAAGTCGTGAAGTTGTGCTTAGTCAGTATGCTAAATCTAAAAACTTAAACAAGCTATTTGTCAATATTAGCCCACTATGTTTGCAACTAACAGAATCTCAATATGCGTTTAGTATAAGCCAGCTTGAGCATATAGGCTTGAGACCTAGAGATATTGTCATTGAAATCACAGAAGGTACATCAATTAAAGATTACAGGGTTCTCAAAAATGTAATAAGTCGATATCGTGAAATGGGGTTTAGTATCGCTTTGGACGATTTGGGTGAAGGCTTTTCAAGTTTAAGGCTTTGGTCTGAAATCTCGCCAGACTTTGTCAAAATTGATAAGCATTTCATTAGTAATATTCATAACGATTTAGTTAAGTTAGAGTTTGTACGGGCTATACAGAAAATTGCCATCGAGTCAGGTGGTTTAACAATCGCAGAAGGTGTAGAGACACGAGACGAGCTTGCCGTTGTTAAAGACCTTAAAGTTAATTTTGCCCAAGGTTACTTGTTTGGCAGGCCATTACCACAGTTCCTAGGGTCGCTTGCAGACGATGTAAAAGCGTTACTAAACAAAAGCTCTATCAGTGTATTTCCGGATTCGGCAAGCATGACTAAACAGTCAACCGTAGCCAATCTGGTAAGTTATCAACCAGCGGTAACAGCAGATATGACGAATGAAGAGGTTTACGCAATGTTTCAAGCAGAACCCCGCTTATATTCTATTCCAGTTGTCGCTGAAAAAATGCCGATAGGCTTAATTAGCCGTTTTGACACGATTGACCGTCTAGCTAAACTTTACCAAAAAGAGTTGCATGGTAAAAAGCCATGTACGCAATTTATGAATGATGCGCCTTTAATTGTGCAAAAAACCATGACAATAAATGCCTTAAGCGAATTGTTTTTAAATGCCGATCCGCAGTATTTATTGAATGGGTTTATTGTAGTCGATGAAGATGAATACATTGGTACAGGCAGTGGCCATGGACTGTTAAGAGAGATCACCAATTTACAAATAAACGCGGCTAGATACGCAAACCCCTTAACTTCATTACCAGGAAACGTGCCGATTAATACACATATTGATCGTTTATTAGAAAATGCGCAGCCTTTTGTGGCTTGTTACTGTGATTTAGATAACTTTAAACCATTTAATGATGCATATGGTTATCGACGTGGAGACGAACTTATTCAATTTGTCGGACATTTATTGAGTAATGTAGCCATCGATAAAAATGATTTTATTGGGCATGTGGGTGGCGATGACTTTATTTTGCTATTTCAATCTAAAAATTGGGAGCAGTTATGTCTTTCGGCGTTGGATACCATTACCAAAGTCATTCCAGATTTTTATGACAAAAATGATGTAGAAAAAGGGGGAATCAAAGTGGAAGATCGACTCGGTAATGTTAATTTTTATCCTTTTGGTAGTATGTCAATTGGCGCAGTAAAGGTGTTGCCAGCGTTGTTTAAAAGCCATCATGAAGTAGCGGGAGCAATGGGTCGCGCCAAAAAAGAAGCCAAGAAAACACAAGGCAATAGTTTATTTATTGACAGGCGCTCATGTAGTCACTAGGTGCTGCCGCAACGCCCAATCCACGTGCTCTCTGAGTAATTCATTATTATCATGTTCACGCGTGTTTAAGGCGATCATTACTTCGGGTGTACTAGGCGCATTACCCAAACCCACGGCTATATTGCGCAGCCATTGTGTATAGCCAATCCGGTAAATGGCGCTGCCTGCCATTTTTTGGTTAAATTCCGCCTCGCTCCAGCCAAAACATTCCACTAAGCTAATGTTATCTAAACCATTGCGCACATTAAAATCGGGTTCTTGAGTGATTTCAGCAAACTTATTCCACGGGCATACCAATTGGCAATCATCACAGCCGTATACACGGTTGCCTATGAGTGGCCTAAATTCTAAAGGGATTGCGCCTTTTAGCTCGATTGTTAAATAAGAGATACAGCGCCGCGCATCAACTTCATATGGTCGTGTAATTGCTTTAGTTGGACAGATGTCGATGCAGGCGCTGCAACTGCCACAGTGGTTGGTGGCTTTTTGGTCAACAGGTAACGGTAAATTAGTGTAAATTTCACCCAAAAAAAACCAAGAGCCGTGGTCTTTATTCAGTAACAACGTGTGTTTGCCGCGCCAACCTAAGCCAGATTTCTCTGCCAGCGCCACCTCTAACACTGGCGCGCTATCAGTAAATACGCGGCTTTCAAGTTTAAAGTCTCCAAAGTCTTCGGCATGGTTTGCGATTTTATCACATAGTTTCTGCAGTTTTTGCCGCATCACTTTGTGGTAATCGCGGCCAAGCGCATAGCGTGAAATAAACGCCTGCGCACTATTTTCCAACACGCTCCAGCTCTCTTTGGCGCTAGGCGGTAAGTAATCTAGGCGCGCGGTGATGACGCGCACGGTATTCGGCACTAAATCTGCAGGTCTGGTTCGCTTGACCCCATGTTTTGCCATATAATCCATGTCACCATGAAAGCCTTTATTAATCCAAGCTTGGTGTTCGACCTCAGCGCTACTCAAATCAGTATCGGTAATGCCTATCTCGGCAAAGCCCAATTCGTGGCCCCAGCGCTTGATGTCAGCCGTCAGGCTTGTATAGTCGTTGTCGTTTAATAATTGCATATGTCGAATGATATTACATTAACTTCTAAAGAATCTATATTAGACGACGAAGCAGCAACTTTGGCTTGTGGCGCGCGTTTTGCCAAGGTGGTACAGGCTGGGCTAGTGGTCTATTTGCATGGCGATTTGGGCGCGGGTAAAACTACTTTTGCGCGCGGCGTATTGCATGGGCTAGGCTATGTTGGTAAGGTAAAAAGTCCAACCTATACACTGGTTGAATCTTACCCGATTTTATTTAATAATATTTTTAACTATACGTTTTATCATTTTGATTTATATCGTTTTATTGATGAAAATGAATGGGAAGCAGCGGGCTTTAGAGATTACTTTAATCCGCAAAGTGTTTGCATGATAGAGTGGCCAGAAAAAGCTGAGCATATGTTGCCTATCCCCGATGTAAATATCCAACTCTCACTATTAGACTTGGGTACAGCGATGGGTCGAAAAATTACATTTTCTGCTGCTTCGCCATTGGGAGTTCAATGTTTAACGCATTTTTGAGGCAGCTTTTACTCGTTTACTGTTTGCTAATGTGTACAAACGTGCATGCAGCCAACACCATCACTGCCGCCCGCGTGTGGCCAGCGCAAGAATATACGCGCATTGCCATGGAATCGACCGCGCCAATTAAATATCAACTGCTGATACTAAAGAACCCTGATAGATTGGTATTGGATATCGAAGATGTCGAGCTGACCAGCGTATTAAAAACACTCTCCGATAAAATTATTACCAGCGACCCTTACATTAAACAAGTACGCGTGGGTCAATTTAAGCCTGGTGTGGTGCGCATTGCGGTAGATTTAAAGGGTGAGGTTAAATCTAATTTATTCGCACTTTTGCCTGCTGGCGACTACAAGCACCGACTGGTGCTGGATATTTACCCGTTGCAAGATGAGCTGATGGCCATGCTAGACAAAAAGAATAGCGAGGCTGGCGCACAAAAGCCAATTGTAGAGCCGCTACCGCCTAGTACGGATGCATCTACAGGCGCGCCTGTAGATATTGCTAGTGACCCCACTGCGCTGCCGCCGCCGACTGAGTCTCCAGCAGATACTAAGGCCTCAGAAATTAAACCTGCAGAGAGTAAACCCACATCGGATCCAGCCAAGGATGCGGGCAAGGATGCAATTAAAAATAAAGAGGATGACCGCCTCATCACCATTGCGCTAGACGCAGGCCATGGCGGTGAAGACCCAGGGGCGCGGGGCGCAAGCGGTAGCCGTGAAAAAGTGATTACTTTGCAAATTGCAAAAAAACTGAAAGAAAAAATTGATGCAGAACCTAATATGCGTGCGCTGCTCACGCGTGATGGCGATTACTTTGTGCCATTGGGCACACGTGTGGTAAAAGCACGCAAATTCAAGGCAGATTTGTTTATTTCGATTCATGCAGACGCTTTTACCAATCCTGCAGCGCGTGGTTCATCCGTATTTGCACTGTCAGAGAAGGGTGCCACCAGCGCTAGCGCGCGTTATTTAGCCAAAAAGGAAAACGAATCTGACCTGATTGGCGGTGTGAGTTTAGGTGG
Source organism: Pseudomonadota bacterium (assembly GCA_020053735.1). Lineage (GTDB taxonomy): Bacteria > Pseudomonadota > Gammaproteobacteria > Burkholderiales > Methylophilaceae > Methylotenera_A. The sequence goes on from JAGVMP010000012.1 coordinate 40,661, forward strand.
TAAAGATCCAGTGTTGGCAAAAACGCTGTTAGATTTATCGCAAGCGGCCACTATTAACGATAGCTTGAAGCTTGGCAAAGCGGTATTAGGGCATATCGCAGGTGTGAATAAACTCCATAAGAACCATGTCGAGCAAGCAGGGTTTGCGGTACTAAAGTCGCCAGATATCCCGTCAATATTGGTAGAGACGGCATTTATTAGCAACCCAGAAGAAGAGAGGAAGCTGAATGACGATGCTTACCAAGACAAATTGGTGGACTCAATTCTAAGTGGCATTAAAAAATATTTTGCCAGTAATCCAGCTTTAGCAAAAAACAGGTAGGCATTTTAATTTTTAAGACTTAGTTTTTATAATTCAAGTCAATCTCTCTAGCAGTTTGCCCATAACCAGCTTGGGCAAGCAAGGCGCGCGTGATATAGCGGCTTATCACTTGACGCAAATTACTTACTTTGTCGCCATCCACAAAAGTCTGCGGAAATTTATAACTCAGCCATGCATATAAGCTTAAATTTTGGCTTAAGATTTCGGCGGCCTCCAAGTGCTTAGGAGTGATGTGCTTTGAGTCGATGCTATTAAGCCAAACAGGTGTTGACGGCAATGCTCTGGGAGCCAATAGGTACGAGCTCTGTAGGCACATTAAAAAATAATCTTTTTCTATATTCACATTAATTGAAATTGGCGCGCAAGCAAATATAAACTTGTCCTGCAGTGCCATATTCGGCGCAAACTCGTCCACTAGTAAGGCTTGGCTGTGTTGCGCATCTACATTGCTTAGCTCAAATAGACTGTGCTCAAAACGCAATCTATGTGCAAAATAATCCAAACATTCAGATAACTTATTCGTATGTAGTCGGTGTGAAATAGCGACAATTTCACCGAATTTGGCTGCAATGGGTAGCCTTTTTAAATCCACAGTATCGTCGGTGGCCAGCATGTGCTCAATGTGAATGCGCTCATCATCTTCTAGCACATTCACAAAACCTGTATCGTAAATGCCAAAACGGCCAGCGCGACCGGCGATTTGGCGTACTTCGGTAGCATTCAGTGGTCGTGCAGCCATACCATCAAATTTATGGATGGCACTAAATACTATCCGGCGGATGGGTAGGTTTAGCCCCATGCCAATGGCGTCGGTTGCCACTAAAACACTGGCTTGTCCGCTACTAAAGCGCTCGGATTCGTGGCGGCGTACTTCAGGTGATAATGCACCGTAAATGCTGGCAACGCTGTAACCCCATTGCCGAAAGCGCGCCGATAAAGTCAGCACGTCCTTTCTGCTAAAGGCGATAAATGCGTCACCTTTTTGCAACTGATTTTTTAGCTTGGGTTTACTGTAGTGTTTACCGCACAGGCTAGTTTCTTCAAATATCAGCGGTGTCATCCGTTGCAATTGGGTGATTTCGTAGGTTTCATTTAGATGCTCTAATACTTGCAAGCATGCTGCAGTGACTGAGTTTGCGCCGCATACAAACACCTGCCTAGCAGGTACGCCCACCAATGCAGCTGTCCAAGCACTGCCGCGGTCTGCATCTTGTAACATTTGAATTTCATCAATAATCGCCACGTCGATTTGCTTGCTGGGATTCATCATCTCAATGGTGCTGGCGGTGTGCTGTGCACCAGCAACGATGACGCGCTCTTCACCTGTAATTAAGTTGCAAGGCACACCTGCCGCCATTAGTTTATCGCGCACCTCCATCGCCAATAAACGTAAAGGCGCTAAGTAAGCACCTGATTTAGCGGCCATTAAGCTGTTAAGCGCGTGATACGTTTTGCCAGAGTTGGTTGGGCCTAAATAAAAGTGGTGATGGCGCTTGATAGCACGCGCTTTGCTAAAGCTATGGGCAAAATCGTTTGGTTGAATTGTGGCTGGTTTAATAGTTATGGGCATTGTGCAAGATTGTGGCTTAAAACAGGTAAAATATCACCCATCATTATGCCTGCAATCAAATTATTACCCGATCAATTAATCAGCCAAATTGCTGCTGGCGAGGTGGTAGAACGGCCAGCTTCTGCGCTCAAAGAGCTGCTGGAAAACAGCCTGGATGCAGGTTCTAGCGAGATTTCAGTTAGTTTAATACAAGGTGGCGTCAAGCAATTAAAAGTCATCGATAACGGCGGCGGCATTCCTCAACAAGATTTGGCCATGGCCTTAACTCGCCATGCCACCAGCAAAATTGCCAGCTTGGAAGATTTAGAAGCAGTTGCCAGTTTGGGCTTTCGCGGCGAGGCGTTGGCGAGCATCGCTTCGGTTTCACGCACGCAGATATCCAGCCGCGTACTTGATACCAAATATGCATGGCGTATTGCCTCAGAAGGCAATTCAATCGCACCATTACAACCCATTGGCTTAGATGTTGGCACCATTGTTGAAGTCAATGACTTATATTTTAATACGCCAGCTCGGCGCAAGTTTTTAAAAACCGAAGCAACAGAATTTGGTCATTGTGAAGAGGCATTTAGCCGCGTCGCGCTTTCGCGTCCGGATGTCGCGTTTATGTTGCGGCATAATGGCAGGGCGCTTAGCCGTTATTCTGCCAGCGAGCCGACAAAAAGATTCAGCGAAGTATTAGGCGCAGAGTTTGCGGCCGAAAGTATTAGAGTCGATGAGCAGGCCGCAGGTTTGCGTTTATGGGGAATGGCGGCCAAGCCTACGTTTAATCGCAATAGCCGCGATACACAATATGTGTATGTCAATGGCCGTTTTGTCCGCGATAAATTGATTGCACACGCCATTCGCCAAGCCTATCAAGATGTCCTGCACCACGACCGTCACCCCGCATTCGTGCTATTTTTGGAGTGTGATCCGAATTTAGTGGATGTCAACGTGCACCCAAGTAAAACCGAGGTGCGGTTTAGAGATGGCCAAGCGATACATCGCTTTATTTTCCATTCGCTACATAAAAATCTGGCCACACCAACAGGTTTATCTAATGCGGCCACTGCCAGCCAAGCCGCGCATAATCCGTTTGCCTCACAATATGCTAGCTCCCCCAATTATCCGCAGTATCAAACGCAAATCAATTTAAGCGCTAACCAACCTAGCACTTTTTACCAAACCTTATTTGCTAATAATCCACTACGAGCAGAAAATGATGCCCTGCAAGCCAATACCCATAAGGCTTCTGGCGATGCTGTTTTAAGCAATGAAAATACACCTGAATATCAACCTCAAGACTTTCCCTTGGGCTTTGCAGTCGCGCAAATTCACGGCGTGTATATTCTCGCGCAAAACAGCGCAGGTTTGGTCGTGATTGATATGCATGCCGCGCACGAGCGCATTATGTACGAGCAACTGAAAAATGCTCTGGATAATAAGGCTGTGCCGATGCAGCCACTGCTGATCCCTGTTAGTTTTAATGCGGATAGGCTAGAAGTAGCAACGGTGAATGAAGAGTTAGCAACTAGTGCGGATAATCTATGGCAACTGGGTTTTGATATTGCCGTGCTTTCACCCAACACGTTGGCGGTACGCGCAGTGCCGACGATGCTGCAAAATGCAGATGCTGTGCAACTGGCGCGTGATGTATTAAAAGATTTACGCGAATACGGCGCCAGCCGAGCGCTCACAGAACGCAGAAATGAGTTGCTCGGCACTATGGCTTGCCATGCGGCTGTACGTGCCAATCGCATCCTCACTGTGACTGAGATGAATGCTTTGCTGCGCGATATGGAAGCCACAGAGCGAAGCGGCATGTGCAACCACGGCCGCCCAACTTGGTTTCAGGTGAGTATGAGTGATTTGGATAAAATGTTTATGCGGGGGAAGTAATATTGTCAAAACAAGACCTTGTAGAATCAAAATCGCATTGGAATCAAGTATATTCGACTAAGGCTGTCAATGCGGTCAGTTGGTTTCAACATCATGCTAATGATTCAATTCGTTTTTTGCAAAAAACGGGCGTAGACCAATCTGCTTCAATTATAGATGTTGGTGGTGGCGCTTCGACATTGGTGGATGATTTATTAGCGAGTGGATACAAAAAATTATCGGTATTGGACATTTCAGAAAATGCGCTTTTAGCTACAAAAAATCGCTTGGGAACGCGTGCCGACCAAATCCATTTGTTGGTGGCCGATATTACGAAAATAACGTTTCCATTGCACAGTTTTGACGTTTGGCATGACCGCGCTGTTTTTCATTTTTTAACTTCTGCTAAAGACAGAAAAGCCTATATTCAAAATATTCTACATTCTGTTAAACCCAATGGGCATGTCATTATCGCTACATTTTCTGAGGATGGCCCTATGCAATGTAGTGGGCTAAAAACTGTACGTTATAGTGCTACTAGTTTGCACGCAGAGCTTGGAAAGTCGTTTGCGCTTATTGTGAATGAAAAAGTACTGCACCACACGCCAGGCGGTAATGTGCAAGAGTTTGTTTACTGTTATTTTCGTATTTTAGATGTGTAATTTGGTGAGTTCGTTGCCAGCTGCAATTTTTTTGATGGGCCCAACCGCCAGTGGCAAAACTGGTGCGGCGGTTTACTTGCATTCAAAACTACCAGTCGAAATCATCAGTGTTGATTCTGCATTAGTGTTTAGAGAGATGAACATTGGCACGGCCAAGCCAGATGCAGCAACGCTGGCAAGCGCTCCGCATCATTTGATTGATATTATTCCACCAACCAGCGCATATTCTGCGGCGAACTTTAGAAGTGATGCTTTGCGATTGATGGCAGATATTACCGCACGTGGCAAAATTCCGCTGCTGGTGGGCGGCACTATGTTGTATTTTAAAGCCTTGACGGAGGGCATGAGTGGTTTGCCACCAGCCAATGCTGATATTAGGACAAGGCTAGACGCACGTGCGGCTTTGATTGGTTGGCCAGCGATGCACGAAAAGTTGGCTTTGATTGACCCAGAAACTGCAGCACGCTTACAACCCAACGATGCACAACGCATTCAACGTGCGTTAGAAGTGTTTGAAATTACCGGTGAAGCCATGAGCAGCTTATTTAAAAAGCAAAGCAGTGAGGCGCTGCCTTACCAAGTGCTCAAAATTGCACTGGTGCCTAGTGAGCGTAGTGTATTACACCAAAGAATAGCAGCACGCTTCGATGAAATGCTGAAATTGGGCTTGGTGGATGAGGTAAAAGGTTTGTTAAGCAAATATCCAGCGCTTACGCCTGAATCAACCTCTATGCGCTGTGTGGGCTATCGGCAGGTTTTAGAGCATTTGAATGGCGATTATGATGTAGCAGAGTTGCGTGACAGGGGCATTTTTGCCACGCGCCAGCTGGCAAAGCGCCAACTCACTTGGTTGCGCGGCATGGAAGATACGTTTGAATTGGATTGTTTGCAGGCCGATTTGAATAGCGTAGTATTGGAAAAAGTTGAGCGGTTTATAGCTTAAATATTTGTAGTTTGTTCCGACGTAGTGATTTTAGCAGGCAAGCCGCGTAGCGGATGCTCGCAAAGTCGGAATCTAGTGGCTTTAAAGACGCTGGATTCCGTGTCAAGCACGGAATGACGGCGTGAAGTGAAAGGGTGAGGATGAAGAATTGGATTAAAGAAAACCTAGTGTTAGTCATCGGCCTGGCACTGCCAGTGTTGTTGATTGTACTGTTTTTTGCGGCTACGGTGATTCCAAAAATGTACAGTACGCCACCACAATATGAAGTGTTGTTTAGTGTGCAGGATTACGGTTATCAAAATAAACCAGACTATACGATTGATTTTAATGTAAAAAATCAACAACTGATGGTGAAGGCTAAAAAAACAGATGGCAAAGATAGCTACTACAACTCCAAAAAACTAATGGCTTATGACGCCAAAAATGAAGTGATGCGCGAAATCACTATTGATGCCAGCCAATTGAGTGATAGCGCTGAAATATTGTTAGCAGAAACCAAAAATATGACCATAGATACCGCTATGGTGGCGCCAGATGGCTATGTGATGGAAAACCAACGCTATGGCAACAATGGCCTAGTTGGCGGCCTATTTGGCGGTGGTGGCCATAATAGCGGCTATCGGCTTAAAAAGGGCAGTGTAGGCTACAAAATCAACACCCTGCAAAATAATTATTATTACGACCAGCTGCACTTTATTGGCTGGGTTGTTAATAACGATATTGTGAAAAGATAAGAGGCGAAGAATGTCAAAAGAAGAAGCGCTTCAAGATATCGTCTCTCTAGCAAAACACAACCAGATTACGCTAGATGAAATAAAGCATGCCTTGGAGGCCGCGCCTGCATTGGCTTCCAAGCCATCTTCTAGTGTGCTCTCTAAGTTATTCGGCTACATTGGTGGCATTTTTGTCTTTGCTGGCATTGGCGTATTTATTAGCATGTATTGGGACGATTTTGGCTCTGCCGCGCGCGTGATTGTGACTTTAGGCGTAGGTCTTGTGGCATTTATCATGGGCTTAGTGTGTTTAGCAGATAAGCGTTACGACAAAGCCGCCACGCCATTGTTTATTGTTTCATCAATATTGCAACCGATGGGCATTTTGGTGATGTTGCAAGAATACTCATCGGGTGGCGATGCGCGGCATGGTCTTATCTTTATGTCGGCGTATATGCTCATACAGCAGGGTGCTACGTTTTGGGCGAAACGCTTGTCAGTGCTGGCATTCAGCGCCATTCTATTCGGTTGTATTTTGTTGGCGAATTTATTTGATGTATGGAACTGGGATGGCGAACTGATTGGCATGGTGATTGGCGTTTCGCTGATTTGCGTGGCTTACGCACTACAGCAATCTAAACACCTTGCAATTGCGCCATTTTGGTATTTTGTCGGTGGCGTAATCTTGATGTGGTCGGTGTTTGAAGCGGTAGAAAACACGCCGCTTGAGCTGCTTTATCTGGGCTTGTCCGCACTCATGATATTTTTAAGTACGCATGTGCGTAGTCGCGCGCTACTGGGTGTGGGTACGCTGGCGATGCTGATTTATATTGGCTATTACACGGCCAAACATTTTGCCAATACACTAGGTTGGCCGATTGCATTGGTGGTGATTGGGGTAGCGCTGATTGCCTTAAGCTCGCTTGCAGTGAGATTAAATAACAAATATATAAAAACAAATACTTAACTTATTAAGTTAAAGTAAATTATAAGTAATTTTTAATGCGATTAGCCGCATCAAGGCATTCCTCATAAGAAGCAACCAACGCCATACGGATAAAGTTTTCACCAGGGTTTGACCCGTGCGCCTCACGTGCTAAATAGCTACCTGGTAGCACGGTAATATTGAGGTCGCGGTAGAGTTTAACGGCCAGCTCTGTATCAGAAATACTACTTTTGGCCCATAAATAGAAGGCGGCGTCAGGCATTTCGACCGTTAATACTTCAGCCAACATCGGTGTGACTACCTTAAATTTTTGTGCATACAATTGACGGTTTTCAACCACGTGTGCATCGTCATTCCATGCCGCTGTGCTGGCAGCCTGCACCGCTGGGTTCATGGCGCAGCCGTGATAAGTGCGGTACAGTGCAAATTTCTCAATAATCTTTTCATCGCCAGCTACAAAGCCAGAGCGCATGCCTGGTACATTGCTGCGTTTAGAAAGTGAACTGAACATGATTAAATTGGCATGGCCACGACCCAATAGGGAGGCGGCTTGCAGGGCACCTAATGGCGGCTCGGCTTCGTTAAAGTAAATCTCTGAATAACATTCATCTGCAGCAATGACAAAACCGTATTTATCTGACAACTCAAATAGCGTTTTCCATTGCTCAAGGTTTATCACCTTGCCAGAAGGATTGCCTGGGCTGCACACATACACTAGTTGCGTACGCCTTAAAATATCCGCAGGTACGCTACCAAACTCCATGGCATGGCCATTTTCTGGCGTAGTATTTAAAAAATAAGGCTCTGCGCCTGCTAAAAACGCCGCACCTTCGTATATCTGGTAAAACGGATTCGGCGAAATCACGATTGGTTTAAAGCTGGGTTTGGACTGGTTAACATGGCTTTTAGTGCTATCTATGGCCACTTGCGCAAAAGCAAATAGCGCCTCGCGACTGCCAGTTACTGGTAAAATAGCTTTGTCTGGATTAGGCGCCACGATGTTGTAACGGCGCGTGATCCAGTTGGCGATAGCAGTGCGAAGCTCAGTACTACCAAGCGTTGTTGGGTAAGTTGCCAAACCACTCAAATTGCTGGTGAGCGCATCTTTAATCAGTTGTGGCGTGGCATGTTTAGGTTCGCCAATAGAAAGATTGATGTTATTCAAGGCTGGGTTAGGTGTAATGCCAGCAAATAAATCGCGCAGACGCTGAAACGGGTAGGGTTGTAGCAGGCTCAAATTTGGGTTCATAAGCCCTATTATAATTTAGGATTCAACTTGATTAATAGCAATAAGATTAATTCCAATAAAAATACGTTGGCGATATTTGGCCTGCTGTTTGGCGCTTTTTGTTGGGGTATTATTTGGTATCCATATCGTTTAATGGCCGAGGCGGGCGTGTCAGGCGTGGCTTCAAGCTTTTATACCTATTGCATTGCCACGTTGTTTGCTGGCACTTATTTTTCTAAATACCTAGTTAAACATTGGCGCGAGCTGTTTAATCAGCCACAAAATGTGGTTTGGATTGGGCTTATCGCGGGCTGGACCAACCTAAGTTATGTGTTGGCGGTGATTGATGGCGAAGTGATGCGGGTGATGCTGCTATTTTATCTGTCGCCTTTGTGGACACTGCTACTGGCACGTTTTTGGTTAAAAGAGCCGATTACAAAGATTGGTTTTATCTCGATTGCTATCGCCCTCATTGGTGCCTATATCATGCTGGCAGGTCCATTTAGCACGGTAGAAAGCCATTTGCCTATTCCGCGTAATAGCGCTGAATGGCTTGCGCTGTCTGCAGGCATTGGCTTTTCGCTGACCAATGTGATTACCAGAAAATCTAGTCACTTAAACTTGTTGCAAAAATCATTTGCGGTATGGGTAGGTGTGATTGTTGTAGCAGCAGTCTCTGCGCCATTTTTAGTGAGTTATTACGGTCAAAACTTTGTCACGCCCAGTTTTTTTAGCCTCAATCATTGGATGGTGATGACCATTATTGCGCTGCTGCTGATAGCAGCCACCATGTTGGTGCAGTTTGGCGTCACGCAATTGAGTGCAATTCGCGCTTCTGTATTGTTTTTGTTTGAACTGGTGGTGGCCGCCATCGCCTCGTACTACTTGGCGCACGAAGCCATGACATTAAACGAATGGTTGGGCGGATTGCTGATTATTGCAGCGGCTTTAACCGCCGCTTTAAACCATAAAGACTAACTGCCGAAGCCACCCGCGTTGCCTTCGGCTGCAAAGCGAATTTTCAGTGATAAATCATTGCGTGAATCGGCATTGGCTAGCGCTTCGTTTTCATCAATTTTACCGTTGGCAAATAGCTTAAATAGCGACTGGTCAAACGTATTCATGCCAATATCGTTGTTGTCGGCCATGGTGTCTTTCAGCTCGCCCATTTTTTGTTTTTGAATCAACTCAGACACATAAGGTGTGTTAATCAACACCTCTACCGCCGCCACGCGTTTCTGGATTTTTCCAGGAATTAAACGCTGCGACACAATGCCCACCAAGTTGAGTGAAACGCCAAGTAGCAAGCCATGTTTGGCCTCGGTGGGGAAGAACGAAATAATGCGTTCTAGCGCTTGATTGGCGTTATTAGCATGCAAGGTGGCCAAGCATAAATGGCCCGTTTCGGCATAGGTCAGCGCTTGTTGCATGCCGTCCATATCACGCACCTCACCAATTAAAATTACATCAGGCGCCTGCCGCATGGCATTTTTAAGTGCACTGGTGAACGAGTGCGTATCAATGCCAACTTCGCGCTGATCTACTACCGATTTTTTGTGGTTGTACACAAACTCAATCGGGTCTTCAATGGTAACAATATGGCCTGTTTCATTGGCATTGCGATAATCAATCATTGAAGCCAGCGTGGTTGATTTGCCTGAGCCAGTTGACCCCACCACCAGCACCAAACCGCGCTTTCTCATGATAAGTTCACGCAAAACAAGCGGTAAACCTAAAGTCTCAAAATCGGGGATGTCGGTTTTAATATGGCGGATGACCATGCCGACTTCGCCACGCTGCCTAAATACATTGACCCGAAAGCGGCCGATATCTTTACGGCCAATCGCAAAGTTACATTCTAATTCTTTTTCAAATTCTGCAATTTGCGCGGGGCTCATAATGGCGTAGGCAATTTCTTTAATCATGCCTGGCATCATTTTTTGCGCGTTTACTGGCATGGTTTCACCTTCAACATCCATATGTATGGACGCACCTGTGCTAAAAAACAGATCAGAGCCGCCTTTTTCTGTCATAAATTTAAGCACAGGGGTGATATCAATGGCGGCCATGTAAAATCCTATTAGTTGGTGATGGGTTAAACTTTATCACAAGCCAAGTTTTTATGGCAATTTCGTGCTTATGTCCAATTTACCCCAAATGTTTAAATATTGCTGTTCAATATCGCGTGCAAATTGGCTGGCATCAAAAAGGGGAGATTTTTTATTCGCCAGATTGAGTTCGTTCAGCTTTTCTGGATGTTGCGCAAAAAACACGGCTTTTTGTTCGTAATCTTGTAGATTGTTGGCAATCAGCTCAGGCAATCCTGCGCGCGTCAGTAGGCTGGCCGCTACACGGCTGGCAAGTGTATTGCCTAGTATCGTTAACACGGGCACGCCCATAAAAAGCGCGTCGCTGGCAGTGGTGTGTGCGTTGTAGGGCAAGGTGTCCAAAAATAAATTCGCATGCACATGGCGCGCTAAATGTTCAGTAATAGGCACGCGAGGCGCAAAAATAATTCTCTCGGCAGCAACGCCTGCGTTTTCTGCCTCGCGCTGCAAATTGCTTTTTGCCCATGGGTTGCAATCCAACAGCCACAATACGCTATTGGGTGCATGTTCGAGAATGCGCATCCACGCCGAAAAAATCGCTGCCGTGATTTTAAACGTTTGGTTAAAACAACAAAATACAAACACATCTGCAGGCAGATTGTTCTCGACTTTCGTGGTGTTTTTCCCAATTGGGCGCTGGCTGTCATTGGGTTGATAGCAGGGTAGGTAAAGCAATTGCTCACTAAAGTCATCAGGATTTGGCGCAATGATGTGATCAGCAAAAATATAATCAAATAGCGGTTTGTTATTCAGATAGCCCATCGTCCCAGCATAGCCCAGCCAGTTAATGCTAATAGGTGCGGGTTTGAGTGCCACAATGCCAGTGCGGCTGGTTTGCGTAAAGCCCGTTAAATCTACCAAAATGTCGATGTCATCTTGCTGGATTTTTTGCACCGCTTGAATATCGTTTAAAGAGCGAATGTCATTAAATTGATCAAACGCCTTTACCAATCGCTTTCTGGTGGGCGTGTTATCAACCGCGCCATAAGAGTAGGCTACAACCTTGAATTTATTCCTGTCGTGTTTTTCAATGAGTTCGGTGATTAAAAACGCTAGCGGATGCAGTCTAAAGTCTGCTGATAAATAGCCGATATTGATTTTTTCTTTTGCGTTTTTGGTTTTGTTTGGCGCAGTCTGTGCGCTATTTTCAATCATGTGCCCAAACAGATTATTCGCCCAATTGCTAGCGCATTGCTTTTGTTCACTTGCAGTGGCGCCAGACAGCGCTAAAAACGCAAAGGGTGAAATTTGCGCACTCGGTTCCTCACGCACCAATCGACGAATTTCTGTGATTTGGACATCTAAATCAGTCCAGTCGCATATATGCTGTTTTTGGTGCACTAAATGCGCCAAGGCATGGTGCAGGTTTGGATTGATCTGTAAAGCGCGCTCATAACTGGCAATGGCTGCATCTAGCCTGCCCAATTCGCGCTGTACATTGCCCAAATTATTGTGCGCATCGGCGTCATTAGGGTCGAATTTGATGGATAGTCTTAAGCTCTCTAATGCAGCTTGCGGTTTCCCAAGTTCCCGCTGTGCGTTACCTAAGTTATACCAGTACGCCGCGTTACCAGGCTGGTGCTGGATTACTTCTTCAAAACAAGCTTCCGCTTGCAAATAATTACTATTACTGTGTGCTTGATTACCCAGTGCCGCTAAGCAGTAGCAAAGTGCGTTGCGCGTGTCGTCACTCTTTTTATTCGCTTGTAAAAGACGCCTAAAATAACCTGCCGCTTCTTCAAATCGCGCTAGTTGCGCACATAGATTGCCACAGCGTGCATGTAAACCAAGCTCGGTTGGATGCAATAATAGCAATTGCTGATATATTTGTAGCGCCTCATGGTTATTGCCTTGCAGCTCGGCCTGTTGTGCTTGGTTGAGGAGTTGATTGCTGTCTCGGTTAGTGTCTTGCATGGCACAATTTTAATCTATAAAAGTGAATTGGCTCATTTTTAAAGCCAAAATTCACGCAGCAAAGAGCGAATTGGCTAATTGTTTTAAGCCAAGTTCACGTAGCAAGAAACGACTGGGATTAAGTTTGCTGGCTAACTGTGGGCTGGTAACTAGGTGGCTATCGGCAGCTAAGCCAGCGATTAGTTCACCACTTAAAGGCGCGGTAATCATGCCTTTAGAGCCATGTCCTGCATTCACGTATAAACCGCTCAACCATGGCAAACTTGCAGAGTTGGCGTTGTAACGTGGTGGATTTTTACGCAATTTCTCTTCATCAAGTAGTTGCCCAGCAAGCGGCATATAGTCAAGCGTTTGGCTGCGCCAACCCACTCGCGCTTGCACACTCTCTAAGTCAATATGCTTGTAAATATCTGGTGCAACTTTGTGCAGTGCGTTCAAGTTTTGTTGCGTATCGGCTGGGCTAGTTTCTGCCCGCAGGTCATTGGGGGCATAACTGGTGCCAACACAGTGCCAGCCATCTACAGCAGGGCTAACATGGTGGTCACTGCAAATAATCGTTTTGATTTTTTCGCTTTCAGCAGTAGATTTAAACCAATTAAGTTGGCCGCGCACTGGGGTAATCGCAGCGCTGGCGCATTGATGAAATTGTTTAATGTCTTTGGCATTGCAAATGACAACTATCTCAGCTTCGCATTTGTCAACATTCAATCGCTGTTGATTAGCCACTGAAACACGCCATACCTCATCCTGTTTTTCAATGCTTAACGCTTCGGTTGAAGTGACAACTGAAATTAATGGGCTGCTGCAAAGCGCTTCACATAAGGATTGCGGCTTAACCCAGCCAGCCTGTGGCAAATATAAACCACCGGTTTTTAAGGGGACGCCTGCAATTGCGCTGGCTTCATCTGTGTTTAAAAGCTGAAATTTTAAATATTGAGTTTCTGATTGATTGACTAAGGCAGCTTGTTTCGCTTGCTCGCGTGCGTTAAACGCCAGCTGAATTTGCCCGCATGTATTAAAATAATTCCCAGAATTAGGCAGTTTCTTTAATAAGTCAAAAGTGAAGGAAAAACCTTGCAGAGCCAATATATTGGCGGGCGATGGCTTAATGTTAATCTTTGGGTAGAGCATTGCCAGCGGACTGCCAGAGGCTTCTTGCGCCTGTTTTTCATGCCGCTCAATCAATGTAACTGCAATGCCACGCTTGGCTAATGCGAACGCCGTGCTACAACCTGCAATGCCGCCACCAATGACAATTGCCCTAGTCATCAGTTCTTACCTGTAAATATGCCACTTAACATTTCCCGCTTTTTGCCAAAGCCTTTGTGCTTGCTTACTTCAAAACCTACACTGTACAAACCGCGTTTGACGTGGCCAGCGCTGGTAAAAGTGGCGAAGGTGCTACCTTTCTTGGAGAGGCGTGCCATCTGTGCAAATACTTCACTGGACCACATGGCGGTGTTTTTGGCTGGCGCAAAGCCATCCAGCAGCCAGGCATCGGCGATTTGTGATAGCTGCGGCAATGCGAGCGTAATATCATCGGCCTGCAAGACAAGCTGGATGCGGCCTGCAGCGATGCTAAAATGATTAGTGCCAGATTCAAGGGTTGAATATTGTGTAATAAATGCTTGCGAAACATCTGTAAATTGTGGCCACAGCGCCTGCGCACGCGTTAAGTCAGCTATTGAAAGTGGTGTTTTTTCGATACCAATGTAATGCAAAGTGGCGCTTTTGGGAGCTAGCTGTAACCAAAGTGCGCTTACAGCTAGAAAGTTTAGCCCAGTACCAAAGCCTGTTTCAATCATGGTAAAGCTACTTAGGTTGGCGTCAGAAAAGCGTTGTTGTAATTTGTTATGGGTTATAAATACATGCTCAGATTCTGCTAAACCGTCATCTGTATTGAAATAAACATCATTAAAATCAAGTGAGTAGGGCTGGCCAATACTATTTTTAGCCCCTTTATTTTCGCGCCATTCAATATTTGCAAATTGCATAGGGCGTTATTATAAGCGTGTCGTTATGCGTTATGTAAGCATCGCTAAATTAATACAGTGGCACTATATTAAAGCAGGTCTACGATTTTGCGGTTTGGCCAATAATAAATGCACATCGCCCAATGCACGCTCGGCAAAACCACCCTCGCAGTAGCAAAGATAAAATTCCCACATGCGGATAAACTCTTCCGAATAGCCCAATTGACGTACTTGCGCAATATTAGCAAAGAAATTTTCACGCCATTTGCGCAACGTGGTGGCGTAATGCGCGCCGATATCTTCACAATCAAACAGGCGCATATCGGTGCTTTTGGTGATGCTTTGCAACATAGCTGTATTACTGGGAATGTTTGAACCTGGGAAAATATAGCGCTGTATAAAATCGACACTATTTTTTGCCGACTCAAAGCGTTGGTCGGCAATGGTGATGGCTTGAATGAGTGCTAAGCCATCTGGATTGAGTAAACTGCTGACTTTTGCAAAGTAGACATCATAGAATTGATGGCCCACCGCTTCTATCATTTCAATTGAAACTAACTTATCAAATTTTCCTTGTAAGTCTCTGTAATCATTTAATAAAAGCGTTACTTTATGTTCAATATTTTCTGCTTTAACTCTTTCTTTTGTCTCCTCATATTGCTGTTTTGAGATGGTGGTGGTGGTGACGTGGCAGCCATAATTTTTGGCGGCATAAATAGCAAACCCGCCCCAGCCAGTGCCTATTTCAAGTACGTGGTCACCAGGTTTTAAGTCTAGTTTACTGCAAATGACTTGCAGTTTTTTTAGCGAAGCCACTTCTAGACTGCAGTCCGCAGGTGCGAAAATCGCGGCAGAGTACATCATGGTTGGATCTAGCCACAGTTTAAAAAAATCGTTACCTAAATCGTAATGCGCGGCGATATTTTTGCGGCTGCCATCTTGCGTGTTGCGGTTTAAGTAGTGCAGCGTCTTTAGAATGGGCTTGGATAGCCACTCAAAACCACCTTCTAAAGCATCCATCATGCTTTGGTTGACTGCGAACAGGCGAATCACATTGGTGAGATTGTCTGCCTGCCAATAACCCAGCATATAAGCCTCACCCGCGCCGATGCTGCCACCAAAGGCGACATCACCGTAAAAATGTGTGTCATTGACAATAATAGTTGCGCTTAAGTCGCCCGCACCACCAAACTGATAGCGTTCATCAGCGTCTATCAGCGTTAATTGACCGTATGCAAGATTGGCCAATTTTTTGAGCACTTGCGTTTTAGCAAAGGTTTGCAACCAGGCAGCACGTTTTTTTAGTTTAACGTGCTTTTTATTTTTTAAAGGTGCAGAAAGGGTTTCCATAGTATTTTTTTCAGTAACTTTGTATGTTAGCTTTTTGTGTTTATTCTTTATTAATAGGAATAGGGTGTGAATAAACAGGCACCCGTTTTAGCCAGAGTAGTAGGGCGTTCCAGTAAATACCAATGACAACTTTAATAGTCATCAGTGGGTATTGAATCAGCAATAAATTCAGTGCCTTAGGCGTTATTTCTTGTGCTTGCAGACTTAAAGTGGCGTTAAAAATTTCTTGGTCGTGTTGGAAATTCTTCATGTGCACGAAAAGTTGTTTGTCGTGCAGCTTAAATGCCCAGTCGTAGTCAATCTCCATTGGCATAAAGGGTGACACATGGAATTTTTTATCCAGCTTAAATGTAGTAATCACGCCATTTTTAGTGTTTTTTATTAATTTTTCTGCTGTAAAATCGTGTACATATGCATAATCTTCGCCCCATGGTGTATTGGTGATGTGGGTAACGATCGCTTGCGGGGTTACGCCATCAGCTTCAAAGCAATAATAAAACGATACTGGGTTAAAGCAATGCCCAAAATAGCGCATATTGGTCAGCAATCTCACTGCACCTTGCGCAGGTTTGCCAGTGGCATTTAAAACTAAATCGCTGATTTCACTTTTTAGATTTTTATTCGGGTCACCAAAATAATCGGCACGTTTAAAATACGCAATATTTGGTTTAAGATAACTCCATAATTTATTGTTTTTAAATAAAAAATTAATTTCATCCAAATCTAAATACATCATAAAAGCACGGTAGCGAAAGCCATGTTTTTTAGGGCTATAGCGTTGATGTGCCACCCAGCCAGCATAAATCTTGCTATGCATTGGCTACAAATTTCTCAAAATGTTGCAAAGCATTCAGCGCACTTTTTACACCATCTTCATGAAAACCATTCAACCAATAAGCGCCTGCATAGCCCGTGCGGTTTTGTCCGCTAATTTCAGCATGCCGAGCCTGTGCAGCCGCGCCAGCAATGGTGTAGACAGGGTGAGTGTAGCTTAGGCGCTTGATTATTTTGGCAGGGTTGATGTTATCGGTATGGTTAAGAGTGACTAAAATAGGCTGCGGGCAATCAATATTCTGCAAAATATTCATATTGTAGGTAACCAAAACTTTATTATTTGGAACTTTATTACTGGGCGTTTTGGGTAAGTGGTAGTTCCACGCTGCCCATGCTAACTTGCGCTTTGGCATTAAGTTAACGTCAGTATGCAGATATACGCTGTTTTGTTGATAAGGGATTGCGTTTAAAATCTCTTGTTCCTCTTGTGTGCTGTCTGTCAGCATGCGTAAAGCTTCATCGCTGTGGCAGGCAAAAAACACATAATCAAATTTCTCTATTTCGCCATTCTGCAGAGTAATTTCCACATTATTAGCGTTGCGTTTAACGTTTTTTACTGCTGTATTTAGCTTAATATATTGCTTAAACGGTTTGGTAATCGCCTCAACGTATCTAGCCGACCCGCCAGTAATGGTGCGCCATTGCGGCCGATTGTTGACACTCAACATACCATGGTGATGAAAAAACCGCACAAAAAATCGCGCAGGAAACTGCAACATTTGTGCTGCATCGGTAGACCAAATAGCAGCGCCCATGGGGATGATGTATTGGTTGATAAAGCGTTGGCCATAGTTGTTTTGCTTTAGGTAGTCGCCCATGGCAATTTCGTTTCCCCCTTCTAGCAAACTGAGTGATTGCTTATTAAAACGCAAAATATCACGAATCATCTGGTAAAAGCTCGGTTTAAACAGGTTGCTACGCTGCGCAAATAGGCTGTTTAAGGTTGTTCCGTTATATTCTAAGCCAGTGGTCTCGCAACGCACACTAAAGCTCATATTACTTGGCTGCCAAGCCACTTGATGCGCTTCTAACAATTGAATAAATTCTGGATAAGTACGATCATTAAACACAATAAAACCTGAATCTACGGTGTATTTTTTATGGTCGATTTCGATATAATGCGTATGCGTATGGCCGCCAATATGGCTATTAGCCTCATAAACAGTGATGTCGTGAGTTTTGTATAAATGGTGGGCGAGGGTGTTGCCAGCAATGCCAGAGCCAATAATTGCAATCTTCATGATTAATTGCTTTGCTTGATGTGCGCATTTTTAATCGCAATAGGCACGGTTTTTAAATCCCAAATGATGCCAAGAGCCGCCAATATGCGTAAGCCATAGTAAGTAAAGTCAATTTCCCACCAGTAAAACCCTTGTTTGGCCGAACCAGGGAAATGGTGGTGGTTGTTATGCCAGCCTTCACCCAGTGTAATCAGCGCAATTAGCGCGTTATTGCGACTGTGGTCGCGCGTGGCGTAGCGACGCTTACCCCATACATGCGCCAGCGAATTCACACAAAATGTGCCGTGGTACAGCAATACGGTAGAGAGAATAAATCCCCACACAAACAATTGTAGGCCATTGGTCTGTAGCGCAGGCATAACAATATTGAGTGCCTCGCCAAGCGCGTAGATACTGGCTCCTAGGGCAATGGGTATGATGATATCGAAACGATCTAAAAAACGTAGTTCAGGGAAGTGTGCTAACTCCCTCACACGCTCTAGCTGCGTAGAGAAATTAGCGCGTGATAAAAACCAGCCAATGTGGCTCCATAAAAAGCCATGCTGATGCGGTGAGTGCGCATCAATCAACTCATCTGAGTGTGCATGATGGTTACGGTGATGCGATGCCCACCACAAAGGGCCACGTTGCACAGCAGTAGCACCTAATATGGCAAATATCAATTGGCCAGCGCGGCTGGTTTTAAAGGCTTTGTGGGCAAAGTAGCGGTGATAGAACGCGGTAATGGCAAACATGCGAACGACATACAGCGCCAGTGCGAATGCCAGAGCAAACCAGCTAAAGCCGACAAAAATAATAGCGAAACAAGCCAAGTGTAAGCACACAAAGGGGATAACGCGCGGCCAATCAATTTGGTTATCTGTCAAAGCAGCTTCTTTAGCATAGTGGCTGTTATCCAGCCAGCCTAGTATGGAAACGCGCAAGGAATTTAAACGATTAAGCATTATCTTACTTTCTATTTATTTCTCTCACTCAATGTTTGCTGTGGTGCTTTAATTAGCTTGCTCATGTCATAACCCCAATCCTTTATCAGCGTCGTGAGCTTTTCATATTCTGCGTCACTGATTTGCGGTGTGCGCGCCATCAGCCATACATAATCGCGTGCATTACGCGCAATAATGGTGGTTTGGTAATTTTCGTCTAGATAAGCAATGCGATACTCCGCTTTAATGGGCCAAATAAACTGCATACCCCATAACGCGTTACCAGTATCAGGTTGCACAAAGCCTTTTGGCTCATATTTTTTGGCTTTGCCACCAAAACTGCCCTTATTAAAGGTAAAGGTGGTGGCAATGGTGCCATCATCGTTGAGCTTGTAGTTTTCAATTGGGTTATAGGCATCAGTCTCAATCGCAGTAGGAATCACTGCAATCACGTACCAATCGCCCATAAATTTGGCTAAATCAACTTGGCTTACCAGTGGGATTTCATTCATTTTTTGACTCGCACATCCAGTTGTTAAAATTAGGCAGACTAGGCAAATAGCTAATTGGTTAAAAGTTTTAAACATGTTGATCTCATTTCAGCCTGTAAATAATATTGTAGCCTTCGGGGGTCACCGATTTAAGCGCAACCCAGTCATTGTCTTGGTTGTACCACAGCTCAATATTCAGTTTCTTAACGCCTTTTAACGCCCCTGTAATCTTGTAGTGCGTGGTATCGGTTAGCTTGCCTTTTACCTCGGTTTTAGCGTCCCCAAGCTTAGTGATGGTCGTGTCTAAATACTCTGCATTTTGTGGGTTAAGCAGTTTGCTTTGCTGTAGTATTTTTGGGTTCCAATAAGCAAAAGTCATCACACAGGCAGGTAAAGCTTGTTCTGCACTGCCATTTTTAATATTAAGGCTATCACCCTCTAATTTTGCGCTTACTTTGGTCACGACTTTATTCTCAGTGGTATTGGCTTCTAAGGCAGTTAAGCAATCGCCAGCCCATTGCTCTTTAGCAGTGTGGTCGTATTTATAGGCCTCGATAAACAATACCTTGACATTGAATTTGGCTTTAGATACCAATGCCCCATCATTAAATGTGAAGGTGTGTGTACCCATTTTATTTTTATCTAAATACACATCAAACGCCCATTCTTTAGCGTGTAGCAAAGGCGAGGCAAACAGGAAAAAAGCCGTTAGAATAATTTTTTTCATTTGTTTTGTGATGCCTTCTTAGAAATGCATGGAAAAAATGCATTGGTGCTGCGTATGTATTCGGCGTAAGCAGGGCGACGTTCTACGATGGTGCTTTCTAACAAACTCACGCCAGACACTTTTAACAGTAACAGCGTCATTAAAATCGGTGAAATGATGGCCCACCAAGTGCCGCCAGCCAAGGCGAATAAGTAAAACGCCCACCACACACAGCATTCACCAAAGTAATTGGGGTGACGGCTGTAGCGCCATACACCAGTATTTAATACTTTGCCTTTGTTGTTAGGATTCGCTTTAAAGCGACTGAGTTGCCAATCGGCCAACGTTTCCCACACCAAGCCAAATACAAACAACCCTAAGCCTGCATAATCTAGCCAATTCAGCGGTGAAGTGGCGGTAATGGCAGCATGCAAAGAAATAGAAATCACCCATGCCAATAGCGCCTGCAAGCCAAACACAATGTAAATACTTTTAAACCAAAAGTGCGGTTGGTTGTTTTTGCGGATATCTACATAGCGCGAATCTTCATGCGGACCCCAATTACGCCATGTTAAGTATAGGCATAACCGAAGCGCCCAAACGCTCACGCAGACTAATACCAATATCAGTCTGGGTGGTGCAACCTCAACAAATAGCACAAAAGCGGCGGTGGTCAATGCAGCAATCACAAAAAACAAGCTCCACATGCTATCCACATGCGTGACATTTTTGCGCAGCAGGCTCAGCAACCAGCCGGCAAAGGCAAAAATTGCAATGGTTGCCAGACTATAAAAATAAATTGGCCAACTCAGCATTTACACAATCTGTCCATTAGGCTTATAGCCATCAAATTTTTCGGATAACGCCAGCAATAATGGCGTGAGTATTGCCCAGCCGACTGCAAGCGCGATGTAGGTGGTGGGTGGATTATTCAGCGATACTGCACCTAGTTTTTCGGCACCGAGATAAGCCAGCGGCCCACCAATCGCACCAAATAAGACAGCCACCAACCACTTCCCACGCATCCACTTTAAACTAACATTTAAAATAGTGACAAACACTGCCCACAAAGCCAATATCCATGCGGGCACTATATTTGAAGAGCCTAGGCTTGCTGCCCAACCATGTGCTTGATAGCTGATTAAGCCGCCACTTAACATGAGTTGATCGTAGGTGCCGCCAATCAACAATGCCAGTGCTAACAAGACTAGCTCTGGTTTGGCTTGTTTGGATTGAGATAGATGCCAAGCCACAATGGCAGCAACCACGATGACACCCAGCCAAGGCAGCTGTTTAGCTGCACCAATGACGCAGGCAAACCAGCCAATTTGAAACAAAATAAAGTTAATGATGAGTTGCGATTTAGGCATGCTATTTATAATTACCGCTTCTCGAACAAGTAATGGGTAACCCACCATTCTTGACCATTGTTATAACCAAACAATTCGGCACATGCCATGTAAAACATACGCCAGCGGTTACGCCACATTTCTACATAATCATCACCATAAGTTGCCGCTAAAATGGGTGTAATGGCATTGGCATTTTTATCCATATTCGCTAGCCAGGCATTGGCAGTTTTTTCATAATGTGTACCATCCCAACGCCAGCGCTGGATTAGCTTTAAATTGTCCTGGAAATGTAGTGGTAAATCGTCACTCGGCATCATGCCACCACTAAAAAAGAATCGGCTCATCCAATCCCCGTCATTCTGAACTTCAAATGCGTAAGGCGTGTTGCGATGCACAAAAATATGCTTAAAGAATTTCCCACCAGTATTTAGCCAGCTAGCGACCTTGCCATACAGCACTTGGTAATTACGCATATGCTCAAACATTTCAACGGACACGATACGATCATAGCTAGACGGCGCTTCGAATATATTCATGTCTGCCGTGATAATGTTCAGATTAGTGATGCCGCGCGACTTGGCGGTATTCATAATATATTCACGTTGTGAATTTGAATTTGAAACGCCAGTGATACTGGCTTTTGGATATTTTGCAGCCATCCAAAGTGAAAGTGAGCCCCAACCACAGCCCAACTCCAAAATCGTTTGGCCGTCATGCAAATCGGCATGGTCACAGGTTTGTGTCAATGCCAACACTTCAGCCTCATCTAAGGTTTGCGTATCGGGCATCCAAAAACAACTGCTATATTTGCGGTTAATCCCTAAGCAATAATGAAAAAAATCCGCTGGAACTTCATAATGTTGCGCATTAGCAAGCTCAGGTAGCGGGGCAATGGCTGCGCCATTCATGGCTGCAATAAATTGTGTCATTTGCGCCATGCCAATTTCAGAATTGTTTGCTGAAATTTCTACTAAGCGTTGTTTAACCAACTGCCGAATACCTTGCCGTACAATAGAATCAGGCAAGCTGCCTGACTCTGCTAATTTTATGGCTAAACCCATTTACTGCTTTCTAAAAAAAATTAAAAAATTAATACAAACTAACTAAGCTTCAAGTAAAAATCTAAAGTGCAAAGCTTAGGTCTTGGTCATTCTGCCTTGATACAGCACTGCACCCGTTGGTTGGCCAGTAGGTGACCCGCCCACGGGCTCTAAGCTAACGGCTAACAACCCAGTTGCCATCTGTGGGATTAATTCCACAGGCACTTTAAATACACTCGTGCCTTGTTGCGGCAATAATCCTAGAGAAATCGGTTTAGATTTGTCTGCGGGTAATAGCCATAATTCAAACGCGTTATCTGGCTTGATTTGTAGGCTAGTCAGTGCACGTACTTTAATCTCAATATCTGTTGGTGAATGTTTGGTTTCATCTAAAAACCAACCAGCCTCTGCCTTTTCTGTTGCTAACAAGGCCACAGCAGTAGGGGCAATATCTTCTAAAGGCTTAGGAGATTGAATCACCAAGAAAGTTGCAATTGATACCGCCATAGTGGTAGATAAAAATGCCAAACCTTTCCACCAGCTACTATTTTGAGTTTTAGCTGTACTAAATAAACGATTTTCGATGTTATGCCATACCTTTTGGGGAGGCTGGGTGGCTGGCACAGTATCCGCTAGCAAATGCATATGTGACTCCCACCAGTGAAAGGTTTGTGCTATATCAGCACGTTGCGTTAATAACTGCTCAAAACGTCTTCGCGCAGCACCTTTTAACGTGCCTAAAATATATTCCGTGGCAAGCATATCGGCTAGTAGTGGATTGTCGTATCTCATGCAGACACTCCTTGCAAACAGCTTTTAAGGGATTGCAAACCACGCCTAATCCACGTTTTAACTGTGCCTAGAGGTTGCGCTAAATGGGTTGCCAGTTGTTCATGCGGCATGCCATGAAAATAGCTTAGCGCAATGGCTTGGCGTTGCAGTGGTGCAAGTGTGCTCATGCAATTTAACAGTGCTTTAGATTGACTTTGTTCAGTGGCTTTTTCTAATGGGCCTAAGTCATCCGAAGCCCAATCGTCCATACTTTGCTCATCTAACAGTTGTGACTCTTTAGGCATTGCGCGGAGTAAATCAAAGCATTTGTTACGCACTATGGTCGTCATCCAGGTCATCACAGCCGCTTTTTCTGGGCGATAATTTTGCGCGTGGTGCCAAATATTAATGAAGGCATCTTGCAGAGCTTCCTCAGCTAAATCGCGTCGACTCAAGATGCGCAGTGACAAGCCAAATAACTTGGCGGAAGTTGCCTCATATAGCGCTTGAAAAGCTGCGCGGTCGCCCTGACCGCTTAAAGCCAGTAAGTGAAATAGCTCTTCTGATGATTTTGTTTGCTTCATAATATTTAATCCACTAACTAATATTGGATACTACCCTAATTTTTATTTCTGATTACTGCGGCAAGTAAAATAATGTTGATACTACTTGTTTAATCATTGGTTGCTAGGTTGGGTTCCTGTGCTTGGTCTATAAATCTAGTTACGAAAATTTTATAGAAATAGATGCAGCAATATAAAAAAATAATGATTTTGTTTGCCACTTAACTTGTTATGCAAAAGAGGCCATTCAAATATTAACGACAATATATGCAATCTCTATACAAATCGGTATACTTTGTAGAATTATTCATTTTAGTTGAGTAAAAAATATGTATAAGTCTTTGAAGGTGGGGTTAGTCATTGGTTTTATGACGCTTGTTGCGTGCGGGGGTGCCAGTTACACCACGAATAATTCAAGTGCAGAGGCTAATGACTGGCCTAGTTTTGGGCGCGATTACAGTAGTCAGCGCTTTTCGCCTGTTACACAAATTAATACGCAAAATGTCAACCACTTGGCACAAGCTTGGGTATATAAAAGCGGCGTCACAGCAAGCTTTCAGGCCACGCCCATCGTACAAAATGGCGTGATGTACTTATCACTGCCGTTTAACCATGTGGTGGCACTGGATGCCAAAACTGGCAAAGAATTATGGCGCTATAACCATGATAAACGCGCCGATTGGAAAATGTGCTGCGGGCCCGCAAATAGGGGCGTGGCAGTGGCAAATGGTAAAGTGTTTATTGGCACAGTGGACGCGCGTCTCATCGCCCTTAACGCAACGACGGGTGCAAAAGAGTGGGATATTGACGTGGTAGAAGGCGCAATTACTACTGAAGGTCAAGATGCGCTGAACAAAGACGACCCGAATAGTGCGCGTAAAGTGACGGGTGGCACTGGCATAGGCATCGCCATGGCGCCCGTGGTATATAAAGGTAAAGTCATCGTCGGTATCACTGGTGTGGGTTACGGTTTGCATATCGACAACCCGACAGCAGATGCGCCATTGGGCGCGGTCATCGGCGTGGCAGGGCGCTTTGGTCGGCCTGGCTTTTTAGCCGCTTATGATGTGAATAACGGCAAGCGTATCTGGCAGTTTGACACAATTCCTGCCAATGGCTGGGAAGGCAATTTCACCGAATTCACCGAAGATGGTGTGCAGTTTAATCGCGATGTGGCGCAAGAAAAGGCTGATTTGGCTAAGTACCCTGACTCGGCGCGCTTTGGCGGCGGCTCAGCTTGGAGCACACCTGCAATTGATGTCAAAAGTGATACTTTGTTTTTTGGCACTGGCAATCCAAGCCCGCAAATGAACGATATCTCGCGGCCTGGGGACAATTTATATACCGTTTCCTTAGTTGCACTAGATGTAAATACGGGTGAGCGCAAGTGGCATTATCAGCAAGTACCACATGACTTATGGGGTTATGACTTAGCCAGTCCGCCTGTGCTTTTTGACTACCATTTAAATGGCAAAAACATTGCCGCAGTGGGACAGGCCAGCAAAACCGGTTGGTTTTATATTCATGATAGAGCTACAGGCAAATTGCTCAAAAAATCGGATGCATTTGTGCCGCAACAAAATATGTTTAAAAAAGCTACCTTTGAAGGCACCACCGTTTATCCGGGTATCTTAGGAGGTTCAAATTGGTCGCCTGTGAGTGTGGATGAGGGAAGTCAACGCGTTTTTATTGCAGGCATCCACGCACCGATTAAATATACGCTACACGAAACACCCGCTAGCAATGGCAAGCCTGCAATTCGCTATGCTGCCAGTGAGCCCACGCAAGACCCGCGCTGGGGTTTGTTATCCAGCATTGATTTAGCAACTGGCAAGATCGTTTGGCAAAACAAAACTGCGCAACCATTAATTGGTGGTGTGCTGGCCACGGCAGGTGGTTTGGTATTTATGGGTGAGGGTGAAGGCAACTTTAACGCTTACAACAGCCAAACGGGTGAGCTATTGTGGCAAGCCAAATCAGAATTTGGCGTGAATGCACCGCCGATTACTTACAGCATAGATGGCACACAATATATTGCAGTGGCAAGCGGTGGCAATTCGATATTTGGTTACAAACAGGGTGACGCCGTATTGGTGTATGCGTTACCAAAGTAGATAAAATACATGCTCTGGAAGCCAGTATCCATGCGGCTCACAGGGCACGTATTTTAAAGCCAAGTTAAGGCAGATTTAACTATTTGCTTTATTGCTGGCGGCAAGCCCAACCAAGTGCGAAATCACAACCGTAATATACATCACACCGCTAAACATTTGAATTGAGGCGATGGCACGCGATTGCGGGCCCACGGGCAATAGGTCGCTCAGCCCAGTGCCCGATTGCAAGCTGAAACTGAAAAATAACAACTCTATCCAGCTGCGCAATTGCGTCGCTGACGCGCCACCAGAGATGCTATCTGGGTAAATTTGCTGGCACACCGAGTAAGCCAGCGCAAAGCCCCACACTAGTAGCGTAAACGTGGCGCCTGCGGCGTAAAGCTCATCCAAAGTCACAATATCGTCTTTAAACATATACATGACTAAGCTAGTAGCAGCGTAAAAATATAGCAAACTTTCAAAGGCATGCGCCCAAACTAAAAGCTGCGCTTGCCCACCGAATATTGCTAGTAGCGACGTACTAATAGACGCTGAAACCAACACAAAACCAATCCAGCTTGTAGCGGGAGAGCGATAGACAACCCAAACCGCCAAAATCGGCACAATCAAACCCAAGCAATTAAAAATAAGATGACTGGTGCTTGAATCCGTCATAAATCCATAACATAAAACGCTGAGCAACTGCACACATAGCAGCATGGCAAATGGAAATTGCTTAAAAAATAAGATGGTTTTTTGCATGTGAGCATTTAGCCTTAAATTCGTTAAGGAGCCACTTTATAAGTGCATGAGCAACTTTGCAAGTAAGTCATTATCTAGGTAAGCGTATAATTTAGATGGCCGCGTACTAATTTGCTTTCATTTATTTGTGTTTATTCATTAGTAACAGCCTAAAAGGCTATAAAAGCGTTTGATTAATCAACGCTTTTTGTCTATAATCGCGACTCTTTCAAACCTTGCCATACTTCATCCGCATTGAAGGTGGCTTTAACCACAAGGAGATTACATGCGTCATTACGAAGTAGTATTTATCGTCCATCCGGACCAAAGCGAGCAAGTGCCTGCGATGATTGAGCGTTATCGCGCGCAAATTGCAGCTAGCGGCGGCACCATGCACCGCTTAGAAGATTGGGGTCGTCGTCAATTGGCTTACCCAATTCAAAAAATCCACAAAGCACATTATGTGTTAATGAACATTGAGTGCAGCCTAGAAGCACTGGCTGAACTGGAGCACGGCTTTAAATTTAACGATGCAGTGATTCGCCACTTAACCATGGGCACAAAAACTGCAGTAACTGCAGCCAGCCCAATGATGAAAGAAGAAAAATCACGTAACGTGATCAATCGTGACGAAGCGCCAGCCAAGCCAGCAGTTGCTGAGGTTGCGGCTGTATAGTTGAATAGTTTAGCGCTGAGTGGGGTGGTGGTTGGCTTAGAGGCCATACGCTACACGCCAGCAGGCATACCGTTGTTGAGTTTTGTGTTGCAACATACCTCGGAACAGACTGAGGCGGGCTTAAGAAGAAAAGTGGAATGTGAAGTGAATGCGGTTGCACTAGGAAATATTGCGACGGAACTAGCAAACAGCAACATTCAATTAGGTTCAAATGTTAGAGCTAAAGGCTTTTTGGCCAAGCGTAGCGCAAAAAGTACACAGCTGGTTTTTCATATAGAAAAGTTAGAAAAAATTTAGGAGTTACACCATGGCAAGAGAAATGTATAAACGCCGCCGTTACTGCCGTTTTAGTGCAGAAGGCATTAAAGAAGTAGATTATAAAGATGTCGATTTACTTAAAGATTTCATCTCAGAAAACTTTAAAATTATTCCAGCCCGTATGACTGGCACAAAAGCCAGATACCAACGCCAACTGACTACAGCGGTAAAACGTGCACGCTTTTTGGCATTGTTACCATACACAGACAAACACCCAGGTTAAGCCTGGGGTTAATTTAGGCATTATAGGAAAATATTATGCAAGTAATTTTATTAGAAAAAGTCGCAAACCTAGGCACGTTGGGCGATATCGTTAAAGTTAAAGACGGCTTTGGCCGCAACTTTTTGATTCCACAAGGCAAAGCAGAACGTGCATCAGAGGCTAACAAAGCTGAATTTGCTGCACGCCGTGCAGAACTTGAAAAACAACAAGCTGACATTTTGGCTGCTTCAACAGCACGCGGTGCAAAATTAGCCGGTTATGTGTTAACAGTCGCGCAAAAAGCTGGTGTAGATGGCCGTTTATTCGGTTCTGTGACCAATGGCGACATTGCCGAAGGCCTTAAAGCTGCTGGTTTTGAAGTGGTTAAAGCTGAGGTGCGTATGCCTACTGGCCCACTTAAAATGATTGGTGATCATGCAGTCACTGTAGCGTTACACCACGATGTGGTGGTAGATATTACTGTCACAGTAGTTGGCGAAGCTTAAAACTAAAAGTATCGTCGCAACACTTTGTTGTTTTCATAAAAATAACTGCTTACATATACCCCATATGCGGCGCAGTTATTTTACTTAACGCCTCGTTTTGCCTAGATACTTTTAATTTTTAATAGTAGGAAAATTTTAAAAGGCTGCTTCTGCAGCCTTTTGCTTTTTAAGTTATGCGCGTTACTAAATTAAATAAACCACTTCTTAAGTCATAGAAGCTGTACGCGCATCGGGGTATAATCTGCGCATGACAGATGATCAATTAGACGCACTTAAACTTCCCCCACATTCCATCGAAGCCGAGCAATCGGTGATTGGCGGTTTGTTGCTAGAGAACGAGGCGCTGGACAAAATTGCCGATATTTTAAGTGCACAAGACTTTTATCAGCACGACCACAAAACCATCTTTCAACACATCGGCAAGTTGATTGAGCATAACCGCCCAGCTGATATTGTGACGGTGGCAGAATCGCTGGAAAGCACCGCGGAGCTTAGTCAAGTAGGCGGTATCGCCTATTTGGGTGCATTAGCGCAAAATACACCTACCGCAGCCAATATTCGTCGTTACGCCGAGATTGTGCGCGAGCGCGCCATTATGCGTAAGCTGGTCGTTGTGGGTTCTGGTATTGCCGATAGCGCCTACAACCCGAATGGACGGGATGCGCAGCAGTTACTAGATGAAGCTGAAGCCAAAATTTTCCAAATTGCCGAAGGCGGGCAACGTAGCAGCCAAGGCTTTCAAGACATTAAAGAGCTGTTGCCGCAAGTAGCCGAGCGCATTGATATGCTATTTTCGCGCGATAATCCAAGCGATGTAACAGGCATTCCCACTGGCTTTAGCGACTTAGACAGCATGACCTCTGGTTTTCAGGGTGGCGATTTAATTATTGTGGCAGGGCGACCCTCGATGGGTAAAACGGCATTTTCGCTGAATGTGGCCGAGAATGTGGCGTTGGATACCGGCTTACCAGTGGCAGTATTTTCTATGGAAATGGCTTCAACCCAACTTGCCATGAGGATGATAGGTTCGGTTGGCCGACTGGACCAGCACCGTATGCGCACAGGGCGGTTGGAAGACGAAGACTGGGAAAAGCTCACTACAGCGCTGGGGCGGTTGAACGAAGCACCGATTTTTATTGATGAGGGTGCAGGCTTGAGCAGCTTTGATGTGCGTGCTAGGGCGCGCCGTTTGCATCGCCAAACGGGTAAACTGGGGTTAATCGTAGTTGATTACTTGCAATTGATGTCAGCCCCTGCAGGCAAGCAAGGCGAGAATCGTGCAACAGAAATTTCTGAAATTTCGCGTTCATTAAAGGCATTGGCCAAAGAGCTGGATTGTCCAGTGGTAGCACTTTCGCAGCTAAATCGGTCTGTAGAGCAACGCCCCGATAAACGCCCTGTCATGAGCGATTTACGCGAATCTGGCGCGATTGAGCAAGATGCTGATTTGATTTTATTTATCTACCGTGATGAAGTGTACAACCCGGATAGTGCCGATAAAGGCACTGCGGAAATTATTATTGGCAAGCAACGTAACGGCCCGATTGGCCGCGTACGCTTAACATTTATTGGCGAACATACCCGTTTTGAAAACTTCGCCAATACAGGCTATATGCCAGATAACTATTAACAAGCACAATCATTTACTTGGCAAAAGCAAAAACTATCTATAGCTGCACTGAATGTGGCGCTAGCGAACCAAAATGGCAAGGCCAATGCCCTGCATGCTTGGCTTGGAACACGCTAGTAGAAAGCATTGAAGAATCTGGCACTTCAACCAACCGTTACGCCAATAAATTCGAGGGGTTAGCCGCTTCCAGCCAATTACAAAAATTAAGTAGTATCAAAGCCGCTGATATTGAAAGAACGCCAACAGGCATTAGCGAATTTGATCGCGTGTTAGGCGGTGGCTTGGTAGAAGGCGGGGTAGTGCTGATTGGTGGCGACCCTGGCATTGGTAAATCTACCTTACTTTTACAGGTACTATGCCATTTAGGTAAATCTAGCCAGGCTATTTATGTGAGCGGGGAAGAGTCACCACAGCAAATCGCCATGCGTGCCAAGCGCTTGGGCTTGGATGCTAGCCAGGTTGAATTGCTAGCTGAAATCAACCTGGAAAAAATTCTTGCTACGCTGCAAACGCATAAACCTAACATTGCAGTGATTGATTCGATTCAAACCGTCTATTCTGAAGCGTTGCAATCCGCACCTGGTTCGGTGGCGCAAGTGCGCGAATGCTCTGCGCAACTGACACGATTGGCTAAGCAACTT
Organism: Pseudomonadota bacterium; assembly: GCA_020053735.1. GTDB lineage: Bacteria > Pseudomonadota > Gammaproteobacteria > Burkholderiales > Methylophilaceae > Methylotenera_A. The sequence goes on from JAGVMP010000012.1 coordinate 70,978, forward strand.
GGTGTTACAGTGATTCTGGTCGGGCATGTGACCAAAGAAGGTTCGCTAGCAGGGCCAAGGGTTTTAGAGCATATTGTAGACACGGTTTTATATTTTGAAGGTGATCAAAACTCTTCATTTAGGTTAATTCGTGCTTTTAAAAACCGTTTTGGCGCCGTTAACGAGCTGGGCGTATTCGCCATGACAGAACATGGGTTGCGCGAAGTATCTAACCCGTCCGCCTTGTTTTTATCGCACCACGAAGGCCAAGTTGCAGGTAGTTGCATCACAGTCACGATGGAAGGTACACGCCCGCTGTTAATCGAAATTCAGGCACTAGTAGATGAAAGTCACGCGCCCAGCCCAAAACGCTTAGCGACTGGACTTGAACAAAACCGTTTGGCTATGCTGTTAGCAGTGCTAAATCGCCATGCGGGTATTCCATGTTTTGACCAAGATGTATTTATAAACGCAGTCGGTGGCGTAAAAATCTCTGAGCCAGCAGTGGATTTGGCAGTCATATTATCTATTGTTTCTTCTTTAAAAAACAAGCCACTAGATTCTAAACTTATTGTGTTTGGTGAAGTTGGGCTTGCGGGAGAAGTACGCCCTGTGCAAGGCGGACAAATACGCTTAAAAGAGGCGGCAAAGCTAGGGTTTACCAAGGCCATTGTGCCAAAAGCGAATGCACCTAAATCTAACTCACCCCAATCCAAAATCGCAGGCTTAGAAGTGATTGCGGTAGAGCGTTTAGAACAAGCACTTAGGCAACTGTAAAAATTCAGCCTAAGCTGTGCTAGTTAGGCTATTGTTTAACGATTAAGATTAATATATATTTCTTAGAGAATTTTTAGCTTTTATTAAAGGTCATGTATGTTTCATCAAGCAACACTTCCGATTACCATGGAAGACGGCGTTTATCTGAACGCAAAAGAGGCAAAACAGTTTGGGGAAAATTTAAGTGGGGGCTATTGCTTTGCAGAGCCATTTCCACACATTGTGATTGATAATTTTTTACCTGAAGCGCTTATTAATAAAATCATCGATAACTTTCCTACTGAAGGATTACAGGGTGATGTGGTGTTTAATGGCGGATATGCAGGCTTGCACAAGAGGCAAATAATGCCTGCGGACTGCAACGGCTTTATTCGTGAGGTATTTGGTTTCTTTAACTCGCATGCGATTGTTGAATTCTTACAGTCGCTCACTACTATTCCATCGCTAATTCCTGACCCTTATTTTGTTGGGGGTGGCTTTCATGAAACAACGGTAGGCGGAAAACTTGGCATACACGCAGATTTCAGAATCAATGATACCTTGCATTTAAATCGTCGTCTCAATGTGATTATTTATCTTAACAAAGACTGGAAAGATGAATATGGTGGCCATCTAGAGCTTTGGGATAAAAAAATGCAGGGTAAAGTGCATACCATCGCTCCAGTGTATAACCGCTGTGTCATTTTTAATACGGATGCCGATAGTTTCCATGGACACCCTGACCCACTGACTTGTCCTGAAAATGTTAAAAGAAGATCACTGGCGCTGTATTATTACACGGCTTCAAAGCGTATCTATGAAGACACCGTAGCACATTCAACCATGTATAAAGCGCGTCCTGACGACGATGCTGCAACTAGAAAAGAAGTGCGCGAGATGGTATTTGATAATTATTTGAGAGACTTAACCCCGCCTATATTTTATCGAATATTCAGAAGGGTTAAGGATAAGTTTAGAAGAGAAAAAAGTAAGATAAGTTATTAATTGCAAATCTTTTATTCATATATTACTTTACGTATTACATACCAACTCAGCACAAGCTAGCCCGCTACGTACTGCACCTTCTATAGTAGCAGGGTAGTCTGCATAAGTATAATCGCCAGCCAAGTATAGCCCCGCATAAGAGGTTAAGTTAGCGGGTCGCGGCAAATTTACGTCACAGGAAAAGGTCGCGCGCTTCTCCGCAATTACTTTGTGCCATAGCGGTTTAATCAGTTGCGGAAAAGCATCGCGTAGCTCTTGCGCCACCCGCAATGCCAGCGTATCTTGTGTGTATTGTTGATGTTTACCCTCTGCACTAATAATCACCGCCATAAGACCGCTTTGGCCGCATAATATGCCACGATCAAACACCCACTGACTTACCCCACCGACCATGCCCAGCATAGGTTTTGGCAGTGTGATGTCGCGTTCATACTGCAAATAAATCGTGTAGATGGGTTGATAATCATAACGATCGGTTTGTTGTGCGGCAAATTCCAGCTTGGGTAGTTCGGTAATGACATTCCTTAGCCGTACTGGCGAAATGGCAACAATGACATGACTCGCTTTAAATTGTGCCTCTTTGGTGTACACAACGTAGCCATTTTTGTCTGTTTTGATACTTTTGACGCGCTGATTAAGTACTATTTTTGCACCGTGTTTTTTGAGATAACTTTCAATCGGCTGCGAAAATAGCTGCGATAAATCCTGCTTCGGCAGCAAAAAATCGCTATTCTGCTTGCTGCTAAATGTGTCTTTTAGCACATTTAAAAATATTTTGCTGCTGGCCAGGTTAATTGGCGTGTTAAGTGCGGCGAGACATAATGGTTCCCACAACAGCTTAACCACGTTGCTAGATTGTTGATTCTGTTGTAAGAAATCAGCAAGTGGGCTATCTATAGCAAGCTGGTATTCACTGTTTTTTAGGTGCAACATAAACCGAACAACTGCGATGCGTTCACGCCAACTCAGACCTTGGCAGCTTAAGAATCCAAATAGTTGGTTTAAGGGTGCAGGTAAATAACTAGGTATATTCAGTTTAAATACGGTTTTATTGCCATCGCGCTGTGCTAAATTTTGTATTTCTAGACTTAACGGTATGCGCATAAAGGCATCATGCGCATTAATGCCAACTTGCTCGAGTAGTTTTAAAGTTTCATGATAAGCCCCCAGCATAATATGCTGGCCGTTGTCTAGTTGTACGACTTGGCTGTTAAATTCAATGGCGACGCTACGTGCACGACCACCTAATTGACCAGCGGCTTCTAGCAGTATCACTTTGATACCTCTGGAAGCCAATGTGGATGCGGCTGCCAGGCCTGCCATTCCCGCTCCAATAATAATCACGTGTTTAGCCATGTTTTATCTATGTATATTTGAAATAAGTTCTTGCTGCCAACATGAACTTGCGTAAAGCTGGCAGAGAGGTTCTACTATTGAGCACCTTCTCAGCGCTATCGGCTTTAATTTCACGCAATAGGGTGCGATAAATCGCCGCCATCATCAGGCCAGTACGTTGCTGTTTTGCATCTTCAGCGGGCAGTTCGTGCAAAGCCTTGTCGTAATAACTTTCTGCACGCTCAATTTGAAACTCAATGAGTTCTTTTACCGCAGGTGTTTCGCGGCTTTGCAAAATGTCATCTTCGCTCACTTTCGCCTTACGAAGTTCGTCTAGGGGCAAGTAAATACGGCCTCTACGCGCATCTTCGCCCACATCACGAATAATATTAGTGAGTTGAAACGCCATGCCTAAGTCATGTGCATATTTAAGCGTTTTACGATTTTTAAACCCGAAAATGCTGGCAGATAGCAGGCCAACCACACTCGCCACGCGGTAACAATATAATTGCAACTGCTTAAAATCTTCGTAGCGATTGAATTTTAAATCCATTTCCATACCATCAATAATCTCTAAAAAGTGCTCTTGAGCGAGATTAAACTGCTGCACAAACGGCTGTAAAGCTTTAGTAATAGGGTGTTGTGGGGTGTCGGCGTATAAATTATACACTTCACTTTTCCACCAATTTAGCTTAGCCTGAGCCACGCTGTAATCGGTGCATTCATCTACCACATCGTCCACTTCGCGGCAGAATGCGTAGAGTGCGGTCATGGCATTGCGCTGAGTTTTTGGTAAAAAAATAAAGCTCACAGTAAAACTGGAGCCACTTTGTGCAGCTTTTTGTTTGCAGTACTCTAATGGCGTCATGAACCCAGTGCCGTCATTTAAAAATTTATCGCAACAGTGCGTTAAGTAAGATCACTGGCCAATCCCAAGTTTGCAACGTTGGACGGTGTTTAAATACGTCGCCGCGCACGTTTTTAAGCTTATAAATGACGCGCTCTCCACCAGCAATGATCATGCGCATTTCAAGCCCCATACGGCCTGGCAAAATATGCGCTAACGGCTTACCTTCTTTTAACAGGGCTTCTGCGCGCTCTATATTAAACAGCATGAAACTCTCCCAATGCCTATTCACATGCTGGCTGGCAATTTGGGCTTCTGTCACGCTATAGGCTTTCATTTCATCTTGGCACAAATAGATGCGACTTTTATGAAACTCGTTTTCAAAATCAATCGCAACATCTTGATAAAAATTGATAAGCTGTAACGCAGTGCAAATTTTATTGGAGTAGATTAAATTTTCAGGCGTGGCTTTGTCAAACAAGTGTAGTAACAAGGTGCCAATTGGGTTGGCCGAGCGACGACAGTAATCCAACACTTCATAAAAATTAGCGTAGCGCTCTTTAGTGACGTCCTGGCCAAATGCATCCAGCAGATCATAAAATGGCTCAAGCGGCAGATTGTACTTGCGAATAGTAGCGCTAAGCTCGTTAAAAAATGGCGATTTTGTTTTGCCATTATCACGAATTAAATCAAGCTCTAACTTAAAGCCATGCAATTTTGCTAAACGCCAAGCTGGCTTGTGATGGCCTTCGTCAGCAAAATCATCCGCTTGTCGTGCAAAGGTGTAGATAAGTGCTATGGGGTCGCGCAAATGCTTAGGCAACACAAATGAAGCCACGGGGAAATTTTCGTAATGCTGCTGAGTTAAGCTAAGACTATCGTCCAGACTTAAATCAAGCGCACTTTTGCTGCCAATTTTGCTATTGGTCACATTAAAAATGTCGGAATCAATCGCCATAATTGCAAGTATGACATAAAACAGTGTCGACATATAACTAGCACGCTATAAAACCAGTGCGGCATAAATATGCAAACCCTAAGGCAAAAGCCGCCTGCATGCGCTACAATAAGCTAAATGTATAGCCAATAATGGCTAGGAATTCATCATGTTAGGTAGACTATGTTAGGTATCATAGGGGGCACTGGCCTTACTCAATTACGTTGCTTGCAAATAAGCCGGCGAGAAATTGCTCGCACACCTTATGGTGAGGCTTCTCATCCACTTATTTTTGGCAATTTAGCAGGCGTAGAAGTGGTTTTTTTGGCGCGACATGGCGCAGGACATACAATTCCGCCACATGCAGTAAACTATCGCGCTAACATGTGGGCTTTGCACGCAGCAGGGGCGCGAAGTGTGTTGGCTATTGCTACGGTTGGCGGCATTGATGGTCAACTCAATGCAGGCGATGTTGTACTGCCAAATCAGTTGATTGACTATACGCATGGTCGCAATAATACTTATCACGATGGTATTGAGCTGCCGGTTAAGCATATAGACTTTACCGAGCCGTATTCGAGCCAATTGAGGCAAGCTTGCAAGCTTGCTGCGGCCAACATTAAGCAACCTTTGGTAGAAACAGGCGTCTATGCCTGTGTGCAAGGCCCGCGGCTAGAAACCGCAGCAGAAATTAACAAGCTAGAGCGTGATGGAGCCACAATTGTCGGGATGACAGGCATGCCTGAAGCGGTGTTGGCGCGTGAGTTAGATATGCATTATGCCGCACTATGCCCAGTGGTGAATCATGCGGCTGGACGAGGTGATAGCAGCAAGGGGATTAACTTTGCAGAGATTAGTGCGAATTTAGCACGCACCATGCAAAGCGTGTGTGGATTAATAGAGGAGATTGCGCGTGTAAACGCACAAACTTAACTAGGCTAAAAACATGGCAATTAAAACCGTATTACGCATGGGTGAGCCACTGTTATTACAACAGGCACAGCCTGTTACCGCCTTTAACACCCCAGAATTACATGCACTCATTGAAGATATGCAAGATACCATGCAAGCCATGGATGGCGCCGGCATTGCAGCCCCGCAAATTGGCGTGAGCTTGCAAGTGGTGATTTTTGGCGTTGGGGCGAATCCCCGCTACCCAGATGCCGAGCTAGTACCTTATACGGTACTAATTAACCCAACTTTAAACTTTATCGGTGACGAAATAGAAGAGGACTGGGAAGGTTGTTTATCAGTGCCAGGTATGCGCGGCGTGGTGCCGCGTTATACGCGTCTGCATTACACAGGCTTTGATCAGTTCGGCAATAGCATCGATAGGTTGGTGAGTGGCTTTCATGCCCGCGTCGTACAGCATGAGTGCGACCATTTGCAAGGTATTCTATACCCGATGCGTATCACCGATTTGAGTCAATTTGGCTTCACCGACGTGCTGTTTGCAGGGCAAAATATTGTTGATGACTAGATGTTCAAGCCCAATATTTTTGGGTATAATGCGCGCTTCGTTTCAAAAGTAATAGGAAGAGTGGCAGAGCGGTTTAATGCTACAGTCTTGAAAACTGTCGTGGGTGCGAGCCCACCGTGAGTTCGAATCTCACCTCTTCCGCCAAATTTTAAGTATGCAATTTTCAGTGCCGCTTCATAGCAAGCGGCATTTTATTTTTATTTTTATTTTTAATGATTTTAAAGGAATTCTCATGAGCCAAATTCAAATTGATCACAATCCAACCCCAGAAAAATTGAAAGAACTCGGCGTTTCTAGCTGGTCAATTTGGGATTGCGCACCGTCTAAATTTCCACTTGATTTCAGCATGACAGAGAGCGCCTATGTACTTGAAGGTGAGTTTACAGTAACACCACAAGGTGGCGAAAAAGTGACTATTAAAGCGGGTGATTTTGTGGTGTTTCCTAAAGGTATGAAATCACAATGGGAAGTGATTAAACAACTGAAAAAACACTACAAACATTCATAATCTTTAGCCCACATAGGTAATTGCATTTTTATGCAGTAAGCATACAATAAGCCTCCGTATGGGAGGTTTGTTGTTTTAAGGAGCATTAAAATGAATAACATTTTAAATGTGACTGTAGAAAAACCCGATGCCAGTAAACTTGCAGCGCTAGGTGTAAACAGCTGGCCGACTTGGTCTAAAGAAGTGTCTAAATTTCCGTGGAGTTATAATTCGCAAGAAGTCGCCTATATTTTAGAGGGTGAAGTGACTATAACGCCAAAAAATGGTGGTGCGCCAGTAACTTTTGGCGAGGGTGATTTAGTGACATTTCCTGCAGGTTTATCTTGCTTGTGGGAAGTGAAAAAACCACTACGTAAGCATTATCACTTTGATTAAGGCTAGATGAGTATTTTTGCAGGTGCTCTGAAAGTCAATATCTAAGGGACTCGCAGAGCATATTTTTAGGCCACGTGTTTTATTAGTTACAAGCGCAACAGCTCTTCTTCTAATATAGTGAGTTGCGTAGTTGCTAACGTTGCGCCTTGTTTACCAGAAACCAAAAAACTATCTTCGGCGCGATTACCCAGTGTATTGATTTTGGCATTGTGCAAATCTATCCCCAGTTGCAAAAATATAAACGCAACTTTTGCTAACAGACCAGGGCGGTCACCTGTCACTATCTCAATCGTGTGATATATCGTGTGTTGATGATTTTGTTGTTCAGCATAAATGTTAATTTGCGTGCTAAACGGTGTGTGTTTTACTTGCCTGCTGATTCGACCTTCTAACGGCGCTTCTATATCGGAAGTGATGATTTTTTCAGTTAATTCGTTTTCAATAAATTTTAATAGGCCACTGTAACTAACTGACTTACCTGATTGATCTAAAACACTAAAACTATTCAAAGCATAGCCATGTTGTGTGGTGTATATTCTGGCTTCTACAATGCTGTAGGCCATTCGGTCAAAAAAGTTACAAATGCGTGCAAACAAATCATCTTGGTCTTTGCTGTAAATCATGACTTGTATGCCATCACCATTGGGACTTAAGCGCGCACGTACAATCGGCTTGTCGCTCTGCACATGGGGGGTAAGCAAGCGGCTTTGCCAAGCGATTTCGTCGCTTTCATAACGCGTAAAATAGGCAGTACCCAGCTTACTCCAAAGCGCTTGGTAGGATTGCGTGCTCAGGCCGTACTTATTCAGTTTATCAGCCGCTTCATCTTGTCTGATATGCGCAATTTGTTGCGCATTAAAACTTTCATCATTCAGCACACGTCTGGTTGCGTAGAACAAGTTCTCTAACAACCGAGCTTTCCATGCATTCCAAACGGCAGGGCTGGTGCCACGAATATCAGCTACTGTCAATAAATACAAGGCATTCAGCCGTGTTTCTGTTTTAACAAGCTGCGCAAATTGCATAATCACATTGGTATCAGATAAATCAGATTTTTGTGCGGTACTGGACATTTTTAAATGTTGCTCAACCAGCCAAGCAACTAAATGCGCGTCCTCTTTGGGCAGGCCGTGAAGCTTGCAAAAGCGCTTTGCATCTTGCGTGCCTAATGTAGAGTGATCTCCACCACGGCCTTTGGCGATATCGTGAAACAGCGCAGCAAGATAGAGCAGGTGAGGTTTTTCGAAAGCCGCAAACAATTGACTGCACAGGGGAAACTCGTGCTTCAACTCTGGCTTGGCAAATCGACGTAGGTTAGCCAGTACGTTTAAAATATGCTCGTCCACGGTATAAACATGAAATAAGTCGTGCTGCATTTGACCAACAATTTTGCCAAAAGCAGGAATGTATTGACCTAAGATGCCATAACGATTCATGCGGCGTAAAGAATGGTTTACGCCTCTAGATTGTGACAATATATTGATAAACAGTGCTTTATTTTCGTTAGATTCTCTAAATTCTCGATTCACCAACTTTTTCACGCGCTGCAATTGGCGTATTAAATTGGCGCCCATGCCTTCTAATTCGGGGTGTTGCTGTAGCAGTAAAAAGCTTTCTAAAATTGTTGCTGGCTGCTGTTGCAAAGTACGTGCTGTTTTGGCTTGCAGCCACTGATCATGCGCTTCAAAATTGGCGCTTACCGGCGTGATTGTAGCAACAGTTTTAGTTAAAGTAGTTTCTAAAGTTTTAACAAGTATCTCATTGATTAAACTAATATACTTTACGCTTCTGTAGTAGCTCTGCATAAGCTGTTCACTGGCGCGTTTACGTGGATTGGTAACAAACTCCAAATTAGCTGCTAATTCATTTTGAAAATCAAATAGCAACCGATCTTCGCGTCTTTTGGCCAAGTAGTGTAGACGTATACGTAGCGTTTGCAAATTGCGTTGGTGGCGTTTTACTTGACGCAACTCTAAGCTGGAAATAAGTTGATTTTTGGCTAGTTCCTGCCAACTTTTACCTAAACCTTGGCTGTGCGCCAGCCACAAAATCATGTGCAAATCGCGCAATCCGCCTGGGCTCTCCTTAATATTAGGCTCTAAATTATAGGCAGTATCGTTAAACTTAGCGTGACGATTGTTTTGCTCTTTAAATTTGGCTGCAAAAAATTCGGCAGGGCGCATTTGTGCATTAACTGCACTTAAAAATGCATCAAACTGTGCTTTGCTGCCCGCCAAATAACGTGCTTCTAGTAGATTTGTTTGTACCGTCACGTCATTGCTCGCTTCGTTCAAACATTCATGCTGCGTGCGCACGCTGTGACCAACATTTAAGCCAATGTCCCATAATAGGCCAATCAGCGCTTCAATTTTTAGGTTTTCATCTTCGGTAAGTTGCTCGGGCAGTAAAATGAGCAAGTCGATATCGGAATATGGAAATAGCTCGCTACGGCCATAACCACCTACGGCGATTAAGCCACAGTCTTCATGGATATTGGCTCGCAGCCATACCGTTTTAAGTAGCTTGTCGATAAGTTGCGTTTGATTTTTTAGTAAACGTGCTGGGTTTTTATGCAGTAAAAAGTCAGCTTCAATGGCAGCTTGCTGGGCTTTTAAATCGCTGCGTAGCGCTTGCAACTCACTGCGAGAATTTGGGCTGACGGGTAGGGCTGCTGACATGAAAGAATTAAGTAAGTACAGGCCTTGCAGGCGACCCCGCAGAAAGCGTCATCACCTCAAATCCACTATCAGTCACTAAAATCGTATGCTCCCACTGTGCCGACAAACTGCGGTCCTTGGTGACGATGGTCCAGCCATCTGGCATTTGTTTAATATCGCGCTTGCCTGCGTTGATCATCGGCTCGATGGTAAACATCATGCCTGCTTTAAGTTTTAAACCGGTGCCAGGGCGACCGTAGTGTAAAACTTGCGGCTCTTCGTGGAATTTTTTACCAATGCCATGGCCACAAAATTCACGCACTACGCTAAAGCCATTTTTTTCTGCAAAGCTTTGGATAGCATAACCAATATCACCAAGTGTCGCGTCTGGCTTCACTTTCTGGATACCTATCCACATGGCTTGGTAAGTCAGCTCACACAGCCTTTTAGCTTGAATGGACACTTCACCCACCATGAACATGCGCGAGGTATCACCATGGTAACCATTTTAATCACGGTGACGTCAATATTCACAATGTCACCATCTTTTAATACCTTATCGCCCGGCACGCCATGGCAAATTTGATGATTGACAGAGGTGCAAATGGATTTAGGGTAGGGTGTGTGACCATCTGGCGCGTAATTTAAAGGCGCAGGAATTGCTTTTTGCACGTCTACAATATAATCATGGCACAGTTGGTCAAGCTTCTCTGTGGTGACCCCATGCACCACAAGCGGCGTAATGTAATCAAGCACTTCAGAAGCTAGCCTGCCTGCAATGCGCATAGCAGCAATATCTTCAGCGTTGTTGATGGTAATGGTCATAGTGATGGGTGTGTTAGTATGTAACTGAATTTTAGCATAGCTAGCACATAGAGATAATGCAGTTAAGCAAGCCGCAAGCGCTTTTTTTAAAAATTTTGCCCAGATTCATTTATAATTCATCAAACTGCAATAATACTGATTTTGTATCATATTTCAGTTCACAGTCATATTTTTAAAACTCAATAATATAATAATTAATTAAAGGTTTATTATGCAGGGACAGGGGATTGATCGACTGAAAACAGCATTAAAAAACTACGTTTTACCTTCATATAGATTCGAAATTAGACAAAAAGTAGGTCAACTCAAACATTTTTTAGCCAGCTTAAACTGTTTTAAATGGCAGCATTTTTCGTTCCCACTTAGCGAAACTAATTTAACTACCGTGCATTATAAAGGCCGACCAGAAAATAAAGCGATGCTGATAGCCTTGCTGGGTGCAGACTCAGCGATATCTTATCCAACCATACCAAGTGGTCATCAAGTTTATGTGACTGAGCACCCAATGCGGGATGCAATTTGCATCCCTTTCGCTTTAATTAGCATTGTAAAATTGGGTCGTTCCATTGAGGATATTGTTGCCAGTTATTCTAAAAGCTTGCGTCGGTCTATCAACTCTGAACGTCCAAACTATCGCTATCTAGCCGTTGACTGCATAGATAAAATTAATGCGATTGAAAATAATATGCTCAAGCCTTATGCTACGGCACGACACGACGGTGGTGCCGCCCAGCTAGAACCAGGTGTCGTGCAAAAATTCGCTCAAAAAGCCCACGGCAGGTTAGATGTGTTGTTACGGGGTGATGAAGAGGTAGGTTGTCACCTTGGAAACCCATATACACGCAAAGGTAAGCGCTATTGGCATGTCAATCGCTTGGGTTATCCTAGTCATGTATTTTTAGATTACAAACGCTGGGGCGAGGTAAATTCAATTAATCTACACTTAGCGCTAGAAGCTGCAATTGAAAATGGTTATGACTATTGCGATTATGGCGTGAGTATGGCCAAGCCAGGGCATGGTTTAATCGAATGGAAGCGCCGCCGCAGAGGTTTTTTGGGTACGCATGATAATTTTAAATATTTTTATATGAAACTGCCAAAAACTGGTGGGGCACAGTTTTTATGGGATGCTCCCGTGTTTGGTGTCGAGGGTGGCAAACCCACACTACACTTGGGCATTCCAGAAGGAAAATCAGAAGAAGAAATGCTGGCACGCTATCACGAAATGGGCTATGGCGGGCTTTACAAGGTGTATTTAGATTGCGTTAAGCCACCAAGTGCGCAGTTTATTGAATCTATCCGTGCGTTGTATGCTAATCAAGACCCTCAGCCTTTAATCATAAGTTACATAGTGGGTTGAACCGTGCAATATAGAAGAGAAATTGATGGGTTGCGTGCCCTCGCCGTTATACCCGTGTTGTTGTTTCACGCGGGGTTTCAAAGCTTTAGCGGTGGCTATATTGGCGTGGATATTTTCTTTGTTATCAGCGGTTACCTCATCACTTCCATCATTATTAACGATCTGCACGCAGGCACATTTTCCATCTTGAAGTTCTATGAGCGACGTGCGCGACGCATATTACCTGCTTTATTTTTAGTGATGTTTGTTAGCCTGCCGTTTGCTTATTTGTGGATGTCGCCAACAGGTTTGCATGATTTTTCTAAAAGTGTCATCGCGGTTTCGTTATTTTTATCTAATATTTTGTTTTGGAAAGAGGCGGGCTATTTTGCCACTGCCAACGAGTTAAAACCACTATTACACACATGGAGCCTAGCAGTAGAAGAACAGTATTACGTGCTATTTCCACTATTTTTAATGTTGGCTTGGCGATTTGGCCAACGTTGGATCATTAGCCTCTTATTTGTGGCAGCGCTAGCAAGTTTAGCAGTCTCCGAATGGGCGCTAGCGCGTTACATCTCGGCCTCATTTTACTTATTACCCACACGTGGTTGGGAGCTGCTCATAGGTGCATTGGCCGCTTTTTATCTATTCTCAAATACTAATACAAATGAAAAACCAACGCATCTTCGACTAGCTGCCTACCAAGCCGCAAGCTCTATGGGTTTGCTGCTGATTACATATGCCGTATTTGCTTACGATAAATTCACACCTTTCCCCGGCGTAAATGCGCTGTTGCCGACGATTGGTGCGGTGTTGATTGTGTTGTTTGCCAACACACAAACGTTGGTTGGTAAGCTATTGGGTAGTAAATGGTTGGTAGGCATTGGTTTAATTAGCTATAGCACTTATTTGTGGCATCAACCGCTGTTTAGTTTTGTTCGCCATGGCAGCATTCAAGAGCCGAGCAAAATAGTGTACTTACTGCTAATTTTAGTTTCATTATTGCTGGCATATCTGACTTGGAAGTTTGTCGAAACACCGTTTAGGAATAAAAACATAGTTAAGCGAAAACAAATACTTTGGTTTGGCTTGATAGGCAGCCTATTTTTTATCGCAGTCGGCTTGGTTGGAATTTATAACAAAGGCTTCGAAAAACGTTTTAATATGCCAACATCGCTCAGTAGCTCATTCGATTTAACACCAGCGGCTTGGGGCTGCTTTGATAAACCCCAAGCACATACCAGAAGTGATTGGCTCTGCGATATAGGCTCTAAGCAAGCAAAGCCAAGCTTTATTGTGTTCGGTGATTCACACGCAAGATCTATGTTTGATGCTTTTAGCGAGGCTGGAAATCAAGCAAACAAACATGGGGTATATATTGGCGTGAGCGGTTGTACCGCGTTTTTGGATATTTACAAGCTGCATAAAGATGAGATTGATGTAGATTGCAATTTAATCAATAAAAGAGTTTATGAATATGTAAAAGCCAATAAAATTAGTAAAGTATTTTTAATAGGTAAGTGGTCTTGGTACACCCATGGTGACTACGATGGTCTCAACGGGGCTTGGATAGGTATCACTAAAGACAGCAAAAGAGAAAAAGCTTTATCGCGCCTTGCATTTGAGGCGGGACTAAAACAGACGGTGGCTGCTTATGCCAGTATTGGTGTGCAGTTATATATTGTTGAGCAAGTGCCAGTGCAAAGGCTAGACGTTAAAGATTTATACTACAAAATATATGCCAGCAATCATCAAGATGACCAGAAAAGTGTGCCTGAAAGCATCCGCGAGTTATCTGTTTCTAAGCAGCAGCATATACAACTACAATCATTTGTAAGCCCACTGTTTAAGCAACATGCACAGGCAGGGCAGTTAAACTTGATTAACTTTGATGATATTTTTTGTGATGCTGAAAAATGTTTAATTGGTACTGATAAGTACGCCTATTACTTTGATAGCAATCATCTCACTACCACAGGTGGGCGCATGGTGGTGGGTGAATTAGTTAAACATATCCAAAAATGATATAAAATTAATGCCCTGCAAGTCGCATGGGTGTTGGTCTGTAGGGCAGATTGTTTTGCTCGTGTCTTTAAAACTGTCAAAAAAGTCGCTAAAAATCAGCGCGGGCACCAATCAATACAGATCGTTCACCAGCTGGTGCAATATCTTTTAAGAAAGACGCATGCTCGCGAATCTCGTCATCTAGCAAATTATTGGCTTTGGCGAATAACTCTATATTGAGTTTTCCAGTATTAATTAAACCGCCTAATTTGTAAGCCATAATCGCGCTGACGTTGGTGTAGCCGTCGGTAGCCAGTTCATTATCTGCAGTGTTGTTTTGTTTAAAGGCACGCAACACATCTAATTTTGCACTAAAAGAGCCTTTTGCATAGCGCAAGCCAGCGCCTAACCTTACCGGGGCAACACGCGGCAAGTTGTCGTTATTCCGTGTATCTTTGGCATGCACATAATCGCCGCGCAGACTTAAATCCCAATGGCTGGCAATATTAAACTTGTCCTCAGCTTCTAAGCCTTTAAACGTGGCGGGCACCGCGCTGAATTGCGCAATTGGCAGGTTAGAGATGGCGTCAATACTTCCCGTATCAAACAAGCCAATAAAATTGCTAAAGCGAGTGTAATAAGCCCCTAGGCTAAAAGAGTTTCTGGCACCTTTCCAGCGAATTTGCGCATCAATCCCATTGGACTTTTCTTTATCAAAATTGCTGTTGCCCACTTCAAATTGGCCTGTAGCAATATGTGCGCCGTTGGCATACAGCTCAAAATAGCTAGGCGCACGCTCATTGTGCGATAAATTGCTGGTGAGTGACCAATTTGGGTTGATATTGTATAAACCGCCCAGCGCAAAACTATTGGGGTTAAAGCTGTTATTTTGCCCTGCACCAAATACTGGACTCGCTTTGGAATCAACTGTGGTATGCCCTAGTCGACCACCAAAGGTAATTTTGTGCTTAAGCTCGTCATTACCAAGCGGCAACTCTTCATACAAATACAGCGCTTTATTTTGCGTATTCACGTTAGGCACAAATGCCTCATCACCGAGTGCGGCAAAATTGGTATTGCTAAATTGGTAGCCTAATACGCCTTGTACAGGGCCGATGTTGCTGTGACCAAGCTCTAAGCCACCCTCTAAACCGCGATTAGTAAATGTTGTTCCCACTTCAGTGCCTTCAAGCTCTTGATGTTTGTAATCAGTATGTGCCATGCGAAATTTTGCACGATTTACAATACTCCCCAAATCTTTGAATTCGCTCGCCAACTCCCAGCGTTCGCTGTTCATGTCAATACGGACATCTTCTTCAGCCACTACGCCATAGTTGCTGTCTAATACGGAGTACGACAGGCCGATATAGCCTTTATCAAAAGTGAGCGAGGCACCCAAGGCGCCACCATCGCTTCCAGCGCTGCTATTGACTAACTTGCCTTTGTTGCTACGCGGCGTACCATCAGCTTCACTTTTACGGCGGCTTAGAGCAAACCCAGGAATATCTAAATCGCTACTTTTACGGTTGTATATATCACCATGAATGGCAAACGTGCCATTACCAATGTCAATTACAGCTGCCCCATTGCGTGTGCTGTCTGCGCCGCCAAAACGGGTTTCAGCACGACCGATAATGCCATCCAATTTCTCAGTGGGGATGCGGTGGTCAATCGCGTTCACTACGCCACCCATGGCGCTGCCGCCGTACAACAGCGCAGCAGGCCCGCGCACCACGTCAATCTGCTCAATAATCAATGGGTCAATAGTGACAGCATGGTCTGGGCTTAAACTAGAAATATCTAATGTACCAATTCCATTTTGCATAATTTTCACGCGCTCGGCATCTAGCCCACGAATCACCGGGCGCGACGCATTTGGACCAAATTGGGTGGCAGTCACGCCTGGTATACCGTTTAGCGTTTCGCCCAATGTGCTTTCTCGGCGCAAACTTAACTCACGGCCATTCAGCACAGAAACGGGTACCACCAGTTCGTCGGAGCCAACGCCCAACGGATTGCCGGTTACTGCAACTGGTGCTAAATCGATATTTTCGGCAGCAAACGCAGGTTGAATAAATGTAACCTGAATAAACAAATTACTGATGGCGAGCGCCATCAATTTTTTTGGTAAAAAAACCATAATAAAACCCTCAAAAAAATAGAAAATATCAGCGTGCTAAATAGCCGCTGAGAAATATTTATTTAGCTGAGGGTAGGCGGGGCGCGGGCTGCGTAAGCAGTGCGGTGTTGAGATGAAAGTTGGTTTGAAAGCGGTGTGCTTGCAACAAAACTGGCTTGCAAGGCAGTGAATACAAAAGTTTGTGCAAGCAGGCCGCCTGTAATTTTGGCAAAACTAATACATTGTGCGCATTGCTCGCTGTTCGTGTTCTTATCTTGCTTGCTTGAGTCTTGCTGGCTGTGGCTGACCAAATCTTTTACATGGCTATTTTCATGCGTAACTGCGCCAATTTGCGCAAACGCAAATAAGAAAACTAACGCAATATGTATGGAAAGCCGTTTAAACATCTTTTTAAGATAGCATAAAATACTTGCTTATTTGAATGGTTTTTAGAATTATTATTCAAGAGAACTTGTAAACACCTAATAAAAGATGCCCTGCGAGGCAATATCCATGCGGTCTGCAGGGCAGGTATTCTTAGATAAATTAAAATGCCTGATAGCTTTATTAAGCTATACTCAAACAGTCACTTAAAGCTAGCAAACTCAAGCGGTTAGTGCTATTATTCGGCCTCTGCAATTTTGTAGAAAATTAATGTAGTAAAAATAACTACACAGCCCCGTACAGGGTGTTTACAACTTAATAAATAAAAAAGTGTAAATATTGTGGGCGTGTGTAAATTTAACCCTTACATGGAGTCATTATGTCAGTAACTATGCGTCAAATGCTAGAGGCCGGTGTTCACTTTGGCCACCAAACCCGTTATTGGAACCCAAAAATGGCAGAGTACATTTTCGGTGATCGTAACAAAATTCATATTGTAAACCTTGAAAAAACCTTGCCATTGTTTGAAGATGCGATGAAATATACGCGCACATTGGCAGCCAACAAGGGCCGTATTTTATTCGTCGGCACCAAGCGCCAAGCCCGCGATATTGTAAAAGAAGAAGCCGTGCGCGCAGGTTGTGCTTATGTTAATCATCGTTGGTTAGGCGGGATGCTAACCAATTTCAAAACGGTTAAACAATCAATCAAACGTTTGCACGACTTTGATGCGATGTTGTTAGACGGCAGCTTAGAAAAATTCGGCAAAAAAGAAGCGCTTGGTTACAAACGCGAAATCGAAAAATTAGAGCGCTCAATCGGTGGCATTAAAGAAATGGGCGGCTTGCCAGATGCGATATTTATTATTGATGTAGGCCACGAAAGTGGCGCCATTACTGAAGCAGCTAAATTAGGCATTCCAGTGATTGGCGTTGTGGATACTAACAATTCACCAGACGGCGTGGCTTATGTGATTCCAGGCAACGACGATTCCTCACGTGCGATTCGCTTGTATGCACGTGGCATGGCTGATGCGGTGTTGGATGGTAAAGCAAATGCGATTACTGAATTGGTAAAATCTGCTAAAGAAGACGTTACGTCTAATACGGTAGAAGTTGCGGCTGAAGCAGTAGCAGCTGAGTAATAGTTGCAATTAAAAAGGGGCGTATAGCCCCTTTTTCTATTTAAAAAATATACGTTAAATATACCTTTTAGGAGCTAAAAATGGCTGAAAGCATGATTGAAATCTCGGCAAGCATGGTAAAAGAGTTACGTGAGCGCACCGATGCGCCGATGATGGATTGTAAAAAAGCACTGACAGAAGCTGAAGGCGACATGACACGTGCAGAAGAAATTTTACGTGTACGTTTTGGCAATAAAGCCAGCAAAGCTGCAGGTCGTGTAGCAGCTGAAGGTACTGTGGGTGTATCTATTGCAGCGGATGGTAAAACTGGTGCGATGATTGAAGTGAATAGTGAAACTGACTTTTGTGCAAAAAATGAAGACTTTTTAGCATTTACCAGTGAGTTAGCAGGTATTGTTGCGGCAAATAATGCGGCGGATATTACTGCTGTTGGTGCATTAGCGATGAGAAATGCTACGGTAGAAGAAACCCGCGCGCAATTAGTGGGAAAAATTGGCGAAAACATTACACCACGTCGCTTCGTCAAAATTAATGCAGCTGGCAAATTGGCTAGCTACGTACATGGCAGCAAAATCGGGGTGTTGGTGGATTTGGTTGGTGGTGATGATACATTGGCCAAAGATATTGCCATGCACATTGCGGCGGCAAAACCAAAATCACTCGATGCTAGCGGCATTTCACAAGATTTAATTGACGCTGAGCGCCGTGTAGCCATTGAAAAAGCCAAAGAAGCGGGCAAGCCAGAAACAATGCTGGAAAAAATTGCAGATGGTACTGTGCAAAAATTCTTAAAAGAAGTGACTTTGCTCAGTCAAGTGTTTGTTAAAGATGACAAATTTACCATTGAGTCATTATTAAAATCTAAGGGCGCATCAGTCGCTTCTTTCACTATGTACACAGTAGGTGAGGGCATTGAAAAAGCGGTAGTAGATTACGCTGCAGAAGTTGCGGCAGCCGCTAAGGTTTAGTTTCAGCGTATAAAAAAGTGGACTTTGAGTCCACTTTTTTTTCGCCATGACTTCTATAATTTGTCTTAAAAACCGAGCAAACACGCCTAGTTTGTGATTAAATAAGCAAACTTAAAATTACTGGGAAACGCATGGCAAAACCTGCATTTAAACGCATCTTACTTAAACTTTCTGGTGAAGCGCTGATGGGCGAAGACCCTTATGGTATTAACCGTGCGACGATTACTGACATCGTGGTGCAAGTGAAAGATATTGTTGAGTTAGGTGTTGAAGTAGGTATCGTCATTGGTGGAGGTAATATTTTTCGTGGCGTGGCACCAGCGGCTGAGGGCATGGATAGAGCTACTGCAGATTACATGGGCATGCTGGCGACGGTAATGAATGCATTGGCACTGCAAGATGCGATGCGTCATGTGGGTGTTGAAGCGCGCGTACAAAGTGCGCTAGGCATTGAGTTTGTTGAACCTTACGTCCGCGCAAAAGCCTTGCGTGCGCTAGAAAAAGGGCGTGTTGTAATTTTTGCTGCAGGTACGGGGAATCCTTTCTTTACCACAGATACAGCGGCGGCGCTGCGTGGCATGGAAATTGACGCGGAAATCGTACTCAAAGCCACCAAAGTAGATGGTATTTATACGGCAGATCCTAAAAAAGACCCGAAAGCTGCCAAATACGACACCGTGACATTTGATGAAGCTATCCAAAAAGACTTAAAAGTGATGGATGCGACAGCATTTACCTTGTGTCGCGACCAAAAACTACCGATTGCGGTATTTAATATTTTTAAAGCGGGCGCACTCAAAAAAGTTGTAATGGGTGAAAAAGAAGGTACTCGGGTAATTGTATAAAAGTGATTGTTAAAAAAGATTTAGTTGGGGAATAATATGTTAGAAGATATAAAAAAAACGGCAGATGCCAAAATGCAAAAGTCATTAGAATCGTTAAAAAATGACCTTGCAAAAGTTCGTACAGGTCGTGCCCATACTGGCTTGCTAGACCATGTGATGGTGGAGTACTACGGTAGCATGGTGGCGATCAATCAAGTAGCCAATGTGAATTTGGGCGATGCGCGCACCATACACGTACAGCCTTACGAAAAAAATATGATAAGCAAAGTGGAGAAAGCCATTCGCGATTGCGATTTAGGCTTAAACCCTGCTACGAATGGTGATCTGGTGCGTGTGCCTATGCCTATGTTGACAGAAGAGCGCCGTCGCGATTTGACTAAAATAGTACGTGGCGAGGCCGAAGGCGCTAAGGTGGCGATCAGAAACGTGCGACGCGATGCCAATGACACATTAAAAAAATTGCTTAAGGATAAAGAAATCAGTGAAGACGACGAACGCCGTACTCAGGATGAAGTGCAGAAGCTCACGGATAAAACGGTGCTAGAAGTGGACAGATTGCTCGCTGCTAAAGAAACCGATTTGATGGCTGTTTGATTAGCCAGGCTAATTTAATTTAGGCAAACCTAATGGGTTTATTTTCCAGCTCTACGCAAACCATCCCGGTCTCAGGAGAAGTGCCAAGTCATATCGCAGTGATTATGGATGGCAATGGCCGATGGGCTAGAAAGCGCTTTCTGCCCAGGGTTGCTGGGCATAAGCGTGGTGTAGAAGTCGTCCGCGGTTTAGTCAAGCAGTGCGCAAAACTCAATGTAAAATACCTGACATTATTTGCCTTTAGCAGCGAGAATTGGCGCCGGCCAGAAGATGAGGTGTCTTTTTTGATGGGTTTGTTTATGGATTCGCTTAAACGCGAAGTGACCAAGTTGCATGAAAATAATATTCGTTTAGTTTTAATTGGCAATCGCAGCAAATTTAGTACTGAATTGGTGACACAAATAGAACTGGCAGAAGAATTAACTGCAAAAAATACTGGTTTAACGCTAACCATTGCCGCTAATTATGGTGGGCGCTGGGATATTTTAAATGCCACCAATCAAATGGTCAGCAAAAATGCGATTAAACACCCCGGAAAAGCTGACTTTACCGAAGAAGATTTAGCGCCGCATTTGGCCATGCACTATGCAACAGAGCCTGATTTATTTATCCGTACTGGGGGCGAAAAACGCGTGAGTAACTTTTTGCTTTGGCAATTGGCCTACACTGAGTTTTATTTTACCGATACGCTGTGGCCAGATTTTGATGAGAAAGCCTTTCAACTCGCCATTCAATCCTATCAACAGCGTGAGCGGCGCTTTGGTCGAACCAGTGAACAGTTAGCTAGCTCCAATGCTTAACTCAAATTATGTTTAAAAATCATGCTTAACCTATCTAATGCTTAAGACTCGCATCATCACTGCGTTAATTTTGGTTGTTGTTTTTATTCCTGCATTATTTATGCTCTCTAATACCTATTGGGCTTATGGCATGTTGGCATTGACTCTAGTGGCCTTAAATGAGTGGGCTGGCATGATTCAATTACCCACTAAACAGCGTGCTATTTATTTGGCTGTTGCTGCTATGGCAGGACTAATTGCAGTACAGATGCTGGAGCAGCAAGGTTTTCACTGGTTTTTCTTCAAATCACTTAACGTTTTTTTTGTTGTCGCTTTATTTTGGACGTTGATTGTGCCAATCTGGCTAGCTAAGAAATGGATACTTAGCAAATACGTGCTAGCATTGCTGGGGCTTTTGTTGATGGCATCTGTTTGGGTCGCTCTTATCTGCGCTAAAGGTGCAGACCCAAGACTGTTGCTAGCGCTAGTTGCAACAATTTGGATTGCCGATAGTGCGGCTTATTTTGCTGGGAAAAAATTTGGTAGACACAAACTCGCACCCAGTATTAGTCCAGGCAAAACATGGGAGGGCGTGCTGGGTGCGCTGATTGCAGTCACTATTTATGGGGTTATTTTGTATTTAGCATTTAACATCAACAGCTTGGCCATATTCCCTGCACTATGGCTAATCACTGGCTTTGGCGTCATTGGTGACTTATTTGAATCTATGTTAAAACGCCAAGCCAATATGAAAGATAGCGGCCAAATATTGCCTGGTCACGGTGGTATCTTAGACCGTATTGATGGCATCATCCCAAGCCTGCCCATCGCCATTTTAATGATTTATGCCTACAATTTGTGGTCCTAAAAGATATATAAAACATGACAGTGCAAAATATCACTATTTTAGGTAGCACGGGTACCATCGGTAAGCAAACATTAGATGTGATTGCTCGCCACCCTAGTCTATATAAGGCTTACGCGCTTGCCGCCAACAGTAATGTAACAGCACTTTTTGAACAATGCGTGCAATACAAACCCAGCTATGCTGCGATGTTGAGCGAAAAAGCCGCTCATGAGTTACGTAGCCAATTAAAAGCATATGGCAGTAATACCCAAGTATTATCAGGCATCAGCGGTTTAGAGCAAATTTCCAGTGACGACATAGTAGATAGTGTAATGGCGGCTATTGTTGGGGCAGCTGGCTTGAAGCCTGCCATGGCTGCGGCTAAAGCGGGTAAGCGCATATTGTTGGCAAATAAAGAAACACTGGTGATGGCGGGCAGTTTATTTATGCAGGCAGTCAAGGCCGGTGGGGCAACTTTGTTGCCGATTGACAGTGAGCATAATGCAATATTTCAAGTGATGCCACCAACAAGTGCTAACTCATTGGCTACTGGCGATATGCAGGCAATGGGTGTTAAAAAAATCATTTTAACCGCATCTGGCGGGCCATTTAGAGGCTACACGCAAATACAATTGGAAAACGTGACGCCTGAGTTAGCTTTAAAACATCCTAATTGGGTGATGGGCGCAAAAATCACCATTGACTCTGCCAGCCTGATGAATAAGGGGCTGGAGGTGATTGAGGCGCATTGGCTATTTAATGCAAAACCCAATCAAATCGACGTCGTAGTGCATCCGCAAAGTGTCATTCACTCCATGGTGGAATACGTTGACGGCAGTGTGTTGGCACAACTGGGCAACCCAGATATGCGCACGCCGATTGCCTATGCTTTGGCTTATCCCAATCGTATTGATTCTGGTGTGTCTTCACTCAATTTGTTGGAAATCGCTAAGTTAGAATTTGAAGTGCCCGATACTAAGCGCTTTCCATGTTTACAATTGGCTTATGATGCGCTTGCACTGGGCGGCACTGCGCCTACCATCCTCAATGCCGTCAACGAAGTAGCAGTAGCGGCGTTTTTAAGTAAACAAATTCACTTTTTAGACATCCCCAAATTGATTGCAAACGCGCTAGACAATATTTCAGCCGAACCTGTATCGTCGCTAGCACAACTCATTGAAGTGGATACAACAGCAAGGCACTTTGCCGAAGCGAATATCTCAAAAAATAACACAAGGCTTATAGCAACCGCATGATGACGCTAGTTGCATTTATTGTCACCATCGGGTTATTAGTCACCATCCACGAGTATGGCCATTTCCAGGTGGCGCGCTGGTGTGGCGTCAAAGTGCTTAAGTTTTCAATTGGCTTTGGTAAACCTTTATGGCAAAAGACCTTTGGCAAAGATAAGACGCAATTTGTATTGGCTGCAATTCCGCTAGGTGGCTTTGTAAAAATGCTCGACGAGCGTGAATTAAAAGCAGAGCAAGAGGCCAATCCAGAACAACCAAAAATCAATTATTCTGATGCGGAGTTGCAACGCGCGTTTAATCGGCAAACTGTTTGGAAGCGCATCGCGATTGTTATTGCAGGGCCACTAGCAAATTTACTGCTGGCGATTGTGCTGTATTGGGGATTGTTTATGCTGGGCGTTACAGGCACGCGGCCTATAATTGGTGAGGTGGTGAGTAACGGGCTGGCAGCTCAAGCCAGCTTAACCTCTGGCGAAGTTATACAAAAAATCAATGGTGAGCCTGTAAGTTCTTGGCAAGAAGCGCGTTGGATACTGCTAGAAGAATCACTGGAAAATAAAAGTGTAGAAATTGAAGCCATCAATCAAAACAATGAGTTGTTTCAACATACCTTGAGCTTTGCAGGCCTTAATAATGACAGCGAAGTTGATGTGCTTAAAAAAATTGGTGTAGAAGAATATAGACCATCTATCCCTGCGGTGATTGGTGAGATTCTGCCTGACAGCGCCGCAGAAATAGCAGGTTTTAAAGCAGGCGATAAAGTTATGAGTATAGATGGGGTGACGATTACCGATTGGGAACAAGTAGTGAATATCGTCAAAACCAGCCCGAACAAAAAACTCTGGTTTGAAATTGAACGCGCGCAAAAAACCTTGCGTATTGCTGCAACGCCTGAAAAAGTAAAAGAAGATAGCAAAAGTGTGGGCCGCATGGGCGCAGCAGTGAAGATAGACCAAAAAGAATTGGACAAATTATTGGTGGAATTCAATTATTCACCATTGATAAGCTTGCAAAAGGCAGTGAGTAAAACTTGGGACACCTCAGTTTTTAGTCTTAAAATGCTTGGCAAAATGCTGTTAGGGCAAGTGTCGTTAAAAAGCATTAGTGGCCCAGTCACCATCGCCGACTATGCTGGAAAAAGCGCCAATATGGGCCTAAAAACGTTTTTGAGCTTTTTAGCTTTGGTCAGTATTAGCATTGGCGTACTTAACCTTTTGCCAATACCAGTGTTAGATGGCGGCCATTTGATGTATTATACGGTTGAGATTTTTAAAGGCTCACCAGTCTCAGAAAACATCATGCTGGCAGGTCAAAAAATAGGCTTTGCTATACTCGGCTTGCTGATGACGTTAGCGTTATTTAACGATTTTAACAGGCTGTTTACTTGATAGATTTTTGCTTGATAGACTATTTCATCAAATATGGACACATAATTTGTTTACAGTGAATCATTTATTTAAAACGCGACATATTCCCGCACTCATTTTTGCACTATTTAGCCAACAAGCGCTTGCACTAGAGCCGTTTGTGATTAAAGACATTCGTGTAGAAGGCTTGCAACGTACCGAAGCGGGGACAATATTTACTTATTTGCCCGTGCAAGCTGGTGATGTGATGAGCGACGAAAAGGCCACGCAAGCGATTAAATCGTTGTATAACACAGGTTTTTTCAAAGATGTACGCATTGAAGCTGATGGTGATGTGCTGGTGGTGACGGTGCAAGAGCGTTCGGCCATTGCAAAGATTGATTTTAGTGGCAATAAATCATTTCCTTCAGACAAAATGACTGAAGGTTTGAAGCAGATTGGTATTTCTGAAGGCTTGATATTTGATAAATCCCAACTAGATCGCGCCGAACAAGAAATTAAGCGCCAATATTTAGCACAAGGTAAATATGGCGCTACGGTTAAAACAGTGGTTTCTCCTTTAGAGCGCAACCGCGTGGCTGTGAAGTTTGAGATTGAAGAAGGTATTGTTGCCAAGATTCGCGACATCAATATTGTAGGGAATAACGTATTTACTACCGAAGATTTGCGCGCCGAATTTCTGTTGACTACGCCAAACTGGATGAGCTGGTGGAATAAAGACGATCAATACTCTAAGCAAAAACTTACCGCAGATTTAGAAACGCTGAAGTCATTTTATATGAATCAAGGATATTTAGAGTTTTCGATAGATTCTACGCAAGTGTCTATCTCACCTGATAAACAAGACATTTACATTACCGTTAACGTCACCGAAGGTGAAAAGTACACTATTAGCGATGTCAAACTAGCAGGTGAGTTGCAAGTGCCAGAAGAAGAGCTGAAGCCTTTGGTTAAAATCAATAAGGGCGATACCTTTAATCGCCAATTAGTCACAGAAACCAGCAAAGCGATTAGTGACAGACTGGGCAACGAAGGTTATGCGTTTTCTAATGTGAATGCAATCCCAGAAATTAATAAACAAGACCACACCGCCGCTTTTACTTTTTTTGTTGATCCTGGCAAACGTGTATATGTACGCCGTATTAATTTAACTGGCAACACGCGCACACGTGATTCAGTGTTGCGCCGCGAAATGCGTCAATTGGAGTCTGCATGGTACGCAGGAGATAAAATTAATCGCTCTAAAGAGCGTTTAGTTAGATTGCAATACTTTGATACGGTAGATTTAGAAACGCCTGCCGTGCCTGGCACCACCGACCAAGTCGATTTGAATGTGAATGTTACCGAAAAATCGACTGGTAGTATTCAATTTGGTGCTGGTTTATCAAGTAGTGATGGTGTGGTATTGGGTGTGACCATCAATCAACCTAACTTCTTAGGGACAGGTAACCGCGTGAATACGCAAATTAACACCAGTAAAATAAATACCATCTATTCACTATCATTTACCGATCCTTACTTTACGCCTGATGGCGTCAGTAGAGGGTTTGATGTTTATAGACGTGATTTAAATACGAGATCTAATAACAATATCGGTACCTACAGCAGTCAATCTTATGGCGTGGGGGTGCGTTTTGGCTTACCCCTAAGCGAGAAAGACTTTCTCTCAGCAGGCTTGACGGCTGATTTTACTAAAGTAGATTTATCCAGTGATAGCCCAAAGCAATATTTAGATTTTTGTGGCAACAGCAGCGGTTGTAACAGCGACTCTTTACAGCTTTCCAGCTCATGGACACATGATTCACGTGACAACACGCTATTCCCAAACAAAGGCGTACTACAAAGATTAACGGCAGAAGTTTCCTTGCCAGTGCTTGATTTAGAGTATTACAAAATTGATTATAAACATTCTTGGTTTAAAGAAGTGACTAAAGATGTGACGTTTATGCTGAATGGTGAGCTAGGTTATGCTGATTCTTATGGCGATAAAGAATATCCGTTCTTTAAAAACTTTTATGTGGGTGGTGTAAACTCTGTACGTGGTTATGATAATGGCTCGATTGGCCCACGCGATTTTGATCCCGGCACGAATAGAGATTTTGCAGTAGGTGGCACTACGCGCATTGTCGGTAATGCTGAGGTATTCATACCCGTACCATTGATTAAGAAATCTTCACAGTTTCGCTTAAGTGCATTTGTGGATGCTGGCAATGTGTACGGCAATAATGAGAGTATTAATCTAGGCGAGATAAGATACGGTGCAGGCGTGGGTGTAAGTTGGTTCTCTCCATTCGGTCCATTAAAGCTAGTGTTTGCTAAAGCGCTGAACGCGAAAGATACCGACGATACGCAAACCTTGCAATTCCAACTCGGGTCCCAATTTTAATCTGGTTCATTAAAAATTATTACAGTACGTTTACCAAATTTAATAGTAAAATTGCTTAATAGGCATTGTGCGTGGCGCATAAAAGAGTGAAGGGATTTAAATTGAATTTTCAGTCTAAGATTTTATTACCTAACGTTTTATTGTTAGTAGCATTCTTGTTTTCAGCCAGCTTAGATGCCGCAGAGCTTAAGATAGGCTATGTGCAAGTAGATAAAATCTTGCAAGAAGCACCTCAAACTGCAGAAAGTGGTAAAAAACTTGAGCGCGAGTTTGGCCCAAAATCGCAAGAGTTAGACCGTATGCAAAAGCAGATTCGGGACATTGAAGCTATGCTAGACAAAGATAGGCTCACAATTTCTGAAACAGATCGCCGCAACAAAGAGCGCGATGTGTCTAACTTAAAAATCGAGTTTCAACGTAAACAGCGTGAGTTGCGTGAGGATATTAACTTGCGTAAAAATGAAGAGCTCGCTAGCCTGCAAGACCGCATTAATAAGGCCGTGCAGACAGTATCAGAAAC
Source organism: Pseudomonadota bacterium (assembly GCA_020053735.1). Classification (GTDB taxonomy): domain Bacteria; phylum Pseudomonadota; class Gammaproteobacteria; order Burkholderiales; family Methylophilaceae; genus Methylotenera_A. The sequence goes on from JAGVMP010000012.1 coordinate 98,234, forward strand.
TGATGGTTACGATTTAGTGGTCTATGGTGGCGTAGCCTATGCCAGCAAGAAAATTGATATTACCGACAAAGTGCTCAAGCTACTAGGTAAAAAATAGTATTTAAATCTGCGGTATGAAAACTCCACATGCAACCGAATTTATCGCTCCAGCAAATCGTTCAACAACTTGGTGGTTCTATATCAGGCAGTCCTGACACGCAAATATTCCGTGTTGGCTCGTTGGCGTTGGCGCAAGTTGGCGCCATTGCTTTTTTTAACGATACTAAATATAAAATACAGCTAAGTAATTCAGCCGCAAGTGCCGTCATTATTCGGCCTGAGCATGCGGATTTAACCGACTTACCTAAAATTATTACCGATAACCCATACGCTTACTTTGCAAAGTTATCACAATTGCTAAATCCTGCTTTTGCCGCAGCTAGAGTGGTGCATACCAGTGCTGTGATTGATGCAACCGCTGAAGTGCCTAAAGGCTGTAGTATAGGCGCTAATGTTGTCATTGAGACTAATGTAAGGCTAGGCAACAATGTCACGATTGGTGCTGGTTGTGTGATTGAGCGAAATTCAAGTATTGCAGATAACACTATTTTAGAAGCAAATGTAACCATTAAACATGGTACGCAAGTAGGCAAAAACTGTCATTTATTTTCAGGCTGCGTTATTGGCAACGATGGTTTTGGCTACGCAGAAGAAGCCAATAACGGTAAAAACCGCTGGGTAAAAATTCCGCAAGTTGGGCACGTTGTGATACATGATTTCGTTGATATCGGTGCCAATACTACTATAGACCGTGGTGCAATCGACGATACCGTAATTGAAGAGGGCGTAAAATTAGATAATTTAATTCAAATTGCCCACAATTGTCGCATAGGTGCACACACGGTGATTGCTGGTTGCGTAGGCATTGCAGGTAGTGCAGTTATTGGTAAGCACTGTAAAATTGGCGGGGCGGCTATGATTTTAGGGCATTTAACGATTGCTGATGACGTGACCATTTCCCCAGGGAGTATGATCATGCGCTCTATACACAAGGCGGGCACTTACACAGCGCTGATGCCCTCACAAGCACATGAGGATTGGCTAAAAACTGCTGCAAATATTCGCCACTTAAGTCCCCAACTGAGCCAATTAACAGATAAAATAAAAGCCTTAGAGCAGATGGTTGCAATACTGACTGCTGATAAAAAAACATAGAGAATCTAAAATGACAGACATTGCATCATCCAGTATGGACATTCACGAAATCCTCGATCATTTGCCGCACCGTTACCCATTTGTATTGATTGACCGCGTGGTTTCGATGGAAATTGGTAAAGAAATTACAGCGCTAAAAAATGTGAGTGTGAATGAACCATTTTTCCCTGGGCATTTCCCTTATCATCCTGTCATGCCAGGCGTGCTCATTGTAGAAGCCATGGCGCAGGCGGCCGCCATACTGTCATTTAAAACCATGGGTAGCAAGCCAACCGATGACTCTGTGTACTATTTCGCTGGAATAGACAGTGCACGCTTTAAAAAGCCAGTGTCACCTGGCGACCAGATTATTTTAAATGTAAAAATTGACCGTATTCTAAAAGGTATATGGAAATACACAGGCGTAGCTACGGTAGATGGCGTAGTGGTAGCAGAGGCGAGCATGATGTGTATTTTAAAAGCCATTGATAAAAAATAAAAACATAAAATTAAAAATTTTATGTTTATCAAATAATTAAAATTATAAGTTAAAGTAATCTCTTAAATTAAAAACAAAAGTATGTCATCTGTAAAAATTCACCCCAGTGCTATCATTGACCCTAAAGCCGAGCTGGATTCCAGCGTAGAAGTAGGTGCCTTCACCACGATTGGTGCAGGCGTTAAGGTGGGTGCAGGTACACGTATTGGTAGCCATGTGGCATTAAAAGGCCCAACCAACATTGGTAAAAACAATCAAATCTTTCAATTTTCATCCTTGGGCGAGCAACCGCAGGACAAAAAGTATAAAGATGAGCCCACAGCCCTAGAAATTGGCGATAACAACACCATTAGGGAGTTCTGCACCTTTAATCGTGGCACAATTCAAGATAAAGGCGTCACCAAAATCGGTAATGACAACTGGATTATGGCCTATGTGCATATTGCACACGATTGCACTATTGGCAACAACACCATCATGGCCAACAATAGCTCGCTGGCAGGGCACGTGGATATTCACGATTACGCTATTTTGGGCGGGTTTACGCTGATTCATCAATTCTGTAAAATTGGCGCGCATGTGATTACTGCAGTGGGTTCGGTGGTGTTTAAAGATATTCCGCCTTACGTGACCGCCTCAGGTTATGACGCACAACCGCATGGCATCAACGCTGAAGGCCTTAAACGGCGCGGCTTTGATGCTGATACCATCTTGCAAATCAAACGCGCTTACAAAGCGCTGTATCGTAATAGTTTAACCTTAGAAGAAGCCAAACTAGAATTGGCCGAGATGCAAAAAAGCTGTAAAGAAATCAATTTATTAAGCGAATTTTTAACAAGCAGTAATCGCGGCATAATTCGTTAATAAATATATGTTTCGCTAACCTTTTTTATAAGTGTGGTATGCCAAAAATTGCAATTGTAGCCGGCGAGGCTTCTGGGGACTTGCTGGGGTGTCATTTGATGCGTGCGCTCAAAGCGCAACGTAGCGATTTAACTTTTATCGGCATTGCCGGGCCAAAAATGGCGGCCGAAGGCGCCAAGTCTTTATTCCCCATCGAAAAACTTTCTGTGCGCGGCTATGTGGAAGTGCTAACCCATTTATATGGCTTGCTAAAATTACGTAAAAGCTTACTCAAACAATTGCTGGCCGAAAAACCCGATATTTTTATTGGTGTGGATGCGCCAGATTTTAATTTTTGGCTAGAACGTCAACTTAAAAAACGCGGTATCCCAGCCATTCATTACGTTAGCCCATCAATTTGGGCATGGCGCGGCGGGCGTATGGGTAAAATTAAACGCGCGGTGTCGCATATGTTGGCGCTGTTTCCGTTTGAGCCAGCCTTATACGAAAAAGCCAAGGTGCCCGTTACCTTTATAGGCCATCCGCTAGCTGATGAAATACCCCTAAAGCCCAGCAAACAGGAGGCGCGTGATTTGCTTAAGATTGAAAATGGCAAATTTGTAGTGGCCATGCTGCCTGGTAGCCGTCAATCCGAAGTGCAGCAACATGCAGATCTATTTGTTAAAACTGCGCTCATGATTCACCAAGATAATTCAAACACACAATTTTTAGTCCCGCTCATTACCCGCGAAACGCGGCAGATTTTCGAGCAGGCGCTGTATAAAAATCTGCAAGAAAAAATGGCTTTAGAAAAAGTAAGCTTAGAGAAAAATCAGCAGGATAAAGCTGAGACTGATAGCTTGAGTTCAGATCATGTAAACTTAGAACATTTGCAACTCGACATCTTATTTGGCCACGCGCACGATGCCATGGAGGCCGCCGATGTGGTGTTGGTCGCTTCTGGCACCGCCACGCTAGAAGCGGCGCTCCTTAAGCGCCCGATGGTGATTACCTACCGCATGCCAACGCTAAGCTGGTGGATATTGAAGCGCATGAATTATTTGCCGTATGTGGGGCTACCCAATATTTTAGCGGGCAAATTTGTGGTGCCAGAGTTGCTGCAAAAAGAAGCCACGCCACAAAAACTGGCCGATGCCGTGTCATTATTGTTGGTAGATAAAACCCGCATCAAAGAAATCGAGCAGGAATTTACCAGCATTCATAAAAGTTTAAAGCAAAACAGCGCTAAAAAAGCGGCGCAAGTGGTGTTGAGTTATTTATGACATACAAATATTCTCTCCGTCATTCCGTGCTTGACACGGAATCCAGTGACTTTAGCGACGCTGGATACCGACTTTCGTCGGCATGACGGCAGTAGGTTTATGCAACTTATATGCGGTGTAGATGAAGCAGGGCGAGGCCCCTTAGCTGGCAGCGTATATGCGGCGGCGGTGATATTAGATGTGAATAATCCGATTGAGGGCTTGGCGGATTCTAAAAAACTCTCTGAGAAAAAACGCGATTTTTTAAGCGCCGAAATTAAAACTAAAGCGCTGGCATGGGGTATTGCCAGTTGCACCTGCCAAGAAATCGATGAAATCAATATACTTCAGGCTAGTTTGCTAGCCATGAAACGCGCCATAGAGGCCATGCAAGCACAATTCAATATCACGCCAGATATGGGTGAAATATTAGTACAGGTAGACGGCAACAAATGCCCCAAAATCAGTTTGCCCTGCGAAGCAATAGTGAAGGGCGATAGCAAAGTACAAGCCATTTCTGCTGCATCTATTTTGGCGAAAGTTGCACGCGATGCTGAATTGTATGAACTAGATAAACAATACCCACAATATGGCTTTGCGCAACATAAAGGCTACCCAGCACCTAAACATTTATTGGCTTTACAGGCACATGGCATTTGCCCACAACATCGTTTGAGTTATGCGCCAGTAAGAGCTTTGTTAGTTTAGTCTTGCAGGCACAGTTAGGGTAGCATTAGCCTCAAAGCTTACTGGAAATGACTTAGGTAACAATTTAACTCTTGATGTTGTCTTGTAAGTGCCAAAACACTAAATATATTGCCAGTGGTATTGCCCACACATAGAGCCAAAACATGAATGCAAAAAATACTGCTGAAACTCCACCTGCAGCTGTTCCAATCAATGGCAATATTCCAGTGGCATTTGCGATTCTGAAGCCAGTAATAAGTCATTATGGCTAACGAAGCCCATGCGACAAGCGGCAAGAATCCAACAATTAACCCCGTACTTACAAACATAAGGGAGGATAAGGCGCCAAATCCTACAAAGCACCACGAAACAAATGCTATTACAAATCGGTTACCTGAAGTTTGTTGGGTTTTATAAGCCTCACATTTGGGACATTGATTTGTAGTTCTAAACTCATCCCAGTGTTTATCTGCTTCTGTGAACTGAAAATTACATTTTTTACAAGTTTGTGTACGCATAGTAGAACTAATCCTTAATTTAAGCCAACAACAAAAACACCGTTGGTTTTTTATGTAAATCTGGCAAAGTACTTTGTTTCCACTCGCTGATGCGTTTCGTTACTATCATTTCATCTGGCAAGCTAATCTGCGAGGCAATAGACAGGCGGGTATTGGCATTGCAAGTAGTTAAAATCGCTTCTAGCATATGCTGGTTACGGTAGGGCGTTTCGATAAAAACTTGCGTCTCGTTGTGGGTTTGTGAGCGTTTTTCTATTTCTTTCAGCTTTGCATTGCGCGCTTGTTTATCCACTGGCAAATAACCTAAAAACGCGAATTGCTGACCGTTTAAACCGCTTGCCATTAAGCTTAATAAAATAGAACTTGGCCCAACAAATGGCACGACTTTTATATTTTTTTGATGCGCCAGAGCCACTAATTTCGCACCTGGGTCGGCCACACCAGGGCAACCAGCGTCGCTCATTAGCCCAACATCTTGGCCTTTAAGCAAAGGTGTCAGTAGGGCGGTGATATCTTTATCTTGCGTATGTTCGTTAAGCAAATTTAACGTGAGTTCGCGCACAGGTTTGGCGGTTTTAATGGCACTTAAAAATTGGCGGGCTGACTTTTCACTTTCTACCACAAAATGCTCAAGGGCTTGGACAGTTTTAATCACATCTGGCGGCAAGCTTGTAGGTAGAAGGGCAGCGATATTGTCATCGCCTAGCGTGACGGGGAGAAGGTAAAGCGTGCCGCTTGAGGTTTTGTTAGCCATATTGGCTATTGTACGTAATTAACAATGCGCCGTCATTGCGAGGAATAAAATGACGAAGCAATCCATGTGCACTTTTTGGATTGCCGCGTCGCTACGCGCCTCGCAATGACAGCTAAACATTTCAATTAATTTGATAGTTAGTTAAGCACGCCGTTAAAAGACATGCTCTGCAAGCCAATATCCATGCGGCCTACAGAGCATCTAAAAACGCTCGTACTAATTAGTTTAATTTAACTTAATGTTTAGCTGTTAATATTTTAACTATTTAATACTTTACTACCGCCCTGTAAGTCAATGTGGTGGTGCTTTCCGCAGGAATATCGATTTTCCATACCGCTAAATGGCTGTTGGCTTTGTTGTGCGGATGACTTTCAGAGATGATTTTCCAATCGCCGCTAATCGGTTCTTGCACGGTTACCGTTACTTTTTGTTTTTTAGCATTTTTAAGCACCAGCTCAAACGCGCTTTCATAAGCGTTGGTGTTTTTGCTAGGGCGCGGCAACACTTTAAAATCAGTTTGTTTTTTGTCAGCAGTTACATCAAACGCTTCACCCAGTTTTAAGCGCACACTTTCGTTTTTTGGGGTGTGGTCAATGTTATCTTCACCGACAAATTGCGCGTTACCTTGGCTATCTTTTTTGTAGACACGCAGCACGCCTTTAGGCAATGGCATGCCAAGTTTACTGGCTTCTTTGTTGTCAAACTCAACAAATACGCCCACTTTCATCTTAGTGCCAATTTCGCCATATTGGCCCATGTAGTAGTAATCCGCACCGCGCAACACTAACTCTTTGCGCGCTGGCACGCCCGTAGCAGATAATAGTGCGACTTGCTTGGTTTGCGCTTCGAGAATATTGGTGGGGCGATCTAGCGTGTATAAATGGTATTCCAACAGGCTTTCTTCCGCCATCGGCGCTGCGGCATCCGCCGCCATGCTTTCCATGCGCATATTTTTTGTCATTGGGCGCAAGTTTTGCTGCACGCGGTTGACATCGCCCGCCACCAGTTGCAGTTTGGCATTTTTATAACTGGCGCCGCTGGTGTTGGTAAGCGTCACCCAGCCCGATAAATCGAGTTTATCTTCTTTATCGTTCAGCTCGGCTACATAGTCAGCCTTCCAGCCCAAGCCGCCAGTGAGGTAACTTAATTCAACCGTTTGCTCAGTTACGCCTTTATTGTTGATTTGCGTCACCAGAGTAGGTCTATCGCGCAAATTAGCAGGCACATCGTCATAGACAATTCGGCCCGGTAGGCCAGTTTCAATGCGATTGCCCACCTTAAGTACTACACCATTATTGGCAGCCAGAACGGTGGCTTGCTCAACTGTTTCTGCTCCAGTTTGTGGATGGACTTTAACAATGCCCACTTTTTTGCCAACATATTTTTCTAGCATTTTTTGTGGAGTGAGCAAATCAAAATCAAAGTTTTGTTCTAACAGACTCAGGCTGCCAGGTGCATTAATACTACGTAATAGTGCGGTTTCAGGGCGCATTTGTGCGCTCACATCACGTAGTGCCAATGCATTTAAACCGGATTTAATACTGACTTTTCGCGTATCTTTTACCAGAGCTAAATCTTGGTTATAGATGGTGACTGCCACACTTTGTTGGTCGTCGAGCGTGCTGCGTGATTCGGCGAGGGTAGTGTTTTGATTATTTTCTACTGCAAATGCGCCAAAAGAGATAAGTGTGCTGATGGCAATCGCAAGAAGGCGAGGTTTAAACATGAAAGTCTCCAGAAAGGTGGTGATTCTAAAACGGGGCACCCTATGATTCGTTGACGCGCTTGCTTGGTACCTATATCACGTTAACATTTTCGTTCTGCAACATGGTAATCAGCTTAATCAATGGTAAACCAATCAATGCGTTTGGATCTTCGCCCAGCATGCGTTCAATCAGCGCAATGCCTAAGCCTTCCGATTTAGCGCTACCTGCACAGTGATAAGGTTGCTCTTTGGCAAGATAGTTTTCAATTTGTTCGTCAGTCAGTTGCCTGAAGCGTACCAGATATGGCACCACTTCCGCTTGCATATTGCCTGTGGTGGCGTTGTATAAACATAATGCGCTGTGAAAAGTGACTTCACGCCCGCGCATTTTTTGCAGTTGCTTGGTGGCGTTTGTATGATTAAGAGGCTTGCCAAGCTGTTCGCCATCTAGCGTCGCTACTTGATCACAGCCTATAACCAATGCATGTGGGTAATCGTTACCCACTTTTCTGGCTTTTACTTGGGCAAGGCGCAGTGCGGTTTCTTGCGGCTTTTCTCCCTCTAGCGGGGTTTCATCGACATGTGGAGAAACGCCACTAAACGGGATTTGCAGTTTAAGCAGCAGTTCACGCCGGTATTCAGATGAAGACGCTAAGATTAAAGTTTGTTTCATTATTTTTTTGATAAAAATATAGTGACTAAGGTGTTATTAAAAAAGCCGACAAAGACATTCTGTCGGCTTTTTGCTTTTTATTCAAACGAAAAATTTTAAATTGACTATTCTGGCTGCACTTCCAGTAACGATTCATCTGGCGTTACGTTATCGCCTTTAGCCACGTGCACTGCAACCACAGTGCCAGTAGTAGAGGCTTGAATCTCATTCTCCATTTTCATCGCCTCAATCACCAGCACACCGTCACCAGCCTTGACTTTATCACCCACTTTTACTTTTACTGCCACAATCGTACCTGGCATGGCGGTGGTAACACAGCCCGCATGATGTGGACGAGGGCGGCCGCTAGAGGTTGCGCCCGTTTTTTTCTTACCACTGCTTTTATTGCCAGTGCTGACGCCGTTCGCTGAAACTTCAATTTCGTCTAGCGTTTCTACAATCACTTCCTCTGCAACACCGTCCACTGAAACGTAGAATGGACGTTGCTCTTCACCTGCATGGCCGCTGCCTGTAAGTTTAATATGGAAAGTTTCACCATGTAATGTGACATTGAACTCGTTTGGCGCAAAGCGTGCAGCGCTGGTATTCGCTGTTTCTTTGGTTTGCAGCGGCTCAACTTTTAAGCTGCCTGCATTACGCTCTTGCAAGAAAGTTTGGCCAATATCAGGGAACATGGCATAGGTTAAAACATCCTCCTCTGATTTTGCGATTCGCTCAGATTCAGCTTGTAATCTAGCCATCTCAGGTGCTAGCAAATCGGCAGGGCGGCAAGTTATCACCTCAGCATCACCCACAGCTTTAGATTTAACGCTGGCGTTTACTGGCGCAGGTGATTGGCCGTATTGACCTAAAAAGTAATTTTTTACTTCATTGGTTACCGATTTGTAGCGCGCACCTGTCATGACGTTTAATACGGCTTGTGAGCCGACAATTTGTGAAGTTGGCGTGACTAGAGGCGGGTAGCCTAAATCTTCGCGTACGCGCGGAATCTCAAGTAGCACTTCATCCATGCGATGCAAAGCGCCTTGCTCTTTTAATTGATTCGATAGGTTTGAAATCATGCCACCTGGCACTTGGTTAACCAACACGCGAGTATCTACACCAGTAAATTCGCTTTCATATTGCCAATATTTTTTACGCACTTCGCGGAAATAGGCAGTGATTTCTTGCAGCTTGGCTAAGTCAATCCCAGTGTCGTATTTGGTACCTTGTAAGGCAGCCACCATACTTTCAGTTGAAGGATGACTGGCACCTTCGGCAAATGAAGAGTTGCAGGTATCAATAATCGATGCGCCATTTTCGACTGCTTTCATCAGCGCAATGCTGGCAAAACCAGAAGTCGCATGGCTGTGGACATGAATAGGCAAGCTAACTGCAGATTTGAGTGCTTTAACTAAATCGCCCGCAGCAGTTGGAGTGAGCAGGCTGGCCATGTCTTTAATACCAATGCTATCTGCACCAATGTCTTCTAGCTGCTTGGCCATGGCCACAAAGTAGTCGATATCGTGCACTGGGCTGGTGGTGTAAGAAAGCGTGCCAATGGCATGCTTTTTCACTTTTTTAACGGCCTTAATCGCTTCGCGCAAATTGCGCACATCGTTTAGTGCATCAAAAACGCGGAATACATCCACACCGTTATCGGCAGATTTTTGCACAAACGCATGCACCACGTCATCTGAATAATGGCGATAGCCCAGTAAGTTCTGGCCGCGTAATAACATGTTGATTTGGCTGTTAGGCAGGGCTTTGCGCAATTTAGTTAAGCGCTCCCAAGGATCTTCTTTTAAAAACCTAACGCAAGCATCAAAGGTTGCGCCACCCCAAGCCTCTATTGACCAAAAGCCAATCGCATCAAGCTGCTTGCAGATTGGCAACATGTCTTCGGTGCGCATACGCGTGGCGATAAGGGATTGATGGCCGTCGCGTAAAACCAGTTCTGTAACGTGTATTTTGCTCATAATTTTATTTCTTTATGAAAATTACTGGGTGTTAAATGATTAAATGTGAAATAGCATGCTAAATACCTTCATGCGCTGCAATCGCTGCGGAAATCGCAGCCGCAATCAATTCAGGCGGTAATTCTGTTGCATAGTTGGTGAGCTCTGGGTGACTTTCTACAAAGCTGGTATTGAAGTTAGCAGCCTTAAAATCCGGATGCTTCATAATTTCTTGATAATAGGGGATGGTCGTTTTAACGCCATACACCACCATATCGCCCAGCGCACGGCGACCGCGCTCAACCACGCCTTCCCAATCCAGTGCCCACACTGTGAGCTTGGCACACATCGAGTCGTAATAAGGCGGAATCACATAGCCTGAGTAAATGGCAGCATCCATGCGCACGCCAGGGCCACCAGGTGAATAATAGCGGGTAATTTTGCCAAAACTGGGCAAAAAGTCATTTTTAGGATCTTCCGCATTAATGCGGTATTCCATGGCAAACCCGCGAAAACTAATTTCACTTTGTTTGTATTGCAGCGGCAGACCATAAGCAATGCGGATTTGTTCTTGCACGATATCCACGCCAGTAATAGTCTCGGTGACGGTATGTTCTACTTGCAAGCGTGTATTCATTTCCATAAAGTAAAATGTATCGCTCGAATCAAGCAAAAATTCTACTGTGCCTGCATTTTCGTAGCCTACCGCTTTAGCTGCCTTAACAGCTAAATCACCAATATATTCGCGCTGTGCTTGATTTAATTGCGGTGAGGGTGCGATTTCAATGAGTTTTTGATTGCGACGCTGGATTGAGCAATCACGCTCAAACAAATGAATCACGTTACCTTGGCTATCTGCCATTACTTGCACTTCAATATGGCGCGGTGTAACGACACATTTTTCTAAAAATACTTCAGGTTTACCAAAGGCTTTGCTGGCTTCAGAAATGACACGGTCGTAATTACCTAACAACTCTTTCTCAGAGTCGCAACGGCGAATGCCGCGCCCACCACCGCCGTTAGTGGCTTTAAGCATCACTGGGTAGCCAATTTTATTAGCAAGTGCCACAGCTTCATCTAAATTTGCCAAGTTACCATCACTACCAGGTGTGCAAGGGATACCCGCGCTAGTCATGGCTTTGCGCGCTTCAATTTTATCGCCCATCTGGCGGATTACCGATGCGCTAGGGCCGATAAACTTGATGCCGCGACGTGCGCAGATTTCGGCTAGCTCAGGGTTTTCTGATAAAAAACCATAGCCTGGATGTAGTGCATCACAACCTGCGGCGACGGCGACATTGACAATATTGTGTGCGTTAAGATAGCCCGCAACTGGGTCGGCACCTAAATTGTAGGCTTCATCCGCTTTTTTCACGTGCAGAGCATGGCGGTCGGCATCGGCATAAATGGCAACAGATTTAATGCCCATTTCAGAGCAAGCGCGTACAATACGCACTGCAATTTCACCCCGATTAGCCACTAGAATTTTTTTGAACACAACTTTAGCCTTAAAATTACAACGCCTGAAAATAACAACCTGCAAAGCGCTAGAGTATAACACGCAAGCGCACTGTGAGGGATATGCAGCAGGCTAAAAACAGTTTAAAAAATCTTTGGATTTATGAAAAATGACGCAAAAATCTTTGATTATTAACAACTTAGAATTCGCAATAAATCGACTCAAGCTAAGTGATAGTTTGACGACTGCTCAGCTGCCACGCTTGGCAGAATTACTGGTTAATCAGGAAAAAACACATGTTCAGTTTCAATTGTCGGGCACTGGCAAGCAGTTTCGTCAGCCTAGCCTGCATTTAAATATAAAAGCTAACTTAGCTGTTACTTGCCAGCGCTGTTTGGATGAAATGCTAGTAAATTTGAATTTAAACTTCGATTATTTAGTTAGCAGTACAGAAATAAGTGAGGCTGAAGAAAATGATGAAATTGATTGGCTGGAAGCAAATCATGAGATGGATGTGGGTGAGTTAATAGAAGATGAGTTGCTATTAGCATTACCAATTGCTCCTACCCACGCACACGATTGCAGTAAACTTAATACCCAAAGCGGCGATAAACCTAACCCATTTGCGGCGCTAAAAGGCTTAATAAAATGATGTTGGCTTTGTAATTTAATAATAATTGCTAAGTTATTGATTTACATTAGGCGGCAATTCTATTAAAATGCGCGCTTAATTTTAGTTGTACTATTTCTAGCTACATATTTTAAGTAACAGTGTTTTAGCAAAATTTTGGAGTATTCACATGGCAGTTCAACAAAACAAAAAGTCACCTTCTAAACGTGGCATGCACCGCTCACATGACTTTTTAGTCAATCCGCCCTTGGCAGTAGAGCCAACGACTGGCGAAACACATTTGCGTCATCACATTAGCCCAAGTGGCTATTACCGTGGTCGCAAAGTTGTTGCGGCAAAAGGCGAGTAATTAACGCTTTTGTTGGTGCTTGACAGTTACGCCGCGCAGTGCGCGGCGTTTGCACGTCTAAGCATATACATCACTCATGAACAACTACACTTTAATGCCCTTATCTCTGCCAATTGCAAGCAACTTCACATTCACGCGTGTCATTGACATTTGCGTCATAAAAACATCTAATTAGTATGATGGATATTACAATCGCAATTGACGCAATGGGTGGAGATCATGGCCCACATGTCACCGTTCCCGCCGCGCTCGCCGCACTTAAAGCCGACAATCAGCTCAACATTGTGCTGGTTGGTCTTGAAGATGCGATTCAAGCCGAGCTAAAGGCTCACAAAGCAAGCACTAGCCCAAATTTGCGCATTCATCACACTACCGAAGTAGTGTTAATGGATGAATCACCACAAAGCGCACTTAAAAATAAAAAAAATTCCAGCATGCGTGTGGCCATCAACTTAGTCAAATCTGGTGAGGCGAATGCTTGTGTAAGCGCTGGTAACACAGGTGCGCTTATGGCAACAGCACGATTTGTGTTGAAAACTTTACCAGGTATTGATCGTCCTGCGATTGCTTCTGCGTTGCCTTCTGAAAAAGGCAATACTTATATGCTAGACCTTGGCGCAAACGCGGATTGTACGGCTGAGCAGTTGCTGCAATTTGCAGTGATGGGCGCTATGCTGGTCAGCTGTGTTGAGCACAAACCGAATCCCACCGTAGGCTTGTTAAATATTGGCTCTGAGGATATTAAAGGCAATGAAGTAGTGAAGCAGGCCGCCGAATTATTGCGCGCTAGCCATCTCAATTTTTATGGCAACGTGGAAGGTGATGACATATTTAAAGGTACCGTGGATGTGGTGGTCTGTGATGGCTTTGTGGGTAATGTTTCATTAAAAACTACCGAAGGCTTGGCGCATATGATGGGCAAATTTTTAACGCAAGAATTTAAACGTAACTGGCTGACTAAAATAATGGCTTTAGGCGCTATGCCCGTATTAAATGCCTTTAAGAAGCGGCTAGATCCACGCCGTTACAATGGCGCAAGTTTTTTAGGGTTGCGTGGTATTGTGGTTAAAAGTCATGGTGGGGCAGATGAAATCGCGTTTTATCATGCTATTCATGCAGCAATTGAGGAAGCACGCAGCGGAGTGTTAAATAGAATTACGCAGCAATTAGAAATTGAACACTTACAGCCTAGCATGGCGAATGTGTCGGAAGAGGTTGTATAGTGTCTAATAAGCTTTACTCAAAAATCGCAGGTACAGGTAGTTATTTACCTGAAAAAATCCTTACTAATAAAGATTTAGAAACCATGGTAGATACTACTGATGAGTGGATTTTTACCCGCACCGGTATACGCGAACGCCACCTTGCAGCAGAAGGTGAGTTTACCAGTGATTTGGCGTTGGAAGCCGCTAAGAATGCCATTTTCAGTGCAGGTATAACGGCTAGCGATATTGATTTGATTATCGTGGCGACGACGACACCTGATAAAGTTTTTCCCAGCGTAGCGACCATATTGCAACGCAAATTAGGTATCGCCGGTTGCCCAGCCTTCGATATACAAGCGGTATGTAGCGGTTTTGTCTATGCGTTGGCAACGGCCGATAATTTTATCAAAACAGGCGCTGCTAAATGTGCATTGGTATTGGGTGCCGAGACATTTTCGCGCATTGTAGATTACACCAATAGAAGCAACTGCATATTGTGGGGCGACGGAGCTGGCGCAGTCATTTTGCAAGCCAGTGAATCGCAAGGGGTGATTTCGACCCATTTACACGCCGACGGCAACTATGAAAATATGCTGCATGTGCCACGTAGTGAGACTGGTCGCGACACAGTGGTGATGGAAGGCAATGCGGTGTTTAAAATGGCGGTGAATACACTCGATCAAATCGTGGATGAAGCGCTCGCTGCCAACGGCATGCAAAAAAGTGATATTGATTGGCTGGTACCACATCAAGCCAATATTCGTATTTTGCAAGCCACCGCTAAAAAACTCGATATGAGCATGGATAGGGTGGTTGTCACAGTAGATAAACATGGCAATACTTCAGCCGCATCGATTCCACTTGCGCTAGATGTTGCAGTACGTGATGGCCGCATCAAACGCGGTGACGTCATCCTAATGGAAGCGTTTGGTGGCGGCTTTACTTGGGGCAGTGCCCTGATAAAGTATTGAGTGTAGTGTTTGAATTAAGAACTAATTAGGTTTTTTAATATATGAGTAAATTTGCATTTTTCTTTCCCGGCCAAGGCTCACAATCAGTCGGCATGATGGCAGGGTTTTTGAGTGAATCTGGTGATAACGCCATCATTAAACAAACCTTCGTTGAAGCATCTGACATCCTAAAAACCGATTTTTGGGCGATGGCGACGGAACCGAATGAGCTACTGAATCAAACTCAGCACACGCAACCACTGATGCTAACAGCAGGTATTGCCACTTATCGGGCTTATATGCAAGCAGCCCAAAATAAAAGTGCCCCGCAAGCCAATATCCATGCGGGTCATAGCCTAGGTGAATATACTGCTTTGGTGGCTGCGAATGCTTTGAGCTTTGCCGATGCATTACCGCTAGTAAAATATCGTGCGGAAGTAATGCAAAGCGCCGTACCGGAAGGGGTAGGCGCAATGGCGGCCATATTAGGCTTGGATGACGATATTGTGCGTACAGTATGCGCAGAAGCGGCACAAAATGAAATATGTGAAGCAGTGAATTTTAATTCACCCGGTCAAGTAGTGATTGCAGGCAATAAAGCAGCGGTGGAACGGGGCATGGAAATTGCCAAGGCAAAAGGCGCAAAACGCGCACTGCCGCTACCCGTCAGCGTGCCTTCGCATTGCGCATTGATGAAGCCTGCGGCAGAAAAGCTAGCAGAGTACTTAAAAACGGTGACCATCAGCACACCACAAATTCCTGTGATTCATAATGCAGATGTAGCGTCATACAGTGAGTCGGATAAAATTAAAGACGCATTGGTGCGCCAATTGTATTCACCTGTGCGCTGGGTAGAAACAGTGCAGGCGATTCACACACAAGGCATCACAAACGCAGCAGAGTGCGGCCCAGGCAAAGTATTAGCTGGTTTAACGAAAAGAATCGTCGCTGAGTTTCCATGTGTGGCATTCACCAGCAACGAAGCGGTTTTAGAGTTTATTCAAAATAATAGTTAACAATTAATTATAAACAAATCAAATAGTTAAAAGGTTTATTTTATGTCAAATCTCACTAATCAGATCGCTTTAGTCACCGGCGCAAGCCGTGGTATAGGCGCAGCTATTGCGCAAGAGCTAGGTAAGCAGGGTGCCACATTGATTGGCACGGCTACTAGCGTCGGTGGTGCTGACAATATCAATGCCAGTCTGAAAGCGGCAGGTATTACTGGCATGGGGATTGCGCTGGATGTAAACGATGCGGCGCAAATCGAGGCGGTTTTAGCTGAAATTGCCAGCAAGTTCGGCGAAATCACTATTCTAGTGAATAACGCAGGTATCACGCGCGATACTTTGTTGATGCGGATGAAAACTGAAGATTGGGATGCCGTTATATCAACTAATTTAACATCCGTTTACAGAATGAGCCAAGCGGTGTTGCGTCCCATGATGAAAGCACGTACAGGCCGTATCATTAGTATTTCAAGCGTGGTCGGCCATATGGGCAATGCTGGCCAAACCAATTACGCTGCAGCTAAGGCAGGTATGGCTGGCTTTACCAAATCGTTGGCGGCAGAAGTTGGTAGCCGTAACATTACCGTGAACTGCGTGGCACCCGGCTTTATTGATACAGATATGACGGCCGAATTGCCAGAGGCGATTAAGACGAAAATGCTTGAGAATGTACCACTAGGCAGACTAGGCAATGTGAATGAAATTGCGGCAACCGTGGCATTTTTGGCCAGCCCCAGCGCAGCTTATATTACGGGTGAGACGATACATGTAAATGGCGGCATGTACAGTGCTTAACACCAACGCTTAAATATTTGAGATTTTTTGTAAGTATTTTTGTAACAACTTTTGTATTTGGGCATAGTTTTGCTAGAATACGCACTTAGCTGAAAGAGCTATTTTTAATTAAAGGGGTAAATAGATGTCTGACATCGAACAACGTGTTAAAAAAATTGTGGCTGAACAATTAGGCGCAAATGAGGCGGATGTTAAAAATGCATCATCATTCGTTGATGATTTAGGTGCTGATTCACTCGACACAGTAGAGCTAGTGATGGCGCTTGAGGAAGAATTTGACTGCGAGATTCCAGACGAAGAAGCAGAAAAAATCACTACAGTGCAATTAGCCATTGATTACATCAATACTAACCTCAAATAAATTCATACCTCAGCCCTCACTAGAGGGCTGATTTCTATTCTTTTACACAAATATGACCGCTAAACGCAGAGTTGTGATTACAGGCTTGGGCGTGGTGTCGCCAGTGGGTATCGGCACACGAAACGCTTGGGCAAACCTCATTAAAGGCCAATCTGGCATTATTCGCATTACCAAATTTGACCCTAGCGCTTTTTCTAGTCAAATTGCCGGTGAGGTAAAAAACTTTAATGTAGAAGACTTTTTGCCAGCTAAAGATGCGCGCCGCATGGATACTTTTATTCAGTATGGCTTAGCGGCTGGGATTGAAGCATTCAAAGACTCTGGCATAGAAGTCACCGAGCAAAATGCAGAGCGTATCGGCGTGTCGATTGGCTCAGGCATTGGCGGTTTGGGGCTGATTGAATCGACCAATGATAATTACGATGAAGGCGGACCACGCAAAATTTCACCGTTCTTTATCCCAGGCACCATTATTAATATGATTTCGGGAAATTTAAGCATTATGTTTGGCTTAAAAGGCCCGAATGTGGCGATTGTGACCGCATGTACCACAGGCACGCACTCAATCGGTGATGCAGCACGTATGATTGAATATGGCGATGCCGATGTGATGGTCGCAGGGGGTGCTGAAGCGGCAATTACTGAGCTTTCTGTTGGCGGTTTTGCTTCTGCTCGCGCATTATCAAACCGCAATGATGATCCTGCAACTGCCAGCCGCCCATGGGACAAAGACCGTGACGGCTTTGTCATAGGCGAGGGCGCAGGTGTACTGGTGCTGGAAGAGTACGAACATGCAAAAGCACGCGGCGCACGCATTTACGCTGAGTTGTCCGGCTATGGCATGAGTGCGGACGCCTATCATATGACTGCGCCAAATATGGATGGCCCGCGTCGTTCTATGGTAAACGCACTAAAAAATGCAGGCATCAATCCTGAGGATGTACAGTTTATGAACGCACATGGCACGTCTACACCATTAGGCGACGCCAACGAAACCAACGCCATTAAAGCGACATTTGGCGACCATGCTTATAATTTGGTGGTGAACTCAACTAAATCGATGACAGGCCACTTATTAGGTGGTGCTGGTGGTCTAGAATCAGTATTTACCGTGCTTTCTATCTACAATCAAATCTCTCCGCCTACCATCAACATTTTCAACCAAGACCCAGAGTGCGATTTAGACTATTGCGCTAATACGGCACGCGATTTAAAAATAACCTACGCGCTAAAAAATAACTTTGGCTTCGGTGGAACAAATGGAAGTCTGGTGTTTAAAAAGATATAAGTTTTCAAGAAAATATAGCCATTCACTATTTTATTAAGCCTGCTTTTGCAGGCTTTTTTATTACCAAAAATTTTGCAGCTGGCTTTTTAAAACGCTTGGCCTATGGTTTAATGCTAGCTCATGGCGCATACGCATTTATATCTTGTAAACGGCAGTTTTAATCAGGCTATCTCGCCGTTTGATCGCGGCTTCGCTTATGGCGACGGCGTGTTTCGTACCATTAAGATGGTCGGTGGTTTGCCAGAGTACTGGCCGCAACATTATCAAAAACTGGTGGCCGATTGCGCCGCAATTAACATCGTCTGTCCCAGCGCAGAATTGTTGATGAGTGATTTATCACAACTATTTCTAGCCGATTCTGAAACTGAAAACCATGCGGCAGTGGCTAAAATTATCATCACACGCGGCGAAGGTAATCGCGGCTATACACCGCCCGCCATTACGGCACCAATGCGTGTTGTATTGAAATCGGATATGCCAGAATACCCCGAAAAACGATTCAGCGATGGTATTAACTTAACGGTGTGCGAAACGCGCTTGGCTGCGCAACCTAAACTAGCTGGCATCAAGAGTCTAAACCGCCTAGAAAATGTGCTGGCACGCATGGAGTGGAACGACTCGACGATTGCCGATGGCATCATGCTGGATATGAACGATAACGTCATTGAATGCACAGCAGCTAATATTTTTGCCCGCTTTGATGATACATTGATTACTCCTGACTTGCGGCAATGTGGAATCGCTGGCATAACTCGGCAACGCATTACTGAGCTTGCACCCACACTGTCGCTTAATATCTCTGTAGAAATGTTTGGTTTGGAAAAATTGTGCCGAGCAGATGAGGTGGTGATTTGCAGCAGCCTGTATGGGGCGTGGCAAGTAAAAACCGTGCAAGTTAGCGAGACTCAACAAAAAAGTATTAAAGCAGGCGCTCTGGCAATCAATATTCGTGCGGCTCTCAGAGCATTATAAAATGATACGGCTGATTAAATATGCGATTTTAATAGCTGCAATCTTAGTGTTGAGCTTTGGTGCGTGGCTGTTTATATATGCCAGAACACCGCTCAATTTGAGCCCGCAAGCGCAAGAAATCAGTATTAAGCCTAAAAGCAGCTTAAAAAGCATTGCCAACCAGCTGGTTGAACAGCGAGTGATTGCCAACGCTTTGCCGTTTATCATTTTGGCGCGCGTGCTGGGCAAAGAGCCTTATTTACAAGCTGGCGACTACACGCTGAATA
This sequence comes from Pseudomonadota bacterium, assembly GCA_020053735.1. Taxonomy (GTDB): domain Bacteria; phylum Pseudomonadota; class Gammaproteobacteria; order Burkholderiales; family Methylophilaceae; genus Methylotenera_A. Next base: position 117,571 of record JAGVMP010000012.1, read on the forward strand.
AAAATGTTTCAACTTATCAACTCATGCTGTCGCTGAATCACGGCAAATCGACACAAGGCAGCATTATTTTTATTGAAGGTAAAACCTTTAAGCAAATGCGTACAAAATTAGCCAAGAATGATGCAGTGAAAAACACCATTAATGGTTTAACTGACGCAGAAATTATGCGTTTGGTGGGCAAAGGCGAAAAACATCCAGAAGGTCTATTTTTCCCTGATACTTTTTACTTTGACCGCAACACGGCAGATACTATTTTACTAAAGCGCGCTTATGACAGCATGCAGGCTAAACTTAAAGTTGCTTGGGCGAATCGTGCGCCAAATTTGCCTTATAAAAACAGTTATGAAGCACTGATTATGGCGTCGATTATTGAGAAAGAAACAGGGAAAGCCAGTGAACGACCCATGATTTCTGGCGTGTTTTTGAACCGTTTGCGTATCGGCATGCGTCTACAAACCGACCCGACAGTGATTTATGGCATGGGCGACAACTTTGATGGCAATATTCGCCGTAAAGATTTGACCGCCGATACACCTTACAATACTTATACCCGCGATGGCTTACCACCAACGCCGATTGCCATGCCTGGCTTAGCTGCCATTGAAGCAGCGTTGCATCCGGAAAAAACTAAAGCGCTGTATTTTGTAGGGAAGGGTGACGGCAGCCACGCATTTAGTAACTCATTGCTAGAACATAACCAGGCTGTGGCAAAATATCAACTTAATCAAAAAAAGAAAAAATAATGGCGATAGCATCTAAAAAACGCGGTAAATTTATCACGCTAGAAGGCATGGATGGCGCAGGCAAAAGTACGCACATTCCGACTATTATTGCAGCACTTAAGGCGCGTGGTATTGAAGTGGTATCTACGCGAGAGCCAGGCGGAACAAGGCTTGGTGAGCAATTACGCGCTTTGTTATTGCACGATGCAATGCATGCAGAAACCGAAACTTTGCTGATGTTTGCAGCACGGCGTGAGCATATTGAAACGGTGATAACGCCCGCTTTAAAGCGCGGTGCTTATGTGTTATCTGACCGTTTTACTGACGCAACCTATGCTTATCAGTGTGGTGCAAAAGGTGTTTCCGCTAGCAAGATTAAGCAACTGGAAAAGTGGGTGCAAGGCAAATTACAGCCAGATTTGACACTGCTTTTTGATGTGCCTGTCGAAATTAGCATGAAGAGACTGATTACGGCGCGCGAGCCTGATAAGTTTGAACGTGAAGACGCAAAGTTTTTTGAGAAATTACGCTCGGCTTATTTAACGCGTGCAGAAGAAAATCCAACACGTTTTCGTGTGATAGATGCAAATCAAGCCTTAGATAAAGTTAAAGTAATAGTTGAAAATATAGTTTCAACCATATGATTGTTAAATAATAAAATGTAACTATAAAAATGTACTCGTGGCAAAATAAACAGTGGCAACATATCATGCAGCAGGGCGCCCAGTCGCCAAACTCAAAGCTGCCGCATGCGCTGTTATTACGTGGCCGTGCCGGTATTGGCAAACAGGATTTTGCACTTGATGTGGCTAAAGCAATTTTGTGCCAACAATCGAGCGAACAACAGCCCGCATGCAACAGTTGCCCCAGCTGCAGTTGGTTTGCTGAGGGCACGCACCCAGATTTTATGTTGATTGGTGCAGAGGACAGTGATGACGCTGAAGAAGTGGTCAAGAAAAAAACCACTAAAAAAAGCCAAATATCTGTGGCAAAAATACGTCAACTCATTGATTATTTGACACTTTCCAGCCACCAAGTGAACGGCTATCGCGTGATTATTATTTCGCCTGCAGATATGCTGAATGGCGCGTCTGCCAATGCCTTACTAAAAATGTTGGAAGAGCCACCTGCAAAAACTTTGTTTTTGTTGGTTACTAGCCAACCGCAGCGCTTGTTAGCCACCATTACCAGTCGCTGCCAGGCCATCGATATGCCGCTGCCAAGCAGGGCAGAAGCACTTGCATGGCTGACTTCACAACAAGTCACGCAGGCCGAAACTGCGCTTGACTTAGCAGGTGGCGCACCATTGCTAGCGCTGCAAATGGCTGAGGAGGGCGAAGTTGGCACCAGCCTGCTCAAAAATCTTGCCCTTGGGGCTAAGCTGGATCCATTTACCTGCGCACCTTTATTTTTGGGATTGGGCATGGAGCGTGCTATTGAAACCCTGCAAAAATGGCTGTTCGACATGCAAGCTTACAAGCTCGCGCAGGTTTTGCGCTACCACGCGCAACAAGCTAATGCTTTGCAAGCTTTGGCTAAAAGCGTAAACTTACCCCTATTATTACGTTTTCAAGACACATTACTTGAAGCAAAAAAGACGGCGAATCATCCACTTAGTAATGAAGCGCAATTAGAAAATATATTGCTACAATATACTAAGATTTTTAAGGTAAATTAGTACTATTTAAGAGATTATTTAAGGCATCAGCTCAATATGAATATACAAGCCAATACCGACCAAATTAAAGATGCAAGCAACAAGCCCGGCGTACTCTCGCTGGCGATTAAAGAAAAATCTGCGCTGTATGCTGCTTTTATGCCTTATGTAAAAGGTGGCGGTTTATTTATACCCACTAATAAAAATTTTAAAATTGGCGAAGAAGTATTTATGCTGCTGAGCTTGGTAGATGACCCAATGAAACTAAAAGTGGTGGGCAAAGTGATTTGGATTACGCCTTCCCCACAAGCCAACCGACCACAAGGCATTGGCGTGCAATTCAGCGAAAAAGATGGTGGCTTAGAAGTGAAAAACAAAATTGAGGCTCTATTGGGTGGTGCATTAAAAACCAATCGCGCTACGCACACCATGTAAGCTTCCATTGAGCAGCCCTGAAAGCCAATACCCATGCGCCTTACAGAGCATGCTTTTATGTCACGTATCATTTTAACCAGAATATGATGTTAGTCGATTCCCACTGTCACCTTAATTTCTCCGAGTTCACCGACAACATGAGCACGGTACGCGAGCAAATGCAAGCATCAGAAGTTGGCCATGCGCTGTGCGTGTCAGTTACTTTAGATAAATTCCCTGAAGTACTTAGCTTGGCTGAGCAATTTGAAAACTTTTATGCCTCTGTTGGCGTACACCCAGACTACGAAGATATTGAAGAACCTAGTGTGGAAACGCTCGTCAGACTAGCTCAGCACCCAAAAATAGTCGCCATTGGTGAAACTGGGCTGGATTATTTCCGTCTGACAGGCGATTTAGAATGGCAGCGCGAGCGCTTTCGCACGCACATACGCGCGGCTGTTTTGGCGGATAAGCCCTTGATTATTCACACCCGCAGCGCAGCAGAAGACACTTTACGCATTATGCAGGAAGAGGGTGCCGATAGAATTGGAGGGGTGATGCATTGCTTTACGGAGAATTTAGAGGTGGCACTAGCTGCCATTGAAATGGGCTTTTATATCTCGTTTTCGGGCATTGTCACCTTTAAAAATGCAACTCAAATCAAGGAAGTAGCACAGGCAATTCCACTCAACAAAATATTGGTTGAAACAGATTCACCCTACCTAGCGCCAGTGCCGTTTCGTGGCAAAACCAATCAGCCTGCTTACGTCAAATATGTAGCGCAAGAAATTGCCAATTTACGCGGCATTAGCTTAGAGGAAGTGATGCACGCCACCACACAGAATTTTTTTAGTTTGTTTAAGCACGCAGTGCCAGTTCAATAATGCAACTCACCATGTTAGGCGTAGGTTCCAGCGCAGGTACGCCAGTAGTAGGCTGTAGCTGCGCAACTTGTGTATCGACTAATGTACGCAACAAGCGCTCACGCTGCTCCAGCTTAATCACGCTGGATTCAGGCGAAAATATACTGATTGATACTGGCCCAGATTTACGCAGCCAAGCTTTGCGTGAAAATATTAAACGGGTTGATGCCGTGCTTTATACGCACACGCATGCAGATCACCTGCATGGCATAGACGATTTACGTGCCTTCTGCCAAATCCAGCGTTGCCAGATTCCTTTATACGCCAAAGATGATGCAGTGGCGCATATCACCCAAAAATTTGGCTATGCCTTGCGGGAGCCAATGGCAACTTTTTGGGATTTACCCGTATTGCGCATTGAAACCATCTCTGCGCCATTCAAATTGTTTGGCGCGGGTGTTACACCAATTCCTGTGCAACATGGCAGAAGTCAAATTTTCGGCTATCGGATTGGGAATATGGCCTATATGACCGATGTATCTGAAATTCCGGAGTCTTCGTTTGCATTGCTTCAAGGTTTGGATATCTTATTGATTGATTGTCTGCGCGAAGCAGCACACCCCACGCATATTAATATTGAACAAAGCTTGGCTTACATAAGTCGTATCAATGCAAAACAAAGCTATATGATTCATATGACACATGAATTAGAATACGCAACGTTAACCAACATGTTGACAAGTAAACTTCAAAAAGATGTATTTGTAGGCTTTGATGGCTTAAAATTAATCTTTAGTTGATAGTCATGCATAGGCCAAGTCAACAAAATGGCTTAGAACGCGTTAAATTAAGTAATCATTCATTTAAGGGTATAAGGGTAAAAAATGCTAAGTAATTTAGTTACATTTAAGAGAATTTTATTAGGGAGCCTTGTCTTGGGCATGCTTGCTACAAGCCAAGTGTTTGCGGCAGGTAAAACTTATACAGAAGATGAATTTATCTCCAATTTTAGTGGTAAGTCAAAAAAAGTAATTACGGCCAAATTAGGTAAACCAGGTAAAACACAGTTATCTGTAAAGCCTAGCAACGCCGCAGCAGTCACTGGTAAGAACCTAGATGATAAGAAAAATAAACCTGTTAAAGTTGAGATGTGGTACTACAGCAACGTTGTGAAGTACGATTCAAAACGCACGTATAAAGAAACAGAGCTAACTTTTGTGAATGACCGCGTAATGAATATCGCGTTTTTCAATAACAGGTAAGACGTTGTTTCTCGTTGCTTCAATAAGCCAAGCCTAAACGCTTGGCTTATTTATCATTTAATCCACGCTATTAATTCATTAAGTGCGTCATCGTACATACAAGGCTTCCCGTAGAGCATAACCTTAATATCGTTTAAACACTATTAAAGGAGAATTCTCATGGAAAAATTCAATGTTTGGAAAATTTTAGTATTATTTACTTTCGTCCTTTGTGTAGGATGTAATGGGTCAAAACCTCAAGGTGGTACCGACACAGGAGCTGGTGGTACTCAGGCAGAGGTCTCTGGTACAGGAGATGCTACTAGTGGCGCTGGGACAGGAACCGGCGGTACAGAGACAGGTGGTGCTGGTACAGGAGATGCTACTAGTGGTGCTGGGACAGGAACTGGCGGTACTCCAGAAAAATAGTCATGTTCGTTATTTGGATGTTCTAGTTCACTTTAAACTCAAAAAGCCCCGAATAGGGGCTTTTCGCGCGCTAAAGTAATTGTTTTTACAGTTAAAATTTTTAACCAATTGATAAATATAGGCATATAATAATTCGTCAGTGTTTATCTAAGTGTTTAATATAAAGATAAACTCTTTCATGTTTCGCTTTTTGTTACATTCAATCATTCGAGAAGAATATGATTGCTAATGAACACAATTTAGACGAATTGTTAGAACCGCAAAACTTTAAGCGGGGAAACTACACTGCCCATTTATACGCGCCATATTCAATAAAACTCCACCGTAGAGTTTATGTATACGGCCATGACAATTATGATGTTTGGGTCATGCTCGAAAGTGATCCCTTAATTGCCACTTACAACGAACGCGTTCCAAAGATTCCCATAGTAGTTGATGGCGATAAAGCGGTAAATAAGTCCCCATCCTTCATCTCAGTAAATCACGATAATAGTGTTTTTTTTCATACTACTCTCAAAGATGAACCACCTGATTCCAGCTTGATTGCATGGTCTGCATTTACAAAAACTAACGGATATGGGTATAAAAATTGGACAAAAAGCATTTTAACTCTCAACAAGTTAAAAATTGATAATTTCAAAAAATTACTCCGATACACAAGCATGGCAGGAAGTGTTGAGAATTACACACTCGAAAATCAAATTCTTTCTGAGATTAGCGCTGTCAGAAAAATAATATTTTCAAGAATTATTAACCAGTTCCCGTTATCAGATCCCGAAGAAGTTAAAGCCTCAATAGCACGCTTAATACTTTCCGATAAAGTTTACAGTGATTTACATCTGCTTCCCTTCAGCATGCTGACCGAGGTCTCTGCATATCATGAATTCAATAAACCTTAATAAAAGACTTCACCACGGTTTACTAGATATTGATAACTGGATACTTCCTGAAGTGCTGGGAATGGATGAAGCATCGAAAAAAGATTTTGAAACCAAAAAATCCGCTTTGATCCAGTATGTTCAGGGTAGCTCTTTCGCTGAAATTAAGAAGCTCACTGGAGTTAGTAGACAACATCTGCACTATCTAATTAAGCGTTGTACTGAAATTGATGATAAAGGTAATACATTAGGATATTTTGGACTCATCAAGTGGAAACACATTAGCAAAAGAAATGAAAAACTAGAAAAATTGGAAGATGGCAAGGCGGTGGCTGGCTCATTGCAGGCGCTATTCAAGAGACATGAAAGTCTTGAGAAAGCAATGCGGAAACTGATTTTAGAGCAGATACCACCAGATTCAACTAAAACCAACACTCGAATTACCTGGCATCATATCCATAATATTTTTCTGCAGGAATGTACAGCATTAAAAATATCCCCTCCGTCATATCCATTCTGCAGTGACTCGAATGGCAAAGCCTCATTAATAGCTTGGGGTAAGAAAATTCAGAATCACCACAAAACAATAGGAGAGTTTCATCCACATTCTGAAAAAGCAAAAGCTCCACCTAGTCGATGCTTCGAGCGTGTAGAAGAAGATGGCCATTTCATTGATGTAAATTGGACTGTAGAGGTGCAAGGACTAAATGGAGAAGGAATTATAAATTGCAAAGTATCTAGGCTTTGGTTAATTGCATTACTTGAATGTAAAAGTACTGCAGTCATTGGCTACAGCATTTCACTGGGTAGAAATTACAATGCATCAGATGTTGCAATGGCCGTCAGAAGCAGCTTAGTTCCATGGAAGCCACGTCAACTATCAATTTCTACAATTGCTTATAAACCTGGAGAATGCCTACCAAATGCACTCATGCCAGAATTAAGCTATGTTTGTTATGATGAATTGTGGCTTGACAACGCCAAAAGTCAGCTAAGCGATCTTTTTTTAACTGTGCTTGAAAGAAGCATAAATGCCGTTCCAGTATTTGGTCCCAAAGAGTCCCCGAATGTAAGACCTCGAATCGAGCAAATGTTTGATTTGTTGGAGGAAGCCGGTATACATTGTCTGGATGGTACGACAGGATCTAATCCTAAAGATCCGAGAAAATCTAACAAAGATAAAGACCAATACTTTTTAAAATTAGAAGGAATATACGATTTAATCGATTTACTGATTGTAAGATATAACACTGGCATTGCGCCTGGTACGACAATTAGTAGAAATGAGGTGCTAAAAAGAGCTGTTGAGAGAGAAACTAGCATTTTTAGGCAAGTACCCCTCAGTAAACGAAATAATTGTATTGAATATTCAATCTATGATGAAGTGGTCATAGGAGTCGAGCGGAATACTCCAGTTGTGCGTTGGAAGAATGCGAGATATTACGGCAAAGGACTAACTGGCAACCTTGTTGGCAGAGAAATACTTATCATGGCGAAGTCCGCAGATATTCGTGAAATAGAAGCACTGCTTCTTGGGGATGGGAAGCCATTAGGCACTCTCATAGTAGAGCGCAGATGGCGAGATACTGCCCATACTTTATTTTCTCGCTCGGCAGCCAGAAGGGCAATGACTAATAACAGCTTTATTAGTCATGCGGCTGATATACCTCTTGCTTTCCGTAAACATATGGAGCATGAGGCTAAAGCCAAGTCAACCCAGCAAAGAATCTTAGCCAGACTTCACAAAGAACAAGAGGCAAGCTCTGAAACTGATGCTGGAGCAAATAAAAAGCCCAACCATCTAAACCATGAGGCTTCAGATAAAGTCAGTCCCAGTGATTTGCAAGATAATAAAAAGTTAGATGAATTAGATGCGCTGATTAAAAACTATCGTACGGTTTACAAATAAGGGGTTCCCTTGGTAGACGCTCAAACTTTAGAACACACAAAATTAAGCACACGTTTATTGGCTGGGCGTGATTTTTTGGTAAAAACGCCACAGTGTGTAAGTTATCTCAAGCAAATGCATACATGGCTCACAACAGGTTCGCAGGGTGCTTTAGTACATGGCAGACCTAGGTTAGGTAAAACATCTGCTACTCGGTGGGTGTTAAAAGTGATACCTAATTTAATTGGTAACTTTCCTGTGGTTGAAGTCCCAATTAGAGACCAACATATTGCATCTGAGAGAGCGTTCTTCCAACATTTATTGCGATGTATTAAGCATCGTGAAGCAATGAAGGGTAGTGCGGGTGATAAACGAGACCGTTTCAGTGAGTGGCTTATAGCAAGAGCAAAACGTTCTCCTATCAATGCTGCAGTGTTGTTTTTTGATGAAGCGCATCTCTTACAAGATCACCAGTATTCCTGGTTGTTAAATATTGGGAACGAACTCGATAAGAATGGTTGCAGGCTGTTTTGCTTATTAGTAGGTCAGCCAGAGTTGGCTGACAAAAAACTAAAACTCATAGAAGATGGAATGGAGCAAATTGTAGGCCGCTTTATGGTGCGAGAACTTGAGTTCAGTGGGATTAGCTCTCAACTAGATCTTGTTGCCACGCTCACCGAGTATCAAGAAACTATATACCCCATAGATAGCGACACATTATTTGCCGAAAACTTCATACCGTTAGCGGTTAGAGGTGGGTTCAAGTTAAACTCAATCGGCCCAGCTATGTGGGCATCATTTGAAAAATTGTGGATACATTTCAGAATAGATAAAGAAATGTCCATTCCAATGCATTATTTTACCTCAGCCTTAATCGGTACCTTAAATTCACTTGTCAAGCATGACGCTCATAGCCTTGTAGTTCCTCAAGAGACCATAACGGATTCGGTTAACGCGTCAGGTTACAAAGACTCTTTACGAATTCTTCTTGCAAGCCTTGATAAATATAAAAGAACTAATAGTCGTAGTTAGTGCTTAATGAACCCTTGTTATGAAACTACTAGCTGGCGTCCTGGCACTTTAAGAGCTTACGAGTCAGTTGGATCTATCGGAGCTAAATACTGTTATTTAAACAAAGTAAAACCTAGGGAATTTTATAACTTAATTCTTGAACTTATCGGTGAAAAAAACCGGTATATCAATCGAGACGACTTTACGTTTGATAGTTTAGATTTTGATTTTTCAAAATTATCAAAGCTATTTAATGAGCCGCTTCCAATTGTCAAAAAGCTATCTCTGAAGGCTATAAATCATCTGCCAAATTTACGTAAGCAGACAGGTTATTCACTCGCAAGTAATGAAGATTTTGCATATTGTCCTATTTGCTTAGCAAATGGTTATCACTCTCCCTTGCATCAGATTAGCTGGGTAACTAATTGTTTTATCCATAATGAAGCTTTAATCAATGTGGTGAACAAAAATAAATCAATAAAAAACCTTCACACTGACATTAAGCTACTTAGTAATTTATACGATATCTGGTTTGTAGAGTCTGAAATATGGGAGTCTGCGAAGTCGTATGATTGGCATTTGGTTGATAACAAATTAATTGAAGAAAAAGCAAAATTATTTATCCAAGCTTTGATCAACACAGAATCAGCAATCACAAATGAATCCACAACCATTGGCAATAATATTGAGTCAAAGTTGTTGGTATTAGTTGAAAATTTGGGTAACTCAAATAGTGTATTTAAAGCAATGCACCAAAACAAAAGTATGCGTTTAGGGGAGCCAATTAATTTTATTTGTTCAAACATGGTTGCAGACACGTTAGTAAAAATGAATTCTAAAGATTTCATTCTTTTTATGTACTCACGCCAAATAACGTGTGAATCAGAAAATGCACCCGAGTGGAAGGTTGCGCTAGACAAACTACCCTCAATATTGCGAATAAACCATAAAAATTGTTTACATGAATATAGAAAAACGTTTGAACAGCTAGAAAAAACCCGAATCTCTTGGTGCAGGTGGAATACCTATGTTCATCCGCCATACGATATGGAAAGCTACGACAGGGTTCCATGTCAAAGAATTGCCACTTTAAATCTCTTACAGACTATATTAAATTTTGAGGACAGTTTAGTTCATAACTCACACGGTAATTTTTATGATTCCAGGCTTGGAGGTATGGATTACCTATTTCAAGATATAGAAGTCCTTAATGATTTGATTACTAGCGATTTAGCAAAGAAATGGGTTGGGTTTATTGTGTTGGGTCAGCACCAAATCATGAAAAAATATACTCCAGGTTATGTGTTTAATACCAATGATGAGGCCGATAGTCGGCGTACTTCAATGTACGTACCTCATGATCTTTTAGAAGAAATTATCGATCAGCTTTTGCTTGCCCTTGTTTATGTTTGGATTTGGGCGTTGTATGAAACAGAAATGAACAGAGAGAATTTAGCAAATCAACAATTTAAACCTGTTCAATATTTAAAGCTCATGATTAGCCAACTTAGCCCGTCGGCAATCTTGGAAAAAACTCATAATGGGCTGCAGCTTAAAATCGGAACAATGGTCCCATACAAGACCCCAGATTGGTTCATTAACAAAGATGATTTGATAAATCATTACCTTAATGTACAAAACAAGTCGAGAGAATTAGAAGTAACATTTGATCAGGTTTTATTAGAAAGAATGAAAAGTGCAAACTTATACCAGAAATCCACCAATCACCTTCGCATATATAGCCGCTAGATTAAATAATTAGATACTTGCTTTTAATTCTTGAAGTTCTTTTTTAACTTGTATAAACATTTCACTTGCAGTCTGCTCTGGATTCTCAAAAAGGTAGCCAAGTGCAATAAGTGATAAAGGATGTACGCGTAATATTGTTGCTAAGTCTTCAATTTTATCTATAGTAGGACTCATTTATATGAAGATTGTAAAATTGTCGAGAAATCGCAGTGTGTATTCTCATCTAGTTAACCACTAATTATCATTTATACTGACCCGTGATTTTCATTAAAACTGCCCACTAATTTCAATTCGCACCACTCTACATAAAAGGTTGATTAGACGTTAGGAAAAGTAATTTCAAAACGGGTCAATCCATTTGAAGAAAACACCTGAATATTTCCTTGATGTGCTTCAATAATCGATTTCGTAATGGCAAGTCCGAGTCCGGCGCCATCACTGGCTTTCTGGCGGGAAGGGTCAACTCTATAGAAGCGGTCGAATAGCCGGGATAGATGCTCTGTCGGGATAGTCTCACCAACGTTCTCGATAACAAGATTCGTTTCTCCAGACTTGGAATGATCGATGAATACCTTAATCGATCCGCCGTGTGAAGTGTGCCTAATGGTATTTGAGAGTAAGTTGCTTAAAGCCCTACGGAGCATTAGCCTGTCACCTCTAACGGTACCTTTTCCCGTGACAATCAGGCTTATGCCTTGTTCGTCTGCGATTGCTTCATAGAAACCAAACAGTTCTCGCACTTCCTTAGCTAAGTCCACTGTTTCGCTACTTGGTATGATCAGCCCATTGTCAGCTTTTGCCAGAAAAAGCATATCGGCAATCATGCGTGCTAGTCGCTCATACTCTTCTAGGTTTGAATATAGTACTTCACGATACTCGTCTGCCGATCGTCCCTTGGATAAAGCTACCTGTGTTTGCGTCATCAAATTGCTGATAGGTGTCCTTAATTCATGAGCCAGGTCAGATGAGAAATCTGATAAGCGCTGGAATGAGCCTTCTAGTCGAGCCAGCATTTCATTGAAGGCAATCGCAAGATTGGCTAATTCGGGAGGGACGGAGTTTGATGATAGGCGATCACTCAAGTGACTTGCCGAAATGCCCTTTGCTACATCCGCCATTTGACGTACCGGGGCTAGCCCTCTGCGAGCGGCAACCCAGCCTAGCACTATGGTGAGTAGAATACCTGCAGTGATTGCCATCCACAAATTATTATGGAATGCTTTCATGAATGCCTGGTGATGCTCAATGTTAATTGCAAGCGCAACTGTGGCCGATGATGGCTGTCCAGCAATTCCTGTGTCAGCATTAGCAGAGATGCCGCGATATATTTGTCCTCTTTGCTCCCACACCACGAGCCTTGCTTCACCAGATAAATCTTTACTGCTTGGTTGTTCAAGAAGGTAGGTAGCAAATGCAGCACTTGGCGTAGTGAACAATATGCGATGATCTGGTCCAAGGATTGCAACTGAAAGATCTGGATGTCCAATCAGCGCATCAGAAAGACTCTGCGGAACGGTCGCGAGATCAGATAGAGTGCGCACCTTAGCCAGCGTATGACGGACAAGTTCCAGCTTGCCGTGAAGCTCCATCAGGTCTTGTTCTTCGAAGTGTGATTCCACCAGAGAACCAACTAGTAACCCTACTACAAGCAATACAAAAGTCGATGCTGTTGAAAAAAACAGCGTTAGTCTAGAAGTAATTGATTTCAGATTCATCACGATTCTGGGATTTCCAGTACGTATCCCATGCCCCTGATGGTCTGGATGAGCTTAAGCTCGAAATCGTCATCTATTTTCGCGCGTAAACGACGCATCGCAACTTCAATCACATTGGTGTCACTGTCGAAGTTCATATCCCATACCTGTGATGCAATCAGAGAGCGGGGTAGCACCTCTCCTTGGCGCCGCATTAGTAATTCAAGCAGAGAGAATTCCTTAGCGCTAAGGTCAATACGTTTTCCTGCTCGTGTTACTTTACGTCGCAGAATATCCAACTCTAAGTCAGCGACCTTAAAAAACTCTGGCCCTATAGCCTTGCCACGGCGCAGCAATGTGCGCACTCTTGCAAGTAACTCAGAGAAAGCAAACGGTTTGACGAGGTAATCGTCGGCACCAAGCTCCAGTCCTTTTACCCTATCCTCAATCTGGTCGCGAGCTGTAAGGAATAGCACGGGCATATGCTTACCTCCTTGCTTGATTTGCTGAAGTACCTGCCAGCCATCTAGTTTAGGTAGCATGACGTCAAGCACTATGAGATCGTAGTCGTTAGTTAACGCTTGATGCACACCATCAAGACCGTCACGCACTAAATCTACTACAAAGCCACCTTCGGATAAACCTTGTTTTAGATAATCGCCAGTCTTCGATTCGTCTTCGACTATCAAGATTTTCATCATTTTCTCTTTAGGTGTTTGTTTTGGTTCAAATTATTGCACGCACCGAGGGCCAATTACCCAACATTACAAAATTGTAATGTTGCGGTCATCTATTAGTAATATGCCCACCATAATAATGGTATTCGTCAAAAGGATGCAAGCATCAAGCAAGCATTACCTTTTGGCTGACATCATTTTAGGGCTAAATGGGATTAAGCATTTCAGTACCGGATAGCGATGGGTCAATCAACATGATCATCCTATTCATTCTTCATTTAACGGAGGTATACATGGCAAACATTTTAGGACTTTCTAATTTTCCTTTGAGCAATGTGGATTCGCCGGTGAAAAAGGAGGCGAAATCGTTAGTCCCCCTTGCCGGAACGTTTTCAGAGGCCTTAGCGCGCGTCAGGGATAGGGAGCCAACCACCAGCTCTGTCGACGGATATAAAAACTTTGCGCTAGTCGTTCCAAAGTCACCCCCATCGATTAACGTGACAACTGGTCATTTTCAATTGCCCAGTGCGCGAGCGACTGAGGAAGGTAGTCTTAACGAGCGTGCATTGGGACTTCGCGCATATCGCCAGGAATTGCTTGCGTCAAATATAGCGAATGCCGATACACCAGGATACAAGGCGGTTGACTTCGATATCCAGGAAGCGCTTCGCACAGGAAAGACGGCAAAAACAGTGGAAGTGAAATACGTCATCCCTAGTCAGGGTAGTGTTGACGGCAACACAGTTGAGATGGATGTCGAGCGGGTCAAGTTCGCAGAAAATGCACTGATGTATGAGTACCACGTAGACCGCGTACGTGGACACTACAAAGACATGGAAGATCTACTCAAAAATACGCCGTATTGACTAAAACACGATATTACCTTGACTGATTATACATGGTTTAACTCTCAGCCTCATGTACCCAACATTACAAAATTGTAATGTTGCGGTCAGCTATTAGTAACATGCCTACCATGATAATGGTCAAAAGGGTGCAAGCAAGAAGCAAGCATTACCTTCTGGCTGATATTTGTCAGCTTTCTTTATTTTTAATTTCGTTAGGAGTTTTTTATTATGAATAAGCACACCATCCACAAAATGATCGCTATCGTCGCCGTTAGCTGTATTGGCTTTATTTCAGTATCTGCCTTCGCTGGACAGGATAGTTTTCAGCGGGAAATAACTCAGCGTGTTATACAAGCCAAGCAGAAACTGCAACAAGCCGAGGCTGCGAAGGGCGCTGAGCGTCAGAAGCTCATGGGGGAGCACATGAAAATGATGCAGGACACCATGACTAAAATGCGCGCAATAAAACCTAAAGCTGGCATGACTATGCAGGAGCATGAGGACTATATTAACGAACATCAGAAACTGATGGAACAACTGATGGAGCAGATGATGGGCGAACATAAACTGATGATGGACATGGGTGATATGCCTATGGACATGAGTGATATGCATAAGCAATAAATTAAACTTTATCTAAATACGGAGTATCAATCATGGAAAAAAGAATCCTCAATAAATTAATCGCAACAACATTTATTGCCAGTCTAGGCTTATATGAATAAAATGCAAGCGATGAAACCGAAAGCCGGCATGACCATGCAGGAACATGAAGACTGGATTAATGAGCATCAGAAGCTCATGGATCAGGTGATGGGACAGATGATGGAAGAACATCACATGCTCATGAATTCTGGTGATAAACACAAGCACTAATGAGTACACTGGGCGGACTAGGTTTTGCCCAGATTAATCTTGTCTAAGAAAGGACGATACAGAAATGAAACGATTTTTGATAACGACACTTGCTTGCCTCTCATTTGGCGGTGCAACTATATTCGTTTATGCGAACGATGCACACCATCCCAAAGTTGAGGTGCAAAAAAGCTATGCAGTGAAGGGGGAAGTAGTGGTTGTAGATAAGGCCTCAGGCAAAGTTAAGTTGAAGCATGAACCCATCCCAGAACTTAATTGGCCCGCCATGACTATGTTTTTTGAGGTTGCCGACAAATCGCAACTAGACGTCTTGAAAGCTGGCGATCAGGTCAAATTCGAGTTCGTTAGTAAAGAAGGCGGCGCGCCGCTTATAACGCAAATCAATACCGTGAAATAAGCAAGCATGGTCGGCCAGGTCGATTCCAGATCGATGTGGTAAAAAATAAAGGTGGAAGAAAAAATGAACAAACCACTGGGCTGGGTGTTGGCCTCAATGATCACAATAGTACTGTTGCCCAAGCTGGGCTGGGCAGATGATATGCTTGATTCTTCGCAGACTTCCGCTGCTGCGGATGTTGGTCTGCAGGAGTTATTGCATTGGGCCGACGTCCACAATCCAGACCTTGCTGTTATAAACTATGAGATCGAAGCGGCAGAGGGACGGATTATCCCAGCAGGGGCGTTGCCTGACCCAGTGTTACGTGTTGAGTTGATGGATTTTGCCGGTCCAGCTGCACCGAATGGCTTCAGTGTGTTACCAAACAGGGTTGGTGGAACCAGGTACACGGTGATGCAAAGTTTCCCTCTATGGGGTAAGCGTGACATGCGCACCGAAATTGCGACGGCTGGCGTGAGTGAGGCAAAATCTCGCAGAATTGCTTTGCTTGCCGAAATTCACTCCAAGATAAAAACTGCCTACGCGCAGTTCTATCAGCCTTTTCAGCTGAAACGACTTAATGAAGAAATTTTGGCTCTATTGCAGGATATTGAAGCGATTACCAGGACTCGTTATTCTAATGGACTAGTGCCGCAGCAGGACGTGATTCGTGCGCAAGTCGAGAAAACCACACTACGCTCCGAAATCATTACACTGGAGGCTGAACAGAAACAGGCCAAGGCACGGCTGAACGCGATGGCTGGGAGACCGCAGCATGCCCCGGTGACCGAGCCTCAGACGCTGCGCCGCATCGCCTCGACGAAGTTCGATGTCGCTGCACTGCAGGAAAAGGCGCAGCGCAACAACCCGCTACTCCGTACGCAGGATGCGCAAATTACGGCGGCCGAGGCCAGTCGGCGTCTGGTGGAGAAGAACCGCTATCCCGATGTCACGCTCGGTCTCGCACCGACCCAGCGCGGCGGCGGCATCGACGGCTGGGAGGCGATGGTCGAAGTCAATATTCCGATTCGCTTCGATACACGTCGTGCTCAGGAGTCGGAGGCCAGTGCCATGCTTGGCGCGGCCAAGGTACGTCAGCAGTCTATCGCCAATAATGTAATGGGGGAACTGCAAGAAACCATAGTGGCATATGAGGCGGCAAGGGATCAAGAGCATCTGGTCACCAATACATTGTTGCCGCAGGCCGAGCTGACTTTCCGCTCGGCTCTGGCGGGATATGAAAACAGCAAGGTGGATTTTGCCACACTTCTAGATGCGCAGCGTGCGATTAGGCTTGCAAGACAGGACAAGATCAGGGCGCAGGTGGTGCAGGAAATTCGCCTATCAGAAATCGAAAGAATAATTGGGGAAGAGTTATGAAGCGTTCGGGAATCTGGATTGCGCTGGCACTGGTCGGCATCGCCATTGCCACAGGAGGTGGTTACTGGTGGGGATTGAAACAGGCAGGCCAGCTGTCGACAAAAATGCCAGCCTCCACCTCTGAGTCAGCCGAGAGAAAAGTGCTTTACTATCGCAATCCCATGGGGCTGCCGGATACTTCGCCAGAACCGAAAAAAGACAGCATGGGCATGGACTACACCCCAGTCTATGCGGATGAAGTACCCGCCAATTCCGCCATAGGTAATGACAAAGCGAATCGCAAGGTATTGTACTACCGCAACCCGATGGGGCTACCTGACACATCTCCTGTCCCCAAGCAGGATTCAATGGGCATGGACTACACTCCGGTTTATGCCGATGAGCAATCTTCTTCTGGACAGGTCAAGATCAGTCCAGACAAGGTACAGAAGCTTGGGGTCAGGACTGAGCAAACTGCGTTGCGAGATTTGACCAGGACGGTGCGCGCCGTCGGTCAGTTTCAGTTGGATGAACGTCGATTGCATACCGTTACCACCAAGTTTGAAGGCTATATTGAGAGGCTTTATGTCAACGCCACTGGTCAACCAGTAAAACGTGGGCAGCCGCTAATGGATGTCTACAGTCCTGAACTGGTTTCCGCTGAAGAGGAATACTTGGTTGCCTGGAACGGACGTCAGTCTCTCAAGAGTGGCACAGAGGAGTCGTTAGTTGGCGTTGGACAGTTGGCTGAAAGTGCGCTTAAACGTCTGCGCAACTGGGATATTTCTGATACCCAGTTACGTCACCTGCAACAGAGCGGCAAAGCAAGTCGTACACTGACTTTGTATTCATCAGCCAATGGTGTGGTTCTAGAGAAAATAGCCGTGGCGGGTATGCGCTTTATGCCAGGCGAGCCGCTGTTCAAGATTGCTGACTTGTCGGCTATCTGGCTGCTTGCTGATGTGTTTGAGCAGGATCTTGCGCTGGTTCATGTTGGGCAGTCGGTGAAGATCAGCGTCGATGCATACCCAGATAAAGAAATGTCAGGAAAGATTGCCTATATTTATCCAACTGTAACCCCCGAAACCCGCACCGCCAAAGTGCGGATCGAACTGGCCAATCCAAGTGGGATGTTAAGGCCTGATATGTATGCCAGCGTGCAACTGATTTCTGGTCACAGCAAGGTGCGTGCATTGACGGTGTCGGATTCAGCTGTGATTGATAGTGGTACTAGGCAGATTGTATTAGTGCAGCTCGCCGATGGCCTTTTCGAGCCGCGCGAGGTCAAACTAGGCATGCGTAGCGACGGCTATGTCGAAGTGCTGCAAGGTCTGAGTGAAGACGAAAGTGTGGTGGTACGCGCCAATTTCCTAATCGATGCGGAAAGTAACCTGAAGGCGGCTTTGGGCAGCTTCGGTGGGCACAGCACTCACGGCAGCATGAAGCCTGCTGTTGCTGAATCCATCCCAGCGCCAGTCACTCCGGTACCCGCTGCCAACCATCAAGGACACTGACATGCTTGAACGAATTATCAACTGGTCAGTACGCAATGTATTTCTAGTGCTGCTGGCAACATTGTTTGTGGTCGGCGCAGGCGTTTATTCATTGCTTAAAACTCCGCTAGATGCCATTCCAGACTTATCCGACGTGCAAGTCATTGTGTATACCGAATACCCGGGACAGGCGCCGCAAGTAGTAGAGGATCAGGTCACTTATCCTCTCACCACTTCTATGCTCTCAGTACCAAAATCCAAGGTGGTACGTGGCTTCTCGTTCTTTGGTGCCAGTTTTGTTTATGTGATCTTCGAGGATGGTACCGATATTTACTGGGCGCGTTCGCGCGTGCTGGAATACTTGAATAGTGTAACAGGACGTCTACCACGCGGTGTAACGCCTACCCTCGGGCCTGACGCAACTGGCGTAGGCTGGGTTTACCAGTATGCAGTGCTGGCTAAAAATCGTTCGCTAGAGGAACTGAGAACCATTCAAGATTGGTACTTGCGTTATCAGCTGACCAAGGCACATGGCGTGGCAGAAGTGGCCAGTGTGGGCGGTTTTGTTAAACAGTATCAGGTCGTGCTCGATCCGCGCAAATTACAGGCTTATGGCATTTCACCAGCTCGTATTACGCAGGTAATCCGCGACAGCAACCGCGACGTCGGAGGGCGCGTGGTGGAAATGACTGAAACAGAGTACATGGTACGCGGTAAGGGTTACCTGCGTGGCATCGACGATCTGGAAACCTTAGTGGTCAAGGCAGATAAAGGCACTCCGGTATTGCTACGCGATGTGGCCAGAGTTGAACTGGCAGCAGACGAGCGGCGCGGCTTCACCGAGTTGAACGGCGAAGGTGAAGTAGTCGCAGGCATCGCCATGGCGCGCTATGGACAAAATGCGCTAGAAGTCATCCATAATATTAAAGAAAAGCTCGCCGAGATTGCGCCTGGCTTGCCTCAGGGCGTCACGGTCGAGACGGTGTATGATCGTTCCGACCTGATTCACCGCGCTATCGATAACCTGAAAACCACGCTGATTGAAGAAAGCATCGTTGTCGCATTGGTTTGCGTACTGTTCCTGATGCACGTGCGCAGTGCTTTAGTGGCGATTCTGATGCTACCTGTTGGGGTGTTAATCGCTTTTACGCTAATGCACTGGCTAGGGCTCAATTCCAACATCATGAGCCTAGGCGGCATCGCCATTGCCATTGGCGCCATGATAGATGCCGCCATCGTCATGATCGAAAATGCCCATAAGCATATTGAACGAGCGCCGCCAGAGACGCCTCGATTACAACTCATTATTGACGCCTGTAAAGAAGTCGGCCCTGCATTATTTTTCAGCTTGCTTATTATTACAGTTTCTTTCCTGCCGGTATTTACCTTAGAAGCGCAGGAAGGCCGACTGTTTGAGCCGCTGGCTTACACCAAAACCTTTTCCATGGCAGGCGCAGCGTTGCTGTCAATAACATTAGTGCCAGTATTGATGCTGCTGTTTGTGCGCGGCAAGATCATGCCGGAACGCAAAAACCCGGTGAACCGTTTCCTGATCTGGATTTATCGGCCAGTCATTGCCAGGGTCATGCAATGGAAGAAAATGACCATCCTGGTCGCGTTATTGGTGCTGGGAGTAACTATCTACCCACTAAGCAAGATTGGCAGCGAGTTTATGCCGACTTTGAATGAGGGTACGCTGCTCTATATGCCGGCCACATTACCGGGGCTGTCCGTTACCAAGGCGGCGGAGATCATGCAAACTCAGGACAAGATCATCAAAAGCTTCCCTGAAGTAGCCTCGGTATTTGGCAAGGCTGGTCGCGCCAATACCGCCACCGATCCGGCACCAATTGAAATGTTCGAGACGGTGATTAACCTCAAGCCAGAAAGCGAATGGCGCACTGGCATGACCATCGACAAGCTGGTCGCTGAACTGGATAAATCGGTGCAATTGCCTGGCGTAAGCAACGCCTGGACCATGCCGATCAAGGCACGTACTGATATGCTTTCCACTGGTATCCGTACACCAATCGGTATCAAGGTATTCGGTAAAGATTTAGGTGAAATGGAAAAACTCGCCAAAGATATTGAAGCGGTGGTCAAGACCGTGCCAGGTACCACCAGTGCTTATGCCGAGCGTATCACCGGTGGCTATTACTTGAATATCGAACCTGACAGGCAAGCATTAGCCAGATATGGACTGGCGATTGGTGACTTGCAGGAAGTCATTGGTAGTGCTCTCGGCGGGGAAATGATTACTACCACAGTAGAGGGTCGAGAACGCTTTGGTGTCATCACGCGCTATCCGCGTGAACTACGTTCTGACCCAGATACGATTGCTCGTCAGGTACTGGTGCCGACTATGGGCGGGGCACTCATCCCGCTTGGTCAACTGGCGCACATCTCTCTTGATAAAGGTCCGCCTAGCATCCGTACCGAGAATGCATTGTTATCGGCTTATATTTTTGTGGATATTCGAGGGCGTGACATCGGCGGTTACGTGGCAGACGCGCAAAAGGCGGTGCGCGAACAAGTCAAGTTTCAGCCAGGTTACTACGCCACTTGGAGCGGCCAGTTTGAATACATGCAGCGCGCCCAAGCTAAGATGAAGATAGTGATCCCTCTGACGCTACTCATCATTTTTGTGCTGCTCTACCTTAATTTTCGCCGATTGACGGAAACCATTATCGTCATGTTATCAGTGCCATTCTCGCTGGTCGGTGGCGTCTGGTTGATGTACTGGCTGGGCTACAACATGAGTGTAGCGGTAGCGGTCGGCTTCATTGCCTTGGCCGGGGTGGCGGCAGAAACCGGCGTGATCATGCTGATCTATCTTGATCACGCCTATCAGTCACTCAAGGCGCAACGAAATGCTGAGGGCAAGCCGTTCGCCGTGGCCGATCTTTATGTAGCGGTGATGGAAGGTGCGGTAGAGCGCGTGCGCCCAAAAATGATGACTGTAGTCGCCATCATGGCCGGCCTGTTGCCCATCATGTGGGGTAGTGGCACCGGTTCGGAAGTGATGCGGCGCATCGCCGCGCCCATGGTAGGCGGCATGGTGTCCTCCACCCTGCTGACGCTGATCGTGATCCCAGCTATTTATGCGCTGGTGAAGGAATGGAGCCTTCGAAGGCAGAAGGAAAAATGAGGTGCCGGACGTGCATGCGTTTTGCAATCTTATTGAAGCGATAGAAGGCATGTAATGCTTGACCTGTGTGTCGCACGCAGGTTTAGGATAAAAATTATAGGTTATTAGGTGCTGTGAAAATTAAATAGGCACAAATCTAATCTACTTGTAATCAAATGGGAGTTAATCATGTTAAGCAGAGAAATTGTTATAAATTGGTTAGGCGGGGTTATTCTCGCATTGCTAACGATGTTGATGGCAACCTCGGCCAACGCCGTCCCTAGCTTTGCAAGGCAAATGGGCGGCATGCAGTGCGCGGCATGCCACACGGTGTTCCCGGAACTGACACCTTTCGGCCGCCAGTTCAAGCTACGCGGCTTCAGCATGAGCACGCCGAAGCCTGATAACGCCTCACTCGACAAGATTCCAGTCTCGGCCATACTGCAACTCTCCCGGACTTCAACCAAGAATACGGATACCCCTGGGGCAACTTCGGCTGACTTCCCGCGCGACGACAACATTATCGTGCAGACAGCCGGTCTTTATTATGCTGGAAAAATTACGGACAAGTCGGGTGCACTGGTGCAGTACAACTACGACGGCATCGAACGTCGTTGGGGGATGGAGATGGCCGATATTCGCTACGCCAGCACGGCGGCGCTTGGCAAGGAACTGGTCTACGGCATTACGCTGAACAATAACCCGACTGTATCGGACATTTATAACAGTACGCCGGTATGGAGCTTTCCCAATGTCGGTTCGGCGGCGGTGATGCCGGCAGCAAGTACAATGCTTGACATGACGCTGGCAAGCCAGGTGGGAGGTGTGGGGGTGTATGGTTTGTGGGATAACCTCTTGTATGGCGAGGTGGCGCTCTACCGGACGGCGAATACCGGGGCATTTCGTCTGCTGGGTCTCGGCGTACCAACCGACAACATCGTCAAAGGTTCCGCTCCTTACTGGCGGCTCGCCCTGCAACGCGAATCAGGTGCCCACAGTTTCGCGGTCGGCACCTACGGCATGATCGGCAAGATTTACGCAGACAACCAGGATTTAAGTCTCGGCACCAACCGCTTCAAGGATATTGGGTTGGACGGCCAGTACCAATTCATCGATGGGGATCATACATTTTCCACCCATGCTAACTGGATACGTGAAAAGCAGGAGCTGAACGCCAGCTTTCCCATGGGCGCAGCGTCCAATGCTTCAACCGTGCTCAGGACTTTCAGGGCGGATGTGCGTTACAACTACAAGCGGCAATGGGGCGGCGGGCTCCAATACTTCCAGACCCGGGGTGACGCGGACTTCCTTCGGTACAACGATGGCGAAATGATGGCCATGTCGGTCATGGGCAGCGCGAACGGCAGCCCCAACAACAAGGGATGGGTCGCGGAGCTGAACTTCCTGCCGCGGCAAGACATCAAGTTCGCGCTCCGCTACACGGCTTACACGCAATTCAACGGCGCCAGCAACAATTATGACGGCTTTGGTCGCAATGCAAGCGATAACAATAGCCTCTACCTGTTGAGTTGGTTGATGTTCTAGTTTTGTAAAGGAATAACACTATGAAGCAGTTTGCGAAATCCATGAACAGCAGCACGTTGCGTACGCTCACAACATCCAAGAGGGCTTTGTTCACATGTTTTCTGCTTACGATCGGGATAGGGTACATCATGGCACTGTTCTACCTGTTCCTCGTGGACTTCGATCCCCACCAGAAAATGGGTATGAACGCTTCCGAGGGAATTAGCATGAAGTATGGCGGCCAGCAAGGCAAAACGCGGCTGGAGGCGGCGCTGCGCGGCTCTATGTCAGATAGGCTTGATCCCGGCGATAAGCAGGAAATCATCCAGTGGATTCGAGGTGGCGCGACTGCCAATAGCTATGAGAAGGTGAAGCCGAATTTCGAGAAAAATTGCATGGCCTGTCATAGCGCAAAGTCAGGGCTGCCGGTGCCGCCACTTACCAGCTTCGAAGAAGTGTGAAAAGTGACACAAATCGATACGGGGGCTAGTTTAAGTCAGTTGGCGCGGGTGTCTCACGTGCATCTCTTCGGCATCGGTATCATCTTTTTGTTGACCGGGGCGATCTTTGCCCTGAGCGGAGTTTCTGAAAAGTTGCGGCTCGTGATCATCATTCTGCCGTATGTCACGATCTGGGCGGATATCGGAGCTTGGTGGATTACCAAGTACCAACCTGTATTTGCCTATGTGGTGTTGATAGGTGGCGGTTTCATGGGCTTGGCATTAGCCTTGCAGATACTGATACCGCTCTGGGAGATGTGGTTTAAAAACGTGAAGTTGATTCCCGCCGATGTCTTGCAGGAAACGTAAGGAATAGCACAATCTTAATAAAGCTGGATTGCACTGGGTACGGGATAAGTCAGACGTAGGAGAGAATCGCATTGGAATCGTTTAATGAGAAAGGGAAAACTATGAAACTTGCACTACTGGGATTTGCTGCTTCGACGGCACTATTGATGACGAGCCAAACCTTGGCTGCCGATGGCAAAGCGATCTACGACAAGTCTTGCGCTGTCTGCCATGCGGCCTTGTCACCAAAGCTCGGCGACAAGGCCGCATGGGAGCCTCGCCTCAAACAAGGTACTGATGGATTGGTGGCTTCAGTGTTAAAGGGTAAGGGTGTGATGCCGGCAAAGGGAGGTAATACAACATTGTCAGAGGCCGATATCAAGGCTGCGGTTGAATATATGCTGGCTCAGCTTAAGTGACAGGTCGGGTGTAATGAGGCGTGCCATGCCACTTACTGATTAGAGGAGTATATCCATGAAACCAAAAAGAAATATCGTCCTGATTACCGGCTGCAACGGACGAATCGGTAGCGCGGTGATGCGGCGGCTGACTGGGCGCTTCAGCGATGTCGTGGGTTTCGACCGCAACGCTCCCACCCCGGCACCGCCTGATTGCGTGCGTATACCGGTCGATATTGCTTCTTATGACAGCGTGCGCGAGGGACTGAGCATCCTGCGGGAACACCACGGGACCCACATCGCCGCCGTGGTTCATTTGGCTGCCTATTACGATTTCCTCGGCTTGCCGAGCCAGAAATACGACGAGATCACGGTTGAGGGCACGGCAAATCTGCTGCGCGGGCTACGCGAGGGTACGGGACACATGCTGCGCGGGCTGCGCGAGGGTTTCGAGGTCGAGCAGTTCATCTTCTCCAGCACCATGCTCGTGCATGCGCCCGGCGAGCCGGGCGTGTTCATCACCGAAGACTCGCCGATCGAACCGACCTGGGCCTACCCTGAGTCGAAGGTCCGCACCGAGGTGCTCATCCGGGCGGAGCGCGGTGCGATTCCCGCCGTGATCCTGCGCCTTGCCGGTGTCTACGACGATGTCTGCCACTCACCGCCGCTGGCGCACCAGATCCAACGCATCTATGAGGAGCAACTCGCCGGCCATCTGTATTCCGGCGAGACCTCGCACGGTCAGAGCTTCATCCACCTGGACGACGTAGTCGACGTCATCGAGCGTATTATCGAGCGCCGTGCCCAACTGCCGACTGAGTCCGTGATCCTTGTAGGTGAGCCGGAGACATTGAGCTACGATGAGCTGCAGCATACGTTCATGCGGTTAATCCACGGCAAGTCAGGGGAGACGCACAATGTTCCCGGGCTTATTGCCAAGGTGGGTGCGTGGGTTCAGGACCACATGCCCGGTCAGGACCCGTTCATCAAGCCATGGATGATTGAACGGGCGAACGACCACTACGCCCTCGACATCACGCGCGCCCACACTTTGCTCGATTGGGCGCCAAGTCGCACGCTGCGCCAGACCCTGCCCAAGATGGTGGCAGCATTGAAGGCCGACCCGTTCGGCTGGTACCGCCAGCACGGCCTGGAGCCGCCTTTGTCCCTGATGAAGGAGGCGGAGCGTACTTTGCCAGAGGCGCCCGAGCACGCGCACGGCGGGGATACCGATATTTTTATCACGATGGGCATCGAACCGATTCACGCGCATGGCTGCCTGATGCATGTCTGCCCGATGCACCCGGAAGTTTGTCAGTCGTCGCAGGGGAACTGTCCGAGGTGTGATACTACTCTGGAACCTGTCGCGCCGCCGTCGCCGCTGGCGGTCGAATACACTTGCCCGATGCACTCGGAAATCGTGCGTAGCGAACCGGGCAGTTGCCCTAAGTGCGGCATGACACTGGTAGCGCGCGGCGCCACGATGGAACACGCGACCGAACATCCCGAAATAATGGTCGAAAGCCATCGCAATATGCTTTGGCCGCACTATGTCAACCTGATGCTCGGCTTCTGGTTACTGACCAGCCCGTTCACGCTGGGCTACATGAGCGATTTTGTCCCCGACGCCAACCAGTTGCGGGTTATGGCCGAGCGCGGACTACCCGCATTCGAGCTGCGCAACCTGCTGATGACCTGGAGCGATGTCATCAGCGGTATCCTGGTGATCGTCTTCAGTGCGCTGTCCGCAGACGCGTGGCGCCGTAACTCTTGGGCGCAGTGGACCAACGCCTTCGTCGGCCTGTGGCTGCTGTTCGCGCCGCTGGTCTTCTGGACACCATTGCCCGAAGCCTATGCCAACGGCACCTTGGTCGGTGCCTTGGTCATCGCGTTTTCCGTGCTGATTCCGATGATGCCGGGCATGAGCATGGCTGGCATGATGGGTAAGCCAGACGTGCCGCCTGGATGGGCCTATACGCCATCGAGCTGGTTGCAGCGCATGCCGATCGGAGTGCTCGCCCTGATCGGTTTTCTCATCGCGCGCGTCTTGGGCGCCTACCAGCTCGGCCACGTCGATACCGTTTGGGAGCCATTCTTCATCGGTAGCGGCGACATGAAGGGCGCGATGAACGGCACCGAGACGATTATTACCTCAGACGTTTCTAAAGCTTGGCCGATTGCCGATGGCGCCATTGGAGCAATCGTCTACACGCTCGAACTGGCGATGACCTGGATTGGCGGCAAGGATCGCTGGCGCACCATGCCGTGGATGGTGCTGGGGCTGGGTATCCTGATTCTGCCGCTCGGTATCGTCAGCATCTATTTCATCATTATCCAGCCGATCGTGATCGGCACCTGGTGTACGCTGTGCCTGATCGCTGCGCTGGCGATGGCGGTGATGATTCCGTATTCGCTCAACGAGTTCGTCGCCATGGGCCAATTTCTGGTTTGGGCGCGCCGCCAGGGTAAACCGCTTTGGCGCACCTTCTGGACCGGCGACGCGATGGAAGGCGGCAGCGCTGACACCTCCAAAGGACTCGTCGGAACACCTAGGGAGCAGATCGCACAGGCCACGCGCGGTGTGACTTATCCGTGGACGCTGTTGCTCAGCATCGTGATCGGTATTTGGCTCACATTCACGCGGCTCAGCTTCAACAGCTCCAGCGCCATGGCCGACAGCGACCATTTGATCGGTGCGCTGGTGGTGACGTTCTCGATCATCGCCTTGGCTGAGATTGGGCGTGCCGTACGCTTCATCAACATCCCGTTTGGCGCGTGGCTGATTGCGGCGCCGTGGTTTCTCGACGGCATTGTCTCGCCGCTGGCAGTCTGGAACGGCGTCATCAGCGGGGCGCTGCTGATCGCCTTGGCGATCCCGCGCGGGCGGATCAAGGATTCTTATGCAGGATGGAACCGATATATCGTTTAGCCACGGTATCCTGCTGTAAGTTCATTAGTTTGTATTTATTTGGAGATAAAAAATGCACATGAAAATTCTGTTAACTGTGCTGCTGGTGGTTGCAGGGTTAGTGGCAAGTAATGCGCGGGCCGAACAACCGCCTATGAGCGCCGCCGAAACGGGAGGCAGGACTGGTTCTGGACATCCAAAACATGTTCCTCTATCTGGTCAACGCGGCATGATCGAACATAGTTTTCAGGAAAGATTGATTCTGAATTGAAATAAATTTTATTAGTAGTTGCTTCACTTTAACTTAAGGAGATGAAAAATGTACGTGAAAATGCTTGTGGCTGTATTGTTGGTTGTTTCTGCATTAGCAGGTTGTGCTTCGACTGATGATTCTTATTCTGGGCGTTCATCCGGTGGTAGTAGCTCCGGTCACTCCCATTGACATGAATGCTTGGGATGTTAATTAAGAAATGTGGCAAGCGCAGTAGTGTTAGAAACCGTTTCTGATGGTGAAATATTTAAGAAGATGGGATAGCTATGCAACATTTGGATAATGATGTTAGGGAGCTTTCGGTGGCCGAACATCGGCTGATTGAGGATGGGCATGCTCGTCTGGATCAGTTTTTGCGAGAATTGCGTGATACCTGTCGCGAGTTTTATAGCCTGGAAGGATGTCAGGGGTGTGACAGGGAAAAAGTTGCTTCATGCCAAGGGCGACTGAACTCATTTGAACATGTTTTTCTTGATTTCGTCATTGAGCACTTTAAAAACGAAGAAAAAATCATGTCCAAAATTTCTAGCAACAAGGATACCAATGAGTGTTTTCGATTGCATCAGCAGGAGCATGACAAATTATTGCGAGAGATGCAGAGCCTGATGCATAAGTTGTCCACCGAAAGTGATCGAGGCCATACGGCGGTAGCGATTAGAGAGTTTCACTATCGGGTTACAGAACTGTTTGGTAAGCATGCGCGCATGTTCGACGATCCCTTCATGCGTCAGCCAAAGGGCGGTAAAAAGTAATTGGTGTGCAAAGCGCAAGATGACATGCATAGATAGATATTTTTTTAACAATTTTTTTGAGAAAACGGAGATAACCAATGCCTGAAATTATTCCTAACCTACACCCCTTGCTGGTGCATTTCCCTATCGCGCTGGTCAGCATGTCTGCGTTTTTCCACGTGGCGGCGCTGGCTACACGGGGCAACCCCGCCTGCGCCCGGCACTGTGCCGTTCTCGCCCATACCACACTGTGGCTAGGCGCACTGGCGGCGCTGCCAACGGTCTTTTTCGGCTGGCAGGCATTCAACAGCGTGAATCACGATGAGGTCAGTCACATCGCCATGCTGCTCCACCGCACTTGGGCGCTGTCTACGTTGGCGGTACTGGCAGTTTTGGCGGGCTGGGATGTCTGGCGTAGCAAGGTGGATGCGATTCCTGCGAAGTGGTTTGCAGGTGCAGTGGTCGGCGCGTGGGGCTTAATCGCTGTTACCGCCTGGCATGGCGGGGAGCTAGTTTACCGGTATGGGCTGGGAGTGATGTCGTTGCCTGTCGCGGAAATTGGGCATGCACAAGGCCATGAACATGGCGCTATGTCACCCGGCGAGGAAAATACGCATACGAACGCAATGCCCGAAGGCAAGGCTCAAGAGCATTCCCAGCATGAGCATATGCACTAAACTTGAACCGGATAAAACTATGAAGCTATTGGTACGAATTTGCACTGCGACGATGTTATTTAATTCTGCCCCACTACAACCCAATTGGAATAGTGACGAAACCACAAATTAAGGAGAATCTAAAATGGAATTAACATTTCTAGGTGCAACGGGAACTGTGACGGGTTCTAAATATTTGCTTAACAGCGGTTCAAAACGTATTTTGATTGATTGCGGGTTGTTCCAAGGGCTTAAGCAGTTACGTCTCAAAAACTGGGCCAAATTGCCAATTAACCCAGCTGACGTTGATGTCGTAGTGCTGACGCATGCCCATATTGATCACAGCGGATACTTGCCGCTTTTTGTAAAAAACGGATTCTCCGGCAAGGTGTATTGTAGCCAAGCCACACGTGATTTGTGCAAAATCTTGTTGCCAGATTCAGCCCATCTACAAGAAGAGGAAGCCGATTATGCCAATAGGCGCGGGTTTTCGAAGCATCACCCAGCGTTGCCGCTATATACGCAAGAGGATGCTCAGGCAGCGCTTGAACTGCTCGTTCCCGTTGATTTTGAGCAGGATATTGATTTGGGTGCTGGTTTAACGCTAAGATTTTCGCCCAATGGACATATTCTCGGCTCGGCTTTTGTGCGCATCCATAACCAGAAAACGTCCATTCTGTTCTCGGGCGATATTGGACGACCCAATGATATTCTAATGAAAGCCCCTGTGCGCATCAAGCAGGCTGATTATCTGGTAGTTGAATCTACTTATGGTAATCGCCTGCATGATCTCGACGATCCACAGGTCAAGTTAGCTGCAATTATCAACCAAACAGCCAAACGCAATGGTGTTGTCGTCATCCCTGTGTTTGCCGTGGGCAGAGCACAAGAGCTGCTCTATTATATCCATCTACTAAAATCATCAGGCAACATACCTGACATCCCGGTATATTTGAACAGCCCAATGGCGGTAGATGCCACAGAGATATTTCATAATCATCGTGGCGAGCATCGCCTGACACCAGAACAGTGCAATGCGCTATGTCGTACTGCTCACATGGTTAATAGCATTGAGGAATCCAAGCGACTGAATGAAACCAAAGGTCCGATGATTATTCTCTCCGCGAGTGGCATGGCTTCTGGCGGACGTGTCGTACATCATTTAAAAGCTTTTGCACCTAATCCCAATAATACCATCCTGTTTGTTGGCTTCCAGGCGGCAGGTACACGTGGATCTGCAATGCTGGATGGAGCTGAAAGCATTAAGATTCATGGCGAATATGTGCCAGTCCGCGCTGAAGTTGAATATGTTTCTAATCTCTCTGCACATGCAGATTATTCAGAGATTCTTGATTGGCTGGGTGGTTTCGAAAAGGCGCCAAAGAAGACATTTATTACTCATGGCGAACCAATTGCAGCAGATGCCATGCGGCTTCATATTGAGGAGAAACTGCATTGGCAGGTAGTGGTGCCAGATTATCTTGAAACAGTGTCTTTAAATTAAACCTCTAAACATTCCTATGATAAGCATGCCCACTGAAATTTTGACAAGGAGAAAATCCATGAAGTTATGGATACGTATTTGCACTGTTCTGCTGACATTGAGCTCGGCTGTTGCACTCGCCGGACAGGCCGTCACTGTCTACAAAAGCCCAACTTGCGGCTGTTGCAAGAAGTATGTTGATTATTTGAGAGAGAACGGCTTTGCGGTCACGGCCATCGACCAGAACGACATGGACAGCGTCAAGAAACGTTACGGCGTGACGCGCGTCGCCAGTTGCCATACTGCACTGGTCAATGGTTACGTGGTCGAGGGCCACGTGCCGGTGAGCGCCATTAACAAACTGCTCAAGGAGAAGCCTGCCATCGTCGGTATCAGTGCACCTGGCATGCCGATGAACTCGCCAGGAATGGGCGAGATGAAAAAGGGCACGCTGACGGTTTATCGCATCCCCAAGGCGGGAGAAACCCCTACGGTGTTTTCAGTGGAATAAAGGAGTCAGTCATCATGATCAGAAAAATTTACGGATATTCTTTGGGGCTGGCTTTGGCGCTCGCCGCAGCCGCATCATTGGCTGACGGCATCGACCAGCACCGTCTGGTGGATGCTATGGATATTTACTACGGGGTAGTGCCGGCCAAGGTCGTGGAAAGCCATCCGAAGAAACACGCCGAAGCCGACATGCACGGCAAAAACCGTTTATCGGGTGGAACGCATCACCTTGTGGTGACGTTGTTTGATAACAAGACTGCGCAGCGGATCAATGATGCGAAGGTTGACGCCGTCGTGATACCGCTCGGTTTGGCGCATCAGCAGAAGCCGCTCGAACTGATGCAGATCAACGGCACGGTGAGCTATGGAAATTACTTCAACATGATAGGTAACGGCCCGTTTCGCATCGAGCTTCGAATCACACGCCCCGGCAAAGGAGGTACAACGAAAACCGAATTTGAGTACCGTTTGTCTGCAAACTGATAACAATGACTGGCTGGTGCAGCATGCTGGCCAATAGGAGAAATGATATGACGACACATGAACACGAACATCATCAAACAGAACCTGGTGTCTCAAAGCAAAAATTAGCCTTGATCGGTTTTCTGATTGTGGCAGGCTTTTTCCTGTTTACCGAGCACCGTGCTCACCTGTTTGGTTTTTTGCCTTTTCTATTGCTGCTGGCTTGCCCGCTGTTGCATTCGTTCCATGGTGGGCATGGCGATCGCAAGACAGATCCTGGTAACAACGAACAAGATAAAAAGGAGTAATCATGAACGACGCAACCCCGGCCTATGGCCTTTGGTCCCTGGTGATCATCAATTCGCTGGTTTTCATCATTTTTGCATTCAGCTTCACCAAGCCTAAAACCCTGCGTGACTGGCGCTCGTTCGGCGCCTTCTCTGCCTTCCTCGTAGCGTTGTTCACCGAAATGTACGGCTTCCCGCTGACGATTTATCTGTTGTTCCCGTGGCTATCAAAGCAGTTTCCGGATGTCAATTTTCTGTCACACGATGCGGGAC
Source organism: Pseudomonadota bacterium (assembly GCA_020053735.1). Classification (GTDB taxonomy): domain Bacteria; phylum Pseudomonadota; class Gammaproteobacteria; order Burkholderiales; family Methylophilaceae; genus Methylotenera_A. The sequence goes on from JAGVMP010000012.1 coordinate 149,164, forward strand.
ATCTGCTTGAAGTTATTTTCGGTTGGCGCTCCAATCCGCACTTCGGTCCGTTCCATATGCTGAGCAGTATTCTGATATTTGGCGGGTTCATCATGTTGTCATCGGCGTGGCGCGTGCTGTACCAAGCTCAAAGCCAACATAAGCTTGCGACTACCGAGCTCTATGCGCGTATGCGGCATCCGCAGTATGTCGGCTTTGTCCTCATCATGACTGGCTTCCTGTTGCAGTGGCCCACACTTATTACTTTAGTGATGTTTCCTGTCTTGGTGTTCATGTATCTGCGGCTTGCGAGACGCGAGGAGCAGGATGCAATAGCCGAATTTGGCGAGGAATACCGGCACTATGCCGCCAAAACACCGGCATTCTGGCCAAAATTCAACAAGCAAACAGATCTGCCGACGTAATGTCAGAAAGGATGTTCGGGATGCCCTTTTTCGACACTTTGTCCACGCACCGAGGGAAGATCAATCCGGCAGGTTGTCGCTACTTTTTTTGTTCTCACGCCGGAGAACCTTCATGATTCCATTTCAATATGTCTGGCTTGTATGGGCGTCGTTATTCCTGATTCCCTGGGTTGCGCTGTTTATTGTTTTTCCAGCCCGTCGCAAGACCATGTGGCACGTCAGCCTGGACTACCCACACTTTGATAGACACCGTTATAGTTTAATTAAACTTAACGGAGATAGTTATGGCAAGGGAACGATTTGCTGAGGAATTCAAATCTG
>JAGVMP010000019.1 GCA_020053735.1 Pseudomonadota bacterium
ATTGGGGTCTGTTTGCGGGCCAAAGCCCGGCACAAATGAGGGCAGTGGGTTAGCAGGGGCCTTGCCGCCAGCACCACGTTCACCGGCGGGGGTGGCTGAGGAATAAGGAATTAACCGTAATGGAGAGCCTCCCCCTCCGCCTTCTATCCTAACGCGATTCCCATTTTCGTCTTGGAGGATTGGGGTAGAGCCGGGATAACCTACTGCTTGCTGTCCTGTCTGTGTATAAGTTACCTTACCATTGGCAATGGTTACTCTAATAATCGGGCGAACCGGTGGGCCTGGTGTATACGGGGAGCGAACATCAGTTGTTTTGATAATGATACCAGGCAAGTAGTTTAATATTGGCAGAATGCCATTACCTATTGGTAAAGCAGTTTGATTTAAATCTATACCTAAATCGCCATTGCTAAAGTTTTTAATAACAAATGATTCATAATTGCCATTATGAGTACCGCTCACTGTCAATTCATTACCTGATAGATTGTAATGGTTGCCTAAGTCATCAGCATAATAGCTTTGACCACCCACTTTGGTACCGCCAGTTAATAGCCTATCCCCAAAAAAGACATTACCAAAAGATGGTGGTTGAGAGGTGGTGTTTTCTAAATCAATGACGATGTCGCCTTTGCCGACAACGTAAGTGCTAAACCCTTCTCCACCAATGAGTTCATCGGCTTGGTCGCCACCGAATAACTGGTCATCTCCTTTGCCGCCAATCAGTACAACGCCGTTTAACTTACCGTAATTCTTAAGCGAGGATACAAGCGGTAGATCATCTAATTTCGACGCCGAGATCGTATCCGCATTGTTTGTGCCATAGATAATGGCTTTATTATCTTGGGATAAAAATTTAGTCACGCCGCTGTCCCACAGCTTAGATGGAATTTCTGCTGGAGCTCCTAGTAAAATAGAGGAGGCTTTAATTGCGGCATAGAGGTCATCTCTGTCATCCGTATCTATCGTGGGCTTATCCCCTCCTTTAATAGTTTGTGTTAATCCGGCAACAAGTTCTTCCAGGCTTTTTGCTGCATCGTTGGTGGATTTTTTCATTAATGCGTTAAGGGCTGCCAGCGCCTCTGTCATAGGCTTGTCAGCTAAACCGCTATCCAACTGAATGAATAAATTGGCAACAGCGAGGCTGTCGGTCATTTGACTAGAGGAATGACCAAATACGTTGCCAGCACTGCCGCTTTCAATAAATATGGCATCATGTGAACCTTGCTGTACGAGGCCATAAGAGTTGTTCATAGTAACAATCTGTGGCATTTTGTCGCCGAAAATATTCTTTATCTCACCAAAATTACTGCCCCCGCCAAGCGTGGTAAAAAGATTGTGAATATTTACAGAAGCGTTACCTGAAATGCCATCTATCGAGCCTGCTGGAAACCCTGCTCCGTTTATTGTTAAGGCACTGGCGGCACCTGGGAACAGTCTCGTAAAAGCAGCTGCCAAATGTCCACCGAGGCTATGCCCAGTGACAGTTAAACCTCCCGACTGTAGCATAACGCCAAGGCCATATGACCTTGGGTCGCCCACTGGATATGAGGTCGCAGAATCTACAAAAGAAATCGCGTATGTTACGCCGCTAGGTTGATCAACTATATAGCTACTTGGCGGATATACAACGCTACCATTCACAGGTAAAAGTACTGCACGCTGGTAACTTTGCCCAGCTGCCGTATTCATTTGTGTCCAATGGTTATACATATCAATAATTTGACCAAAAGCAAGACCGTCAACAGCAATATCACCTACATCGACAGCCAAATCTATAGAGTTAATCACATAATCAGGTTCAGTCCCTCTCAATGAAAGTACGTACTCCCCATTTGAAAATCCGCTATTGGGGTCATTGCCAATGTATTTGAACAAAGTACCTGAATAGCCACCATTCGTATTAGGCTGTTGTGAAATAACTTGCCAGTTAGCAACAAATTCGGCGGCTTGAGTGGTAGAAAAACCTTTGGCAATAAGCGCGGTTTTTACTTGTTCGGAGTTTGTAATTGTATTATTGCCTGCAACATTAAATAAATTCGCATAAGATGCCTCCGCTAATTGGGCATTCTCAAATATAGATAAAACATTATTCATTTTTCTACTCCTCTGACTGTATCTTCATATAAATACATCTGTCCTTGATTGTACTCACCATTAGTACAATGTTCATTTGCTAACCACATCTTCCAACCATTCCAACCCGCCTGCGGTGAAATCTGCGAGGTTGAGAAATCTACATATTTCACTAATACCTCTCCAGTTTTGGTATCAACAACACTCTGCTCATGAAGCCACCGATTAAATAAAAATTTCCCATGCCTTTTAACAACCCAATTGAATCGGTCATTTAAAAAATATGTATCTGAATAATTTTTCATATCGCCCTGACGTGCAGAAGGCGCGCCTTTATTATTGACCAGGCCCTCCATCACCCCCGGATTCTCTTGCTTCCACTGCTCCGGCGTTTTATACACCCAAAACCCGGCCTGCGTTGCACAGTAGTATTTGTGCATGACTAACGTCGGTATCAAATCCCAAAACACGAGGTTGTACATCACAAAAGCTGCTAGCCCGCCCCATAGCCAAGGTTTTTTGTTGTTGGACTTCGCCCAACTTACTGCTTTATTAGTTACCCAAATGGATACCAGCAAATAAACTGTCAATGCCCCTAAAACCATTAAACCCATCATACTGCCACCCTCCACTCGTTGTTATTACTTGCTAGTTTTGATGTTAATTGTGTATTTAGGTTAAATAATGGCAGGTCTGCAGCCCCCATGGATATTGGCTTGCAGGCCTGTTTATTTAAGATTTTAATGTGTCTTGTAATGTTTATCATGCTACCAAGCTCCATGCATTGTCATTCGCCGCTACTTTAAAACAACTTAAACCTTGACTATGCATACAATTGTGCATATTATCAACGAGTGAATATTGAATTTGATCCTGTGAAAGCTGCAAGCAATCTGAAGAAACATGGGGTTGCGTTTGATGCAGCATCTGCTGCCTTGCTTGACCCGCTGGCTTTAGTAATTGAAGACCCTGATGCAGTTGACGAAATGAGGTGGCTGTTAATTGGGACAAGTGATTTAGGTTTATTAACCGTTTGTTATACGCTACGCGATGAAGAAACGATTCGTTTGATTTCTGCCCGCAAAGCCACAACCAAGGAGAAAAAATATTATGCGCAAGGAATATGATTTTAGTAACGCTAAACGGGCTAAAGATGTGCCTGTGTTGGCAAAATTGCAAGCTGAAATGGCGGGTAAAACCCGCATTACCATGCGGGTAGATAACGCTGTGCTGAATGCGTTTAAGGCGAGAGCCGAAGCCAGCGGCGGCAGTTACCAAACCATGATGAATGAAGCGTTGAGCCAATATGCACAAGGTTTGAGCTTGGCCGATGTGGTGCGTGATACGATTCGTAAAGAGTTGCACGCAGCTTAATATATGTTTAATCATTGCCACCTCCTCCAGTTTGATTATGCACGCTTGCTTGCAGGTCATTTTGTGCTGCAGTGGCTTGCAGACCACCCTTAATGCTGCTTTTCTCCTTACCCAATATCACCGCTTCATCCACCTGCAATCCCTTGGGCAGCTGATGCGTAATAAACAGAATGGTGACTTTACCTTTCAGTTTATTCACCGTCTGCGCAAAGTGTTCTGCGGTTTGTTGATCTAGATTACTGACTGCTTCATCAAAGATCAGCACCTTGGGTTGTTTAAGCAATGCTCTGGCAATGGCAATGCGTTGCTTTTGTCCGCCACTTAAACCTGTACCATGTTCACCCACTGTAGTTTGATAACCTTGTGGTAGTTTCTCGATGGTTTGGTGGATTTCTGCCAATTGACAAGCTTGGATGATTTGCTCAAAGCTGGCGTGTGGATTAGCTAAGATAAGGTTATCGTAGATAGTGCCTGAGAAAATGACGGTTTCTTGTGGCACTACCCCGAAGTGATTACGCAGTTCATTGGCAGCGAGGTAACTGATGTCTTGTCCATTAAGTTTAATATTGCCTTGTTGTGGGCGATAGAAACCGAGTAACAATTTAGCCAGCGTGCTTTTACCACAACCACTGGGGCCCATCACCAATACGCAATGCCCTGCTTGAATGTTAAAGCTGAGGTTTTGATAGAGCCAAGGTAAATCATCGCCATATCTAAAGCCCAAGCTATCCACCGTAATATTGGTCGCTTGATTGATATTGGCACGGGTGGGAATCAGTGTCATGGGTTCTGCAGGCGCGTTCATCACATCGCCTAAGCGTTTTACTGCAATATCGGCTTGTTGAAACTCTTGCCATAAACCCACCAGACGCATCACTGGTTGCGAAAGTCTGCCTGAGAACATCTGAAATGCCACCAGCATTCCGATTGTGAAGTTAGTGTTATGCATGACTAGCCAGGCACCGACACAAAGAATCGCCAGTGTTTGTAGTTGGTCTAAGGTGTTGGCAGCGGTGTTGTAGGTAATAGAGAGTTTACGACTATCAAAGCTGGCATTAAGGTATGTGCTTAAGTAGTTGCCAAAGGTTTGTTTGAGTTGTGGCTCCATCTGTAGAGATTTGACGGTTTCCATACCTGAGACATATTCAGTGAGAAAAGCTTGATTACGTGCACCGAGCATAAACTGGTAGTTGAGCTTGGCACGAATGATGGGCGTGACAATAAAGCTGATGATGGAAATGAGCGTTAAACAAGCAACAGAAATTAAAGCCAGCTGCCAGCTATACCAGAACATAATGGCGAGAAACACAATCAAGAACGGAAAATCTAGCAACAGCGTAACGAGACCGCCAGCTAAAAACTCCCGAATAGTCTCTACGCCCTGCACGCGGGCGATGATGACCCCTGTGGGCCTGTGATCATAATAACGTACGGGTAAATCGAGCAAGTGACTAAATACTTTGTGCCCTAGCGTGGCATCAATACGATTACCTGTATGCAATACCAGGTATTGCCGCACCCAACCCATGATATTGCTAAAGATCAGAAAGATCAGCAAAGCGACACCAATCACAATCAGTGTGCTGGTGGTGTGATGCACCACCACTTTATCAATGACGATTTGGGTACAGATAGGCACAGCTAAACCAACCAGTTGAATAGCGAGCGATGCGGTTAATACTTCTGACCAAATCTTTTTGTACTTAAGTAGCTCAGGGATAAACCATTTAAAACCGAACTCTTTTTGCGCGTTGAGTTGATTGGCGGTAGATGATTTCGCTTCTATGCTTTCTTCGTCGTCAGCGACCGTTTCTGCCTCTTTACGCACCATCAGAAAATCACCCGTTAGGCGAGATTCAACATCTTTAATATTTAAGGTTTGTGGTTGTGCTTGGTCGGGTTCTAGCAACAGCACACGCTCGTTATCTAGACTCAGAATAAGCGCTACCGGATATTGTATATGGGATTCTGTCGCAGGTTCAGTTGATGGCGCTATATCAGAAACGGCTGCTTCAGTTGTTGATGTAACAGCTTGCTGCACGTTAGGTTTGAGTATGGCCAAACATGGTAATGAGGCTGTGGTTAACTTGGATAATTGAGATTGCTTGAGTGAGGTAGTAAAACCAAAGCTTTGGAGTGCGTGTTCTAGCTGAATATTGGTATACGGCGGTGGATACTGCTTAACAAGTAGCTCAGCACTAAAGGGAATGCGGTTAAGCTGACAAAATGCGCTTAACGACCATATAAACGCCTCGTGATTAAGTGGATATTGTGTGGCCACTTAAAGCTCCCTTATTTTTATAGTTTTAACAGCTTGTTATTTATTGTTAGATATATTTATCTCAGTGCCACTCTTATATAAAACCCATGTGTTTCGTGTGTGACTATATTCCGCTAAATTGTGTTTGGCAAGAACTAAACTTGAGAAGTTTTTATGACATAAAGTAATAGACTTAACAAAGCTAATTCATACAGTTAGTTAAGAATTTTTGTTAGAGTAGATAGTTATAGTAAAGATAGCAGGAACTTTAAGTTAATAAAAAAATCACGTAGCTAAAACGTAACTACCTAAGCTTATGTATACCCTTTTTATGACTGTTTGTAACTTTACTATGTAGCAGCAGGTATTGCAGGTTGTTGATTTAATTAAAAAATTTATTTACGCTTAATTCTGTTAATCCGTGTGTCCCTGGTTCGAGCCCAGGTCGAGGAGCCAAGATACAAGCCGTTGACAGCAATGTCAGCGGCTTTTTTCATTTTGTACTTTGCTCAAAAAGTACAAATTCGGTACAGTAACCAATCCTACACCTTTTTATTTAGAACAAAAATGGCAACGATTGTTAAACTGAATCTGGTACCTGGAAGGCAGTCGTCCGCCGAACAGGTTGGCCAACATGAATTTCAGGAACTGATCCCTTTTGAATGGTTGCTCATCGTAGAAAACTGTCCGGCTCAAATATTCCTCCAGCGTGAGCTTGCCTTCCTCGCAAGTGGAGAAGTTCAGCCTATGCCGATCCTCCATCTCGCCCCACTCCAACTTGAATTTCGCCGTCGCCCGCTTGCGGGCATGACGACCCAACCCGTTAGTGAGCAGGACACCGCCAATATCCAAAAACAATGTCGTGATCGGGATATTTCATTTCATTTGGCCTCTCTCAATGTCATCTGCGAACCCAGACTGATTGTCTCTCGAACCAAAAGTATGGCACTAGATTGCGAGTCTAGTCGGTAAGCACGCGTATCTTCCCAAAGCGGCTCCTCGCCCACAGCAAACATATCTTGTGGCGCTTCGTGCGAAGTGTCAGCGAACAGATGCCACCGAGTATCTGGCAATAAGGGTGGCAAACTAAAATCAACTGCATCTGCGCCAGCATTGAACATCAGGTACAAAGCATTGTGTTCGCCCTCAGGGATTAAACAGGCAAACTGCTTTTCTTTTGAGTCAGTCCATCTGGGCAAATCCCCTTGCGGGTTGAACCAAGAGATTTCCGCCTCCATGTAGAAGTGCTCCTGACTCAGAATCGGATGCGCTCGACGAAAGGCGATCATGCCACGGGTGAAGCGGTACATTTCCTGATGCTGCTCCAGTTGGCTCCAGTCATACCAGCTGGTCTCGTTGTCCTGGCAGTAGGCATTATTGTTGCCTTGCTGCGTGCGGCAAAATTCGTCCCCGCCCGATAGCATCGGCACACCGCGTGAGATCAATAGGCTCAGCAGGAAGTTCTTGATCTGGCGTATCCGGATGGATTCGATCTCTCCATCCGATGTCTCGCCTTCAACGCCGTAATTGTCGCTGAAATTCTCATTAGTCCCATCACGGTTGCTTTCTCCGTTGGCTTCATTGTGCTTGTTCCGATAACTCACCAGATCATGCAAGGTGAAGCCATCGTGACAGGTGACGAAATTGATGCTGCACTCAGGACATTTACCGGTCTTGGCATAAATGTCGGCGCTGCCACAGATGCGGCTAGCAAACGCACCTAGCATTCCATCGTCGCCACGCCAGTATCGGCGCACATCGTCACGGTATCTACCGTTCCACTCTGCCCAGCCCTGGGAAAAACTACCTACCTCATAAGCTCCTGCAGCATCCCACGCTTCGGCGATAAGTTTGGTTCCCCTCAGGATTGGATCTTCGGCAATCTGCTCGAGCAGTGGGGGATTCGACAGCAAATTGCCGATATTATCCCGGCCGAGAATTGACGCCAGATCAAAACGGAATCCATCGATATGCATCTCTAACACCCAGTAACGCAGCGCACTCAAGATGAGATCCCGCACCACAGGATGGTTGGCGTTGATGGTATTGCCAGTACCAGCGTAGTTTTTGTAGTAGCGTTTGTCTGATGCCAGCGTGTAGAAAATCGCGTTATCAATCCCGCGGAAACATAACGTTGGGCCCAGCTCGTTTCCTTCTGCCGTGTGATTGAATACGACATCCAGGATCACTTCTATACCAGCACGATGGAGCGCCAAAACCATCTCCTTAAACTCCAGCTTCTGCTGACCTAAGCCTCCAGCACTACTGTAGGAGGCTTTAGGTGCAAAGAAGGACACAGGATCGTAACCCCAGTAATTTCTGAGTAGCTGGCCAGTTTGCGGATTGATACCCAGTACCTGCTGTTCATTAAACTCATGCACAGGCATCAGTTCCAAGGTCGTCACTCCCAAGTCTTTAAGGTGTGGGATCTTTTCTATCAGGCCGCGATATGTACCAGGATGTCTCACATTGGAGCTGGGATGAATAGTGAAGCCACGCACGTGTGTTTCATAAATAATCGTCTTCGGCCAGGGATGTCTGAGCGGCCGATCATCCTGCCAGTGGAAGTGCTCGTGAGTGAACACACATTTTGGCATGGCACCAGCATCATTGACTTTCGAACAAACCAGATTTTGCTCCAGTTCCAGCGTGTCGTAACCTCGCGCCGCGTCAAAATCCCAATCAGGCAATATCGAAATCGCCGTCGCAAAAGGGTCTAGAAGAAGCTTGTTGAAATTGAAACGGTGTCCGTCCTTGGGCTGATACGGGCCGTCCACGCGATAGGCATACAGCTGGCCGGGCCGAATCCCCTCAATCCAGACGTGCCACACATCGCCAGTGCGGTTGCGCGCTGGATTCAGATCAATCGCCCTGGCGGCCATGACATCTTCAACATGATCAAACAACTCCAGCTGGACGCGACTCGCATGTCGGCTGAAGAACGCAAAGTTAACTCCTTCGCCATGTGCATAGGCCCCCATAGGCAATGGCATACCAACTCGAACATCAGTCCGCTCCGATACCTCGGTTACATAAGCATGCAGAGGGCATTCGGTTGCGGTCATATCTGCGATTGCGTCTGCATTTTCTGTGGCATGGTCTGATATAGATAACACCTGACCTGCTGGCTTTTGCATTCTTTTAGGTCTTTTTGATTCCTTCATGCGTTGATTTCTGTCGCCCTCCCTTGTTCCAGATTAGTTTACCGCTGCCAGAGACTGTGATCAACTTCCAAGGGCACCACAATGCCGACGCAGTGCGGTATAACGCACAGCATATAAGCCATTGCGAGCCAGGCTGGCGATAGCCGCCTTGCCAGTTGAAGCCCTCGCTGTCGCCCATAAGGACGCTGAGGGTTTCCTGCCCGCGTTCGAGCCATGCCAGACTAGATCGACCTTCGGAAGCGTCTTATTCATTTTTACTCCTCTTCAGTTTGAGGCTCATTGACCATTGCCTAGACGATATCCATAAGTTGGTCGGCATTCATGCTGTCATGCTGAGTGCTCCAGAATTCCCACTCAACTCTGTAGAACGCGCCGAACACAAAACCGGCAGTGGTCAACATTACGAATCCTGTCAGGAAGCTGATGGGACCACCATAGATCGGCCATGGACTGGCCGACGAAAGCTTGGCGAGAAACCCATAAGGTGGAAACAGCATATCAAAAATGGCGCACAGGATATATGCCACAGCCAAGTCGTAGCTAGCGAAAATGTATGCAATTTCCAAAAGTTAATCATGACAAATCTCCTTAATGTTGATGGCCTTGCGGCCGATCTTTGCTAGGTTTTTCTCCGGCTGCTGGGCGTTGATCTTCCTCGTCATGGCGACTACCGTGCCCGCCATGACATCCATGTCCAGACATATGCATTCCGATAAACGCCGCGAACACCAGCACCCACACCCAGTTTTGCACTAGCCAGTCCATATCCATCTCCTCATTTACGTTTGCTTCAATCCCTAAGAACTACTACTTGGTCAGTTTGGTATCGGACTCAAGCTTGGCCTTGCGCTCTTCATATTCTGCCGTCGCAATTTCACCCGCAGCATAGCGGCGCTGTAATATCTCAAGCGGCGTCTCACGTCGTCGAACGCGCGGTACTGGCGTAATCGGAGAAAACAACACCACGATCGCCACGATCCAGAATAACCACCAAAAAACGTGCATCCCCCATAAACTTTGTCCAATGTAATGCATAATTTATTTCCTTGTTGAAATATAAAATATTCTTAACCAATTGCGTCTCTCATCACTCCCTTAATTGTGGTTAGAGTTTACCTTCAGCCAGCAACCGATCAATTTCAGCTTCTGCGGCCAGCCAGTTCTCCAAATCACAACCTGAAATAAATCCCTTACTTTCGGCGATGTTATAGGCAGCAATCTCAATATAGTGCTGACGTTGCTCTTCTGTCAGCGTGGCATCACCATTGGTCTTTGCTTTGGTTTTGGTTTTGGTATTAGTACTCATTCTTTTCTCCTTCATATAAAAAATTACAGTTCGTCGTAGCCCTTGTTTTTCACCATCTTAGGTTTCAGCCATAGCCTGGTCTCCTACATGTGATGCACTCATGGTGCTGAGTGCGCTTGTGTCGCACAACAGCTGTTTCAAGTAAGCAGTTGCTAGCGCTACACGATCATCATCTTTCGTATTGTCATTACAGTAACTATAATAAAAGCTGTGTGTAGCACATAAGTCAATCTTTCATTGCTATCGCTTCGATAAGTTGGCACACAGCTTCTCCATCTGGCATGCCATCGGGCATATTCACCCATAGTGCTACTGCATGCTCCATGCGCACCTGTAAATTCTCCAAATCCTGTAGCTTGCGGCGGGTTTCTTGAAGATGCTGATCCATGAGCTTTCGCACCCGCGGACAAGGAGAGTGTCCATGGCTGCTCTCTTTCAAAATATCTTGGACATTTCCCACGCTGAACCCCAGCAGACGCGCCTTGCGGATAAACAATATGCGCGTAAGATCACCGCTGCTATAGCAGTTATAGCCGTTACTTTCATCGCGTTCTGGGACAAGCAAGCCACAGCGCGTGTAGTGACGCACGGTATCTGCAGTTACTCCTGCACGTCTGGCGAGTTCTGAAACTGTCATAGACCTCCTTGTTCAAGTAGAAGCATTCTTAACGAGTTGCTGCTAGAGCTTACACTCAGCCAGCAACCGATCAATTTCCGCTTCTGCGGCCAACCAGTTCTCCAGATCACAACCGCCGATGAATCCTTTACTTTCAGCGATGTTATAGGCAGCAATCTCAATATAGTGCTGACGTTGCTTTTCTGTCAGCACAGCATCCCCCCCCTGTTTTGGTATTAGTACTCATGGCCAAATAGGGTCGCGTCTCATCGGATATACGCTTCTGTCGCATAACGGCGCATCATGCGATGACTATTGAAATAGGAAGCATTCTTGCTGATTGCGCCTTTCATTACTTTGACCCAGTTGCTACGATCATTGCTGTAATAGAGAGGGAGCACTACCTGCTCTAGCTTGTCGTATAATTCATGTCCGTCGCCGTCGGCTCTTTCCGTAATGTCGCCGATCGCCCAGCCAGTCTCTCCTTCGATGCAGCCTTCGATCCACCAGCCATCCATAACCGATAGGCTGGGTACGCCATTGAGCGCGGCTTTCATGCCACTGGTGCCAGAAGCTTCTAGCGGCGGCAATGGTGTGTTGAGCCAAATATCTGCTCCCGCCGTCAGCGTCTGAGCCAGCTCAATGTTGTAATCAGGCAGATAGGCAACCGAAATCGCGCCAGCCAAGTCGCGCGCATGAGCTTGCAGTTGCTCAATCAGGTGTTTGCCATTTTCGTCGTGCGCATGCGCCTTGCCGGCAAGTACGACCTGGAACGGGTATTGGCGGGCGATTGTTTTCAGTCTCTCAATATCGAAGAACAGCAAATCTGGACGTTTATAGGCCGTCATACGCCGCGCAAAGCCAATAATCGGTAGCTTCGGATCCAGCGAAACCCCAGTGAGAGCTTGCACCTTCTCAATGAGATGCTGTTTCGCCTGAACATGCGATTCCCAAATCGCCGCATCTGGAATGCAACAATCGGCACGGATCAGCAGCTGCGGTTCATGGCACCAGCCAGGTAAATAATGGTTGTATAGCTGGCGAAAGCTTTCTGCTGTCCATGTGAACGGGTGCACGCCGTTGGTAATGGCATGTACTCGATAACCAGGAAACATTGCATTCGACACCTCAGCATGTTTTTTGGCAACGCCGTTGACATATTCACTCAAATTCAGAGCCAGCCGCGTCATATTCAGATTGTTTTCGCCAGCCAGATGTTTGATGCCTTCGATGTCAAAGTCATTATCGAGCACCCTCTGCACCATATCGTAGGCAAAGCGATCATGACCTGCTTCAATCGGGGTGTGTGTAGTAAAGCTGCACAAATCCCGCACTCTGGGAAGATCATAACGTGACTCACCCGACCTAACATCTTCGGTTGGGTAGGCATAGCGGCGTAGCAATTCCAGCCCAAGCAATGCGGAGTGCCCCTCGTTCATGTGATAGTGACGGACGGTAACACCGAGTGCTTGCAGCATCCGTACACCGCCAATTCCGAGCACGATCTCCTGCTTGAGCCGGTAGGCTGTATCTCCGCCATATAAATAATGCGTAATCTCACGGTCCTCAGGGTGATTTTCGTTCAGGTCGGTGTCGAGCAATAGCACTGGTTGGCGCCCGCCCATGTGACCTTCAATCACATACAACCAAGCACTGACCCATACAGCGCGCCCCTCGATAAGCACCGCTACTTTGGCGTCTAGCGCACGTGTCCAGCGCTCAGGTTCCCAGAAGATCGCCTGCTCAACCTGCCGACCCTGGGCATCAATCTGCTGATGAAAATAACCGGCACGGCTTACCAGGCTCACCGCCACTATTGGTATCATTAGATCAACCGCAGACCGCACCGTATCACCAGCAAGTACACCAAGGCCACCAGCATAGGTCGGGATTTCGTTGCGCAGTGCTATCTCCATGGAGAAATATGCAACGCGAGGTCCGTGGTTGAATTCGTCTAGCATGATTGCCCTCTCATTTTGTGGATTCGGTCGCTTGATAGCATGCGAGACAAGTCGCCATGCACTCATTTACTGTCATCCTGCATATCGGTCGCACCATAATCGTTCTCAGCTTAAACCTTTGTGTTACACCTAAGTCAATCTCAGAGTCAGAGCACCAAAACACATCGTTGTTCTAAAGGTGACTATAAACAAACTAGCCTGCTGTGGTAGTCCTTTGTTGCGCAGCTCGACGAATCTCGGTTTGTAGGAAATAATTAAGTACAGTTCGTAGTACTACAATGGCGGCAAGCTTGCCGATTTCCTCCCAACTCGGTGCAATTGTGGTTCGCAAAATATCAGCTGCTAACTCAAATTCGATTGCAAGCGAAAGCCATAACCCAAATTGTAGTCTGACATCCTCCTTCTCTGCGGTAGAGGGGCTACGCCGAAAAAATAGGCCTGCTACGGTCACAGCGCATTGCAGACTTGCTAACCCGATCAATAAGGCTGCGATAATCTCAATTGCGCTCACAAGGTAAAGCATTCCACTACTAACAATAGGAAGCAAGAAACTCTCCTTTTAAAACATCAAGCCCGTGGCACTTTAGCGACTTTTGAAAAAATGACACTTGGTTTGCAGTTAATCGAGAGTGATGCTTTTTAATCCAAGTTAAAACCATAATCGGATCCCAGTGACCAAGCTCCATTGATTCACATCTTCACCTCGGTCCCGCGCAAAATCAGCTGTTCCACCGTAGCGAGACTGCCATGACACACCAACATAGGGGGCAAATTCGCGCTTGATCTCATAACGTAAGCGTAGTCCGAGTTCCAGATCGTTCAAGCCGCGACCTATACCTTGATCTCTTACTTCTTGAATAGCGTAATTGACAGCTAAGCGTGGCTGTAAAATCCAGCGCTGGGTTAGCAGCAGCTCATATTCCAACTCGGCCCGCGCGGAGACATCGCCTCGCTCGCTTAAGAAAGTCGCGGCCTGCACCTCAAATCGATAAGGCGCAAGTCCTTGGACACCAAACACTGCGTAGCTGCGCGATGGTCCATCCGATAGCGGCTTGGCGTAGCGCACGCCCGCTTGCAAATCCCAAAATGGAGCAATGAGGCGACCGTATAGAAGCTGCACATCTGCATCCTCCAGATTGCCATCATAGACTTTCGTGCCTTCGGTGTAGTACCAGAGCCGGTTGTAGTCGCCACCAATCCATCCAGTCGTATTAAAGCGCAGCGCATTAGCATTATTATCACCGCCGGTGTAACGCGTTGTGGTGTGTTCAAGCTGATCGATCAATAAGAAACTGCGAATTGCACTATCTTCCACGGGAGAAGGTAATTCTTCAGGGGTCACTTCAGCCTTGACCAATGAAGGCATCAATGCCATTAGAGCCAACAGCTTGCAAGCCAGCAAGAAAGTAGCATGGCATACTTGGTATTTTTTATTTGACGAGGTAATCATGACTGCACCTTACCTTTCTGATCCGTCACTGAGACCACGCGCAACATGCCGAGCTCCATATGAAAAAGCAAGTGACAGTGGAATGCCCACTTGCCAATCTCATCAGGTTTCACATCGAATGACAGCCGTTCGCCTGCCTTGACATTGATTGTATGTTTCCGAGGACGCTTTGGTCCTGTGCCGTTATCCAGCACCATCCACATGCCATGCAGATGCATCGGGTGATCCATCATCGTATCGTTGACAAAAGTGATTCGAAGCCATTTTCCATATTCAAAGGGAATTGGTTCTTTGGCCTCGGAATATTTCTTGCCATCGAAACCCCATATCTGCCGCTCCATATTGCCGGTAATATGGAGTTCAATCTCTCGTTCTGGTGTACCTTGCGGCCCGTCTGTGGACAATCGCCGCAAGTCACCATACACCAGCACTCGGCGGCCAGCATCCCCCAGACCGCTACCGGGTTCGTTAATTCGACTGACGGGCATTTCCGCGACCGTGGAATTTCCGGGGCCATGTCGATCTGGCCCATGCGGTTTAGCTGGTATGTTGTCAGCTTTTGCGGGTGCTGCCCCCGATCCCTTTTCCATGCCTGGCATTCCAGGCATATCATCTGATGGCATTTCCATACCTGCCATTCCATCCATCTTGGGCTCACCTGCACTTGCTGGCATTTCCATACCTGCCATTCCATCCATCTTGGGCTCACCTGCACTTGCTGGCATTTCCATACCAGACATTGTAGGCGTAGCGTCCGGCGTTGCCATCTCAGGCATCCCGTCTGCACTTGGTATACCGTCTTTAGATGGCATTGCCATATTGCCCATCGCATCGCCAGACATGCCCATGTCGGCCATGGTCCGAAGAGGACGTATACGCCGCACTGGGATCGGCGCGCTTAGTCCATCACGTAGTGCCAACGTACCAGCTGCATAACCACTACGATCCATCGTTTCGGCAAAGATAGTATATGCCTCTTCGGTTTGTGGTTGCACAATCATGTCGTAGGTTTCAGCGGGAGCGATACGAAACTCTTCAACGGTAACTGGCTCGACATTCTGACCATCGGCTTGCACCAGCGTCATCTTTAGCCCCGGAATGCGAACATCAAAATGCGTCATCGCGCCCGCATTGATGAAGCGAATACGGATTCGCTCACCTGGCTTAAACAGCGTGGTCCAATTCTGATCAGCCGACTGGCCGTTAAGCAAATAGGTATATGTGAAACCAGTCACGTCGGCAATGTCAGTTGGGTCCATACGCATCTTTGCCCACTCCATTCGGTCTCTTATCGTTGCGCGCCAACCGTTGAGGCCAGCATCGCGAAATACATCACTCAGAGTTCGCCGATTGTAGTTATAGTAAGAACCAAATTTCTTCATCTTCGCCAGCACGCGCGCTGGATCCTCGAAGGTCCAATCCGACAGCACCACGATGCATTCGCTATCGTAGGAGAATGGGTCTGGTGTAATAGGGTCGATGATGAATGGGCCGTATAGCCCCGCCTGTTCCTGATTGCCAGAATGGCTGTGGTACCAGTAAGTGCCACTCTGGATAAGCTTGAATTGATAGATGAAGGTTTCGCCGGGTCGAATACCGGCAAAACTTACCCCTGGAACGCCGTCCATATCTGCTGGAACTATAAGTCCATGCCAATGAATAGAGCTGGTTTCTTCCAGTTGGTTGGTCACGCGGATGGTCACAGCATCACCTTCGCGATACCTCAATATAGGGCCTGGTAGCAAACCATTTACTACAGTTGGCATTGCCAAGCGCCCTGCAATGTTAAGCTTATGCTTGGCAATGAAGAGATCAGTGGCCAAAGTAGAGTTATTCAAGGAAGAGCTAATCGTAGTAGATTCTGTGTCAATTGCGTAAGCTGGGGACAGCCTGTGCAGCAGCAACCCTGCTCCCACTGCAACGGTAGTTTTCAGGAAACGTCGTCGCTGATAATGCTGCGATGATTTTATCCCACGAGGTTTGTTTGGCGAGCTGTTTTTCATATTCAGCCTTTCTGTTTTTACATCACTATCTGAGCCGGCAACATGAGTAGTCTTTAAAGGACAGTTGAGTGCACAAAATTATATATACGCTGCCAACTGACCTTGTCGCCATCATCATCTCCTGCCCTAGCTATGCGTACTTTCCTTCAAATTAGTGATCTCTACCTTCCCTATTTTCCCTTCCCATCATTTCGCGACCATGCTCAGAACCAGATCCATAACCATGTTCCTGAATTGTAATCTTGTCAATGACCTCGGTGACGCCGTCGGTAGCGCGCGCCACTGAGACGGCTTGATCCTTAACTGCTTGGGTATCGACAGATCCTGACAGGGTGACGATTTTATCTTTCACATCAACATTAATCTCAGCTGCCTTTACTGTTTCGTCGGCCATAAGATTTCGTTTTAACTTTCGTACTAATTCCAATGTCGGTCTGACTGCAGGCTATAGTAATAAATGATACTGCCAATATACTTATGAACGTTTTGTAATACTGATACACAATTTAGTCTCCTGTATTGACTAATATCAATCTTTTGCCATTTACTTCATCAACTCACCAACTCCACTATGAACGCTGTTATATTTTTTATCTGTGCGTTGCCGAACTTAACAAGGCCGTAGCTATTACAACCAACCGCCCTTGAATCCTGCACGTAGTAAGCCTTTAACGGTATATGGACAATTTCGCATTAATTTCCACAACAGGCCAGAACGGTAATTTTCGATCATCAAAATAATTGGTCCTTGATTGAGCCCGAAATGCCACGGTGAAACCCACCAGCCATAAGGATTGCCAGGCTCACCTGGGTGGGATGGGTTAAAAGAGGCTTTGAAACCGTAGGAGTTAAACTGGGTTAACTTGGCCTGATGAATACAATGGTTGAGCGCAGTCAATACGATTTCGGGTGCGAAAGGCAGCGAGGCTGCCAGCGCCCAAGGTGCAAGGGTACCATCGTCTGGGCCATAAGGCACGCCACGTCCCTCGTAATCGAACAACGGCCATTCGATGCCGTTTAATTTGAGAGTGCCTGGGCCGGGGCCTTCGCTTGCGGTAATACCCCAGCAATGCGAGCCGTAGTCCTTGAATTTAAGCGGATTATTGATCGCGTACTGTTGTTGCACATACGTTGCGCGGCGGCTGTTCTCAAAATAGTCGATACCCTTGTCACGCATGAAGGCATCTTGAATACCCCGAAAGTCTATCCAGACATGCGAGAGCTGATGGGTAAATAGCGGCCCTGCGTACAGATATTCCTGTCCGTAACAGTGTTCCCATTTATAAGTTGAAGCCCACGCCGCGTAGCTCTCCTCGGGCAACGGATGCGTCGGCGAGCCCAGCCCTAGAATATATAACAGCAGCGCCTCGTCATAGCCTTCCCATCGATATTTAAGGAAGCCGCTTTCTGGTTTCCAGCCGTGCGTCACCGTTGCGCCTTGGTTTTGTGCCCATTGCCAATCAGCACGTCGATAGAGGGCGTCGGCAAGCGTGCGGATTTCACTCTCGTCCACACTGTCTGCATCAAAGTAAATCCCTGCCGTCAAAGCCCCAGCCAACAAAAAAGTGCTATCCACTGTTGAAAGTTCGCATTGCCAAGCGCGTCGACCAGTCTGCATGTCGAGGAAATGATAGTAGAACCCTTTGTAGCCCGTCGCGTCAGGCTCAGGCCCTTGGGGACTGTTCCAAAAAAAACGCAGTGTCACGAGCGTACGTTCCACCGCTGCCGCGCGCGTCATAAAACCACGCTCGACACTGACTGGATAGCATGCCAACGCAAGACCAGTCGCGGCAATACTGGCAGGCCAATTCTCAGCATCTTTATCAATCACCAAACCATTATCGAGATTCGTTTCATACAGAAAATAGTCGAATGTTTGACGCTGTAAATTTTCCAATTCCGCATCTACAGATAGTTTATTTGAGGTCATGTTTTTCCCTTACGCCAACTGGTTATGCATTTACTAGGTATATCGGTGAAAACTGGTGCAAAACCGCCACCAGGAGTGCGAAAATTTGTCGTCTGACCTTGATAGAGCCGTGCCGTGATAAATTGTACTGCGCCGTCATACACATAATTGCGTATATCAAACTTAAGCGCGTGAGGCACATCATGACCTGCTATCAGACGTTCTCCGGGAGGCACCAGCGCCTGCGCGATATAATCCCCGGCAATTATTTCTCCCCATACACGTTTGGTTAATTTGTCACCCCGATAGGCAGCTCTACTGCCGAAGCCCGCAGCTGGCTTGAAAAAAAGTCTGCGCCGCTCTGACCATAAACGTTCAGCATCGGCGGCATTGACAATTTCAGTTCGCGGAATGCCGCTCAGAAGCGTTTGTACAATGTCTTCAGTGACACCGAACGAATGCAAGCGCTCAGGATCGCTAAGCACGGCGAGGTTACGCTTGTTGGCGTAAAGCGCATGAGCCCGCGGATTGGGCGTCAGAACGACGGCATTATTCAGATATGCATCACGCAGTACCTTGTGCGCAGGCTCTTCCAGCATAAAGTCGGTAAGCCGGTTGTAAACGAGATCAATCGGCGCTTCCCCATGCCACAGGACACCATCGTGCAGCTGCAACTCCATTGGGTCGGCGATTACCGCATCAATCCCATGTCGGCGAAACATCTGTTGGAACAGCCGGAACTCGGGGTAGAGATATTGCTCTTGCGGGTTGTCGTCAACGATAGCAATGCGTCGCAAATCCTGACCGCCTCGCGCGAGACACCATTCATTGAGAAACATAGAGACGAAGGTTTGATGGAGCGCCCCGATTGCAACTGGGCTGGTAGTCATGTCGGCAATCGCCGGGCAGCAAGCCCGTTGTGTGCGCGCCAGTACGGCATTTAAAAGTGCGCCGCCGGCATTGGTATTGATTTCGATCAATTGAGGATCAGCGCCGGACAGATGAAAATCGTAGCTCAGGAACACACCTTGCGCACCAGCTGCATCATAATGCGCGATCTCGGGCGCCCATTCGAGCACAATCTCTCGGAACGCAGGCAACGCAATGACTGTCTGCGCCGCCTGCACGATTGCCGCCATGCGATCCAGATGATGCCTCGACACAAACACGGGCATTGCTGCGAATAAATTTGGGCATTTTTCCAAAATCAATGGATACAAGTTGCGCGTCTCGGCGTCTACTTCAAACTCGCGCTTCAGTGCATCAGCGTCAAGACTGATGCAAAAGCAGTTGTTGTTAAGCGATTCAACTCCGAGGGTGTCTGGTTGGACACTACAGGCGGGCTGCTGCCCAGATGTGCATTGCGTTTCATGAATTGTGCTCAGAGGTTTGGATTCGATCATAGTTTTTCCTTGAGTGCAGTATCGACAATAGCTTGCGCCTCTTCCACAATTCGATTCAGATGATCTTCTCCGCGAAAGCTCTCAGCATAAATCTTGTAAATATCTTCAGTACCTGATGGACGCGCAACAAACCAGCCGTTTTCTGCCACTACCTTTACCCCGCCAATGGACGCGCCATTGCCAGGCGCATGGCTAATGATGCTTTGGATTTTCTCGCCAGCCAGGTTTGTGGCATGAACTTGTTGTGGTGAAAGCGCCGACAGCCTCGATTTTTGCTCTGGTGTAGCGGGTGCCTCAACACGGTCGTAGGCAGGCTCGCCTAATTCGCGTGTCAGTTCGCGGTATATCTCGCCAGGGTCTCGACCCATTCGCGCAGTGATCTCTGCTGCGAGTAAAGCCGGGATTATGCCATCCTTGTCTGTGGTCCAGACTGATCCATCCAAGCGCAGGAAAGACGCGCCAGCACTTTCTTCGCCGCAAAAACCGAGTGTACTGTCGAGTAAGCCACCGACGAACCACTTGAAGCCGACTGGCACCTCGTACAATTTCCGGCCTAACTTCTTAGTCACACGATCAATCATTTGGCTGCTCACCACGGTCTTTCCGACAGCCGCTTCCGTGCGCCATTCGGGACGATGTTGGTACAGGTAGTGGATAGCGACACAAAGATAATGATTGGGCGGGAGCAAGCCCGTGCTGCGGGTGACGATGCCGTGCCGGTCGTGGTCGGGGTCGCACGCAAAGGCGATATCGAAGTGATCCTTCAAGCCTATCAAATTCTGCATGGCATAGATTGATGATGGATCCATGCGTATACGCCCATCCCAGTCAACGGGCATGAAACGAAATGTCGGATCTAGCTCGTTGTTGACTACTGCAAGGTTTAGGCGATAGCGCTCCGCAATGGCAGCCCAGTAGTGAACTCCAGCACCCCCGAGAGGGTCAACGCCCATACTGATATTGGCATCACGAATCGCGTCCATATCGATGACATTACCGAGGTCGCTTATGTAAGTGTTGAGATAGTCATGACGGTGCGTCGTGGCGGCGCGTAAAGCCTTATCCAAGGATATTCTTCGTATGCCCTGCAGTCCACTTTTGAGTAACTCATTGGCCTTTGCTTCGATCCAGCCAGTGACTACTGGGTCCGCTGGGCCACCATGTGGCGGATTGTATTTGAAGCCACCATAGTTGGGTGGGTTATGTGAGGGGGTGATGACAATGCCATCTGCACGTGCTGCAATCCGGCCTCGGTTGTAAGTAAGTATCGCGTGAGAAACCGCAGGTGTAGGGGTGTATTCGTCCTTCTCAGCGATCATTACTTCAACACCATTGGCCGCTAACACTTCGAGCGCGCTGGCTAAGGCCGGTTCGGACAGCGCGTGGGTGTCAATGCCGAGAAACAGGGGACCATCTATACCTTGCAGCTTGCGGTAGAGACAAATTGCCTGACTAATGGCAAGCACATGCCATTCATTAAAACTCTTTTCGAGTGGCGATCCACGATGCCCGGATGTTCCAAACGTGACTCCCTGTGCGGGTATTGAGATGTCAGGTGTATCCGTATAATAGGCCGTCACTAATTTTGCAACGTTTATTAACATCGACGCGGGCGTTGGTTTCCCAGCAAGAGGGCTTACATTCATTCTTGCTCCATCACAACTGTGTAGTTGCCTTGCGTAGCCGCGCTATTCAGGCGGGCTCGCTGGTATAGCGCTTGCTGCGCAATCAACTTGTTTGTAGCCTCGCCGCGCCAAGCGTGAAGAGCAGATGCCTGCAAAGCGCGCCCGTACGAAAAACGCAAACCCCAGGGCGGTTTCTCAACAGCGGAATTCAACGCATTGAGGTTAGCGGTAGCTGCTGCCTCACTCTGGCCTCCAGAGAGGAAGGTGATCAGGGGTACCGCTGCAGGCACTGTGCGTTTAAGGCAGATGAGCGTTGCTTGCGCAACTTGTTGCGGCGTTGCGAGTTCGGGGCAGGTGTGGCCAGGCTCGACCATGTTGGGTTTCAAAATCATGTATTCCAACGCTACGCGTTCTTTGTGAAGCGCATGAAATACCGCATGCAAGACTTCCTCCGTGATGCGGGCAGAAGTCGCAAGTGTGTGGTCGCCCTCCATCAGTACTTCCGGTTCTACAATCGGTAGCACACCGTGTTCCTGGCAAATGGCTGCGTAGCGCGCCAGCATATGCGCGTTGATTGCAATCGCCTGTGCAGTTGGAATGCCGGCGCCGATGTTGATGACTGCGCGCCATTTGGCGAAGCGCGCGCCTAGTTGCTTATATTCGCCTAGCCGCTGTGCCAGGTTATCCAAGCCTTGCGTTACACTTTCTCCTGTAAAATTAGACAACGGCAGCATACCCTTATCTACTTTGATACCGGGTACGATGCCCTGCGCTTTTAGTAACTCTGGCAGTGGCAAGCCTGCAGCACTTTTCTGTTTGAGAGTCTCTTCGAACAAAATAGCGCCGCAAATATAATCGCCAAGGCTGGATGTTGAAAACAGCAGTTCACGGTAATCGCGCCGAGTTTCTTCCGTGTTCGCTATACCGACAGCCTTGAATAACTTTTCAATAGTGCCGAGGCTTTCATCCGCTGCAAGAAGTCCTTTAGCTGGTGTAGTCAGCTCGGCTAATGTCTTTGCCAACTCTTGTGTTGATATTGTCATGGAGTCTCCGTTACTTTAGCCGTCTGCTAGTTTAAGTTATGCATAATCATGGCTGTGCGCCGTTCAACATACGAATGACTGGCTCGCCCACATCATGGTCATAACCCAATATACTCAAGGAAGTAGTTGCCAGATGTAAACGACGGGCTTCGAGCGCGGGCAGCGCGACCCAGCGCACAATAAGAATGCGCAATATGTCCCGGTGTGCGAAAACGAGCACGTCACTATTATGTTCACGCATTCGAGCAATGACTCGGTCTGCACGTGCTGCCACGTCTGCCAAAGTCTCACCACCTGGACAACCGTCATCTAACAAATGCCACCCATGACGCTCGGTCCGAATATCCGTGGTGCGTCGACCTTCGTACGCACCATAATCCCATTCCATTAGGTCGGCATCAAATTCCATACGTCCACTGAAACCTGCCAGGTCACCAGTTTGCCGCGCTCGTTGCAGCGGGCTGGCTAGCACTTTAACAAGACTCAAGCCGTGCAAGTGCGCACGCAGCGCGCGGGCATCGTGCTCGCCTCGCTCAGTAAGCGGAATATCGGTACGACCCGTATGCTGGCCGCTGATCGTCCAGGCGGTCTCGCCATGCCGGACTAGAAATATTTCAGGTAGCGTCTGATTCATTCTGCGAGCCTTTCTGTTTTCCTTGATTTTGAACGTTTTCTCGAAAAGCTCTTGGGGGCTTATCGACTCCAGCCTGGATGATGGACAGAAACTGGTCAGCATTCAGGCTATCCGCGCCGACGAGGACTCCGTCCACTCCTTGTTGACCAAGTAGCGCGGCGGCGTCCTCTGGACTAACGCTGCCGCCATACAGTATGAGAAGCGTTTGTGCCCATTTCTCTTCGAACATCTGACCGAAGCAGCGTCTGATAATGGCATGTGCATCCTGAGCCTGCCGTGGGGTGGCATGGTGTCCGAAATTACCGATTGCCCAGACGGGTTCATATGCAATATTCAGGCGGGGTAATATATCTGCAGACAAGCCAGCCAATCCCTGCATGAGTTGCCGGTGAAGCACAGCTTCTGTCTGGTGGGACTCACGTTGGTGCAAAGTCTCGCCGACACAGAAGATTACATCAAGGCCGGCGGCCAAGGCAACCAGTACTTTTTGGTTGATAAACGTATCGGATTCGCTCAGCTTATGGCGGCGCTCGCTGTGCCCCAGGATCACATACTTGCAGCCGAGATCAAGAAGCATCGTTGGGCTGACCTCGCCGGTAAACGCACCTTCCTTTTCAGGAAACAGATTCTGCGCCCCAAGCTTGACGCGGCTACCTTGAAGAACCTTTGCGACAATGCCCAGATACGGGAAAGGAGGACAAATGACAGCAGTTACACTGTTTTCAGTACCCATGCCCTCAACGACCGACTTGGCCAGCTCCCGGGCTTCAGTGGCCGTGGTATACATCTTCCAGTTACCAATCACCAGCACATATGGCTTTTCTTGTGTCACGAGAGTTTCACTCCATGCATCAATAGATGGTAGTTATTCGGCAACACTGCGTTTCCAGGTGAAATGTTCATACAACCCTGAATAGATCAGGCCAAACGAAAATGCGAAAATCAATTCTTCAAGCGGCAAACCATAGATTAGAACTCCGCTGAGATCCTTGAGATTCCATACCTGTTCGATATAACCTGGCGCCGACCACTTCAGTCCCAGTAAAAAAGTTGTGTAGATGACAAAAAACAAAACACCGCCTACGACCATATTGGACTTTAGATCGGGGCGACATAACACTGCGGGAATAGCGCCCAGCACCAGCGCCGCAATACCAGCGTAAATCGGATTCCAAGGCAGGAAATATAGAATCGGAAACAACACAAATGGGACTGCCAGTGCCCATCGGTGCCAACCATGCCGCCATTGATGGCGCTCTATGGGGCTGACTACCCCCATGCGTTTATGCAGGATGACGTTATAAAGCACAGCAGCGATGCCGCCAATGGCGAAGCTGAAAATAAAACTTTCAATGTCAAAGCCGGTTCTTTGCGCCAATTCAAACAAGCTCGGCGGGTTCCAGTATTCGGGTACAAAAATCGGTTCGGTCAGTCCAAACGGCAGCATGAACAAGCTTGCCCGCCACATGACGGGCCGATGCTGTGGGAATAAGCTATACAGCAGCACCCATGGCAGCAAAAATGCGCTCGACCAGACCAGCCAGACGTAGTGATAAATCATGATGGACTTTGTTCCTGCGGATCGCCCGCAATTGCGTTTATCCGAAGATTGCGGTGCACAAGTAATTGAGGAAGTTGCAGACTCAAAACGAAGCCAATAATCACAAGCAGTGCGGCTAAAATAAAGGGGGCACCTGGCTGCACGGCTGTATTGAAAAGGAGCCCGCCCGCTGCCGAGCCCAAAGTAACTCCTAAGCTGGCGGCTGCCGTCTGCTTACCGAGTTCCCAGCCCTGCGCGCGCTCGGCTTTGGCTGAAATCCAGTAGGTCAGGATGGGCGAGAGAATGCCAGCACTCGCTGCGACCGCACCGATTACGACCAGCATCAAGCTGAAATCTGACGCTCGCGGTATGAAGAACAAGCCGGTCGCGAGCACCGCGAGTGCGGGCGCGATAAGCCAGCGCGTGGCGTCTGGCTTGACTAAGGGTGAAAATACAATTGCCTGCAACAGAAACATGACCAAGCTGCATTCAGTGAACATCAACGCGATTTGGTAAGCGGTCAAGCCTAGCTCCTGCTTGCCCCGCAGTACAAGACCGACCTCGAACACCCCAACACTGGCCGAGACAATAAAAGTGAGGATGAGTAGCTTCGGTACCAGCCATACCGTCTTATCGACCGAAGCATCTTTAGTTTTTGCTGGTTGATCTTGTCCATTACCATTAGGCACGGTGAGTGCGACAGCAAGGGCTGCGACAAAAGCGAGCAGTGCAGTCGCAGCGAGCGGGGCCGCCACCGATCCAGCTAATGTGGTAAAAGTAAATATATCCGCTACTAAACGTGTAACAAAAACACCCAGCATCGGTCCGAGCAGAAAACCAGCAATGCCAGCCAGGCTCACGAACGAAAGCCGACGAGCACGTCCATGATCTATCGTAGTTAAATTTCCGACCACAGCGGCGGCCACTGGCGTTACTGCCGCCGAGAATACGCCGCTCAAGAAGCGCTCGGCATAAATCGCGATTAGACTCTCGACGAACGCGAAGACCAGCATGGTTACGCCAAAGCCGAGCAGCCCAACCAGTAGCACACCACGTGACCCGCGCTGATCAGACAACCGCCCCCATATAGGTGCAAATAGAAAAAGCGATAGGGTATAAACAGCGGTCAGCAGGCCCGTATGTCGGGAAACTTGTGCAGGCTGTACTCCTGCCCCCAATAGACGCTCGATCAGGTAGGGCAAAAGTGGAAGCACTACGCCAAAACCTACTGACACTGTAAAAACGGCAAGCATGAGCGCAATCATTGCTGATGAGGATAGAGCAGTTGCGGACTGAGTGTTGACGTTCATACAGCAACTTTTCTTTTACAGGCGCCAGTTTTCTGCCACAAAATACGCCTATGCTGCCTATCGCATTTATGTTTCGCTAATTTTGTATTCATTTTATCTCGTTCCTTAATATATCTTGTTTACCTAAAAATAGTTTGTACTTATCAATATTGCCCTGACTCCAAATTACATGGCCGTTTACGTTTTAGTCAGCTTAGTGGGCAAAAGCGAATGTTGGGCATGCTAATTAACTACCTGGCTGACAGTCTTGTGAAAACGCACCAGAGCCGCAATGAACAGGAAACCGCCGATGGCAATGATGGCGAGAAACTGCGGCCACACCACGTCGATGCCAGCGCCGCGATACAAGATGGCTTGCGCTGCTGAGACAAAATGGGTGGTTGGCGTGGCGAGCATGACATTCTGCACAAACAGCGGCATGCTTTCATTAGGTGTGATGGCACCTGAAAGAAGTTTTAGCGGCAGCAGCACCAACACCAGCAACATGCCAAACTGCGGCATGGAACGCGCCAGAGTGGCCAAGAAGATGCCCATCGAAGTGGTGGCAAAAAGGTAGAGTGCGGTTGCCAGCATGAATAACAGCGCAGAACCGTGCACTGGAACCCGCAACACGCCCTGGATGACGAACAGCAGTGACAACATCGCCGCCAGTATCACCACTAAACCCATGGACCACACCTTAGCCAGCATTATTTCAAGGGGGGTCACTGGCATGACGAGCAAATGCTCCAGAGTTCCATGCTCACGTTCGCGGATGAGTGCTGCACCAGTCAGGATGATGGAAAGAAAGGTCACGTTGTTGATCAGATCCATCACCGATCCAAACCATGTCCGTTCAAGGTTTTGGTTGAAGCGCATGCGCAACACCAAGTCCACCGGCACAGAAGCGGAGCGGCGGTAACGCTGAACGAACTCTCCAACTTCAGCTCCCACAATTTGCTGTATATAGCCACTACCGACAAAGGCCTGGCTGATGAGGGTCGCGTCCACGTTCAACTGCACAGCGGGCTTGCGGCCGGCCAGTACATCGCGTTGGAAGTCAGGCGGAATACTCAGTCCGAAGGCATAACGTCCACTGTCCATTCCTGCGTCTACTTCTGCCAGCGAGGCAAGCACAGGAGTTTTGAAATGAGGAGGATAGAAGCTCGCCACAATGCGTGCCGAGAGTAACGATTGGTCTTCATCGATGATTGCAATGGCCGCGTTATGCAAGCTCTCGGGCATGGCCGTGGCAGCAGCGTAGATGGACACTGTGAACGTAAAGACGACCAGCACCATCATAATTGGGTCGCGAAGCAGGCTCCACAGCTCCTTCACGCCAAGACGAACTACATTAGAGACCTGTATCATGAGGTCAGGACTCCTGCTTATTCAAAGACAAAATGGCCAGTCCGAGTATCACTGGCACTGCGGCGAGTAGCGCCCAGAAGGATGAATCAAGCCCCGAGAGGTCAAGCGCCTTGTTGAAGACACCACGATTGATGTCCAAAAAGTGAGCGACGGGATAGATGCGACCGATGACCGCACCCAAGCCCTGCAGCGAGGACACAGGGTCTACTAGGCCAGCGAACTGGACGCTGGGAATAATAGTGCCCATCAGGGTCAGAAACACCGCTGCTATTTGACTCTTCGTGAAGGATGAAGCAAGCAGACCGATACCAGTGGATCCGACTACGAAGATCAGCGCGGCCAGCGTCAGCGTGGTGAAGCTACCCTTGACTGGCACTCCAAACACCGTGACAGCGAGCGCCATCAGAATGAGGAAGTTGACCATCGCTAACAAGATATAAGGAAACTGCTTGCCAAGCAGAAATTCGCTGCGTGTGACCGGCGTGACATACAGATTGATGATTGAGCCGAGTTCCTTCTCGCGTACCACCGACAGCGCCGTCAGCATGGCTGGGATTAGCATCAGCAGCATCGGAATCATCGCAGGCACCATGGCGGACAGGCTTTGTACATTAGGGTTATAGCGATAGCGGGTTTCAATCGTGCTGGGCGCCTCTAACGTAATCCCTAGGCGATTTTTGGCGATATCTACCAGCCATGTCTGGTGGATGGCTTGGACGTATACGCCCACCGTCTCTGCCCGGACGGGCATGGCTCCGTCTACCCAGGCGCCGATTTGTGCCGGTGTGCCGCGCTGTATGTCTCGAGCGAAGCCCGAGGGGATCTCAATAGCCAGCGACAATTTACCACTACGCATGCGCTGGTCCAGATCGACGTAGTCAGCAATCGGCGGCCTCTCGAGGAAGTAACGAGAACCCGAGAGATTAAGCGCGTAGTTCTGGCTCAACCCAGTCTGGTCGCGATCCAGCACGGCATAGGACAACTGGTTTACATCGAAGCTGATGCCGTAGCTGACCACGAATAGCAGCATTGCGGCGCCTAGCAGTGCGAGGGCTGCTCGAAATGGATCGCGACGCAGTTCAAGCGTCTCAAGCAACATATAGCTAAGCGCACGAGCAACGCTGAACCCCCGACGGAGAGGCTTGACACCGAAGCTACCCGCTAGCTTGACGCTCATGAATACGTCGGCAGCGGGAACCGCGCAGGCTTGGCTTGTGTTGGCTGAAGCTTCTTCCAGGTAGCTGATGAACGCCTGCTCCAAGGTTTGCGTCCCGCGCTTGCGCACGAGTGCCGAAGGGCTATCGGTCACCAGCACCCGGCCCACATGCATCAGAGAGATGCGGTCGCAGCGATTGGCCTCGTTCATGAAGTGGGTGGAGATGAAAATCGTAACGCGATCTTGACGCGCCAGCTCTATCAGTAGCTGCCAGAACATGTCCCGTGCCAGTGGATCCACGCCCGAGGTGGGCTCATCCAAAATTAGCAATTCCGGCTTATGCACCATGGCCACCGCCAGCGATAAGCGCTGGCGCATACCCAGCGACAGGCTCTCAGGCAAGCTATCCGGCATATCGCCCAAGCCGAAACGCACCAGCATCTCGTTAACGCGTGCTAGGATTTGCACCTCAGGCACCTGGAACAGACGCGCATGGAGCACTAAGTTCTGCCGCACTGTGAGCTCTCCATAAAGTGAAAACCCTTGTGACATATAGCCCACGCGACGTCGCGTCTCAATGTCCCGTGAATCGACCTCGCGGCCGAATAGAGTTGCACGACCTTCGCTGGCGGGCAGCAATCCAGTGAGCATCTTCATCGTCGTCGACTTGCCGCTTCCGTTGGAGCCAATGAAACCAAATATCTCGCCTCGCCGTATAAGTAAGTTCACATGGTCGACGGCCACGAAGTCGCCAAATCGCATCGTCAGTTCCTGAGCCTCAATGGCGATTTCGGCGTTGGCCGACTCCACTAGCGGAGTCAACATGACCGCCTGGTGACCGAGCCGCTTTTGCTCGGGCAGTAAGGCGATGAAGGCGTCTTCCAGCAATGCGGTATTCGTGCTGGTCTTTAACTCGGCTGGTGTACCCATCGCCAGCACGCGTCCCGCGTCCATTGCTACCAGCCAATCGAAACGATCAGCCTCCTCCATGTAGGCAGTGGCTACGATAACACTCATACCCTCTCGTTCGGTGCGTATGTGTTCAATCAGATCCCAGAACTGGCGGCGCGATAGCGGATCCACCCCAGTAGTGGGCTCGTCTAATATCAGCAGATCTGGGTCGTGAATCAGTGCACAGCATAGTCCCAGCTTCTGCTTCATGCCGCCCGATAGCTTGCCCACAGGACGCGACAAGAACGTGTTCAATCCAGTGCTGGTCGTCAGTGAGTCGATGCGGCGACGGCGCTCGACCGCATCGTGACCGAATAGGCGGCCAAAGAACTGCAGATTTTCCTCTACTGGCAAGTTCGGGTAAAGATTTTTCCCCAGACCTTGTGGCATATAGGCAATCCTCGGACAAACGGTATCGCGGTGGTGCCTGCTAGCCATATCGCCGCCCAAGACCTCCACGTGTCCTTCCTGTATAGCACGCGCACCTGCCAGCAGTGACAACAGACTAGACTTGCCCACACCATCAGGCCCGATTAGACCAGCCATGCATCCAGCCGGTATCTCAAAATCGATACCAGCCAGCGCCTGTATCTTGCCGTAGCGCAAGTTGACGCCAACCAAGATTGCCACTGGCTTTGCATACGGTGCAGGGCTGGCGTCAGGCTTATTCACTGCGGTACCTTCAGGGCCAGTTCGGCTGGCCATTGAGCCTTGGCGTCAACTTTGAGCCAGGCTAAGCCTGGCAAGCCGGACTTGACGTGTGGGAGGTGTTTTTGCAGCAAATCACGATCAATCTGAGCCTTGACGCGGAACATCAGCTTTTGCCGTTCACTCGCCGTTTCCACCGTTTTCGGCGTGAACTGGGCGGTGCTAGCCACAAACGACACCCGAGATGGAATGAAATACTGCGGAGCCGCATCAAGCACGATTCGTACTTCGCTGCCTAGAGCAAGTTTGCCAGCCACAGCTTCGGGCACAAAAAAGGTCATATAGACGTCACTCAGATCTACTAAGTTAAGCACCTTGCCACCAGCACCCACCACTTCACCGGGCTGCACAATGCGGTATTGCACGCGACCATCGCGTGGTGCGACTAGCGCGCTGTCGTCAATATCGGCCTTAATCCGCGCAACGGTGGCTTCAGTGGCAGCGACCGTTGCGCGTGCACCTGCCACCTGCGTTTGCGCGGCGGTAATGGCGGCCTGCGATGCCTCCTCTTGCGCGGTGGCGGCTACAACGGCAGCCTGAAGACTACGAACTTGCGCACGGTCATCATCTACTTCCTGTTCAGACGATGCTCCCTCGCGTACCAGAGTCTGCGAGCGTTGCAGGCGCCTCTGTGCCGCGTCCAGCTCGCTCTCACGCTGCGCCACTATTGCCTGTAACGCCCGCCGGTCGCTCAGGCGCATTGCCACTTGCGCCTGAGCCGTGGCGACGCTGGTAACTGACTGTTGCTGCCTTGCACGTGATTCGTCACGTTGGGCTTCAAGTGTTTGTATTTGCATCTGGGCGAGCATCTGGCCTGATGTAACGAAGTCACCTTCTCTGACCAAAATGTCCTGCACGCGTCCGCCGAGCTTGGCGGCAACGTCTATTTCGGTGGCTTCAATGCGGCCATTACTGCTCACGAAGCCCTTACCAGCGCCCTTGGGCAGCAATAGTTGCCACGCCATCAGACTGGCCATCACTAGGGCAACGGCGACCGCAGCTGTAATCAGCCTGATCTTCCATATTTTCAGAAATGATCTGGCTGGCAGTGTTACTGCCAAAGGCATGACAGGTGGCCTTGCTGGCGCTGGCGCCAAAGATGACGGGGTGTTGGGGGGGATCATGGCGTATTCAAACCTTCTGGGGATATAGGAACAAATTCTAGCGATCCACCGCCCAGCGCCTTATAAAGGCTGATGTGGCTGGACAGCAGGGCACGGCGTGTCAGCACGAGCTGCTGCTCGGCCGAAAGTAACTCGCGCTGGGCATCGAGTACCTCTAGAAAAGTGGATGCTCCGTTGTCATAGCGGAGTTGGGACAGTCGTGCGCGCTCAGCCTGAGTCTTCAGGGCGGCCTCAGCTAAGACAGTTTGCTCAGCTATCCAACGGCGCGCCGACAGTGCATCGGACACGTCACGGAAAGCACTTTGTACAGTTTTTTCGTAGTTGGCGACTGCCAAGTTTCGGCGAACTTCGGCAAGGCTTAAGTTGTTGCGACGACGCCCACCGTCGAAAATCGGCAGCGAAATGCTCGGGGAGAATATCCAGGCATGACTACCCGAGGCAAATAAGCCATCGAGTTCAGCGCTTGCCGTACCCAGTAAACTGGTTAGTGCAACACGCGGAAAGAATGCTGCGCGCGCGGCGCCGATGTTCGCGTTCGAGGCCTTTAACTGGTACTCTGCAGCAGCGATATCGGGACGCTGGACGAGCAGATCAGACGGTAGACCTGGGCGCAGTTCAACCAGCATATCTTGTGCGCCGAGGCGGCCTGGTAGGGGGGGCAGATCAACGGAAGCACCAACAAGTAGCGTCAGCACATGGGCTTGGGTCTCCCGCGACTGTTCGAGTTGCGCACCAAGTATCTGAGACTGGATCAATAGCGCCTCAACCTGGGTTAAATTGAGTCGCGAGGTCGCGCCGAGTGCGAAACGGCGCGAGAAAATGCGCAGGGTTTCGGTGCGACTGGCGATGGTCTGACGTGCCAGAGAGATTCGCTCGTCGAGTTCACACAGAGTCAAGTAGCTGTTGGCAACCTGTGCAATCAATTCGATAACGGCGGCGCGACTTGCTGCATCGGTAGCCAAGTAGCTATCTAGCGCGGCATCCTTCAAGCTACGCACGCGACCCCAGAAGTCGATTTCCCAGCCCACCATACCCACTGCTACCTGATACAGGCTGATCACTTGCGACTGGCGCGCTAGGTTTAGGTCGGCTGGCACCCGCAAACGGCTCACGCCTGCCTGCACATCAAGGGCGGGGAACTGCTCGGCGCGTTGAATACCGTAGATAGCGCGTGCCTCATCAACACGCAGCAGTGCGGTGCGCAAGTCGCGGTTATTGGCCAGTGCTTGCACAATCAGGGACTGTAGGCGTGGGTCAGTAAAGTAGTCGCGCCAACCAATGGTTGTAACTCTGACGCCTTCCTGCGTAGCATAAAGAGCATAGCGTGGCTCAACCGGCATCACTGGTACTACATAGGGCGGTGCCAGCGATGTGCAACTGACGAGCAGTAGCGAGACTGTAGCAATGACAAGTCCACTTTGATTGGATAACCAAGTCCACATGGATACAAATAGAAAAAGCGATAGAGTATAAACAGCGGTCAGCAGGCCCGTATGTCGGGAAATTTGTTCAAGCTGTACTCCTGCCCCCAATAGACGCTCAATCAGGTAGGGCAAATGTGGAAGCACCACGCCAAAGCCAACCGATACAGTGAAGACGGCCAGCATAAGTGTCAGCATGGTGAAAGTAGATATATCACTTGCTGGCTGAACATTGTTCATTTAAATGCTTTAATTAATGCATCGAACTGCACATGAAGCGATTTATCGTGGGGCGTGACAGGCGGAATCTTGCGGTCGATAGCGAGCAACTCGTACACGGCCATTTGAGCCGCGCGCACCGAATACTCGACTGTAAATACGACATCATCTGGAATCTCGACAAACTGGCTGATAAATGCGAAATTCTTCGAGCCCTGAGGTACAGGCAACGGACGGTCGCTACGCAAACGGGGCATAAACATGCTAGTGATATAGGGCATCCTGCAAGGGATGCAGTTGGCGGAAGCAACCGTGTCCAAATCGAATCGCAGATGCCCACAGAGTTCCTGCAGAATTTCCGCACCGTTGCATTCAGCCATCGGCTTGGGTACAAAATTGCCTACCCGATCTGGGAATAATGCGTAGCCCCAGAACACCTGCACGTTGGCAGGCTGATTTAAAAAGTGAGGTTGGTGCGCCAATACAATGGACATCAGCCAGTTTGAATCTTTGAATGTTACCAGTCCGCCAGTGCCAGGTTGATTGCCGCTGAATTGATTCATCTTGTCAAAGAATGCGGTGTCCTTCAGCGTCACGGTGAACGACTCCCAGCATGACTGTGCGATACTGCTATTAAAAGCTGTGGGATTGCCGAATTCTGGCCGCCCTTCCGCCAGCTTTTCCCAGAGTGTCCAACCGTTACTATCTTTCTTGGTCAACTTGCTTGGTGCGCTCGTCATTGTGCCAATGCTAGAAGCATCCGTCATTGAGCCGTTCTGCAGAAAAACCAGGTCGCCGATATTCACGTTAAGCACTTCGGTCTCGGTTTGTCGCAGACAATGAATGCCAGTCACCACGAACTCACCGCCTTCAGTCTTGTGACTGAGGTCTGTCACTTTACAATCCATAATAAAATTGACGCCTTGTGCTTTAAGCCAGGTCTGCAAGGGCAAAACCAGTGAATCATACTGGTTATAGATGGTGCGCTTGACGCCTGCAAGTGTTTCAATGCGGGAAAACTCCAGCATAAAACGGTGCAGGTAACGTTTGAATTCAACCGCGCTATGCCAAGGCTGG
This sequence comes from Pseudomonadota bacterium, assembly GCA_020053735.1. GTDB lineage: Bacteria > Pseudomonadota > Gammaproteobacteria > Burkholderiales > Methylophilaceae > Methylotenera_A. The sequence continues at coordinate 33,678 of JAGVMP010000019.1, forward strand.
AAAGCGAATGTGGTGACCCACATGAACCAGAATTCGGTCTCAAAGAACGCGGGCGAAAGCCAATCGGTGATGCAGGTTGCGCCCATCTCATCTTCGTTGGCATTGCTAAGTTTCAATAGTTCGACACGGTCTTGCATGGAGAAACCCATAGAGGTCACTGGAACCTTCGCGCGACGGCTGTCAACCAAACGCGCCATCGAATGCGCCTTAAACTCCCCGTTAAACTCAACGGTTTCGTCAAACACCGATTTGCCCTCGTTATTTAGTGAAGGAATTGTTTTGTAAAGATCCCATGTGCATTCGTAGTTGTCAGTGGTCAACATGCGGCCGCCACGCATTGAATACCCACGTGTGGAATCTCCCGCACCATCCAAACTTCCGCCCAGGGTGGGAGCCGCTTCAAGGATGGAAATATTTTCGCCAGGCATGTTACCGTCGCGAATCATAAAGGCAGCGGCAGCCAGAGAGCCAATGCCTCCGCCAATAAGATAAGCCTGCGCAATGTATGGTGTGTTCATCGTTGATATCTCCTATGCATGGTGGTTAGACAAACTGTTATCGGTTGACTGGTCGAGCACGAAAGCGCCTGACTTTACAAGCGGTTTCCCCCGTTGCGCTTTGCGCCCTACAAAGTGCAGATAGACTACTGCACTCAACAGCGCGGCGAAGAAGCACCACACCGAGATAAACCAGATTGCATAAAAGTAGTAGGCTGTAGCAAAGGACAGCAGTGCCAGGACGCCGAAGACCTTTACCATTTTGTGTGTAGACAAAATCGGGCTTACGGTAGTTGATAACAAATAAAGTGTCATCACTACTCCCGCAAAAAAATGCGGCGAAACGTATTCGATGTGCTGACCTATGGGCCGCGAGGCAATCGGAAAAGTTATCATGAAATAAAGCAGATATACGCCCACCACGAAACCTGCCACAACGAAAGCAGACAATACGTGACGGCGGCGCATGGACGGCTCCATTAGTAACACGGCCAAAGGCACGTAAAATGGCCAAAGTACATGGGAGAAAAAGGAATAAACCTGAGTCATTATCAAATTGAGAAGAGGCGCTTCGTGGCGAAAGGTAAGCCAGATCAAGCCCTCACTCAACTGCTGAATCGCGAACAATAATGGAATGGCGGCAAACGTAAGTTCGCGCGGGTGACGCGCCAACTTCAGCGTTAACGTACCGATGCCCAGCAGTAGAACCCCCGCCGAAAAGCTCGCTGTAGCCGAAAAGCACATTTAGCTTATCTCCATGATTAGGCTATAGTGGCCAGCGTAGAAACAATTGTATTGATTGTGTCGATTCCATTCGTCGCGCCATACTCCTATCCTGTCGCATGAAATGCTCGCTCCGATCAGAGAAAATTTGTGTACCGCGATTATCATGACGGAGATATGTGGCGCCGAAGATCAAGCGCCCCCCTTATCTGGTTGTGGCGCTGCCGCAGTGGATGGCATTTCTTCTGCTTTTGGGGTGGTTACAGCGGCAAGCGGGCTGGGCGCGGAGTCCTTGCTAGGCTGTCGGATACCGGCAAGCTTGGTGCGCTTTAGCATCAGCGCATTGATTGCCACGATGAGTGTGCTGCCCGACATCGACAGCGCTGCGACCTCCGGACTTAGCACAAATGGATAGAGGACGCCCGCAGCGAGCGGAAATGCGATCACGTTGTAGCCCACCGCCCACCAAAGATTCTGGTGCATCTTGCGCACCGTGGCACGCGACAACTCAATAGCCCCGACGATGTCATACGGGTCGCTCTTCATTAGCACCACATCGGCGCTTTCCATCGCGACGTCAGTGCCAGCGCCAATGGCAAATCCGACATTTGCCTGAGTAAGCGCAGGTGCATCGTTAACACCATCACCAACCATGCCAACCTTTTTACCGCTTGCCTGTAACTCTTTCACCTTCTCGGCCTTCTGAGCTGGCAATACATCAGCCAATATGCTATCGATGCCGATATCTGCGGCAATACGCTTGGCTGTGGCAGCGTTGTCGCCCGTCAACATCACCACTTCAATCTTGTTTGCACGCAGTTTTGCCACTGCTGCTTTAGAAGTAGGTCTAATCGCATCAGCAATGGCGATAAGCCCAATTACACGACCTGCCTGTGACACGTGGACAACAGTTCTGCCATCCCCTTGCAAACGCGTCGCCTCAGCTTCCAGACTGCCAAGTGCGAGCTTCTGGGTATCCATTAGCAATCGATTACCAAGAAAGACAGTGCCGTTAGTAGTTTCTGCTCGCGCACCCATACCATCCAAGCTTTCGAAGTCGGTTGGTGCCACAATAGTAAGCTTCGCCGCCCGGCGCACGATGGCTTGTGCCAGCGGATGAGCGGATCCCTGCTCTACAGCCGCCGCCGCGGTTAATACGGCATCTTCAGTGACACCCTCCGTCGTTACAATCTCTACAACTTCGGGCTGACCAACGGTAAGTGTGCCAGTTTTGTCGAAAATAATCACATTGAGCTTGGTGGCATCCTCAAGTGCTGAGGCATTTTTGAATAGAATGCCATTAGCTGCACCTAATCCCGTACTCACCATCACAGCCATTGGCGTAGCGAGGCCCAGCGCATCCGGGCAGGCAATCACAAATACCGTGATCGTAAGCGTTACTGCAAATAACAGAGGCTGGCCTATTACCCAGAACCACACCGCAAATGTGGCAAGTCCAATAACAATTGCGACGATTACCAGCCATTGTGCAGCTTTATCTGCCAGTAATTGCGCTGGTGCCTTCGAGTTCTGCGCCTCTTGCACCAGTTTTACAATCTGCGCCAACGCTGAATCGGCACCGACTTTAGTCGCTTTATAACGAAAACTACCACTCTTGTTAATAGTTGCACCAATAACCGTAGCACCTGGACCTTTCTGCACAGGCATCGATTCACCTGTGAGCATGGACTCATCAACGAGTGATTCGCCAGTTTCTATGGTACCGTCAACTGGAATTTTGTTGCCTGGTCTAATCACCACTATGTCATCTGCTAACACATCCGCGGTAGGAACTTCAATTTCAGTTCCATTGCGAATCACTGACGCTTTTGTTGGCGTGAGATTCATTAACGCCTTAATGGCAGACGATGCGCCTGCGCGAGCACGCATTTCCAGCCAATGACCAAGCAGAATAAAAACCAATAATACCGCTACGGCTTCAAAAAACTGCCCACCGCCTTCGAAGAAGAAGGTGCTGCCAACGCTAAATATATAGCCAGTGCCAACGCTCAACACGATCAGCGCTGCCATCCCTAATGTGCCTTTCTTAACTCCACGCCAGGCCGACACAAAGAATGGCCAGCTTGGATATAGAATTGCAGCACTAGCGAAAAAAAACAGCCATAGGTTAAGCTTTATACCGAAGGGTGGCGTCGGAGGTTCAAACATACCTCCCATCGGTGCATATACAAAGATTGGAATAGTGAAGATTAGACAGATCCAGAAACGGTTACGCATGTCGCGCACCATGGCTTGCAGGTCCATGCCACTGTGACCCATTTCATGCGCCATATCACTTGGCATGGTACTTGGAGCGCTAGTTGCAGCTTTAGTTTTTGTTGGGTCTGGCGCTGTGTGTCCCGCGTGGCCGCCAGCTTCTGGCACTTCTGGGGAAGTGTTCGTCACATCGGTTTCAGGCGTTGATGGCTTCACGTTTGGCTCATTTTTATCTTCGCCTACAAAAGTATCGTGTATCCAATTGGTAACCTTACTAACTGCTCCAGATTTTTCTTGATCATTTTGGTCAGTGGTTTGAGGACTGACTGTTTCAGGTAATGGTGTGGCAATAGCAGCATCTGACACTGCTTTATCTTGCTCTCCGCCATTTAGAGTAGGGGCTGGAACATCAACTTGAGGTGCTGGCATAGTCTGCTCAGGCTTGTCAGCTTTGGTCGCAGCAGTTACGGCGACTTTTTCTGGCGCATCTGTGGAGTCGTTCGGCGTTAATGCAGTATTGTGTTTAGCCTCTTCCTCAGACTGACAACTCGCTTGATGCACAGCTGGTTTAATATCAGTAGCTTTAAGTCGAGTTTCATCGTAACGTACTGTAGCGCTACCTGCATCAAAATTGACTGTTACACTTTCCACGCCTGGTACTTCATTAATTCGCTTTTCTATGTCCTCTATGCTTAATACTGAAAGCATATCGTGCACTTTGATTACGCTCGTTTTCATTATAAATCCTTAGTTAATTAGCCTCATTGAATGCCTATTGATCATTATTTGATAGGGGCATCATCTTTGGGGTCTGAAGCAGTTGACGGAGAAGCCCCCGTTTTGGCATCCGTAGGCGCTGCATTGGTTTTTGGCATGGACATGGGCGGTTTATCTGGTTGCCTATTATTCGCAATAGCTTCGGGGCCTACTATGTCTCTTGGTGGTGTCGTCGCAGATGCATCATCTTTGGGTGCATTGCCTGAAGACGTCGAAGATGGCGCACTGGGTGAGTCTTTTAATGTTTTTGCAGTATCTTGCTTATTTTTAGACCCGTCTTCAGATTGATAACCAGCCTGATGAACAGCTGGTTTAATTTCGGCAGTTTTAAGTCGAGTTTCGTCATATCGTATTGTGGCAGTGCCTGCATCATAATTAACTGTGGCGCTTTCGACGCCAGATACCTCTTTAATGCGCGCCTCTACGCCTTCTACACTCAATACGGATAACATGTCGCGCACTTCAATCACATCTGTTTTCATGATAACTCCTTAATTATTGACATCTTTAGTAAGTTTTTAAAATCGTAATTTATTTGTATTAACCATCGGCACCAATATTGATCTGAAAATCACTCAAATAAGCATGCGGTGGAATGATCAGATTTGTTGGTGCAGGAACACCTTTAAACACTCTTCCCGCCAAATCATATTTAGAACCATGACAAGGACAATAAAAGCCTCCACGCCATGCATTTCCAAGGTCAGCGGGTGATATTTCAGGTCGAAAGTTGGGTACACAACCCAAGTGTGTGCATATCCCGACCGAAACCAAGTATTCAGGCTTAATTGAGCGTGTGGAATTTTTGCTATATTTTGGCTGGTTAGGCACTTCCGATTGTGGATCGCTCAACTGTTGTTCATCTTTACTTAATTGCCTCAACATAGCCTCTGTGCGATGCAGAATCCAGACGGGTTTACCCTGCCATTCCACTGTAATTAGCTCACTGGGTTTGAGTTTGCTGATGTCGGCTTCTACTGGGGCACCAGCCGCTTTGGCTCTTTCGCTGGGTAACATACTGCCAATAAACGGTACTGTAGCAGCAGCAACGCCTAGTCCGCCCAAGGTTGAGGTTGCCATCACCAATGTTCGCCTCCGTTCAAGGTCGACTGGATTGTGTGTTGGTTGAAACGCGGCGGTTAGATTCAAATCCGCCAAAGTTTGCGACCCTTTTGAATCAGGTAAACTTACGCTCATGTTAAATACTTCATCGCTGATCTTGATTTACTTGGCAAGCTGGCCGTTTTCAAGATTGGAAACATCGCATGCAAACACAATCTGCGAATCTGGCAGAATTAATTTTTTATCTTTGTTGGTATAATGGATACGCCCAAGCATATCTTTAATAACATTAAGTCGTGCCAGATGTTTGTCATTAGCATGAACTAATGTCCAAGGCGTTATTGGGTTGTGCGTGCGTGCCAGCATCTCATTACGCGCTTGACTGTATTCTTTCCAGTATTTAATTGCCTCATCATCGATTGAACTAATTTTCCATTGTTTCAGTGGATCCGTTTTGCGATCTTTAAGGCGCTGTTTTTGCTCATCTTTACTAATATCCAGATAATATTTAAGGAGCTGAACGCCAGAGCGTACTAGCATACTTTCGAAATTTGAAACAGAGCCCAAGAACTCTTCATGTTCATCCGCAGTGCAGAAGCCCATAACCCGTTCGACCCCCGCGCGGTTATACCAACTGCGATTGAACAGCACGAGCTCTTGAGCGGCTGGCAAATAAGGAACGTAACGTTGAAAGTACCACGATGTACGATCGCGATCAGAAGGTTTACCAAGTGCAACAACACGGGTTTCGCGCGGACTCGAGTGTTGAACGATGCGTTTGATCGTACCATCCTTGCCAGACGCATCTCGACCCTCAAAAATGATCAGTATCTTGTGATTGCATTTGATTAAGTGTTGCTGTAGCTTGACCAATTCAACTTGAAGTTTGTGCAGGGTATCTTTATACGCTTCTTTCGAGATAGGCTTTCCCTGCTGACTCGATTCTGATTGGAAGGCTTTCTTAGTCATGACGAGTGCCTCACCCATTTACGATGCATAAAATTATAGATGGGGACATAAACTAAACCTGCGAACGCGCCATAAAGAAAAATCTGAATCAGCCCAGTAAAAAATCCTTGCCAAGTAAGCCATTTAAATCCAGGCAATATCTGCTCTAGAAGCATATGTACCCTCAAGCTCGATGGAGTCAATACACCATAGATGATACAAAACGCAAACATAAACGCCGCCCAAAGCGCCAATGACCAGGTCACAACTTTAATATTAAGCATACCGTTAACTCCTGTCTAAAAACTAATTCATAGCAGTTCAGTGTTTATGTACGGATTCTTTTTCCGAAGGTCTTTGCGTGTCGTCTTTGTTTGCGGATGTGGATTCATTTTGATTACTGCCATGCCCACCATGACCGCCGTGACCAAACATATGCATCGCAATCATTCCAACGAAGAACAGCACCCATATCCAATTTTGTGAAAACCATTCCATGACTCACTCCTTTAATAGATTAATAAACTGTATGTTTTCTGTATTTTTGGCAATTTCATTGATAGAGATCATGCCTAGTCAGCGGTAAGTCAGCGCACCCTTCGCGCCCGTTTACTGCAAGAATCTGGTAGACACCAATCGCTCCTCGTTCAAATTGCAATGCACAGCCCACCATATACAATCGCCACACACGATAAGTGGCCTCACTCACGTGTTTAAGCGCTTCTTCATGTTGTGCTTCCAGACGATTAACCCAATGACGTAACGTCAACGCATAATGACAACGTAATGCTTCAACATCGCATATTTCAAAGTTGGTTTGCTCCATCACACGTTGCACGTTACTCAGGCTATCAAGCTCTCCGTCAGGAAACACGTAACGTTTGATAAACTCGGTACCCACTGATTTTTGTTTGCCATTTTCGTTGTCAGTAATGCCATGATTAAGAAAAAGCCCACCGCGTTTAAGAACACGTTGCACAATAGCCGTGTAAGTGGGTAAGTTTTTGAGCCCTACATGCTCAAACATCCCAATACTAGAAACTTTGTCATACACTGCATCACTGGGTAAATCTCTGTAATCCCTTAACTCAACCGTCACTTGCTTCTCAAGTCCTAAATCGCGAATTTTGGCTTGTGTAAATTCATACTGTTGACGACTTAAAGTGATGCCGTGAGCGTACACCCCATAATGCTGCGCCGCCCAGCAAATCAAAGCACCCCAACCACAGCCTATATCTAATAATCGCTCTCTAGGTTTAAGCCTTAATTTACGGCAAATATGATCCAGTTTATTACGCTGTGCTTGCTCCAGTGATTCATCCGTGTTTGTGAAATAGGCGCAGGAATATACACGCTCTTCATCAAGCCAAAGGCGGTAAAATTCGTTAGATACGTCGTAGTGAAAAGCGATGGCTTCACGATTGAGTGCTTTGGAGTGCCTACGTGTAAAACGTGCAACCACAGGTTTTACATACCTAACAGTGGCGTTATGTTGTGGCACAAGCGCTGAAGTACTTTTTGGAAATAAAGCCGCAAAAAAAATAGAAATTCGATCTTGCATGCTGAAGCTAAGAGACTCCAGATGAATGCTTTGTTTTAAAAAAGTATACAAATCTCCCTCAACATCAAATTCTCCAAAAAAGTAGGCCTCAACTAGGCGTAAAGGATCTGGTCGCCAGATTAACTTTCTGAATAGCTTTACATTTTTGATGACTAAGGTTGCTGCATGATTATCCTGGCCCAACGAAAATGTGATTCCATCCCATAAACGTACGCCAAGACTACCAGTGTATCCGCCAAAAACCCTGTCTACAATGTGACGAATTTTGCTTGCATCAAAGTTATTAAATTGTAGTTCTGAACTGTTGGTATTCATCAAATACTCTCTTTCTTGTATGGAGATGCTTAACTTATCGTGGAATCAGTCACCACTAAAGCGTTAATTATTTACAGCAGGTATGTTATTACCGTAAGCGATGACAACGTAATTAACCCATTTTGATTTGACTCTCTTATTCTATGATGCTGTCTTTGGGAATTCCGATGCTGTAAAGCCCAGCACCTAAGCACTTAATCAGCCAATTGTCATCATATTATGTTTACCCCTACGCTCTTTCTCGTCAGGACTTATATCCCAAACCATTTCGCAAGCAGCCGCAATTGAGGTAGCTCCACCACGCCAGAACCATGCAACAGGTAGAAATCGATCATTTTGATTTGCGATTTCTTCTGTTAGTTTAAAAGACACTTGCAACCCAGATTCCACCTGCATAACATCATCAGCAAGCTGTTGAAATCCTCCAGTTTTTTCGTCATGCATATGCGGCATAAAAATACCTAATTTGAATTTAGATAGCCTTTTGAGAATCTCTTGAACTTCTGGTAAGTGCATTGCATCCTGGGCAGTTTTCAATGTCTGCGGTAAATCATAATTGTTGGCTTGTGAAACATTCGCTACTGTCATAATGCGCTCCTACTTCTAAGTTATTGACCAATTTTAAGCCTGACTGGTCGGGGACTGATTCATTAAAATACTCCCTAGGCATATATCAGTATGTACGTTAGCAAACATAATCAATTGGATTTTTCAGAAATTTAATAGCGGATCAACACAAGACTTTTTGCGGCAATACGGCCAGGCTAGCTATCAGCATTTTTGCTAATTACCGACGCGTTATTAAAATTCGTTTCACACATAAATAATCAAATGTTTGACGTTTTAAATTTCCCAAATCTAAATTGACGGTCATTTTCATGCTACTCCTGTATTCACCCGATTCATTGTGTGTTATTTCAGTCAATTCAAATGTACATTTTTCCTGTATAAATTCTTTCTGTGTTTAAACCTATTTAATGATGCTTGACCCAACCCACGCCTTTGATGTCGTTCCATGAAGTCGTCTGATGGCAAAGATAGCACTGGTTTACTTTAGCTTTTGGTTGACGCGCAATCGGGGCTGACATCATTGAAAAGTGCATCATGTAGTGACTAGGTGGTGCTTGATGACATTGTGCACAATTGGTCGAGCGCGAAGATGGATGGCGAAATTCAGAAACAGTCCACTGGGTTGTGGCGTGACATTGGACACAATTTGTCCCTAATAAGCCCTTATGTCGATCCTTAGTCGCGTGACAGCTCACGCAGTTGAGAGAAGATTCAACCGCACTAAGCCGTGGATGATTGACCAGCAATTCAGGCACACTTGGCGGCTCGACGGCGATTTTGGTTTCAGCGCGCATATTTGAATCGTCACTCATCTGCGTATCGCTACTGCGGGTGCTTGCTAGGGGTGCCTGCGTAACAGGGGGAGGAATCTTATCTAATAATTTAACTGCTGTGCCAATATCTTGATTATTCGACCCTTCACCCAGTGCGGCCGCCTTTAAATCCAGATGACCGACCTCGGCAAGTAGCGTATGGTCCATCGTTGTTGGCATACGCACTGTTGCTTGATGCTCACCATGACAACCGCTACAAGTTTGAATGTTTGCATGAAACGCCGTAGGCTGGCGCTGTAAAAGTGCTGTATTGTTGGCATGACACGCGATGCATTTACCAGCATCTACCCCTTTTACTGTCGTGTGACAAGCTACACAATTTTTCGACAGCGATGCGTGTGACTTTGATAGCAATCCAGGGCTCACGACTTGCTGCCAAATATTGCGTGTGCGTGAGCTCGCTCCCCACTCGGTGCCGATGATAATCGTGAGGGCAACCACGGTAAAAACTGCAATAAGGAATTTTATTTTGCCCATGTGTTTAGAGCCACCTAAGCCCGTATTGCACGCCAGCCCAGATGTGCAGAGCGAGAAGAAGGTATAAAAAGACGGAGAGAATGATATGTAGCTTCAGAGACCAGCCGAACCAAAGCTTAAAGAACTCGTGCATGCGTACCGAGTACTCTAGGTCTGCGACAGCATCGGCAATGCGCGTCACCTCAGTCGTGGGGTTGCCAGCAGGTGGCATGATTACTAACGACGCTAGATTAGCGATCATGCCAGGCGCTTTCCGAAGAACGCTCGTTTCAACTTGAGCGTTCTCGATCACTCCCCAAGCAGCGTCAAGATCACCCCTAGCCGTTTGTAACAGGGCCAATTTTTCTTTCATATCATTGGCGACAAAAGTGAGTAAATACCGAACCACAAACCCGCTCACCACAACCAGCAACATCACTGTCGTCAGGGCGATTCCTAACCAGCTGTCGAATTTATGACCAGTATGAATGATTGCAAGCAGTGGGCCAACAATGCCAGCGTAAACGTGCAAGGTCATCAAAGATTGCATCGAAATGTGCGGTGTGACTCGGGCAAACAAAAAAGGAATACGCTTCACAACCGTGTAAGCGAGCGGTAATAGCATGAGCACTGCTCCCGCTATGCCAAATATTGCCCCGATTCCACTGCCTGGAAAACGTGGCGAGCGATGTAGGAAAAATCCGAGCCAAGTCAAAAGCAAGAGGCAGATTACACCAGCAACAACGATGCCTTCTCTCTCTCTGTCCTTCATGGCTATGCCTCCACCTCGACAGGACCCTTCGGCTTTGCCTGACAGGCCAGAATAATACCCTCGGCCTTGTCGTTAGCATCGAGTCCATCCTCTATTGCCATCTCGACTTCGCCGGAAGTCATCTTTACCTTACAAATACCGCAGGTTCCAACGCGGCAAGAGAATTCTATGCCGATGTCGAGTTCCTCCGATAGCTCTAAAACAGTCTGATCCACATGAATTTTGGCTGACTTGTTGTTCTTTGAAAAAGTAACCAACGGACCCGTCGCAGGAGTGGTGGGTTTTGCGGTGGTTCCGTCGGTTGCGGGGGTGGGTGCTGCTGAACCAAAATTCTCGGTCTTCACTTGCTCTGGGGGAACCTTCAACTCAACAAGTATCGCCTTGACCGCTTCCATCATAACCACTGGCCCGCATATATGGATTCTGCGCAAAGCAATATTAGGTACTGCATGCATTAGTAACTCCTTGCTAATACGTCCCTGATGACCTTGCCAGTCGGTGCTTTCCGGGCGATCCATCGTGACTGTAACGTGCAGCTTCGGATTCGCCGCCTGAAGCTCGGCAATGTCTTTGGCAAAAATGAATTCTGCCGGAATACTGCACCCATAGATAAAGTAAATGTCGCCAGACCACGAACGCTCCGTCAGATAGCGCGCGATGCTCATCATCGGGGTAATTCCTACGCCACCAGAGATAAGCACAATGCTCTGTGCCTCTTCACCTGTAAAGGTAAACCGCCCAACGGGGCCGCCCACTTCGATCTCGTTGCCAACCTTTAGCAAGTCAACGATGTGTCGGGAGACTGCACCTCGCGGCTCTCGTTTCACCGTCAAGTCTACGTATTCTCGCCGCGTGGGGGAAGATGAAATAGAGTAGGAGCGGTTCATTTTTGCCCCGCCAATCGAAAACGAGAGGTTGAGGAATTGACCAGGCACAAAGGTGAAAGGCATGAGGCTAAGGCTAGATGCCGGTAGCAGACGTAGCGTTTTGACGTTCGGCGTTTCCCTGATAATACTCCCCACGCGCAGCTGACCTTGCCAATTGGCATTAAGTGGCAACGCTGAGTCCGCATCCGCGATTAAGGTTGCTGATGACCCTTTAGGCGATTGGCCCGTCGCCTGAGACTTTTTAGTGGGTGGCGACTTTGGATTATTAGCAGGCGGCGGTGCTGGCTCTTTAGGCGGCCCAGCATTTCCATTAGGCAGCGCCACGGGCGAAGGTGGGTTGGGCACTCCTCCAAGTGGTGGCGAGGCTCCAGGTGGTGGCGAGCCTGAGTCTTGTTTGATGCGACCAAAGAGCTGAGCGGCGCGGCGCATTTTGAAGAAGTATATGACGACCATTGCCAGTGCGAACGCTATAAGCAGCCCCATTGCAAACAGGTGTAATGTCGTCACGCCATGCAACACATCAGAATCGCTAGTCGTACTGGCAGACGGAAGGTTCATCTCGCGCTTGAACCATTGCACAGCAACACTTTGCGGCGATGCTCCTTCAATAAGCAACCGATGCGCAGCAACACCACTTGCTATCATGCCCAAACTATCTTGAGATTGTTGGAGTGCTCGCTCAGTTGCCTTAAGATCACTTGTTTGCAGTGCTTTCGACAAGCTATCGTAAGATGTCTGGAAATTACTCGTACCTTTGTGGATACGCTCTTGAGATAAACTTTCTACTTCCAGTCGAATCTCGCGGGTCCATGCGGGCAGGCTCATCAGGAATGGGTAAAGCTCTTTACGCGATGCCCCAACTCCACCGCAGCAGCCTTCATCGCCACCTTGTTTGGTTGGAGCCATCATGTCTTTCATCATTTTCTGCATGCCCTCCATCGTTCCCGGCCCGCTAGTCGTTGAGGTTGGCATGGTTGCGGAACTTTGTGGAGAATTTTGTTTGAGTTTTGGGCTGCCCATTAGAGCGGCATCTGGAGTAACAGCAGCATCTGGAGTTGGGCTATATGGTGTATTACTAATTGGTGGGTTACTTGATGGCATGCTACTAGATGGAGTGGTATTAGGCGCAGCAGCAGGATGATGAGACTCGTGCTCACTCTGCTCTGGTTGCGCGAATACTGGTGATTGCCCCAATAATATCACCAACATTGCCAAGACGAACATCCGTAAAGTTTGACTGATCCATTGCAGCACTGAATGTTTTGCAAAAAAACGAGTTTCCGTAGAATGTGGTCTCATTAAAGTAGTTTACGACTTTCGAAAAGCGATTTTTATATTAGGGCAAGTCCTTTCAAAGACGCATTACATATCAGACATTGGAGCGGATTCAGGCATCGGGGCGGGCTCTGTCATTGGAGCGGGCGTATCAGACATGTCAGTGGATGGAGGATTGCTATCAACTGGTGCTGGTTTTTTCCCTGAAGGCTGCGCTGCCCCTTTTTTACCAACTCCCTTTTTAGCCTTACCATCTTTATTTTTCATCTTGCCTTTATCGTCCATTTTATGCATATGATCCTTGTCATGCATTTTTTTCATATCCCCTTTATTTTTCATTTTGTCTTTTTTGTCCATGCCATCCATTTTGTCCATGTCATCCATTTTGTCCATATCTTCTTTTTCATCCATCATTGCAAGATTAAAATCAGAGGCGCTGTCTTGCGATAAAGGTAGTGCAACTGGGAACTCGTTCAAATTGACGCTATTCAATGTTGAATGCGGGTCAGTGCTTAAGGGCATTTCATCTGCTGATGCGATAGATATAGAAAAGGCAATTGAAACAAGCGAAGGAACCAGTATTGAAGTTTTCATTGTAATACTCCTATAAAAATAAAATTAATTTCTTAGTGAAACCCAAATATTAAGAATAACTTTTTTAATCTGGACATCACGAGGTTGCATTTCTTAGTACATAAAGCTTTATGGTGATTTTTACTACCAGAAATCGTTTATAAAGTTTTCCATCAATTCTATATTAAAGAAATCACCACCTTTAACTAATTAACAAGAAAATTACTTTGCAGGTGGTTAGTGATTTGTCTCACTTGGTTGTAATTTATTGGCTTTAGTTGTGCCATGATTCATTTCGGCATCCATATCCTTAATACTGACACCACCATTGGTTTGTTTCATCTTGCCATATGCCTGATCATGGTGTGTTGTGTATTCTTCTTTAGAAACCTTACCATCGCTATTAGTATCCATCACTTTGCTATCAAAAAGACCTTTATGCGCCATATTCTTGCGGCCAGTTTTAGTGCTACTACCCATTGATTGCTCCATGGTCTGGTCTGCAGCGACTATAATTTTTGCATTTTCAGTACTGGCTTGATTAGCAGCTAACGCAAAATTAGCGTTATAAAATAAAGTACCTATAAGTAATGTTTTAATATAATTGTTCATGATGATTCCTTTAAGTTAAAAAAAGTTATTAATTGACATCTCATTCCTGACCAGCGCTTGTGTCTGTGCGATAAAGCACATAGTGTAGAGATGGTGAATGTTAAAATACCAAACACACTGCTAGCAACTATCAAATGTGTTTTCATTTTATTCTCCAAAAATGTTGTGTCATCAAAATTATTACTCTGCTATAACAAATACTATCAAAGTTTATTTTTTCCTATTTGACCTATGTCAAGGGATGCATAAATTTTTCACTAATCTGCAACAGATAACATGTTAAGGAATGCCTAACGAGAAAAAGTTTTTCTCTTTACACAATCTACTTGCTAACAATGGTAGTCTGTACGCTAACACACAGTTAAAACTAGAATTAAGCAGAAAATTGCGGTTTTGAGTAAGTAAAGTGGTAAATATTGATTTTAATTTCATGAGCAAAATTGCAAAATTAAATTCCATCAATTCGAACACGTAATAACTTCGCCGAATTGACGAAAACTAGAATATCTGGACCTAGATGTATAAGCGCCGCTTGGATTGGTCCTATCCAACCCAATAGCGCAGCAGTAATTCCCAATACATGAACTACGCCAACGCCTACAAATAAATTCTCTTGAATAGTACGATAAGCACGTCTGGCTATTGCACGGGCACTCACAATTTTAGATAAATCATCCGTCATCAGCACAATATCGGCTGCTTCCAAGGCTGATTGAGTGCCGCCTCCGCCCATCGCAATACCAACGTCTGCGCTAGCCAATGCTGGCGCATCGTTAATGCCATCACCTATCATTGCCACACGGTGACCTTGTTTTTTCAATTCTTTAATGGCTTTTACTTTATCTTCTGGCAATAAGTTGGCGCGCACTTCATCAACACCCAAATCCCTTGCTACGGCCTGAGCAGTGGCCTCATTGTCTCCAGTAAGCATTACGATGCGCTTCACGCCAGTTTCTTTCAACCTTACCAAGGCTTCACGGGCTCCTGGCCTTAATAAATCGGCGATAAAAATTACCCCTGCAAACTGCCCATCCACCGCAACGTGAACCGGTGTTAGTCCGCCAGATTCAATTGCCGCGGTAAGTTGCACGCCGTTTTCTTGTAATAACGCTGCATTACCGACTAAAACTTTACGCCCCGTAACGGTTGCTATTACACCGCGACCTTGCAATTGCTCATATTGGTCTGGTTCTGGCGCATTAACCTGCTTAAGCGTTGCATAGTCCACGACCGCTTTAGCTAAAGGATGTGCAGAGCGGCGGTCTGCAGCCGCGGCTAAACTTAACAATTCCATTTCAGTGAATCGAGAGTCTCCAACCTCAACTCGAACTACTTCTGGCTTGTTTGCGGTCAGAGTCCCTGTTTTATCAAACACCATCACATCTACTTTAGCCAAAGACTCTAAATAAAGTCCACCTTTGACTAAAATACCATGGCGAGCAGCACGTGCAATCGCAGCTATCATGACCAATGGCGTTGCCAGGCCTAATTCTGCAGGTGAGGTAAAAATTAATAAGGTAACTATCATGCGAACGTCACGTGTGACAAAGTAAACTGCAATTAAAAATACAAATATAACGGGGATAAGCCAAGATGCAACTTTATCTGCAAGTTTCTGTACAGGTGCTTGGGTGGCTTCAGCGTTTTCCACCAAACCGATTATGCGTGCAAAGGTAGTGTCGCTACCGACTTTTTCAGTCTTAATATCTATTGCGCCCGATGCAACTATTGTCCCAGCAAACACGAGGTCACCTGTACTTTTATCTTTAGGTAAACTTTCGCCAGTGATGGGTGCTTCATTGATTGATGCGGCCCCTCCAACGATACTGCCGTCTACGGGTATTTTTTCACCTGCGCGTACTAAAACGATATCTCCTGCAATCAATTGATTAATAGCTACTTCACGCTCACCCTCCGCAGAGCGCTTAAGAGCAACTTGTGGCACAGAACCGATTAAGCTTTTGATTGAGGCCCGCGCACGATCCATATTTAATTCAGCGATAAATTCCGCTATAAGAATAATTACCATTAACACTGCACCAGCAACTGTCTCTCCACCTAGCACGGCGACTAGTGTAGCGATGGTAACAAAAATCTCTGTGCCGACCTTGCGTTCGTATATCAAGTCCATTAAGCCAGTTTTAAATAAGGGATATAAACCAATAGCAATCGCGATCCACAGAATTTGAATTGGCACTAATTGCTGCCAGTAGAGTAATGCTATCAGTCCAGTGACTAAAATACGCCCTACTTCAATCCACCGTTCCTGTGTTATTAAAACTCGAAAACTGAATGAGCTCGATTGATCGATTAACACTGCACTATTGTTACCCATTGCTTAGACTCCTGTACTTAATTCAGAAATATGATTGTTAACTGGAAGCGTTATTAACTGTGCCTGTTTTGCATTATTCTGCTCGCAATACTAATGTTGATTAAAGTTATGCCTGCTGCTACTAAGGCAAGGCCTTAAGCTAGAGTCCTAAGCTGACAATGAGTGGCGACTTTTACAATTGTGACTCTATAACCTACCTGGTACTAGCGCCCCTCAAACGGAGCGCGTTGGTAATCACTGATACCGAACTCAAGCTCATCGCTAGGGCAGCAATCATCGGCGAGAGTAACCAACCCGTAAATGGATAAAGTACACCAGCTGCTAACGGCACACCTAACGCGTTATAAATGAATGCAAAGCCCAAATTTTGTTTCATATTGATGATGGTTTGTTCAGATATGGCACGCGCTTGCGCTATACCACGCAAGTCTCCTTTAACGAGCGTGACTTGAGCGCTGTTCATAGCGACATCAGTGCCAGTACCCATTGCCACACCTACATCGGCCTTGGCTAATGCAGGTGCATCGTTAATGCCATCTCCCGCCATCGCTACCACACGGCCATCGCGTTGTAACTTATCTACTAATTCTAGCTTATCGGCGGGTTTAACTTCTCCATATACTTCATCAATACCTAACTTAGCGGCCACTGATTTTGCCGTAAGCAGGCCATCGCCTGTCGCCATGATAACGCGCATACCTGAAGCTTTTAAGGTATTTAATGCTTCGGCTGTGCTTACTTTGATTGGGTCTGATACTGATAACAATCCTGCTGGCTGACCATTAACGGCTAGATACATAACACTAGCACCTGTTGCACGTAATTCTTCTGCTTGTTCTTTTAATGACTCGATTTGAACATTGAGCTGGCCCATCAGCGCAGTATTCCCAAGCGCTAATTGTTTACCATTGACACTACCACGCACGCCAATACCCGTGCTGGACTCAAAGCCATCTACCTTATCAATAACCAGATTCTTTTCACGCGCTGCTTTCACAATGGCATCTGCTAAGGGGTGCTCACTGCCTTGGTCAAGACTGGCTGCTAGGCGTAACACCTCATCTTCAGTATAGCCTGATGCTGCTAAAGCTAAATTAAAACGTGGTTTACCTTCAGTTAGCGTACCAGTCTTGTCTACAATTAAGGTGTCGACTTTGCGGAAGTTTTCGATAGCAGCTGCGTCGCGGAACAGAATACCTTGCGTTGCAGCTTTTCCAGTGGCGACCATGATAGACATCGGTGTTGCTAAACCTAGCGCGCATGGACAGGCAATAATGAGTACCGCCACTGCGTTGATTAAACCAAATACCCAACTTGGCTCTGGACCAAGTAACCCCCAAACGACAAATGTCAGTAATGCAATTACGGCGACAGTGACTACAAAGTAGCCGGCCACTTGATCCGCCATACGTTGCATGGGCGCTTTAGAGCGTTGAGCTTGAATGACCATCTGCACAATACTGGCCAATACTGTCTGTGAACCTACTTTTTCTGAGCGCATAATTAATGCGCCATTGGTATTAAGTGTTGCACCAATGAGCTTATCACCGACACCTTTAGTGACTGGCATTGGCTCGCCAGTGAGCATGGATTCATCCACTGCGCTACCGCCTTCGGTCACAACGCCATCGACGGGCACTTTTTCGCCTGGCCGTATGCGTAACATATCACCTACATGCACATGCGTAAGTGGCACATCTTCTTCTCTACCATCCGCATTAATCCTGCGGGCTGTTTTAGGCGATAGACCAAGTAAAGATTTAATCGCAGCAGAAGTTTGTGAGCGTGCTTTAAGTTCTAAAATTTGGCCAAGCAGAGTCAGTGAAATAATCACTGCCGCCGCTTCAAAGTAGACGGCTACGCGACCCATCGTCATAAACGATGCAGGGAATACATTGGGTGCAACCGTCGCGACAACGCTGTAAATAAATGCGGCTGCAGTCCCCAAGCCTATCAATGTCCACATATTCGGGCTGCGATTGATGACGGATTGAAAGCCACGTACAAAGAACGGCCAACCAGCCCATAATACTATGGGTAGCGACAATACAAGCTCAATCCAGCTTTGCGTAACCATTTCAAACCATTGCAAACGATGCCCCACCATCGCCAGAATAGTAACGATGACAGTCAGTGGCAACGTCCAAACAAAACGCTGTTTGAAGTCTGCCAACTCAGGGCTTTCTTCATCATCTAAGCTGGGCATCTCCGGCTCTAATGCCATGCCACATTTAGGACAAGCGCCCGCATGGTCTTGCCTCACTTCAGGGTGCATCGGGCAGGTGTAAATGGTGCCAGTGGGGATTGGGGCGGGCGGAGTAGATTTTGTTTCTAAAACTGCGGTATCAGCGCTTGAGTCTGCAACTAAATACTTAGCTGGATCAGCCGCAAACTTAGCTTGGCAGCCAGCACTACAAAAGTAAACTGGCTTACCTTTATATTTAAACACATTGGGCGATTGATTCGTCACGGTCATTCCGCAGACTGGATCTTTTAATGTTGGTTTTATTGCATTATCAACACTCATAATTTCTCACTCCTAGTGATTTAACAGCACTTGGCCACAGCAGCCTTTACCTTGGGTTAGCTCGGTGACATTCGACGCCACTATGCCATAGCCAGCTTCTTTTACCGCTGACTTTAATTGCTCAGGAGAGGTTAACTTCTCATCATATTGCACTGTCGCCTGACCAGTTGCCAATGACACTATTACATCATCTACCCCATTTACGGCCTTAAGTGCGTTTGTAACTTTGCTACTACAGCCGCCGCAAGTCATTCCTGTTACTTTTAACTGTTCAGTTTGCATGGTGAAATTCCTTTTAAAGTATTCGGACAAATGTCAGTCAATCTATCATGTACAAATTTGCCATCACTGTCTGTTAGTCAACGCGCTTAAACTATATAAGTCTAAATATGTGAGAATTAGCACCATCAACACATATATGATTGGGTCAGCATAATTTCCATTTTAATTACAGAGTCTTAACTACCAACTATACTAAGTTTTTAAGTTATTTAGTATAGCTGGCGTCAATCACTTTAACTCAATGCCCCGTATGACCCTTCGGTTTACGTACCGACATTTCCATACCGCCTTCCGGCACACTCATTTCTGATCTCTCTACTGGGGGTAAGTCGTTTGCAACTTCCCGTGCCACAGTGCCTATAGGATGTTTATAGTAACCAGGGTCTTTGTAATCATTACGAGCAAGCCCCTCCCTTACTTTGACTGTGGTGAACATACCGCCCATTTCAACAGCACCAAACTGAGCCTTACCAGCCATCATAGGTAAAGTGTTTTCAGGCAAGGGCATATCCATCATCTCAGCCATATCTGTCATCTCAGACATGCCTGTTTCACCCATTGGCATATACTCAGGTACCAAATTACCGATTTTTTTCATCAAGTCCCCTTGTTTAACCCCAAGTAATGTGGGCAAGTCATGCCCCATTGCATTCATGGTGTGATGACTTTTATGACAATGAAATGCCCAATCACCAGGCTCATTAGCAATAAACTCTATTGCCCGCATTTGACCTACTGCAATGTCAGCTGTAACTTCTGGCCAGCGTGCTGTCTTCGGCACCCAACCGCCATCGGTGCCAGTTACTTCAAATTCATGCCCATGCAAGTGTATGGGGTGATTGGTCATCGTAAGGTTACCAATACGAATCCGAACACGATCATTTTTACGTACCACAATTGGATCAATTCCAGGGAATGCACGGCTATTCCATGTCCACAAATTGAAATCTAACATGGTATTAACTTTAGGTGTGTAGCTGCCAGGATCAATATCGTAAGCATTTAACAGAAAAACAAAATCACGATCCACAGGCATGAATTTTGGATTTTTAGGATGTGTGACCCAGCTCCCCATCATACCCATCGCCATTTGCAGCATTTCATCGGCGTGGGGATGGTACATAAACGTGCCTACGCGCTTGGCCTCAAACTCATACATAAAAGTCTTACCTGGTGGTATAGGTGGCTGATTCAGCCCGCTTACGCCATCCATGCCATTCGGTAATCGCTGACCGTGCCAGTGAATACTTGTAATTTCAGGTAATCTGTTCGTGACAAAAATTCTGACTTTATCGCCCTCAACTACTTCTATCGTAGGGCCTGGACTTTGGCCGTTATAGCCCCATAAATGTGCCTTCATACCTGGTGAAATTTCACGTACCACTGGCTCAGCCACAAGGTGAAATTCTTTCACACCTTTATTCATACGCCACGGCAAGCTCCAACCATTAAGCGTTACAACGGGGCTGTAGGGTCTGCCAGTATTAGGTTGTAACGGTGCTTGAGTGTTGGCTTGCTCGACTGAAACAATTTCAGGTAACGCGGCCATTGAAACTTTACTTACAGTAGCTGCAGCAATGCCTGCACCAGCAAATACGAAGAAGTCACGTCTGCTAAATTTTGAAAAATCCATATTAATTTCCTTCCATCATATTTTCGTTACCAATCAGCGTCATTTGTAATGTGCTATCGGCCACCCAGAATTCACGTAAAGATTCGATATAGCTTTTCACACTAGTGACTTGCGCGCGTGCGTCACCAAACAGCTCAAATGGGCTGGTTAGCATGCCGTTATAGCGAAGTTGGTTTTCTTGCAGAATTTTTTTGCGAAGCGGCACGATTTCATCCCGTATATGCTTTGTCATATCATAGTTAGTTCGGTAGGTGTTGTAGGCCTCACGGATTTCAGACTGCGCATTGATGGCTAACTGTGCGGCCCGATTCACTGATTGCATGTAAATGGATTCGGCCCGTGCAACCCTCGCAGTACCCCAGTCAAATATGGGCAACTCAAATGAAAGCTCTACGCCTTTTTTATAGGGATCGCCACGCCGACCTTCTAACGTTCTTGCTGGCCCAATTTCCAGTACATTAATAAAGCGTGTCATCTTGGTGAGGCCCAGTTGTTTAGCCAATGCATCAGTTTCTAATCTAATGGCCTGTAAATCCAGTCGCTGTTCAAAAGCGGCTTTCTCAAATGGTTGCAATTCTGTGAGCGCCTTGGGTAAATCTGGTAGACGTTCTTCCAAGTTCAACTGATCCACTGATACACCTAGTAAACGTGATAGTGCTTCATATGCAGATACTTGCTTATTGGTCGCGCTTGCGTAATCAAGCGCAGCATCCGCATAAAAACTCTGCTCCCGCACTTGCTGCAGCTTGTTAAAGTTACCTGCCTTTAGCATTCTTCTTGCTAATTCAGCACTGGCTTCGGCAGATTCTTTGACTTGCTCGCTATAGCGTACTTGCTCTATAGCCGCGACTGCATTGAAATAGGCTATACGTGTGTGATTTGCGATTTTAATCACTTCATAAGCGGTTCTTTTCTGAGTTTGCACAAATCTCTGACGTTCAATTTCTTGCATTCTAGGCATAGTAATCAGCGAAAAAATATTGAATGTAAGAATTTGTTCGATCTTATAAACACCGTCATTACGTGTATAAAGCATTGAAAATCTGGGATTAGGTAAACGACCAGCTTGTACCAAATCGGATTCCGATATACCAAGATTATAGAAATCTGCCTGCAACCCTTTATTGTTCAGTAGCGCAATTTGTACGGCTTGCTCTACATCCAAACGTTTTGATAATAGTTCGTTTACGCGTTCTGTGACTTGATTCTTTTCACCTTCCGTTTTTGGCCAAACCACTTCTTGCTTAATGTGTTTTTGAGTAGCCTCTTGCACAGCACCAAAACCACCATCTTTAGAAAAAGTAGCACAGCCGCCTAGCACAAAACTGGTACTGACAAGGGCTATTAAAGTACGAGATTTGAATGCTGCATGTGGTGTGTTAGTGCGCATGCGATTCTCCTTTTTTATCATCATTCTTTTCTGTATGCTCACCAGGCCCAGCGTTAGGCGTAGCAGTCACCTCTGCACTTTCATTATGACCATGGCCTGCGCCACTGCTGGATGGAATGGATAACACACCGATGCCATGTCGATAAACCACTTCTCCTCCCAGCCATCCAGTCACGGCGATTGCTTGAGAGAGCAGAAAAAGTAAAAACAGCATTGGTATGGATAGCAGCTCGTTGATACGATGCTTCCAGGCGTCCCAAGCTGCCAGTAGCACAAGCCCAATGGCTGTAGGAATTGCCCACGCACGATGCAATAGCATTGCGGCATGGCCTGCATCATCGTGATTAGCAATCGAATTAAAAGCTAGCCAGCCAAATAACACCGCTGCTGCAGCGCCTAGGGCAGCGAGCCACAGGGTAAAGTGACCGGCGGCAGCCAGCTGCGCAGAGATGGGATGACTGCGCCGCACGTAAGCAGCAATACTCAACACAAAAGCAATGATGGTTAAAGCTATGGGAAAATGCACCACAATAGGATGAAAGTTAGGGATTATCTGCCATGGTGTGGCTTGTGTTGCAGCTGACGTCGAGGGCATTGCCATCCCTGCATGTTCAGACGCTTGTTTAGCTGCTTGCTCTTGTGGTTGAGATTCCTCTTGCCCGACTTCTGCTTGTAGCGCACTTTCCTGACTTGGTTGCATGTCATTCGGCTTTGAGTCGCTCATCTTTGACTCACTCATTTTTGAATGGTCCATCGCTTTCATATCAGGCTCAGCGTGGTCATGCCCAGCCATTTCGTGATGGTTCATCTCTGCCATATCTTCTTTTTTCATTGGCTGTATGGCTGACTTGCTATCAGGCATGGTCTTCATGTTGTCCTGATTCATGCCGGCCATTTTTGAATGATCCCTCCCAGCCATTGGCGTCATGGTTTGGTCTTGCTTCATTTGACTGTGATCCATGCCCTGCATTTTGTCTGGAGTCGTTTTTTTCATGCTTTCCATGCTGCTATGGTTCATACCCTCCATGCTAGGCATTTCCTTGCTGTCGGACGGCATATTAGCCATCTGTTCTGGCGTCATGTTATGTTGCATGCCTGCCATGGAGTGCCCCGCATGTCCGCCGCCATTTGAAGGCACGTTTATAGATTTCCAATCTGACAAGTTGTCATCAGATAGGGGCTTGTATCCATCAAAGGATGATTGGTAGGTATTAGTCTCTTGAGACGCATCTGCAGCCCATAGGGGCGTAGATATTCCTATACCAAGAGAAAGAATAAACAACGCTAAGTTGAATAGTTTCATCGAAATCTCATTTCAAAAATAAATGTGAACAATCTGCAACAGACTAAATTAAAGCCTGTTGCAAGAGTTAAACTACAGTATATTTTTTAAGAGATAGGTGGTCTGTTCGGCTGTGCACTGACGTGCGAGATGTAGCTAGATTCAAACAAGCTATTAGCAACCGCATGAACCTCAGATTGCATATTATCTAATTGACTTGGTGGCAAAACGGTAAAGCAAGCCATGCAATGGCCGCATTTTGAGCAATGATCACTGGAAGACTCTTCCTGCTGAGTATCATCTTTGTGATGATCATGTGCGTCAACATGAGTTGGTTCTGGAGAATGTGCATTATCGGTAGTATGGTGATTTGCAGATAACTGATCTGCAACCATCATGCCGCTAGCGTAAATAGTGTCAGTAAAGAACACGGCTAGTAGCAGGAAAATAAAAGTACGCAATGATTTAAGCTGTTTAAATTGCATAACGCCATCTTACTCCAATTAGAATAAGTTAAATTAATTTGTTTAATATCTTTCTGAAGAGACATGCATAATAACTATTTTGGAAATAACTTATTTGAGATTACGCTGCTATTAACGTAACTAAACTTCCTAAATTAATCTTGTCTATATTTTTTATATTGCAATTCGGAATAGACTAGAATTGCAACGCATTGATTATTATATAATTTTTAATACAAATTTTAATCTGTTAATACGTGTGTCTCTGGTTCGAGTCTAGGTCGAGGAGCCAAATACCTAGAGGCCTACAGGAATGTAGGGCTTTTAATTTTTAGAAACAGCCTTAAGCAACTTCTCAAATTCTGCCGCAGGCAAGGGCTTGGAGTACAGATAGCCCTGCGCATAATCACAACCTGCTGCGAGCAGTAAGTCACGCTGCCCCTCAGTTTCCACGCCCTCCGCAATCACCTTCATGCCGAGTTTATGCGCCATCACAATAATGGCTTCACACAGCACCATATCGCTGGAGCCTAGCTCTAGGTTGCCTGTAAAAGATTTGTCGATTTTGACATAATCGATATCGAATTTCTTCAGATACGACAGGGATGAATAGCCAGTGCCAAAATCATCTATCGATATCTGCATGCCAGCATTACGGAATTCAAGCAATTGGACGGTGACAGTAGCCCTAGCGTGCAGCAGCAAGCCTTCGGTAATCTCCACAGCAATACTCTGCCCCGGCAAATCAAGCTGACGCAGATAATCTATCCAATCAACATGCGTATTGCCAGTGGCGTGGAACTGCACTGGGGACTTATTCACGCTGACCTGAAATGTGGCATGGTGAGAAGCACGCCAGAGTTTCACCTGTTTTGCCGCCTCGGTAAATACCCAGTTGCCAATGTCATTAATCATACCGGTCTCTTCTGCAATCGGAATGAATTCAATAGGACTCACTAAACCACGTGTTGGGTGCTGCCAACGAATAAGGGCTTCTGCTTTATAAATAGCGCCTGTTGCCAGTTCGATAATGGGTTGGTAATAGAGTATAAACTCGCTGTTAGCCACTGCATCACGTAAGTCAATGGTAAGACGCTTTTTCGCCTGGGCGGTTTCCTGCATGGAGGCAGTAAAATACTGGTAACGATTACGCCCTAGATCTTTGGCGGTATACATGGCCTGATCTGCGTTTTTGAGCAATACATCAATATCTGTAGCATCCTCTGGATACAGCGTAATGCCAATACTCGCCGAAACGTAGGCAACATCATCACCCAATTGAAATGGTTCTGCCAATTTCTGCAAGATATTGCGGACCACCCGCTCCACGTTTGTTGGGTGATTAAGATTGCCTAGGATAATAATGAATTCATCCCCGCCTAAACGGGCAACCGTATCTGTTGCCCGTACGCAGCCAATCAAACGTCTGGCGGCCTCTTTAAGCATGATGTCGCCCATGCTGTGGCCAAATGTGTCGTTAACCTCTTTAAATCGATCAAGGTCAAGAAACAGCACAGCTAAAGCTTGCCCTGCACGTTGCGCTTTTCTGATTTCCTGATTCAAACGATCATGGAACAATTGACGGTTAGGTAATTCAGTCAATAAATCGAAATTAGCCTGTTTCCAGATGAGGTCTTCCGACTGTTTCCTTTGGGTAATGTCAGAGAACAGTGCCACCCGACGATGTACTGATCCGTTTTCTTGGTAAATCGTATTGATGGTGAGTAATTCTAGAAAAGTCTCACCATTTTTGCGTTTGTTCCATAGTTCGCCTTTCCACTGTCCAGTCGTAGCTACTTCTTTCCATATCTCTTTATTGAGCTTATTGTTCCCAATGTCCGAATACAAGATTTTGGCATTCTTGCCGATAATTTCTTCTGACGTGTATTCCATAATCCTAGTAAAGGAAGGGTTGATGGAAAGGATATTATTGTCGGCATCCGTCACCATCATTGCTTCACTACTGACTTCATAGACAGAAGCTGCCAACAACAGGGATTCTTGCGCTAATTGTCGCTGCATTTCATGATCAAAATTATCAAGCGCGAAGGAAATGTTCACCGTCATTTCATCCAGCAATGCAATGGCCTCTTCATTAAAAGCGTTAGTTTGCTCATGATAAACAGAGAGTACCGCAAACGGTCGCCCACCACGCTGGATTGGGAAGGCAGCACAGGAGTTCCAGCCATATTTGGCAGCTCGCGCCTGCCAAGGCAAGGTTCTCGGATCGACCGAGAAATTGTTAACAATAACTGTTCGATTCTCACGGAGTGCCGTACCAGTAGGCCCGAGTCCTTCCGGCATGTCAGCACGCGAAGAAATGGTGATATCAGTTAGATAGTCCTGCCCGAAACCGTAGCTCGCGGACGGCACAATCAAACCGCTTTTATCATTTAGCTGGCCAATCCACGCCAACTTCATACCCCCGAATTCGACGGCGCAACGGCATACCAGCGGAAACAGTTCTGTTTGCTGCTTCATGCGTACGATAGCCTGATTAGTTTCGCTGAGTGCCTGATAAAGTTGCGACAAGCGTATTACCCGTGCCTGTGCAATCTTGAGCTCATTCAATTCCTCGCTTATCTCCCGCGAGGCTTGCACGGCACGTGCCCGTTCTTGCACCAGCAGCCAGACTAGGAGGAGTGCCAAGCCTATACTGCTGCCAACAATAGTGACGAACCGCGGTTTTGATTGGTCTAGCCTCGCCTCAAAAGCAGGATGAGAGCTGACCACCATGGTCCAGACATGGCCAGCAATTTCAAGTTCTTGGGAAGACTGAAAGAGCGGTTTCTCTGTTCCGAAAGCTCGCCGTACGCGATCAGCATCGTACATCAACGTCTTTTCCGACGGCTTATTGCCGTCGAAAATCTCAATGTCGATATCGGTTACGTGCTCCCCAAGGATGCCTCCCATCAGGTCATTCGCACGGAACAGCGCGTAAACCCAGCCAACAAGGTTGGCGCGACGATTAGCCAAGGTGTCATGTGGTGCGCCATTTTTATATATGGGCATATACATCTTAAAACCGACTTGTTCATGTCCCTTAATGTCTGCCACCAGTTTTATGGGCCCAGATAAGGCTGCCATATCGTTATCACGTGCCTGCACCATAGCGGCACGGCGCAATGGCTCGGTATACATATCGTAACCAAAAGGACGCTGATTAATGACAGAAAATGGTTCGATATAAATAATGGAGGTAAAAATACTGCGGTCACTCACTGGCCAAATAGAAAATGCTGGAAATCCTTCATTGCGGACGCTGGTGGTGAATTTGTCTTTCTGCGCAGGGGGGATGACTTGCGCATAACCTACACCTTGAATGCCGGGGAAGTTTTGATCGAGATTTAGTTTATTAAAGAAGGTACGGAAAGCGCTACGGCTCACGCTCTCGGAACTGGCAAACAGGCCTTGCACCCCGCGCAACTGCTGCTCGTAAGCCAACATGCGCTGCTCAATACGGACCCCAGTTTCGCGGACACGGAAATTAAAATCGGTTTGCAGCGTATCAGTAGCATGCTGCTGTTCGTTCTTCCGCAACTGGAACGTCACAGTCAAGATAATAGCAAACGCCATCCACGGCAGCCACCTGCTGAGCTTTGGCCATGTTAGCGGGCGCCAGTTCACTTACAATGTCTCTTACTGCTGGTACGTGGCATTAACCCAGCTATCTGCCATAACCAGACCTGCGATAATCTGTTCAAATCATTCGCCTTTGTTTGTGTTGTGGATATATTGCTTTTATACAAACAGTACTAAAGGTTACAGGTGTATTCTAACCTAAATTCATTAGGGTGCATGATTACTAAGGATGCTTCCCAGCCTGCAGAATCTAATGGAGTGATTGCTAAGCCAGTAGCATCTGCCCACTGGGTTTCAAAAGACCCTCATATGATGTAACTTGAATGATTAAGCTATTATCTACTGTTAATCCGTGTGTCCCTGATTCGAGCCAGGTAGAGGAGCCAATATACAAGCCGCTGAGAGAGATTCCGGCGGCTTTAACTTTTCCTGCAAAATATAAATTTAGATGTTTATACTTGGTGTAAATATGTAAATTCTATTCACGATAAAACATTCTACCATCCCCCAATAGGTGCGCATGGCAGTCTTTGCGAGCATTGAGGCAGTTTTTAACGATACCTTCTAGTTCCTTCTCATCCCATCCGTTCACCCAATCTGCGTGGCCTGAGTAGCCGGCATTACGGCCATTAAAGGTGTAATTATCAGAGGCCAGACGCCATTTGTTCATGGGGCTATCGGCATGTACTTTGTAATTTAAGTTAAGGGAGATTTCAGGAAAGATTACAGGATGAGTAGCAGGACATATACCAGATCGCGAGGGATAAGCCATGTGGTCTTGATGGTTTGGGCTATCGAGGTTTTTGCCATCCCAGCATTGCGGGAATAACACAACCTGCTGCATAAATGATTCGGGACCACAGTTAGGTATAGTGCTTTGCCACTTCATGCCATTGCTATGCTGCATCGCAATATTAATGCATACATACTTGCTTGCTTGCGATTGACCAAATGTGGTCGCCTTTGGGTTACCAGCCAACATACGCAAGCCTATTGGTGGAGGTTTGATTCTACCCCCAAATGCAGGATGGCCGACTTTGTAATAAAAGATAGCGCCTTGATCCGGTAAAACAGCGGCATTTGTCAGCGTGTTGATGATGGTCGGGTGCCAATAGGCACTGCGATTCATAATACCGCCATCGCAGGTGCTATTGCCAGTGGTTGATAATTGGTCTAAATCAGTATCGAATCTCACCTGAGTATTACCATAAAACGTGTGATGATGCGACGCACCTTCTTGTCCAGGGTAAATCATCGGGTCATCATTGCTCATATGACTTACCAGACATGAGATGCGGAATGCGCTATCCCGGGTAGCTTTAGCTTGCTCGTTGGTTGGCCTAATGCGCAGATCGCTATAACCTTCTGCCGGTGTGATATTTTTGCTGATGTCCACGACAGGCATCAAACCAGTTTGGCCTGGCGGTGGCGTAGGTTTAGGGGTTGGCACCGTGTCAGGGACTGGTGCCGGTGTCGTTGTGGCGGCTGCTGGTGCAGGGGTTGCAGCCT
Organism: Pseudomonadota bacterium; assembly: GCA_020053735.1. Taxonomy (GTDB): domain Bacteria; phylum Pseudomonadota; class Gammaproteobacteria; order Burkholderiales; family Methylophilaceae; genus Methylotenera_A. The sequence continues at coordinate 62,760 of JAGVMP010000019.1, forward strand.
CTGCCAGAGCAGGCGATCTGGCCATAACAATTTGGTTGACCTCCCCCATGATATTAAATAAGGCTGGAAACGCATTTGTGGTGAATAATGTTAATGCAAGTAATATTAAGATTATGCCAATTAAATAGGGTTTAGTCGTGTTCATTTTTCAACTCCTAATCACCTTTGTTCGATTTTAATATCATCTCTAGCCAAATAAAAATCAGCGGCTGCAACAACGATCTAGGCTTCGGTGTCAACTTGACGTTTGACAGTGAGGGAAGAGCCGTCACGCAAAGCAACAAGCTAAGAATCAGCAAGGTGTTTTTTCAATTTTAGCTTCCTTTTTAACTACATCAATGATTTTATTACCATGGGTGAGAATTGCAATGGTATGTTGCCGATGACCTCTTGTTAAAGCTAATAAGGATCCATGCTTCGAGCCCAGGTCGAGGACCACATATGGTGAAATAACCCTACATAGACTTAGGGCTTTTTTTAATTTTGATAATTAGTAAGCTAAAAAATTAATAATTAGGCAAAAACGTAACTTACTTTAGTTTGTTTCGCCGCATACATCGCTTCATCTGCCAGCTTAATTAAATCTTCTTGGTTATTTGCATTTTTAGGAAATAAAGACACGCCAATGCTTGATTTAACTACTAAATTTGGCTCAAAATCTTCACATGGCAACTCAATTGTTTGAATCAATTTCTTGATAACTTTAGTTACTTCACGCTCGTTTTTTACTTCCATCAATAGATACAAAAACTCATCGCCACCTAGTCGACAAATTGTATCGTTGCTACGTGTGTTTTCTTTCAACCTTTTAGCAATTGTTAACAATACCTTGTCACCAACATCATGCCCATATTCATCATTAATATTCTTGAAATTATCTAAATCTATAAACACAACAGCCAAATTCCAATCATGGCGCTTTGCTAGCTCTAATCCGTGTTCAAGCCTGTCATAAAACAATATTCTATTAGGCAGGCCAGTTAAGGCATCGTGCAACGAAGCTTGTGTAGCAATATCCTTACTAAGCTTTGTCTCTTCAAGCTCTCGCTCAATAATTTCTCGCTCCTTTACTTCTTCTTGCAATGCGTCATTGACCACACTGAGCTCATCTACTGCCGATTGCACTTTACTTTCAACCGTTGTATTTTTTTTAATCGCTTTTTTAATCGAAGGCTGTGGGTTCTTAATTGTTAATTCATTTTTTAGAACCGTATTTACTTCGGACAAATCATCTGCGCAAACTTGCACCATATCCTTAATTGATTCACTGTGAAGAATTACATTTGACAATTTTTTATCAGCCTTATGTTTGCTGATAGCTTTCTGTTTGGGGATTTTTGTAATCATTTAATGCGAAATACTAGCTCCAATTGAGGCAATAAACATTCCTTAGTTGCTTTTCAATACCAAAGCTGTAAGTCAATCATGCCATTATTTAATATCAGTCGTTAAGTACGATTCTTTTGTTTAATCTTAGACATACACACCAATCAATCATTACATCATAGCTACATTAATTTTACAATTGTCAGTTACCAGTTTATCTAATTAGCTGATAGTGGCTATTCAAAAGTGATGGTTTCTTTATGCACCTACACCAAAAATTGCAGACCTTTACTTTTCAGTTAAATTTTTAAAATTTGTTTTTGTGTGTATGAGGTTTTCGAATTCATTAGCAGGAATTGGCCTAGAAAATAAGTAGCCTTGCCCAAAATCGCAACCTGCCGCTTTCAATAAATCTAGTTGTTCTTGAGTTTCGATACCTTCTGCAACTACTTTTTTGCCCAACTTATGCGACATGACAATAATTGCCTCGCATAGCACTAAATCACTAGAGCCCGGATGGATATTGGACGTGAATGACCTATCTATTTTTACATAATCAATATTGAATTTTCTTAAGTAAGCTAGCGACGAATAGCCAGTACCAAAATCGTCAATTGCTACTTGAATGCCTGCTTCACTGTAACTTTCTAGCTGGCTTGTTACCACATCACTAGCGTCCAGCAACAGGCCTTCAGTAATTTCAATACAGATACTGCTGCCAGGCAATCCCCGTTTCTCTAAGTAGTTGACCCAATCGAGATGGTATTTGAGATTAGCCCTAAACTGCACAGGAGAGCGATTGATGCTGATTTGAAAATCTGGCTGATGAATACGCCATTTAGCAACCTGATTCACCGTCTCAGAAAACACCCAATCACCAATTTCGACAATCATGCCAGTGTGTTCTGCAATGGGAATAAACTCAACTGGGCTAACTAAGCCACGTAGCGGATGTTGCCAGCGGATTAGCGCTTCAGCTTTATAAACATCACCCGATGTAAGATCTACAATAGGCTGGTAATGCAGTTGAAATTGTTTCGCAACAAGCGCGGTGCGCAAATCGTTGCTCAGATGCATACGAGTTAAAGCAGCATCCTGCATGGTTGGAGTGAAATAGTGATAACTGTTTTTGCCTTGCCCTTTGACCGCATACATCGCCTGATCTGCGTTTTTAAGCAGCACCTCCACTTCGGTGCCATCAACGGGATAAACACTGATACCTATACTGGCAGTGATGTAAACAATTTCACCTCCCAAATTAAAAGGCTCACTAAATCTATCTAAAATATTCTGCGCAATACGTTCTGTACTAATCTGATCTTTGAGATTATTTAATATGATAGTAAATTCATCGCCACCCATACGCGCGACGGTATCCTCGGCTCTCACACAAGTCACTAGGCGTGCCGCAGTATCTTTCAGCAGCAAATCCCCAATACCATGCCCGAGCGTATCGTTTATCTCTTTGAAGTTATCCAAATCCAGAAACATCAAAGTAATGAAATGATTGCTACGTTTGGCCTTTTTAACTTCTTGTTGAAAGCGGTCTAGAAACAAAGTTCGATTTGGTAGATGAGTCACTTGATCATAGTGTGCCAAGCGAAATACTTGAGCCTCGGCACTCTTTCTTTCGCCGATGTCAGTGTGTGTGCCAATCATTCGCAAAGGCTTACCATCAACATCATGGCGGATTACCATGCCCCGGCTTAGCGTCCATTTCCAAGTACCATCTTTGCAAAGAATGCGAAATTCTGACACATACAAACCCCTTTGCCCTTGCAGATAAGCTTGTGTGTCTTCTAGCATATGAGATAAATCATCAGGATGCACAAGCATACGGCCTGCAATAGCAGTGGCTTCAATTTCGTGGTTGTTATAGCCATAGATTTCATTCCACCGCGCCGAGCGAAAGACTTGGTCCGTCACCATATTCCAATCCCAAACCCCATCACCAGCACCCTCCAGTGCAAATTTCCAACGATCCTCGCTGACATGTAAAGAGCTTTCGATAGCGAGATATTCTTGTATAGTTGTCCTTACCAAGAAATAAAGCACAACAGCTGTGAGCGTAATGTATGCCCAGCCTTTATAGATACTGTATTGAATGAACTGCTCTTGCGTAGAGACTAGCGTCTGAAGGATATGATCACTAAAAAATATCCATAAAACACCAATTAAGAGGTAAATGATGAATATGCGTGAGGCGACTAAATGTGGGGTTGATGAAGTTTTTTTCCAAAAACTTTTTAGCATGTAATCCTTTGCTAGCATTTAGCAGATTATCTGACTATATACCATAAATTTCAGAAGCAAACTGCCTTGGCTATGTTTTAAGGATTTACTAGAGCGTCTAGGTATTTGAGACTGGGTTCATCGCAAAGTTCACTTCTAACTTATTTGTTAATTTTTGTGTCACCCGTTCGAGCCTGGGTCGAGGTGCCATATTTTAAAAGCCCTGTAGAAATGTAGGGCCTTTTATTTCCGCAAAGCTAACTTAAAGCCTCTTCAAATGATTTCGCCATCCACCTAAATGGCTTATATCTATCGCATCATATGTCGCATAGGCTTCGCACAAAAACCCTTGTACTTGGCTACCATCTGCAAGCGTCAGCGTACCAAAACCTAATGGGGCAGGAACGCTAGCAACAAACTTGCCGTAATTATCAATCGGGAGCTGCCATACTTCTAAGTCAATTGCACTGCCATTTTCAATCACTTTTAATAAGCCTGGACGCGGTGGTGTAAAACTATTTAAAACAAATAATTTATAGTCAGGTGAGGTTTGTGTAGCTTCTATAAACTCGCCACCAAGTGCTACCAATTGTGAATTAAGTGGCAATCTGCGCATATGTGCACCACACACTGCAACTTTAATGATGTGTTCGTTGATCATCTTATCTTTCCTCATCAAGTCGTTTAGCTAAATTCAATAAGGCATCATCACTAAACGCGGGCGCACAAAGCGTGATTCCAAAAGGCAAGCCATTGACTTGAAATCCAGCAGGCACAGCAATTGCAGCAAGGTCGAGTAAATTCATAAAGTTAGTGTAATAACCTAAGTTGGTATTGGTTTGAATTGGATTAGCATCAACCTCGGCAATGGTATAAATCGTGCCAGCTGTGGGTGTTAGCATCACATCAATTTCAGCCCATACGGCCTCGGCTTTGCGTTGTAGCGCCTTTAGTTTATACATTGCGCTGTAGGTGTCAGCCGCACTAAATTTTGCAGCGTTGCCAATAATTTGCTTAGTTACAGGAAATATAGATTCTGGTTTTGCATCAAAAAATTCACGAATTGCCGCGTAACGCTCTGCTACCCATGGCCCTTCATAAAGCAACTGCGCGGTTTCTAAAAATGGCACGAAGTCTATTTCAACTGCTTTACCCCCCATTTTTTCTAATTTTTGTATCGCTTGCTGAAATAATTGCGGGGTTTCAGGATTGCCAAAAAATGCGAGCTGATCTGGCTTAGGCACGCCAAAAGTAAAGCTGCTTCCTAAATTCTGCATCGTCTTATTTGTGGGTAATTGGCGCGAGTAGGCATCTTCAGCAGCATAGCCTTGTGCGGCTTGTAGCACCATTGCAGCATCGTGCGCACTGTTTGCAAATATCGACACACAATCTAGCGTACGGCAAGCAGGCACAACGCCCAACGTGCTTAGTAAACCACAAGTGGGTTTGTGTCCAACTAGATTATTAAATGCGGCTGGTACTCGACCTGAACCTGCAGTATCTGTACCTAAACTAAAACTGACCATCCCTAATGCAACTGAAACCGCCGACCCAGCACTGGAACCCCCAGAGATATATTCAGGATTGATACTATTTTTGCAAGCCCCATACGGGGAACGTGTGCCCACCAAGCCTGTGGCAAACTGATCCAGATTAGTTTTTCCTACTGGAATTGCACCCGCATTAATGAGCTTCTGTACTACAGTTGCACTGTTGTTTGGGATGTAAGAATAATCTGGGCAACCCGCCGTTGTTGGCAAACCCGCTAAATCAATGTTATCTTTAATTGCAAATGGTATGCCATATAAGGGTAGATTTACGGGATCTTGCTCTTCCAAGTTGTTTGCATAAACCATCATTTCATCCAAGTGCAAGCGGCGAATCCAAATATGATGATTATCCTCATTACCTATTTCTGCATCCAATTGTTTTACTAAGTCTGTCGGTGTGAGTTGACCTGTAAGATACAACGTTCGCAAGTGAGGGATTTCTAGTTGCATGCTATTTTTCCTCTGCTATTAATATGAGATTCTGCCCCGCAAAAACTGCTCCACCCTCATTGCGCAACACTTTGCTTATTTTTCCTGAGCAATTCGCGACTATAGAAATTTCCATTTTCATTGATTCAACAATCATCAACACATCGCCCTCTTGTACTACATCACCCTCACTTACCTTGATTTGCCATAGATTGCCAGCGACGTGCGATGACACTACTTGCTGTCCAACAGGGATTTCCGAAGCTTGAATATTGACAGCATCTATTTCGGCTTCTTGATTGTAATTCGCCTGCCCTGAAGCAACCCAACGTTCACGTTCAGCGTCGAAAGCTGCTTGCTGTCTGATTTTGAAGCTATTAATACTGGCAGACTCTTGTTTTAAGAATTGGTTATAGTCTTTTAAACTAAATGCGGTCTCTTCGATATTCAACTCAAATTTGCCGTGAGGAAAATCTGCGCGCATTTGCAACAATTCATCTGCCGAAACAGGATAAAAGCGTATCTGGTCAAAAAAACGGAGTAGCCACGGCTTACCATCTTTAAAGTCTTTGGTTTGGGCTTTACTATTTGAGCAAGCCCAGCGGCTCCACATTTGTATTGTGCGTCCTACAAATTGATAGCCGCCCGGCCCTTCCATGCCGTATACACACATATATGCACCACCAATGCCAACTGCGTTTTCTGGGGTCCAGGTGCGCGCAGGATTATATTTGGTAGTTACCAAGCGATGACGTGGATCTATGGGCGTAGCAACAGGTGCGCCTAAATAGACATCTCCTAAACCAAGTGTTAAATAACTCGCGTCAAACACGATTTTTTTAACTTCCTCGATACTTTCTAAACCATTAATGCGGCGAATAAACTCGATGTTACTTGGAGTTCCTGATGCAGTGTCACACCAAGGCGCATCTTTGCGTACCGACTGCATGTATTTTTCGATGGCTAATTGTGTTGCTGCGTCATCCCAAGATAAAGGCAAATGCACGATACGCGTTGGCACTTCCATCTCGTCTATACTCGGCAGCGCTAGCTCTGCGAACTGCAGAATATTGATAAGGTGATTGACTGGTAACACGAGGCTTTCGAAATGTACTTGTAGTGATCGTATGCCGGGTGTAAGGTCAAGAATGCCTTTGATGTTTTGGCTCTCCAAGTATTGCATCAATGCATGCACCCGAAATCGCAAATTTAAATCCAACACCAACTCGCCATACTCAACTAACAGGTATTTATCGCCTGCCTGACGATACACTACTTTAATCTGTGTGGTAGTTTCTGCAACTTGAGTCAATATCGCGCTATCAGTTAACTGCTGCAAAGCTACATTAAGAGGACTGGCATTACTAGCTTCTAAGTTACTTAGCAAATAATTTTGGTCTTTCTCCATTGCGTTCGCTTCAGCCTGAGTTAGGCGCTTAAAGCGTACTTTATCTCCCGCCTTAAGTTGCCCAATTTTCCATAACTCAGCCTGTACAATGGTTGCTGGGCAAACAAAACCGCCCAAACTTGGGCCATCAGGCCCTAAAATCACAGGCATGTCCCCTGTAAAATCGATGGCCCCTATCGCGTATGCATTATCGTGAATATTAGATGGATGCAAGCCCGCCTCTCCGCCATCTTGCCGCGCCCATTGTGGCTTAGGGCCAATCAACCTGATTCCTGTCGTATTTGAGTTGTAGTGCACTTCCCAATCAGTAGTGAAAAACATCTCAATATCATCAATGGTAAAGAAATCTGGTGCGCCATGTGGCCCATATAAAACGCCAATTTCCCATTGATTGGTATAACTTGGCTGTAAGTCCAGTGGAAGAAATCTTGAAATGAAGACAGATTCTGCTTGCTTGGTGAGATGCAGCACATCCCCAACTCTAAGCGTTCTGCCGCCATGACCGCCGAATTGACCTAGCGTGAAAGTTGATTTGCTGCCCAAGTAATCGGGCACATCAAAGCCACCTTTCACTGCTAAATAAGCCCTGCAACCTTTATTGTTAATGCTTCCTAACTTAAGCGTACTGCCTGCCTTAATAAAATGTGACTCCCACATAGCCATTGGCGCACCATCAAGTGTTGCTTCAATTGCTGCACCCGTAATCGCAACAATGGCATCTGTATTAAATTTAAGTTTAGGGCCAATCAGTGTGATTTCTAATCCTGCTACGCCTTCGTCATTCCCTACTAACGTGTTAGCAAAACGAAAAGCCAGATGGTCCATTGGTCCAGATGGTGGAACGCCTACAGCCCAATAACCCACTCGGCCTGGGTAATCCTGAATAGTGGTCATCACACCGCCATCCTGTACATCTATTGTCAGCGGCTTATAGTCAAAGTGATTGAGATAACGCGTTGTTTGTTCGCCCGCTGGAAATATAGTATCCGACAGTACCTGCCGTAGGTATTCCAAATTGGTTTCAATGCCACTAAGCCGCGTCTCATGCAGCGCTATCCGCATAGCCTGAACTGCAGAAGAGCGATCTTTGCTATGCACTAACACTTTGGCAATGAGTGGGTCATAAAATGGTGAGACCTCAGTGCCAGTTTCAATCCAACTATCATTGCGTGCTGTTGGGGAAAACTGCACCTCAGTCAATACACCACTGGAAGGTTGGAAGTTTTTATTCGCATCTTCCGCGTAAATTCGAGCTTGGATAGCATGGCCTTGTGGCTGATGCCTATATTCACTTAAAAATGTCGTATCGCCTGCAGCCGTTCGCACCATCCACTCGACTAAATCAATATCGCATACCAGCTCAGTCACACCATGCTCAACTTGCAGGCGTGTATTGACTTCTAAAAAGTAAAACTTACCCGTGGCATTGTCGTACACGAACTCAACGGTGCCTGCAGAGCGATATTGCAAAGCACTACCTAGCTTCACAGCGGTCAGACATAATGCCAATCGAGTTTCATCGCTAATATTGGGGGCTGGCGTTTCTTCGATGACCTTTTGATTGCGGCGCTGTACTGAACAATCACGCTCACCTAGTGCAATGACATGGCCTTTTCCATCGCCAAAAATTTGCACCTCAATGTGGCGCGCCGCTTGCACGTATTTTTCTAAGTAGATGCCTGTTTCTTTGAAGTTGGCACGTGACAAGCGTTGCACAGATTCAAACGCGGCACCAAGTTCATCTTCACTCCAAATTAACTGCATGCCAATACCACCGCCGCCTGCAGTGCTCTTTAGCATGACTGGATAACCTATCTTTGTTGCGCACATACGCGCTTCAACTACGTCTGCCAACAAACCAGTACCTGGCAACAATGGCACGCCGTTTTTCTGAGCTAATTCACGGGCGGTATGCTTAAGACCAAAATCACGCATTTGCTGTGGTGTCGGGCCAATAAAGCTGATTCCGGCGGCCTCGCAGCTTGCTGCAAAGTCTGCATTTTCAGATAAAAAGCCATAACCGGGATGTATTGCCTGTGAGCCAGTATCCATAGCCACTTGCAATATTTTGGCAGCGTTCAAATAACTTTCAACAGCGGGTGCAGCGCCAATACATACCGCCTCATCAGCATCCAACACATGGCGTGCACTCGCATCAGCCTCTGAATAGATTGCCACTGACGCAATACCCATTCTCTTCAATGTACGAATGATGCGGCAAGCGATTTCGCCGCGATTAGCAATTAAAATTTTTTTAAACACTTAAGCCTCTGGGCGAGTCGTCCCGCTTGTTTTGCGCCATAAGAGGTCGTCCACTTACGGTTTATTACTAGACTGCATCCCACACCAACAGCTGAACAGGCGTTGGATTGTAGGCATTACAAGGGTTATTTAACTGAGGACAGTTTGATATTAGAACAATCACATCCATCTCGGCGCGCATTTCCACATATTTGCCTGCGCCAGAAATGCCATCTGCAAAGCTCAGGCCACCATCCCTCGTTACGGGTACATTCATAAAAAAATTAATGTTGGCGGTGATGTCGCGTTTACTCATGTGGCGATGTACAGCGCAACCGCAGTTATTAAGCGCATGCATAAAGCTATCACGACAACTGTGCATAGAGCGTTTTTCCACGGCATAGCGCGTTGTGTTGCTCTCTGCTGAACAGGCACCGCCAAGTGTGTCGTGGCGACCACAGGTATCTGCCACAATCGTCAACATGGGATTACCTTCGCTAGAATAAAGCACGGAGCCAGAAGTCAGATATAGTTGCCGCTGACACACGATGGTATCAACCGCGCTGTAACGTTCTTCTGGATTGGTAGCACTATAAAACAATGTATCAACCGCTTGATTGCCTTCCAAATCCAGAATACGGAAAATTTGACCTTTCTTAACTTCAGCCATCCAAGGATCGCCTGCATTGCAGATTTGGTTTAGTACTGCAGTTTTAGGGTTTAGTCGACTTTCTACAATCATAGGTAATATCTTTCCGTATTCACAAAACCACGCTGGTTTTGTTCGCAGGAATTACGACAAATATCATTGGCCGAAGCAATCCCCACATGCCGAGTTGACAACTTTACTGCGGCTGGCTGGTAGTTAGTTTTATTATCTAAAGCATGTGGCGCAGTGGATAGCACCAATAACACATTCATATCGAAACGAATATCCACCGCATCCCCTACTTTGCTGTGGCCAGCCACAAAACTTAAATTTCCAACATCATCTGGTATCACTTTGCTAAAAAAATTGACGTTAGCTACTAAATCACGTTTACCTAAGCCATGTTTCGCTAACTCAATTAATAAGCCATCTTTACCACTTCTAAACATTTCATTACGATGCGTTTGAAATGTTGTTTTGCCATATTGAGCCTCTATCATGGCAGTATCGGTCACACCGCAAATCGTGTCATGCCAATCAAGGCTATCGTCAATAATCGAGCACATGACCCGTCCCATGTCGCTATAACACACGTTGCCTGCAGTAAGGAAAGCCGTGTGTTGCGCTTTGAGCGTGTCTGGCATGTTATAGCGTTCCAATTTGTCTTCAGCGTTGTAAAATAACGCGGATAAATTGGCACCTCCTTCTAAATCAGTGATGCGTAATGCCGTACCGCGCCGCATGAGGCCAGACCAATGATTACCGCCTGGAATAACTTCTTCCCATAGCACATTCTCTGGGTTAAATTCTTTTATCACGTTAATCCTTTATTTGACTACTTCATTCACCTTTAGGCTGTCGTTAAAAATCAAAGTTGCTAAACCAGACAAGGCGTGAGCAAAAAATGATGAGGCGCATATTTTTTATATGTAACGAATCATTTTTTGCTCACAACGCCGTATGGTGACGCTACTTTGTTTTCTAACGATAGGCTTTAGAACATGTAACTGTAGCGGTCCACTTCCCATTGGCTAACGGTTAAATGATAGGTTTCCCACTCTTCAGTTTTATATTTGATGAATTCGTCTTTTAACTCTTTGCCTAATGTTTTCTCAACTAGTGGGTCAGCAGCAAACGCGGCAACGGCTTCTTGCAAGGTTTGCGGCAAAAATTCAATGCCTCTTGCGCTACGCTGCTCTTCGTTCATGTCGTATAGATTATCTTCATTCGGCTTGCCTGGATCTAAGCCTTCACGGATACCTTCTAAACCTGCTGCTAAGGCAAGCGTCGCTGCCAAATAGGGATTCACTGCGCCATCTGCGTTGCGTGATTCACAACGCCCACCGCCCATCGGCACGCGAACTGAGTTGGTGCGATTGTTAGATCCGTAAGAGTTGAATACTGGCGCCCAACTGAAGTAGCTCATTGCGCCTCGGCGAACTAAGCGTTTATAGCTGTTCACAGTAGGTGCAAATGCAGCACACAAAGCTGGGCCATGCTTCAAAATACCTGCAATAAATTGATAGCCTAAAGTCGTTAATCCTAGCCCACGCGGATCATCTTTAGGGTCGCAAGCAAATAGGTTTTTGCCTGTTTTTAAATCGTAAAGCGACATATTGAAGTGTGCGCCCGTACCTGTTTTATCAGCAAATGGCTTGGGCATCATGGTGGCTACCAACCCATCTTCTTTCGCATAATGTTTCGCCATATAACGGAAGAAAATCAGGCGGTCACACATGGTGAGCGCATCGCTATAATTAAAATCGAACTCAAATTGGCTGTTGGCATCTTCGTGGTCAAATGAATATAAATCCCAGCCAAGCCCGTTAATTGCTGTAGCCATTTTGTCTAACCAAGCAAAGTTATCCATAAAGCCGCGCACGTCATAACAAGCTTTTTCTAGCTTATCGTCAGGGTTAGGTACACTTAAACTCCCGTCAGCATTTTGTTTTAATAAATAGATTTCGCATTCAATCCCCAGGTTCATGCCAAAGCCCATTTTTGCAGCTTCTGCTAACACGCTTTTCAAGGCTACTCGGGTGTTAAGTGGGTATGGGTTACCTTGAAAATGGTTGTCTGCTGGCATCCAAGCGACTTTAGGTTCCCAAGGTAATTGAATGATATGGTCTAAATCTGGCACAGAGTTCAGTTCATCATCGCTCGGGGCTTGTCCTAATCCATCTAAAGCATATCCAGTATAGCGCTCAGAGCCTGCAGCCATCTGTGGCAAATGATCTATAGGTACAACTTTAGCTTTAGGAATGCCATGAATATCCACATATGCACCTATGCAATACTTGACACCCTTTTCTTTAAGCTGCTGTTGAATCGTGTCAATTTCTACTGCTGTTTTCATGTACTTGTTGCCTTATCAAATGAATCAAAATATGAGTGTGCCAAAGGCGGGTTTTCTTGCATGCCTTTGATAACCAATGCACTTAAATCTTCTACCATCCAGTTAAACCACTCCGCGCCCTTTTCTTTACTCGAAATGCTGGGAGTACCAGTTACTCCATTCAAACTTGTGCGATTCACTGGATGCGAAAAAACTAAATTCTCAGTTCGGTCGTGGTCGTCAGCAAGGTGTAATTTATCCATTCGCACCATCTCTGGCGCAGTGGCAAGCATGAGTGATGTTTCTGCATCGTTGGCATGCCAATCTTCACCATCGGCATGGTGAAACTGTTTTACGCGTTGGCTTAAATGCGCAGTATTAAATACCGCGACCATCATGTCATCATGCTCTGCGCGCAACATTTCTAAAGCGCAGCGCAAGGGTGCAGCATTAGTGACATGCGTGTTCACAATAAACAAACGACGTATGCCACTGTGATACGCCCAATCACCCAACTCTTTCATTAGGGTAATTAATGTAATTGGCGTTATCGCCAAGGTACCTGGCCAGCGTTGACTATGGCCAAGCGAGCACCCATAAGGCATCGTAGGCAACATTGGGACATTGGTTTTTTCTGCTACAGCAAGGCATAAAATATCTGCCAACACGTAATCCATGCCGCACCCCATATGTGGACCGTGTTGCTCAGTTGCGCCTATGGGCAAAATGGCAGCTTGATTAGCCGCCTCAAGTTTACTAGGCAATTCATCCCATGTAGTTTTTGACCATTCCATTGTCATGCACTACTCCACGTTATCTGCAACGTTTACAAAACGAATCATGTGTTGCTTGATTGGGATTTCGGTACTTTCTTGTTCATCCTGCGGATGAATAAGTGAATCTAGTCTTGCCTTGGTTGCTAAAAACTCTGGTGAGGTAAATTGCGCTGCGCTGCGCGGACGTGGCACAGGCACTTCGACCAACTCCATCACTTCACCCGGATGTGCTTTCAGCACCAGAATTCGGTCCGCGAGAAAGATGGCTTCATCTAAATCATGCGTAATGAACACAACGGTAATGTCGATATTGCGCCAAATCTCCAGCAAATGCGCTTGCATTTTGCAACGCGACTGTGCATCAAGCGCGCCAAAAGGCTCATCCATGAGCAAAATACGGGGTTGATTCACTAAAGCACGAGCGATTGCCACGCGTTGCTTCATGCCACCTGATAGTTCATGTGGATATGCATTTGCAAACTTTTCAAGACCAACCAACTCAAGCCACAATTCGGCCTCACGTCCAGCCTCGATACTGCTGATGTTGTTCATCTCTAAGCCAAACATGACATTTTGCTTAACGGTGCGCCAAGGGAATAAGGTATACCCCTGAAACACCATGCCACGATCGCGCCCAGGACCAATAATAGGCTTTCCATCTAGCAATACCTCACCACCAGTATAACTTTCTAGCCCAGCCAAAATACGCACCAGTGTTGATTTACCACAGCCAGAAGGACCAATCACACACACAAATTCACGCTTATGGGTTTGAAAACTCACGTTCTTTAGCGCGATTGTTTCGCCATTCGCGGTTTTGTAAACTTTATCTAAGCCTTTAACTTCTAAAATGACTTCGCGCTGTTTGAGTTTATCAAAGCGCTGCTTTACTGCATCTGATTGCTCCAAATAACTGGGTAATAACAGTTTATTCTCAGGTTTATTCATGTTCTGCATCCCCGTTTTTATTCTTTATTGGCCGCTTTATTCCAAGCAAACAGGCGTTTGCCAAGCCAAGCCAACAGCAAATCTGTACCAAGCCCAATAAAACCAATAATAAATATGGCTGCATAAACATTGTCAAAATGTTGATAGCGCGCCTGCTGCGTAATAAACCAAGTGATTCCAGAAGTGGTGCCTATTAGCTCTGCAACAATTAAATAAGTCCAAGCCCAACCCAGTAAAATACGTTGATCTCGATATAAATCTGGCAAAATTCCAGGAATAACAACATGCCGTAACAGTTTTAATTTACTAGTTCCCAAGGTCATGGCGGCTTCTAGCAAGGAATAATCTAACTTACGGGTAGTATTGGCAATCACTAACACTTGCTGAAAAAACGTACCAATCACGATAATTGCAATTTTTGGCCCATCATAAATACCCAAAATGGCCACCATGAGCGCACCAAATGCGGGTGCTGGCAAATAACGGAAAAACTCGATGAAAGGCTCATTAAGCCTAGATATCGCACTATAAGTGCCGCACAAAATACCCAATGGCACACCAATTAACGAAGAGATGAGAAACCCAAAAAAAATAACTTGAATACTTTTCCACAAACTTTGGTGTAGCCATAAGCCATCTTTTTGCGCTGGCGGAGTGGTGAATGCCGTGTAAAAAGCTTTTGCAACTTCATGCGGCGCAGGTAAGTAGATGGGATTTGCAGGCTCCCCCTCTGGCAGAGCCTTACCTTGCGCCTGCATACTGGCAAATTCTTCTTTAAAAGTGGTCTTGTCTATTAGCATGTCGACTTGGAAATAATCGACATCTCCAGGCTGCTGAATCATCACCATCGGGTGCCAAATAAATGGCAAATAACTCACGGCACACCAAATCAGTAAAGGTAGTAGAAATGAGGCCCACCCTATAATTTTACGACGATTAGGGGTTAACTCCTGCCGAACCGAAAACCAATCCGACGACCACCCTGAAAAATAACCAGAAAAATAAGTAGACAAGCTCATTTCATCCTTAATATATTATTTGTGGTAATTTCCAACTAGGGATTACTTATAAAAAACTGGATCAATCGCTTTGCTTAAATCTTGTGGTTCTTTATATACCCCATACTTAACGTTAAAGTCATCCGCAATTTTTGAAGAACCATATAAAGATTTAAAACCAGCAGCTTTGGTATAAGTTACTTTCCCTTCGGCTAAAGTGAGTAATTTTGTGCCTTTGAGGAATGGTTTGTATGCTTCTGGGGTTAAGCCTACGCGCGCTGCCATTATTTTTATGGCATCAGGTTGTGTTTTTGGGTCGTTGATGTAAGTAACGACTTTACCCCATACTTTCACCACTTTTGCCCAATCTTCTTTGCGACTTGATAGGCTTGCAGGGCTCACTGTGACAACGTCATAAATAAGTCCTGGTTCTTTAGCGGAAGTGTAAATTGGTTTAGCACCAGGTACACGCTTCATCGCTTCGCCAGAATTTGGCTGCCAGGCACCAATTGCTGCCAAATCGCCAGAAGCCAACGCCTGCGGTGTTTCATTGGTTTTGGTGTTTACAATTGTGACATCAGATTCTTTCATGCCTGCTTTTTCTAAGCCATTCAGCAATAAAAGATGCTCTACAAAACCTGTTTCTAAGCCAATTTTTTTGCCTTTTAAATCTTTTAAGCTTTTGATGCCAGGCGCACCAACAATCATGTCATTACCATTAGAGTAATCAGTCAGCAAAATCATCACATTTTTAGCGCCACCTGAAGACATCACTAAGGCATCGCCGTTGGTTACCGTAACACCGTCAATTTTGCCAGCTGCAAATGCATCCATGGAGGCAACATAGTCAAACCAATCAAATTTAACTTCTACGCCAGCTTCCTTAAACCAGTCCTTATCAATCGCAACCTGCCATGCTACCCAACCCGGCCAATCGCTGTAACCAATTTTTAAAGGTTCTGCAGCGTGTGAAATGCCTGCAAAAAGTAAGGTTGCTATTAATGTTGAAGCGACTGAAAATTGCTTAACGAAACTTGAACAAATTGAACGCATGATTGGCTCCTTGGTTAGATAAAAAAATCGAGAAGGCGGCATTAAAAATGCTTCCTCCCGGGCTTTTATCCCTCCGTGTAACCAATTGCTCTTGGCCGATAACTCTTGGACCAGTCACTCTAAACTACCGAGCCGGAACCCTAGTCATCTTTTTGATACTAAAACGGTTATTTTTAATAACAAACCGCTTTCTCACAAATTATATTCAGCAAGTAATATGCCATTCCATTCAATAAAAATTTATTTATACATATCATATAGTTATTAATTTTTTATTGGTTATTTTTTCTACACTTAGTAATGTTATGCACAATATAAGTGCATTAACTAAAAATGTTGCACCATATTTAATCTTTGCAGGCATGTTCGTGGTTAATTAGCAACTTCACCCCAACATATCTCATGTAAAATCAGTCATTTAGAATTAATAGTTTCTGCGGGGAATCGCCATGAAATATATGCTAAGAATGATTACTCTAGCCTTTACTTTATTGGCTTGTGAGTTAAATGCAGAAACTCTCTCAACGAATCAAACGCCTCAATCTAGCACCTACTTAATTGGCACGTATACAGACGCAGAGAGTCAAGGCATTGAGTTACTTAGTTTTGATCAAGATACTATGACACTCAACTCTGAAGTGGTGGCAAGCGGCTTTAAAGACCCTTCTTTCGTCATCGCAAACCAGGCCAGAACGATGATTTTTGCAGTAGAAGAAAATGAGAATGGCAAGTTGAGGTCTTTTGCTTTTAATCAGCAAAAAACCGATTTAGTATTATTAGATATTGTTGACAGTGCTGGTGACGATCCTTGCTATCTTGCGTTAGATCACTCAGAGCATTTTCTTGCAGTAGCAAATTACATTAGCGGAAATTTCAGTATCTTTGAGGTTAATAGCGAAGGGGGCTTGTATTTCAGGCAATCTGTACAGCATCGAGGCCGCAGTATAAATAAGTCTAGACAAAACAATGCGCACGTGCACAGCATGGTGTTTCATCCTAATAACAAACAATTGTTGGTTGCCGATTTAGGCACAGATAAAATACATATTTATGATGTAAATTTTTCTAACTCAACACCGATAACAGAGGCTAATCCAGCTTATTTTAAAGTAGCTTCAGGGTCTGGGCCAAGGCACATGGTGATTCATCCAAATGGCAAAGTGCTGTATCTGGTGCATGAGTTAACGGGTGAAGTTGGGGTATACTTTTATGAGGATGGAGAGATTACACATTTCAGCACTCATACACTGACAACTTCAAAGCGTAAAGGCCATGTGCAAGCGGCTGAAATTCGTTTATCGCAGGATGGTAAGTTTGTATACGTATCAAACAGAGGCAATGCTAACAATCTGAGTGTCTTTAAGGTCGAGTTAAACGGAGACTTAAGTCTAATTCAGCAAATATCAACAGGTGGCAGAACACCAAGAAACTTTAATCTCAGTTTAGATGGTCAATTTTTACTTGTTGCAAATCAGGATTCTGATGAAGTCCGTATCTTTAAACGTGATTCAGTGACTGGGAGGTTAGAGAAAAGTCCTTCAAAAATAAAGATTAACAAACCAGCGTATGTATTTCCACTGTACTAACTTTGAAGTAACCTTAATCGTGGTGCAATTTGATTTATGTAAGTCTAAAATAAAAAAATGGCTCACAAGGAGCCATTTTTAAGAATTCTTTAGTTTAAAAAATAAACGTCGAATCCGTTAGTTTGAATGCAGAGCTACCTCTGCAAAGCAATTAAGTCTTCTGAATGTTAGAAGCTTGTTTGCCTTTTGGACCTTCTGTCACGTCAAAACTAACGCGATCATTTTCTTTCAAACTTTTGTAGCCGCTATCAACGATAGCAGAGAAGTGTGCGAATAAATCGTCACCGCCTGCGTCTGGGGTAATGAAACCAAAACCCTTAGAGTCATTAAACCATTTTACAATACCTGTTGCCATAATATTACTTTCTTACTAAAAAGGGAGGCACCCAAAAAAGTCTCCATTAAAAAAAATGAGCCCGAAGGACCCAATTAATTAAAAATGTAAACGCCTAAGTGCCTTTATATGGATTAATCTGCAACGTGTCAAGCATTATCAATAAAATATTGTAAAAATATGACATTTTATTGCTTATTTTCGCCTGCAAGACTATACTGCGCCTGCGTTTAGTCGCATATAAAGACAATGTTGTTTTTTTGTTGCTAGTAGTATTCTCAAGCTTGGTTTGAGTCTTAATGAATGATTGGAGCCATGTAATGGCAAAAGAAGAATTAATTGAAATGAATGGTGTGGTAGACGAAATTCTGCCAGATTCTCGCTATCGCGTCACACTTGAAAACGGCCATAAGTTAGTGGCTTACACTGGCGGCAAAATGAAGAAAAATCATATACGCATTTTGGCGGGCGATAAAGTGACGCTTGAGCTTTCGCCTTACGATATTAATAACGGCCGCATTACGTTTAGGCATATTGAATCTAAAACGCCATATACACCGCCCAAAAGACGCACTTACTAGCAGAATTTAGTTAAAAGCCAGCGTCAATGCTGGCTTTTTTATTGCCCTAATTTATTGTTTTAGCATGCAAATCTTATGAAAACTTTAGAGACTGATGTGTTATTAGTGGGTGGTGGCATTATGAGTGCCACGCTAGGAATGTTGTTGCAGCAACTTGACCCAACACTTAGTATTACCATGGTAGAACAGTTGCCAGAGGTGGCTTTAGAAAGCTCAGATGCGCTCAATAATGCTGGCACTGGCCATGCGGGTTATTGTGAACTGAACTACACGCCACAAGCCGATGATGGCAATATCAACATACAGCGGGCTTTAGAAATTAACGCTGCCTTTGAGGCTTCTTTACAGTTTTGGTCCCATCTAGTGAATACTGGCGCCTTGCCTGCTCCTATGCACTTTATCAATAAAACACCGCATTTAAGCTTTGTATGGGGCGATAAAGACGTGGCGTTTCTAAAACAGCGTGTTGAATTGCTTAAGCAGCATCATTTGTTTGCTGATATGCAATACAGCGAAGATTTTAAGCAGCTACAAACTTGGATGCCGCTGATGATGGCAAGTCGAAATGACAATACCAAACTAGCGGCTAGTTATGTTGCGCATGGCTCAGACGTGGATTTTGGCGCTCTCACCCGCCAGATGGTGGCACACTTAAACAAGCAAAAGAACTTCAAGTTGCTCACTAACACGCAAGTTAAAAATCTCAATAAAGTTAAAAATCGTGCCAAAGATAATAACTGGCATATAAAGCTAGTTGATTTAAGTACCAAGCACACTCAAACAATCAAGGCAAAATTTGTATTTTTAGGCGCTGGTGGTGGCGCATTGCCTTTATTGCAAAAAGCAGATATTGATGAAAGTAAGGGTTATGGCGGCTTTCCTGTCAGTGGGCAGTGGCTTATTTGTAAAAATCCTGAAATCATCAAGCAACATGATGCCAAGGTATATGGTAAAGCAGCACTAGGCGCCCCGCCAATGTCTGTGCCACACCTTGATACGCGCATGATTGATGGCAAGCCCGCCTTGCTTTTTGGACCATTTGCTGGCTTTACCACCAAGTTTTTAAAAGCAGGGTCTAAACTTGATTTGGCAAAATCTGTTAAGGCAAACAACTTCAAAGCCTTGCTAGGCGTAGGTAAACACAATTTAGACCTAACCAAATATTTGATGAAAGAAGCGACGCAAACCCATGAGCAGAGAATGAATGCATTACGTAATTTTTTGCCAGATGCAGTTAATGTCGACTGGGTGTTAGAAGATGCTGGCCAGCGTGTACAGATTATCAAAAACTGTAATAAAAAATGGGGCAAGTTAGAATTCGGCACCGAAATTGTCGCCTCAAAAGATGGCACTTTAGCGGCTTTATTGGGCGCATCTCCAGGCGCATCAGTAAGTGTGCAAGCCATGATTGATGTGATAGAACGTTGCTTCGCAGAGCAAATGCAAAGTAAGGCTTGGGCGGACAAAATATGTACTTTAGTACCCTCTTACGGGCAATCACTGATTAACGATGCAACATTGCTAAAACAAGTGCGCAACAACACCTTAAGCACGCTCAATTTGCAATAAACCACGTGAGAGTCATCTAGTTAAACAATACCCCTTGCTACTTATTGCGCGCAAATAATTTATGCGCTATTGTAGTCATTAAAGGGGAAATTGGTTATGAATGAGTTCGAAAACTTGCATCTAAACAAACACCTGTGTTTTGCACTCTATACAGCATCGCATGCTCTAGTTAACACTTATAGCGAGCGTTTAAGCGAGGTTGGTTTAAACTACGAACAATACCTAGTGATGGTGTTATTGTGGCAACATCAGCAGCTATCCCCGCAACAACTTGCTGAAAAGCTGCATATAGACGAGATTGCCCTAAGACCAATTATCAAATCACTCGAATTTGCTAGCTTAGTCACAAGTGAACGTAGCAACCAAAATGACCGCACTGTCATAATCTCACTTACTGTACAGGGCGCTGAAATTCAGCATAAAACCAGCCAAATTCAGCAAAAAATGGCATGCGAAACGGGCTTAACAGATTTAGAACACATTGAGCTGCGCGAAAAACTAGATAAACTACTCGATAATTTTAAAACACGCATTCAGCGCACTGACAGGTGGGTGAAAAACCTGCCCGCAGACCTATAAACCAAAGAGTCTTGGTAAATTAGACTGTCTTAAGGCTGCGCTGACGACGTGCCTCATACAAGCAGATTCCGCTTGCCACGCTCACATTCAAGCTTTCAACGCTGCCAAACATTGGGATTGTTACCAATGCATCACAAGTTTCTGCTGTTAAGCGTCGTATGCCGTCGCCTTCAGCACCCAGCACAATCGCAATCGGCCCATCTAGTTTGGTATTCAGCAGACTAGCAGGCGCATCCATGCCATTGGGAGCATCTAATGCGGTGCCCACAACAAACACGCCTGCATCTTTTAACTCTCGCAAAGTACGTGCTAGATTCGTCACTGCAATAAATGGCACCGTCTCAGCCGCGCCGCTCGCCACTTTACGTACTGTCGCGTTCAAGCCTACTGCCCGATCTTTAGGTGCGATGACTGCATGAACCCCCATCGCGTCCGCTACCCGCAAGCAAGCACCAAGGTTGTGGGGATCTTCTACGCCATCTAACACCAAGAAGAACGGCGGTTCTGTTAGCTCTGATTCCAAGATGTCATGAATATCCTTGTAGGGAATCGGCGTATCGATGACGCGCGCCAATACGCCCTGATGCCGACCATTCATGCCAGCCAAGCCATCCAACCTTGACTTATCCACCTGCATCACACGCACATTGGCATTTTCAGCCAAATTAAGTAAATCCTTCATGCGCGCATCGATTCTATCGCGGTCGATTAAAATTTCCTCAATGCTCGTCACATGCTGGCGCATGCGGCTTAACACAGCGTGAAAGCCAAATAAAATACGTGCATCACTCATGGCTTACACTCAATTGTTTTGAACTCAACTCTTTGATTGCGTTCTTCTTCATCGTTCTCGTACTCATCTTTTTGGTTTACCTTTGTTTTTGTTACTTTTAGACTTTTGTTTAACCACAGGCTTGGCTACTTTTTTACCGCCGCCACTGCGGTCATGTTTAGCCTTTCCTAGCGCACGCGTACTTAACGGTTTAAACTCTGTAGATACATTGTGTTTATTCACATTTAACGTATTATTTTTAGCTGCTCTGGAAGGCGCATGGATATTGGTTTGCAGGGCACCTGTTTTGATGTGTGATGAATGGCTAATCAAAGTAAAGTCAATTTTACTGGTTTCCAAATCTACCCGCGCCACTTTTACTGTGAGCCTATCGCCCAGCCTAAAACGCGCGCCGGTGCGCTCACCCACCATTTCGTGGCGCGCTTTGTCGTAATTGAAGTAGTCGTTACCCAGCTCGGTAACGTGCACCAAGCCTTCCACATACACGCCATCTAACGCCACAAATACGCCAAAACTGGTCACGCCCGCTACGGTGCCTTCAAATACCTCGCCGATTTTATCCTGCATAAAATAGCATTTAAGCCAATTATTCACGTCACGCGTGGCATCATCGGCCCGGCGTTCAGTCATACTGCAATGCACGCCTAAATTGTTCCAGTCTTTGGCATTGTATTTTTCGCCATTCAGGCCTTCATTTTTATTTAGTACAGCTTTAATGGCACGGTGAATCAGCAAATCAGGATAGCGGCGAATAGGTGAGGTAAAGTGCGCATACGCCTCATAAGCTAAGCCAAAATGGCCCACATTATCGGGGCTATACACCGCTTGCTGCATAGAACGCAGCAGTACCGTTTGTAACAGTTGCGCATCTGGGCGGTCTTTAATTTGTTGCATCAACTTGCTGTAATCTTTGGCATGCGGTTTTTCGCCACCACCCACGCCAAATCCAACCTCGCCCATGAATGTGCGCAAAGCTTCTAGCTTCTCTGGCGTTGGGCCTTCATGGATACGATACAGTGCGGCGTGCTCGCGTGATTTAAGGAAATCCGCTGCACACACGTTAGCGGCCAGCATGCATTCTTCAATCAGTTTGTGTGCATCATTACGACTGACCGGCACAATGCGTTCAATTTTGCCGTTATCGTCAAACATCATCATGGTTTCGGTGGATTCAAACTCAATGGCACCGCGCTTTTCGCGCTGAGTTAACATCAACTTAAATAGCGCATACAAATTTTGTGCATGTGGCATCACGTGTGCATATTCCTGCGCTGTTTCACCTTGTGGATTCTCAAGCATTTCCGCCACTTTTGTGTACGTCATACGTGCCTTAGAACGCATCACAGATGGGTAAAACTTGTACTGTTTAACCACACCAAAAGCATCAGTTTGCATATCACACACCATGCACAGCCGTTCTACATCTGGGTTAAGCGAACATAGGCCGTTAGAAAGTGCTTCTGGCAACATGGGAATCACTCGGCGTGGGAAATATACTGAATTGCCGCGCTCAAACGCGTCTTTATCCAGCGCGTCGTCAGGCTTCACATAAAAGCTTACGTCGGCAATCGCCACGACTAATCTCCATGCGACGCCAACCTTTTCAGCATACACGGCATCATCAAAATCACGCGCCGTTTCACCATCAATCGTAATCAGCGGCATGTCACGCAAATCAATGCGTCCTTGATAATCTGCAGCCTGCACCTGCTTGGGAATGCGCTCTGCCTGACTGAGTGCTGCAGGCGAAAATTGATGCGGTAATTTGTGTTTTCTTAGCGCAATCTCAATTTCCATGCCGCTATCAGCATAGTTACCCAAAATCTGCACCACTTTGCCCATTGGGTGCGCGTGTACTGAGGGTTGTTCAGTCAACTCCACCATCACCACTTGGCCAGGCTTAGCGCCCATATCTAGATGGTAAGGAATCAAAATATCTTGGTTAATGCGTTTATCCTCAGCCGCCACAATAGTCACGCCTTGGCCTTGTATCACGCGCCCTACTAAGCTTTTGGTGCTACGCTCTAGCACCTCAACAATTTTGCCTTCAGGCCGGCCTTTTCTATCCAATCCTGCCATGCGCACCATGACACGGTCGCCATGCATCACTTGCGCCATCTCGCGTGGGCCTAAGAATAAGTCTTCAGGATGTTTGGTTTTGTCGTCAGGCACCAAAAAGCCAAAGCCATCAGGGTGACCCTGTACAGTGCCAGCTATAGCGTGAATTTTCTCAGTTAAGCACAGCGCGCCCTTACGGTTGCGCATAATTTGGCCTTCACGCTCCATGGCGTTGAGGCGTTTGTTAAAGTTATCACGTTCATCAGAACCGATATCCAGCAACAGATAAAGTTGCTCAAGACCCAACGGCACGCCTTGGTCCGCTAATACCTGTAGTACTAGTTCACGACTGGGTAAAGGCGCATCATATTGCGCCGCCTCCCTTGAGGCATGCGGATCGTTACTTCTACTTTTTTTTGTTGACAAGTTATTCGCTTTCTATAAAATTCGGCGCATTGTAAAAGCGATATCGCTTTATATCTGTATAATTCAAGCATGCCCAGATGGCGGAATTGGTAGACGCGCAGGTTTCAGATACCTGTATCGAGAGATGTGGAGGTTCGAGTCCTCTTCCGGGCACCACTTTAAAAATCTTTTTTTGTATCTATTGGATAACTAATTTTTGGTCAGTTAAAGCAATTCTTACAAGTGATTCATTGTACTATGAAACCAAGTAGCTATCTATTGTGAAACTATTAAGGAATTGACTGTAATCAATAGGGCAACATTAACAACCAAGATGCTTGCTGAAAATAAACCAGTAAGTTCATCACCACCAAACCCTGAATTAATTTCGGATGATTAATTACTTATTAATCAATCATATACTTAATATTGATTAGCCCTAAATTTACTGGTGTTACTATATTAATTTACAAGCAATCCGAGTAAAATTGGACATCACTTAAGAAAAAAACCATTTGGTGAAGAGTACTCGCATTTTAATAAAACCAATTTTTGTAATTGGTTTTATTAATCGGCCTGAATTCTAACATGTACCATTAAAGTAATTTTGCGACACAAATATCCTGCAAAAATTTACTAATTGACCACCGATTGTATTAACTATTAACTAAATTATCGGCAAGACTAAATGGCTTATAGAAAAAAAAAATCAAGAACGATTTTACAAAGACGCAATAATCTAAGCAATACGATTCAGCAATTGCTTGACGGCATGGCCGTGATTGGCGTGACATTCGCGCTGATTCAATACCATTATCTATACATTGGCGGCATTACCAGTCCATACATGGTAATGCTACTGATATTACTAGGCAATCTAGCAATAACCTATGACAGGTTTGCTATCTACAGAAGCAACGGCCCTTTTCTAGATAAAGCAACTGATCTATTAAAAGCATGGTCGCTTACTTTCCTGTCATTAATTGTATTGGCGTTCCTAACAAAACAGACTGAAACATTTTCTAGATACTTAATGGGACAGCTTTATGTGATTGGTTACCTCACACAAGTAGTCTTACATGCTGTATTCAGAGTGATTTATAAAAAAATAATACTAAACCCAGAACAAAACGAAAAAGTACTGATAGTTGGACAAAGTCGATTAGCCTATTATTTGCAGCAAAAAATTTCTAGTAACCCTTGGATTGGAGAGCAGGTCGTAGGCTTTATACAAATGCCAGACGATGTCCCAGCCTCTGGTAGAAAAACGTCTGGCAGAAAGCGTGATCCTCTAATATTAGGTGATATTGAAGATTTGCCAGCGTTGATTGATGAGTACAACATCAGCATCGTATATATTGTTACACCGCTCAAGTCATCTAAAGCTTTAGAAGATATCTATCTGAATATACTAGATAAATATGTTTCAATTCACTGGATTCCCGACATATTTGCGTTGCGCTTAATGAACCACAGCGTCAAAGAAATTTCTGGCATTCCTGTGGTGACCCTTTCAGAAACACCGCTGATAGGCATGCGCTTATTACAGAAAGCGATCGAGGACAGAGTGCTGTCAGTTTTAATATTAATTATCATTAGCCCTATATTACTTCTGGTTGCCATAGCAGTTAAATTAGATAGTCCAGGCCCCGTATTTTTTAGGCAAAATCGTGCTGGATGGAGCGGAAAATCGTTCAAAATATGGAAATTTCGTAGCATGTATGTTCATAAAGAAGAAGCTGGTAAATTGAAGCAAGCTGAAAAAAATGACAGCAGAATCACTCGTGTAGGTGCTTTTATACGTAAAACCAGTCTTGATGAGTTACCACAAATATTTAATGTGCTCATAGGAGACATGTCTTTAGTGGGCCCTAGACCGCATGCTATGCAGCATGACAGAGAATACTCACAAAGAATTTTTGACTACTTTGCGCGACATCATATTAAGCCTGGCATCACTGGGCTTGCGCAGGTACGTGGATTAAGGGGCGAAACAAAAGATATTGACCAAATGATTCAGCGTATAGAATCGGATATTGAATACATTAATAACTGGTCAGTATGGTTGGATATTAAAATATTATTGTTAACCACTTTCAAACTCAGCGGTAAAAGCGCTTACTAATCAACTTTACACATTTTTAATTGCTGGTATAACCTTGAGGATTATTGGATTGCCAGTGCCAAGCATCTCGGCACATTGCTTGAACATCTAACTTGGCGCGCCAGCCTAGTAAGAATTCGGCTAAGTCTGGATTGGCGTAGCAGGTTGCGACGTCGCCAGGTCGACGCGCCACAATGCGATATGGCACAGCCTGACCAGTACTCATTTCAAATGCTTTTACTAGCTCCAGCACGCTACAACCCTTGCCTGTTCCTAAATTAACCGTCATCAAACCTGCATGATGATTAAGTGCTTGCAGAGCCGCTAAGTGGCCTAATGCCAAGTCTACAACATGAATGTAATCACGCACACCAGTACCATCTATCGTAGGGTAATCAGAACCGAATATACTCAGTTCTTTCAAACGCCCAACAGCCACCTGCGAAATATACGGCATTAGATTATTCGGGATGCCATTTGGATCTTCTCCAATCAAGCCACTTTCGTGCGCTCCCACTGGATTAAAATAACGCAGAATGGCAATGCCCCATTCACTGTCTGAAGCTGCCAAATCACGATAGATTTGCTCTACCATCAGCTTAGAGTGCCCATAGGGATTAACGGGCTTGAGTGGTGAATCCTCATGAATTTGTGCATCATCGCTCGTGTCGTAGACGGTGGCGGAAGAACTAAATACAATCCGTTTAACGTTAAACTCGGACATGACTTCGACCAATGCAACACTGCCAGCAACATTATTATCATAATAAGTAAGTGGCATTCTGACCGACTCGCCCACCGCTTTGTGTCCTGCAAAATGAATCACCGTATCAATAGCATGCAGAGAAAATAGCTCGCGCAAGCAAACACGGTCACGCACATCACCTTGTTTAAATACAACTGAACGCCCGGTTAACTTTTCTACGCGCTTTAAAGACTCTATCTTGCTATTGCTAAAATTATCCAATACGACAACATCAAATCCTGCATTTATTAGCTCCACGCAAGTATGCGAGCCAATATAACCTGCACCGCCAGTGACCAATATATTCAAAATAAACCCCTAAACACCCAACACACCAAACTCAGCACGATCTTTAATGACTTCGCGCACTAGGTTAACGTCAATTTTCTCGGCATTTGTAGAATAGCCATAAACCAAAGTGGTATCACAAAGAATATTAATGCTACGCGGGATGCCGCGTGCAGCCTCTCCAATCAAACGTGTCGCAGCAGGTGTAAATAAAGGCTCATCACGCCCAGCAATATGTAAACGATGCTGAATATATTTATCAACCTCGAATGATTCTAGTGGCGGGATGAAAAAATCAACTGAAACTCGCTGAAAAAACTGCTGTAAATCAGGGCGGCGCAACAAGTCTCTTAATTGTGGTTGGCCTACTAAAATAATTTGTAGTAACTGATCTTTATCTGCATTGATGTTAGATAACATACGCAGCGACTCAAGTGAGCTAGGGCTTAAATTTTGCGCCTCATCAATAATGAGCACTACGCGTTTTTTTTCCACATAAGATTTAATTAAAAACTGCTGAAAATCATCATATAAAGCTAAGGGTGACTTCCCCTCATAAGGCTGACTGAATGCCAGCATAATCCAACTGAGCAAGTCATCAATATTCTGGTGTGTGTTATAAACAATTCCAACCGTCAGCTCATTACCGAGGTTGTTTAGCATATGTCTTACAAGGGTTGTTTTTCCACAACCAATCTCGCCACAAATGACCGAAAATCCCGCGTGATTTTGAACGCCATACTCCAGCATGGCATAAGCCATGCTGTGGCGTAAGCCAAAAAACAAGAAATCCGGATCTGGCAGAATAGAGAATGGCTTCTCTTTCAACCCATAAAATGCTTCATACATATTTAACGCCTTATTGACTGTTTAATTTTTAACGCCCTGCCCGACCAAATAAGTTAAGCAATTCCAGCTCAGTAACTTTCTCATAGTAGGCTGAAGCCCAATAACTTTCAATTGCCTACCTTGCTTGTCTAGTTGTTTTTTTAATAGCAAGAGTAACCCTAACATACCATAACTAAGATATTCTGCCTCTGCCAAATTCAATTGCACACTTTTATTTTGTAAACTGGCATCTCGCAATATCGAGCGAGTTTCAGGTGAAACCGGATCTAACACCGCGCCTGTTATAACCAAGCGAGCATCGACCCCATTATCATCTAAAACAACAGTACTTTTTTGTGACAAGCGCTTTAGTCGTTGTATATTAAAACAATTCCAAACAATAAATGGCAGAACCTTAGTTATTAAAAACCGCAACAAAAACCAGCCATCGTTCCAATATCGTCTCCATAAATGAGGTTCTTCTTTAATACGCCACGCCCATTCCAATCCAATTTTTTGCAACCTTATAGGCGCTCTTTTTAGTCGCTTTGCCTCAAAATTAATCACTGCCCCAAGGTGGCTGACCAAAGGCACTTTGATTTTTTGCAGATTATTCATAATCCAAGCTTGTCCTTTTTTTGCGCCTAAAGCGACGACTAAAAAATCTGCATCGCTTAAGTTAATGTTTTCGATAACCGATTTCTCACTCATCTCTTCAATAGTCCCAAAACCTGGGGAATGATACCCAACACAAGTTAAGCCTGTAGATTTCTCGTTAATATGTGCACTTGCCTCAGCAGCAACGCCACCTGGTCCGCCAAAAAAATAAACCTTCATCTTCCTGCGCCACTCTTTTCCTAGCGCCTCAAACAGGGTCGAGCCAGCCACTCTTTCTTGAATCGGAATACCAAGCAATTTTGCTATCCAAACAATTGGCGCACCATCTGCAATCACGATATCACTATGCAAGACTGAGCTACGGAAATCTACATCGAATTGTGATAAAGCCAAAAAATTGAGATTAGGTGTTGTTAAAAAACATGGGGATTTTTTATATTTAGCATCGCGTAAGCGACTCATTGTTTTTGGTAGGTCTACCGCATCAAAAGGTAATCCACCAATACAGTATACATCACGATCAAAATCGTCCATCAGTTAGCCTTAATCTCTTTCAGTCTTATTCCAAGTTTTTTGTCTTTTAAGCAAAAACTTAAAGTAGTTAGGAATTTTTAATATTATGTAAATCGGCACTAATAGTAATGTGGCCAACGAAATAATTTTTTTACCCCAGCCCCACCATGCAATTGCAATAGCACTTGTTAACCCAGCAAGAGAAAACAATGTGAGCTGAAATGCTATATGCCCTACATCATACAGTACTAGGATTGCTCCAGTGATGCCAGCATAGCCAAACAAAAGCATCACTAATAAGGCAAGTGGTGGTACAGCCAAATCAAATGCCATTGCCAATAAATTGACGTCACGCTTAAGTATTGCATGAGCAAATAATTTAGGGAACTCTTCTAATATCATTGCCAAATGGCCATGTTCCCAGCGTACTTTTTGACCTGTTTGCACCTCTGATGCAACAGGAAAAAAACTCGTTACCTTTGATTGAGGGTAAAAAACAGGTGGCGTTCCAGCGATTGACAAGTCGATTCCCAACTTCATGTCCTCAACTATATTGCTGTTGGCTAAGTTTGCGTTTGAAATGGTAGCCCATGGGAAAGCCATGCCAGTACCCATTAGCTGACAGGGCAAACCTAAGTTGACATAACCAAGAGGACGTACTAAATTTTTTACACACCAGGCAAATTCAGCTATTTTAGACTTTAAATCATTTCGTTTTGCGTACATAAGATACAAAGCCTGCACTGGCCTTCCAAGGTGCAAAGCATTCGCAGCAAGCTGATTCAGTGCGTTTACTTCTAGCAGGCAGTCAGCATCAATTACTACTACGACATCTGGGCTGTTTTCAGTCAGATGCCTTAAACCAAAGTCTAGGGCATAGCCTTTGCCTCGATTTTTTGAATCATGGCGCCTAATCACTTCAGCGCCATTTTTTTCGGCGACTTCAGCCGTATCGTCTGTACAGTTGTCCGCAACTACAAGTATTCTGTCTTGCGGACGTAGTTGTGATTGTATTGAGTTAAGCGTGGCAATGATTCCAGAAGACTCATTATGAGCGGGAATTAATACAGCAATCACCTTATCCTCTGCCAAATTAACATTGCTAAGCTTGTTGGGCATATAGGCAAATAGAACCTGAATCAATATAACCATGCAAGGCACTAGCTGCAAAATTGCGATGAGCAAAAGAAAAGCGTCAATCAAGCTCATTGAGCACTCTCAGCAAACAAGGCTGCCAACTTGCTGGCCTCTGTATTGATATCATGCCGCTGCTTAACACGATGATAAGCAGCTTCCCCCATATCAATTAACTGCTGATGAGGTGCAGAAAGCATCGCTTGTATTACGTTGGTCAGCTCTAACGCCGACCCCGCAGGCACTAGCCAACCACACTCCCCATCCGTCACTAGCTCTGGGATTCCAGCCACATAAGTACTGATGACTGGGCGCTTGAGTGCCATTGCCTCCATAATCACGACTGGTAAACCCTCGGCAAAACTTGGCAACACCATTGCACGCGACGCTAGAATTTCTTCTCGCACTTGCTGGCTACTGATCCAACCAGTGATTCTCACATGATCGCCGATGCCATAAACAGCAATCACCCGCTCAACCTCAGGCCGCATTTCTCCGTCACCAGCCAATACTAAATCAAATTCAATACCTTTTTGTTTCAGGTTACGACATGCCTCTAGCAGTAAAAGCTGTCCTTTTTGCTCACACAATCGACCAATACACACCATTCGGGCTTTGCTTGGAAAATCAGACGAGGCATCCGCATAAAAAGACTGCTCAAGCCCACAGTGAATGATTTTTACTTTATGCCAATATTGGCTGTCTATCCAGCGAAACAGCTGACTTCTACCATAAGAGCTTATTGCAACAACAAAGGCCGCTTGCTTAATTTTTTCAGCAAGCTTAAGCGCTTGTGGTTTATCAAATTCCTCTGGGCCATGCACAGTAAAACTGTAAGGCGGCCCACCCAAGGCATGGGCCAGCATGACAACCTCTGCCGAGTTGCTGCCAAAATGCGCGTGTACATGTTGCGCACCAAAGGTCTTCATCCAAAGATAAACTTGGCAAGACTCCGCAAAGTAAATCAAGTGATATGGCAATGCCCTATCAGCACGCCAGCCCATTTTTATAGCTAACTTTAGAGTTAAAAAAAACGCTACTGGTCTTGAAAAAAGCACTTTAAATGCAGATAACAATATCTTAAACATACCCTCATCCAGCACGTATTGTGTGTTTGCGCGCTCGCTTAGATCATCTGAATCAACCAATGTATCATTCAGCCCTCTCAAAGCAATGCGCTGCACAATCATACCCTGACGTTCTAGTGCGAGAATCTCACGCCGAATAAAGCTATGACTTACTTTAGGATATTGGTTAATAAAATATGCAACGCGCATTAAACCTTTCTTAGTAATCAATTTGTCTTCGGCTCAACTTGGCCGACAACAATTTTAATTGTCTTGTTTTAAAATTCTGGCGGGCATACCAACAGCGGTCCTTCCTGTTGGTACATCTTGCAAAACGACAGCATTGGCACCTATGCAGGCATGATTACCAATTTTTATATTACCGAGCACTTTAGCACCAGCACCAATATCTACATGTCCACCGATCTCTGGTGCACCGAATCCTAATCGCGTTCCAATTGTAACTTGTTGAAATATTAGACAGTTGGGACCAATTCTAACCTCCGGATGAATGACAATCCCGTTCGGATGTGGGATTAATAAACCACCTTCAATTTGACAATCCACGGGGATATCCGCACCTGTTATCGCGCTCCACACTCGATGTCGTAGGGTAGCCCACTTTATCAGTATGATTTTATTGAAAACATTAGATGATAACGATAATCGCTGGTAGTCTCTAATACTTGCTAATAAAGAACGGGAAGGCGACCACTCAAATATTTTTTTATATTCGCGTGACCAATCAGGTATTTCTGATGAAACCTCATTTGAACCATCATTTAATTTAGACATAGATTTTTAGTCTTTATGGATGTTTGTTTTATAAATAAAACCCAATCTTTCAAAAGCATCCGCCCCATAGTTTGGGATATTTAGCTTCAAGTAATTTTGCTCTTTGCTCTGCCACATTTTTCCACGTAAAATCCTGAGTACGTAGCCTTGCTTTTTCTCCTAATTCGATCCTTTTTTGTTTATTTTCAGCCATATCTCGCATGGCCACAACCCAAGCGTCAACATCCATATCAGGCAAGACCAGACCATTGACACCATTCTGAACTATAGCTCCAGCCCCCATTGCTGTCACTAGTGGGGGAATTCCATGTGCCATTGCTTCATAAGTTACCATCGGCCCTCCCTCTTCCAGAGTAGGAAAAACAAAAATATCCGCTTTTCTATAAACTTCACCTATATCATTAGTAAAGCTAAGGTGACGAACATTTTTTTGTTTTAACTGCTCAGCTAGGGCGCTTTGTAAATCTTGGTCTATAGCCCCACAAAGGAGTAGCTCTCCATCAATGTCAGCACGCCTCCATGCTTCCAATAGTAAAGGCAAGCCTTTACGTAGGCACAACTTACCTACAAATAAAAAAACTGGCTTTAAGTTTTCTTGTCGTGAAACAGAAATGGAAGTAAATCTTTCTGGTTCCCACCCATAGCTTGTTGAGAGCAACTTCTCTGCTGGAACTCCATTTTCAAGCATAGATTGCCTAACCATAGGACTAGGACAAAAAATTGCGTCAGCCAGTGCTAGTTTTCTATTCTCTCTAGCAATTTTATCATCTCTAATTACATTATCTGTTTTAACGCCCCACTTATGCTCTGCATTTTGTATGATTGCACGTGCAGTTGCATTATGACAATTAATTCGTTCAATAATAATTTTGGTTCCGTTTTTATGAAACTGTTCAAAAACTTCAAGTGATAAGCCCGCCCAAAGATATACAACAGACGCAGATTTCTCTGATTTAACAAATTTTCTTTCAGCTAAAGACCTCGCTTGATCTTTAATATTTAATTTATAAACCAAAGTTTTTTTAAGCCCCTTCATGGCAGGCTGAAGCCAAGGATAGCTAATACTCTTTTCAATACTAGGCACTATTAATTTAACCGCTCTACCTCCGTCATGCCAATAACGGCACAACGAGAGAGGAACGTGGCTATTCCCAATATTGGTGGCGTGATAACCAAACAAAACCGGCAGGTAAGTCATAATTAATTCTACTAAAAGTCTATTCTCTATTAAAAGGAGCGTTCACATTACTTACTAAATTCGCGTACAGCCGAAACAATCCCATTTTCAATTAGTTTAGCCTTAGTGCCTGCTGGTTGCCAGCCCAATATGTCTTTTGTTTTTGTGCTGTCATATTGCGCACGATGACTTCGTGAGTCCCAGTCGCGATAGCTAGGCATTTTACGATTTGGATGTTTAATTAAATTTTTGGCGCCCTCTTTGAATGCATCAATAATAAAAAATTTCCAAATCGGTGTTGGTGTCGCACGTAGCTTTGTTCCACTTTCCTTGGATACAATATCGACATAATCGCGACCGCTCAACAAAGGTGCATCAGTCAACAAAAAGGTCTCCCCTGCAATACCAGCTTTATCTAAAGCCAGTACTAGTGCATCAGCTACATCTTCAACTAAAACCAAGGGCAGCTTGTTGCTTCCATCTCCCCAAAACTGCACACGGCTTTCCGATTGAAACATGCCAACGCCCCAGTGCGCAGGTGGGCACCCCTTACCAATGACTACGCCTGGCCGAAATATTGTGACTGGGAAACCTGATTGCTTGTGCATATCCAGCAACAACGCCTCACATGTGGCTTTAGATTTGGCATACAAGTTGCGATTTTTCATTTTCTGGTCAAGTGGTGTATCTGCCGTAATAACACTATTTGCATCTGCTGAATAATAGGAATCAATAGTGCCAGTATAAATAAATTGCTTCACACCATGTGCTTGCGCGCGTTCAGCAATATTTTTGGTCACTAACACATCATTTTTATAATAATCTTCCCATTTGCTACCCGCTGCTTTTGCTAAATCATAAACGACTTCAATTCCCTCTAGCGCCTTATCCATAAACGCAGCTTCTGCGATATCACCCTGAATCAGCTCAACGGGTAACCCAGCTAGCCCGATATTGCCTGCACTGATACCACGAGTCACTACCCTTACCCCATGCCCTTGTTCAGTAAGTTTTTTAACTAAATATTTTCCAATAAACCCTGTACCGCCGATAACCAATATCGTCGGTTTTTTGCTTGGGGGAAGTACGGCCCACACTTGCCTAGAGGCATGTGGCATATCAAAATTGGCTTGTTGTGTAATACGCTCACATGCTGCAATCACATTCACTCCAAACTGGCCTTCTAGTCTTGGATCCAGTGTGCCCTCAAACGTGTCATAGAATGCTTTTACGCTACGGGCGATACTGATACCAAATGGATTTGCTTCTGGAGATTTTTTAAGGGTGTGTTGTACCGATTTAACTAGGTTTTTAAGTGCGTTTAAACCAAGCTGTCCTGCCACTGACACATTCGTCATGAAACTATCTAGCAACATGCCGTGGCCGCTTGGTTCGTCACGATAATAGATATCGCGGTCAAAGTCGCATTTGGCTGTAGCTGCGTGCCCACGTACCGATATGCTCCTATCAGTATATCCTAGGGTTACTGACATATTTAAATCGATACTTGTATTCCCTTTAGTGCCATGGATGTGCCATTTACGATATACACGACTGCCTCCAGGCAAATCAATTGACCTAGAAACATGTGTGCTTATTTCATCTACGGTACCAAGCAAATCCAACATAAAGGCGGTTAGATGCGGCCCCAATTCAAACCAAAGATTTTGCGGCTCACGTAACATCCAATTATTGAATGGACCAAATTGAATTAAACCAAGTGTATATAGCCAATTAATTGTGATTTGATCTAAATGGCCAATGGTACCGTCCGCAACTTGTTTCCTTAATGCTTCATAAGCAGGTAAAAACAGAAAGTTGTGGTTAACGGCTAACTTTAGATTTCTTTCTGTAGCTAGATTGACTAATAACTGGCATTCAGCTGCGTCTAATCCCATCGGCTTTTCTAGAAAGGCACTCGTATCCGCTTCCAGGATTTGTCTGGTCGCATTAATATGCAGATCAGGTGGCAATAGCACGTGCACAACATCTAGCTTCAGCTTTAACATCTCGCCTAGATCGCCAAATACATGCGGTATTGCATAGGTTTTGGCAGCATCTTCAGCACGCTGTATTGCGCGATCGCACACGGCAACTATTTCTACATTCGGAAGAGCCCTAAGTGCTTTTGCATGCGAATCAATAATATAGCCTGCACCAAGCAAGCCTACTTTTAACTTCTTATTCATTTACCACCCCAGAAACTCTAAATTAATACCAAACTAGCAAGACGAGCATGATTGTAGATAATCATTCATTATTTGTACTCAATGATCTCGTAGCGCTGTTTAAACCTGTTGAAATAAAACTTTAGCAAGCCCAAGCCGTTTGCGAATTTCGCTAGCACAATAAATTTGGCATAAACAATGGCATCACTAACGCTTTCGTTTTGTTTGCGTCGAAATAAATATACTTTTAAAGCGAGTGCAAAATAGGCTAACAACATCAATACACTCACACCCCGTGTAGGGATAAGCAATAAAAGTGCCAGCACTGGCACAAACAACCCCCAAAACAGCGTGCTTTTTCGCTCTTGTACACAGTCTTTTACAGTTGTTTTCCCATTTAGGTCAGCGCGCTGGCCGATTGCATGCCCTGCCCGCACCGCTCTTGTCCACCATTGACTAAAAGTCGTCATGTTTGCATCATGTGTCGCCATCTCATGATTAATCTTGGTGACTCGATAGCCTGCTAAACTTAAACGCACGCCAAACTCGGAGTCTTCGCCCGCAATCACATGGGCATTAAACCCGCCTAATGCTCTAAACACTTCGACACGCACCATAAAAATACCACCAAGCGCACCAAAGTTTTTTAAATCGCCGGGAGGAGATTTCCACTCCATTGCACAAAGACGATTGTAAATGCTGGCGTCAGAATTGCATTCTTGAAGATGGCCAATGATGACCGCTCGCTTAGTATCGCTCAGCATGCTTTGCTTAGCGGCTTCTAACCAGCCTTCGGATAACACACAGTCTCCATCGACAAACTGTATCAATTCTAATGTGGGGAATAAGAAAGTAAGGCGCTCGAACCCCTCATTTCTTGCCCTTGCTGCAGAAAATGGTCTTGCAGGGTCTAACTCAAGTACGCTATCAACTAGCGGTTTAGCAATATTCACACTGTGGTCGGTTGAACCAGAATCAACATAAATCAATGGACAATGGCTACTTTGCATAGATTGAAGACTCAGCATCAATCGTTGGCTTTCATTTCTGCCAATAACAACAATCCCGACGGTTGCAGTGCTATCTGTGTTCTTTTTATTCAACATTGAAACTTTCTATATGCGCCAGATTTTACCAGTTAAAATAGCGCGCAAATCGCTCCACAATAAATCACACATAAACCATTTGGGATCTTGCTGCTTGCCTTGCGCGCCTAATCTCAACAAACGTCGCAACCAAAAACTTGAACGGCCAATTGACAGTAGTAAATCAGCAGTTATTAGGCCTGTGATGCCATAATGTTTAACGAAATAGCGCCGACGAGAGTTGTACCAGTAAGTGGGACGTCGCCTTGTGCTTTTAATGCCAGTAGATGCGCCTTCAATGTGCATCACGACAGATTCAGGAACATACCACGTTTGCCAACCCGCTTTGGCAGCTCTTTGAAAGAAATCGACCTCTTCAAAATATAAAAAGAAGCCTTCATCCATTAACCCAATGTCTTCGATGACTCTGCGCCTGATGATCATGCTGGAACCGGAAACCCAATCACAACGATGCGCTTCATTACGAAGCGGTGGCGTCACTTCATATGCAGATAAACAGCGCGTCAATAAATTTAAGCGTGCGCCCTCAACAAGCTCACTCACTGGCGAATGAAAGGCATGTGCGGAACACTCTATTCCCCCATCTACATTTTCTAGCCGGCTCCCTGCAATCCCAACATCAGGATGCTCGTTCATGAAATTGATCAGCTTTTCAATTGCGCCTGGTCTTGCTGCAGAATCTGGATTCAGCAGTAGCAAATAATCCACATGATTTTGTGATGATAATGCTTGAGAGAAGCCAACATTGTTGCCGAATGCGAATCCGCCGTTTCGGTTCATTGGAACAACACGCGCCCAAGAAGACCAACCATATGATTGGATAGCTGACGAAATTTTTTCTACAGAGCCTTCACCAGATGCGTTATCAACAATAACCACTTGCCCGCCTTCTAGTGCATCCTTCTGCGGGGCAAGAGCGTGTAACGACTGTATAGCCAGATCGGCTGTTCGGTAATTAATCGTGATAATCCAGGTAACAAGCTTCTTACTCAAACAACCTCCAAAAATTCAAGTGATTATTAAAAATACTCAGTTATTTAATAAATTTAATCTTTGGCCGAAAGAAAAGCAGACCCTCAAACAACGGAATAATCGTTTTCAATGGTACCTTACCAGTGATAATTTCAAATGCATTTTTGAAAAACCAAAGCCAAACTCTTGTAAATTTTTTAATAAAGGATCTATCCGACAACCTGATGGCAGCAAAGTGATTTCGAACATAATATCCATGCTTTAACATGTCCACTTTTGAAGTAAAAGGATCGAAGTTAGGTTTTTGATAATGTACGATGACGCTTTTAATCACACAGTAACATTTTCTAGAGCGTGCTACACGAGATGTAAACTCCAAATCTTCTTCATACATAAAAAATTCTTCTATAGGAAGTCCAAAATCCAGTATCGACTGAGAAGATACTAAACAGCCAATCCAGGTGGCGCCAGTAACAGGTACACAAGCATCTTCCAAAACAGAGCCGTACCACTTATTTGCTTCATCTGCAGATGGAGACATATAAACATGTCTGTCTGGATTAACCACAACCGAACCTAAAAACCCCGTTTTTGATGAGTCAAAATGTACACAACTAGTCAGTTGTTCCAGCGCATTGAGTTCAGGCACCGCATCATCATCTAACAGCCATGACCATTGATGCCCTTTAGCCATAGCCATTTTCATTCCTGTGGTAAAGCCGCCTGCACTACCCACATTGCCCTGCTGATAGACAGTAATATCAGATTGTTGATTCAACCACTCTAAAATTCTGAGGTTAGTCCCCTGAAATATTACAATGATTTCATTTGGTTTTCTTGTCTGATTTTTTAAATGATGAATAACATTTTTAATATCTTCTTCTCTGGAAAAAGCAAGAACAATCGCAGCGACCGACTCAGTTTTTTTTCTTGGTACCTCAGTCATTTAAGTTTTCCCCAACATCATTTGAAATATATATATGCAAATTAAATATCAACTTCAATGCTCTTTTTAATGTTATTACAATTAATGAAAGCTTATTATCCAACTTAAAGTAAACCAAACACGATTTAGTTATAGAACAAATAGGATAATTATGCAGTATTTTCCTTTAGTTTATCCAAACAAGCTTTGCTTTTTCGAGTAAATGCTAAATATTGCTGATTTATGTTGAGCCACTTTACAATGTTATTGAGATGGCACTCAACACTGATTAATATTTTACCAGTAGAATATGAAGTCTGTAGCTAGATAATAAGCTACGAAATGGCTTAATTCAGCCACCTACTACAATCGCATAATTACCAATTTAGGACTAAAGGTGTTAGAAAAGAAAAAGATTTTTGTTGCGAGTATTTGGGTAATTTTAATTTTTGGATTGAGTCAACTAATTAGGCTAGGTTCTAACCTAATCGTTACTAGACTGCTTGAACCAGAGATGTTTGGGGTGATGGCAGTTGTTTATGTGGTGATATTCGGCATAGGAATGTTCACAGATCTGGGTTTATGGGCTTTTGTTGTTCGGCACAAAAATCATGATGACCCACATGTACTAAACGCTGTCTGGTCCATACAAGTAGTGCGCGGCTGGTTAGTGTTTTTCGCCATAGTTGGGGCGGTAATAATTTTAATTGTTGGAAATCAATACATGCCCGATTATTTCCATGGAATATACGCCGATTCACGTTTGCCCATACTAATTTTAATCGCGGGCGTTGCGTCTGTGATAGGTGGTTACAGATCAATGGCTTCACCAGTCATGCATCGAAAACTAGAGGTGGGCAAACTTGAAATTATTGAACTAGTCTCTCAAACAATAGGAACATCAGTTATGGTTATCTGGGTATGGCTATACCCTTCTATCTGGGCTTTGTTATCCGCAGGACTTATATCTCTCACAATAAGTACTTATTTAAGCTACTCTCTTTTTCCTTTTCGGCATAAATTCGTATGGGATAAAGCCATTGTTAAAGAGGTATTTCAGTTTAGCAAATGGATAGTGATTGCGTCTGCGCTAACCTATCTATTTTCTCAAGGCGACAAGCTGTTCTTTGCAGCTAAGATTGATGCAGCCGACCTTGGTGTATACAGCATTGCTTTTATGTTAGTTGCAATGCTCACTACCGTCACACAAACGCTAGCAGAAAAAATCGTATTCCCGGTTTTTTCTTCACAAGTACACGGCGACAGGCAACTTCTAAAAGATAAATACTACAAAGTTCGTTTGTATCTAGATTTTCCCATTTTTCTTGTTGCAGGGCTTCTGATTGCACTAGGTCCTTTAATAATACACACTCTTTACGACGAGCGTTATAATGATGCTGGCTGGATTTTGCAAATATTAGTTTTCTCAGTCATTGGCAACACCTTGTCTTTAGTGTCGATGGAGTGTCTATCAGCACTATCTATTACCAAGGTAAGAATGTGGGTTATGTTAGTTAGAACAATAGGGCTGTTTGTTGGATTGCCAATATTCTTCTATCTATTTGGGTTTTATGGGGCTATTTGGGTCGTGGCATTAAATGTTTGGATATCGCTACCATTGACCTATTGGACATTAGCAAAAAACTCCGTATTTACGTTTTCTAAAGAAATAAGGATGTTACCTATTGTTGGCATAGGATATGTTCTTGGTGAAGTTATTTTAGGTTTTTTATAGTTTGAAGTTAATTCCTGACTCCTGCTTAGATAATATTTGGGTATAGTATAGAGGCTAAAAATTTGATATTACTAAAAAGTGCACAGTTAAATTGTTCTAATATTCTCACAATTCTATTAAAACATGGTTATTGATCAATTACATGCGCACATATTTAATAAAAATTTTGTATAAACATCAATAATGCCGAATACAATTGCTTATCTGGTTTTTTGGAGCTGGCCACTTGTTGTGCTCTGGTTGCTTGTCAAGTATCCGGTTAAGCACGCGATTTTCACTGCAATTATCACAGCGATATTGCTGTTACCAAGCAATTTTATAATTGACCCACCGCTATTGCCGCCTCTGCACAGAGAGACACTTACATCACTATCCCTAGTAGTCTTTTTGTTTTTATTGGGCAAGAAATTACGGATCGCTAAATCAGGGATAATAATCAAGCTAATAATTGGCTATTTAGGTGTGTCACTGTTATCAGTACATCTCAACGAGTCTCCAATAATAGTAGGGGGAAAGTTCTTACCTGGTCTTACCTATTACGATGCTTTTTCGAGCTTTGTGCAAACGCTTATTTGGTTAATCCCTTTTTTCCTTGGTAGATATTTTTTCAACAGCGTAAAAGATAATGAAAATATTTTTAAAATACTCGTCATATTCGCGCTGATATATTCGTTACCTATGCTGTATGAGTTTAGATTTAGCCCCCAATTACATCGCATGTTATATGGCTATCATGCTGCTGATTTTGTGCAACAGGTGCGTAGTGGTGGCTTTAGATCCACTGTATTCGTTGGTCACGGATTAACCTTGGCTTTTCTAATTGCTACTTGCAGTATTGCTGCCATGGCGTTGCACAAAAATAAAGTGCGTATCGGCAAGCTTTCACCGTTAATGGTCATATTTTACCTGTCCACTATACTTGTTTTATCTAAAACATGGTCAGCGCTCTTTTATGTAAGCTTGAGTGCTATATTTATTTATAAATTTTCACCTAGCAAGCAAGCTAAATGGGGGTTATTGATAGCTGCTTTTGTGCTGTTATATCCTGTTGGAAAAATTATGCAAGTAATTCCAGATAAAGAAATAATTAGCGCCATCAACGAGTACAGTACTGACCGCGGGCAATCTTTAGAGTTTAGATTCGACAATGAAGAAGCACTGCTAAAGCGTGCCTTGGAAAAACCTTTTTTTGGTTGGGGTGGCTGGGGTAGAAATCGAATATACGATACTTCAGGAAAAGATATTTCTGTTACCGACGGTACATGGATTGTACAATTTGGCCTGTTTGGCGCTTTTGGCTTCTTTTTTTACTACGCAATTTTAATAACCCCGCTATTTTACGCCGTGAAAAATATTAGGTACATTAAAGAACCCAGAGATAAAATTTATTTTTCTACTCTAACTTTAATTTTAGCGGTTTGCCTGATTGATTCCGTACCTAATAGCGGCATGGGCTCAATGCATTTACTATTGGCAGGGGCACTACTAGGACAGTCGGAGTTTTTAAAAAAACAGAGGTATCTGTTAGCAAACGAAAGAACATAATCTAGTGACACAAACCGACAAAAAAGATCTCATCAGGGTAGGCTATACCGCCCCTAGCTGGCCACTCAACCACGTCCCCAATGGGATAGGCACATATATTCAGAATATCTTGAAAGGCCTGGGCGAGGAAATAAAGCCGATAATTCTAACGGGAACAATTATAGATTCGGCGCCTAGAGATGATTTAATCTATGTATCAAACTCGGCTAAAAATAGAAGTTTCCTACAACAATTACTCGATAAGATTTTATATAGCCTAAAATCTCCGCACAGCCAATCAATTTTATATCAAAGAAATCTAACATACATAGCGCAAGATATCTCTTTGGCTATTCAACAATCGAGAGAACCGCTAGATATTTTGGAAATGGAAGAAACATTTGGTGTTGCTAATTTCTTAATAAATAGAAGTAAAGTAGCTATTGTGACCCGTTTACATGGACCATGGTTTATTCATGGCCCCATCATGCAAATGGATGAAATGTCAGACTATAAGTTGAGAGTTTGTCACGAGGGTAAAGGTATAAAAATGTCTCATGGTGTCACATCACCAAGTTTAGATGTATTAGAAAAAGTTAGGGAGTACTACGACATTGCTTTGCCTCATGCTGAAGTCATTCCAAACCCTGTTTGTGAGGTTAGCATACAAGATCAATGGCAATATAACCCTAATAATGCCCCGTTTATTCTAGTAGTAGCGCGATTCGATTTACATAAGGGTGGCGATTTGGCACTTAAAGCATTTCGCCTTGCCGCCTTAAGAAACAAAGATATTAAGCTTGTATTTGTTGGTCCCGACAGAGGCGTACCTATTGAAGGTAATAACATTAATTTTAACCAGTATATTGAACAGTTTATTCCTGAGGATAAAGTAAAAAATCGTATTCAGTTTTTGGGAAGCTGTAGTCATGATCAAATTTCAGATTTACGAAAAAACTCGTTAGTTACACTAGTATGCTCAAGATATGAAAATTTTCCTCTTTCACTATTAGAAGCTTTATCCGCAGGATGTCCCACTGTAGCGACATCTGTCGGAGGCATGAAGGAAATAGTTGTGGATGGATACAATGGATTGTTAGCAGAACTATCCTCAGAAAGTATCGCTGATAAACTACTAGAGCTTATTGATGACCCTTTAAAAATGCAATTTTTATCTAAAAATGCTATTCAAGACTGTAAAAAAAGATTTTCACCAGAAGTGGTCGCAGCACAAACTATCGACTATTACAAATCCGTAATAGCCAGATCATCTAGCTCATAATTGTTCTGAGAATAAAAAAGCCAGACAACTTGTCTGGCTTTTTTAGCTCCCACAGAAATTACCTATGATTTAATTAATAGAACATCCTACCATCACCCAAAAGATGCGCACGGCAATCTTTATTAGCATTCAAGCAATTTTTAACAACTCCATTCATACTCGCTTCATCCCAACCATTTACCCAATCAGCATGACCTGAGAAACCGCCAGGGGATGTTGTAGCATAGTTATCGCTGGCCAAACGCCATTTAGCGGCTTGACCATTGGCTTTGATCTTGAAGTTCATGTTCAATGTGATTAATGGAATCGCAACAGGATGACTGGTCGGACACCTATTTGCAGTTTGTCCGTTAGGATAAGCCATATGGTCTTTGT
This sequence comes from Pseudomonadota bacterium, assembly GCA_020053735.1. GTDB lineage: Bacteria > Pseudomonadota > Gammaproteobacteria > Burkholderiales > Methylophilaceae > Methylotenera_A. Next base: position 105,966 of record JAGVMP010000019.1, read on the forward strand.
GATTAGGACTATCTAAGTTCTTGCCATCCCAGCACTGAGGAAACTCCACTACCATCTGCAAGTAGCTATCTGTTCCGCAATTAGGGATTGATTTTTGCCAAGCCATACCGTTGCTATGTTGTAAAGCAATGTTAATACAAACATATTTAGCAGCTTGCACTTCTGCTGCCGAAGTGGCCTTGGGGTTACCTACTAACATGCGCAGGCCTTTTGGCGGCGCTTTAATGGCGCTAGCTGGAGCACTACCAATTTTATAGTAAAAGATAGCTCCTTGGTCAGGGAGTACAGGTGTTTTTGTACTGGTATCTATCATAGTCGGGTGCCAATAACCACTGCGGTTCATAGTTCCACCATTGCAGGTGCTATTGCCTGTTGTAGACAAGATGCTTAGATTACTCTTATAGTTTATCGATGTATTACCGTAAAACGTGTGGTGGTGAGTTGCGCCCTGCTGATTAGGGTATACCATTGGGTCATCATTGCTCATATGGCTTGGAGCGCAGGAAATTCTAAATGCACCACCATCACCTGTTACTTGAGCTTGCTCACTTGAAGGCTGAATACGCATAGCTGAGAATCCGAGCGCTGGCGCAATATTTTTAGTGATATCCACCGCTGGCATTAAACCCACTTGTATGATGTTTGCACCTGCTGATGGGCTTGGAGCTGGAGCTGGAGCTGGAGCTGGAGCTGGAGCTGGAGCTGGAGCTGGAGCTGGAGCTGGAGCTGGAGCTGGAGCTGGACCAGCTACTACAACTGGTTTTTTAATAACCACTGGTTTAACGATGCCACCTAAAATCGACGTATTACTAGTAGTATTCTTTCCAGCTATAATACCGAAAAAATTCAGTGACACTTCTTCAGCAGAAGGTTTCCGCAAAGCGGCAAGTAAGGCACTATTTGGTTTTGCTTCTGTTGGACCAGCCGCGCATAAGTCTTTTGTCTGCAAAGCATTTATAATTTCGTTTCTAGTAGCTTTGGTAAATCCACTTACTGGTGGCTTATCAGAGTACTGAACAACGCCTCTACTATCTCGCCATTTATAAATTTGAGCATCTACTGTGGTGCTGGCTAGCAGCACAGCAGGTAAGGAAACAGTGAGAAGGTAGACCTGCATGCGTCTGTTTGAGGTGGTCATAATTACTTTTACTCCAACTATTTGGTGATGCGAGTTTGTATTTTAGGTTTAATCTAATTTCTATGTCAATGATTTGAAAATAAAAAGTCTAATGGACCAATAACATATAATTAACAGCTATATTGTTAAACTAATAAAATAAATCACATTATGTCAAACTTAATATGCATACTTTGTAACTTAATTTTGTTAAATAATGATGACAATTTGTTATAAAATTAATTCAGAATGCAAAAAATTAATATTAATTAAATATGAAATTGGCTTTTGACCATTAGAGGAGGTTTTTAATTTGAATGCCGGAGCGTTGCGCAACGACTAGTTTGATAGCTACAGCTTTAAGTTAAGCTACATCTAAGCATCTAATACCACTTGTTAGCTTTCAACATACACCTACCAACGTTGTAACTTCTATCATAATTAATAATTACAACTGCCCATATCATATTTACACTTAGATTAAGGCTAATTTACCTAGTAAACAATCTTTAGGAGACAACAAATTGTGCTTTACTTTAGTAGTAATAAGCTCTAGCTTCAACCTCAGCGCGATTAACCACAACACCCAATATGTTGGATTTAGTAAGTAGTCGCATGGTTTCTGTAATCTCAGACTCTGAATTTTGCCCATTTCCAACCACCAACAGAACGCAGTCCACTTGAGGCAACAGAACCATTGCATCATCAGCATTTAGTAATGGCGGTAAGTCAAATATCACAACTCTTGAATCATATCTCTCTTTAAGCTCAATGATTAATTTTTGAATGTTGCTGGAAGATAATGTTTCTGACGACTGACTAACAGGTTTGTTTGTAGGCACTATCGTTAAGCGTGGAATGCTTGGATTGACAATAATTTCTGATAGTTGTGCATTTCCAGATAGGAAATTGTTTATAGATTTTTCTCGCTTAATCCCCAAGTATTCAGCAACCCGCGGTTTACGTAAATCAAAATCTACCAGCATGGCAGTCTTTTGTGGCTGTTGTGCAATACTGATTGCTAGATTAATCGCAACTACAGACTTGCCAGACTCTGGTGTAGGGGAAACAATGGCGATTGTGCGCCAATTATTTTCTTCCATTTTTTGCAGAACCTGCGTCCGTAATGAATCGAATACCCAGCTTGTTGGATCATGTTTATTTTGTGCCACAATTCGATTATTTTCTAATATGGCAGGATCTAACTTTACTACTGCTGTTTCACTATACACTATTGAGGCAAGCGCATCATTGCTTATAGGCCGTATGCTGGCAGGCTTGTTTTGATTTGTTCCCAATTCTGACGATTGCCCACTCTGCAGTATCTTAGCTTTTTCTAAAGCATCTTTAATCTTTTCCATAATCAGCTTTCACTAAAATCTAGCAATAATTTTAGCCATCAAAACATCCAGAGGCATAACAAAGAAATGTACTATAAACGTGAAAATCAGAGCCGCAGCCAAAATTCCAAGCAAGATGTAAGTAACTATATATTTCTTTCGTCTTAATTCGGCTTTATTCGTAATATAGGGAATTGTGGCCATTGGTTGAATTTTCATGATAGAAGCGAATGTATCAACGCCTCTAATACGACTATCAAGCGTTTCCATCAAAATTGCCAATACAACTGCAAAAGCTATGGATGCAAAAAATCCTGCAGCAATAATCAAGATTCGATTTGGTTTGATCGGCTTTTCTGGGAAAACAGGTGCTTCAATTAAAACAAACCGCTCACCCTTATTTTCCATCTCGATATTTTTAGCGACTCTTGAGTTATCTAGCTTTGTTTTTATCTCTGCATAAGCCGTTTTAGCGTTCTCATACTCACGCATCATAGCTCCTAGCGCACCTTCAGTTTGAGAGCTACGCATCACGCGGCTCTCTGTCTGGCTGATTTTAGCTCGGATAGTGGCCTCCTCTTGGCGCAATGAATTAAGCCTTGAATTCGCTGTATCAATTTGCGCTTGTACCTTCGCAACCATTACGGATTGGGGGGTTACATTCTTAGTAGGCTCTGTCTTGCCTGAGGTATCTACTGTATTTTTTTCTAACTGTTCTATTCTGCGTTGTAATACGCGCACAGCAGGATGATTGTCATTGTAAATACTCTTTTGTTTTGCCAGCTCCAACCTCAATCCATCTAGATCAGTTGGGGCGACAACCCGGTCTTGTGGCGCAGCCAGACCCACACCGGCTTTAACAGATTCCAAACTAACATCCAAAGATCGCAACTCTGACTGGGTAGCACTATATTCGCGCTGGGTAGCTCTTAAATCGTTTTCGAGCCGCTCCAAGCTTCCGACATACATTTCCTTATTTTCAGGAAGCGAATCTGCATACAACCGCTTATAGTTTGTTACTTCTTTTTCTATTTTTTCTAATTCAGCCCTTCGTTTAGCTTCTTCATTACTAAAGAAATCAGCCGTTTCAACTACTCGTTCCTTACTTGCTCTGTCGTTTTCATCTAAAAACAATTTAACGAAATCATTCGTTATTTTAAATGTTTCATCAGCATTATAGTGCGTGAATGAAATATTAAACGCAAATGTTGCAGCGCCTTCCCAACCCTCAGGTTCTGCTCTAAGCCTTTCCACTGAGACATTGCCGCGTGTAGAATTAATTAAAAGTTCACGAGGTAAATTGGGGTTTTTGTCTAGGCCGTATAATTTATAACGCTCAGCGATTTTTAATAAATTATCTTTACTGAGGACAACCTGATTCAGCGCAGCAAATCGCTCGGTCGCATAATTTTCCTTCGCCTGATCTGGCCTTACTTGTTGGGACTCAATCAGTATGGTTGCCGTAGCTTTGTATACAGGAGAAATCCAGATTGCAATAACAATGACTGCAAAAAATGCCAAACAGAAAAAAACAACTACATATGGGAACTTACGCTTAACAATATTAAGATAATCATTTAGCGTTAACTCTCTTTCAGAATCCATTAGGCATCATTCCCTTTTTTCTTATTAAAAACTTAAACCATCATATATTAAAGCGACGCCAACAATATTTCCATCATTGCGCCCTCCAGTTCGATCTTGCTCCCTAAAGCTCACATTCGCCTGCCCTCTCCAATTGCCACCTATGATTCGATCATAAAACGCGCTGATTTCCTGAGTGTCTGACTCTTCCAAATTAGCTTGCGAATCTTCTTTAAATTTAACCAGCGTGTAATTTACATTCAGTTTGTCCCGCTCGCTTATATCAAACAGCCAACCAAGCCTATATGTATCTGCCTTTTGAAAAGCGGCGACTGAAGACACTCCCAGCTCTCTGTTTGCCTCAGCAACAAATCCCATACGACCAACATCATATCTCACTTGGATACCAGCCTCCCAACCTGAGTCTGACTGCCTCCCAGAAAGGTGGTATGGGCCAGCACGGGATGAAACCCTAAGAGCCTCACTAACCTGATAATCCGCCCCAAAAGCTAAACGAGCAAGGTCTGTATCCCTGAAAGTTTGGTCTGGTCTTACTTGCACAAACCCTGCCTGCAGATAAGTGTCGAGTCTTTCTGTATACTCATAATTTAATTTTGACCTAACGCCTACAGTAGAAAAATCGATCAGGTTTGCTCCGCCACCGCTAAAAACCCTTTCAGAATATTCACCGTTTGTTAGCAGACTCAACCTTGGAGCAAAACTGTGCTCCCATTTTGCACCGTATGCCTTAACCCGTTGTGTATTATCATCGCCGTTTCCATTGCCAGTAAATACGCCGCCGGCTCTAATTTCTTCACCACGACTAGAAGCTTCAAAGTAATTAGCGTATAAGCCAAATAATCCAGACTCATAGGTGCGATCCCAGCCAATTGCTAATCTAGGGTCTTCTCGATCAGTGAGAATCTCTTCATTTGAATGTCTTTGAATTAATAAAGCAGCATCTAAATACAGACTGTTTACTTCACCAATATAGTTTAATAATACTTGAGGGATGAAAGAATAAATCCATGTAGACTTTTTATTTGTGTCATCTAGAGCGGGGTTTGAATCGTGAGCCACGCCGGTAGTAAATATTATTTTGTTTGAGAAACCTGGTGGCAATCCACCCTCAATTTGCCTTGAGGCTCCAGTTTCCCTTGAAAAATCAGTATCCTTTATTATCCCACCGTTATTTATATAACCCGGCCCGGTTGGCATACCACTCCCTTTTAAGAAGTCGCTGCCTTTTTTTGTGGAACCATTTCCTCCTTTTGACTGAGTGCCAGCCCCAGTTCCGGCAGGTGTAGTCTCACCAGCTGTAGTATCTCCAACTGTAGTTTCGCCCGCACTAAGTTGAAAAGACATCAAAGAAAAGGTAAAACCTGTAATGAAGCACAAGGTGGATTTATTATAATTTAGATGTTTAATCAAAGATGGTGTTTTAATTCTCATTTTATCCCCTGAATATAGGCGCTTAGGCAACAAAAATTATACCCTATATTCAGGCAGTTAAAACAATACATTCGTGTGCTTTACTTAGTTAGCAGGCCACCTTGTTGTAAATATGACTAAGGCACTAAAATCGTGTCTCCTGGATTTAATGTAATGTTACTTTCCAAACTTTGCCCACGAAGAAGTTGGTCATAATGTACTGGAATTGCTTTTTGCCCTTGGGGGGTGTTTCGCAATACTTTAATGTTACTTCTATCAGCAAATTTATCTAAACCACCCGCCATGCTGAGCGCATCTAATACTGTCATAGGCCCTGCCATCAACACTTGACCTGGCTTGAGCACTTTACCCATTACATGCGCAATATTACCGGTAATGTTGACGATGACTACAGATACTTGTGGGTCAGGAAGATAAGCCTTTAATTTGTCCGCAATTCGTTTTTCCACTTCTGTAGAAGTTAACCCCACAACCTCAACTCTACCAGCCAGAGGATATGTAATGCTACCGTCAGGCAAAACAAGGCTTTCTTTTTGTAGCTTGTCTTCACCCCAAACCGAAACCTGAATCAAATCTCCTTGGCGCAATTTATAGCTTTGACCGCCACCAGCACTTGCAACCGACATTGACAGCAACTGAACAATTAGCAGCCATAATAATGTTTTAATTTTCATATTAGCATTCCCTTCGGAACAGGATATTAAAGAAATAGTACAAGTAGCATATCACGTAAACGTGGTTAATATTACCTGAAAAAGAAGATTTACTGATTATCGATTCAATTTGGAAGTAGCGCTAAATAGCTCTGTTAGACAAGACTGTAATTTGTGTGGTCAGTTAATTAAACACCTCTTCGATTTGACAACATAACAAACCAAAACAATGCCACTACAAATAACCATTCAGTTGATAATATCGATTCACTATTATCTGCAGACAAGGCCTGAGGTTGAGATATAGCGTTTTCTGATTTTTCTATATTACTATCAATGACTTGTAATAAAGCGACATCATTGTTTTGGCTATTTTTAATATCTAAAACACTTATACTATCAGCACTAGCAGCGATAGCCGACACTGAAGTAAACGAAACCAGAGCAAAAACTATTGTTATCAAGATATTTTTAAACATATCAGTCCCCTTACTAACTTAGACAATTTATTGAATGCATTCTATGAAGCGCAAAGCAAGTTCACAATAGCCCACTTGGGTCACTATTAATTTGCGAAGGCTTTAATTAATTTAAAACAACTTTAGTTCTGATTGACTACGAGGGATATATTTGGCTACCGCTTGCGCTCGACAAGATACATCTAGCTTTTGAAAGATACGTTTAAGATGATTTTTAACAGTGTTAGGGCTTATAGTCAGAATTAAGCCAATCTCAAAATTAGTTTTTCCAGATTTTACCCAGTGTAAGATCTCATGTTCGCGCTCGCTCAGTCCACCCAGCGCCAATTCTTCCACGATATCTTCTTCAGTGATTGATATCCCTACACACTCTACTCGGCGTAATGCAGCATCTACATGCGGCATCAATAAGCCTAATACAGAATGCTGCACTTGAAACTCTCGGGCTTTATCAAAAAACACATAGATACAATCATTTTTACCACGGGTATCACGCACGCCATACACTAGAAGTGAATTCATTGCAGCTAACTTGCGCGTAAAAGGTGTAGGAGATTGACTATTAATGCCAGCGGCATCAAAAAAATTGATACGAAACCATCTTTCACCACCATCTACCCAACGCTGATATAAGTTGGACATTAGATATGAAAATACTCCAGGCGCATCGTTAAGCTTTTGTGTGCGTATATCTTCAATATTAGATGAGACATCAAAGCTGAGCTCACCTGTAGAGAAATCACCCCATGCCGCTACCAAAACATCATGCGGTAGCAAATGACTTACACTACCCTGCAGCCAATTAAAAAAATCTACATGCTTACTAATAGCAAAAGACTTTTGAATGACACTAAAGACCTGTTCCCAGTTCTGACTGTTGGTTCCATGCTCCATCACCGTACTCCTCACGATATATATCGTACTTGATGAGGATACAAATGCATTTTTGATACCACCTTTTAATTAATATTTTTATTGTTTTAAATCAGATAGTTAAAGGTTATATTATTAGGTATTATATTAAGATATTAGCTAAAACATCGACAATTATGTCAGCAAACCGACATAATTGAGCGTCAAGCTACTTACTTTATACTTATCAGCACTATATTACAGCAATTAATTACAGTTTTTTAAAGCATATATAGCTGGTAAATTACGCCACCATCCGCAAATATCCATGCCACAGCCAAATACATAGCGGTTCGGTAACAGTAATCCTACATAGTTTGCACTGATTGGCTTCGGTTTGTTCAGCAGCTTTTCAGCCAAAACCGCCACTTTTACCTCTTTTGCACCTTGCAATATACATTGGTCTGCAACTGCTTTTAAAGTTAGGCCTTCATCCAAAATATCGTCCAATATCAGTACATTTCTATTGTTGATATTCTCTTTTGGCATCACCACCCACTTAAGCTGAGTTCCCTCAGTATTGCCATGGTACCTAGTTGCTTGCACATAATCCAACTCAAGTGCAAAGGTTAGTTGTGATAACAATTGACCAGTAAAATACACGGCACCGCCCATTACACATAAAACCATTGGTGGTTCATTGGCGTAGGCTAGATTCAGCTGCGTTGCAATTGCAGTAATAGCCAAATTCACAGCGTCTTGACTGTGAATCAACTCTGCATTTTGTAGATACTCACTAGGGTTGACTAATTGAGCCAATTCAACAACTTCATTAGTGATTAAGTGTAGCTAAATATTGGCTAAAGTCTCGTGCAATTTCTGGATGTTTTAATGCAAGCTCTACATTTGCCTTCATAAAGCCTAGTTTACTGCCGCAATCGTAACGTTTACCTGTAAAGCGGTATGCTAAAATATCCTCAAACCGCATTAAATCTGCAATACCATCCGTCAACTGGATCTCGCCGCCCTTACCAGGTTTTACTTTTTCCAAGCAATCAAAAATCTTAGGTGTCAGTATATAGCGTCCTACTACTGCCAAAGTAGAAGGCGCATCGGCAGGCTTTGGTTTTTCTACAATGCTTTTTAGTTTGAGTAAATTTTGTTCTATTTCGAAGGCATCTACAATCCCGTAGCTAGCAGTTTCTGCTGGCAATACATCCTCAACACCTAGTATTGAGCATTGTTTACGGGCAAAAACATCGGCCATTTGTTTGGTTGCAGCAGGGCTGGCATCAATTAAATCATCGGCCAAAATCACACTAAACGGGCTATCTCCTACCACTGGTTTGGCGCACAACACTGCATGCCCTAGGCCAAGTGCTTTTGGCTGACGGATAAATATACAAGAAACATGCGAGGGTAAAATTGCTTTCAGGGTCTCCAGCAGTTCTGTCTTACCGCTTGCTTCCAGACTAGCCTCTAACTCACTCGCATTATCAAAATGGTCTTCAATTGAACGTTTATTGCGCCCAGTAATAAATATCAACTCTGTAGCGCCCGCGGCAATTGCCTCTTCAGCCGCATATTGAATTAAGGGTTTATCCACAACGGGCAACATTTCTTTAGGACTGGCTTTGGTAGCAGGCAAAAAGCGCGTGCCTAAACCTGCTACTGGGAATACCGCTTTGGTAATTTTATTCATAATATTCAATTATTAATGTATCGTATTTGTTATTGTATTGGTCATCAATGCATGTTTTGCAACTGTTAATTCATGGACACTTTCTACATATTCTTCCACCCAATTAGCTAATTCTTTTTTAATTGTTGCCTCATCAGCCGATTGGCACGACGCTATCCATTTCAGTAGATTCTTCACCCAAAGCACATCTGCAGTTCGGGCAACGGCAATACGCAATTTAGGGTGGGGCGTCGGTTTTGTTAATTCATCATCGGCAAGCAGCTCTTCATACAATTTCTCGCCTAACCTTAAGCCCGTGTATTCTATCTTAATCTCATCTTGTTGAAAGCCCGATAAGCGGATCATATCTTTTGCAAGTTCTGCGATTTTCACAGGTTCACCCATGTCCAGCACGAAGATTTCGCCACCCTGTCCCATCAAACCAGCTTGCATCACCAACTGTGCAGCCTCAGGGATCGACATAAAAAATCGAGTGATTTCTGGGTGAGTCACTGTGACAGGGCCACCATGAGCGATTTGCTCACGGAACTTAGGAATCACGCTACCACTACTCCCAAGCACGTTGCCAAAACGTACGATAACAAAATGTGTGTTTGACTTAGTCCCACCTTCTAAACTTTGACAAACCATTTCAGCCAAACGCTTGCTTGCACCCATCACATTGGTTGGGTTCACCGCTTTATCTGTCGAGATTAATACAAACTTCTCAACATTGGCCATCATTGCAGCGCTGGCCAACACATGCGTTCCAATCACATTGTTTGATAAAGCCTCAGCCACATTGTGCGTTTCCATCAACGGTACGTGTTTGTAGGCAGCGGCATGAAACACCACTTTTGGCTGATACTGTGAAAGTAATCGTTCAACTCTCTGCTTATTTTTAACATCACCTGTTACAAATATCAGTTCAATCGTGTCGGCATCACGTAGCAATTCTTGTTCTAACTGATAAAGCGCATACTCTGAGATATCAAAGCAAACTAATTTGCTAGGTTTAAACTTCAAAATCTGCCTGCATAATTCAGACCCGATTGAACCGCCTGCACCACTAACCAACACTGTGGCGCTTGCTAACAGTTGCTGTAACCCTTGATTATCCAATCGAACAGTTTCACGACCAAGCAAATCTTCAACTTCTACTTTACGTATTTGTGAAATACTGACCCTACCGCTCATTAAATCATCAAAAGCTGGAACTGTAAGCGCTGTTAATGCATTGGCATTAGCCAAAGTTACCGCTTCACGACGTGACGCATGCGCCTCTGGCGGTAAAGCAATGATAATGTGCGTAGCATGAAATTTAGAAGAAATTTCTGGCAGTTGCTCTACTCTACCTAATACGCGAACTCCCATGAGTAGTCTGCCATGCATTTTTTTATCTGGGTCCAACAAACCTACCACACGCCATTGCTTGCTTCTAGCCAAGTCTTTGAGTAAAGCGACTGCTAACTCACCAGCACCAATTAAAATTACGGGTTCTCCCTGTAAGCGTGAAACCCCATAAAGACGATGCTCTTTCCAAGCACGATAGGCAAAACGACTGCCACCCATCAAAAGCACCAACAATATAGGATCAAGCAATAATACAGACCTTGGCACAACGACTGGGGGGCTAAGCATAAACAATAGCGCAGCCACCATAGTAGCCGCAACCACTACCGCCTTAACAATTCTTTTAAGATCGGGGATGCTGGCAAACCGCCACACGCCTTGATACAAGCCAAACAGTACAAAAACAGTACTTTGAAGTAACGCCACCCAAAATGCCGTTTCATACAAATGCGTATAAAAATTTGAAGGTATTTCAAAATTAAAACGGAGTAAAAAACTTAAACCCCAAGCAACTAACGCCGCAATAACGTCATGCAAAAAAGCGCCAAACGAGCGCAAATTTGTTAGAAAGCTCCAGTAATTTTTCATTATTTTTTTATATTTAATTTTGGTTTGATTTACAATTTTAACTGTACATCATTGTAGTTTTTAGTTGTTTTCTAATCAATGCAAACCTTGGATTAATCTACTCAATAGAACAAATCTCAATGCTGCACTCCATCTCTACCCAACACCTTAAATAAAGTCAAAACAAGAATTTTTATATCAAAATAGAATGATTGGTTATTCATATAAGTCACATCTAACTTAACTTTTTCTGGAATCGGTAACTCATCTCGACCATTAATCTGCGCCAATCCTGTTAACCCAGGCACTAACTTATCAACACCATGTTGCCTGCGTAATTCAATTAAATCATCCTGATTAAACAAAGCAGGTCGAGGTCCAACAAAACTCATATCACCAATTAAAATGCTCCAAAGTTGTGGCAGTTCATCTAAGCTGGATTTGCGCAAAAAAGAGCCAATTGGGGTTAAATATTGTTTTGGATCATGCAGAATATGCGTCGCGACAGCAGGTGTGTTTACGCACATAGTACGAAATTTTGGCATTTTAAATAATTGATTATTGCGCCCTACACGATCAGACCAATACAAAATTGGCCCAAAAGAGGTCAATCGCACTGCAACTGCAACCAATAAAAATGGCAATATAAGAACTAACGTAGCGAATAAGGCCAAACAAAAATCTAATGCTCTCTTAATCATTTAATTGTAGATTTTTATGATAAAAATTTACCCATGCATGTGTTATCAACTTACTATCGAAATCTTTCATAGCGCGTGCTTGAGCTTGCTCACCTAATTTTAACCGCAATGTTGAACTGTCTAGCATATTTTGCAAACAATGATTAATTGCATCTATATCACCTGATGTATGTAGCAAACCAGTTTCATTGTCTATAACTGCATCAGTAATACCGTAAATACGCGATGCAATAGCTGGAATACCAACTGCTGCCGCTTCGATTACCACACTGCCAAAGCCTTCACGATAACTAGGTAAGCACAGCACATCAGCTGCAGACATATAATCTTCTGGTGTATTCGTATACTCTATAATATGGATATTCTTTTTGTCAGTTTCAGCTAAACGTGCAATCTGAATTTGCATATTTTGTTCATCTGGTCCTACGAATAACAAATATGCTTTGTTGAAACTTAAGCCACGCCATGCTTGCGCTAGGTCAAGCACACCCTTATCTTTTGTTAATCGTCCAACAAACAAAAAAACTATTGCCTGGCTTGGTATCTTTAGTTGTTGCCGGATTGTTGATCGCATTCCCTGATTAAATTTGAACTTAACTAAATCAACACCAGAAATAGAGCCTTTTGCAAATACATTAGATTTTTCTGTCGGAATTACATTTTCATCAATCAAAAACTGACATTGCGATGGGCTATCCACAATAATTTGTGTAGAAAACAAGGCAATAAGCCAATCAAACTGTTTTAATAAAACCCGTTCAACACCTGCTTTAGTTATCCATACTTGCCCAGTAAATGTATGCACTCGCAAAGGTACTCGCACTAGCCAGCTGGCTAACATTGCCAATAACCCTGCTTTTGGTGTAACAGAATGAACCGCAGAAAAGTCTTGCTGATAAAATATTTTTATCAATTTAATCAGACAATTAACATCTGAAACCAGGCTTATATCTCGAGCAATTGCCAACGGAATGACTTTTGCGTCTATACCCTGCTCATTTAAAAAATTAGGATTATTAGTATTCACTATTACCGTAACTTTATAAAACTCAGAGAGTGCTCTCAAGTGGTTTAGCAAAAATGCTTTCACAGCGAACTCTGCAGTAAGTACAAAACAAATTTGCGGTTGATATTTAACCATTCTTGTCATTAAAAATGGTATCAATATATTGTTTTAATTGCACTAGAACTGAAGTTGATGGCGACCAATCAAGCGTATTTCTAATTTTTTGATTGCTATAATAAGTTTGGCGCGTCATTACATCGATTTGCGTACTACTAATTGGTAACTTAATCCATTTACCTACTAAGTTTACTAAATTGCGCAATAAAAATTCATTTACTATCCAATTAGGTTTCTGTATTTGTAATGCGCTTGCAATTGTGTCGATCATGTCACTAAACTTGCAGTCGTTAGAAACAATAAAAGTTTGATTATAAGCTTTTGATTGATTGGTAGATAACACCATTGCTTTTACTACATCATCCACGTGCACAAAATTTGCAATTGAATTTTTGTCAGTGATATAGAAAAAAAGTCTTTTTTTAACCATTTGCGCTATTCGCTTTATTGCCGAACTGCGCATACCATCGCCAAATACATTGGTTGGACGAATAATCGTATATTTAAACCAATCATGCTGTTTAGCAAAATTAATAATTAACTTATCCACCTCTGTCTTAGTACATTCATATACCCCGCTTGGGTTGTCTTGGGTATTTTCGTCAACATAGCGTGCAATTGATGGGCGTGACCTTGCTTGTCCATACCCACCACAACTACTTAGCTGAATCCAATGGAAGTTTTTTTTATCTTTTGAATGAGCTTTTTCTACTGAATGCAATAAGTTGATAGTGCCTTGCACATGTGTACTGTGCATTAAAGCTTCGTTTTTAAGTTCCCCAGCACAATGGTAAAAAACATCGCAATTGCTCAGAAGTGGTAACAACTGATCAGTTGTGGAATTTAAATCTCTAATAACTGCACTTGCGCCAATAATCGGTTGATTATCTGTGCGAGTAAGATAACGCACCTCATCACCCATTTTGAGGTGTAGTTGCACTAATTTTTTACCAATAAAACCCGTGCCTCCACTAATCGCAATTTTTACCAATTTTCAGCCTAAGCCTTACTTAAAAAGTTGTTTTACAACCTTAAAAAAATCTAGAGTGACTCTTAATGTGAATACAATCGAGGATAGCACGATGGATAAATACTGCCCCTGTTTATAGAAATGAGAAGTCTGTAATTTTAGAACCGCCCTACGAGCCTTTAATTGGTTTTTCCAGTTAATCTTATCCCTAACTCTGTACTCAAAAAGAATTTCGGGCAAACAAGCAAATTTACTAGTCTCATAACTACGTAAAAGTAATTCACAATCCTCAGAATAATAAGATTGTGGAATTTTATATTTATATTTTTTGAACCAGACCAACCTACCCATCCATGTAGGGTGAGGCATGTAAAACCCATGCCAAGGTTTTGCACATATTTGTTGGTGAGTTAAAGCAGACGGCAAATTTCCAACAATTTTATTTTTGCTGTTAATTGTCAAAGTGCGGGCCGCAACTAAATCTAGACTTAAATCTGCTTCAAGAGCATCTAGTTGCATTTTAAAACGCTCTGGTCTTGATATGTCATCCTGATCCATGCGCGCAAAATATTGGCCTTTTGCTAAATCTATTGCCTGATTTAATCTTGCGGCTAAGCCTTTATTCAAACCGTCTTTTAAAATTGTAATGCGCGCATCTTTAATTGATTTAATAGTGTCAATTGCATTATCAGTCGAGCCATCATCAATAACAAAAAGCTCCCAATTTGTATAAGTTTGCGCAATAATTGAATTAACCGCTTCAACCAAATACTCACCCGCATTGTAAATAGGCATAGCAACTGTAATTAAGGGTGAAGTATCTTTTTGATTATTTTTCATTTCCAAAGTGCCATTCCACAGTTTTCTCAATGCCATTATCAATGCTTACTCTAGGCATCCATCCTGTATCTAACTTCAGCTTAGAGGAATCTAAAATATTTACTTTTACATCAAACAAACGTTCTGGCAAATGTTCTGCAAGAATATCGGCTCCGTATTTTTTCAAAATTATGCTAAGTTTTTCTATAATTTCTAAGTTTGATAAACCTATACCAGAGCCTATATTGTATATTTCCGAAGCTTTGCCGTATAACAGTGCACTTACTATACCTACAGCCAAATCTGAAACTTCAATGTAATCTCTCACTGTTCCCGCTCTGCCAAAAATTTTAATCGCTTTACCTTCTTTTGCAGTGGCAATAGCGGTGGCAATAAACCCTTGCCCCATAAAAGGCTTTTGCCCAGGGCCATAGGCATTAGCGGGTCTTACTACAGTAAAATTTAGCGCATGGGTAATGCCGTACAAATAGGCATAACTCTCCAGCGTGAGTTTAGTTAACCCATAGGGGGAAATTGGATGCTTTGAATGACTTTCTAAAATTGGAAAACCTACAGCTTCCCCATACACAGTACCGCCAGATGACACTAGCAACACTTTACGACCTCTTTTGGCTGCTTCAGCAAAAAGTTGTACTGTCGGTGTCAGGTTTTGTTGTAAATCAGCTAGCGGATTCTCAAACGATGTATTAGGTACAGTCGCATACGCCAAATGAATAATTTCATCATGCGTATCCAATAATTTACAAATAAATTCGTAATCACCAAAATCACCGCTGACATAATTTAAATTATGTGTCTGAATTAGCGGCGGCGCTTTCGATCTCCCCATTACTGTAACACCACGTCCTGTCTCAATGAGTAAAGGGATTATATGCGAGCCTATAAAACCAGCACCACCAATTACCAATGTTTTAATTTGATTCATCTACAATCTTATCCAACCAGCAGGAATCAAATCACTGGCATCAGTTGGCTTAGAAAACCATTGCTTGGGAGCAATAACAATTTTTTCAGTATTCTGGTTAAGCCAGGCGCCCCACCAACTAAATGAACTATTAGCAATAATATTGTGCTTACATAAGCTCATCAAACGCATGTCGTTATAACTTTCTTGGTTTGTATTATGGTCTATAAAAAAAACTGATGAATCAATATTCAAATTAGCTTTTACCCACGCAATATCATCAGAAAATACAAAAAAATGCGGTTGAATAACATGAGCAGTTACATAATCAATGGCAGCCCGATAATAATCAAGAGAACATAAACCGTGTGTGGCTGTGGTTTTAGGGCTATTTGCGTAATCACCACGTCGCACATGCAAACTTACCGCATTTACTTGCGAGATATGTGTAGAAATTTCGTTATTTTTTATGGAAAGAGGCAACTTAAAAGTAAAATTGGCACGAATTTCGTCTGAGAATCCCATGAAGTACTTTTCACTCTGCCAATACCCTTCTAAATAAATATTACCTTTCAACTGATTTATGCCGTCCCAATAATTAAAATAGGGCTCAACCACATAATTTCGATGTCTAAACTGTTTAAGTTGAGGCCTTCTAAATATCCGCCTCATTAACCTATTTTTTTGCCAACCCAAAATGAGTTTTAAATCGCTAACTGAAGCTATTTCTACACTTACATTAAATAGCCTATCAAGCTCAAAACCTTGATGCAGCTTATATTCAGAAAAGTCACTAGTATCAACTTTTAATGCCTTATCTAGTCTCAGCGAAAGTGCGCGAGCTGCAGCATATTGAAACATTTGATTTCCAAGTCCGCCAATGATATTTGAAATTAACATTTTTATGAGAATGGCTTAAATAACTTAATTAAAATACGTTGAAATTGAAACACGTGGTCTAGAAATATTTTTATGGGAATTAATGCAATTAGTATTAATTTTTCTATGCCATGCGAATAATTCAAGTATCCCTTAGCATTGCCCAGGCTGTTAAATAGAGTTCTTAGTATTAAAACATCTAATAACTTTAGTAACATTGGCTTTTGTTTGGCAACGCCTTCACTAGTAGAGTGAATTCTTTTGTAGATAAATATATTATCTATAGATAGAAATTGAATGTTATTTAACCAATCAAACAAGGCGTAATAGTCGTGCTTATACTGGATTAGATTAGCATCTCTGAAATCTTCTTTTCTGAACAAGGAATAAAATAGATTGGCTTTGCCCTTACCTTCAAACTCTAGAAAGAAATTTACTTTTCTTTTTAGAATACTGCCTGAAAAATCAAATAAATTTTTTGTTGCTGGGTGTGATATACGCCTAGACAACTCATCAATATGTACCACTCTCCCGAATACCGCCGCTTTTTTGTTCTTACATATCTCATTATATAAAGAGCATAACCATGAGCTGTCCCATACATCATCACATGCAGCCCACATAAAGTAATCACACCTTGCTTGATTCAAAACAAACTGAAAGTTTCGCATTGCGCCTAAATTTTCGTCCTGTCTAATATATCGTACACGTAAGTCTTGCTCAGCATATTTTCGACATATAGGCTCGGTAGCATCCGTAGAAGCATTATCCGAAATTATCAATTCAAAATCTTTGAATGTTTGCGCTAAAAGTGAATCAATAGCTTGTTTGATATAAGCTTCACCATTATAAACTGGCATAGCGATGCTCACTATGGGAACTCCCAATGTTTCGTTAGCGGATTTCATTTATAACCTAGTCAAATGTCTAAACTTGATTTAACTGCTAATAATCTAAATTGTAATTAACTAAAAAGTTAATTTTTAATTATAAGACCTTGACCAGTTGGCAATGTAAGAATCCCTACCCCTTTGCTAGAAGCAAATTTATCCATACCATTTTTTTGTGCCTCATGGCTTGGCCACGCATAATCGTCCAAAAGCACAATCGCACCTGGAACTAACTTATCCCAAAAATAGCTAATTGCTTCTATTTCTGGTATCACACAATTCATATCTAATGATAAGTAAGAAATTTTATCGGATTCTACTAATGATAGAGTTTCGGGAACAATTCCCTTTATTAGTCTAGCGTTAGGGAATTTACTAAAGGCCTTCAAAGCTATATCAAACACAGGCTTATATTGCCCCATTTTCCATGAAGCATCTAAATTATCCTTTTGGAAGGATTGTTTTAAAACACTTATTTCTTCTTCTGTTAGATACTTTTCTGAGAATCCCTCATAAGTATCTAATAACCAAAATTTAATGTCCTCCCTAGCCTCAAATTTTAGATAATCCATGACTATCCTTGAAATAAAGCCTTTATTGACTCCACACTCAACGAAATCACCCTTATTTTTTATTGCTACAGATCCAGCCCAGCATGCCACATGGCACCTCCATCGTATTGCGGCATCCACATATAGACCATCGTCAACTGCTTTCTGATAAGCATTTAAAAAATCAGGTTCGAACAAAGAAGATATATTTTTATTGGTTATAAGAGCATCTTCTGCATATGTAGCCTTAAATGGAACAATTACAGGTAACCTTTTAGCCGCTTGATAAATAATTCTAGCAACTATGCCTAAAACTGGAGTGCTCAGAATTATGCTTTTTATTTTTTCCATGAAAAAATCCTTTTATGTAATTTAAAGACTGTGTAAATAGACACTAAGAGTGTTGTTATCCCTACTGAAATTAACCATATCACTTCAGCAGCTTTTGTCATATTTGAAGGGTGGACAAGCGAAAATATAGCTACAACCATACACGCAGCTAAAAATGGTACTAAAACGTCATATAAGTACCATGACCACTTCTCTTTCGGTAACAAACGTTTATGCATAAAATGAATAGCTATTAATACATAGCAAATGTTTAATATTGCCCATACTGAAGAGGCGCCAAGAATACCATATCGTGGCGTTATCCAAACCAGCGCAGGTACAGTAATGACGACAGCTATCAAATTCACTATAATGGAAAAGTTTACCCACCCGTAAGCAAGCTGAAGCATATAAGGTACATACATCAATGCATTAAGTGCGGCCCCTATAACTAAAACCTGTACTATTGGGTATAGTTTATCAACGAGTATGGGATTGCCAGTCCACAAAAGTAGCACATTCTTTCCAAAAAAAAGCAACATAAGTGCAGCAGGAATAACTACTACAGCAACTAGCTGAGCAGCTTGATGGTAAGCAATGATTAAATTATCTTTTTCTTTTTTTGCAACTAACTCAGTAAAACGTGGGTAAAAAGATTGCGAAATTGGAGCTGCTAATAAATACAAAACCCCAGATATGGATGCAGCTAAAGTATAGTAACCAAATAATTCTAAAGACAGCAATTTAGACAAAAGCATCTTATCTGTTTGCAACAGCATTAATGATAAAAAAGTACTGAAAATCATACCTCTAGCGAATCCCCAAACCTCTTTTAAAGCTTCAATAGAAAATTTTGGTGTGATTTTTGGTGATGGGATAATTTTATAGACAACTATAGCAAGAATAATAATAGAAAAAATTGAAACGACACCTTGCCATAGAAAAAAAGCCTCAATAGTAGGTGATATCCATATCAAAACACCTAATACACCAAAGCTACGAAATGTTGCCAAACAAGCATTCACGACATTGAATAGCACTTGCCTTTGTAAACCTAATATTGCGCCTCTATACAAACTCTCGACAAAACGGAGTGCTACCACTACACCCATTATGCATATAGCATAAACAACTTTTTCTAGCGGTAACTTTTCAGCTTGTAGCCAATTGCTAGAAAGCCAAGTGGCTGATATCCAGATGCTTAGTGCAATTGCTACAGCCAAAGTACAACAAATAATTTCAAGGCTACGCAACAAGTCACAAATGTACTGAATACTATGAGCGCCTGCTGTATAACGTGTCATTTCTCTATTTAAGGTAGGTGTCATACCCAAGTCGAGTAATGTCAGCCATGCCTGAAGTATTGCAAATACACCAATAAGACCATACGCTTCTATACCTAGATATTTGACATATAGAGGTATAAAAGCAATACCCATCAAGGCAACCCAACCTTGACCGAGGTAGTTTGCAACAACATTTTTCTTTAAGGACATACTTACAATAAATAAAAATTTAACTTATACGCTTTAAATATCCATCTGAAGCAACCGTAATCATTAATTTTTGGTGGATTTCTTTGTTTATTTCAAATTCTGGATGTGACTTAAGATACTCCCACACAGCTGTTTTAGGATTATTTCCTTTGGTCCATGGGCGATCTGGATAAGCATCCTCCGACATATCCTCTATTAAAGTATCAAAAACCACACAGTAACTTCCTTTAGTAGTTAGAGGTGCATAAGCCTCTAGTTCCGCAATTACATGCTCATGCGTGTGATTTGAATCTAAACTAACTAATATGCGCTTGTAATCCCCAGCATATTTACGGACTTTGGCTACAACATCCTCTGCTATCGATGATCCTTGAATCATATCAATACGGTTTGACATGGGATGTTCTTCAATTGCCTTGAGATTATGTTCTCTGATGTCGATATCAATACCTAAAACACGACGTTTTGGATTATTTGGATTTATCAATTCTCCGGTCTTAATTGCTTCACAATAATCTAGCATTGCTAATAAAGAAGCATTCATAATCAGCGAACCCCCATGAGCAATCCCAGTCTCGATGATAAGGTCAGGTTTAACCTCCCAAATAATCTCTTGCATAGCAACCATGTCTTGGGGATATTGGATGATAGGGCGACCCATCCATGAAAAATTATATGAATATTTGGGCATGATTGACGCACGCATAAATGCATGCCCAATTGAGTTAAATGCCTCATCTTGAGAAATTGCTGCAACTCTATCAATTACTTCTTTTTCAAAACTCATAGCGAACCTCATATTAAAATTAAGTATTTATTGCGTAATGTTGAATCTAAAAGATTACAAACCCCAAAATGCCATAGGCTCATAATCAGGATAAGGGAAATGCCCTAGGTTAAGTTTAATATTCCAGTTATTTTCACTGATCCACTGCTCAACTAGCCTACGTACTGATATTGGATTTCCTGAGCAAATGTTTATCGGCCCGGCGTCACTTTGAGCTATGGCCAGCTGAACTATATTCCGTGCAACATCACTGACAGGTAAATAGTCGCGCAATTGTTCACCTCCAGACATATTGAACACATCATCTCCGCGCAACACCGCTTCTTTTAATTTGGGGAAAAGCGAGGTACTCGGCTGCCCTTCCCCATACATATAGAATAGCCTTGCCCACGTCAAATT
Organism: Pseudomonadota bacterium; assembly: GCA_020053735.1. Classification (GTDB taxonomy): domain Bacteria; phylum Pseudomonadota; class Gammaproteobacteria; order Burkholderiales; family Methylophilaceae; genus Methylotenera_A. The sequence goes on from JAGVMP010000019.1 coordinate 126,914, forward strand.
GAATTGCTTAGTAGATTTCAGAAACTCCAATTGTTTCCGTAATGCGTCCTTAGCATATCCATATGGGTTGTTTGGTTTAGTCGGCATATCGGCTGAAATAGGACCTGACTGCATTCCATATTCAAAACAAGTTCCAGTCACAAGCAATGAAGAAAGGCCTCCATCAATCATGCTCTTAAGAAAACTGTATTGCATTGGTAGTTCTGTTTCAAAATGATGTAGTGATTTATAATTTGGCAATCCATTCCAAGCCAGATGAATAAGTACATCTGGACTACCAGTTTTCTCAAAAAAATTTAAATCTGAATCGTTTGTATTTAACTCTACAACATTGATTCTTTTATCTAAATTAGCAAGCTTCTTACCATCACGTGTAATAGCAAAAATCTCTGACTTTTCAGACAATAATGTATTTAATACATGACGTCCGATAAACCCGCTAGCTCCTGTAACAGCAATTTTCATTGATTAGATAATAATTAACGATGGAACTGAGGTGACGAATTCGCCACCCCACTCACGTATATATTTAAGTTGCTCAGTCACTTCATTGCGCAAGTTCCATGGCAAAATCAACACATAATCTGGTTTTTGTTGACGAATAATTGATTCATCTACAATGGGGATACGACTACCTGGCAAATATTTACTTTGTTTTGCAGGGTTAAGGTCTACCACTGCCGACAATAAATCTGGTCGCACACCTGCGTAATTGAGCAAGGTATTGCCCTTGGCCGCAGCGCCGTATGCAATCACTTTTTTACCCTTGCGCTTAGCTTCAATTAAAAATGCAACTAAATCTTGTTTAATACGATTTGCTTGTAGTTGCAAATCTACATAATAGGTTTCTGTCTTTATACCAGTTGCTAGCTCTGTTGCTAAAAAGTTACTCACTGATTTACTGACTTGATGTTGCCCTTGATCTTTTCGCTGCGCAAATACTCGCAAACTTCCACCATGTGTACTGATTTCTTGTACATCAAATACTTGCAAACCATTTTGATTAAATATCTGGTTAACAGCGGTAAGTGAAAGATATGAAAAATGCTCATGATAGATAGTGTCAAATTGCGAATGTTTTACCAATTGCATCAGGTGGGGAAACTCAAAAGTTGCAACGCCATGCGGTTTAAGTAAATGCACAAACCCCGCAACAAAATCATTAATATCCGGCACATGGGCGAGTACATTGTTTGCAGCGGTTAAATCTGCTTGCTTACCTTGTGCTGCTAGTTTCTTTGCAAACGCAACACCAAAAAACTCTTCAACGATTTCTATACCTTTTTCTCTGGCGGCCAATGCAGTGCTTGCTGTTGGCTCTACGCCTAAGCATGGGATGCCTTTTGCTTTAACATACTGCAATAAATAGCCATCGTTAGCTGCTATTTCTATCACGTAAGATTTTTCATTTAAGTTAAATCGATTCACCATGTCGGCTACGTACTGTTCTGCGTGCTTTAACCACGAGCTTGAAAATGAGCTGAAGTAAGCATAATCCGCATCAAACAGCTCTTCTGCACCTGCATAATCTTCCGTCTGAGCCAACCAACATTGATTGCAGACAAGCACTTTAAGCGGAAACCATTTTTCTGGCGCCTTGAGGGTTTTCTCGGTCAAATACGCATTTGATGGCGGCGCGCTACCTAAATCAATCAACGGTAGTACTAATTCTGTGCCACAGTGACGGCATTTCATACAACAATTCCTTCAAAATCCAATTTAATCATAGGGTGTAAACGATCTCTTTCAGAAATCTCGGTAATGCTTAACGGCCATGCAATGGCAAGTTTTGGGTCTGTCACATTCAGTGCGGCTTCCGCCTCTTTTATGTAAGGGGCAGAATGCAAATAAATCAACTCACAGTCTTCTGTTAGCGTTTGAAAACCATGTGCGAAACCTTCAGGTATTAACAGGCTACGTTGATTATGTTCGCTCAGCACTTCACCATGCCATTGTAAAAATGTTGGCGAATTTTTACGCAAATCTACTGCCACATCAAATACCTCACCTTTAAGGCAACTAACCAACTTAATTTCAGCATAAGGCGGCTTTTGATAATGCATCCCTCTGACTGCACCTTTGTGACGAGTAAACGTATGATTAATCTGGCTTATTGGCTTATTAAACCCAAATTCATTAAATTCTTCAGCACAAAAAAAACGACTTAAAAAACCACGCGCATCTTCTATAAGTTTGCGCTGCAGTATTTTTAGCCCAGATATTGGCGTATTAACACAATCGAACCTTGCCATTACTTAACCCTTAACCGCTCTCTGATATTCAGCAATCTGCTGTAAGCTAAACTGATGCATATCACCGTTATTTCGCCAATGCTGATGCCAACGCATAATTTTTTCTAGTGCTGTTTCCAGATTCCAGCGCGGTTGCCAGCCAAGCTGCGTGTGAGCTTTGCTGCTATCAAGCTTTAGGTAGGTCGCCTCATGGGGTTGTGGCTGCTTATCTGTTTGCCAAATAGCATCAGGCACGGCTTTTGTTAATTTATCGACTATCCAAGCCACGGTTTTGGCATCAGCCTCTGAGGGACCGAAATTCCAAGCTTCTGCATACTTTTTGCCATGTGTGAGCAAGTTTTCGGCAAGTATTAAATAGCCTGAAAGCGGCTCTAACACATGCTGCCATGGGCGTATCGCATGAGGTGAGCGTATATTTAGTATTTCTTTGTTATCAATCGCACGTAAAAAATCAGGGATTAAACGATCTTCTGCCCAATCACCGCCGCCAATCACGTTACCAGCTCTGGCACTCGCTACAGCAACACCTGCCTCTGCCAAAAATGAGCGTCTGTAAGCTGAGGTTACCAGCTCAGAACAACCTTTGCTACTGGAATATGGGTCGTAACCACCCATAGCTTCATCTTCGCTATATGGCCTAGCCCACTCTCGATTTTCGTAACATTTATCAGTCGTCACATTAACCACTGTGCGAACTGAAGGTGTTTTACGTACAGCCTCAAACAAATTTACCGTGCCCATCACGTTTGTCGCATAAGTTTCTACCGGCTCAGCGTAGGAATATCTCACCAGTGGCTGTGCTGCAAGATGCAAAACAATATCTGGCTGTGCTGAGATCATCGCTTTTTCTAGCGATGCAGCATCTCGAATGTCGGCAATCGTGTGCACAGCTAAGCTTGCAGAAACATTAGCCTCGGTAAAAAAACTAGGAGTCGTTGGAGGGTTCAAAGCATAACCATAAACTTCTGCACCCAGGCTTTTTAGCCATAGTGACAGCCAGCCGCCTTTGAAGCCAGTGTGTCCAGTGACAAAAACTTTTTTACCTTGCCAAAAATCAGGCATTATTCCCAGACTTTCCAAGGCGCTTTTCCGCTTTGCCACAAATCTTCCAGCATATTTTTTTCACGCAAGGTATCCATCGGCTGCCAAAATCCCGCATGTTCAAACGCCATCAGCTCTACATCATTTGCCAATTTTGTCAGTGGCTCACCTTCCCAACTAGAGCGGTCATCTTGAATATATTTCAAACATTCTGGTGAGAGCACAAAAAAACCACCGTTAATCCAGCCACCATCTCCTTTTGGTTTTTCTGTGAACCCTTTAACTGAGTTTCCATCCATATTAAGCGCACCATAGCGCCCAGGTGGCTGCACAGCGGTAACTGTTGCAAGCTTGCCATGTTTTTTATGAAAGTCGATGAGTGAAGACACATTGACGTCAGCAACACCATCACCGTATGTAAAACAAAAAGCTTCTTCATCTTTCACATAATCTGAAACACGCTTTAAACGCCCGCCTGTAAGCGTTTCTTCGCCGGTATCAACTAAAGTTACACGCCAAGGCTCCGCCTTGCGCTGATGGACCTGCATTTCGTTATTCACCATATCAAACGTAACATCAGACATATGCAAAAAATAGTTCGCAAAATACTCTTTAATAACATAGCCTTTGTAGCCACAGCAAACGACAAAGTCATTAATGCCATGTGCAGAATATAGCTTCATGATGTGCCAGAGAATAGGCTTACCGCCAATTTCAATCATTGGCTTTGGTTTCAAATGCGTTTCTTCGGAAATACGTGTACCTAATCCACCCGCTAGAATGACCGCTTTCATTCATCACCCCTCTTATTGATATAATTTTTATAGGCATGGTGTAAGCCGTCGATAAGTTCGGTTTTTGCTCTCCAACCTAATGAATTTATTAAACCAACATCCATCAATTTACGCATCGTACCGTCTGGCTTGGCGCTATCAAATTTCAGACTTCCGCTATAGCCAACTACTTCGCTAATTAATTCGGCTAGTTCTTTAATTGTTAAGTCCTCACCAATTCCAATATTCACCAAAGGTGGCAAGCCATTGTTTCTATCGCTCGCCAACAGCACTTTAAATTGCTCATCCGAAAGGCTCATCAAATGCAAACAAGCATCCGCCATATCGTCACTAAACAAGAACTCACGTCTTGGTGTACCAGTTCCCCAAATTGTTACTGAGGGCTCATGGTTAATTTTAGCTTGGTGAAATTTGTGTATAAGCGCAGGTATCACATGACTATTTTCAGGGTGATAGTTATCTTCAGGCCCGTACAAGTTAGTGGGCATAGCAGCAAGATATTGTGTGCCATATTGGCGATTGTAGCTCCAGCACATTTCAATGCCGGCAATTTTTGCTAACGCATAAGGGCGGTTTGTTGGTTCCAGCTCGCCTGTTAGCAGATACTCTTCTTTGATTGGTTGAGGGCAATCTTTTGGATAAATACAGCTTGATCCCAAAAACAATAACCTCTTAACACCATTCAAATAAGATTTATGAATAACATTGCTTTGAACAGCCAAATTTTCATGAATAAAGGCAGCTGGATAAGTATTATTTGCATGAATACCCCCTACTTTTGCGGCCGCTAAAATGACATACTCTGGCTTTTCTAATGCAAAAAAATCTGCCACTGATTGTTGATTGGTCAAATCAAGCTCTGCATGCGTGCGTGTAACGGTGTTAGTGTAGCCAGTCGCTTGCAATTTGCGCATGAGAGCGGAGCCAACCAAGCCACGGTGCCCAGCTACATAAATTTTAGATGTCTTGTTCATTTTCTTTTCGGTTTATTGATATCTGCGGTAAAACCAATTGAACTAGACGAAGCATTTGGAGTTTGCATTAGGCTTCTGATTGCATCAATCAACCCTGCAATCGCTTGATCATGACTAGATGTTTTTCGTTCTAACTCTTCAAGCTTTAATGCAAGCTCCTTGTGAGTGGATAGCATTTCGCGTAGTTGAACAAAAGCACGCACTATAATCAGACTAACTTCAACAGCTCGAGATGACTTGAGTACATTACCAAGCATCAGTGCGCCATGCTCAGTAAAGGCGTAAGGTAAACTAGCAGAAAACTTGAGTCGGGTGAGGTGGTCACAATTTGTGACCACCTCACGTTTTTCTTCGGCATTTAGTTGAAACATGAAGTCTGATGGAAAACGCTCGATATTGCGCTTTACACCTTGATTTAATGCCTTTGTTGTTACCCCATAGAGCTCTGCCAAATCTGCATCAAGCATAACTTTACAGCTCCTAATTACAAGTATCCGTCTTATGGTTAACTCCAACGGCAACATAGTTTTCGAACTCATCATTCGTGATAATCCATGGCTTGATAGCCATGTTGTTTTACCAGTTCATAACGCTCAGCGGATTTATAATCTTCGCGCACCATTTCTGCTACTAGCTCGTCAAAAGTGATTTTTGGCGTCCAGCCAAGCTTCTGTTTAGCTTTGGTTGGGTCGCCCAGCAGCGTTTCCACTTCAGTTGGCCTAAAGTATCTTGAGTCTACTTGCACAATACATTGATCTTGCCAGTAACCCTTTTCATCAATTCCAGTTCCACTCCATGTAATTTGCATTTCTAATTCTTTGGCTGCAGCATTTACAAAATCACGCACACTATATTGCACACCTGTTGCAATCACAAAGTCTTCAGCAACATCTTGTTGCAACATTAGCCATTGCATTTCAACGTAGTCTTTAGCATGGCCCCAGTCGCGCAATGCGTCTAAATTACCTAAGTACAGGCAATCTTGTAAGTCAAGCTTAATGCGCGCCAAAGCACGCGTTATCTTGCGCGTAACAAATGTTTCGCCACGTAGTGGCGATTCATGATTAAACAAAATGCCATTGCAGGCGTAAATGCCATAGGCCTCACGATAATTCACCGTAATCCAGTAAGCATAAAGCTTAGCCACCGCGTAAGGACTACGTGGATAAAATGGTGTCGTTTCTTTTTGCGGTGTTTCTTGCACTAGACCATAAAGTTCTGATGTAGAAGCCTGATAAAACTTGGTTTTTTTCTCTAAGCCTAAAATGCGTATTGCTTCTAGTATGCGTAGTGTACCAATGCCATCCGCATTTGCCGTGTATTCTGGCATCTCAAAGCTTACCGCCACATGGCTCATGGCGGCTAGGTTGTAAATTTCATCAGGCTGCGTTTGTTGAATAATACGAATTAAATTGGTGGAGTCAGTTAAATCACCATAATGCAGCACAAAGTTTTTGTTATAAACGTGTGGGTCTTGATACAAGTGATCAATGCGATCTGTATTAAACAGCGATGCCCTGCGCTTAACACCATGCACGATATAACCTTTATTTAATAAAAACTCAGCTAAATACGCACCATCTTGACCAGTTACGCCAGTAATTAATGCAACTTTACTCATTAACTTACTCTTCCATACTTGTCGTCAAAGCGCACAATGTCATCTTCACCCACATAATCACCACACTGCACTTCAATAATAGCAAGTGGTTCGCTGCCTTTATTTTCTAGGCGATGCTTGTGGGTTTTTGAGATATAGGTCGATTGATTCGCTTGCAAGGTGAACTCCATATCGCCATTAGTAACTGTTGCTTCACCCGAAACCACTACCCAGTGTTCAGAACGGTGTTTGTGCATTTGCATGGAGAGTTTTGCCCCCGAATTGACGACAATGCGCTTGATTTTAAAATTCGCACCCTCTTCCAGCACCGTGTAAGTACCCCATGGGCGGTGAGCGGTTTGGTGAATTTCTGTCAGTTCTGGTTTATGCGCTTTTACACGTGCTACTAGCGTTTTAATTTCTTCAGTGCGACTTCTGTCGCAAATTAAAGTCGCATCTGCGGTTTGAATCACCACCACATTATCTAAACCCGCAGTCGCTAGCAGGCTTGTTTGACTCCACAAAAGACTATTGGTAGTGTCTTGTGCAAATACTTCGCCGTGCATTACATTATTGTCAGCATCTTTTTGATGGCGTTGATAAATTGAATCCCAACTTCCGAGGTCGCTCCAAGCCATATCTACTGGCACCACTGCAACTTTATCTGCATGCTGTGTTAATTTCTCAGCCAAGCCATAATCCATGGATAAATTAGGGAAATTTGTATAAGTTTCTAGAAAGCTCTCTTCCGTCATGCTGCTGATTTTCTTGGCCATTTCAGGCTGAAATTGCTGCAACATCTTCATAAATGTGCTGGCTTTAAACACAAACATGCCACTGTTCCATAAATAGCCATCGCGTACAAATTGGGTGGCCTTTTCAGCATTTGGTTTTTCTACAAACTGAGCAACTTGATGTATTGGCAATGCGCCACTGTATGATAGTGTTTGACTCGGCTTTATATAACCATAACCAGTCGCAGGCTCATGCGGTTTAATTCCAAGCAGTACCAAATAATCGTCTTGCGCAGCCAACTCAGCCGTAGCCCAAGCCTGCAAAAAGGCAGCTTCATTATCTATAGAATGATCAGAGGCAAATACACCTATCATCGCATTTGGATCTTTAGTATGTATTTGATGTACCGCCCAAGCAATTGCAGGCAAGGTATTGCGTGCACATGGCTCTGCCAACACGTTACTTATAGCTACAGGCGCCACTTCAGCCAGCTGACCCTTTACCTCAAATTTATGGTCTTCATGCGTAACAGTAAATAAATTTGTAGCATTCACATGTGCCAATAAGCGTGTAGCAGTTTGTTGCAATAAGGTTTGCTCGCCATTCAGCGCGAGTAATTGCTTTGGTCTCAGAGTGCGTGATAGCGGCCATAAACGTGTACCAGAGCCACCGCAAAGAATGATTGCGTAGCGATTCACCTGCCTTTCTGTCATACCCGCACCCCTTGCTTTGTTAAACCTAGATTTAATTGCTGTTTATTAGCCTGCAAAGCTTCGTGCCGCAGTTGTTCAATCTCAGCTTCTAAAGCTGCATATTCTTGCATTTTAATTTTTAAAAACCGCGCGGTAATGGCTGATTTTTCTTCTATGCCGCTAGGAGTGAGCAAATACATGTAGGCCAGCTTATTGTGACTATTTTTAAAATTGGTGGCTTTTAGTAAGCCTTTTTCAATCAAGGCTTTTAAGCAAAAGTTAACACGTCCCAAGCTGATATTAAGCTCGCGCGCCAAATCTCGTTGACTAATTTCTGGATTAGCTTCGAGTATTTTGAGAATTTTGTAGCGGTATTCGTCTGTTAACATGGATTCAAAATTGATACCGTTCAATCGTTGAACGCAGTTTAGCAAGTTTTATAAGTCGAATGCAAGCAATTATTAGAGAGGCCTTTGCACGAATGCTTTCTTAATCCTACCTACCCGCCTTGTCATTGCGAGCCACAATTAGAGGCGTGGCAATCCATATTTCACCGTCCTCCTAGATTGCTTCGTCCCCTGCGGCCCTCACAATGACGGGTTTTTTGGTATTATTTAGTTCGTGCAAAGGTCACTAGTACAAATAATATCAGCCTATGCCAGTAAATTTTTTAATCTCGCGCGCTTGGCGCTTAGTTGGGCGGCCTAAGCCACGTGGACGCAGTGCATGGTCAGCCTCTCGCGTCAATTTAGCGTTCTCTCGTTTTTGCTGGCTAGCACTCGTTTCTGCGTAAAGCAACGCCGCTTCTGGTGCGCCGCGGCGTATGTTTGATAATTCTGTCACTTCGCACTCAATTTCAAAATCTTTATTGCGAATATTGAATAACATGCCAACTTTCACTTCTTTGGCTGGCTTGGCTCGGTCACCATCCACACGCACTTTGCCGCTATCCACCGCATCAGCGGCTAAACTGCGCGTTTTAAAAAAACGCGCTGCCCACAACCATTTATCCAATCTTACATTTTCTGTCCTACATTTATTGTCAGCATCAACCATCTTTTAACTCTTTTTGGGCTGATTGCTTTCTAGCGTTTTACGATAGGCAGCAAGTGTATTTTCGGCTTTTGTCATCACTGAGTCCGCAGTGTGCTGGGTCAAATAAGCAATCCCCTCTAACACGTGATCAATGGCAATAATATGAAACTGGCCTTGTTCAACCGCCTGCACCACCGCGCCATCTAACAATAAATGGCGCTGGTTACGCTTGGGGATAATCACACCTTGCTTACCATTTAAGCCTAAAGCAAGGCACACGCGGAAATACCCTTCAATTTTTTCGTTGACGCCGCCAATTGGCATTACTTCTCCGAATTGATTAAGCGCACCAGTGACGGCAATGCCTTGCTGAATGGGCAAATTCGCCATGCTAGATAGCAGCGCAAACAACTCAGCGCAACTGGCAGAATCGCCTTCTACGCCATTGTATTCCTGTTCAAATACCAGTGATGCATTCAAGCTTAATGGTGCTAAATGGCTAAAACTGGCGCTGAGCCAATTTTGCAAAATAAAAATGCCTTTGTCATGATTCGGCCCGCTCATATTGACTTCGCGGTCAATATTAATCACGCCCTTAGCGCCAGGGTGGCAACGCGCCGTAATACGAATTGGCGAGCCAAAGCTGGCATCACCCAACTCTATATGCGTGAGGCCGTTGACCTGCCCCACCACATCACCATGTACTTGAATCAGCAGCTCATTGTCGATAATCGAATCACGAATTTGCTCTTCAAAATAGCGGTTTCTGGCCGATTTAGCTTGCACCGCTGCGCTTACATGTTCGGCAGCAATCACTTTAACTTCCCCATCAAATATGGTGCTTGCAAATGCTGCACTTTCCAACATAAGCCGCTCCAAAAAGGCAAAATTGGTACTAATGCGCGTTTGGTCTTCTTCCAACCGCTGTAACGCTCCAATAAGTACGGCCACAGCTTCACGATTAAAATGCGGTATCTGATGCTGTGCACACTTTTGTGCCACGAAGCCTGCAATGGCAGCATAATTTTCAGCATTGGCCAAAATGCGCTCAGCAAACTCGACTTTTATAGGGAAGTAATCAAAAAAATCTGGGTTCTGGTCCAAGCAATCATAAAAGTCTTCACGCGTGGCAATCAACACTAGCTTGACTTGCACGTTCAACAGGGTGTTACTTAGTACACTACTAACAGTTTGCGTGCTGCTGCCCACATCTTCAATTTGCACCGTGCCATTGCGCAAAAATCGATGCAGCTTTTCTATAATGCTTGCGCCATTGCTTTCGTCACTCAACAAATCGCGCAAATGCAGCAGCAACATGCCGCCATCGGCTTTATGTAAATTGCCCGCACGCAAACGTAAAAACTCTGGCGTAGCACTCTCAGCTGCGCTATCAAGCCCACCAAATAAGGAGACTAGGCTCGGATCGTTATCATAAATAACAGGCTGGGTTTCGCTATGCTCTACACTTACTAAGTTATTCACACGAAAGCGCATAAAAAACGTTTCGTTAATTAGCCCTTCCAAGTTATTTTCAGTATCTGTTGTGGTTTGTAGCCAAGCCGATAAATAAGCCAAACACTCCTGTTTTACCAGCTTAAAGTAATCAGCTAGTGCTGGCTGACAAGCTTCAAATGCTTGTTCTAATTTAGCACTTGCATCAGTCAGCCATGTTTCTGCGGCTTGCGCCATTGCTGCCGCGTCACCAGCCGTGACAAACTTAGGCATTTCAACCATAAGCGCACGCGCAAAACCATCCATCTCGATGCGTAGTTTATTGCCAAAACCTGCTGGCAGTTTTGCCAATGTGGGCTGTTGCGCTTGTTCAAAATTGCAGATAGCCACCAAATCATGCGCACCCAAACTATGCGCGTCCAGTGTGCTATTTTTCGCCACATCATGCATGGCGCTTTGCATCAACGAGGTACGGCCGCTACCCTGCTCGCCCAGCACCAAAATATTAAAACTCGGCTGTGGAATCTTCAGGCCAAACAAGGCGGCCTTTTTGGCCTGCGTTTGTGCCACCCAAGCATGACTACTGCCCTTGTCAGCCTTGCTATTGTTCAACAATTCCTCTGTTGAGTTAAACTTAAAATGGCTCAAGTCGATTTCAGCATTGAGTTGATTGGCGTGTAATATTTGCATGTTGGTGTTTATATTCAATCTTTGTCTTTTACTATGTTAGGTTGTTTCCAGCGGGTTATTTCCAACGTTCTTTGGCAGCATCGTCACTTAATTTTGCCTCTACCCAGCGCTCGCCTTGGCTGGTAGTTTCTTTTTTCCAGAACGGCGCACTGGTTTTTAAGTAGTCCATGATAAATTCACAAGCTTTAAAAGCTTCGCCACGATGCGCACTTGTCACCGCCACCAATACAATTTGGTCTAACGGTTGCAAGGTGCCCACGCGATGAATAATCAAAGTGTCAATAACATCCCAACGTGATTTCGCTTCTAATTCAATCGCAGTCAGCGCTTTTTCGGTCATGGTTGGGTAATGTTCCAGCGTTAGCGTATGGATGTTATCGCCATCGTTCTGGCTGTCGTTTGTAAACTCCCGCACTTGACCCACAAAACTGACTAAAGCGCCTATATTGTTAACTGCTAGACCATCTTGTTTGGCATGCTCTGCAAGGCGCATGGATACTAGCTCTTGGCCTAGGTCAAAATCCTCGGTTTGTATGCGCACTGTCATCATTGATCGTCAACCTCCCTCTCTCCTTGTGGGAGAGGGCTGGGGAGAGGGGTGCTTGTTTGTAATTGCTGCAATACCACCATTAAAATACCCTCTAAATTCTGCATCACATCATTATTCCAAAACCTAATTACTCTAAAACCCATCGCTTTCAGTTTAGCATCACGAAATGCATCCTGAGTGCTTCCCAAGTGCTGTCCGCCATCAATTTCAATAATCAATTTTTGCTCAAAACACACAAAATCTGTAATAAATTCGGCAATTGGCACTTGCCGTTTAAACTTGTAATTCATCAATCTACCAGCACGCAGTGCTTGCCACACTCTAAGTTCAGCATCAGTTTGGTTGGTGCGAAGTTTCTTAGCAAAATTAATGTTTTTGTGAGGCATCTATTTCTTTAAAAACTCGCCCTCTCCCTAACCCTCTCCCATCAATGGAGAGGGGATTTTTCGCTAGCCACCAGTAACGGGTGGGAAAAACGCCACCTCATCGCCTGCCTTGATTTTAGCCATGTCATCCACTAAAGCATGATTAATCGCCGCGCGAATCACCTGCTTACCATTAAACAAATTAGCCCAGTTTTCGCCACGCAGGGCCAAATAATTTTTAAGCGCTGTCACCGTTTCTACATCACTCGGCAAGTCGATATTCTCAGATGAATAATTGACTGACTCTTTAATGCGTGCAAAATATAAAATATTAATATTCATATGGTTATGTTTGAAGTATCCCGTTTAAACCAAATCTTCTTTATCATCGATTGAGTCCAGCAAATCTCCAGAAACATCACTTAAAGTCTGGTTACTTAGCTCTACCCGCTCGATTTGCTTAAATCGATTAGTAATTTTCTGACTCGATTTATGCACTTCTTGTGCGTTATCGTGCGCTTGGCGTATGTTATCGGCCAGTTTTTTCATGCGTACATCAAAGCGCTCGAAATCTTTGCTCAATTTACCCAGTTCATCTTTAATAATGTGCACTTGCTTACGCATTTCCACGTCTTTTAGCACCGCGCGCGCCGTGTTCAGCACCGCCATCAAGGTAGTCGGCGAAACCAGCCACACACGCTTGTTCATGGCATAATCAATCACTTCGGGGTGGTAAGCGTGAATCTCAGCAAACACCGCCTCGGCAGGAATAAACATCACTGCACCGTCCGAAGTGACATTGGGAATAATATATTTGGCAGCAATGTCGTCCACATGCTTTCTCACATCTGCTTTAAATTGCTTCTCAGCCAAATTCTGCGCAGCTTCACTCAAAGCAGAATCAAACATTTTGTGGTAGTTTTCTAGCGGAAATTTGCTATCTACCGCTACGGTGCCAGTGGGCGCTGGCAAGAGCAGTGCGCAGTCTACCCGCGCGCCGTTTTCAAATGTATGCTGCATTTTAAAGCTATCTGGCGGCAGCGCATTGCGTACTAAACCTTCCAGCTGCACCTCACCATAAGCCCCACGGCTGCGCTTATCACCCAACAATTCTTGCAAGCTCACCATATTGACGGTTAGACCATCAATCTTCTTCTGCGCTTCATCTATAGTGGCTAAACGCTCCATCACACTGACAAATGTCTCGTTGGTTTTTTTAAAGCCTTCATCCAACCTTTCAGACACTTTGCCGCCAATTTGTTCCAACCGTGCATCTACTATTTTGCCCAAGCTTTCTACACTCTGCGTCAAGGTGGTAGTGGCTTTTAGCATGGTGTCGTTAATTAATGCTTGCTGCGATTTACCTTGCTCGCTTAAGGTTTTGTGCAAGGTTTCCAGTACGGTTTCGCGCGTTTGCGCTAAGCTGTTATTTTGCGCTAGTTGCAAAGCTTGCATGGCATCGCGCGTTGCTAACAGTTCTTGCGAGACTGTGTTTTTAAGTGCTTCCGCGCTGCCCTGAGAGGCAACATTCATACGGTCTGCAAGCTTGTTCAAACCATCGTTTAAATCCAGCAACATGGCACGGTGCTTATTTTCTAACTGAGTAAACAGTACGTTATTTTTACTGTTAGCAAATTCGCGCCAAGCCAGCCACAGTAGCAAAAGAAGCATCAATACTAAAACTAAGACTATAATTTCGTTCATGCTGTTTATTATAAACTACACCGTCATCATACTCACATGACTAAACTCAAATGACCAAACTTAAACTCATCATCGGCCAATGGCTAGCCAACGTTACGCGCAAGCTTAAAAACAATTTTTATATTTATTTGGCGACATTGTTTACTGCGCTAGTACTGCTGGATGCGGGCGTATTTCATGTAGGTGAAAATATGCGCGACCGCGCGTTTGATTTTATGGTGAAACATCGGGTGATTGAGCCTAAAGCCGACAAAGATATCGTGATTGTCGATATTAACGAGGCCAGTTTGGCTGCATTTGCCAAGGAGTATGGTCGCTGGCCTTGGCCACGGCAAGTATTGGGTGAATTTGTGGAGAATATTCAAGCACAAAACCCCAAAGCCATTGTGTTTGATATTGTGTTTAGTGATGCTGATATTTACAACGCAGATAGCGACGCTTACTTTAATGAGGTGATTACCGCTTGCGACAACTGCTTTTTCCCTATTTTACGGCTAGACCCCAGCCAAGACGCCTCAAGCGAGATAAAACTCGCGCAAATTCCAGGCTTAACACATACATCGGAAGCCAACAATAACACTACCATCGCCGCCATCTTGCCTTATTTTAAAGGCGCACTTAAGGCTGACAGGTTAGGCACGCACAATGTCTACCCCGATAACGATGGTATTGTGCGTGAATATCGCATGTTCCATGATGAGTCGGGATGGCGCTTGCCTTCACTGCCATTAGTGGTAGGTGAGTTTACAAAAAACTCAACAAATCAAAACGCATCTCAAAACTTCTCCCAAAATATTCCCGAAGACATGCTGATTAACTGGCGTGGCAAGCCCTTTAGCTACAGTTATGCTACGTTTAGCGATGTGTTTACCGACATGGCCAGCAAAGACAAAAAGCGCCCGCAAAATGAGTTTACGAATAAGATTGTGCTTATCGGTTCCACTGCACCTGGGCTTTTCGACATCAAACCCACCGCCATGGACAAGCAGTTTCCAGGCGTAGAAATTCTCGCCACTGCCATCGATAACGTTAAGCATGGCGATTATTTAAAAGTATGGCGCGGTAAAGTGCCTTATATTTTAATCAGCCTACTGCTGATTTGGGCCACCACCTTGGCGTTTTATTTGAAAGTGGACCGCGATAAATTCAACTCCATCTTCACTGGTAGCCAGCTTGGCTTGTTGGTGCTGTCGTATGTTGGTATTAACCTGAGTAACACCTATTTAGATATTACTGCGCCCATTTTATGGGCAGTGGCACTGTTTGGTATTGCCAAAATTTACGCACTAGCCACAGACCGCGCGCTACAGCGTTGGTTGGCATTTGGCGTAACTTCAGCCGCAGAACACCGCGTACTGATGATGCCAATTTTGGTAGAGGCCAGTGAAGCATTGAGTGATACGCTGCTTAAAAAACTCAAGCGTGAGATTGAATTCGTCAGCAAAACACCGAATAATATTGAGATTTTGCATGGCACGCAAAGTGGCATTTGGGGATTATTTGGCGATATGCTGGTGGTAAGCTGGATGTATGCTGACAACAAAAAAGAGTATGACGCATCAGCCAAGCAAGACGCACATACCATTAGCACGCAATTGCCAACTTTAATCGCTGGTATTGGTCTACCAAATAGCACAATCACACGTTATGCGCTGCATGAGGGGAAGTTAATAAACCAATCAACTGCAAGCTCACAGCCAAGCAAAATGCCAAGTTTAGCCTCGCAATGGCGTAGCTTGTTTGCGCAAGCAGTGATTAAACTTGAGCATCAAGATGCTGTACAACTAGAAACATAAAGGATTTAGTATGAAAAATACCATCAAATTATTTTTAATGATTGCATTTTTAACCCCTCTAACAAGCCCAGTTTTAGCGCTTGCTGGCAACACGAGCTCATCGTCTAAGGGTACAGCAATTAAAATGGATAGCCTGCGTGCAGAGCCCTATGCTGATGCCAAAACCGTGGGCAGCCTCAATAAAAATGATGCAGTAGAAATTCTCACCAAAAAAGGTGCTTGGCTTAAAGTTAAAAGCAAAAAAAGTACGGGCTGGGTGCGTTTGCTGTCAGTTAAACGCGGCGGCGCTTCAAGCAGCGGCAGCGCTATTAGCGATGTAGCCAGCGGCCGCACTGGTACTGGCAAAGTCGTTTCCACCACCGGCATCCGTGGTTTAAGCGCAGAAGAACTACAAGCAGCCAAATTCAATGAAGAAGAAATGAAAAAAATGGAAAGTTACCAAACTTCTAGCAGCAACGCGCAAAGCTATGCCAGCGCAGGCGGCTTAAGCACGACCAAAATGTCGTACTTGAGTGGAGTACAAAAATGAATAATCAATTATTGAAAAGCAGCGTCATGAGTAAATTATTAATCGGTTTGTTTTTATCTGCTGGCTTATTTGCAGGTTCTACTTATGCGCTCGATTTTGGCAAAGTGCTGGAAGATGCTGCAAAACAAAAGGTGGACGAAGTAATTAATGGGCAAGATGAATCTAGGCAAAAGCCTGCTGAAACACCAGTCACCGCCCCCGCTCCAGAAGCAAATACGGGTGCGGCAACTAATTCCACCCCTGTTGTTGAAGCCCCTGCAAATGAACCCGCTAAGCCAGCCTTTAATTGGAAAAGCCCGAGTAAAGAAGAAGAAATTGCACTTGGCCGCGAAATTACAGGTAGCCTATTGGGTGCGGCGCCGTTAGTTAAAGACGCAGCGTTGCAACAATATGTGAATAAAGTGGGTCGCTGGGTGGCAAACCAATCAGAACGTAGCGATTTACCATGGAAATTTGGTGTGATTGACAGCGCTGATTTAAACGCGTTTGCGGCACCTGGTGGCTATGTACTTGTTACCAAAGGCCTCTATCAAAAATTGCAAAATGAGGCGCAACTAGCCAGCGTGTTGGGTCACGAAATTGCACACGTGGTGAAGAAACACCAACTAAAAGTATTGCAAAAACAACAAGTGGTGAGTGCTGGTAGCGATTGGCTAAAAGATAAACTTAGTAAGAAAAATAAATTGGCCGATAAGGCCATTGGCACAGGCGCCGAGATTAGCGCACGCGGACTAGATAAAGAGGCGGAGTTTGAAGCTGACCGCATGGGCATGGTGTTGGCAGCACGTGCGGGCTACGATGCCTTTAGCTTGGGCGAAGTACTACAAATCATGGCGCAGACCAGCCAATCAGACAGCAGCGTGGCCTTGTTATTTAAAACCCACCCACACCCAGACGAGCGCTTAGCCAAACTAGGCGACGCTGTAGGTAGCAAACTGGATAATGTAAAAGCAGGGAAAACGCTGGAAAATAGGCTGTATAAGCTGAAATAACGCTAAAATAATTTAAAAATGATGCTCTGGGAACCAATAGCCATGCGGTCTATAGGGCAACAACATTATGTTTTAATGTAGTCTAAAACACCAGACTAAACCATTTCCCTCGCGCGCAACTCGCTTTTGATATACGCATAATAAATCGGCGCTGCCACAATGCCTGGAATTCCGAAAGCCGCCTCCATACACAACATGGCAACTAGTAGCTCCCATGCATTTGCACGGATTTGGCCGCCGACAATACGCGCGTTTAAAAAATACTCTAACTTGTGAATAATCACTAAAAATGCCAGCGAGCCGAGGGCTACCCCCAACGAGTGGCTCATACTCACCACCACAATCACTGCGTTTGAGATTAAATTGCCAACCACAGGTAGCAAACCAACAATAAAAGTAATCGCAATCATGGTTTTGGTAAATGGCAGATGTACCCCCATCATCGGCAACACCGCTACTAAATATATACCTGTGAATGCCGCGTTGATAGCCGATATACGCACTTGTGCAAACACAATGTTACGAAACGCTTGGTCAAACAAACTCGCGCGCTCAATCATGGCACGTGCAAAAGGCTTGTAGTTATCGCGCGTTAGAAACTCGTGCAACGCTAACATACCGCCGATGACCATGGCCACCAGTATATGTGCGGCATGGCGTCCAGCTTCTTTACCCACAATTTGCAAATCAGATGAGTGATCACGCAGCCATTGCGTTACTACCTGTTGTAGCGTTACAGCGTTTTCAGGTAGACGTTCGTCTATCCATTTAGGTAAAATTTTGCGCGAATCTTCAATAATTTGCGCCATTTGCGAAATAAGCGTGCTAAGGCCACCAGCATCTGAGCCAAACAGCGCCACCAAGCCCATGCCCATCAGCGTGAGCAGCCCAATCACAATGCTAGCAAGAAAAGCCACAGCAACTATTTTTGCGCCTTTGCCAGGCAAATGCCGCGCGATATAAGGTGAAATAATATGCACCAACTCGAACACCAGCAAGCCTGCCAGCAGTGCTGGTAACAAATGCACTTTGAGCACAAAAATCATGGCAAACGCCAATAATATCCAAGCAGCGAGAGTTGGTTTATCGATACCCCATATTTGGGTGTCTACTTTATGAGTACCTGGTTTATTTGCTTGGTTAGCCAAAAGAACTCCTAAATGTGCTTAATTAGTTTAAGTAAATCTACTCAATAATGCCTGACTTTGCTGCGCCGGCAGGTTTATTTTTACGCATACCTTGCTGTCAAACGCTTTGTCCAGCACCACACCATGATGCTGAGCCACCGCGTATAACAAGGTATCCAACTGATTATAGTCTACGGTTAGGCTGATTTCCTGCATCTGCACAAAATCCACTATTTTCGCTGCATCTAAGGCCATTTTAGCGGTGCCGCCGTAGGCGCGTGCTAGGCCACCAGTACCAAGATTAATGCCACCATAATAGCGTATCACACCTACACACACATTGATGAGCTGCTGCCCTTCTAACATTTGCAAGATGGGTTTACCAGCCGTACCACTGGGTTCACCTGCATCTGAAAAACGAGGAACAATACCATCAATAGTTTTGATACGAAATGCATAAGCCAAATGGTGTGCAGTTTGGTGCTGTGTGGCAATTGCGCGCAAAAAACTACCAACTTCGTGCTCTGTTTTACAGGCCGCAGCCCAAGCATAGAAGCGTGATTTATTGATGGTTTGCTCTGCTGCACCCGCCACCTGAATGGTTCGCATGATTTTATTTAGGAGTTTTGTTTAGCAGGTCAAGATAACCCTGTAATAACGCCTGCCGCATTCACATTAATGCGCTGACTAGCTGGCACCTTGGGCAAACCTGGCATGGTCATGATTTTGCCGCAAATAGCCACTATAAATCCCGCACCACGCGAAAGTCGCAGCTCATTTACAATTAGCGTGTGGCCAGTGGGCGCGCCACGCAAATCAGCATCGCTGGAGAATGAGTACTGTGTCTTGGCAATACAAATAGGGAAGTGAGCGTAGTCTTTTTCCAATACCCTAAGTTTTTCAGCCGCTAGTTCGCTCAACTCCACATTGGCTGCGCCATAGATTTTTTGGGCGATGGTTTCAATTTTTTGACGTAAAGGCATACTATCTGGGTATAGCAACTTAAAGGTCGAGCTAGATTTAGACTGCTTCTCGGCCAGCATATTGACTACTTCATGCGCCAGCTCAAGCGCACCTGCGCCGCCAAGTGCCCAATGCTTACATACTATAGCCTTGCACCCAAGTGTATCTACTGCTACTTTAAGTGCATCAATCTCAGCTTGTGTATCTTGTACAAAATGATTAATCGCTACAATAACCTGCATACCAAATTGTTCATGTAAATTATTAATATGTTTTTTTAAATTACTGATTCCATTTAATAAATTATTTACATTTTCTTCATTTAACAATTTTAAATCTGTGCCGCCATGGTATTTTAAGGCGCGCACGGTGGCCACAATCACCACCGCGTCTGGCTGCAGATTCGCCTTGCGGCATTTAATATCAAAAAATTTCTCAGCCCCTAAATCGGCACCAAACCCTGCCTCAGTCACCACATAATCAGCTAACTTGAGTGCAGCTTTAGTCGCAACGACAGAATTACAGCCATGCGCAATATTGGCAAATGGGCCGCCATGGATAATCGCAGGCGTGTGCTCCAAGGTTTGCACTAAATTTGGCTGGAAAGCATCTTTTAACAAGGCAGTCATTGCACCCTCTGCCTGTAAATCGCTTGCCAATACAGGCTTTCCAGCTATGTCTGTGGCAACTTGAATATTGCCTAAGCGCATTTTTAAGTCATCTAAATTTTCTGCTAGACAGAATATCGCCATCACTTCACTGGCTACCGTGATATCAAAGCCCGTGTCGTATTCATAAGTTTGATTCACGTGGACATTCCGCAACGCACGGTCGTTCATGTCCATACAGCGACGCCAACTAATACCCTTTATATTCAACGCATTGCCTTGGTGAATATGATTATCTATTAAAGCTGCAAGTAAATTATTGGCGGCTGTAATAGCATGAAAATCGCCCGTGAAATGCAAGTTGATGTTTTCCATTGGCACGACTTGTGCGTAACCACCACCCGTAGCGCCGCCTTTAAGGCCAAACACCGGCCCAAGTGAAGGCTCGCGGATGCATACCACGGCTCTTTTACCTACTTTATTTAGTGCATCGGCAAGGCCAATGGTCGTCGTCGTTTTGCCTTCTCCTGCTGGTGTGGGGCTAATGGCAGTCACTAAAATAAGTTTGGCCTTAGTTTTAATAGTGGGATTTTTTTGTATCTTTTCGATACAACTGGAGCTAAGTTTAGCAATGTGCTGCCCGTGGGCAATTAAATCTTGTTGAGACAATCCAAGTTGAGCAGCAATATCATAAATGGCATCTAGCGTAGCGGCTTGAGCAATTTCGATATCAGATTGCATAACTTATTAAGTTTCCTTATTTGCCTTTGAAAATGCTACCTAGCACGTTACGAATTATATTGCGTCCGAACTGAGTAATATGCACATCTACTTTGGAATTGCCACCACTGGCTTGGCTCACACCAGACAAGTTGCCCTTCACATCTGCCATAAACTTATTTTCACTCAATTAATTGATGATTGATAGCCAGTATAAACCAAGCAAAGTCTTTTTTCAGTAGCATCATTGCTGGCTTAATCTTTATCTTAAACGCGCCCTACTGAGCAATATCCATAAGCTCTCAAAGCATTGGCTGCAAGCTCTAGATATCGCCGCGCCGCGCCTTATCCACCAGTTTTATCAGAGCGTCTTCTAGCTCTTGAGCCGATTTTTGCGCGCGCATAGTCGGATTCTTTATGTTTTTTAAATCGAAAGTTGGACGTGCCAAGCCAATGAATAATTTAGATTTTTTATTAGCATCTAGCTTTTCATATAAAGCGATTCGGCAAGGCGCGTAGACTAAAAATTCAGGATGATCTAAAATGATTTCAGTGCCCATACTTAAATTGCAAAAACTGTGCACTTCTTTCACCCCTTGTGGGTCAACGCCACGCAACTTCATATGCTCGCCAATGGGGAAATTAGCGGGGTTTACAAAATTCATGCCTTCACTCAGACTTTTTAAGCTATCGACCACATCTTGATAGCTCACGCCATCATTCACCGCCACTTCATAAATCGCACTATTTTTATCAGCGTCAATTGCATCAATCTTCGCCGTGTCTTTAGCGGCATCGCCAGAAGCGGCTTGGGTATTGGCTTGTAGGCCAGCGCATCCGATAAGCATGCATGTTAAAAAAATAGTGATTAATTTTTGCACAATAATCTCGTTAACTATTGCGATATGATTTAAGCGCCTCGTCCACTTCTCTGCGGCCAAATTTTGGCGCCAACAATTCAATAAAGCCATATAAATAGCCACGTAAAAATGCATCCTTACGCACGCCCAGATAGGTGGTGCTGGCAGGGAACAAGTGGCTACAATCAATGCGCACCAAATCTTTATCGCGTTCTTCGTCATAAGCCATATTGGCGATTAAGCCGACGCCCAAGCCCAAGCTGACGTAAGTTTTAATCACATCCGCATCAATCGCGCTAAGTACGATGTTAGGCATCACGCCTGCATCATGAAACACTTTGGAAACGGTCGTGCTGCCAGTAAACGCAAAATCGTAAGTAATCAATGGGAAACTGGCAATTTTGGCCAGCGTGATTGGTATGGCGTCAATCAACCGATGCCCTTTAGGTACCACCACGCAGCGATTCCACTCATAACATGGCAAGCACAGCAAGCGATCATCTAAGCTAATCGCCTCGGTGGCAATGCCGATATCTGCCTCGCCATTCGCCACTTGCGCGGTTACATCATTAGGACTTCCTTGGTGAATATTCAATTTAACGTGTGGATACATCTCGATAAACTGCTTGACTGCAGTTGGCAATTTGTAGCGCGCTTGGGTGTGGGTGGTGGCAATCGTCAGCGTGCCAGTCTCTACTTTGGCAAATTCATCGCCCACGCGTTTAATATTTTGCATTTCCAGCATGACAGTGGCAGCTAGCTTGACAATATGCCGACCAGGCTCAGTAATGCCAGTCAGGCGCTTGCCATTGCGCTGAAATATTTGCAGCTTAAGCTCATCTTCCAGCATTTGAATTTGCTTACTGACACCGGGCTGGGAGGTATGTAGCGCCTCTGCTGCCGCAGAAATACTTAAGCCTTGGCGCGCTACTTCGTGGATGTATTTAAGTTGATGAAGTTTCATCTAAAACCTCTTTGTGCGATGTTATTCTTTATAAGTAAATCATATACCAAAATAAGAAATAGTTATTAAATAATTATATGAATTACTGCTATATTACGCGACTTAATTAAACTTATGGCCAAAATCTAAGGGTTCCAACAAATGGATTTTTTTTATTATATCTTTGCTGGTTTTGCGGTGGGCTTGCTGGTCGGCCTAACTGGCGTGGGCGGTGGTTCGCTAATGACGCCCATCTTAATGATATTTTTTAATGTTAAAGCCATTGTTGCAGTGGGCACCGATTTACTCTACGCATCCATTACTAAATCTGTCGGCATTTTTGCACATGGTAAGCTGGGCAATATTGATTGGAAAATTGTACGCCTATTGGCTTATGGCAGTATTCCTGCCGCTATCGCGACGACTTTGTATTTGAGACAATCAGGCATCGCCTCAGATGAGACAGTCGCTAGTATCAAGTTTTGGCTGGGTATCGCACTTTTACTGACGTCTTTATCTGTGTTATTTCGCAACCAACTAACCAAGTTATCTAAAACTGGGCACTGGGTTAATCCAAGCTACACGCCTGTACTCACCCTAATTTTAGGCTTAATTTTAGGGTTTATGGTGACGCTCACCTCCGTTGGCGCAGGCGCATTAGGCGTTACCGCGCTGTTGATTCTATATCCTAAAGTGCCAATTACGCGCATTGTAGGTACCGATGTGGCACATGCTGTGCCATTGACACTGGTAGCGGGCTTAGGCCATGCCAGCCTTGGCACGGTTGATTATCAACTACTGGGGACGTTGCTAATTGGTTCTATTCCAGGCATTTGGATAGGCAGTCATTTAAGTGCGAAAGTAGCCGAACATTGGGTGCGCACCGTGTTGGCACTGATTTTGGTATATGTCGGACAAAAACTTGCATTCCCACAACTTAATCAACTACTTGGAGTTTCTATGTTGTTGTTTTTAGTGGCTTACAAACAACTGGGTTTAAGAAAAACCTAAAACTCCATTTAATTAAAAAAGCTTTTTTGGATTAAAACGTTAAATATATTAAAATGGCAGGCTGCAAAAAATAAATCTAAATAAAGGGTGCATTCTATAAATGCATAGTTTGAGATGGAGTACAAGGCGCACGGAACACAGAAACAGAGATAGTATGGGTTATACAGCGAGGTTGCGAGTACCGCGCAACGCAGTAATACGCTCAAAATGTGTATTGATAGAAGCAGCCTATAAAAATATGATTCAAGGAAAATATGTACAAGTACGATGCAATAGATCAAAAAATTGTTGATGAACGAGTTACACAATATCGTGACCAAACTCGCCGTTATTTGGCAGGTGAGTTAAGCGAGGACGAATTTCGCCCATTGCGCCTGCAAAATGGTTTGTATATTCAACGCCATGCACCGATGCTACGTATCGCCGTGCCTTACGGCATGCTGTCTAGTAAACAATTGCGCAAGCTTGGCGATATTGCCAAGAAATATGACAAAGACTATGGTCACTTTTCTACCCGTCAAAACTTGCAACTTAACTGGCCAAAACTAGAAGATACGCCAGACATTTTGGCCGAATTGGCCACGGTGGAGATGCACGCCATTCAAACCTCGGGCAACTGCATTCGCAACATTACTACCGACCAGTTTGCTGGCATTGCACCGGATGAAATTATTGATCCACGGGCCATGGCCGAAATCATGCGCCAATGGAGCACGTTTCACCCAGAGTTTGCGTTGCTTCCACGCAAATTTAAAATTGCCGTCTCTGGTACTAAAGATGACCGTGCCGTTGTACAGGCACATGATATTGGTATGGAGTTTTATAAAGATGCCGCTGGCAAACTGGCCATTAAAGTATGGGTGGGCGGAGGCTTAGGTCGCACGCCAATATTGGGCTCTGTGATACGCGAGCATTTAGAATGGCAACACGCCCTCACCTATTGCGAAGCGATTATTCGCGTGTATAACTTGCACGGTCGCCGCGACAATATTTATAAAGCACGCATTAAAATTCTGGTGAAAGCACTCGGTATTGAGGAATTTAAGCGCCAAGTGGAAGCCGAATGGGCGCATTTAAAAGACGCGCCGAACACCATTACTGAGGCCGAATTGGCGCGCGTGAGCACCTATTTTGGTGTGTTTGATTATGCGAAATTGCCCGCATATGATGCCAGCTTTGATGCAACTGTGGCGAGTAATCCCGCATTTGCGGCGTGGGTTAAACGCTGCACGCATGCACACAAAATACCCGGTTATCGTGCCGTGACTTTGTCTTTAAAACCGCATGGCAAAGCGCCCGGCGATGCAACTTCTGCACAAATGCACACAGTGGCAGACTTGGCTGAAGCTTATAGCTTTGGTGAGTTGCGCGTCTCGCATGAACAAAATTTAATTTTGGCCGATGTAAAGCTCAGCGATTTATTTGCCGTATGGGAAAAAGCCCGTGCTAATGGCTTAGCAACGCCGAATATCGGACTACTCACCGATATTATTTGCTGCCCCGGTGGCGATTTCTGCAGCTTGGCCAATGCCAAAAGCATCCCGATTGCCGAGGCGATTCAAATGCAGTTTGATAATTTAGACTACTTGCATGACATTGGCGATATTGAGCTGAATATTTCTGGTTGTATGAATGCTTGTGGCCACCACCATGTGGGGCATATTGGTATTTTGGGTGTAGATAAAGATGGCTCAGAATGGTATCAAGTCTCTATTGGCGGCAAGCAAGGTAATGATGCCAGTATTGGTGCGGTGATTGGGCCATCATTCAGTGCAGAAGAAATGCCACAAGTGGTGCAGAAACTAATTGATGTGTATGTAAAAGAGCGTACGCCTGAAGAGCGTTTTATCGACACAGTGCGCCGCTTGGGCATAGCACCGTTTAAAGCGCACGTATATGCTAGAGACCCTGCTAAAGAAAGTGCTACAGCATGAGTAACTTAATTAAATTTGATATTGAAAACAAAAAAGCTAGCGTGGTAGAGAACGAGTGGCAATGTGTAGAACTACCTCCCAGCGAAGTAGCTGAACGCGTGCAGGCGGGCAAAGTGGTACTGTTTAAGCTCACGGGTGAAAATACAGTCACTGAAGCGCAAATTGCTAACACTGTTATCCCCGCTACTGGCAAAGTGATTGTGCCGTTAAGTGTTTATGCGGCAAAAAAAGACGCCCTTGCAGAGCGCATGGATGCTAGCGCTTTGGGCATATGGTTGGATACGCATGAAACACTGGAAAGTTTGATTGCGCAATTTGACGATATTAATAGGTTGCCCATCATCGCGATTCATGTAGCGCGTTTTGCCGATGGCAGAATCTTCTCGCTTGGCACCTTGCTACGCACGCGCTATGGCTACAAAAATGAGCTGCGCGCATTTGGTGACGTGCTTAGAGACCAATTGTTTTTTCTAAAACGTAGCGGCTTTACTAGCTTTTTGATTCGTGCAGACCGCAGTGCCGATGAGGCCTTAGCTAGCTTAAATGATTTCAGCGCACCTTATCAAGGTGCAGTGGACGAGCCAAAACCCGTTTTTCAGCGTTACAACCGAGCTTAATGATGTCTGGAGAAGTTTCATTTTTAAAGTCTATATCGGACAACCAGGCCAGCAACCCAGCCACCAGCCCATCTTTAACGGATGCACTAGTTGCAACGGTGAACACTAAAGTCGAGGCTGTGCTTGCCTTACTTAAAAATGCGACTGTTGAATTTAAATCAGCCGAGCTAGCTAACATGTCATTTGCCAATAGCTTTGGTGCAGAAGACATGGTACTCACCGATATTATTCTTAAAAACCAACTGCCGATTGAGATTTTCTTGCTGGATACTGGTCGTTTACCAACCGAAACCTATGACTTGATGGCAGAAACCGAAGCGCACTATCACACCAAGCTCAATATATACTTTCCACAGGCTAGCATGGTTGAGTTTTATGTTAAAAATCATGGAATTAATGCTTTTTATGAAAGTATCACATTAAGAAAAGATTGCTGCCATATGCGTAAAGTCGAGCCGTTACAACGCGCATTAAAAGGCAAAGCGGCTTGGGTAACTGGCATGCGTGCAGCACAAGCCACTACTCGAAGTAGCTTGCCTGTGCGTGAGTTTGACGAAGGTAACCAACTCGAGAAATTTAACCCACTGTCGGATTGGACCGAGCAAGAAGTATGGGCATACATTCGGTTGCATCAGGTGCCATACAATGCCTTGCATGACCAATTTTATCCGAGTATTGGTTGTGCGCCCTGCACGCGTGCGATTGCCATGGGTGAAGATGTGCGTGCTGGCCGCTGGTGGTGGGAAGACCCAACAAGCAAAGAATGCGGTTTGCACGTAAAGAAATAAGTTAAGACAAAAATAAACCAAGAAATAATCATTAGAATTTAAACTACTTACCATCAAAGCAGTACAACACATGACAACAAAGCAAACGAAACACCAACCCCTGTCGCACCTCGATTGGTTAGAAGCAGAAGCCATTCACATTCTGCGTGAAGTAGCTGGTCAATGCAGCAATCCTGTATTGCTATTTTCTGGCGGTAAAGATTCGCTCTGTATTTTACGCTTGGCAGAAAAAGCCTTCCGTCCTGGCCGTTTCCCCTTCCCGCTCATGCATATTGATACTGGCCACAACTACCAAGAAGTGATTGATTTTCGTGATCAACGCGCCGCTGAATTAGATGAGCGCTTGATTGTGCGTAGCGTTGAGGACTCAATGAAGCGCGGCACTGTGGTATTGAAATCCCTTGACGAGCCACGCAATAAGCACCAATCTGTCACGCTACTTGAGGCGATTGAAGAACATGGCTTTGATTGCTGTATAGGCGGCGCGCGCCGTGATGAAGAAAAAGCCCGTGCTAAAGAGCGCATCATGAGTTTCCGCGATGAGTTTGGTCAATGGGATCCAAAAAATCAACGTCCAGAACTATGGAATTTGTACAATGCACGCAGTCACAAAGGTGAAAATATTCGCGCCTTTCCAATATCCAATTGGACTGAAATGGACGTGTGGCAATACATCGAACGCGAAAAATTAGAATTACCCAGTATTTATTTTGCACATCAACGTGATGTGGTGATGCGGGGTGGTGCAATTGTGCCCATCAACGTGCCTCTGATGAATGGAGAGGTGATTATGCAACCTAAAAATGGCGAAGAAGTGATTAATATGCAGGTGCGATTTAGAACGGTGGGCGATATTACCTGCACTGCCCCCGTAATTTCAGATGCGGATAATGTCAGTAAAATCGTGCTGGAAACCGCCACCACGACAATTACTGAGCGTGGCGCAACGCGCTTGGATGACCAAACCTCTGACGCTTCGATGGAACAACGCAAGAAAGAGGGTTATTTCTAATGAGCAGCAATATGCAACACAACGACTCACTTTTACGCTTTATGACTTGCGGTAGCGTCGATGACGGCAAAAGTACGCTTATTGGTCGTCTGCTGTTTGATACCAAGACGATTTTAGCTGACACACTGACACAAATATCTAACACGTCGAAAAAGCGTGGCATGGAAGCCGTTGATCTATCACTACTGACCGATGGCCTGCAAGCCGAGCGCGAACAAGGCATTACCATTGATGTCGCCTATCGTTATTTCTCGACAGGCACGCGCAAGTACATCATCGCGGATGCGCCTGGGCACGAGCAATATACACGCAACATGGTCACAGCAGCCTCAACCGCAAACCTAGCGATTATTTTAATTGATGCGCGCCGTGGTGTGCTGACACAAACGCGCCGCCACAGCTATTTAGCGCATTTAGTAGGCATTCAGCACATCATAGTGGCTGTCAATAAAATGGATTTGGTGAATTATGACCATGCTATTTACGATAAAATTTGTGCCGATTATTTAGCATTTGCAAATGAAATCGGCTTTGCACAAGCACGTGACATTCGCTTTATTCCGATGTCTGCGCTCAATGGCGATATGCTGGTTGACCGTTTAGATGCCATGCCTTGGTACAGCGGAAAAACGCTGTTAGAGATGTTAGAAGCCGCACCAGCCGCCGATGTAGAAGTGGATGCAGAGTTCCGCTTCCCAGTGCAGTATGTGTGCCGCCCGCATGCCAGTGCCGACGCTGATTTACACGATTTTAGAGGCTTTATGGGACGTATAGAAAGTGGCGATATTGCAGTAGGCGATGCGGTCACGGTGCTACCGAACGGTTATCAATCTAAAGTTAAAGCCATCCAAATTGGTGACTTGCAATTGCAAAGTGCACAAACTGAACAAAGTGTGACGCTATTGCTGGAAGACGAAATCGACACCTCACGCGGCGATATGATTGTAAAATCAAGCAGCCATGTGGCGCCAGTTAAACAGATTGAAGCCCATGTTTGCTGGCTTTCAGAGACGCCGCTATCCCCTGCCCGCACCTATGTGATTCGTCATACCACGCGCGAATCAAAAGCCAAAGTAGGTACTATTAGTTATAGAGTGGATGTGAATACCTTAGAACAGCAAGCGACCACCGAGCTGAAAATGAATGACATCGCGCGCATCACATTCAAGCTGGCGCAGCCATTAATGGTAGATAGCTATAGCAAAAATCGCGCAACGGGTGCATTTATTGTCATTGACGAGTCAACAAATAATACCGTTGGCGCAGGCATGATTGTATGATTTCCCACGCCGTCATTCTGAGCGTAGCGAAGAATCCAGCACTTAACATGCATTAAACTTGGTACGCCAAAAACTGGATTCTTCACCCAAGTAAATCTTGGGTTCAGAATGACGATAGAGAATTTAACAAACTGTAATGAATTTCAAATAAAATAACGTATTGGCTTTTAAGCTGTAAAAGGAAATAAAAATGACTTATGTCGTGACCGAAAACTGCATTCAATGCAAATTTACTGATTGTGTGGATGTCTGCCCTGTCGATTGCTTTGTAGAAGGCCCTAACTTTTTGGCCATCAACCCAGATGAGTGTATTGATTGCACATTATGTGTGGCTGAATGCCCCGCTGAAGCGATTTTTGCTGAGGATGATGTGCCAGCAGACCAGCAACAGTTTATCGCGTTAAACGCACGCCTAGCTAAAATATGGCCAGTGATTACCTCGCGCAAACCTGGGTTAGAAGATGCAGATGCCATGAATGGCGTACCAGGCAAGCTAGAACTACTCATCGAATAGTATTTACTTAATTGTTTGTACAATAAAAGGAGGCTTTGCCTCCTTTTTTATTGCCAAAATTAATACGTATGATACTTTAACGCATATGGAATTGATTTCACAATTAGCGCTAGCAGGTGGCTTAAGCTGGGCCAGTGGCTTGCGCCTTTACCTGACGGTGTTTGCAGTGGGCTTGCTTGCCAAATTTGGCTATATCGATTTACCTGCCTCACTCAACATCCTCAGCAACCCCGTGGTGATTGGGGTTTCGGCCGTATTAGCTGCGGTTGAGTTTTTGGCAGATAAAATTCCCTTCGTTGATAGCGCATGGGATTCGATTCAAACGTTTATCCGCATTCCCGCTGGCGCGCTGCTGGCGATGGGCGCCATGAATAGCAGCGACCCGATGATTGCCACTATCGCTGCGTTGCTTGGGGGTTCACTCGCAGGCGCCACACACGCCACCAAAGCTGGCAGTCGCGCGCTGATTAACACCTCGCCAGAACCTGTCAGCAACATTGCCGCGTCCTTTGGCGAGGAAAGCCTATTACTTACTGGCGGCTGGTTAATGTTTGCTCACCCTGCGGTGTTTATTGGCTTGCTGTGTGGATTTGTACTGCTGCTGTTTTGGTTGCTGCCAAAACTGTGGCGCGGCATAAAATCTGTGCTGGGGAATATCGGAAGAGTGACGCAGGTTTAGTTTTTAGCCTAAAATAAATCTAAAATATATGCTCTGCAACCCACATAGATATTGGCCAGCAGGGCATGCGTTTTAAAGAGATTAAGCTCATACAGAGTAATATGCAAGGCTATTGCCCTACGCGGGCCTAGAGATTGTTATCTGACTGCTTCGTAGCCTTTAGATTCCATGCACTTTTCAAACATCTGCATTTGTTCACGATCGGTAGCTTTCTCTAAGCTACGCGCATCTAGCTCGCATTGGTATTCATCCTTACTGTACTGCTCATTTGAGGCTTTTCCCTGCTTAAATGAGGCCGTTTGTAGCATACAGCCAGATAATAACAGCACAGTTATTAGGTAAGTTTTAATCATGATTCAAAAGTTCTTTCACTAGGTTTCTAATGTCTTAATATGACAACCACAATACCTTAAGTTAAACCAAAAAACAATGTCGTGCAACCTTCATGGATACTAGGTTCTAGGCTAAACTCGAGAAGCAGTTCGCCGCAAGAAAAAAATTGAAAAATCATACGGCGCACCGCAAGTAGCTGCAACCTAAACGGGCTTAGAACTTAGCGACATTGCCTGTTCTAAACTCTTACGGAAGGACACAAAAAAAGAAAGTTCTTGCTCAGATGAGTTGCTTGCTTCGAGGTGCGCTTGGGCGTATTGTGAGAGCGACTCAAACTCGGAGAGTGCCAAAATCTTCTGTTCATCTGAGGAACTTCGAATGAGAGCGTGAAGAGCCGCATTCATGAGAGTGACTTGGTGTTTCAATAAACGGATGTCTTGCTCTGTAGACATATTTATACCCTAATGTAAAATACACACCGACTTGGGCGCATAACAAAAAATAAATTTGCACATTCAAACTTTATTATATCCCTTCCAAAGCGCTGTCTGCCGAATCATCAGCCAACTTACCAGCCAAATAGCCAACATAGTGCAGGCCAAACTAAACACACTGCTCCACACCAAGGGCACGATAATGCCTGCAGAAATAGTTGAAAACAGCATTTGCGCAAATGCTTGCCCCGATGCTGCTGTACCGCGAATTTTGGGGTGTCTATCCAGCGCAGCCAATGAAATAATCGGCATCACCAAGGCCATGCCGATATTAAACAAGGCAATCGGCAAAATATTGTAAATAGGCTCGGCTGGTAGCCAGTAGCAAATGGCAATATTCAGCAAAACAACCGCAAACATCCACGTATAGGCAGCATTTAAGACCTGTTTTGCTGAATACTGGCCTGCCGCACGCTTAGCCAAATATGACCCCAAAATCATACCGACGACAGTAGGGACAAATAAGTAAGCATATTGCTGCGGATTAAGCCCAAGCAACTTGCCCAAAAATATCGGGCTGCCCAGCACATAAATAAAAAATGCTGAAAATACCGCAGCCAATGCAATACAAAGTTTGGCAAATTCGGCATCGCCAAATATGGTTTTGTAACTGGTAAGCACATTTTTTGCAGAAAGCCTGAGTCGTTTTTCTGGCGGCATGGTTTCTGGCAAAAACTTCACTGCTGCCCATAGGCTAATCGCAGCGTATATCGCCAAAAATATAAAAATACTTTGCCAGCTAAACCCAAGCAAAGCACCACCAATCATGGGCGCCACTGCAGGCGCAATGCCAAATAGCATTTGAACGGTGGCCATTACTTTTTGAGCAGTTGCACCTTCAAACAGGTCGCGCACCATGGCGCGTGCCACTGTGTTGCCAGCCCCGCCACTAGCGCCTTGCAATGCACGAAAGAACCATAAAGTTTCGATATTAGGCGCAAACGCACAGCCAATACTGGCCAGCACAAATATGCCCAGACCCCATTTTATCGTGGCAATGCGGCCTATCGAATCTGAAATGGCACCATGCCATAGCGTCATAATGGCATAAGGCAACAAGTACACTGCCAAACTTTGCTGAATGTGCACGTCAGATGCCGCCAAATCAACTCCCATGGCATGAAATGCCGGCAAATAGGTATCGATGGCGAACGGTGCCAATGCGGCCAGCGCAGCTAAAACGTACACTAAAATGTTGGAATGGGGCTTCAAATGATGTTTTCTGATGGCTAATTAACGATGTATTCTAAACCAAAAATTCAAAAACCTTGTCATTCCCGCGTAGGCGGGAATCTAGGCAAGATGGCGCTCAAAGTGCATACATACTACAACCAAGCTAAGCGTGAAATTTGTCTGGATTCCCGCCTACGCGGGAATGACGGACTAGATTAAGGCAGTGCGTGAAACTCTTCTACGCGCTCTTTATCGCCCGCAACATATTTTTTGGAATTTTTATCGGTTCTAAAAATAATGGGCTGCGATGCAAGTACAGGATTCTTAGAGTCTTCAATCGCTTTTTCAATGAGATGATGATTCGGAGAAAGCGAACAAACTGGATCGGCGCTTTCTGCATCGCCTGTTAGTAAAAATGCCTGGCAGCGGCAGCCAGCTAGATCGTTCATTTTCTCAGGGCAAGTAACACATGGCCCCTTCATCCAAGCTGTTCCGCGATATTTGTTAAATGCAGGGCTTTCTTTCCATGCGTACTCCAAGCCGCTATCGCGCACATTGGGAAACTGCATATTCGGCAATACGCGTGCAGAGTGACATGGCAATACATCGCCATTGGCAGTGACAATCATAAACACCTCGCCCCAGCCGTTCATGCATTTTTTAGGGCGATTACCAAAATAATCGGGCACCACGAAGAATATTTTCATTTTGTTACCGACTTTTTGGCGGAATTCGTTGGTGATACGCTCCGCTTCATCGATTTGTTCTTTTAATGGCATGAGTTGACTGCGATTCACCAGCGACCAGCCATAGTATTGCGTATTGGCTAATTCAACGTAATCCGCACCTAATGCCTCTGCCATTTCCAGAATTTCTTTAATATGGCCAATGTTATAGCGGTGTATCACTACATTCAACACCATCGGGTAGCCATGATTTTTAATCATCGCAGCGACTTTTTTCTTAAGCTCAAACGTTTTGGTATTGGTAATAAAGTTATTAATTTCTTCTGTAATATCGTGCATGGATAGCTGAATATGGTCTAAACCGCCATCTTTAAAGGCTTGTATGCGTTTTTCGGTTAGCCCAACGCCTGAGGTGATTAAGTTGCTGTAGTAGCCCAATTTTTTGGCCTCAATCACAATATCCTCAATGTCATCGCGCAATAACGGCTCGCCACCAGAAATGCCCAACTGGATCGCGCCCATTTTGCGTGCATCACGTAGCGCTTGAATCCATTGTTCAGTCGTCAATTCATTTTGCGTGTGTTTATCGTAATCGGTTGGGTTATAGCAAAACGCACAATGTAATGGGCAACGATAGGTCACTTCAGCCAGCAACCATAATGGCTGTGTATGCGTAATACTGGCCGCCACACCGTTATTTTGAGCATGAACGGCCATTTGTACGGCTGAGTCACCTAAAGAATTTTGTGTCATTTTGCTACTCCTTATTGTCGTCATTGCGAGCCAAGTTTACTTGGCGTGGCAATCTACTTACATTGGATTGCCGCGCTACGCTCGCAATGACAGTCTAAACTTTCCGATTACTGTCTCTGCTACGTCATTCCCGCGAAAGCGGGAATCCATTTTAAAACCTTTCAAAGTCAATTTTGATTCCCACTTTCGCGGGAATGACGAAACGAGATTAATTAACTTTTCTAATCCAAGCCTTGCCATAAGCCATTTCAAACATGCCAATGATGTCGGCTTCGATATTATTGGCGTCAGGAAAAGCCGCTTTTAACTCAGCCACAATATCGCCAACGGTCGCTTTGCCATCTACGCGCTTAATCACTTCACCTGCACCGCCATGCAGTTTGACCATACCTTCAGGAAAAAGTATCACATAACTTTGCTGCGCTTCTTCCCATTGAAAACGATGATGTAAAGCAATCGCGAATACATCTGAATGTTGGATGGTGCTATCTGTCATTTTTAGCTCTTATTCCAAGTTAAATTATTCAAAGCCAATTACAGGTTGGTGAAAGTAATCTTTACCTGCTACTTTCAAGTCCACAGTCGATGCTAACATAATCGAATCAGCAATCACCCACAAAACGTTGAGCTTAAACTGCAAAATATCCAATGCTTTTAATTGCATCTCGCGCGAAGTACTAAAGTAATCAAGCGTCACACTCAAGCCTTGCTCTACATCGCGACGAGCTTCGGTTAAGCGTTTTTTAAAATAGCTTAAGCCTGATTCATTGATCCAAGGATACATCGTGGGCCATGAACTGATGCGTTGCTGATGAATATGCGGTGCAAACAATTCTGTTAAGCTAGAACACACGGATTCTTGCCAGCTACGCTGTTTAGCGAAATTGACATAAGCATCTACCGCGAACTTCACACCTGGACTCACCAGTTTAAGAGAGGTAATTTGCTCACGGGTTAGACCAACCGCCTCACCCAGTTGAATCCAAGCCTCAATGCCACCAACGGCTTTTTTACCTTCCTCGTCAACGCCATCATGGTCGGTAATACGTACAATCCACCGTTTACGCACTTCAACATCATCGCAATTAGAAAGAATTGCAGCGTCTTTCATGGGGATGGAAATTTGATAGTAAAAGCGATTCGCCACCCAGCATTGCAGCTGGTCTTTAGTTAATTTTCCCTCATACATCATCACGTGAAATGGATGATAGATGTGATAGCCCTTACCTTTTTCGCGCAGTTTGTCTTCAAACTCTTCGCGTGTCCAAGGCATATTTTGGGGAATATTTTGGTCTAAATTGGCTTTGGTTAAGGCGTTCATTTTTTCTCCTAAAGAATGATATCCATACCATCATAGGCGACTTCTATGCCATGCTGGTTGAGCGTTGCTCGCTCGGCAGAATCTTCTCTTAAAATGGGATTGGTATTATTGATGTGTATCAATACTTTGCGCACTGCTTGACCATTTTTAGGACCAAACTCATCTAGCTTTTCTATCATGCCGCCCTCACCTGATTGCGGGTTATGGCCGATACTACGTGCGGTTTTGGTCATCAATCCCATGTCAATCATTTCGGTATCGGTCCAAAACGTACCATCGACCATAATACAATCGGCCTGAGACATAAACTGTGGTAAATGTGGTTCTATTTCGCCTAAGCCAGGTGAATACCAACATTTTTTACCCGTACTGATTTCTTCAATCAATACGCCAATTGTATCGCCCGCTTTGGGATCATTACGATGCGGTGAATATGGAGGCGCAGCACTTTTTAGTGCTACTGCAGTGAGTTTTAAATTGGGCACATTAGGGATGGTAAAGCTGCTTGATTTACTAAGATTAGTACCATCAATCGGCACATCATGGCGATTAATGCCGCAGTAGTGACCCAAAATATTCAACACTTGGTTGCCTGTGGTTAAATCTTCATACACCATGTCGGTACAATAGATTTCACGCTTTACTTTACCTTCGCGCAACATAAACAAACCCGTGGTATGGTCAATTTGCGCATCAATTAAAACGACGGCTTGGATGCCAGAGTCTCTAATATTTCTAGCAGGTTGCAACGGTGCAAAATCTTGAATTTGCTGCAACACATCGGGCGAGGCATTAAACAACACCCAATCTACCCCATTACCAGAAACGCAAATCGAAGATTGTGTACGTTTGCTGGCTTTAATGGTGCCTTTGCGTAAACCATCACAGTTGGGACAATTACAGTTCCATTGTGGAAAACCGCCGCCTGCAGCGGCACCTAAAACGTGAATATGCATGAGAGTCTTTGCTTAATAAATAAAACTAGATTTTACGCTTAATAAACTTTGCTTTTACCTTTTTTCGGGTACAAAAAAGGCTGTTATGAAACAGCCTTTTGTTAATCAGCAAAAAGCTAATTATTTATTCATTACGTACATTGTTACTTCAAAACCAAAACGCATTTCTGTAGCTGCTGGTGTTGTCCACATGATAAATTCCTTTATGTTAGGTTAAATATTTCGTAGCCAATTAAACTTTTAATTAAGCTATTTAAATAGTGCTAGAACGTGAGACGAATTCTGCGCGCTATCAGCCACTAGCAACACTGCAAAGATACCGAATAACGCCTAAGTAAATTCATGATGCCAAAACCAGCAAAGCCTACATTTAAACCACTTTTAATCGGCGCGCACGTACCGACTCAGCAAGCTTATTCAACACTTCAACCGTCTCATCCCAGCCCAAACATGCATCTGTAATTGATTTTCCATATTCCAGCTCACAGCCAGGACTGTGTTCTTGACGGCCTTCATTCAAGTGCGATTCCAGCATCACACCCATAATTCTGGTTTCACCCTGACTAAGCTGCTCTGCAATGTCTTGGGCCACATTTTTCTGTAGTTTATAATCTTTTTGGCTATTGGCATGGCTACAATCCACCATCAATCTAGCCGCAAGCCCTGCCGTCGCTAAACTCTTACAAGCAGCGTCTACACTGGCGGTGTCGTAATTTGGCGTTTTGCCACCGCGCAAAATGATATGGCAATCTTCATTGCCATTCGTTGAGAAAATTGCTGCTTTGCCCTCTTTGGTAAAAGACAGAAAATGATGTGGTGTTTCTGCGGTTTTAATCGCATCAATCGCTACTCGCACGTTGCCATCAGTGCCGTTTTTGAAACCAACTGGACAAGATAAGCCTGAAGCCAGCTCACGATGCACTTGTGATTCTGTGGTACGGGCACCAATGGCACCCCAACTCACTAAATCTGCCGTGTATTGTGGCGTAATAGTGTCTAAAAACTCCATCGCCGCAGGCATGCCCAGCTCGTTCACATCCAACAAAAATTTGCGCGCCGTCTCTAAACCCTCGTTAATATCATAACTACCATCCAAGTGCGGGTCATTAATCAAGCCTTTCCAGCCTACTGTCGTGCGAGGTTTTTCAAAATAAACGCGCATCACTATCTGCAAATCCGCAGCCAAGTTTTCACGCAGTGCCAACAAGCGTTTTGCATACTCAAGTCCGGCTTTGGTATCATGAATCGAACAAGGTCCTACAATCACCAGTAAACGGTCATCTGCACCGTGCAAAATGCGATGAATCGCTGCGCGTGTCTGCAGTATATTTTGGGTGGAATCCGTGCCTTCTTTTAAGCGACTTAATAAAGCCAAAGGGGTGATCAATGGCTTAATTTCGAGAATGCGCACATCATCTGTCGCTAACTTCTCGTATTGTATTTTCTCTTGCTCTGTCATGTTTTTACAATCTGCTCTAACACTTCTAAAAATCGTGCATTTTCACTGAATAATCCGATACTTACCCGCAAATAATCTGGCATTTCGTAATTGGCAATCGGTCGCACTATCACACCATTCTGTAACAGTTTTTTATTGACCTCAGCGGCGTTTTTCACCGAAAAACTCACAAAGTTAGCTTGCGATGGAATGTATGATAAGCCTAATTGCTGTAAACCTTGGGTGATTTGTGCCATGCCAGCTTGATTAGCAGCATAACTACGTGCCACAAAATCCTCATCCACCAAGCTTGCGATAGCCGCTGCTTGTGCGATTGAATTCACATTAAATGGCTGACGCACGCGGTTAAGCATATCTGCCACACTGGCATGCATGAGGCCAAACCCAACGCGCAAACCCGCCAAGCCATAAGCCTTAGAAAAAGTACGCGAAATAATTAAGTGATCAAACTCAGCTAACCAACCAATCGCTTCTGACTTGCTTTCTACATTCAAATATTCATCATATGCTTCATCAAGCATGATTAAGACATGCCTAGGAACCGCATGAATAAAGGCGCGCAGAGCATCTTTTTTTAGTAATGTACCAGTTGGATTGTTTGGGTTAGCAATAAAAATCAGCTTGGTTTTGGGTGTAATCGCTTTTAAGAAACCATCTAAATCGTGGCCATAATCTTTGGCTGGTATCACTACACCTTTGGCACCCACAGCTTGCGTCACCAGTGGATATACTGCAAAGGCATGCTGCGAGTAAATCGCCTCATCATCCGCTTGCAAATAAGCACGCGCCGCCAGTTCTAATATATCGTTAGAGCCGTTGCCAAATACAATTTGGTTGGAAGCTACACCAAATTTTTGGCTAACCGCAGTACGCAGCGCAAAGCTGTTTCCGTCTGGATAGCGCGCAATGTCTGCTATGGCATCATCAATTGCCATTTGTGCTTTAGGACTAATGCCCAAGGGATTTTCGTTAGAGGCAAGCTTAACAATTTCAGCTTCGTTCAAACCCATTTCGCGCGCAAGCTCACTGATTGGCTTACCGCCTTGGTACGGGGCAATAGCGCGAATGTAATCAGGCGCAATCGGCTTATTTAATTGATTCAACATGTATAAAAATAAAATCGGCTAAATAGCCGCTAAGTAATCGAAAAGCTGGATTATAACATGCGATTTGAAGCGAATTAGATGCGCGAACTAGGCGACTGAATGCGTTTTACCTAGCTGCTTAACGTGATACATGGCTTTATCGGCGCGATTGATAATGTCATTCGGTGCGCAATCTATATATGGGAACATGCAAATGCCTACACTTGCACCCAAACCTTTAAGCTTGATTTTGTCGGCCAAAATAAAATACTCGTTTAGGTTTTCTTGAATTTTACGCGATAACGCCAAAGCGGTTTCTTCGTTTTTAACATCCATCATCAATAGAAAAAACTCATCGCCGCCAATACGCGCAAGTGTATCTGTGTCACGTGTAATATCCTGCAAGCGACTGGCCACTTCTTTTAAATACAAATCACCCAGCAAGTGTCCATATTGGTCGTTAATCGTTTTAAATTTATCCAAATCAATGAATAGCCCTGCACACTTAATCTGGCTACGCGCAGATAAGCTGATTGCCTGTTGCAACCGGTCTTCAAGCAACTCACGGTTTGGCAACTGTGTCAGCAAATCGTGTAATGACTTATAGCGATGGCGTTGTTCTTCTTGCTCCAATTCTTTATGCGCCAAAAATATTTGACGCGATTGAATCTCTTTATTAAAACTGAGTACTGCACCTAAAAAATAGCTGACTAGCATGTAATAAATTGAGGCGACAAAATCTGCCCGGCTAATATCCCCACCAATTAAAAATGTCAGATAAACAAATAAATAGAATACTTGTCCACATATGATGGAGTAGGTAAATGACAATCCAGACATGGAAAACATCCATATCGTGATGAGCATGAGTAGCGGTAAATAATGTGAAATTGAGAAGTCTGGGTAAAACTTAATTTTCATGCAAATGGCAAGCATGCCCACTATCACACCTGCCATTACGATAAGCTGGTGATATTTTTCAAACACCTGCAGAAACGTTGTTTTATAGACAAGGATAAGACTGCTTATACCTACTGTCGCAGTAATAAAGATGGAAACCCAGGCAGAACTAGGCGTGTTTAAAGGCTCCATTAGTGAAACCAAAACACATGCTAAGAATGCAACCACAACACCCACCCTTACCTCTTGCTTTAAGAAGGGTAGATTAAAAGTATTAAACTCTTTTTCTAAGCCAACATTTCTAAACTTGGCCAAAACTAGAGATATACCTTGATGCTCTAAATTTGCTATTTTGCTCATCATAACTCATACTCAGCAAATAGCGCGCCAAGTTTTTATTAGTTACGATGAATAAAATAAGTTATTGATTTAATTATACTAATAACCTGAACAAACTACATCACTGCAATAGGATACACACCTAAAACCTTAACGAAAGCTGCCTTAGCTTTAATCTGATTCAACGCTTCTGCCACTTTTTCGTCATTAGTGTGGCCTTCAATATCCACATAAAATACATAATCCCAAAGCCCTAATTTGGATGGACGCGATTCAAATTTGGTCATACTCACGCCATTTTTAGCGAGTGGTGCTAATAAATCCACCATGGCACCTGGTT
The DNA here is from genome assembly GCA_020053735.1 of Pseudomonadota bacterium. Taxonomy (GTDB): domain Bacteria; phylum Pseudomonadota; class Gammaproteobacteria; order Burkholderiales; family Methylophilaceae; genus Methylotenera_A. The sequence goes on from JAGVMP010000019.1 coordinate 167,010, forward strand.
TGTTTTGCGTTGCTAACACCAGCGATGTTTTATCTTTACCAGACGGCGCTACTTGCTGCTTACCTAACACTAAAAAGCGCGTCGTATTATTGGCATCATCTTCAATATTTTCAGCCAACACATTCAAGTTAAATAACTCTGCAGCGCGTTTACTGGCAATTGCTGCAGCGAAAGTACCATCGCTAGAAACCAAATCATGAATCATCTTCGCCGCAAATGCATTACTCGTTACTGGTTCACGCACCACTCTTGGCAACTTGTTGTTTAGCCACTCGTGACACTGCGCCAACGATTGGCTATGCGAAAACACATGTGAGATTTGGGTAATATCGGTTTGTTTGGATAGTAAACAATGATGAATGGGTAACATAATTTCGCCACAAATCTGCAGCGGGCTCGCCAACAGCAAATCCAGTGTCAGGCCAATTGCGCCTTCAGTCGAGTTTTCCACAGGCACCACACCATAGTCAGCCGCACTTGCTTCAATGGTACGAAACACTTCATCAATGCTACCGCAAACTACCGCTTGGCGGCCAAGGCCAAATTGCTTAAGTGCAGCTTCTTCACTATAAGTGCCAAGCGGGCCTAAAAATGCGATTGAAAGCTCTTTCTCAAGCGCACGACAATTAGCCATCACACTACGAAAAATATGGCTGACTGCCTCATTGGAAAGCGGCCCAGCATTGTTGGCTTGCATACGACGTAATATCTGCGCCTCGCGCTCTGGGCGATAAATCACGCCATCGTCTTTTAAACCACCTATTTTGCGCGCAAGTGCAGCCCGCTCGTTGACAAGCTTCAATATCTGCTCATCAATGGCGTCTATTTGGTCACGATGTTGTTTAAGTTGCTCGCTCATTATTGGCGATTACTCCTGTTTTTGCGGTTAATCTTGCTTTTGTGGCAAAAGGCGTACATTCATCACGCCTGCAATCGCTTTGACTTTATTCAACGCCGTTTGCGGAGCAGGACTATCTAAATCTAACATGGTATAGGCAATATCGCCACGTGATTTATTGACCATATTGTGAATATTAATGCCCGCATCGGCCATGGCGGTAGAAATCTGCCCGACCATATTGGGAATATTTTCACTGACCACCGCGATACGGTGTGCCGCTTCACGCGGCATATGCACAGCAGGGAAATTGACCGAGTTTGAAATATTGCCGTTATCTAGATATTCACGCACCTGATCCACCACCATGACGGCACAATTATCCTCGGCTTCTTGCGTGGAAGCGCCTAAATGCGGCAATGCCACCACATTGGGGTGAGACTTCATACGGCCAGTAGGAAAATCACACACATAAGCACGTAGTTTTTTGCTATCTAGGCCATCTAACACTGCCTGCTCATCAATGACGCCTTCGCGAGCAAAGTTAATCAATACAGCGCCTTGCTTCATCATGGCAATACGCTCTGCATTCACCAAATGTCTTGTTGCATCAATGAGTGGCACATGCAAAGTGATGAAGTCGCTATGCTTGAATATGTCGTCCACACCTAGCACTCGCTTTACATCTGACGACAGTCGCCAAGCCGCATCCACGGTAATTTCAGGGTCATAACCCAACACCTTCATGCCAAGTTTAAGCGCGGTATCAGCCACCATGCCACCTACCGCACCCAAACCTACGATACCTAGCGTGCGATTCGGCAACTCCAGACCAACAAAATTCTTTTTACCCTCTTCCACCACCTTAGATAAAGTGGCATCGTCACCTTGTAAGCCAGCAACAAAGCGCATGGCAGGGCCTATATTGCGCGCGGCGATAAGCATAGCGGCTAGCACTAATTCCTTTACTGCATTGGCATTTGCGCCTGGTGTGTTAAATACCACCACACCACGTTTACTCATATCCGCAATCGGAATATTGTTTGTACCAGCTCCGGCACGGCCAATGGCTTGCACGCTGGGGGGGATTTGCATATCATGCATTTTGGCAGAGCGTACTAAAATAGCATCTGGGTTGGCAATTTCGCTACCTACTTCATATTGCTCTGCGGGTAATCGCTTAGTGCCTAACGATGCTATTTTGTTTAGAACCAGTACTTGATATTTACTCAAACTGTATCCCCCCATTTAGCTTACGATGGTTAATTTACTTATGTTTAATTCACTCTGTGGTTAATTTTATAAAGTGAATTTAGCTATTATTTTTTTCAAACTCTTTCATAAACGCAACCAACACTTTTACGCCTTCTACTGGCATGGCATTGTAAATAGAAGCACGCATGCCACCAACTGAACGGTGACCTTTAAGCTGCACCAAACCAAGCGCTTTAGCTTGTTTTAAAAACTCCTCATCAAGCGCTTCATTTTTAAGCGTAAACGGGATGTTCATGCGCGAACGATTCTCTTTAGCAGTTGGGCAGTGGTAAAAATCGGTTGCATCTAAATAATCGTACAACATACTGGCTTTGGTGATATTGATTTTCTCCATCGCCGCTAAGCCACCATGGGCTTTTAGCCATTTAAACACCAAGCCTGCCACATATACCGCAAAAGTGGGCGGTGTGTTATACATCGAGTCATTTTCCGCATGCACTTTGTAGTCGTACATATTCGGTGTGCCTGACAGCGTTTCACCAATCAAATCATCGCGCACAATCACAATTGTCAAACCCGCTGGGCCGATATTTTTTTGTGCACCCGCATAAATAAGCGCATGTTTAGCTACATCTACAGGGCGCGACAATATATGCGATGACATATCAGCCACCAATGGCACTGCGCCTACCTCTGGCGTCCAAAACAATTCCACACCGCCAATAGTTTCGTTTGAGGTGTAATGCACATAAGCCGCATCAGCATTGAGGTTCCAAGCAGATTGTTGCGGCACATAGCTAAAGTTTTTATCGGCCGAGCTCGCAACCACGTTCACTTCACAGTATTTTTTCGCTTCTGCGATGGCTTTTTTTGACCATTCACCCGTGTTTAAATAGTCTGCAGTTTTTTTGCCACGCAGCAAATTCATTGGAATCATGCCAAATTGCGCCGACGCACCACCTTGCAAAAATAATACTTTGTAATTGGCAGGAATATTCATCAGTTCACGTAAATCTGCCTCTGCCTCAGCAGCAATGCTCATAAACTCTTTACCACGATGCGACATTTCCATCACTGACATGCCTGCACCGTGCCAATCTAATAGTTCTGCCTGTACTTGTTGTAATACCGCTTCTGGCAACACCGCTGGTCCAGCGGCAAAATTGTAAATCTTTGTCATTGCTTACTTTTCCTTTTTAATTTTAAGTATTTTTAATTTAAATTATTCTTCGTCATCAGTTTCAACGATTTTTTCAAGGCCAGATAATTTTTCGCCTTCGCCTAAGTTAATCAGCGTCACCCCTTGCGTCGCTCGACCCAGCTCGCGAATTTCTTTTACACGGGTACGAATCAATACGCCGCCAGTGGTGATGAGCATAATTTCATCATCTTCGTTCACTAGTTTAGCAGCGACGACTAAACCATTACGCTCACTAATTGCAATCGCTTTAACGCCCTGCGTACCGCGGCCAGAATGGCGGAAATCTGCAAGCACTGTGCGTTTTCCATAGCCATTTTCTGTAGCAACCAATACCGTTTGTTGATCATTATCAGCAATTAGCAATGACAGCACTTGTTGTTTGGCCGCCAATTTCATACCACGTACACCACGCGTAGCACGTCCCATTGGGCGTACGCCATTTTTTTCGTCGTTTTCCGTAAACCAGACGGCTTTACCACCATCAGAAACCAGCACAATATCATTTGAGCCATTGGTAATTTCTGCTCCAATTAAATAGTCATCTTCATCTAAATTGATCGCGATAATGCCTGATTTACGTGGATTCGCAAATTCGCTTAACGCAGTTTTTTTCACTGTACCTTGCGCTGTTGCCATGAAAATAAAGTGATTTTCATCAAACTCTTTCACCGAAAGAATCGCGTTAATTTTCTCGCCCTCTTCTAGCGGGAATAAATTGACAATTGGTTTGCCACGCCCAATTCTGCTGCCTTGTGGTACTTCGTACACTTTTAGCCAGTAGACGCGACCACGGCTTGAGAAACATAAAATGTAATCGTGCGTATTCGCCACAAACATTTTATCGATAAAGTCATCTTCTTTGGTGGGTGCAGCCTGCTTACCACGCCCACCACGACGCTGTGCGCGATACTCATCCAACGGCTGTGATTTTACATAGCCGGTATGGGATAGCGTGACTACAACATCCTGCGGTGTGATTAAGTCTTCTAAACTTAAATCTTGTGTATTCTCAACAATTTCACTGCGGCGTTTATCGCCAAATTGTTTGCGAATTTCAGTGAGTTCATCGCCAATAATGGTAGTTACGCGCGGTGAATTGGCCAAAATATCCAGCAAATCTGCAATTTCGTCCATCACTTCTTTGTATTCACTAACAATTTTATCTTGCTCTAAACCGGTTAAGCGTTGTAAGCGCATTTGCAAGATTTCTTGCGCTTGCACGTCAGACAAACGATAGCCATTGGGTGTTAAGCCAAAATCCACACTTAAGCCTTCTGGGCGTGAAGCTTGCATGGCGGCGCGTTTCAGCATTTCTTCCACCACACCCGATTTCCAAACTTTAGCCATCAAATCCACCTTGGCTTCTGGTGGGGTTGGTGCCGCTTTAATCAGCGCAATCATTTCATCGACATTAGCCAATGCCACTGCCAAGCCTTCTAACACATGGCCACGCGCACGGGCTTTTTTCAGTTCAAACACAGTGCGGCGAGTAATTACTTCGCGGCGATGGCGTAAAAACGCCTCTAACATTTGTTTTAAATTCAGCAAGCGCGGCTGGCCATCAAGCAACGCCACCATGTTCATGCCAAACGTGTCTTGTAGTTGGGTTTGTTTATATAGATTATTTAGAATGACTTCGGGAATTTCGCCACGCTTTAACTCAATCACCACGCGCATGCCTGACTTATCTGATTCATCGCGCAAATCAGAAATACCTTCGATTTTTTTCTCGTTAACCAGCTCAGCAATTTTTTCAACGAAAGTTTTTTTATTCACTTGGTAAGGCAACTCATCGACAATCAGCATTTGTCGACTACCTTTGTCCATATCCTCCACATGCGTACGGCCACGCATCACTACGCGGCCACGACCCGTGCGATAACCTTCTTTTACGCCTACCGTGCCATAAATAATACCCGCAGTTGGAAAGTCTGGGGCCGGCACTAAATCTATGAGCTCTTCAACCCCTGTATCAGGATTTTTAAGTAGCGCAAAACAAGCATCCAGCACCTCATTCAAGTTGTGTGGTGGAATGTTCGTCGCCATGCCCACCGCGATACCACTACTACCGTTAATCAGCAAGTTAGGAATACGCGCAGGCATGATGAGCGGCTCATGCTCGCTACCATCATAGTTAGGGCCGAAATCAACGGTTTCTTTGTCGATATCCGCCAATAATTCATGCGCGATTTTAGCCATACGGATTTCGGTATAACGCATCGCCGCCGCGTTATCGCCATCCACTGAACCGAAGTTGCCTTGACCATCCACCAACATGTAACGCAAAGAAAAATCCTGCGCCATTCGCACTATGGTGTCATATACCGCCGTGTCACCATGAGGGTGATATTTACCAATGACATCGCCGACGATACGCGCAGATTTTTTATAGGGTTTGTTGTAGTCATTTGAAAGCTCATGCATCGCGAACAACACGCGTCGGTGCACAGGCTTCAAGCCATCCCGCACATCAGGCAACGCACGACCCACGATCACACTCATGGCGTAATCTAGGTAACTGCGACGCATCTCGTCTTCTAGGCTGATGGGGAGGGTTTCTTTTGCGAATTGATCCATTAATATTTCCGTGACGATTGTTTAATCAATATGTTTAACCATATTTTAGTGTGGTAGCAACTCAAGTTCATATTGCTTTTTTCATGCATTTTATCGCCAAATTCTAACATGTTTAAACCTATATAACACGCTTAATTCAGCTTTAAAACAGAGGTTTTATTGATAAATATTGAGCCTAAATCTGACAATAATTTAATCTATAAAAATAATCATTGAATAATATGCTTTAATTAATTTTATTTATTAATATCATAAAAATAATCAACTAGACCATCTTGAATTTAGGCGTAATATTTATACAATGTTCGGGCAACAATACGCTGCCTGCACATCAGAATATCAACCAAAGGAGATCGACATGCAACTAAAAGGATCAAAAACTGAGCAAAGTTTAAAAGACGCTTTTGCAGGCGAGTCACAAGCCAATCGCCGCTATCTGTATTTTGCAAACAAAGCAGATATTGAAGGCCAAAATGATGTTGCCGCACTATTTCGCTCGACTGCAGAAGGCGAAACTGGGCATGCACACGGCCACTTAGAGTTTTTAGAAGCTTCTGGCGACCCAGCCACTGGCTTGCCAATTGGGCCTACGCGTCAAAATCTTGAAAGCGCCGTAGCGGGTGAAACGCACGAGTACACCGATATGTACCCAGGCATGGCAAGGATGGCACGCGAAGAAGGCTTTGACGAAATTGCAGATTGGTTTGAAACACTTGCCAAAGCAGAACGCAGCCACGCAAATCGTTATGCGAGAGCGTTGGCAGAACTTGTAGACTAAAACTTTTGCCAAAAATTAAAACAGCGTTGCGATACATTGTTGCAACAAAAATTGATTCGCTTACATACTCAACTGTATGTGCGCAGATAAATTTTTTCGCGCCTCGTTTCGCTTAGCTGTTTTAATTTTATGGCTAAATGTTTGCATCTCCCATAACAAATAAGGGGTAAATATGAGTCGTGAAGGCAACTTAGAAGCGCCCACCCGCCACGCCCTAGATTGGCAAAACCCTGATTTTTATAGCGAAGAAAAACTCAACCACGAACTTGAGCGTATTTTTGATATTTGTCATGGCTGTCGCCGTTGCGTAAGCTTGTGCAATAGCTTCCCCACCCTGTTCGATTTAGTAGATAACAATCCCACTATGGAAGTAGAAGGCGTTGATAAAAAAGACTTCATAAAAGTGGTCGACCAATGCTACATGTGCGATTTGTGCTACATGACCAAATGCCCATACACACCGCCGCACGAGTGGAACTTAGATTTCCCTCATACCATGTTGCGTGCCAAAGCCATCAAATTTAAAAAAGGTGAGGTCGGTTTTAATGAAAAGTTATTAGCCTCTACCGATGTGCATGGCCAATTCGCTGGAATACCAATCGTCGTGCAGGCTATTAACGCGATAAATAGCACCAAGCTCATGCGCAATGTCATGGAAAAAACGTTAGGCGTGGATAAAGACGCTTGGTTACCCAGCTTTGCCACACAAAAATTTAGAACTGGTGCTGCAAATAGTGAAGATTTTTTGGTAAAAGATGGTGAGCGTACACCTGGAAAAGTCGCCATTTATTCAACGTGTTATGTAAATTATAACGAACCTGGCATTGGCCACGATTTAATCAAAGTGCTCAACCATAACGAAATCCCTTATGTTTTAGTAGATAAAGAACAATGTTGCGGCATGCCGAAACTGGAGCTAGGCGACTTAGACAGTGTAGCAAAAAGTAAAGAAGCGAACATTCCACATTTGGTGGAATATGCTAAAGAAGGGTTTGCCATATTGAGTGCAATCCCAAGCTGTACACTCATGTTTAAGCAAGAAATCCCATTGATGTTCACCGATTGTGCGGACACAAAACTGGTGCAGGAAGCAATGTGGGATCCATTTGAATACCTAATCGCACGGCGTAAAGATGGCTTACTCAAAACCGATTTTAAAAGGCCGCTGGGCAAAATTAGTTACCATATTCCTTGCCACGGCCGCGTACAAAATATTGGCAAAAAAACCGAAGAATTTTTAAAGCTGATTCCAGAAACGACCATTAGCACCACCGAGCGCTGCTCTGGCCATGCCGGCACTTATGGCGTCAAACTAGGACACCACCAAATGGCCAAGAAAATTGGCAAACCTGTGGCAAAACAAATGGCCAGTTCGGCGCCCAACTATATCAGCTCAGATTGTCAATTGGCAGGCCATCACATTGCGCAAATGATGAATGAAAACAATCTAGTCAATGCCGAAAAACCTGCTGATTTGGCGCACCCACTGCGCCTTGCGCGCATCGCTTATGGCCTTGAATAGGTGCACATGAAGACATTGTCTAATTTACATGCTCTGCAAGCCAATACCCATGCGGCCTACAGGGCATCAATTTTCGCTCGACAGGATTTAGTGATTAAAAGGAAGTAGTATGGCAATTACCCGCGACAACATTATGACGCTAGAGGCCTACAGCAAATATCGCAAAGAAAATAAGGCCGATATTATGGCAGTGCGCCGTTTGCGCTCTGTGGCATTGGGCGAACACATGACCATGCAATTTGAGTCTGAACTGACAATTCGCTACCAAATTCAAGAGATTTTACGGGTAGAAAAACAGTTTGAAGAGCAAGGGATTTTGGATGAGCTAGAAGCTTACGCGCCGCTGGTGCCAGATGGCAGTAATTGGAAAGCGACGATGTTGATAGAATATACCGATGTAGAAGCGCGCAAAATTGCACTGACTCAATTGATTGGCATAGAGGATAAAACTTATATTGAGGTGGATGGTTTTAAACGCGTATATGCAATATCAGACGAAGATTTAGAGCGTGAAACCGATACCAAAACCAGCGCAGTGCATTTTTGCCGTTTTGAATTTAACGAAGCCGCCAAAAAAGCGATTAAGTATGGCGCAAAAGTAATCTTGGGTTGCGACCACCCCAATTACAACAAGCGTAGTGAAATCCCGCTGCACCAATTAGAGTCGCTACGAGAGGATTTCTCGTAAAAAATTGATATAAAAATGCGTAAGTAATGAATAAAAATTACTTACTTAACAAGTTGACAATAACCGTTTATGATGTGTTGAAACATAACTATAACTATAAAACACAATGTCGACCGAAATTAAACCGTCTAGATATCTTAGCTTTAACGACTTAGTTAGAGTAAGTAGAGAGGTTTACCCGTCAAACAATATTAGCTCCTTATGGCAGCAATTTGTTTTTTGCCTCAAAGCAAGAAAAAACAAAGAGTTAGTAGATACGTTTTCCACACAAATTATCCAGCTCGGCTATGGACATATTTTTAAGCATGAGCCCAGTGTATTAGGCAACCTAGTGTGGCCATACATTCATAAAGATTGGAATGTCTCACAACGCTTTTCTAGCATCGCCAACCACTATGCACTTTTAAAGGACATGCCAAAATTCCTTGACGTCTCGGATGGCTTACCAAAAGAAATCGTCAGCTTAAATGCATTCTCACCCAACACAAGCATCGTGCTGGATAAACCGCGATGGTTTGTGCGTGAAGGCGAAATTGTACTCAATATTTTTCAGAACGACTTAAGAGTGATGTCAGTGGTGTTTACTCTAGGCTATTACCAAAATGAAATGGTCTTATATATTGGCGGCATTCAAGGCATACATAGCGGTGTACCTAGAGAAAATTCGCTTGAAATCATTAAGGAACTGACCAAAAATTTTAATGGCTTAAGACCACGCAGCTTTGTAATTGCGATGTTACGGAGGATTGCAAGACGCATCGGTGCTACTAAAATATTAGCGATTGACCAAACGCATCGCCACCACTGGCATCCCTATTTTAAATCATCACCCAAGAGTTTAAACAATACTAATTATGATGAAATTTGGATAGACAACGAAGGCATTGCTGGCGATGATGGCTTTTACTATCTTAAAACCAGCTTCGCATATAGAGATTTAACCGAGATTGACTCTAAGAAACGGAGTATGTATCGTAAACGCTATGAGATGCTTGACCAAATTGAGCAGCAAATCTCAACGCTTTCTTAACCAGTAAAGTACTAGCTTTTTAACAATTGAAACGCTGCCAACAAAATATTGGCGACCGCCAAACCGATTAAAATAGCCAACGTAAAGTCCATACCGCGCATCCGATAACGTAAATTATCTTTTAACAAACCTTGCGCGTGTATCCATCGTCCAGCTAAAAATGCCATCCCAACGGCATGAATCACCAAAGAATACATGCCGTTGTATTCTAATAAAAACAGCAGTATCAGCACAATCGGCATGTATTCCGCAAAATTACCTTGGGCACGTATCGCACTTTGTAGCGCAAAATTACCACCATCACCCAACTTAACGCGATTTGCACGGCGCACTTTAATGGTTTGCAGCGCCAACCAAGCCATGAGTAAACCGCACAAACCCGCGTATATACTGGTGTGCATAGCTAGCCTTTATATAGTTTATCTTTACCTATCAGCCTTTACCTATTAGCCTTTACTTAGCAAGCAAACTCAAATCTGCTATTAAATCATCCACATGCTCAAGCCCCACTGCGATGCGCACCAAGTTATCTTGTATGCCTGCCATGGCGCGTGCCTCTGCAGAAACTCGACTGTGCGTAGTCGTGGCTGGGTGAGTGATGGTACTTTTGGCATCACCTAAATTAGCGGTTATCGAAATCAATGCTGTCGCATCAATCAATGCCCAAGCAGCCTGCTGCTGCGTTTGACCAGCTTTCTGCTTCACTTCAAAACTCACTATTCCACCACCACTGGTTTGCTGTTTTAAAGCTAAGGTATGCTGTGGATGTGAGGCCAGTCCTGGATAAAATACGCGCGCCACTTGTGGCTGTTTTTCAAGCCAAGTCGCAAGCGCTAATGCTTTACAGGCGTGCGCTTCCATCCGCACATGCAATGTTTCTAAACCTTTTAAAAACACCCAAGCGTTAAACGCACTCATCGTGACTCCAGCACTTCGCAAGAAGCCATATACAGGCTCCATTAACACCTTAGACCCCAGCACAGCACCGCCCAAGCACCTACCTTGTCCATCGATATATTTAGTGGCGGAGTGAATAATAATATCTGCGCCTAAATCTAGTGGGCGCTGAATCGCAGGCGTACAAAAACAATTATCCACCACCAAATGTGCGTCTGCTTTGTGAGCGATGTTTGCCAAAGCGGCAATATCGCACACCTCAGTCAGTGGGTTAGACGGCGTTTCGGCAAAAAATAATTTAGTTTTTGGCGTAACTGCAGCTTGCCACTCGGCAGGATCAGTCAGTGAAACGTAGGTGACTAGCAAGCCCCAGCGTGCCATGATATTGCTGAACAATTGCACAGACGTACCAAAAATACTGCGCGAAGCTACAATGTGGTCACCAGCAATGCATAAGCCCATCACGCAAGCTAAAATCGCTGACATGCCGCTAGAGGTTGCCACGCATTGCTCGGCACCCTCAAGCGCCGCCAATTTATTTTGAAACATGGTCACCGTAGGGTTGGTAAAGCGCGAGTAAATATTACCTGGCTCTTGTCCGCCAAAACGCGCTGCCGCTTGCGCTGCGCTTTTAAAACGGAAGCTGGAATTTAAAAACAGCGCCTCAGAATTTTCGCCATACTCAGTCGCTTCGCTACCTGCACGCACGCTCAAAGTCTCAGCATGATATTGTTTGTTAGTCATAACTCTCGCAATTCTGGACTTATACTTTGCCCAATAAAAAACCCGTTGAAGCTTACGCCAAAACGGGTTCTTTTTTACCTCGCTTTAGCAGAATTTATTATGCGCTCGCAAGCTGAGTAAGGCTTTGTTTAAAGTTGGCCACTCAAATCAGCGCAATTTCATGTTATGCCTAACAAAACCCTAGGTCAAGCATTTTTTATTTCTTCAAGCAATTTTATGCTGCAGAAACTTCCTCTGCATCTTCTTCGGCATCAATCAAATTTAAATCCATTTGTGTGCTGGCATTAGCAGGTTTTTGCTTTTTATTCGCATCACCACGCGCAGACTCTATACGATTCAAATAGGCAGCGTCCACATCTCCCGTGACATACTTGCCATCAAAGCAACTACAATCAAAGTCAGCAATCGCGGTATTGCTTAGCTTAATGTCACCTACCAAATCATCTAAATCCTGATAAATCAGCGCATCAGCGCCAATTTCTTTGCAGATCTCTTCATCACTGCGGCCTGTGGCAAGCAACTCATCTCGGCTTGGCATATCAATGCCATACACATTGGGAAAGCGCACTGGTGGTGCAGCCGAAGCAAAGTACACTTTATTGGCGCCTGCATCGCGTGCCATTTGCACAATTTGCTGAGATGTCGTGCCGCGCACGATGGAGTCATCCACCAACAATACATTTTTGCCTTTAAACTCAATGCCTATCGGGTTGAGTTTTTGCCTAACAGACTTTTTACGTAAAGCCTGACCTGGCATAATAAAAGTGCGGCCAATGTAGCGGTTTTTAATGAAACCTTCGCGATAATCTAACCCCAAGCTAATGCCTACTTGTAAAGCGCTCGGCCGGCTGGTGTCTGGAATCGGTATTACGACGTCAATTTTTTTATCAGCCCATTCGCGCTTAATTTTGTTGGCCAAGCTAACGCCCATATCTAAGCGGGTTTGATACACCGAAATGCCATCGATCACTGAATCTGGCCTAGCTAAATAAACATACTCGAAAATACACGGGTTAAGTTTTGCGTTTTCAGCGCATTGGCGGCTAAACAGGTTGCCATCCATATCGATAAATATAGCTTCGCCAGGTTCTACATCGCGCATCATTTTGAAGCCTAGCACGTCTAGTGCTACGCTTTCTGAGGCTACGATATATTCGGTGCCTTTGTCGGTTTCTTGCTTACCGATTACCAATGGGCGAATGCCATTCGGGTCACGAAACGCCAGTAAACCAAAATTAGCAATCATCGCAACGACCGCATACGCGCCTTTGCAACGACGATGCACACCAGCCACTGCATCAAACGCCATATCGGTATTAAGTACTGCGTTTTTAGAGGTTTTTTCAATTTCGTGCGCCAACACATTCAGCAGCACTTCAGAATCCGAACTGGTATTGATGTGACGTAAATCTTGGCGGAACATTTCAGACTTTAACTGCTCGGAGTTGGTGAGGTTGCCATTGTGGCCTAGCACGATACCAAATGGCGAATTCACATAAAACGGTTGTGCCTCGGCGGCACTGGATGAACCCGCTGTGGGATAGCGCACGTGGCCGATGCCAACATTACCAATGAGACTGCGCATATGGCGGGTTTGAAATACATCTTTCACCAAGCCATTATTTTTATGCATAAAAAACGTGTTTCCATCGCAGGTCACAATACCTGCAGCATCTTGCCCGCGATGCTGTAGCACCAGCAGGCCATCGTACAGCAGCTGGTTAACTGGGTTTTTACCGACGATACCGATTACACCACACATAAATTTATGTTCCTCATTCGGTTTCGCTATTAAACCATATATTACTCTTGGTACTTTTACTAATCACACATTTCCTAATCATAACTAATATGTTTTGCCACCATTTGTGGCACAAAAGGCAACATACTTTTTACCAATGCTTCTAATGGTGAGCTAAACATGGCGTTGGTCCAGCGCACATCTTTAGGCAAACTAGTCAATCCCGCCAAAAACACCAGCACGCACACAATCAACAAGCCACGCGCAAAACCAAACACTGCGCCTACACCGCGATTTAACCAATTCAAGCCGATTTTTTTAATCAAAGTAGACAGCGCAATAATCAGCAAGCTTGCCACCAACAAAACACCAAAAAAAACAATGACATATGCTGCCAGAATCTTTAATGCCTCACTTGGAATATTAGTTGGTAGCAACGGAATAAGCTGTACAGCGTAAGTTTTAGCGACATAAATAGCCACTAACCAACCAGCAATCGCCAACACTTCACGCACAGCACCACGCATCATGCTCACTACAATAGAAATACCAATAATGATAAAAACGATGTAATCAAAACTGGTCATTGCGTGACTTTTGCAGGCATTACTGACTGACTACCATGCCCGTGAGACCAGCGTCTTTAATGTTTTCTAGCGCAATCGCTGCTTCGTTTCTATCGCCAAACACTTGTGTGCGTAAACGTATTTTTTGGCCTTTATCAGTGCTTATTTTTTCGGTTTGGGATTTATAGCCTAAATCACTCAACTTTGTTTGTAGCTGCTTCACATTCGCCGCATCTGAAAATACGCCCACTTGCACATAAAACTTGGTGCTAGCTGCTTTTTCCTTTGCAGGCGTTGCTGCTTCAGTATCCGCAGCGGTTGGTATACTAGTTGCTATATTCGTGTCCTTCTCAGGCAAAGATTCTGGGGCGGTTTCGTCAATCACTGTTCCCGCAGGCTCAGCTGGCACAATACTTGAATCAAAATCTGAAGGTACAGTTTGCGCTTGCTCTCTAGGGAGTGTGATGGTGATTTTTTCTGCAGGGGTAATTGCGGCACGGTCTTTTAGTATCATCGGCAGCACAATCACCATCAATAACACCAACGCAATTGCACCCACTAAGCGGCGGCGCGCACGTTTCTTTAAATTTAACTCTAGGTCGCCTGCTGGCTCTCTTTGCATGATTTACCTTTTACCCACTTTAATATCACTACGATATATATAGAGACACGCTATCTAATTTACAAGCATTGACTACTCGCTCGCAGACTGCTTTGCAGCCATCGCATCTGCCACGGTGTAAAACGAACCGAATACGATTATTCTATCATTTTTATCGGCATCGATACAGGCAGCAGCTAGTGCAGCAGCCACATCGTCAAACATATGAATAGGCTTTTTGCTGTCATTTTTAATATTGTCAGATTTAATTAAAATACTCTGTAAAGTAAGGGCTGTAGCTCCACGTGCGCTATGTATATCAGCTAAATACCATGCATCAATTTCATCACGTATCGCCTCAATCACGCCGGCAATATCCTTATCCGCCAACATGCCAAAAACCGCCAGCGTATTGCCTGAACATGGGATGGATTTTAAATTTTCTGCAAGCGATTTCGCCGCGTGGGGGTTATGTGCCACATCCACAATCACTAGTGGCTCTGATTGTAACTGCTGAAAACGCCCTATCAAACGCACCGCCCTGAGAGCCTGATGGATATTGGCTTGCAGGCCAGCACTTGACTGCTCGGGTGTAGCTATAGGTAAAATATCATTTAAATGCAGCACTGCACACACCACGCAGGCAGCATTATTTAGCTGAAAATCACCAATTAAGCCAAGTTTTGGCAGGTCTAAATGAATATTTTCATCCGAATATTGCCAACCATCTTTAGACTTTTTTACCTGAAAATCGCGCCGGATGAGTTGTAAATCTGCTCCGATTTTTTTTGCGTACTCTACTAAACTACTGGGCGGGTTTTCATCACCGCAAATGGCAAGCTTATTCGCGCGAAATACGCCCGCTTTTTCAAAGCCAATTTGTTCGCGCGTATCGCCCAAAAACTCCATGTGGTCTAAATCAATATTAGTGACAATGGCACAACTTGGTTCAAACGCATTTACTGCGTCTAACCTGCCACCCAAGCCAATTTCCAAAATAGCAATATCCAGGTTTTGATGAGGCAAGTTTTGACAACAAAAGTGCCACATCGCCGCTAATGTGCCCATCTCAAAATAGGTGAGTGCTACATCGCCGCGCGCCGCTTCAACTGCTGTAAATGCAGCACATAAATCGTCATCTGATATCAGCTGTAAGTTCACACTCACGCGCTCGTTATAGTGGTTGATGTGCGGCGAAGTGTAACAACCCACATCATAGCCAGCCTGTACATAAATATGACTGAGCATAGCGCAGACGGAGCCTTTGCCATTAGTGCCTGCCACAGTGATGATGGGGAAAGTGGGGTTAAGTTGCAGCTTATCAATGACTAACTTGACCCTGTCTAAACCCATGGCAATGGCTTTTGGGTGCAGAACTTCGATGTAAGTCAGCCATTCAACTGCGGTTTTAGCTTGCGTTTTTATCTTGACGTTTGGCTGGGATTTGTTGGGTGTCACGTTAAATACTGGGTGTCACATTAAATATGATTTGGAAATATGGTTAGGCTACTTTTGATTAGCTACTATGCTTGTTTAGTTTGGTTATGCCGCTTTTGGCATGCGCATTAGGCTAGATAAAATATTCGCTAGTCTTTGGCGCATTTCACGTCTATCAATAATTAAATCCACCGCGCCATGGTCTACCAAAAACTCTGCACGTTGAAAGCCCTCCGGTAGAGTTTCGCGAACAGTTTGTTCAATCACGCGCGGGCCAGCAAAGCCAATCAGCGCGTTTGGCTCCGCCACAATGACATCACCCAACATGGCAAAACTGGCCGAAACGCCACCCATGGTCGGGTCTGTCAACACCGAAATATACGGTAAACCTGCATTCGATAACTTAGTCAGCGCAGCACTTGTTTTAGCCATTTGCATCAACGATAACAAACCTTCTTGCATGCGTGCGCCGCCACTGGCAGAGATGCAAATAAATGCGGCTTTATTCTGAATAGCAGCATCCACACCGCGCACAAAGCGCTCACCCACTACAGAACCCATCGAGCCACCCATAAATTTAAACTCAAACGCCGCCACAACCACATTTACCCCATGAAGTTTGCCCTGCATCACAACGAGCGCGTCTTTCTCACCACCCTCTTTTTGCGCAGCTTTCATACGGTCGACATAGCTTTTACTATCTTTAAATTTAAGCGAATCCACTGGCTCAACATTGGCACCTATTTCGGCACGATTTTCTGGGTCTAACAATTGGTTTAAACGGTTGCGTGCGCCAATTCTATTATGATGTGCACATTTGGGACATACTTCTAAATTGTTGTCCAAATCGGTTTTATAAAGCACCGTTAAACATGATTCACATTTGCTCCACAGGCCTTCTGGTACGTTTTTCTTCTGTGCAGAATCAACAACACGTTTAATTTTTTGTGGAATTTTATCTAACCAGCTCATGTTTTACCCCTTATTCAGCTTTATGCATCAATCGCTAAGCGCAACTCTTGCATCAGTTGGCTAATATTGTGCATTAAATTTTCTTCGGTTGAATTCTCAATCGTCACCACCATGCGGCTGCCCACTACAATCGCGTCGGCAAACTCAGCTACTTGTTTGGCGGTGGCAGCATCTTTTACACCAAATCCCACACCAATCGGCAGATTGGTTTTGCTGCGAATTTCTGCCACACGTGCTTTCACTTGTGCTACATCCATATTGGCCGCACCTGTTACGCCTTTTAGCGAGACATAATACAAAAATCCGCTCGCTTGGTTAACAATTAAATCCACACGTGCAGCATCTGAAGTTGGTGACAACAAGAAGATACTATCCATTCCAGCCGCTTGCAAACCAGCGATAAACTCTTTGCACTCTTCTGGCGGATAATCTACCGTCAGCACGCCATCCACACCTACAACTTTAGCAGCTTGAATAAATTTTTCTGCACCCATCGCCTCAATTGGATTTGCATAACCCATTAATATAATGGGGGTTTTAGTATCTGTTAGGCGAAACTCTTTTACCATTTGCAACACTTTGCTTAAGCCAACTTTATGCAACAACGCGCGTTCGCTAGCGCGCTGAATCACTGGGCCATCTGCCATTGGATCAGAAAATGGAATGCCCAACTCAATCATATCCGCACCGCTCTTTACCAGCGTGTGCAAAATAGCCACGGTATGGTTTGGGTGCGGATCGCCCGCAGTAATGTAAGGGATTAAGGCTTTTTTGTGATTGGCTTTAAAGGCTGAGAATACGGTTTGAATGCGCGACATAAATTTATAAGGTTATATTTGAGAGTTTAGCGACCGTGTTGATATCCTTATCGCCACGACCGGATAAATTGACTAAAATCACTTCATCTTTGCGCATGGTTTTGGCCATTTTTTCAGCATAAGCTAAAGCATGGCTCGATTCTAGAGCAGGAATAATCCCCTCGGTGCGGCACAAGCTGTGAAAAGCTGTCATAGCTTCATCATCAGTCACCGCCACATATTCTGCACGTTTAATATCTTTTAACCACGCGTGCTCTGGACCAACACCTGGATAATCTAAACCTGCTGAAATTGAGTGTGTTTCAGTAATATTGCCATCAGTATCTTGCATTAAATAGGTGCGATTACCATGCAATACACCAATCGGGCTATTGGCAGTTAAAGGCGCAGCATGCATGCCCGTTTCCATGCCATGCCCAGCCGCCTCTACGCCAATCAAACGTACATTTGGCACATCGATATAAGGGTAAAAAATGCCCATGGCATTAGAACCACCACCTACACAGGCAACAACCGCATCTGGCTGACGCCCTATCATTTCTTGCATTTGCTGTTTAGATTCTACGCCGATTACTGCCTGAAAATCACGCACCATCATCGGGTATGGATGCGGGCCAGCCACTGTGCCAATAATATAGAACGTGTTAGAGATATTGGTCACCCAGTCACGCATCGCCTCATTCAACGCATCTTTAAGCGTTTTAGAGCCACTTTCCACCGGTACCACAGTTGCGCCTAGCAACTTCATCCTAAACACGTTAGGCGCTTGGCGTTTCACATCCTCACTGCCCATATATACCACACACTCTAAGCCTAAACGCGCGGCAATAGTTGCTGTGGCCACGCCGTGCTGGCCTGCACCTGTTTCAGCAATCACACGCGGTTTGCCCATGCGCTTGGCTAACAAGGCTTGGCCGATGGTGTTATTCACTTTGTGTGCGCCAGTATGGTTTAAATCTTCCCGTTTAAGATAAATCTGCGCACCACCCACTTTGTTAGACCAGCGCTCAGCATGATAAATTGGGCTCGGGCGACCTACAAAATGTTTCAAATCATAAGCATACTCGGCTAAAAATTGTGGATCGTGACGATATTTTTCATACATCACACGCAGTTCTTCAAGGGCTTCAACCAAAGTTTCAGCTACAAAAATGCCCCCAAACTGTCCAAAATGGCCGCGCGCATCCGGCATATCGTATGCTTTCTTTTGCTGGGTTTTATTTTGATAGCTTTGATTATTCTGGCTTTGATTTTTAAAGTCTTGCATTTACTACTCCTAACTTTCTTTTACAGCTTGCATGAATGCAGCAATTTTTTCCGCACTCTTTTTGCCTTTGGTTAACTCCACACCACCACTCACATCTACTGCATACGGCTGCACTTGCTGAATCGCACCTGCCACATTTTTCGCATCTAGGCCGCCAGCCAAAATGATTGGTTTAGGCAAGTCTTGGGGGATTAAATTCCAATCAAATGGTTGACCTGTGCCACCATAAGCTTGTTCAGTGTAGGCATCTAATAACAAGGCCTTAGCTGCTTTAAAATCAATTGCGTATTGTAACAAATTTGTATCAGGCTTGACGCGAATTGCCTTGTAATATGGCAAGTTTATTTGCGCACATGCTTGCTCACAATCTTGCGGCGTTTCATCCCCATGAAACTGTACAATGTCTAAATGCACCTGCGATAAGATAGATTGAATCTCTGCAGCGCCAGCATTAACAAACAAGCCAACAACGCTAACGAATGGCGGCATGGCGGCAACAATGTCCTGTGCTTGAGCAATACTCACACAGCGCGGACTAGACGCATAAAACACTAAGCCTATCGCATCCGCCCCTGCGTGAACAGCACATAGCGCGTCTTCAACACGGGTGATGCCGCAAATTTTTACTCTTGTACGTTTCATTTAATTAAGTGTGTCATATTGTATAAGCGTAGCTGAAACACGACATATTGTCAGTTAGATTTGGTTTTAATAAATACGACGATTTAGTCTTAATAAATACAACCTAGATTACGCTGTGTGTTGGGTAGGCCGAACTTTTCATCATACTTTACGCCCACCAAATATAAGCCATTAGGAGAAAACGTAGGTGGCGAAAGCGTACGATTTTTTTGTGCAAGCAAGTCTTGTATCAATGTGGGGGCATGTTTGCCATTACCCACATAAATAAGCGCACCCACCATATTCCGCACTTGATGCTGCAAAAACGCATTGGCAGCAAACTCAAATACAAGGTACTCACCATGCTGTCCTAGCGTGGCTATTTGCAAATTTTTAATTGGGCTTTTAGCTTGGCACTCACTGGCACGAAAAGCACTAAAATCATGCTCACCCCGCAGATAGGCAATGGCGGTTTGCATGGCAGCCACATCCAAAGGCAGATGATACCAGCCTGCTTTACTGGCCATTATTGCAGGGGAAACTGGCGAATTCAACAATAGGTATTGATACCTGCGCAGCTGCGCTGAAAAGCGCGCATGAAACTCAACACTGACCGCCTTTGCCCACTGCACGCGTATACTCTCTGGCAAAAAAGCGTTCACCCCACGGACCCAAGCGCTATCAGGACGTACGGTTTCAGTATCAAAATGTACAATTTGCGCTAGCGCGTGAACCCCAGTGTCGGTGCGGCCTGCGGCGTGGATGCGTATAGCATGTCTAGCAATATTTTTAATCGCAACCTCTAAAAAATCTTGCACGCCGCATGCATTTGCCTGGCTTTGCCAGCCACAATAAAGCGCACCATCGTACTCTATACTTAAAGCAATACGCATCATCAAATCATACTAAGCATTAGCGATATGGCGCTGGTGGTTACCAGAGCAATTGCGACATAATCTGTAAAATTAAAGCTTGGCACTACGAACGTAATACTGACACTTTCATTCGCTTGGTCAGCTTTAATATCCGCCATATTTTTTAATTGGTTGATAAAATTTTGCTTATTCAACGCTTCAGTTTGCAATTCCACATAGTGTAAAGTCAGCCAGAGGCGCGCCGCAAACCGCTCTACTTTCAAGCCTAAATGTTTAAGGGGCGAAAATATAAAATAGAAGCCAGAAATTAATTGTTGGCGCGTATTGCAAGCCAAGATTAAGCTCAAACTTGCCAGCATGAGCATAATTCTTAACAATTGCGTCACACCTGCTGTAATGCCTTCGTAAGTTGGTCCAAACGAAAATGGCCATGCTGCCACATGCTCACCTGGTGTGTTAAACACAAAGATAATGAGCATTACTAAAAAAAACCATTTGAAGCGCAAAGTCGCACGTATAAAACCATCTACTTTGTGAATTAACATTATGACCAACAGTATTGTTAGTAAAGCAATTAATACACTTAAATTCAAAAAGTTAATCGATATTGCTAGCATAAAAAAAACCAGCAATTGTGTCATGACATTAATTTTAAACATTCGAATATTTTATGCGTAATTGACCAACGTTGCCTACTTATCAATAAAAAAGCCAGGCATCGCCCGGCTTTTTAACAAATACGCATTATGTAATTTGCGCCAACAGTGCCTCTGCGCGCTTACGCTGGCCAGCACCGCCCTCTTTCATCACTTCATCTAACAGTTCTTTGGCACCTTCTTTATCATCCATTTCAATATAGGCTGCCACTAGGTCTAGCTTCGTTTCTACCTCAATGGGCTCAACATCAGAAATGCTTAACTCAGCCGGTTCTTCAGTAATTATGTCAGCTACAGCCGTGTTTGTGCCATCGTTCAACTCTAAATCAATGGTATTTAAATCAAATGAGTTAAGCTCTGGCGCGTCATCATCCACAAAATTAGCTGCTTCTGGCGAGATGGTTTCAACGTTAAAATTAAAGTCGCTATCGGCCCCAAACTCTGCTGTGGTTGAGTCTTCCACCTGCTCCGTTATTGGCGTATCTGTTTGCAAAAAGTCAAACGATTCAGCACTTGCATCATTATCAGCATTTGCTTCATTAAACGCCGCCAAATCATCTACTTTGTCACTAGTGTCCAAGCTAATGGTATCCATATCGCTACTTAGTCCGCCAGCAGCTAAACCACTCAGATCTAACACGTTGTCAGCAACAACCTCGTCCGCATCTGCCAAGGCATCTGGCATAAATTTCGGCGCATCAAATGTGGGCATATCCAGTGCTGGCATAGTGTTGCCAAAGCTCGCTTCGGTTGTACTCTCTACGACCTCTTCATTGACGTCGGGTGCTTTTGCATTAAACTCACCAAAACTACCCATGTCAAAGTCCAAAGCATCGTTAGTGATAGGAGTGACTTCTGGCGCGGACTCAACTTTCGCTTCTGTATCAAACTGTGGCAGCTCTAAAGCAGCTTCATCGTTAGTTCCCGCCTCCGCAGCGAGCGAACTGTCAGGTGCAGTGTTATCAGCCGCAAAATTTTGCGTTAAAGATTCATTATCGAACGAGAAGTCTAAATCTTTTTCTGCTGCCAAAGGTGTGTTGGCAAAATCACTCGCATCCAAGTTTCCACCTTTGCCTGTTGGCGCGCTATTGGCTTGGTATAGGGGGTTGTTTGGTTCTAGCTTAATACCAATTTCTGCCACTTTTGCCCACATTGGGTCTTCTGCGCCTAGCGAAGTGTAAAGCTCACCCGCGATAGTTTCAAACGCTGATAAATTTTTGCTTGCAGCATACATTTCTAACAGCTTTAAGTGCAACTCATGACGTTTCGGCTCTTTTGAAATCGCGTCTTTTAAAATTTCTTCTGCCTGCGCATCGCGGCCATACGCCATGTAAACTTCCGCTTCAGCAATTGGGTCTACGTCATTGGTGTCTATCATGCCGCCATTAGCACTTTGTGAGAAGTCGGTAAGGAACGAGGTATCGCCAGTATCCACACTGGCGCTAGCGGTGTTACCAAATACCGTGTTCGCTTTTAAGCCGCCAGAAGTCATGATGCCCTGTTCAAAGTCGGCTAGATTTTTTTCACGTTTCCTACGTAAATATAACCATCCGCCACCTAACAAGGCTAACAAGCCACCAGCTGGTGCCAACAAACTTAAGTTCAAACCATCCAAGATGCTCGCAAAAAAACCAGACTCTCCAACTGGTGCAATTTCTGCTGGTGTAATCACTGGTTTAGGTTTACTTTCTACAGGCGCAACAGTTTCAGCTTGTGCTGGTTCAACAGGCTTTACTTCTTCTGCTGGTTTTATAGCTTCAACTGGCGGCACTACAACCGCTACTGGAACCTCTGCAGGCTTAGCTGCCTCGGCAGCAGCTTGATTTTGAATATCGGCCATTGCACCATTTTTCATCGCCAACAGTTTTTGCATATCTGCGATTTGTTTTTCTAAATCAGCTGTTCTATCTTGCGCTTCTTTAACACTTTTTTCGCGTGCAGTCGCTTCCTCCTGCAAGGCAGTAATTCTTGCCTGTAGTGACTGTATATCTTGTGCGCTCTTTGTAGCCGCAGCTTCTCCGGCAGAAAGCTTCACCACATCTTTTGGGCCTGTTGAGGCCGCTTCAGATTTGTCTTCAGCACTCTTAATTTTACCGCCTGCCGATTGCGTGTTAGCCTCAGAGTCAGTTGGTGCCGCATCCGCGACGATACCCGCTAATTTATTACGGTAAGCGTTCCAATTAGCAGCTTGTACTTTAATTTCACCAGCGGCTTCACGGCGTGAAATAGAATTTAAGGTGTCTTGTGATGGCTGGCGTAGAATTTGCCCCACTTTAAGACGATTCATATTGCCTTGAAAAGCGTCAGGGTTCGTTTGGTATAAACCCACCAACATTTGCTCAAGACTTATGCCTTCTTGACTCATATTTTGAGCAATTTTTGCCAGTGTGTCACCACGCTGGGTCGTGTATTCTTCGCCGGCGGCTTCACCAGTAACTTCAGTTGGCGCTTGTTTAATTTTTTTGCTAGATTTATTTGATTTTACCGTAGCTTCTGAAGGCATCACATCAACTGGCACATTGTCATCTGCCATTTGATCTTTTTTGTTTTTGCTAAATGATTTCACCATTGGCACTTGCGCTGTTTGTGCACTCGGGTCGGTCTCACCGGTATAGCCAGGAGGATCTAACAAAACAGTATATTCACGCAGCAACCTGCCAGACGACCAATCCACTTGGATGAGCATGTCTAAAAATGGCTCGCTTATGGGCTGGGCAGATTGAAGCTTTAAGATGGGCGCACCGGCAGCGTTTTTTGTAACATCAACTTTAATGGTGTTGTGAGAAGCAGGTTTTTCTATGCCTTGAATGGTGTAGGCTTCTTCTGAAGCAATTGCAGCGGAAATACTACTTAATTCTTCGGGAGTAACGGACAATAACTCAATGTCGGCTTTCAGCGGTTCGCCCAAGCCAGACATCACATTGAGCTTGCCTAGGCCAGCGGCAAAAACCGAAATTGGTACTAGCGCCATGCATAAGGCAACGGTTATTCGCTTTAATTTTGAGTTATGCACTATTTCACCCTTAAATTTACTTTGTAATTTGCAATAACGAAAATAACATCAATTAGTTACACATGCAAGCTCATCATACACATTATATTCAGTAGCTATGTGGTTGACTGCGAATACTGTTGGATTTTTTCAACGTTTTGTTTAATTTTTGATACTTACAATCAACACCTAATGTGAAATCAATATGCGCAACATACGGCGCAACGGCTCTGCAGCACCCCATAACAGTTGATCGCCGACAGTGAACGCAGACAAATAATCATCGCCCATATTCAGCTTACGTAGACGTCCCACTGGGGTATCTAGCTGACCAGTCACCGCTGCTGGAGTCAGTCCACGCATACTGGCTTCACGCTGATTCGGGATCACTTTTGCCCACTGATTCGCCTCTGCCAACATCTGGCTAATCTCATCTAGCGGCACGTTTTTTTTCAGCTTAATGGTCATCGCCTGACTGTGGCAACGCATGGCACCAATGCGCACACACAAACCATCAATTGGAATTGGATTCTCTGAACGGCCCAATATTTTATTGGTCTCTACGCCACCTTTCCATTCTTCTTTACTTTGGCCGTTGCCCAAATCACTGTCTATCCAAGGAATCAAGCTGCCAGCCAGTGGCACACCGAAATTATCAGTTGGAAATTTATCATCACGCAAAGTACCAGCAATGGTGCGGTCAATATCTAAAATAGCCGAGGCTGGATCTGCCAGTAATTTACTTGCGGCAAAATGCGCTTCGCCCATCTGGTTTAACAGTTCACGCATATTTTGTGCGCCAGCGCCTGATGCAGCTTGGTAAGTCATCGAACTGACCCACTCGACTAAATCTGCTTTGAATAAGCCGTTTAACGCCATTAACATCAGCGAAACGGTGCAGTTGCCGCCTACCCAGTTTTTGCCACCCGCATACAGTGCGTTTTTAACCACATGCATATTGACAGGGTCGAGAATAATCACGGCGTCTTTATCCATACGCAATGTAGATGCCGCATCAACCCAGTGGCCCTGCCAGCCAGCATTTCTGAGTTTTGGGAATATGTCGCTGGTGTAGTCGCCGCCTTGGCAAGTCACAATGACGTCCATTTTTGCTAACTCGGCAATGTCATTGGCATTTTTTAGCGCAGATGATTCTTTGCCAATATTTGGCGCAGTTCCACCCACTTGCGAGGTAGTAAAGAATTGTGGCTCAATTTCAGCAAAATCGTTCTCTTCCATCATGCGCTGCATCAGCACACTGCCCACCATGCCACGCCAGCCTACAAAACCTACCTTTAACATACTCATTCCCTACAGCGATATTAATTTAAAAAACGGCCGAATCTGGCCAAGAGCCTTTCGACAAGAACCTTGCTAGTTATTAGGCGATTTCTGGATTTTTTCGCCCGCTTTTTCCAAGTCTCGACCAAAACCATGCCACGTATTACAACCTGCCAAGACCAACACTACAGCCAACAACATAAATGTAATCAACTTTTTCATAACGCACTCCGTAAATTGAAACTAATCTCTAAAATTACCAAATTGTAGCGGAAAATCCGTCACATTTTTCTTACAAAATGCAATTGCATCTTGCAATACATCTCTTTTTGCGCCATTGACGCGCACTTCATCACCCTGAATACTAGCCTGCACTTTCATGCCGCTGTCTTTAATCAGTTTTGCAATGCGCTTGGCCAGCTCCGAATCAATGCCAGCGCGGATTTTAAGCTCTTGTTTGACTTTATTGCCGCCAATTTTTTGCACGTCTTTATGCTCTAAGCGTTTGGTTGAATCTGGCTCTTTTTTTTCCATAGCCGGCAGCAAAATGTCCTTGATTTGGTCTAGCTGAAAATCGTTATCACCAAAGAGTGTAATGACATTGTCTTTTTCGTTCAGCTCTACCTTGGCCGAGGTGCCTTTAAAATCATAACGATTAATGATTTGCTTGCCCGCCGTATCAATGGCGTTTTTAAGTGCTACCATGTCTACTTCAGAGCTGATATCAAAACTTGGCATATTCTCTCCAGTTTTCTTTATAAATTAAACGACAACAGTGTTGCAATCGCTTGCTGTACTCATTTGTACTATCTGCGCGATTGCGCCTTGTTCTCGTTCAATTTCTTAAAGAAAAAATCAATCTATTTAACTTGTATTTTAACTAGCATTCATTATCGAGAAAATTTTGATGCTCTGCAAGCCAATACCCAAGCGGCTTACAGGGCATTAAAATGAAGGTTACTCCCAGTCACTATTCGAAGTGGCAAACGTAATCTAGCATTTCAGTCACTTCAATATCAAAGCTAGAGTTGCCTGGTACTGTAAATTTCTCACCAGCGCCATAAGTTTTCCAGCCAGTTTCACCTTGCAAACGCACTTTGCAGTTGCCACTGTTTATTTCCATCAGCTCTGTTGCCGCAGTATTGAAAGTGAGCGTGCTTGGAAAAATCACGCCTATGGTTGAACGTGTGCCGTTTGGCAACATGACAGTGTGGCTGACGCATTTACCATCAAAATACACGTTAGCTTTCTTTTTTACGCTTACATTATCAAACTGTGCCATTTTTAATCCTCTGAATAATTATAGTGATTACATTGCCGCGACGATGTGATCGCCCATTTCGCTACATGATACTTTTTTAGTGCCTGCTTCAAAAATATCGCCAGTGCGATAACCTGCCGCCAGCACTTTTTTCACCGCATTTTCAATGCGCGCAGCCGCCACTTCATTATCAAATGTATAGCGCAACATCATAGCGGTAGAAAGCACAGTGGCAATTGGGTTGGCCAAATTTTTGCCTGCAATGTCAGGCGCGGAACCATGTGAAGGCTCATACAAACCTTTTTTAGTCTCGTTCAACGAGGCCGAAGCTAACATGCCGATTGAGCCAGTCAGCATCGAGGCTTCATCAGACAAAATATCGCCAAAAATGTTGCCAGTCACCATCACATCGAATTGTTTGGGGTTACGAATCAGCTGCATCGCCGCATTATCCACATACATATGACTCAACTCTACCTCTGGATATTCTTTGGCGACGTCAATAACAATTTCCTTCCAAAACTCAGTGGTTTCCAGCACGTTGGCTTTATCGACTGAGCATAATTTACCTTTTTGACCATTTTTGCGGCGTTTCATGGCAATATCAAACGCTACGTGAGCGATTCTGCGCACTTCAGACTCCGCATACACCATGGTATTAAAACCTTCACGCTCGCCGTTTTCATTGGTGCGCATGCCACGTGGTTGACCAAAATACACATCGCCAGTCAGCTCACGCACAATCATAATGTCTAAGCCAGATACTACTTCTGGCTTGAGCGTGGAAGCGTTGGCAAGTTCTGGATACAACACAGCTGGGCGCAAATTAGCAAACAAGCCTAAATCTTTTCGAATCGCCAACAACCCACGCTCTGGACGCAACGGGCGATCTAAATTATCGTATTGCGGGCCACCCACGGCGCCTAACAAGACGGCATCTGCATCGCGACAGATTTTTTGCGTGAATTCTGGGTATGGATGTCCATACTGATCGTAAGCTTGGCCGCCTAATGGGGCGTGCACAAACTCTAGTGGCATGCCTTCTGCTTTTAATACTTCTAGCACACGCAAGGCTTGTGCGATAATTTCTGGGCCAATACCATCACCGGCGAGTACTGCGATTTTCATTCAATTTTCCTTATATTTTTTGTGGTATTTATTAGGCAAACAACCAAGGTTGTGTCGCTTTGTGTTTCTCTTCAAACACTTTAATCTCATCCGCATGCAGCAGGGTTAAGCCAATTTCATCTAAACCATTGAGCAAGTTATGCTTGGATGTTGCATTAATCTCAAAACCAAATGATTCGCCAGATGGCAAAGTGACGGTTTGTGAAGGTAAATCGACACTCAAGCGATAACCAACATTGGCCTCACATTCTTTAAACAGTTTGTCTACCATCGCTTCATCCGCCACAATCGGCAACATGCCGTTTTTGTAGCAATTGCCAAAGAAAATATCGGCATAACTAGGTGCAATAATCACACGAAAGCCATAGTCTTCAATCGCCCACGGCGCATGCTCTCGACTTGAACCACAACCGAAGTTTTCGCGCGCCAACATAATTTGTGCGCCTTTGTAGCGCGCTTGATTCAGCACAAAATCCTTATTGAGCGGGCGTGTACTGCAATCCATACCAGGCTCTCCATGGTCGGTATAACGCCACTCATCGAACAAATAAGGCCCAAAGCCTGAGCGTTTAATCGACTTTAAAAACTGTTTGGGGATAATCGCGTCGGTATCAATATTGGCACGGTCTATCGGGCAAGCCAAACCGTTTAACTGGGTAAATGCTTTCATGATGCTTTCCTAATATTTACTTCCTAAATTTTCTCTAGTTCTACTTAATTGAACGCTTAATTTAAACAGTGCGCACATCCACAAAGTGGCCTGCAATAGCCGCGGCAACAGCCATGGCGGGGCTGACAAGGTGCGTCCGCCCGCCTTGACCTTGGCGGCCTTCAAAGTTGCGGTTTGAGGTGGATGCACAACGCTCACCGGGGCTTAACCTGTCCGCGTTCATTGCCAAACACATACTGCATCCAGGCTCACGCCACTCAAACCCAGCCTCAATAAAAATCTTATCAAGTCCCTCTTCTTCCGCCTGACGCTTAACCATGCCAGAACCCGGCACCACTAAAGCTAACGAAATACTATTGGCGACTTTTTTGCCTTTGGCCACAACTGCAGCAGCACGCAAATCTTCAATGCGCGAATTGGTGCAAGAGCCAATAAAAATCTTGTCTAATTTAATATCTTCCAGCGGCGTATTTGCACTCAACCCCATGTATTTCAAGGCGTTTTCGATACTGGTACGCTTGGTAGCATCCATTTCCTTAGCCGGGTCTGGCACGCACCCATCTATCGGCAACACTTGCTCGGGCGAGGTGCCCCAGGTCACTTGCGGTGCAATGTCAGCCCCGTTCAATGTCACCACAGTGTCGAATTGTGCGTCGTCGTCCGTTTTTAGCGTATTCCAATATGCTACCGCTTTATCCCAATCTGCGGCTTTTGGTGCATGCAAACGGCCTTTTAAGTAAGCAGCCGTTTTTTCATCTGGTGCAATAATGCCTGCGCGCGCGCCCGCTTCAATCGCCATGTTACAAATCGTCATACGACCTTCCATTGAAAGCGCGCGAATCACTTCACCGCCAAACTCAATGGCGTAACCGTTACCACCTGCGGTACCAATTTTACCGATTACTGCTAATGCCACATCTTTTGCAGTAACACCGCTACCCAACTTGCCGCTTACATCTACCAACATGCGTTTAGATTTTTTAGCGATCAAGGTTTGCGTGGCTAACACGTGCTCCACTTCAGAGGTGCCGATGCCGTGCGCCAACGCGCCAAACGCACCATGCGTCGAGGTATGACTATCGCCACACACCACGGTCATGCCAGGTAAAGTCGTGCCTTGTTCTGGCCCAATCACATGAATAATGCCTTGATTCGCATGCTTAAACGGAAAGTAAACCAATGCACCAAAATCTTTAATATTGTTATCCAGCGTTTCAACCTGCAACCTGGAAATTGGGTCTTCAATACCTTTATCCCAGTCCTTAGTCGGTGTATTGTGGTCAGGATTAGCCACAATACTGCTGTTGCGCCATGGCTTACGGCCAGCGATACGCAAACCCTCAAATGCTTGCGGGCTGGTCACTTCATGCACCAAGTGACGATCAATATAAATGAGGCAAGTGCCATCTGCATCTTCGCGCACTAAATGTGTTTCCCACAATTTATCGTATAGTGTTTTTCCAGCCACCGATTTTCCTAACATGGTATTACTCCTTCAATAATTCTTAAGCTTGCAGTGCGCGTGCTTTGGCGCTTTGCATTTTAGTATGTTGACTTTGCGCGTCACGCATCAATTTGTATTCAATCGCATCCAGCATCGCGAGCCACGATGCATCAATAATATCGGTGGATACACCTACCGTCGTCCAACTTTCATACTGGTCTGCCGATTCAATCAACACGCGTACTTTTGCTGCCGTTGCTTTGTCAGAATCTAAAACGCGCACTTTGTAATCAATCAACTTCACTTCGTTAATGGCAGGATAAAACCGCTCTAAGGCTTTGCGCACTGCTTTATCTAGTGCATTCACTGGGCCGTCACCTTCAGCCACCGTAGTTTCTTCTTGCTCACCCACCGCAATCCTAATGCTGGCTGAGGAATTCACGCCATCCGAAGCAGGCGCATGCGTAATCACCTTGTATTCTTTGAGCGTAAAAAATGGACTAAGTTTACCCAACTGCCTTTGCATCATGAGCTCAAACGAGCTTTCGGCGCTCTCAAATTGATAACCTTCATGTTCCAAAAATTTAAGATGTTCCAAAATACGTTTAGTATCTGCAGAATCTTTATTTAAAGATGCGTCCACTGTGTTAATTTTACTGAGTAATGCGCTGCGTCCTGCTACTTCAGACACCAAGATATGTCGCACATTACCGATTTTTTCCGGGTTAATATGTTCATACGAAGTCGGGTTTTTGCTCACCGCATCAATATGCATACCACCCTTGTGCGAAAAGGCATCGTTACCCACATACGGCGCCTTGTCATTAAAAATCATGTTGGCGATTTCACTGACAAATCGCGCCGCAGACGTCAGTTCTGCCATGTTATCTGACGGTATACACTGCATGCCTAATTTAAGCTGCAGATTGGGAATGATGGCGCATAAATTGGCATTGCCACAACGCTCGCCAATCCCATTCATAGTCCCTTGCACCTGCACTGCACCTGCTTGCACCGCAGCTATAGAGTTAGCCACCGCCATTTCACAATCATTGTGACAATGAATACCTACCTGTACTTTGAAGCTGCCCACCACGGTTTTAGTGATGACAGACACCTCATCTGGGAAAGTACCGCCGTTGGTATCGCATAAGCACAGCACATCTGCACCTGCTTCTGCAGCAGCTTGCAGTGTTTGCATGGCATATTCTGGATTAGCTTTATAACCATCAAAAAAATGCTCTGCGTCAAACACCACCTCTTTACCCTGACTTTTTAAGTAGCCAATGGTGTCGGCAATCATGTTCAAGTTTTCTTGCAAAGTGGTGCGCAAAATATCAGTGACCTGATAATCCCAACTTTTGCCGAAAATCGCCACTGCAGTCGTGTTCGCGCTCAATAACGATTGCAAGTTTCTATCTTCTGCAGCGGCAATACCGACTTTACGTGTGCTACCGAAAGCAATAATCGTTGCATGCTTTAATTTAAGTGCGCTGACCTGCTCAAAAAATTCTAAATCTTTTGGGTTAGACCCAGGATTGCCCGCTTCAATGTAGCCAATACCCAACCCATCCAAACGCTGCACGATTTTGAGTTTATCTTCCACCGTAAACGAAACGCCCTGTGCCTGCGCGCCATCGCGCAGGGTAGAATCATAGGCAATTACTTGATTTTTCATTACAAAATTTACTTTTTACGATTGTGCAAATTCGCTGCAATGCGCATCCGCAATGCATTGAGCTTAATAAAGCCGCCTGCATCACGCTGGTCATAAGCACCCGCATCATCTTCAAACGTGGCGATGCTCGAATCGAATAAAGAGTCAGTTTTGCTATCACGCCCCGCCACAATCACATTGCCTTTATATAATTTTAGGCGCACCCAACCATTCACCGATTTTTGGGTGTGATCGATAAGTGTTTGCAAGGCCAGTCTTTCAGGGCTCCACCAATAGCCGTTGTAAATCATGCTGGCATAACGTGGCATCAAGTCGTCTTTCAAATGCGCAACTTCTCTATCCAAAGTAATGCTTTCAATCGCGCGATGCGCTTTCAGCATGATGGTGCCACCCGGCGTTTCGTAGCAGCCACGCGATTTCATGCCCACGTAGCGATTCTCTACCAAATCCAACCTGCCAATACCATGTTTGCCGCCGATTTTATTCAAATGCGCCAGTAAATCATGCGGCTTCATCGCCTCGCCATTCAAACTCACCGGGTCACCATTTACATATTCAATATCCAAATACTCAGCTGCATCTGGCGCAGCTTCTGGCGATACTGTCCAACGCCACATGCCGTCCTCAGCCTCAGCCGCTGGGTTTTCCAGATGACGGCCTTCGTAAGAAATATGCAACAAGTTGGCATCCATACTATACGGACTACCGCCTTGCTTATGCTTCATTTCCACAGGAATATTATTTTTTTCTGCATAGCTCATCAATTTTTCACGGCTGAGCAAATCCCACTCGCGCCATGGCGCAATAATTTGGATGTTCGGGTTGAGTGCGTAAGCACCCAACTCAAAGCGCACCTGGTCGTTACCTTTACCAGTTGCGCCGTGCGAAATGGCATCGGCTTTAGTTTCATTTGCAATTTCAATCAGTCTTTTTGCAATAAGCGGCCGTGCGATGGAGGTACCTAATAAGTATTCGCCTTCGTACACCGTGTTGGCGCGAAACATGGGGAACACAAAATCGCGTACAAATTCTTCGCGCAAATCATCGATGTAAATTTCTTTTACGCCTGCCGCTTTCGCCTTACTCCGCGCCGGTTCCAGCTCTTCTCCTTGGCCTAAATCAGCGGTAAAAGTCACCACTTCGCACTGGTATTCGTCCTGTAGCCACTTTAAAATCACGGACGTGTCTAATCCACCCGAATAGGCCAACACCACTTTTTTTACGTTTTTAATCTTCGCACTCATTTAACTCTACCTAAACTTAAACTTTTTCTGAACTTAAACTTTACCCAGCAACAAATACTCCATCAGCGCTTTTTGCACATGCAGGCGGTTCTCAGCCTCATCCCACACCACACTTTGCTTGCCATCAATGACTTCTGCCGCCACCTCTTCACCCCTATGGGCGGGCAGGCAGTGCATAAACAGCGCATCTTTGTTTGCCACTTTCATCATGTCTGCATCTACTTGCCAATCAGCAAAGTCACGTTTACGCTCTTCGTTCTCCGCTTCAAAACCCATACTGGTCCACACATCGGTAGTCACCAGATCAGCACCTTTGGCGGCTTCCATCGGGTCGACAAAAGTTTCAAAATGGCTATTGCCATACAAATTGGCGCGTTCAGGCTCCACCTCATAACCTGGCGGCGTAGAAACGTGCACGTTAAAATCTAACAACTCGGCTGCTTGCAGCCAAGTGTTACAAACGTTATTGCTGTCACCTATCCACGCCACGGTTTTGCCTTTAATGCTGCTAATGTCGCCACCTCTATGTTCAATAAAGGTGAAAATATCCGCCAATATCTGACAAGGATGGTATTCATTCGTCAGGCCATTAATCACTGGTACGCGCGAGTTTGCAGCAAAGCGCTCAATAATGTCTTGCTCAAAGGTTCGTATCATCACCAAATCGCTCATGCGCGAAATCACTTGTGCCGCATCTTCCACTGGCTCACCGCGCCCAAGTTGAGAATCGCGTGTATTCAAGTAAATAGCGCTACCGCCCAATTGTTGAATACCTGCCTCAAACGACAAACGCGTACGCGTACTGGCTTTTTCAAATATCATTACCAGTGTACGATCTTGCAGCGGCCAGTACTGCTGATACGCCTTAAACTGCGCCTTGATCCATTGCGTGCGTGCAAAAATATGGTTCAGCTCGGCTGTGCTTAAATCGTTAAACTGTAAAAAGTGTTTAATGGCCATAAATTTTAATTGTCTTATTTCAGGCTGCTTTTGTCAGTGGCTGCGCATGTAAAAACTCCATGACGAGTGGCACTAAACGGCTTACCAGCTCACGCGCTTCCTGTTCATTAATGATTAAAGGCGGCAACAAACGCACCACTTTTTCTGCAGTCACGTTAATCAGCATGTGTGCTTCCAACGCCATTTTTACTAGCTCGGCACATGGCCTGTCCAGCTCTATACCCACCATCAAGCCTGCATTACGCACTACTTTAACGCCGGCCTCATTTTTAAAGGCATCTTTAAGCAACTGATTAATCAAATCACCCATTTTTTGCGCATTTTCGCGTAATTTTTCATCGGCAATCACATCCAGCGTAGTCAGGCCTGCCGTGGCCGCCAATGGGTTTCCGCCAAAGGTGGAGCCATGCTTGCCTGGAACAAATGTTTCTGCTGCCACGCCGCGCGCCAAGCATGCGCCAATCGGCACACCAGAACCCAAACCTTTAGCCAAGGTCATCACGTCTGGCAAAATGTCAGTATGCTGGAATGCAAACCAAGTGCCAGTGCGCCCAATACCACTTTGCACCTCATCTAACATGAGCAGCCAGCCATTGTCGTCGCACACCTTGCGCAGACCTTGCATATAAGCCGCCATATCAGCCGGAATATGAATTCCGCCTTCACCCTGCACTGGCTCAACCAAAATCGCCACCACATTATTTTTGCGACTAGCAATCGCTTTTACCGCTGCTAAATCATCAAACGGTACCCGTACAAAGCCACTCACCAACGGCTCGAAACCAGCTTGTGCTTTTCTGTTGCCAGTGGCTGATAATGTCGCCATAGTACGGCCATGAAAGCTACGCTCCATGACAATAATTTCAGGATTTTCTATGCCTTTGTTGTGCGCATACAGCCGAGCCAACTTAATTGCAGCCTCGTTAGCCTCACAGCCGGAGTTGCAAAAAAACACTTTGTCCATGCCAGAAATTTCAGCCAATTTATTCGCCAGCACTTCTTGCTCTGCGATATGATAAATATTAGATACATGAATCATTTTTGCGACTTGGTTTTGGATGGCTTTAACCAACACGGGGTGCGCATGGCCGAGGCTATTTACCGCCACACCAGAAAGTGCATCAAGATATTTTTCACCATTGGTTCCCCATAGCCAAATGCCCTCACCATGAGTGAAGGTAATAGGTTGACGACCGTATGTATTCATCAAATGCGACATAGTGTTCTCATTACTCATTAAATCTAACTTTGTTGGCTCGCCTTGCTGTACTTAATACGTACTATCTGCAGCTCGCCGCCTCGTTATCTTCAATGTGTGATAAGAACAATTGAAGCTTTGAGGCGAAATTTAAAATGAAAAACGGCGGCTAAGGCCGCCGTAATAGCCTTAAATACTCTTATAGCCCAAGTGCTGCGCGATGGCTTAAGCCGTTTGCCATAAAAAATAACATGGGGATTGAAAGCATCATGTTGGTACGCGATGCCAACATGGCTACGCGACGCGCTTTGGCTTTTACCTCATCGGTTGCTGGCACCATGCCTAAAATTTTCTTTTGGTTTGGCCAAATAAAATGCCAAACGTTAATTAGCATAATGGTGCCTAACCAAGCGCCAATGCCGATACCTTCCATGCCGTTACGCAATAAGAATGCATCAACAAAGCCAGCACCCAATAACCATGCGCCTGCCAGCCATGTAGCTACAGCCGACCAACGAAAATAAAACAAAGCGCGCGGCGCCACGTGTTTGGTGATGCCAGCTGCAGTACCATCGGCACCGGCGTCTTTAAGCGCAGCCATTTGCACCAAATTAAAATAGTACAACAGCCCAATCCAAGTGATACCAAAAATCACATGTAACCAGCGTGCAATGCCAGGCATTAAAGCTTCCATGTTGCGCTCCCTAAGCTAAAAAGTTTTTTAAAAAAAACACCAATACTACAGTGAGTATTAGCCCAGAAATAATCGTGCCGGCAACTGATTCTAATGGATTTTTCATCGCTGCATCTCCTTTATAAGTTTTATATATTTCTAAGCCGTGAGATTAGCTTAAAAGTGCTTATTTAGCAAGACGTTGGTCAATAGGTAGTCTAAATTTTAGACGCTTGATTGCAATCTTGTTTGGCAGCTAAAAATGGCTGAATACGCACCTGCGTATCGGGGTGCGAAGCCAACATCTCCAAAACAGGATCAGGCTTAGTCGATTTTGGCTTGTTACTTTTTGTATTATTCTCGGCTTGCGGCTTTGTGGTTTTGTCATCACCTTCATCGCTCAAAGCTTGGTTTTGCAAGCGCTGCAAAATATCGGCGAAGGCTTTAGGCGGCAAACACGCTGTTTGCATGGCGTTTAGTGCAAACATATCGGCTTCAGTTTCGTGCGCGCGAGAGTATTTCATTTGCATCAGCGCAGCTGGTAGACCAGACGCCACCGAACTGACATCACCCGTAATCGCCGCCAAAATCAAACCCGCCAACACCCCTTGCAAGCTTTGTCTAAACGCATGGCGTTGATTGACATGACCTAGCTCATGCGCTAAAACAGCCACCACTTCAGTATCGTTTTTTGATAACGTAATCAACTGGTCTGTCATCACCACAATGCCGCCTGGCAATGCGAATGCATTGGCGCCGATATCGCCCTCTCCACCATCACGAAATTCCAAACGATATTGTGGGCAAGTTTTTAGTGTAGTGCAAAGCTGGTTTAGCTCTGCGATGACACTGGCTCTGCGTTTTGGCTCGGCCTTGCTGGGTGAAAAATAACCCACTTGACTATCCAGCCCAGCTAATACTTGTTCGCCAATTTTTGTCTCCATGCTGGGCGGCGTGATGTCAGCCACATATTCGGCCATTTTTGGTACGCCAAATTGCAAAAACATCCAGCCTGCAAACACCGTAAGCAACATGGCCACAAACACCCAACCTAAGTGGTTTTCTAAATAGTGTAAGCCGCGCCAAAACGTACTGATTTTGGAAGGCATAGCAGCCTCAAGTTCACCTATATCGGCAGCTTCTAGCATGCCTCCATTGGGCAAATCAATCAGCCGTTTAGCTGAACCCAATTTAGCTTGTACTTCCAAATCTGCCAAATTGAAAGTGAGCGTTTCACCATCCACATCAAAAATAATCTGTTTGGCATGCTCTGCAACCCGCACCAATACTGGCTTGTGGCTTGCCTTTATACCGTCGAAATAATTGGCTTGAAATGACACGATTTGATAGGGTGGAGCCTAGCCTTAACCGAAGGAAAGATCGACGTCGAACATCTCGGCAATTTCTTCGCCAGTGGCTTTCACCTCAGCTTTTTTATCGCCGACAAATTGGTCAAAATCGACATCACCGACTATTTGTAATTTGCTAGCACGATAGCGTGCCATGCGGATTTGCGCCCACGGCGTGGCTAAGCCAAACGTCAGCATAATCGCAACGATATTAGAGAAGTACAGCCAAGCAAAATCACGGGCGCGCAGGTTGCTCTTAAACGATAATTTATCTAGCGTTGTGTTATTCCAAACAAGGTTGCCTATACGCGCTTGTAAATAACCCAAAAAGCCAAAAATAAACAGCAAATATATAGCTAAAATCACCAGCCCTACCATCACGCCCGCTAACAAAGCCTTGGGGTTTTTGAGTAAATCACGTAATTTGTCTTTTGTATTCGCATCAGCATTCTCTTGAGCTTCCATTTGCGCTAATTGCTCCTGAATTTTCTGTAAATCTTGCTCTGATAGTTTTTCTTGCATTTCACCCTCAAACTGCTCTACTTGTTCTTCTGTAGGCGCAGCTGTGGTAGCTTGTTCTGCAGCTTGTTCACTGGCTGGCGGGGGGTTGTTATCAGAATACACACGCTCTACTGTTTTAATTTCTGGCGCTTGAATTTCCTCCGCTTCAACTTCAATCTCATTAGCGGCCAGCATCATTTTTTGCGAATTGATAGGTGCAAAAGCCGCAATATTTGCAGACAACATTGATTGGCTTTGATTAGCCGCTTTGGCTTTTATTAGCTCCTGCCCTTTCATAACGCCACCAACAATAACACCGACTATTATTAATACTAAGGGCACAATTAATAAAAAAAAGTACACTTTGTAAAACTGCTTTACCACGCGTTTCATATCAAATTGGCTTAGGCCGAAACGATGGTTATTCATCAAAAATTGGTTTTTTTCATGTGCGGCATAGGGCGCGGCCAAGCCTAAGGTAATCATTGTGAGCAAGGGCATGCCAATAAACACACGCACGGCCTGACCAACTGTACCAATAAAATCAAATCTTAAACCGCGATGACTGCTGTTGCGTGAATTAAAAATAGAGCCACGTACCACCAACCATGGCAGTGCAATAAAAATCAGCAAAAAAACTAGGCTTTGCAAAATAGGGTTGATGGCTGCCACCACTAACAGCACCACGGCAATGAGACGCCCTTTTAAAATAGAAATGGGTTTGGCGTGGTAATCAAAGCCAACGTTTTCAATTAGGGTGTTGTTATAAAAGTATTTTTTTCGGCGTACTTTAGCCCAAGCAGAATAAATTCCTAAGGTCACTATACTAAGCAATAAATTGACGATCCAAATACCAAAATACTCTGATGTTTTACCCTCAAAAATAACAGGTGTGTGCTTTTGATTCAGGTTTTGATTAGAGTCTTGATAGTTTGCGACGTCAGCCATACCTGCCCCTTATTGTTTGTATAGGTTATTGTGTGTAGAAATATTACTTTGCAGCAGTGTAACTGATTTCACAAATTTGGCATATTGGGCAAATTCCCTCACTATTTAGCGGTTTTATTGTTTGCAAATCAAGTGTATTCGGGCAAAATTCGGTTTCTGTTTTTACAATACTTTTTTGCGCTTTATCCACTATGTCTTCTATTGCAATTTTTCCTCAACAAAATAACCTCGAACAAAACAACCAGGCACAGCCACAATTGCCTGTTGCATGGTATACAGACCCAAGTGTTTACGCATTAGAACAACAACATTTGTTTGCCAATGCGCCTAAATATGCGGGACACGCTCTGATGGTGCCTAATGCGGGCGATTATTATGTGCAAGACTGGATGCATAGCGCAAAAAGTTTAGTGAACCGCGAAGGCGAAATCTCGCTGGTTAGCAATGTGTGCAGACATCGCCAAGCCATTATGCTTAATGGCAGCGGCAATACACAAAACATTGTGTGCCCACTGCACCGATGGACCTATGATTTAGGCGGCAAGCTTTTGGGCGCGCCGCATTTTGACGAAAATCCTTGCTTGCACTTGCAAAAAACTACCCTGCACAATTGGCAAGGCATGCTGTTTGAAGCTCCACACAATATTACTAAAGAGCTAGATTTGCTTGGCTGCAAGGATGATTTTGATTTTAGCGATTATCAGTTGGATAGTGTCAATGTTGAACACTACCAATTTAATTGGAAAACGTTTATCGAAGTCTATTTGGAAGATTACCATGTGGGGCCGTTCCACCCCGGCCTAAACCAGATAGTCGATTGCACTGATTTGCATTGGGATTTTGGTGAGAATTTTAGCGCACAAACCGTCGGCTATAAGGCCGCGCCTGTACAACATTTATCTCCCGCTTATCAAAAATGGCAAGCAGAAATTCAGCGATTTCAAGGTGAAAAATCACCCCATTTACAACCTAAGCATGGCGCTATCTGGATGGTGTATTACCCATTCCTAATGATGGAATGGTACCCCAATGTGTTGGTGGTATCGCACCTGATTCCCACTGGTGTTAATAGTTGCAGCAATGTCGTGGAGTTTTATTATCCAGAAGAGATTGCCTGCTTTGAGCGTGCCTATGTAGAAGTGCAACAAGCGGCTTACCTTGAAACCGCCATTGAGGATAAAGAAATTTGTCAACGCATGCATGATGGCCGCCAAGCATTGTTTGCACAAAATATCGATCAACGCGGGCCTTACCAGCACCCACTAGAAACTGGCTTAGCACACTTTCATGTGTGGTATCGTCAGCATATGCAAGCGCATTTAAATCACTTAAACCCAACTGAATGAAACTACCTCATTTAGGTAGTTTATGGATGTTGGTTGCCGCACTGGGTTTTGCCATCATGGGCGCACTGGTGAAGGCTGGTGCAACAAAATTCAGTAGCGCAGAGCTGGTGTTTTATCGCTCTATATTTGGTTTGCTGGCGATTTATGCTTACATTTTTGCCAACAAATTGCCGTTAAAAACGCCCGTACTGGCCAAGCACATGTCGCGCGCTTTGGTAGGGTTTATCGCGCTGGTGTTATTTTTTTACGCCATCGCTCACCTACATTTGGCCACAGCCGTTACGCTGAACTACACCTCGCCCTTATTTTTGGCGCTGTTTATGCCATTTTTGCTGCATGAAAAGCCTAAAGGTATTTTATATATTGCCGTAGCGATTGGTTTTATTGGCGTAGTGTTATTGCTAAAACCCACATTACATAGCAATGATACCTTAGCAGGCGCAATGGGATTGGCTTCTGGAGCAGGCGCTGCGATTGCTTATATTAATGTGAAACAACTAGCCAACTTAAATGAGCCTGATTGGCGCACCGTGTATTACTTTACGCTGGTTTCTACCATCGCTTCTGGCGCCTGGATGTTAATCAGCGGCTTGCTTGGGCAGCCTGGATTTACCACACTGGATTGGCAAGACTTGTCTGTATTACAAGACCTGTCTGTATTAATAGGTTTAGGCGTTTCTGCCACCATCGCACAACTGGCCATGACGCGCGCGTATCGCACCGGTCACACACTCACTGTCGCTAGCCTCGCCTATCTCACTGTCGTGCTAGCCAGTTTTTTTGGTGTGTTATTTTGGCAAGAACAGCTATCAGTTGGTGAGTGGCTGGCGATTGGTCTAATTATTCTAAGCGGCGTCATTAGCGTAAACGCAACAAACTCGACCACAAAATAACTGCCAAATAACTGGCAAATGAAGCTTAAAACCACCAAATACTGTGGTTGTGTATTTCAGAAACCACAAGCTACATTTTTACGTTATTTGCCTGCCGAATTTTTAATAAAACTACTAGTCATTTCTATAAAAACCACTAGACATTTCAATAAGTTAGCAGTAATCTGTACTTTCCGCGTTAGATATGTGAATTTAAGTTTTAATGAACAAACTTAATATGCTTTTTAGATATATGGTTAGATATATCGCATTACTTTCAGCCGCCCTTTTGCTTAGTGGCTGTTTGGGTGGCACTGTTGCGCAGCAAATTGTGCGCTCTATCGCCACCAGCGTCGCCGATAAAGCGATGGCGCGCGCCATGGATGTGGATGAAGACCAAGCTTACAGTAATCGCCAAACAGACCAATCATACGCGCAAGCACCCTCAGCATTAAACACGCCAAACAGCTCTTTGCCGCAACCTTATAAGCCAATACCTACTCAGGCACAAGTAAATGAGGAATTAGCCAAACGAAATTTAACGCACTTCAATTCGGTAAAACGCAGCTTGCAAGAAACTCAGCCCGACCCTTATCAAATCGCAATTGCCAACACCGCATTCGAGGAATTGAAGCCAATAGCAGAGCCTCTGCCACAAGAAATGGCAGAAACTGAAAGCTCACCAGCCTCACCTGTCGTGATACAAGGCAACCAGTTGGTGCGCGTGGAGCTATTTAATATGTTGATTGGGGAAGAGAAAAATAGCGTATACGAAAATGCGCGCTTGATAGGCGCCACCAATTTACCGCAAAAACGTGAATGGCCAATGT
This sequence comes from Pseudomonadota bacterium, assembly GCA_020053735.1. Lineage (GTDB taxonomy): Bacteria > Pseudomonadota > Gammaproteobacteria > Burkholderiales > Methylophilaceae > Methylotenera_A. Next base: position 208,429 of record JAGVMP010000019.1, read on the forward strand.
GGCGCGTGGCCACTGGGGCTATTCAATCTAGTCAAAGACAGCCAGATAAAAAATTAATCACGTTTTTAATTCCGCCAGAGTTTGGCAAGTTGCCTAGTGGGGCAGTCACCGTTGTAGAGCTTGCTAGCGCCGGTGAGCTAAATGTAGCACGTTATAAAGCCAACTAAATCAAAGTATAATCTATGGTTCTAGCAATCCGCTACGCATCGCAATCAACGCAATCTCGGCAGAATTTTGCGCATTTAATTTTTGCTTAATGTTATACAAATGCGTACCGACGGTGCGCGGGCTCAAAAACAAATTCTCTGCAATCTCATTCGTTGTCTTGCCTTTTGCTAGCGACATAAACACTTCAAATTCACGCTCACTTAACACATCCACAGGGCTTTGGCTGCCGCTTAATTGCTGAATCGCCATTTGTTGCGCGACGCTGGCCTCGATATATTTTTTACCACTCGCCACCATGCGAATTGCTTTAATCAACTCCTCAGCCGCACTACGTTTTGTTAAATAGCCCATCGCCCCAGCATTCAACACCCGCTTGGGGTGTACTGAATCTTCATGCGCAGAAAGCACTAATATATGTGCGCTACTATCTTTAGCCAAAATCCGCTCAATTGCTTCTAAGCCGCCCATACCCGGCATCGTAATGTCCATCACCACCACGTTAGGCTTATGCTCCATGTAAGATTTAATCGCGGTTTCACCATTCTCAGCTTCAGCAATCACTTTGATGTCTGCGGCTGATTCCAGCAACATTTTAAAACCCATGCGCACTACGGCGTGGTCATCAACCAGCATTACATTAATTAGGCTCACTATTGTTCATCCTTTGTATCCATTCTATGAGTATCCATCCTTTGGCTAACTTTTAAACTGCCTATTCAAACGACTTGCTCTGGCGCAATGGCTTGCGGAATGTTAATGTAAATGGCTGTACCTTTATTGCCAACGCCATTCTCATTTAACCCAGCATTCAAATTTAACCCAGAATCCACATTAAAACTGCCGCCAAAACTTTGCACACGCTCACGCATCCCCAGCAGCCCAAAATGGTTGCTTTGATCTACATCGTGAATATTCATGCCCTTACCATCATCTTTAATCGTCAGCTGTAACGCCCCGGTTTTAGTGGTGCTTAAACTAATCTCTAAATTTTTTGCCGCGGCATGTTTAATCGCATTATTCATCGCTTCTTGCACAATACGATAGATATTAATATTTAAGCTCTCACCTAAGGCTTCTAACTTGCCAGATAGCGTCAAATTAACATGAATATCAGGTTGCTGCTTTTGCAAATTATTGACAGCATCTTTTAATGTCTCGCTTAAGCCCAAATTATCGAGTGACCCCGGCCGTAGCTGGCGAATAATATTGTGCATGCCGTCATAGATATGATTCGCCGCAGCTACAATAGTTTGCGCATGGCTTGAAATATCTGGCAAAGCACTATTAGATGCGCCTTTTTCGGTTTTATTCACAATCGCCACCGCAAAGGTTTTAATCGCTGTCACATATTGGCCAAGCTCGTCATGCAGCTCGCGCGCTAGGCTGCGCCGCTCATCCTCAATATGGCTTTGAATTAGCGCGGTGAGTTGGCGATTTTCTTCCAGCTCACGCTCAGCAGTCAGCGATTCTGCCATGCGGTTTAAACTGTGCCCAATGCGGTCAAACTCTGGCAAATCAAAGTTGGGTAAACGTGTGCTTAAATCGCCATGCTCCATTTTGTTAATCGCTTTTAGCATCGGCTGCAAGGGCTGCAGCCAGTGACCCAGCATCCAATACACAGCCAAATTGAGTAAGAAGAAAAACCCCAACCCCACCCACAACAAATTTTTAAACTTGCCCCACGCATCGCGAATAGCACCTGCAGGATTGGGCTGCACCACCAGCTTGCCAAAGTTGATATAACGTGTCACCGACTTTTCATGCGGATTCAGCATATTGTAAAACCACTGCGGCGGATTCTGGTTAGAGCGATATTTTGATGGCGGCGATTTGAAAAGTTGCATACCACTGATGCTATACAGCCTAATTTCGTTGCCACGCACATGGCCCAAATGTTGCAAAAACCGATGCATCACTTCATGCGTATATCCCCATTCAGGGTTTTGCACCGAGCTTACAATCACAGTATCTAACAGCTGCGTTGTCACTCGCGTGGCTGCTTCGACACCCTCTTGAATCGACGCTTTGGTGCCACTAAACACCACAAACCCAACCGCTGACATAAACAGTAGCAGCAGCGCAGTAATCAGCAGGTTTAAACGAAGGCGTAAGCTCATTTAGTGTTTATTCATTGACAACTATTTATCTAGCGTGCCACACAATTGGCACGAATCCACGTTGCAAATTCTTGCTCGCCAAGCTCGCCACCTGCCACGGCTAGCATGGTGAGTGTTGCATCTACCTGCGTAGCTACCAGCTTATACCCGTTAAGTGCTAAAAACAAACCTACACTTAAAAAAGCCACGCGCTTATCACCATCGACAAACGCATGGTTTTTTGCCAACCCCACACCATAGGCAGCAGCCAGTTCAGCGTAATCGGGCGCACCGTAATGGGCTAAATTTGGCGCGCGGCTTAACGCAGAGTCTAACAAAGCGTGATCACGAACACCGGAAGCACCGCCATGCAAAGCCAAACTTTCATCATGCAAAGTAACCAGCAGGTCTTTATCTAACCACTTCCACTGCATAGTTGCTACTTAGCCAGTGCATTAAAAGTATCGCGGTATTCGCGCATAAACTGGCGGCCAATTTCAAGCTGCTCTTCAAAACTTGGATTATTAGGTGTAATGGCTACACCGCTTGGTGTATCCGTCAAAAACACCGTGTCGCCTTTTTCTAACTTAAGCCTTGCCAACACTTCTTTAGGCAAAACCAAGCCAACAGAATTGCCAATTTGTGTGAGTTTAATTCCTTGCATGTTGAATACTCCTTGCATTGCAATGTTATAACAATTGTTATAATACGCGCATATTTTGCAAAAGCAAATAGCCTTGCTCAAAGCACATCTAAGGGGCTGCTCACCCCACGCCCGCCCTTATTCAGCACGTGCGTGTAAATCATGGTTGTTGATACATCTGAATGCCCTAATAATTCTTGAACGGTGCGAATATCATAACCACCTTCAAGCAAATGCGTAGCAAAACTGTGGCGCAAAGTATGTGGCGTAGCGTGTTTGGTAATGCCTGCATCCATTACTGCTTGGCGAACGGCACGTTGAATAGCTTGATCTTGTACATGGTGACGACGCGTATCGCCAGAACGCGGGTCTACCGACAACTTACCCGATGGAAAAACATACTGCCAAGCCCAATCGATGCCAGCCGAAGGATATTTTTTATCTAGAGCCATTGGCATATACACCCGCCCAAAACCATTTTCCAAATCGGTAGCGTGCAAATTTTTCACTTTGTCTAAATGGGTTTTTAAAGGCGTTATTAAGCTTAAAGGCAGCATGGTAATGCGGTCTTTATAGCCTTTACCATCCCTAATTAAAATCTCTTTACGCGCAAAATCAATATCTTTAACCCGCAGGCGCAGCACCTCTAAAATACGCATGCCTGTGCCATAAAGCAAACTCACAATTAAATGATGCGTACCTGCTAACTGCACCAATATTTTAGCCACCTCATCTTGCGTCAGCACCACAGGCAAGCGTTTGGAGGTTTTAGCTTGCTCCCTCATCCAACCAAGGCAAAGCCGTACCCAGCACCTCTTTGTATAAAAACAACAACGCACTTTTGGCTTGATTTTGCGTGCTTGCGGCCACATTGCCTTGCACCGCCAAGTAAGTTAAAAACTGCTCTACCTGCACCGCGCCCAAATCTTTAGGGTGTTGCTTGTCAAAATGCAAAATATATCGTTTAATCCAATCTGTATAAGCCTGCTCTGTGCGAATACTGTAATGTTTTAAGCGAATTTTGCCGCGCACCTGATCTAACAGCTTTGGTGTGTTTGCATTTGGCTCTGTTTTTGACGTATTCATTTTATAAAATTAGGCAATACTAAAAATTAATAACAATATGATTTTATTATATACTTTAATCAACTTCAACAACCAAAAATCCCACTTGACGCAATATAAAGCGTCAAATAGGATGTCTACTTTACGTTAGAGATTAAATAATTGCAGATGACACACGACCTTATTTTTTTACTCGGATTTGTCACGCTTGGCGCCTTGGTTTTATTAGGCAGCCGATACCTGGACTCATATGCCTACAGCAAGCTACTGGCCGTAGTTATCATCTTGGCCATGGTAGTCATGGTCTGGTTTCACGCTATCGCAATCAGAGTGGAGGGCGACAGTCAAGTCCATTTTATTGTGCTGGCGATCGCGCAGTTTTGGGTACTCGCACTTAGCTTTAAACTCTGGTTCTCCTTAAACTACCCACGCTTCAACCGCGCTCTGCGTGTATCGGTGCATGTGCTGTCTCATGCCTCACTGGCAGTTTCAGTGTTTGCAGGCTATTGGCTTAAGACTGCACATCCTGTGATCGTCTTTCTGCTCTATCCCCTGTCGAGCCTGTCAGTTGCCCTAATTGCTGAGAGCATCGAAGAGGCGGCGGAGCGGCGTGCAGCCAAGGCAACTTCGACATCCGAGGAAAGCTTCTAACAATTCACTCAAGCCGACGCCCCTTTGGGCGCGGCTTAATTCGGGCGTTAGGGTTTAATTCTAAATCATTGTGTTTCTATTGTTGCGCCGCAGGGTTGTGTTGTTTGTCAGTATTGTGGTTGTAATTCACAATCCGTTTACGTCATGCCATTGTGTTAGTTTAATTTGAACGCTCATTTGAGCACGACGTAAGCCGTAAAGCTCGGTTGCGTTTGTTAATTCGGTGGTCTTTGCCACCATTTTTAAGTGAGGTTAGCGTGGGTTGTTACTTTGTTTCTCTTAAGTTACTTTTTGCCCTAACCCGTCGTTCAAGCGGGACTGTGGACTTGCCCTAAAAAAGTAGACACATCACTCTAACTTTTGAGGAGATGTGGCATGGCAAGAACGATCAAACGGGCATACGCTCGCTATGCAGAAACATTTAAAGCGGAGGCGGTCAGATTAGCCTCTCAACCTGGCATATTGGTGCAGGATGTTGCGCAGTCTCTAGACATCCACCCCTTTATGCTGTCACGATGGAAGAAACAATGTCGTGAGGGCATCATTATGGTTAACCCTGAATCGAATCCTGCACCTGAGTTGGTCAGTGAAGCTGAGCTATTACGCTTGCGTGAGCTGGAGAAAGCCTACGCCCAGCTTAAGCTGGAGCATGACCTTTTAAAAAAAGCCATCAAATTCACTTCCGATGCAAAACGGACATCTTCCGTTTCATTGCCCAAAATTGCCAAGATTTCCCGGTCCAAATGATGTGTGAGCAATACCAGGTGTCGCGCAGTGGGTTTTATGCATGGCAGCGACGGCCAGCCTCTTTGCGCACGCAAGCTGATACTGCACTGTGTGAACATGTACGTGAAGTCCATCAGTTCAGTCATGAAGCTTATGGCAGCCCACGTATCCATGCGGCATTGAAGCAACAAGGCATTGCATGTGGACGTCATCGCATTGCGAGGCTCATGCGTACCATGGGCATTGCAGGACGCGCTAGTCGCTTGTATTGGTCTAATGCGGGCAACCATGCGTTCTTTCAGCGGCACGGCAATGAGAAGCTTGGCATGGATGAACCGTGTACCGTGAATAAGCTTTGGGTGGGGGATGTGACGTTTATCAAGACGGGCAATGGTTGGCATTACCTTGCGGTGGTGATGGATATGTTCTCCCGTCGTATTATTGGCTGGGCACTGGCCAATCACCGTAAGGCAAGCTTAACCTGTGAGGCGCTCAAGATGGCCATCAGTGCAAGGAAGCCAGATGCCGGTTTATGGTTTCATTCTGACCGTGGCATTGAGTATGCTGCACTTGAATATCAGGCATTATTAATGCAATATGGCATCAAACCAAGTATGAACCGTCCTAGACAGTGTACGGATAATGCACATATGGAGTCATTCTTCCATTCATTCAAAAGTGAATGGATACATGGTTTCCGATTTAAGGGAGGGGACGATTTGAAAGTGGCGATTAAGCAATACATTGAAGACTTTTATAATCCTGTACGTTTGCATTCTGGTATCGGCTATCAATCACCGATGGCGCTGGAAGCTGCAGGTTAAATGTGTGTCCACTTTTTACGGGCAAGATCACCCTTATGTCAAACGTTAGGGCATCAAAATGACCAGTATCAGCACATCGCTAGTTACAGTTGCAGTCGCGTTAGGCTTAGCTGCATGTTCCGAAAAAAGCTTTCCTGAATTGGAGATTTACACGCTTTATTCTTCAAATTATCCATCCGACGTTGGGCGAAGTGGTGTGGCGACATTCAATCTGGCCAATATTCCAGAATTGAATGGGCAGATTTGCCAAGAGGCTGCCGATCTTTTTCAAGCAGACTTTGAGAAAAGAAAGAGAGAAAAAGGCTGGGGTGCTAATACAAAGATGCGCTACTGGTGCGAAAAGGGAGGTTTCAAGAAATGACAAGATCGATTAAGACCCCAGACGAGTTAAGAGAATTTCTGCTTACTGAGACAGAGAAACATACAGACTGCAAAGATTCATATTTTGGCGGCATTTACTGGCATGAGCCAGATGAAACTGGATGCAACTGGCAAGTCAGTACAGGCAAAGGCAATGACTGGAGCAAGTGTATCGAGCGCATTCTGCCATTTATCCAAAGGTTGCAGGAAGATTACAATATCCCCGACCCTGAATGACGCCCAACCCATCCATCAAGCGGGACGCGCTAAAGCGCACCCCTTATGTCACACGTTAGGCCTCACTCCCCATGCACTTGACTTTTGTGCAATAAAGGTATATTTTTTATACCGTGATTAATTTTGAATTTGACGAAGCTAAAAGTCAGGCAAACCTTCTTAAGCATGGCATCAATTTTGTTGATGCTCAAGATTTGTGGAACGACCCCAGTCTATTGGAAATTCCAGCAAAAACAGAGGATGAGCCACGATACCTGATGATAGGACTGATTAACGAGAAACACTGGTCGGCCGTTATCACCTACAGAGGCGCGGTTATTAGACTTATTTCTGTTCGTCGCTCTCGTACCGAGGAGGTTGCACTATATGAAAGCTAAAGCGTTTGAACAACAGTTTGATGAGGCTATTGACATCACCACTTCGCTAGACTTATCAAAAGCGAAACGTGTGTTGCAAGAACAAAGACGTGTGAATGTTGATTTTCCAACCTGGATGATTGAATCACTAGATCGAGAAGCTGGGAAACTTGGTGTAACAAGACAATCCGTTATTAAAGTTTGGCTCGCGGAGCGCCTTGAAAAAATCGCCTAACCCATCAACCCAGCCGACCTTACAGCGTAGGCTGATTTCAAACGTTAGGCATCATGACATTATCATTGCGCTTTATCTGTCTCTCGATTTTGCTGGCATTTAGTTTTTCTTCACTGGCTGCGCCTATCTCAATCGAGGCGCAGTCTGTTATTTCAAAAGTACACACTGCTGCAAAAGAAAAAGATACAGTTGCATTAAAGAAACTGATGGTTACTGAATTTGTTTGGAGTTTTGGTGGTGATGCTAACGCAGAGCAGGCAATCCAAGCTTGGAAGGCCGATAAGTCTATGTTAAAAGAACTGTATCGTGCAACTGGTCAAGATTGCATTGAAAACCCGGACCATTCTATAGAGTGCCCAAAAAATGCTGGCACAGGTTATCGCGCGGGTTTTAAGAAAACCACTGAAGGCTGGCGTATGTTTTATTTTGTGGCGGGCGACTAATGTTGCCCAATCCATCATTAAAGCGTATTAGCTACCGCGCGCTACCTATGTCAGACATTAGACATCTCAAGTGAGCGAATCGCTGCCATATCAATTGCTTGCCGATGTGGTGCTGTCGTTGCATGTCGCCATCGTTGCGTTCGTAGTAGGCGGCCTTGTTCTCGTCATCATTGGGAATCTTCGATCTTGGCGCTGGGTTAACGCGCTATCGTTTCGGCTGCTGCATCTGGTGGCAATTATCGTCGTGGTGTCAGAAGCGTGGCTCGGTATCGTGTGCCCGCTAACATCTGTTGAAATGTGGCTACGCGCTAGAGCTCACGCTACAACCTACACCGGAAGTTTCGTCGAGTATTGGCTAGCGCGCATCCTATATTACGAGGCTCCAGCATGGGTCTTCACCACCGGCTACACAATATTTGGCCTGATTGTTGCAGCTACATGGTGGTATTTTCCGCCCAAGATTAAGCAGCGCACCCATGAAAAAAAAGACACTTAGAAAACACAGACGCTTAACCCATCAATGTTTAGAGAAGTACTAGCTTAATCGCTAATTTTAATGCTATTAAACTCTGCTGGCACAGGGGGATAAGATAAGTTTAAGCTTTTAAGCGTGCTTAATAACAGCCTAGAAATAAGAAAATTACGGTTGGTTTTAGAATCTGCAGGCACCACATACCAAGGCGCGTTTTCTGTGCTGGTAGCACGCATGGCATTCTCGTAAGCCACCATGTATTTACTCCACAAATCGCGCTCTTTTAAATCATTTGGGTTAAATTTCCAGGTTTTAGTGGGGTCATTTAAGCGCTCTTGAAGGCGTAACTTTTGCTCTTGTTTTGATATGTGCAAGTAACACTTAATAATCACCGTGCCCGTCTCAGTAAGCATGCGTTCAAACTCGTTAATCTGCGCAAAACGACGCTTGCACTCTGCCTCACCTATCCAATCATGCACTTTAACTATCAGCACATCTTCATAATGACTGCGATTAAAAATCACAATCTCGCCTTTTTGCGGCACCTGTTTATGCACGCGCCATAGGTAATCATGTGCTAATTCTTCTGGCGTGGGACTTCTAAAACTAGCCAAACGAATGCCCAGCGGATCGCACTCGCTAAACACATGCTTAACGGTGCCGTCTTTGCCGCTAGCATCCATGCCCTGTAAAATCAGCAACACTTTATGCTTGCCCTGCGCGTATAAAATATCCTGTAACGCGTTAATTTTTTCAGCGAGCGCTTCCAACTCCATTGCATCCGCTTCTTTAGATACACCGCGCTCCGACCTATCGTCGGGCTTGATATTTTTTAATGAAAATTTGCTATTAAGTTTGACACGGTATTTCTGCAAATTAGACATAGTAAAAACCTTTAAAGTAATAGCATTAATTTAACACAAGCATCTCAATTCGCTTTATAAATAGCGTTATATTTACTCACAACCCTTTCATCCAGCGTATAAAAAACAAAACACCATAAAGTAAAAAAGGAATCATATGAAAATATTTAAAATAATGTACCCATTTGTCATCATGTTAGCCTGCATGTCAAGCGCATACCCACTTGAAGAATCGGCATCGATTAAGGCTTCCACCATATTAAAAACGGAAACCAGCTGGGACGGTCAGCCGATTGAATATCCATCTGGAAAGGCTGAAATTACTGGCATGCTTGTAGAAATTGCACCTGGCGGTGAAACCGGTTGGCACCTGCATGCGGCTCCTTCATTCGGGATGATATTAGAAGGTGAGTTGGAAGTTCAGCTGAAAACTGGCGAAGTAAAACACTTAAAATCGGGCGAGGCGCTGGCAGAGGTTGTCAATACGCTTCACAACGGGCGCAACGTTGGTTCTATACCAGTGAAGCTCGTTGTTTTCTATGCTGGCGCGGTGGGTCAAAAGCTTTCGACAAAAGAAACTATACGTTAATTTGGTTGCTAAAACTTATAACGTTACTAAACGCTTACATCAGCATGCACATCCACTGCATCATTAACACTTTTAGATAAACTATCGCAAAAAATGCCATTTAGTTTTAAACTAACACCATGAAAACATCTACTATCATTTCCGCTGTGCACGCCATAGAGGCCGCGATTATTGCGCATGAGGTCGATATTGAGTCACTAGACCGCGCCATTGGCGACGGCGACCATTACATCAATATTAAGCGCGCTTGCGAGGTGTTGGCGGGTATGGGCACCGAGCTAGCACCACTTAAACCGCAAGAAGCCTTACAGAAAATAGGCACCACGCTACTTAGCACCATGGGTGGTGCTTCTGGCGTATTATTTGCCAGCTTGTTTTTAGGCATGGCCAAATTCTTTAAGCTGAATAACGATAAGGCCAACGAACTCAATAGCAACTTAGAGCACGCTGCCGCATTTGCTTATGGTGTACAAAGTTTGATGATGCGCGGCAAATCGAATGTGGGCGAAAAAACTATGCTGGATGTACTGGTGCCCGCCTCCACCACATTTACACACGCCGCCGCGCAAGGTAAAACTGTGACCGAGATTTGCAGAGAAGTAAAAAACGCGGCTGATAAAGGGCTGGAATACACACGCGATTTAGTGGCCAGTAAAGGGCGCGCGGCGAGTTTGGGTGAGCGTGCCATTGGCCACCTTGACCCCGGCGCAAAAAGCTGCCAAGTGATGATACATGCAGTGTGTGATTTGTTGGCTCTAAAAGCACAAAAATAGATGCCCTGTAACCGTAAAGGTCATCCCCGCAGAACATACCAGCTAAGCCAGTATTTGGCTTGCCCGTGAAATATACCAACTAAAGTTGGTTATTTACACGTCAAAGCTGGTTATTCATACGTGAAACCCGCATGGGTATTGGCTCCCAGGGCACTATATTTTGATGCTGCATATGTTTAATTCATTTAAACATAAAATCAAACACCCGTCATTCCCGCGCAGGCGGGAATCCATTTTAAGGTTTTAAAGTCAACATGGATTCCCGCCTGCGCGGGAATGACGAACTAAGGAAAATTTACATGAAAAAATTTATCAATAAAACTGATGATATTCTCGCCGAAAGCCTTTCAGGTTTTGCTTTAGCGCACAGCGATTTAGTCAGCCTCAATTTAAACCCCAATTTTTTAACCCGTGCCAAGAAAAAACAGCCCAAAACCACAAACAAAGTCGCCATTATTTCTGGCGGTGGCTCTGGGCATGAGCCTTTGCACGCAGGTTATATTGGCTACGGCATGCTGGATGCTGCCTGCCCCAGCCACGTATTCAGTAGCCCCACGCCTGACCAAATGCTGGCAGCGGCAGAAGCCGTGCATGCTGGTATGGGTGTGTTATTTATTGTGAAAAATTACGCAGGCGATGTGATGAATTTTGAAATGGCCAGCGAAATGTTAGCGTTTGAAAACGCCACAGTTTTAACCTCTGATGACTGCGCAGTCATAAACAGCACCTACACCACGGGGCGTCGTGGTGTGGCTGGCACGGTAATCGTAGAAAAATGCGTAGGTAGCTTGGCCGAAACTGGCGCCAGTTTGCCAGCTTGCAAAGCGCTGGGCGATAAAGTAAATATCCGCACTGCCAGCATTGGCGTGGCACTCACCAGTTGCACTGTGCCAGCCGCTGGCCGCCCTACTTTTGATATTAGCGACGCTGAAATTGAGATGGGTGTGGGCATTCATGGTGAGCCAGGCCGTAAGCGCGAAGCTATGCGCGAGGCAGAGGCTATTATAAAAGATATGGTAGACGCGATTTTTGCCGATTTTAAAGCGAGAAATATTAATACAAATAGCGAAGTTTTACTGCTAATCAATGGCTTTGGTGCCACCCCGCTGATGGAGCTTTATTTAATTTACAACAGCGCCGCCAAATTACTGGCTGAAACGGGTCTGAAAATTACACGTAGCTTAGTGGGCAATTACACCACTGCGATTGATATGGCGGGTGCATCCATCACGGTTTGCTTGCTTGACGATGAAATTAGGCAACATTGGGATAGCCCCGTGCATACCGCAGCTTTGCGCTGGGGTTGCTAGTTGTAGACTTGCTAAGTTTTAAACAGGCTATTCCAGTTCACATGCTATTCTGTCGGCTTTTAAAACTAAAGCCCTGTCATGACTGCCACAAACACTACCGAAACCTTCATACCAAGCAAAGACGCCTCTCTCGAATCCTCCATCGCCACGCTACAAGCCAAATTATTGGCGCTTAATATTCATACAGAAGAGAAATCTTGGCTGAATGAAATTGAGGGTATTTGGTCGGTGCATGTCATCGATAAAGACTGTCCACGCTTGTTCACCAATGGCAAAGGCGCATCGCAACTGGCTGCTAGAGCAAGCGCACTAGGCGAGTATTTTGAGCGTTTGAGCACCAATTACTTTTGGACGCACTTTTACTTAGGCGAAAAAATCGCCAATAAAGACTTTGTGCATTACCCGAATGAGCAATGGATTCCTCTAAAAAACGACAAATGGCCAAAAGAATTACTCACGCCTGAACTGCAACAGTTTTACAACCCTGAAGGCACTTGCCCAGCCAGTAATTTGATTGATTTAAACTCGGGCAATAAAGCGCGCGGAATCTGCGCAATCCCCTACACCCGTTTGCGCGATGGTAAAACCGTATTATTTCCAGTCAATTTAATTGGCAACCTGTATGTCAGCAACGGCATGAGCGCGGGCAACACCATGATGGAAGCGCGTACACAGGCACTAGCAGAAATTTTTGAGCGCGACATTAAATACAAAATCATACGCGAAGGCATTTGCCTGCCAGATGTGCCTGAAAGCGTATTAAACCGTTACCCACGCATTGCCGCTGGTATTAAAGGCTTGCGCGATGCGGGTTATGGTATCTTGGTAAAAGATGCCTCACTCGGCGGCCAATATCCTGTCATGAATGTCACCTTATTACACCCTGAAGATCAAGGTTGTTTTGCCAGCTTCGGCGCACATCCGCGCTTTGAAGTGGCACTTGAGCGTGCGCTTACTGAGCTGCTGCAAGGCCGCGCCATGGATAGTTTAAAAGGCTTTGTTGCGCCAGGCTTTGATATGGAAGAAATCGCCGATTCGCAAAATCTGGAAATTCATTTTGTGGATTCTAGTGGCGTGATTAGCTGGGACTTTTTACGCAGCACACCAGATTACGAATTTGTGAATTGGAACTTCGGCAAGACGACGGAAGAAGACTATAACTGGTGCGTCAATACCATCCATAACAGCAGCCATGATATGTACATTGCCGACTTCACGCATTTAGGCGTATACGCCTGCCGTATTTTTGTACCTGGCATGAGTGAAATTTACCCAGTAGAAGAATTGCAATGGGAAAACAACACCGTTGGTAATTTGGTGCGCCCTTTTGTACTGCGTTTGCCTGAATTAACCCAAACTGAATCAGCCGAGTTGCTAGAAGCCTTGCTAGATTTAGAGCTGGCAGATGAGTTGCCAGTGACCACTTTAATTGGTCTATGCGCAGACCCAAATACGACTTGGGTTGATTTACGCGCAGGCGAACTTAAAACACTTGCCGCCTTGGCTGCTGGCCACACTGATGAAATTTTAGAGGGTTGCGCATGGATTGCACAGTTTGGCGAATTACCTGAAAAACGTGCCCGGGTTTACCGCTGTATTGGGAATATTGTACAAATTAAAGAGATGGCGGGTTCAGAAGATACGGCTGCGTTTGAGGCAAATTTAGCATTGCTTTATGGTGCAGAAACCTTGCAGCAAGCACATAAATTGCTAAACCGTGAAGAGCAGTATTTCGGTTTAGGATTATTAGGGGAAAATATGGAAGGCAGCGTTATGCATCAGCGTTTGCTTGAAGCTTACGGCAAGGTTTGGAAATGATTAATATACCGAATTTGATGGGAAATTTGGCGACCAAACGCAAAGCTTATTTTTCGGAAGCAGATTTCCAACATTCGTTTGCATGGGAAGTTCACAAACAATTTCCCGAAGCAGAAGTTCGATTAGAAAGACCGATAAAAGCAAACGGCAAACTATTGCATTTGGACTTTCAAATTCAGTTACCTGACAAATCATTAGCTGTTGAATTGAAGTACAAAACACGCAATTTGCTGATAGAGTCTCAAGAAGAATCTTATAGTCTTTCAAAACATGGTGCGCTGCCTCAAGGCAAATACGATTTCATTAAAGACATAGTTCGCCTTGAAAATATCACCTCTAGCCTAGAAAAATGTGAAGGTTATGCAATATTGCTAACTAACGATAATGCATATTGGAGACCCAGATTTAAGGACACTGTGGATAAAGCATTTAATTTGACAGAGGGTAATATCCTAAGTGGGGAAATGGCATGGACTGAAGCTGCATCACCTGGAACAAAGAAAAATCGGGAAAATTCTTTGGTGCTAAGTGGTTCATACAAACTAAACTGGCAAGATTACTCGTTTGCAAATCAAGAAAATTGTGGCCAATTCAGGTACCTAGCAGTACATATTCAAGCCAAATAAAACTTAATTTCATTTATTGAATAAATTTATTTAATAAAAATCAAACTCCATAAAGTTGTTACTGCTGCAATATGCGCTACAACTGAGCTGACTTCTACTTTTGTTTGCGTCACGCCTTGCAACTTAAGCGCATGTTGCATTTTTCGGTACTCTCTGTAAGCCACGGCAACTTTTTCTGCCTCAACCGCATCGATAATACCGAACGTCGCCAACAGTTTTAATAAAGCGATATTGCCGATATTCTCTGTTAATTGTGGGTATTGTTTTGCGTGCGCTAATACCAAAAACTGTACTAAAAACTCCACATCAATAATACCGCCAGCGCCGTTTTTAAGCTCAAACATTTCAGTATCATTTTTACTGAGGTTATTTTTCAAACTTGTGCCTTGAGCAGTGCGCATTTTTTCGCGCATACTCAGCACTTCCGCTTTCAGTTTTTCCACATCGCGCGTTTGGGTAAGCACTTCAATGCGAACCTGCTCAAAAGCTTTGCCAATGTTACTATCACCTGCAATAAACCTTGCTCGGGTAATGGCTTGGTGCTCCCATGCCCATGCTTTATTCAGCTGGTAGTCCCTAAATGCTGCCACGGTGCTGACTAATAAGCCACTGTTGCCATCTGGCCGTAATTGCAAATCTGTTTCGTATAACAATCCGGCAGAAGTTAGGCTATTGAACCAGTTGTTAATGCGCTGCGCGAAGCGCGCATAGATTTCAGATAGGTCTTCTCCAGCTTCAGGCGCGTCATCGTCCCTAGCATTTTCATGCGGAGAATCATAAAGAAAAATAATATCTAAATCAGAGGCATAGCCAAGCTCTTTGCCACCTAGTTTGCCATACCCTATCACGGCAAACTTCGGCACTTGAATATGTTTGCCTTTGATATACGGCCATATCGTTGCTAGGCTGACACTTAACACCAGTTGGGCCAACGCGCTCAAGTAATCTGAAAGTGTTTCTAACGCCAGTTCACCGTTAATATCTTGCGCAGCAAATCTGAAAACGCTGGCGTGTTTAAAGTGGCGCATGGTATCCATTTGTCGCTCTACATCTCCTTCAAATTCAGCCAATCGCTTCACCAAATCGCCACGCATGGCTGTAAAATCTGGCGTGGCATACAAGGTACGCGTATCTAGAAGCTCATCCAGCAGAATAGGATGCTGCGTTAAATAGTTAGCTAGCCACGGGCTGCTACTGCACAACTTAACCACCAAATGCATGGCTTGCGCGTGCTCTGCCAATAAAGCCAAGTAGCTTGCGCGACGGCAGATACTTTCTAATAAGTCAGTCACACGCATCAGTGTCACTTCAGGGTTTTGCATGGTGGCTGCGAGTGAAATCACATGCGGCATAAGCGCATCAAAGCGCTGGCGACTAAGCTCGGGCAATTGCAAATAGCGGTTAGCCTGATGCAAGGCATTGAGCCGACGATAGGTTTCTTGTACTTCCCTGTAGCCTAAATTTTGTAGCGCTTGCTCGGCGTCAGTTGAATTTAATGTACCGCTCCATAGCGATTTTTCAGTTACTAAGGAATCCTTACTCGCTTGTTGGCTGGTGTTGGCATCTGTAAAAGTCGCATCAAAATGTTGCTGGACATTTTGTCTGTAGCCATTTAATTTGGTTAAAAATGTCTCCCAATCGGCGAAGTGCATGGCTTTGGCAATGCGCGTCTTTGCCTCATCAGACTTTGGCAACTCTTGCGTTTGTGCGTCATCTACATACATCAGGCGGTGTTCTAAATTACGCAAAAACACATAAGCCTCATTTAACTCACTCACAGTGATTTCAGGCAATAGCCCTTTGTCTTTTAGTAGCGCCAGCACGGCGAGCGTTGGCTTAATTTGTAAACTGGTGTCTCGCCCACCACGCATCAGCTGGAATACTTGCGCGATAAACTCGATTTCACGAATACCGCCGCGACCCAATTTAATATTATCTGTTTGGCCTTTTTGCAGTACATCACGGTGAATCTGCAGTTTCAGCTCACGCATGCTCGCTAGTGCGTTGTAATCTAAATATTTTCTAAATACAAATGGCCTGAGGAGCGTATGGATATTGGTCTGTAGAGCGGTGATTTTTGGGCAAACTACACGTCCTTTTATCCAGGCGTAACGCTCCCATTCGCGCCCATGATTTTGATAATAATCCTCTAGCGCATCCACGCTAGAAACCAATACACCCTCGCCGCCAAACGGCCGCAGCCGCATATCGACGCGAAACACAAAGCCATCTTCAGTCACTTCATCCAAGGCAGAAATCACTTTTTTGCCTAATTTAGTGAAGAAATCCTGATTACTTATACCCTGACTAGTCTCCCCCTCTTCTTCGTAAGCAAAAATCAAATCGATGTCAGATGATACATTTAACTCGCCACCACCCAGCTTACCCATGCCAACCACAATCAAGTGTTGTGGATCTCCATTTTTGCACACAGGTTTACCATGTAAGGTTTCTAGCCATATTTGATGGTATTGGATGGCGATGTTTAAGCTAAATTCGGCTAACTGTGTCGTGCTTTGCAACACTTCTTGCAAATCAGCAAAGCCGTTTAAATCACGATATATTGTTCTTAAAATAACGCGCTGACGTAATTGACGCAGTGCCTTTTTAAGTGATTGCTCATCAACAATATTTGCCGCCTCTAAAAAATGTTGCATTTCCGCAATGACATAGGCTTGTTGATGATTTTGTAGCAAATCGTTTAACAAATCCGCATCTTTTGACAGCAATCGTTTAGAGAATAAACTGCATTCTAGCAAGCGCGTGACGCCCGCTGAAAAGCTAGCGCTGACGTGCTTTGCAGCTAATAAATTATCCAGTGTTAGCATGTGATTTTTAAGGTAATATGACGATTCAAGTTTAGTTACATCTTACCTTAAACATTATTATAAAAAGTAAATGTCATTCATTAACGAAAAATTAATCAATGGCAAATTTGGGAGTTGAGTTGCATGGCTATTGAATCTGTTTTAACCGAAAACCGCATATTTCATCCTAGTGAAGCATTTAAAGTACAAGCCAATGTTTCTGGCTTAGATGCATACAACGCACTTTGTGCAGAAGCTGAAGCGGATTATGAAGGTTTTTGGGCAAAATTAGCGCGCGAATTATTGGTTTGGCACAAACCTTTTACCAAAACACTCAACGAATCAGAAGCACCCTTCTATAAGTGGTTTGAAGATGGCGAGTTGAATGTTTCAGTCAATTGTTTGGATAAACATTTAGCCACGATTCCCAATAAAACCGCGATTATTTTTGAGGCGGATAATGGTGACACGAAAACAATCACTTACAAAGCGTTGTATCACCAAGTATGTCAATTTGCCAACGGCTTAAAAACGCTGAATCTGCCAATTGGGGCATGCGTCATTATTTATTTGCCAATGGGCATTGAGGCGGTTGTCGCCATGCAAGCCTGCGCGCGCCTAGGCTTAACGCATTCTGTCGTGTTTGGTGGTTTCTCAGCCAAAAGCTTAAACGAACGTATGATTGATGCAGGCGCAGCGGCAGTGATTACTGCCGATGGTCAATATCGCGGTGGCAAAACATTGCCATTAAAAGCGGCTGTAGATGAAGGCATTGCCCAAGCAAAAAATGAACATGGCTGGGATGGCATTCAAAAAGTCATCGTGCTGAAAAAAACAGGTCAAGACGTTGCTTGGAATACTAAAGACATATGGTGGACCGACTTAATTGCAGGTGAGCCCGATACTTGCGAACCTGTGATGGTAAATGCAGAACATCCGCTATTTTTACTGTATACCAGCGGCTCTACAGGCAAACCAAAAGGTGTACAGCATAGTTCAGCTGGTTACTTATTGCATGCCATGAATACCATGCGCTGGACCTTTGATGTAAAACCAAACGATGTCTATTGGTGTACTGCCGACGTAGGCTGGATTACTGGCCACAGCTATGTGACTTATGGCCCCTTAGCGATGGGCGCAACACAAGTAGTGTTTGAGGGCATTCCCACTTACCCGAATGCTGGCCGCTTTTGGCAGATGATTGAAAAGCACAAGGTATCTATTTTCTACACAGCACCAACGGCTATTCGTTCACTCATTAAATCCAGCGAAACTGACCCCAAAACACACCCAAACCAATATGATTTAAGTAGCTTGCGCCTATTGGGCACAGTGGGCGAACCAATCAATCCAGAAGCGTGGATGTGGTATTACGAGCAGGTAGGCGGCGGCCGCTGCCCTATCGCCGATACCTTCTGGCAAACCGAAACGGGTGGTCATGTGATTACGCCATTACCTGGAGCGCATTCATTAACGCCTGGCTCCTGTACCATGCCGTTCCCAGGCATTGCCATTGATGTGGTCGATGAAACTGGCAAAGATTTACCTTGGGGCACAGGAGGTCTATTGGTGATTAAAAAGCCATGGCCATCGATGATACGTAATATCTATAATGACCCAGAGCGCTTCAAAACCAGCTATTACCCAACAGATTTAGGTGGCAAATTATATCTTGCAGGCGACGGGGCTGTGCGTGATGCCAAAACTGGCAACTTCACCATCATGGGCCGCATTGATGACGTGTTAAATGTATCTGGTCATCGATTAGGCACCATGGAAATTGAATCAGCATTGGTTTCTAATCATCTGGTCGCGGAAGCCGCAGTCGTCGGTAAACCACATGATATCAAGGGCGAATCGATCGTCGCTTATGTCGTTTTAAAAGGCAGTAGACCTACTGGCGAGGAAGCGAAAAAAATCGTCGAAAATTTACGCAACTGGGTAGGCAAAGAAATTGGCCCGATTGCCAAGCCTGATGAAATAAGATTTGGTGACAATCTGCCAAAAACACGTAGCGGTAAGATTATGCGCCGACTATTACGCAGCTTGGCAAAAGGTGAGGAAATTACTTCTGACATCTCAACTTTAGACAATCCAGCCATTTTAGAACAGCTTAAAGAAGTCGTCCGTTAAGCTTTAGTACTTTATGCAAAACTTATCATGAAGAATACTTGGCAGGTGACTGATAGTAGCGGTCAATTAAGGCATATATTTGGTAATTTGCATGCGGTTTTTGGTCTGCAAGGGCAAAAAATCACGCAAGACAAAGTGTCCGATGTTATCAAAGTTAAACATGGCAATCTTTATTACTATGTAAAACGTTACACTTCTGCTGGCAAAGGTATCAAAAAATTCATTGGCAAACCACGCGTGCAAGGTGAATGGGAAAGCTTGCAAAGGTTTGCGCAATGGGGCATTCCTACCGCTAACTTAATTGGCTTTGGTTTAGAAAAGAAATGGGGCTTATTTCAACGCGGCGCTATTATCACGAAAGAAATTGCTAACACAAAAAACCTTGCACAGTTAGCAGCGCAATATAATTTTCCAAATAGTGTTATTAAAACCATTAGCGCGCAGCTGGCAGAGCACACACGCAACTTGCACACTCATTGCTTTATTCATAACGACCTTAAATGGCGCAACATATTAATAGACAATCACTATCAAGTGTATTTAATTGATTGCCCGCTGGGTGATTTTTGGCAAGGCCAAATACTGCGTTACCGCATTGTGAGAGATTTAAAGACTTTAGATGATCACGCCAAGAAATACCTAACACGCACACAACGACTGCGATTTTTTTTGCAGTATGTTCATAGTCCGCAACTGACTGTCGAACATAAAGTATTGTTAACACGTCTGCTGCAAAGACGCTCTAGAAGACATGACCAGCAAAGCAATTTAAGCTTAATTTTTAATAAAAGCTATTGATTTAGCATTAAATTTAGAACTTAAAGGGATGTTAGATTGCTTATAGTTTGCTGGGCCAGCTTGTTTAGAGGTCAATCTGTATTTCGGGTAAAATAGCGTTTTTTTCTAAACCGTTATTTATCATGTCACTGCCCAATAGTAATTTACAGGCCGAAATCTCCCGCCGTCGCACCTTTGCTATAATTTCGCACCCCGATGCGGGTAAAACCACCCTCACCGAAAAACTATTATGGTTTGGTGGTGCGATTCAAGTGGCGGGTGAAGTGCGTGGGCGCAAAGCCGCGCGTCATGCCACATCGGACTGGATGGAGCTGGAAAAACAACGCGGCATTTCGGTCACGTCATCCGTCATGCAGTTCCCGTATCGCGAGCACATGATTAACCTGCTCGATACGCCAGGCCACGATGACTTTTCTGAAGATACTTATAGAACCTTAACAGCGGTAGACTCTGCTGTGATGGTGATTGACTCAGTAAATGGTGTAGAGGCGCAAACAATTAAATTATTAAATGTGTGTCGCATGCGCGATACGCCGATTATCACGTTTATTAACAAATTAGACCGTGAAAGCCGCCCTCCGATTGAGTTGCTGGACGAAATTGAAACCACCTTAGGTATGGAATGCGCACCAATGACTTGGCCAATTGGCATGGGAAAAGGCTTTCGTGGCGTATATAACTTATATACAGACACTATTTCGTTTTTTGACCCACGTGCTGAAAAAGGCACCTCGGAGACGATTAAAGGCCTTGATAATCCGCGCTTAGATGAGTTGCTTGGCCATGTGGCCGCAGAATTACGTGTGGATATTGAGCTTGTTCGTGGCGCTTCACACAGTTTTGACGCGGCACGTTATTTAAGTGGCAAACAAACGCCGGTGTATTTTGGCTCAGCCATTAATAACTTTGGCGTGCAAAGTTTGTTAGATGCCGTCGTCGATTTATCTCCACCACCTTTAGCACGTAAAACTGCCAGCCGTGAAGTAAGCGCAGATGAAGCAAAATTCTCGGGCTTTGTGTTTAAAATTCAAGCCAATATGGATCCAAAACATCGCGACAGAATCGCCTTTTTGCGCGTATGTTCTGGCCGATTTGAGCGTGGCATGAAGATTAAACAAGTGGCTTCTGGCAAAACAATCAGCGTGAACAACGCGATCACTTTTATGGCGCAAGACCGCACCACCATGGACGAAGCATACTCTGGCGATATTATTGGCATTCCCAACCACGGCACCATTAAGTTGGGCGATACTTTTTCAGAGTCCGAACCACTTAAATTTATTGGCATTCCCTCTTTCGCGCCCGAACATTTTAGACGCGCGCGCATCAAAAACCCGATGAAAATGAAACAGTTGCAAATTGGCCTAAAACAATTGGCAGAAGAAGGAGCAGCGCAGCTGTTTCGTCCTTTATTAAGCAATGATTTAATTTTAGGCGCAGTCGGCATGTTGCAGTTTGAGGTAGTGGCGCACAGGCTAGAGCACGAATATAGCGTCGATATGGTGTTTGAGCCTTACGACTGTTACACTGCGCGCTGGCTGCGTGGCTCTGACGCTGATTTAAAAGCGATTGCCGATAAATATGGCTTTAACGTCGGCTTAGATGGCAACGATGAATACGTTTACCTTGCTCCCAACCGGGTGAATTTACAAATGGCGCAAGAGCGTTATCCTGATATTGAATTTTTAGCAACGCGGGAAATTAGCTAGCCTTTCCATACCTAGTTACGAGGCGTTCTCCGAAGCATTTACCTGAGGGGGATTAGCCATCAAATGTGCTAGGCGTTCCATCAATTTATCGGCTACCGTACGGCCGTTGCGTGACTCTCTGATCGCCATATGCCAGCGTGCAACGCATGATTTTAATTCATCCGCATTACTCACCAACGCAATCTTTTGCTCAATATCACGACTCATGAGACCTAGTTGCAGTTGTGACTCTTCTATTAAAAAAGTTTTAATGAAGGTGAGGTGATCACGAGACAACTCAACACTTTTGAGTTGCGTATCTTGCGCTTGCTTATATTCTGTTACTTGCTTTGCCATGTTAGCGTTAACCAAATAACCAAGCTTTTCTAAATCTGCCAGCATTTGTACTACTTGCTCAGAATTAAACATTTGTGCAATTTGACGATTGGTGCGCCTACCGTTCACCATAATCAATAATTGTCTGTGTTTTAAACTAAGCGTGCGGCTACTTAGTTCAAATTCTTTAATGCCAAGCGCTGATTTTTCGTAAACAGTATCCATATAATTAACTCGTTATTAATCTTAAAAGCGAGTTTAGTTATATAAAATGAATCTTTTATTACATTTATTAAATTGTGAAGAAATTATTACTCAGGACTAGTAAAGTTGGCTAACTAACACATTCTCTACTTAATACTTATTAATAAACGCGGCTAGCGGTTTTAGTAACTCACCATTGCCGCGCAAGGGCTTAGCTAGCTTGGCCACCATGTCAACATGACCATAGCTTGCAAATTCGACCACTTCTACCTGACCATTGTTTTCTTTGATTTTTTTTGCCAAATTAATACTGTTGCGCGGCCACACGGTGCCATCTTTCATGCCTACCGCTAACAATAATGGTGGATTTTTACCATCCACAAAATTAATAGGTTGCGATTTCCACTGCTCAGCTTCGGGTGCAAATATCGTCTTTAATCTATCAGATTTTAATGGTAAAAAATCATAAGGGCCTGCCAAGCCTATCACTCCGGCAAAATCAGTAGGTTTGAGTGATTCTACAGCCAAATATTTAGCGTTGATCGCCATCATGACGGCAATATGCGCGCCAGCAGAGTGGCCAGCTAGAAACACTTTATTAGCATCACCATTATATTTTTTGATATTTGTTTTTACCCATTTGGCTACGCTCACAGGGTCTGTCATCAACTCGGGGAATAGTACATCAGGATAAACGCGATAATCAGGCACTACCACAATATGGCCAAGGCCAGCCAACGCTTCGGCAGCAAATTTATATTCAGCCCGTTCACCTGAATCCCAGTTGCCACCATAATAAAAAATAATCACTTTTTTAAGCGCGTTAGTTTGTTGTGCCATTTTTGGCAGGTAGATGTCCAACTTTTGTCGCTGATGCTTGCCATATTCCACTGCAGAAACCAGTTCGTAGCCATTCTCTGGCACCAGCGAATTTAATACTTTCACGGGCGAGCAGGCACTGCTAAAACAAGCCATGATAGCCACTAGGTATCGACTAAGCTTATGATTGATTAATTGCATCATGCCCAATATACGTGACGAATGGCAATTTAGTTTCAAATGCAAATATTTAAAAAAGTTAAGATTCAAACGCTTCGCACAGTTGGCTGAGTAGCTGTCCAAAAATTGGTAGCACATCCTCTTTACTATGCGGGCTGTCATCATCGGTGCCAGCCACCACAAAGCTCACCGTGAGTTTATCTACATTTTCTCTAAATTCCACCCAATGCTCCGCCTCAGCTTCGCCAATCAATTTAAATTTATTAAAACCACTTTCAATAATTTCCATCAGCTCAGCATCTGGCAAGCCCGCAAATAAAGTCTTTGCGATGATAATTTGCGCTTTGGTGATATCAGGCGTGACGCCCTCTTTAGTTAAAGGTGCGGTAAAAAACGCAAACGTGAGCAAGGCATAGGCTTGATACACACTCAGCATGTCAAAATTATTCTTATACTCATCTGCCGGCTGCCTATCCGCTACCTGAATGGCCTGAAAAGTGACATAACTGGCTAAATAATGCGCCGAATCTTCCACCTCGTATTCAGCTAAATTAGTGTTCGGCCGACTGCCATCTCCATCGTCAAAAGTTTCTGCCAAACACAAGGCATGTAACAAGTTGAGTCGTTTTGAGTAATCCATGTGTATCCCTTTAATGGTTTTTTTACTGGCTTTTATTGCTAATTTTTAATTACGAATTTCTTCATCTAATTAATTTCTGGCAAGGCTTCAAGCTGTTCGTGCAATTCTAACCAACGCATTTCAGCGTCATCAATTGCATTTGTTATCTCAGCTTGACGCTTTAAAAGTGCTTGCAGTTCAACTTTATTTTGCTGTTCGTATAAATCGGCTTCTCCCGCCCGCGTGTCTAAACGCGCTTTTTCTGCCTGATATTTATCTAAACTTTTTTCAATCTGCTCAGTTTCTTTTAATAGCGGCCTGCGCGCCACAATGCGCATTTGCCGCTCTTGTTTTTGTTGTGCATACGAGCCCTTAACCTCTGCCTTGGAAGCCTCACTGGTATTGGCTTGCAGGACATCTGTTTCGATAGTGTTGTTTTTTTGGCCGTTTTTTTGAGTTGCTAACCATGATTTATAGTCATCTAAATCGCCATCGAACGCTTCCACTTTGCCACCAGCCACCAGCACAAAATTATCGCAGCTGGCTTTTAACAAAGCCCTGTCATGCGAAACCAAAATCACACCGCCCTGATAATCTTGCAAAGCCAAAGTCAAAGCATGGCGCATTTCAAGGTCAAGATGGTTGGTGGGCTCATCCAGCAATAGTAAATTCGGGCGCGTCCATATCAATAAAGCCAAAGCTAGGCGCGATTTTTCACCGCCAGAGAAATTTTCAATACAGCTACGCGCCATATCGCCTTTAAAATCAAAGCCGCCCAGATAATTCAGGTGTTCTTGCTCACGCGTATTCGGATCTAATCGTAGCATGTGTTGTAGCGGCGATTCGTGCAGGCGTAGTTGCTCCAATTGATGTTGGGCAAAGTAGCCAATGTTCAAATCCTTGCCTTCAACACGTTTGCCGGCTAATGGCTTTAATTCTGCTGCCAGTAACTTAATTAAAGTGGATTTCCCTGCGCCATTTTTACCCAGCAAGCCAATGCGTTCACCTGGCCGTATTGCGAGTACTACTTTATTGAGTATCGTTTTATCAGAATACCCAGCATCCACATCGTCCAACACCAACAAAGGGTCTGGTGCAGCCAAAGGCAACCTAAACTCAAAGCTAAATTGCGAATCCACATGTGCGGCAGAAATCATTTCCATGCGCTCCAACGCCTTGATTCTGCTTTGTGCTTGGCGCGCCTTGGTGGCTTGCACCCTAAAACGGTCGATATAGCTGTGCAAATGCGCTACTTTGCGTTGCTGCTTTTCAAACATGGCTTGTTGCAGCGCCAGCTTTTCGGCGCGTTGCCGCTCAAAATCTGAGTAGCCGCCGCGATACAGCGTAATCGTCTGCTGCTCAATGTGCAGCACGTTATCAATCACCGCGTCTAAAAAATCGCGGTCATGCGAAATCATGAGTAAAGTGCCACGATACTCTCGCAACCAGCCTTCTAGCCAAATCACTGCGTCTAAATCTAAATGGTTTGTCGGCTCGTCTAGCAATAATAGATCTGAACGGCACATCAGCGCACGCGCCAAATTAAGCCGCACGCGCCATCCACCAGAGAAGTCACTAACAGGCCGTACCAAATCGGCTTGGCTGAAACCCAAGCCATCTAACAAAGCAGATGCGCGTGCTTTTGCGCTATAGCCTTCAATATCGCTTAGGCGATGATGCAGCTCGGCAATTTTTTCACCTTGATGGTTGGCCTCTGCCGCTGTTAAGGCGTTTTCTACTTGGCGCAACTGTTTTTCTATGCTGCGCAGCTCGTCATCGCCATCTAGAGTAAATTCAAGCGCAGGCTGATTCAGCGCAGGCGTTTCTTGTGCCACATGTGCAATGACCCAACCTGGCGGAATTTCCAAATTACCTTTTTCTGGTTGTAGCTCACCGCGCAACAAAGCAAACAGTGATGATTTACCCGCGCCATTTGCACCAATCAAACCCACTTTGTGGCCAGGATGTAGCTGAAAAGTGGCTGCCTGTAGCAACACTTTAATGCCACGCGTCAGGCTTAAATTTTTAAATTGAATCAACGAATATCCGAACTTTATACTGGCGTGTCAGCCAAATTGACTAAAAGGCGTTATTTTAATGCAATACGGCTTAAGTTCTTATTAAATGTTTACGTTTTATTAACAAGTTATTCAAGCAAATTAAAGTAAAATAAACATCAAGTTAACGCAATTATTTTAAAATCATATTTAAAGTCCTCTTCACAAAACTCACTTTCAATGTCATCCATAAAAAAAATATCACGCTGGGTTTTATATGCAGTGTTTACATTGTTACTTGTATTAGCGCTGATAGCGCTGGCGATTCGTTTTATTATTTTCCCTAATATCGATAGTTACAAAGATGATATTGCTGCACATGCCAGCAAAACTGCGGGGCAAAAAATCACCATTGGCGACATTGAAACGGGATGGGACGGCATATCGCCACACTTTATACTTAAAAATATTGACGTGTTTGACGCAGAAAACCGCTCTGCACTACATTTGAATGATGTGTCTGCCAGTGTTTCCTGGTTAAGTGTGCCATTACTACAGGCGCGGCTATATAAACTTGTTATCGAAAATCCAGAGCTGACCATACGCCGCAAAGCTGATGGCAGCATTTATCTAGCAGGCATTAGCTTGGCCGGCGAAAGTAAGCCTGAGCTGCCGAATTGGTTGCTTAGCCAATCTAAAATTCACATTAAAAATGCGCAAATCACCTGGCTGGATGAGTTGCGTCAAGCGCCGCCGTTAGCGCTCAAACAGCTTGATTTGACCCTGAGTAATCCTGCAATCAACAGTGCATTTGCAAAACACCGATTTGAAATTTCTGCCGTTCCATCGGTTGGCACAACACAAGCCATTCGCGCCAATGGCAGCTTTGTAGGCGGCGATGTCAGCAAAATAAATGATTGGTATGGCAGCTTGACTGTACAGCTTCAACAGGCGGATTTGAGTGTGTGGCGACCTTGGATCGATTACCCTATCGACATCAAAACGGGTATGGGTAACGCCAATATTACCTTGGATTTTGACGATGCTAACATTGAAAAAGTGAACGCGCAAACTGCTTTAACCAATGTAACAATCGTGCTGAATGAAGAAACCACCCCATTTATCGCAAAACAGCTAAGCGGCAATATTGACTGGAGCAACATTAACAATACGCAAACCATTGGTGCAAAAAACATCAAGCTCATCAGCAACTCCGGCTTAAATATTAACAACGGTAATGGCGCACTTACTAGCAGTACTAAAAATGGTAAAGATTGGCTAAAAGCCAACCTCAAACTGGATCAGTTTGATTTAGCTACCCTCAAACAGCTTGCGCCTTACTTTAAGCTGCCAGCTCATTTCATGCTCGATTTAAATGCCTTCTCACCCGTAGGTGAATTGCAAGGCTTGCAATTAGACTTTGAGGGCGAGCCCAGCAAGCCGGAGGCCTATAAAATCAATGCCAACTTTAAAAAATTGGGATTGAGTGCGCACAATAAAATTCCTGGTTTTAGCAATTTAAGCGGCAAAATTGTTGCTGATGAAGATGGCGGCGAAATCACCCTAGACACACAAAAAGCCATGCTGGATTTGAAGGACATTTTACGTTGGCCGATTCCTGCTGATAAATTAAATGGCATTGTGAGTTGGCGCATCAATGGTGAAAAGCTCAAAATTAACGCGGAAGATATTTACATCACCAGCCCGCATATTACAGGCACAGTGAATGCCAGCTACGACAAAGATACTGGTCTTAATGATAAAAATAGCAAAGGTGGCTACTTAAACCTCACTGGAAAATTTGATAAGGGTGATGCTAAATACGCGCTGTTTTATTACCCTATCATGCTGAGCAAGCCCACTTTGCAATGGCTAGACACTTCTATATTAGCGGGTCGCGCAGAAGATGTGAACATTACCGTTAAAGGCAATTTGGCAGACTTCCCCTATGTCAATAGCAAAAACCAGCTAGACCAAAAACTTGGGCTGTTTAGAGTCACTGCTAAAATTAGCGACGCGCTACTTGAGTACGGCACTGGCTGGCCAGTGATTGAAGGCTTAGGGCTGGATATGCTATTCGAAGGCAAGCGCATGGAGTTGAACGCTAATAAAGGCCGTATCTTTGGCAACAAGATCATCAAAAGCAAAACCGAAATTGCACAATTAGATGCTGATTGGCCAATACTGCGTATCGTAAGCGAAGTGGAAGGACCAGTGGCTGAGGGCATCAAATTTGTGAATGAAAGTCCAGTCAAACTGGCGACGCAAGGTTTTACTGACGATTTAAAAACAGCAGGCAACGGCAAGCTTAACTTAGAACTCATCATTCCGATGGAGGATTTAGATGCTTCTAAGTACAAAGGTGTATACAAAATTAGCAACGGCACAATTTTTGCAAACGCAGATATTGGCTTACCAGAACTTACCAAACTTAATGGCAACCTTAGCTTCACCGAAAACAGCCTAACCGCACAGAACATCACTACCGAAATCTTGGGTGGCCCAGCCCAATTTAGCCTTAAAACGGGTGCAGATAAAATCATACGCGTGTCTGCCAATGGCAAATTGAATGACGCTGGTATAAAAAAACTTACTGCAAATACATTAGCAGACCGTATGCAAGGCAGTGCTGAATGGACTGGTGAAATCACTATTAAAAAACCATTACTAGATGCGAAAATACAATCTAATTTAGTTGGTATGGCCATAGACCTGCCGCCACCATTTAACAAACCTGCGAACCAAAGTATGCTGCTTACGTTAGATAAAAAGCAGCAAAGCCCTAGCTTCGACAGTATTAACATTACCTATGGCAATATGGTTTCTGCAAAACTATTACGCACTGAGCAGGCTGGTAAGCTGGTGATAGAGCGTGGCGACATTGGTGTTTATATGCCAGCTGAAATATCAAATCAAACTGGTTTATCAGTGCATGGCAAGCTAGATTATGTGAATGCAGACGACTGGTTAGCACTATATAATCAAGCATCCATTAATCAAGCACCAAAAAACACTAGTGCATCAACACTTAAAATCAACAAAGCTAATGTAGCGATACAAAAGTTAGATATTTTTGGCCGCAGTTTAAATGCGCTTAAACTGACTGCGCAGCCCAATAATACTGGTCTAAAAATAGCCATTGAAAGCCAAGAGATAACAGGTGATGCCGAGTGGCAAGCAGTTAGCAATGCGCATATCAACGGCAAAATTATTGCACGCTTGAAAAATTTAACCATTCCTGCCAACAGTGAAAACAAGGCGACAGATGCTAAAACCGCAACCGCTAAAAAGGAGATTCGTAAGTTAGCCAACGGCTACCCTGCGCTGGATGTGACCGCAGATAACTTTCAGCTAGGCAATAAGAAACTGGGCAGCCTAGCTTTAAATGCATTTGAAAATAACGACGATTGGGTGATACAAAAACTGAACGTCAGCAACGCCGATAGTACGTTAACTGCGGATGGCATCTGGCAAAATTGGACACGTAACCCCAACACCAGCCTTAATTTTGTGCTCAAAGTAGACAATATTGGTAAGGCCCTAAAACGCTTTGGCCAGCCTGACGCAGTAAAAGGAGGCACAGCGGAAATTGAAGGCCTGCTCAGCTGGGCGGGCAGCCCGCATGAGTTTGAAACCACAGGCTTAAGCGGTAACTTTAAGCTGATAGCTAGCAAAGGCCAGGTAGTAAAAGTACAGCCAGGAGTTGGACGTTTATTTGGCTTGCTCACTTTACAAAGCTTGCCACGTCGCTTAAGTTTAGATTTTAGAGATTTATTTAGTGATGGTTTTGCCTTTGACAAAATCAGCGCCAACGCAAAAATTAATAATGGCATTCTGCGTAGTGATGACTTTTTTATGACGGGGCCAGCCGCGGAAGCCAAAATCAGTGGGGAAACTAACCTCAAAACCGAAACTCAAAACTTACGGATACAAGTAATTCCACATGTAAGTGATAGCTTGTCACTGGCTGCGCTGGCTGGTGGGCCCATTGTGGGTGCTGCTGCATTTGTTGTGCAAAAGATACTAAAAGACCCTTTTAACAAAATTGCCTCTAGCGAGTATGTGATTACTGGTACATGGGACAACCCGAAAGAGATAGAATTCGAGAAAGCAGAATCTAAGAAAAACGAGGCGAATAAACCTAGCAACACCTCACCACTAACGCCTTAAACTAATAAAAATTAACATAAAATCAAGAGAACTAGCATGCCAATTACAACACGCAACAAACTTGCCAAGCCTACACAAGCCGCTGCTGGCACCTTTAGAGTTGCAGGCATACAAATGGCTTCTAGCCCGCATGTATCTTCAAACCTAACTGAGGCGGAACGCCTGATTGCCATCACTGCACAGCAAGGTGCAAAAATTGTTGTGCTACCAGAATATTTTTGCATCATGGGTTTAAAAGATATCGATAAAGTGCAGGTTCGCGAAAAGCCAAACGATGGACCAATTCAAAGTTTTCTATCCAAGATGGCACGTGATTACGAAATTTGGCTGATAGGCGGCACTATTCCCCTGGTCAGCAATTATCCGAATAAAGTGCGCAATAGCTGCTTGGTTTATAACGATAAAGGTGAGCAAGTCGCACGTTATGACAAAATCCATTTGTTTGGGCTGGATTTAGGTACCGAGCATTATCACGAAGAAAATACCATCGAGTCGGGCAATCAAGTCATTTCAGTTGACACGCCATATGGGAAAATTGGCTTGTCAATTTGCTACGATTTACGCTTTCCAGAGTTGTATCGCGCCATGGGGGAAGTGGATATGATTGTAGTTCCCTCCGCCTTTACCGAAACCACAGGCAAAGCGCACTGGGAAAGCCTGATTCGTGCGCGCGCTATCGAGAACTTATGCTATGTGATTGCGCCAGCACAAGGCGGTTACCATTTATCTGGCCGCGAAACACATGGCAATAGCATGATTGTGGACCCATGGGGCGTGGTGTTAGATCGTCTGCCACGTGGCTCTGGCATTGTCATCGCATCAATTAATCGAGATTATCAAGCCAGCTTACGTAACAGCCTGCCTGCGCTTAAACACCGCACGATTAAAGCTATTTAGTAAAGCCATTTAAGCACCCTAATTCAAGAATATACTTAGCGCCTTTTTTTACTGCGCTGGTATAGTAAAATTTATTTATGTCTCCATATGTATATTATGAAAATCGAACAGCCAAACTTAACCAACGCAAACCACTTTGACACCGCGCATGATGTTTTGCTTAAGCCTGCAGGCCTTACTACAAGCGCTTTGCAGGGCATCCTTGGCAATATCATGTCGCACCAAGTGGATTATGCCGATTTATACTTTCAATATAGCCGCAGCGAATCTTGGGGCTTGGAAGAAGGTCAGGTCAAATCAGGAAACTTCAGTATCGACCAAGGTGTCGGCGTGCGCGCAGTTAGTGGTGAAAAAACCGCTTTTGCCTATTCGGATGACATTCATCTGCCTGCCTTACAGCAAGCGGCTAACGCCACAAAATCGATTGCTGCTTTAGGCCTTGAGCAAACTGGCAAGCACATTATCTCCAAACAAAACAGTCAGCTTTATTTGCCACAAGACCCAATTGCCAGTTTAAGTGCCGAGGCAAAAGTAAAACTACTTGAGCGCTTAGAGCAATTTGCCAAACAAATAGACCCGCGCGTCACGCAAGTCATGGCCAGTATTGCAGGCGAGTATGAAGTGATTATGGTGGCGCGTAGTGACGGCGTAATGGCGGCTGATGTAAGACCCTTGGTGCGCGTTTCTGTACAAGTGCATGCCGAACAAAATGGTCGCCGCGAACAAGGTTCAAGCGGTGGTGGTGGGCGTTTTGATTACAGCTACTTTACCGATGAAGTCTTGCTCGAATATGCACAAAAAGCCGTGCATCAAGCCTTGGTGAACTTAGATGCGCGCCCTGCCCCAGCTGGTAGCATGACGGTCGTATTAGGCGCTGGCTGGCCAGGCATTTTATTGCACGAAGCCATTGGCCACGGCCTAGAAGGCGATTTCAACCGCAAAGGCAGCAGCGCATTTGCTAACATGCTGGGCAAACGAGTCGCGGCCAAAGGCATTACCATCGTCGATGATGGAACCCTTACGGACAGAAGAGGCTCTCTTACCATGGACGATGAAGGTAACCAAACCAATAAAACCGTGCTGATTGAAGACGGTATTTTGCGCGGTTACATTCAAGATAGCTTAAATGCACGCTTAATGAATATGCCATTGACAGGTAACGGGCGCCGAGAAAGCTATGCGCATATCCCGATGCCGCGCATGACAAATACTTATATGCACAATGGCGACAAAGACCCTGCTGAGATTATCAAGTCAGTCAAAAAAGGCCTCTATGCTGCCAACTTTGGTGGTGGGCAAGTCGACATTACTAGCGGCAAATTTGTCTTCAGCGCCGCTGAAGCCTACATGATTGAGGATGGCAAAATCACCTACCCGGTTAAAGGCGCAACCCTCATCGGTAACGGACCTGACGTGTTAACGCGGGTGTCGATGATAGGCAACGATATGCAACTTGACTCAGGCGTTGGCACTTGTGGAAAAGAAGGTCAAAGCGTGCCTGTGGGCGTTGGTCAGCCCACACTTAAAATTGATGGTTTAACGGTGGGTGGTACAGCTTCTTAAAAGCATTTACCCTAAAAAAGCCGCATATGCGGCTTTTTTACATTTAAATAAGCTAGCGAGACATTCGCAGTGCAAGGCGCACGGAACGCAAAAAGCGGAATGTACACGCAGTACATGAGCATTTTGAGTACCGCGCAACGCCGCAATGCGTTGTCGCAGCAGCTTATTATTTTAGTACGCGATTTCTATATTCGCCGGTTCTAGTATCAATCTCAATTTTATCGCCTTGTGCGCAAAATAGCGGCACTGGGAACTCAAAGCCTGAAGCCAATTTAGCCGGTTTCATGACTTTGCCTGAGGTGTCGCCTTTAACTGCTGGCTCGGTATAAGCGATTTCACGCACCACAGTGGTTGGTAACTCGATAGAAATCGCTTTGCCATCGTAAAAGCGCACATCGCAGGCCATGCCGTCTTCTAAAAACGGTAAAGCATCTTCCATAAATTCGGCATCAACGTCCACTTGGTTGTATTCTGCATCCATAAACACATAAGTTGGGTCAGAAAAATAGGAATAAGTGACTTCTTTTTTCTCCAGCACAATCACATCAAATTTATCGCCAGCACCATAAATCGTTTCACTTGGCGCTTCAGTCAGTAAATTTTTAAACTTCATTTTTACTACCGCAGTGCTACGGCCAGATTTGTTGTATTCGGCTTTAACCACGACGAGTGGTGTTCCGTCGACCATAATCACATTGCCGGCGCGGAGTTCTTGTGCTGTTTTCATCGCTAAAATCTTTAATAATTTGTGAAGTGCGCATTATACGCGAGACTTATACCTTTGTAAAAACACTATGGATTGTATAAAGCATTGCAAAAAATCACCAACTTAGCGGCCAAATCGGGCTGGCTGGCGAGTTGTGCAGATTGCTGTTGCGTATAACTTTTAATCGCTGGTAAATGCTGCATGTACTCAATAAATACATCATCAAACTGCTGCCCTGCAGACCAATATTCATGCGCCTTACAGGGTAGGTATTTTTTATCGTAGTTAGCATAAAATAAATCTAAAAATGCGTTCAGCTTGACCATGTGCGCGTTTTCATCTTGAATATACGGTTGCCAAATGAAAGGCTTTGCCGCCCAAATCGCGCGTATCCAGCTATCTTCACCCCGTACAAAATTGAGGTCACACGCAGCTAATAAGTTGTCATAATCGGCCTGGCTTAAAAATGGCAGCACATGCAAGGTTAAGTTTTGCTGCACAAGTGCTTGTCCTGCATGGATTGATTCTTGGCCAAAAAACTGCGCAACTTGGGCAAAAATATTACTATCGGAGATATAACAATGAATGGGCTGCGTTAATTGTGCCATGACGCTAAGTAGCTGTTGCACAGGCGCAAATGGATAACAGAACAGTGATACTTTTAAACACGGATGATTGCTTAATCGCAAACTTTCCCAAAAATCGTCCTGCAAGTGCACATTGTCAGCAAGCAATTGATTTTTATGGAAGACATCAGGGGTTCGGATAAGCCCTCCGGTCTTTTCCGTGAAGCCAGGAAAGTAAAAATGGCGGATTAATCCATCAGGCTTTGGTGAAGGTTTTGCATGGAAATCGTCCACCCAAGTTTCTGCCGACAGGTATTCTAAATTCACCCATTTGCTTTTCTGTTGTGCCATGCTGGCTAAGTAAGCACAGGGCAAGCCACAGGCAAACGCCTCAATCACCACGCTTGCGGCTTGTGAAAAATCTGCGTCATCATCTTTATCCACACCACTCCATTTAAAGATAGCAATGTCATCTACAAGCTGTTGATTTAGGTTGATATTTAAACTGGGAATGATTTTTTGTGCCCTGTCTAAATCATCCACCCACAGCCTAATTTGCAAGCCATGCTCGAGGTGTAACTGCTGCGTCAAACGCCAACAGATGCCAATGTCGCCAAAATTATCGACAACTTTACAAAAAATATCCCAGCGTTTTTGCACAGGGGCTTCAGTCAGAAAAATATCACTCAAAGCAAATCAATGCCAAAGTTTTTTAATAGCAGCGCGTACAGATAAAAAACCGCTAAAGTAAAAACTATGCAGCCAATTAAAGTCAGCCAAAACCCAAGCTTGGGTAGTAAATATGGAAATAGTAAAAACATTGGCAAAGTGGGGATAACATACCAAAACGTGTAATAGGCATGATTAGCGATTTTAGTGGTCGGCTGATGCTCCACATAAAGCCAAATGAGCGTGAGCAACGTTACTAAGGGCAGCGCAGCCACTAAACTTCCTAGCTTGTCATTGGCTTTGGCAAATTCTGAAACCAGCACGACCACTGCGGCAGTGATTAAATACTTAATAATCAAATATGACATAATTTACACCTAACAATTAATTAAAATAAAACATACAAGTGAAGATGCTAGGGTATAACTATTATCTCAGAATTTATATCTTAGTTAGATTATATGAAATCTATAGAAGGTCACAATTTACCGTAAATGGAATTACTCTTGATGTAGTTATAATTCAGAGAAAAATTTAACCTGTCTATGCTTGGATGAGACATATCTCATCCAAGTCCAAACATATTAATTACTACTTAGTAGTATCACATGGTGCTGATGTCATCGCGAGTTTTTGCTCCTCCATCATTTGACTCATCAAGTCATCCATAATCTTTTGATGCTCTACGAACCATTCATCACGCTCTGATTCAGTCATGCCTGCTTTGGGCTTCATCTCACGGCAGGTCACCATGTTGTCGTGTAACATCTGTGAGTGCTCTGCCATCAGTTTTTGCTGTTCGGCACCCTTAGCAGCTTCTGCTTGTTTCAATTTCTGTTTAGTGACTTGTAAATTCTGAATTAACTGTTCTTGAAAAAAGTCACGACCTGCCATAGCACCAGTTGAGATAAAGCCTAAGCTAGCAATGAATGCTGTGGCAATCAGTGTATTAATAATTTTGTTGTTCATGATAGATATTCCTTTAATTAAATTTTGAATGTTTTGGTTAGTTACGGTCGGGACGATATAAAAATATCATCCCAACCCGCAGTGATTAGGCACTGCTAGCATTTCTTACTTTGCTCTTCCAGCCTTTTGCATTCCGCTGCCTTAGTAGACTCGCTACTTTGCTTGCTGGCTTCTACGGCTTTAATCTGCTGTTGTAGCTTATATATCTGCTCCGACGTGCGGCTTTGTATATCATCTTTGCCAGCAAAGGCTGATGATGATAAAGCGCCTAGACTGAAAGCCAAGATGCCAACTGCTAGTTTGTGTGTATATGTGTTTTTCATGATAACTCTCCTAAAATTGACGTTACTATTTTTGATGTTTGTGTCTATATTCTCGGAAGAATGTTGCAAGAAATCTTTTGCCATAGATTGGCTGAACGCAGCATCAATCCAACATGAGTGATTTTAGTGACGATGTTATCCGCACTATGATTGCCGTATCTGGTTGTGTGTGACATGTTAATTCCTTACTTTGCAATTTTCCGAGAGAACTTATGCGCTCAGCAGCTCAAGGACGTATCTGTATTGCCAGATCAGTAACCGATCTGCTAAGCAGTTTTTTGTAGGTACTAAGTGATTGCTGGCTTTACTGAGTAAACTTCAGCTAAACTGAAACTAAAGCGCAGTCAGTAACAATCACCAAGTAAGTACTAGGCAGGTATTTGCTTTGGTGGACGAAACAACGTGGGTGGGAAGTTTTGATAAGGCTGGTTAATCAAATCTTGATACTCAGTTGCCAATGTATCAGGCATGTCCAATAAGCCTGTACTAGTTAGTTGAAACACGCTTAAATGACAAATAGAGCATTTCAGATTAGAACAAGTTTTACCGCCACCTAGTAGGCAGCAGTTTTTAACATTCATATCACAAGCAGCAGACATGGCTGTGACTTTATCTATCATAGTATTAGCGTGTGACGTAGTCACTAAGACATTAGCACCCATCGGCATATTACCGCACGTTGGCATACTGATTGAAGCAAAGCCCTGCAGAGGAATGCTCACAGCAAGTAATATCGTTACCAGTAATTTAATCCAACGTTTCATTTTAGTTTTGTCAATGTGTGCATATTATAAATATGCTATTTCATATCAATTAAGACTTAATTAATCAGTCTAGAGTTCATTTCTACTACTCTAGAATGCATCTCAACCTTATTTTTAGCCAATTTCTATATAACGACGAATCACTTTGCCGAAATACTTGAGACATTTGCTACTTTCCAATACTGCATGAGTCATTTTGCATCGCACTTTCCTTACAATTTTTTAAGCACTAAAATTATTATCAACCTTGCCACTAGGGCAAGGTCAATCTTTTTAAAGTGTCTAATTATCCAAAAATGTGGGGGGTAACGCCTTTGTATAGCTCCTGCTAAGAAGCATATATGCCGCTGGCAACACAAACAATGACAGTAATGGCGCAGTTAGCATCCCGCCCACCATCGGCGCGGCAATACGACTCATCGCTTCGGAGCCTGTACCTGTGCCAATTAAAATAGGGATTAAACCAGCCAAAATCACTGCCACTGTCATCGCTTTTGGCCTGACTCGCAAGGCTGCGCCTTCAATCAATGCCGCATACAAGTCATCCTTATTATTAAGCTTACCAGCAGTTTTGTAGCGTTCAATCGCGTCATCCAAGTAGACTAGCATGATGATACCAAACTCAGCAGCTAGTCCAGTCAGCGCAATCATGCCAACACCACTGGCAATCGAGAAATGATATCCCAAGAAATAGAGAAACCAAACTGCGCCCACCAATGCAAATGGCAGACTACCTAAAATCAACAAGGCAGGTGCCATGCGCTTAAATGACAGAAATAATAAAATAAAGATAATGCCTATGGTCATCGGTACTACATAGCTTAGCCGTTTAGCTGCGCGCTCAAAATACTCGAACTGTCCAGACCATGCCAGTGAATAACCAGCGGGTAGCTGTAATTCTTTATCTAGCAAAGCTTTTGCATCTTTTACAAAGCCACCCAAATCACGGTCATGGATATCCACATACACCCACACATTTGGGCGTGCATTTTCGCTCTTAATCATCGGCGGGCCATCGGTGACTTTCACTTCTGCGACCTCACCAAGAGGAACCGTCGCACCTAGCTCAGTGATAATTGGTAAAGTTTTAATTTTTTCTACAGAATCTCGCAACTCTCTTGGGAAGCGCACATTGATTGGGAAACGCGCCAAGCCTTCAATTTTTTCACTGATGTTGTCACCCCCAATCGCTGTTGAAATCAATGATTGCACGTCTTCAATATTCAAGCCGTAACGTGCGATTTTGAGTCGGTCAATTTTAATATCAATATAACGTCCGCCAGTCACACGCTCCGCAATCACTGAACTGGCACCAGGTACTTGCTTCATCAAACGCTCAACCTCACCACCTAACCGCTCTAAAGTATCTAAGTCGGCACCACCTATTTTGATACCAATTGGGCTTTTAATGCCAGTGGAAAGCATGTCTATCCGGTTACGTATCGGTTGCACCCATACATTCGCCATGCCAGGTATTTTCAATCTAGCATCTAACTCCTCCACCAGTTTTTCAGGCGTCATGCCCGCACGCCATTCATCACGGGGCTTGAATTGGATGGTGGTCTCGAGCATCTCCAATGGTGCTGGGTCGGTTGCAGTCTCTGCCCGCCCGGTTTTACCAAACACCGTCTTCACTTCTGGCACTGTTTTAATCAGTCTATCCGTTAACTGAAGTATCTCAGAGGCTTTAGATACGGACAACCCTGGTAATGCTGTCGGCATATAGAGCAAGTCACCTTCGTCCAGTGGCGGCATAAACTCGCTGCCAAGTTTGCCTAAAGGGTACAAAGTAAGAACGACAATTAGCACAGCAAATCCAAGCGTGACTTTCGGGAAGTGCAACACTTTACTCAGCATGGGTTTGTAAATGGCAATTAACCAGCGATTGAGCGGATTATCATGCTCTGGTCGAATATGGCCGCGAATGAATATGGTCATTAACACTGGAATAAGGGTCACTGATAAACCAGCCGCCGCCGCCATGGCGTAGGTTTTAGTAAAGGCCAAAGGTGCAAATAATTTGCCCTCCTGCGCTTCAAGCGTGAATACAGGGATAAACGACAGGGTAATGATGAGTAATGAAAAGAACAGCGCAGGGCCAACTTCACTTGCTGCATCAATAATCACCTTGATACGCTGGCTATTGTTGGGTTCGCCATGGTCATTTTTATAAGTTTCCAACTGTCGATGTGCATTTTCGATCATCACAATCGCAGCATCCACCATAGCACCGATGGCAATGGCGATACCACCTAGCGACATAATGTTAGCGTTTACCCCTTGGTAATACATCACAATAAAACTCACTAATATGCCAATCGGCAGTGCCACAATCGCCACTAAAGCTGAGCTGAAATGCCATAAAAACACGGCACATACCAATGCCACTACAATAAATTCTTCAATCAGCTTATGGGTTAGATTATCGACAGCGCGTTTAATAAGCTGAGATCTATCGTAGGTGGTCACCACCTCTACACCCTCAGGCAGACTCTTCTTCAATAATTCAAGCTTCGCTTTTACGCCATCAATGACTTCTAGGGCATTTTGCCCGGCACGCATGACAATCACACCGCCAGTGACTTCACCCTCGCCATTAAGCTCAGTCACCCCGCGCCTAAGCTCTGGGCCGATTTGTATACGCGCCACATCTGACAACAAAATGGGCGTACCGTTTTCACTGACTTGTAACGGAATATTTCTAAAGTCATCCAGCGATTCCAAATAACCATGCGCACGCACCATATATTCTGCTTCGCCAGTTTCTATCACCGCGCCACCTGTTTCTTGGTTGGCAGATTGAATCGCCGAGACGACCTTAGAGAGAGGTATGCGGTAATTGCGCAACTTATCGGGGTCAACTTGCACTTGATATTGGCGCACCATACCGCCTAATGTGGCAACTTCTGCCACCCCAGGAATAGTCTTTAATTCAAACTTTAAAAACCAATCCTGTAAAGCACGTAATTCACCTAAGTCATGCTTGCCACTTTTATCTACTAGGGCATACTCATATACCCAGCCCACACCTGTCGCATCTGGCCCGAGGCTTGGATTAGCGCCTTTTGGTAAGCGTGATGATATTTGGCTTAAATATTCCAGTACACGTGAACGCGCCCAGTATTGATCCGTCCCGTCATTGAATAAAATATAAACAAATGAATCGCCAAAGAAAGAGTAACCGCGCACCGTTTTCACACCTGGCACGGACAGCATGGTGGTGGTGAGTGGATAAGTCAGTTGATTTTCCACGATTTGTGGCGCTTGCCCAGCCCATTGGGTACGGATGATGACCTGCGTATCGGACAAATCTGGAATCGCATCTAGTGGGGTTTTTAGCATGGCAAAAACGCCCCATGCGATTATCATGAAGGTGGCAAGCAGCACCAATAATCGATTATTGGCAGACCAGCGAATGAGTTGCGCAATCATGGTTTAGCTCCATTCATGCTATCTTTCATGTCGCCTTTTTTCATACTGGTCGATTTTTCAACCCGATCAATCATATATTGCGCTGGTCTATCAGCGGTTTCTGGAGCATCTGCTTTTAAATCAAACTCTACTTCATCGCCTGCTTTAAGTTTATCCAGTTGCTTGCTATCTTTCACCTTAAAGCCCATGGTCATCGACGGCCAACCTAGTTCTTTAATGGGCTCGTGATCTAAAATGAGTTTGCCTGTTTTAACATCAACTTCTACCACCTTGCCACGTCCTTTAGGCATTTTTTCATCGTCCGTCGCTTTTTCCATAGGCATGTCCATCTCGCTCATACCTTTTTCCATCGCTTTATCTTGCTGAGAAAGCCTTGCAAGTACGCCCGATAACGACGCTTCGGAGTCAATTAAGAACTGACCTGAAGTAACAACCTCTTCACCCACTTTAGGGCCACTCATAATTTCAGTATAAGTGTCGCGCTCTTGACCAGTAATCACTTCTACGGGTCGGTAACCACCGCCTTCTTTAGAAATCACAATTTTACGTTTACCCGTAGCGATAATGCTTTCGGTTGAAACAGACATCGCTTCATAGGTTTGTCCTGTAAATAAAACATTACCGTACATACCAGGCCGTAAACGGTTTTGCTTATTCGGTAATTCAACGCGTACTTGTAACGTTCTAGAAGTGCCACTTAACATAGGGTATAAGTAGCTGACCTTACCTTTAAACACCTCTCCAGCAATACTTTGCAGCTGCACTTCGGCTTCTATCCCAGTTTTTAGTCTAGCCGCATCGCGTTCGGGCACCTCTGCCACCAACCACACTTGCGATAAATCGGTAATTTGCATTAACGAAGTACCCGACATCAACTGCGCACCTTCACGCACGCCCAGTTCAGTAAGCACACCGCTAGAAGGCGCATAAACACCGAATCTTGGGCTAGCTTTACCCGTTCTTGTAATGGCTGCTATCTCACCTTCAGACATGCCAAGCAACTTCAAGCGGCTACGCGCCGCTTGTTTAAGTGAACCATCTGCATCTACCTGACCAAGTGTAGCTAGCGTTAAATATTCTTGCTGTGCAGCTAAAATTTCTGGTGCATAAATTTCTGCTACTTTTTGACCTTTAGTTACAGGATCGCCCATGGCGCGTACTGATAGCTTTTCTACAAAGCCAGGCATACGGGTTTGCACTGCATAAAAACGACGTTCATCCGCTTCAATGCGGCCAACAGCGGATAAGGATTCACCAAATTGTGACATTTGAACCTTTTCAAGCCGAATACCAAGGTTTTGTGCAGTTTGTGAAGATATCGCTACACCACCTTCTTCACCGTCAGCACTTTCATTGGCATACTTTGGTTCCAGCATCATATCCATAAACGGCGACTTTCCAGGCTTATCGAACTTTTGATTCGGTACCATGGGGTCATACCAATATTTAACGGTTTTACCGCTACCATCTTGAACGACCCCATTGATGGATTGAGCCATTTTTGAATCAGGCATGTCTTTTGACGTAGGTGATTGCGCAGATTTTTGCCCAAAAAACCAACCTAATCCTGCGAACAGGGTTAATAAGATAAAAACTATTACTAAATGGAGTCGCTTCATTTTATTTCCTTAATATTTGGGCTTGATTACCCAGCGCACTTGGTTACTCAGCGTATTTAGGGGCTAGCTTCATATCCATGAAGGGTGATAGACCTGATTTGCTAAAGTGTCTATCAGGCAGCATCGGGTCATACCAATACAGTACTTTTTTACCGCTTGCATCCTGTTCCACATTATCGCCACTCATGTCGCTAGCATTGATTTCATTGGGCAGCATTGCAGTGGGCTTGGCTTCTATTGGTTGTTCCATCGCAGGCATTTCAGCTATCGGTGCTTGACTAGCAGTTTCGGTATTCTCTTGCTCAGAACAAGCGGCCACAGTCACTAATAAAGCGGCCAAGATTAAGTAGGTTGTTTTCATGATTTATTCCTTTTCAATTTGTTTAAATAAGCGGCTATCATTTGTTAAATAGCCGATTTTGACAGCGGCACGTTGGCGATCAGTCAGAATAGTCCAGTGCTCCAACTCAATTTCAATCACGTCACGACGCGCCTGCCAGACTTCACTTAATGCTACTAATCCTGTTGAATAATTCGCTTGAGCAAGGCGTAATTTAGCTTGCGCATTGGGGATAAGGCTGGTGAGATGTTCATTCTCACGGCCTGCAGCAGCAACTGCATCTGCCTCAGCGTTTTGTAACTCTGATTGAAGTTCACGACGTCTGTCCTCAGTCAGTTTGCGGGCTTTTTCAACAAGTAGCAGCTTTTCGGCTATACGTCTGTCTTGTCGATTCGCTTTGGCCAATTGCAGATCAATAGAGACTTGGAAAGTAAGCATATCGCTGCGATCATTAAAACGTTTACCATAGCCAAGCTCCCAACCCCAATTACGCTGTAGATTCGCTTGTGCACCATCCACGTCAAGCTGCGCTACCTTTTCAGTTTGATAGGCATTTTTTAATAAAGGATGTTTTTCAAGTTCACTCTTAATTTCATCTCGTGCCAAGCTATTGGTCATGACTGGCAGTTCAGATGCAATCGAACGTGAAGCTGCACTACCAATCCAACGTGATAAAGCAGCACGCGCTTTATGCTCATCTCGTTTAGAGAATATAAGTTTTTCATTGGTGATTGAAACGTCTGTATCCATGTTTAAAACGTCACTGGATTTAGCACCACCAGAACTGACGCTAGCGGCCAATATTTTCGCTCTGCCCTCATGTCATCAATCACACGCTGATAAAGCTCACTTTTGCGCTGTGCCTCATAAACATCAAGCCATGCTAAGGCAACATCGCGTTCAATTGTCCTTGCGGTAGCTTGTTGCTCAGTCTGGAACTGATCTGCTTCGGCTGACATGAGGTTTGAAGCTATCTCACGTTTTTTAAGGGGTAGGACATCCTGCGATATGCCAATATTGACCATTGTCTGATCATCACGGTTGTAGCGCAAAGCATCACTGGTTGTGACAGGCAAATTGCTAACACCAAATTTAATCTTTGGATCAGGTAATTGACCTTCGGCTATTGCCGCTTGGCGTGATGAAGCAGCTGCATCATCGAGTGATTGCAATAAAGGTTGATTTTGAGTAGCCAAAGAAATGGCCTCTGCTAGGCTTAATGGTTGCTCTGCATAAGAAATCAAGCTACCAAATAATAGGCTAGCAAATAGTAGAAATCTACCTAAGCAGGGGATCTTCATAAATACTCCTAAAACGCTTAAAAAAAACTTACGCCAAAATCATGGCGCAAAAAGACTAATTATAAGATAGGAGTATGGGTGGGCGTTGCAGGTTGGGTTGGGTGATTGAAACGTAGGCTTGGTGCGGGAAACTCACTGTTTGCAATGATACCAAAAAAGTGGTGGCTGGCGTCAAGCTAGGCAATGCTGTCATGGCACTCAGGCTGGCACATAGCGTTTCGCAATGGGTTTTACAGATACTTTTTACACCTGAATGTTGCGCATTATTTTTCATTTTGTCGTGGCACGGCATGTTTTTCATTGCTTCAACCTTTTGTTGGGC
Organism: Pseudomonadota bacterium; assembly: GCA_020053735.1. Classification (GTDB taxonomy): domain Bacteria; phylum Pseudomonadota; class Gammaproteobacteria; order Burkholderiales; family Methylophilaceae; genus Methylotenera_A. The sequence continues at coordinate 251,906 of JAGVMP010000019.1, forward strand.
ATCTGATTGCATGATGCTATTGCAGATAGACATGTTAACCGCAGCAACCGCTTGTACCAGGATAAGCACCAGTAGCAAACAAGCAAAAAAATATGAAAAACTTTTTAACATAAGCGCTACGATAGCTGAATTGTTAGTTAAGTTCAACTTGTCCCCTTTTCAGCTGGCGTATACCGCACATCAATAATTTCGTATTCATGCTCGCCTGCGGGCGTAATCACTTTGACTGCATCACCAATCGCCTTGCCCAGCATGGCTTTAGCTAAAGGTGAAACCCAGCTTATGCAACCTTTATTGGGGTCTAACTCATCTTTGCCCACGATACGATAAGTGACTTCGGTATCGTCTGCTAAATTAAATAATGTGACCCACGCGCCAAAAAAAATCTTCTCTAAATGCTGTTGCAAACTACTGTCAACAATTTCGGCTAAATCCATGCGCTTCATCAAGTGTTTGCAGCGACTATCGATTTGGCGCAGGCGACGCTTGCCGTAAATGTAATCACCATTTTCACTACGGTCACCATTGCTGGCCGCCCAAGACACTGTGCGTACAACCTCAGGGCGCTCTATTTTATAAAGCTGATGAAACTCTGCCTGTAGCGCAGCAAAACCTTGCGGGGTAATATAGTTTTTTTCGTCCGTGCTTGCCATCTGATTTATTACTCAAACGGCAGATTGAAAGCATCTTTTTCTAAAATTTGTACATTTTGTACATAGTAAGCCGTTTCACCAAAGCAGCTGCTGGGAATACCTTTGTGCTCCTCATAAGTTAAGCGCACGCGCTTGCCCAAACTATTATTAATTTTTCCAACCAGTGTTTTGTCCTTAACCGTGAACATAAACTTCTCGGCTTGTGTGCCAGGCATAGAAACCAGCACTAATTCACCTTCATAGGTTTTGCAGAGATAACCTTTCTCTGAAAATTTTTGTACATAGCCAGCGCGCTCACCCGTTGAATATACCCAAGTCAGTGCTGCCCATGTATAGAGGGCAAACAACGCAATTGGCACCAATAAAAACCAAAGTGAATATTTAAATATTTTTGCAATTTTAGCCAGCATGTTGCTTCTCCGTATTGTTTTTGCGTATTAATTTTGCGTGTTAGTTTTTTTACACTAGCAATATTATATAAACCGCCATTATCCAATAGAATGATGCAATGTTAAACACATTGATTTTATGCCCCAGCGCCCGATTGGTGCGCAGCATTAAAAACGACATCGCCCGCCAGCATATCCAAGCGGGTCAGACACAGTGGCAAAGCCCCGATGTGATGACGTTGACACAATGGCTGGACGGTATCACCGAACAAAACTTGCTGGCGGGCAACATCACTGCGCCACCGATGCGACTAACCGCGCTCAACGAGCAATTACTGTGGCAGCAAGTGATTAAGCAATCGCTGCAAAAACTGGATTTTGATGAACTGTTTGATGTGGCGGGGCTGGCCAGCGCTGCCATTGAAGCCAATCACTACATGGTTGCGTGGCGGTTACATGTGCCGCGCGAGCATATGGCTGAAGAAGCGCGTCAATTTATGCAATGGCAGCGGGCATTTCAAGCGCGCTGCGAACAATTAAATGTGCTAGAAGCAGTACGGTATATCGACTTTCAATTAGACATCATTAAAACAGCTGCTCTGCAAGCCAATACTCATGAGGCTTGCAGCCTTGCTAATATTTCTCGTGTTGAATTTTGTGGATTTGACCAAACCGTACCGCAAGAACAGCGTCTGCGCGAAATTTTGATCAGCCAACATATCGAAGTGGCAGAATATGCTAGCTCCAATCTTCAAGCTGCACACATGCAACACATCGTCTTAGAACACCAAGAAGCTGAGTGTCGCGCGGCGGTCGCTTGGGCAAAGCAACAATTAACAAGGGATCCTAATGCAAAAATCGCTATCGTTTCACCCCAATTAAGTGAAGTGAGGAACCAGCTCGCAGACTTGCTTGATGATGCGCTTTACCCTGCTAGTGTGTGCCACAGTCAATTAGATACACCGCGTATCTATAACTTCTCGCTTGGCACGCCGCTGAGCCAGCAGCCGATGATTCAAGCTGCCCATAATTTGCTACGCTTATTTAGCAGCTATGAGTTAACGCAAGCTGATGTTTCTGCAGTTTTATTGTCGCCGTTTTGGTCCGCCAGCCAACAAGAGGCCGATGCGCGCGCGCAACTAGATGCGAAAATGCGCGAGCAGTTACCGATGCAATTTAAGTTGAAGCAATTGATGGAGTTTGCAAGTTTTCATCTGACTAAAGGCTTGAATATTCCACACTTATTAGCGCACATAAAAACGGCAGAAGTTTTATCAAGCAATAGAAAATCCACCGCCTCGCAATGGGCGCAAACACTGGCAGATATTTTAGCTGCGTTGCATTGGCCCGGCGAGCGCGTTCTGACTAGCCTAGAATACCAAGCCAATAATGCTTGGCAAAAAGCGCTAAACCAGCTTAAGCAACTTGATATGCTGGGCAATAGTATGTATCAGGCAGAAGCGGTACAAATCTTGAGACAAATCTGCACAGACCAAGTGTTTCAAGCCGAGACTACACAAGAAGCTTCAATCCAAATTTTAGGCATTATGGAAGCATTAAGCGCGCCTGTTGATGCGATGTGGTGTATGAATATGAACGACCATATCTGGCCACCACCAGCGCGCCCCAATCCGCTGTTGCCCGCATTTCTTCAGCGCGCGGCCAAGTTACCCAACGCCGATAACAGCGTACAGGCTGTGTTTGCGGGCAATATCCAGCAGCGGCTATTACACTCAGCCAAGCATATTATCTTCTCTAGCAGCAAAGCTGAGGGCAATAGCCAGCTACGGGCATCGCCATTAATGAAGGATGTTCCGGCGTTAGAGGGTGCCAGCCTTGCCGAAACCTTAGCAGAATCCTTAAGCCAATCTGGCAACCAAGACTTGCAGTGGCTGAACGACCACACTGCACCCAAGGTGCAAGCTGGCGAACACGTTGCGGGTGGCACCAGCCTATTCCGTGCGCAAGCTATTTGCCCAGCCTGGGCATTTTACCAATTCAGGCTTGGCGCCAAAGCACTTAAAACACCTAGCAACGGCCTAGACAACATGACTCGCGGCACTCTAGTACATGGCGTATTAGCTGCATTTTGGCAAGAGCATCATTTTACGGATTTGTGCAGCATGTCAGATGACAGCCTAGTTCAAGCGTTAAAGGCGGCGATTAAGGTAGCGTTAGATGAAGTGTCGAAGCAGCAAAAGATGCTTTCGGCCAGCTTATTAGAATTAGAGCGTGAGCGATTGCATAAACTAGTCGGCGATTGGCTGCAATACGAAAAGTTGCGTGATGTGCCGTTTAATATGATTGCTTGCGAAGCCGAAAAGAAAGTACTGATTGGCGGCATTGAAGTGAAGCTAAAAATTGACCGTATTCACCAACTTGAAAGCGGTGGCATTGAGTTTGTAGACTATAAAACAGGTCAAAAACCCGACATTAAAAGCTGGGGTGAGGCACGTATTATCGAACCACAATTACCGATTTATGCGACTTTTTATGACGAAAGCTACAACGTCACGGGTGTGCAATTTGGCATGGTAAAAACTGCTGAGCATGCCTTCTTAGGTGTTGCAAATATTGATTTTGATGTCGATATAGATAAACGTAAACCTAAATTTATTCAAAAATTTGCTAGCTGGCAACATTTGTTAGAGCACTGGCGGGCAAGCATTGAAGCCATTGCGCAAGAAATAAAGGCGGGCGAAGCGGTGGTAAAGTTTGATGATGATAAAAATTTAGCGTATTGCGAAGTGATCCCACTATTGCGTCTGCCTGAGCGGCAATTGCAGTTTGAGCGTTTTAAAGGCGAACAAGCGTGAGCGTGCAGGATACTGTTTATGATACGTTAGCTGAAGATGAAGCTAACCGCCAACGCGCTTTAGAGCTTGCGTCTTTCATTGTCGAAGCGCCTGCAGGCGCAGGTAAAACTGAGTTACTGACCCAGCGTTACTTAAAACTGCTGCAAGCCGTCAGTGCGCCCGAGGAAATCATCGCCATTACCTTTACCAACAAGGCCGCCGCTGAAATGCGCTTGCGTATTTTAGATAGCCTGATTGCAGCTGCAAACCATACTCCGCCGCCACAACCACACAAGCAAATTACTTACGACTTAAGCCAAGCAGCCTTGCGACAAGCGCAAGCACACGATTGGCAACTGATTGAAAACCCTTCACGCTTGCGTATTTTTACCATTGACAGCTTGTGCGCACACTTAGCACGACAAATGCCGCTACTTAGCCGTTTTGGTGCACAACCCAAAGTGTCGGATGATGCCAGTATTTTATATGCGCATGCGGCAGAACAAACGCTGGCTTTGCTTGAGCACACCGCGCATGGTGAGGTTGTAAAAACTGCGCTGCGCTATGTAGAAAACAATTCGGCACAATTAACAGGTTTGCTTATTCATATGCTACAGAAGCGTGACCAGTGGCTAGGTTATTCGACCGTGCATCATGAGATTGATACGGCACAATTACAAGATACCCTGAAGCACTTAATTACTGCGAGTTTAACCGATGCAGCGCATGCGCTACCGCCTGCACTACAACAACTGTTAATGCCTATTGCACGCTTTGCAGCTAGCCAGCAACCTGCAAGCCTAAATATTGATGTGCTACTAGATTGGCAAACCCCACTAACAGCACAAACCAGTGATTTACCGCAATGGCGCGCTATGGGTGATTTAATGCTGACAGCCTCTGGCGAACCGCGTAAAGAAGGGGGCTTGAATGTCAAGTTTGGTTTCCCCGCCACGGATGAAGGCCGTGCCTATAAAAAAAATCTAGCAGAAATCATTGCGGCGGTGAATAACACACCTGCCCTGCACGCCATACGCAGCTTGCCTTTCAGTGTAGACAATAGCAACGATTGGCAGATGATTTCCGCCTTATCAAAATTGCTCAATTTGGCAGTGGCGCAGCTATGGCTGGCGTTTCAAAGTGCGGGTGAAGTTGATTTTGTTGAGATTGCACAGCGTGCTACTTTAGCTTTAGGTGAAGAGAGGGCTTTAGGTGATGATTTGGAAGCGCCGACTGACTTGGCGCTGAAACTGGATTACCAAATCCAGCATTTGTTGGTTGATGAGTTTCAAGACACCAGCCCGAGTCAAATCAAGTTACTAGAACAGTTAACGCGTGGCTGGCAATCTGGCGATGCACGCACACTATTCTGCGTGGGCGACCCCATGCAGTCAATTTATCGCTTTCGTAAAGCCAACGTGAGCTTGTTCATCCACGCTGCGGCACGTGGCATTGGTGATATTCACCTGCAACGCTTGCAGTTGTATCGTAACAATCGTTCTACGCCGCAAATTGTCGGCTGGATTAACCAAACGTTTGCGCCCCTGTTTTCTGCGGTTGACGATGAAAGCCAAGGCGCAGTGAAATATCGCGCTTCTATTGCTAATACCAATAAAAACGTGACTGACAGCGGCGTAGAAGTACACGCTATCATTAAAAATGATGGAACCGAAGCTGCCAAGCAAGCAGAAGCCGAAGCAGTAATTGCGATTATTCAGCACGAACGCACTGCAAATCCAGACGCAAAAATAGCGGTGTTGGTGAGCGCCAAAAATCATCTTACGCATTTAGTCACCACCTTGCGCAGGTCGCACACTGATATCAAGTTTCAGGCACTGGAAATTGAGGCGCTTGAAAATAGACAAGTCGTGCAAGATTTGCTGGCGCTTACGCATGCGCTGCACAACAGGGCGGATCGTGTGCATTGGCTGGCCGTATTACGCGCGCCTTGGTGCGGCCTTACCCTGCATGATTTGCATGCGCTAGCTGGTAGCAATCACCACGCAACCATCTGGCAGCTGATGCAGGATGATGCTCAGCTAAATCAACTATCTAGCGATGGCCAAGCACGCTTACTGCATGTACGTGCCATTTTTGAGGAAGCGTTAGAATCGCAAGGCCGCACTAGTACAAGCAGATGGGTGCGTGGCGTATGGCTAATGTTAAACGGCGCGGCTTGCTTGTGGGAGCAAGCTGATGTGATTGATGTACAAGCATTTTTTAAATGTATGGATGGCTTAGATAAACAGAACCAATTTTCGCCTGAGCGCATGCTCATGGAAATTGCAAAGCTATTTGCCGCACCAGATGCACAAGGCGAAAACCTGCAAATGATGACCATCCACAAATCCAAAGGCTTAGAGTTTGATACGGTGATTTTGCTGGGATTAGGCACAGCCACTGGCGGTAATAACAGCGAAAAACCGCTACTGTTGTGGGAAGAAGTTTCCATAGAAAAAAATACAGGCAAACACTCAGGCAACCACACAGAACTGCTAGCCGCACCATTTATCCCCAAAGGTGCGCGCGAGCAAAACCAAGATTCAAACCATGTCAGCGTATATGACTTTTTGGCGACACGCGAAAAAATACGCGATGCCAACGAGGATGCGCGTGTGTTATATGTAGCCGCCACCCGTGCCGAGCGCAAACTGCATTTGGTAGGCTTTGCCACCAAGAATAAAGATGACGAATTTAAGCCTGCTGCCAATACGCCACTGGCTTTATTGTGGCCTGCAGTGGGCCACTATTTTGATGCGCTTAAGTTTACTAGCTTAGAGGCAGATGAAAAATCAGTTGAGGCAGAAGATGACATTGCCAACTTTACACCGCAACTAGTGCGATTAAAGCAACTGCAGATGCCTGCGGTGCTGCAAACAAATCAACAGCAAACACTGTTGCCGCATAGCAATACAAAATCATCATCAAATCCGCCTTTAGCAACCCCTGGCCTTACCGCAGATGCAGGCTCGCTAGCGCATTTGTATATGGAATTAATCGCAAAAATTGGCTTAGAACACTGGCCTGCAAGCCGCATAGATGCTTGCTCCCAGAGCATGCAATTTTGGTTATTGCAGCGTGGTCACGCCAAAATCGAAGTCGATAAATACGTACCACAAGTAATTTCGGCACTTAAGCGCGCAATTTTCAGCTCAGAAGGCTCATGGATATTGGCTTCTAGAGCATCATCGCAGACAGAACTAAGCATCAGCTCGGAGAATGAAGAACAACGTATTGATTTAACTTTTGTAGAAAATGGCACGCGTTGGATAATAGATTACAAATTAGGAATAGACGTGACAGAAGCCAACGCTAATTCTGTTGCGCTCACCCACAAACCACAACTGGCGCGCTATGCCAACCTGTTTGTACACGAAGGCTTGCCGATTAAAACCGTTGTATTCTTTTTAAACTTAGGTAAATTGGTAGAAATTTAACATTGGCATTTCGACTGCCACTGCGAGTTTTATGTTAAAAATTTACACAAACTCTTTTAACAGCGTTTTTACCAGTTCGACTCTGTGATTAAAGCTGCCCAATTGCACCGTTACCCTCAATTTATCTGGGCCATTCATACGGCAACGGCGATCGCGTTGCAGCAAACTCACTAGCTTCATTGGGTCTAAATCGGCTTTAATATTAAATTGTAGCTGAATCGCCGCATCAGATGCGTCAATTTTAATAATGCCCACTGGTTTGGCAGCAATGCGTAGCCTGTGGCAGGCTAGCAAAGCTTCTGCAGGCTCTGGCAACAGGCCAAAGCGGTCTATCAACTCTTCTTGCAGTGTATCCAAATCATCATCATTACCAGCATTGGCTAAGCGCTTATACAACACCAAGCGCTCATGCACATCGGGGCAATAGTTGTTAGGCAGCAACGCAGGCACATGTAAATTAATCTCAGTCGTAACACCTAGTGGTGCGTCTAAGTCTGGCTCTTTACCTGCTTTCAGTTGTTTTACTGCGTGGTTCAGCATATCGGAATACAGCTGGAAGCCAATTTCCTGCATCTCACCACTTTGGCTATCACCCAGCAACTCGCCTGCCCCGCGAATTTCTAAATCGTGCATGGCGAGATGGAAACCTGCACCCAAATCTTCTAGTAGTTGAATAGCATCCAAGCGTTTTTGTGCTTGTGGCGTGATTTTGCGGTGTTCATCGGTAAGTAAATAAGCATAAGCCTGATGATGGCTACGCCCTACTAGTCCGCGCAATTGATGCAACTGTGCCAAGCCAAACATATCGGCGCGATTCATAATAATGGTGTTAGCGGTGGGCACGTCGATGCCCGTTTCAATAATGGTGGTGCATAGCAAAATATTGCTGCGCTGCTGATAAAAATCGCGCATCACATGTTCTAGCTCACGCTCACGCAACTGACCATGCGCAATGGCAATGCGCGCTTCTGGAATGATTTTCTCCAGCTTCTCTTTTTGCACAAAAATGGTATCGACTTCATTGTGTAAGAAATAGACTTGGCCACCACGTTTAAACTCGCGCATCACCGCTTCGCGAATAATGCCGTCAGAATAATAAGTATGGAAAGTTTTAATGCTGAGGCGCTTTTGTGGCGGCGTGGCGATAACGCTGAATTCGCGCAAGCCTTCCATCGCCATGCTGAGGGTTCTTGGAATCGGCGTTGCGGTTAAAGTGAGCACGTCAACTTCTGCCCGCAAAGCTTTTAATTGCTCTTTTTGGCGCACGCCAAAGCGGTGTTCTTCATCCAAAATAGCGAGGCCTAGGTTTTTAAACTTCACGTCTTTTTGAATCAAGCGATGCGTACCGATAATAATATCAACCTTGCCTGCAGCCAAATCAGCCAGCGCTTGCTTTTGTTCTTTGGCGGTTCTAAAACGGGAAATTTCGGCAATTTTTATCGGCCATTCGGCAAATCGATCGCAGAAGTTTTGAAAGTGTTGCTCGGCTAATAAAGTTGTCGGCACTAGCACAGCCACTTGCCTGCCACCCATCACTGCGACAAAAGCCGCACGCAGCGCAACCTCCGTTTTGCCAAAGCCCACATCACCACAAACAAGTCTATCCATGGGGCGACCGGACTGCATATCCTTGATGACATTTTCGATGGCTTCTAATTGGTCAGGTGTTTCTTCAAACGGAAAGCCTTCGCAAAATGCTTCGTAATCTTTAAGTGAAAGCGTGAAAGCATGGCCGCGCCGCGCCGCGCGCTGTGCATATAAATTTAGCAGTTCGGCTGCTGTGTCGCGGATTTGTTTTAGCGCTTTTTTCTTGGCTTTTTCCCACTGGCCAGACCCTAGCCGATGCAGTGGTGCACTTTCTGGCGGGCCACCTGAATAACGCGAGATTAGAAATAACTGCGCAACCGGCACATAAAGCTTATCGTCTCCATAGTATTCCAGCAGCAAAAACTCGGTTTCGCCTTCACCAAAATCTAAATTCATTAAGCCTTTGTAGCGCCCTACGCCGTGCTGCTCATGCACGACAGGGTCATCCATGCGCAACTCTGACAAGTCTTTCAGCATACCCTCGGTATTGCGGGCTTTTTCCTTCTCGCGACGACGCTGTTGACGCACCGTGCCAGAATACAATTCTGACTCGGTAATCAGAGCGACATCATCGTTAAAGCCAGCATGTAGTGGTGAGACACCCAACATTAATGGCGCGGCACTGGCTGAAAAACCTGCCCATGTTTCACACACAGGCATCACCAGACCATGCTCGGCAAATAGTTGCAACATGGTCTCGCGACGACCCAAGCTTTCAGCCGTGATTAGTATGCGCTTCTTTTTGACATCGGCTAATTTTGAATCTATAGTCGCCGCATGGATAAAGGCTTGCAGCTTATGCAATGGCTGCTCGGCACGGCGCTCTATATCCAAAGCAGGCAGCGCATTGGCAGGCTCGTGCACAAGTGTAAACAAAGCAAAGCGCTGCGTTTGTGCAAAAAAATCGTCAGTTTTAATCAATAAAACATCTGGTTTTAAAATGGGTTTTTCAGCATCGTGCGCCAGCAATCGATATCTTGAAGCTGCATCAGCCCAAAACTGCTGGGCTGCCTTATCGCCATTGCCATGCAAGCAAATCACTGCATTCCCTGGCAGATAATCTAACAGAGTTGAAGTCTGCTCAAAAAACAGCGGCAAATACCATTCAATGCCGCCACTGGCCACGCCCTTACTCACATTTTTGTAAATGGTGGCGCGTTGCGGGTCGCCCTCAAATTGCTCGCGGAAATTGCTTCTAAAGGTAGCAATGCCTTTGTCATCTAACGGAAATTCGCGCGCAGGCAGCAACCTGATTTCTGGCACTGGGTACAAGCTACGCTGGGTATCCACATCAAAAGTGCGGATGCTCTCAATCTCATCATCGAACAAATCAATGCGGTAAGGCAGCACGCTACCCATGGGGAATAAATCAATTAAGCCACCGCGTACACTGAATTCGCCTGGCGAAATCACTTGCGAAACATGGTGATAGCCAGCCTGCGCGCATTGATGGCGCAGCGCGTCTAAGTTGAGCTTTTGCGCCTTTTTCAGCATAAAGCTATGCCCTACTAAATAAACCACGGCAGGCAGGCGAATCAGCGCGGTGGCTATAGGCACAATGACTACATCGCACAAGTTTTGGCTGATTTGGTAGAGCGTTGCCAGTCGCTCTGAAATCAAATCTGGGTGTGGTGAAAACACGTCGTAAGGCAGCGTTTCCCAATCTGGCAGTAGGCGCACGCTCAGTTCTGGCGCAAAGTAAGGGATTTCCTCTAATAAACGCTGTGCTTCAAATGCGTTAGAAGTAATCATCACCAGCGGTGTTTTATGCTTACTTTCTGTTGTACCATTTGTTGTATTAAGGCGACATGCAAGTGATGCTAGAGATAAGCTATCTAAGCCATTGGCAGCATAAGAAAAACGACTTTTTTGCCCGACCTTGGGCGCGGATAACTGCATAAATGTGCTTGAAAATAACTTGGTTTAACGATGGATTCTGCCTATTATAACTGTAAGGCTAGCTTTAATTGATAAAGCCTGTGGCAATTATGCGCACTTTGAATAAAAAATAAAAATAAAGTTATGGGGAGACATTTCTATGTCAATCGAGCCAATCAACGACAAGCAAGCAGTAGCGATTCATGCTGCAAAATACGTTAAAAATGGGATGCTGGTGGGCTTGGGCACTGGCTCTACCGCCAATTATTTTATCGAAGAACTGGCAAGACGGCAAAAAGATGAGCGGCTAAAAGTCACTACCATCGCCAGTTCTAACGTCAGTATGATTAAAGCGCAGAGTTTGGGCTTAAACGTCATCGCACTGGCGCAGGTGGCCGAGATCGATTTATATGTAGATGGTGCCGATGAAATTACCCCCGACATGACGCTGCTAAAAGGCCGCGGCTACGATTTGGTGTTAGAAAAACTGCTAGCAAAAGCTGCCAAACAATTTCTCGTCGTCGCTGATAAAAGCAAATTGGTAGAGCGTATCGGCACCAATTACGCTATCCCGATTGAAGTGATGCCAATGGCTTGGAAAGCGGCCAAACACAGCTTAGAGGAGGCTGGTGGCGTAGGTGAGCTTCGCCAAAATGTAGCGAAGGATGGCTTAACTGTCTCCTCACACGGCAGCTTGGTATTGGATATGGCGTTTGACAAGTCCATCTCAGAACAAACGCTCAACGCACTCATCAACAACACGCCAGGCGTGGTAGAACATGGCATTTTCTACGGTCTGACTAGCGCTGTGTTGATTGCAGAAAATGGCCATATTGAAGAGCGCTGGCGCTAATCAAGGCTTAACGTTTGTTTAAGTTAAATACGCCTAGATTACACAGCCTGCCATTTCAAGGTCTATTAGTGGCCTTTTTATTGCTCGCTTCTTCAATGTTTTTTTTGGGTTGCGATAAACCTAGCGAAGTACCAGTTCCTGAAACACCCGTGCCTACGGTTAACCAAGAAAAAATCATCACCTTTGTCACGATTAACAGCCCCAACACTTATTTTGTGGATGGTAACAACGAGTTTGCAGGGCTAGAGTACGACTTGGCCAAGTTGTTTGTGCAAGAGCTAGATGACGGCACACAATTAAAATTCATTGTCGAAAAACACATCGATCAAGTATTGCCTAATCTTATTCATGGTAAGGCGGATATTGCGGCGGCAGATATTACCGTAACTGATGCGCGCAAAACGCGTATTGATTTTAGCATTGCCTACCAAGATGTGCAGCAACAGGTGGTCTACAACAAGGCTATTACAAAAAATCCACCAAAAGATCTAAAAGAACTGATAGGCAAAAACATCTCCGTGCCAGCTGGCACCAGCTTCGCAGAGCGCTTAAACAAACTACACCAACTAGAACCCAACTTGTTTTGGGAAGAGCGGCGCGACGTAGATTCGGAAAAAATAATTCAAGAAGTCGCTGATGGCGAAGTAGACTTCACCATCGCTGATAGCCATTTAGTGGCTATTTTGCAGAATTATTACCCGAATTTGGGCGTGGCTTTTTCGATTGGTAAGCCAGAAAAAATTGCTTGGGGTATTTCTAAACAAGCCGACCCGATGTTATTAGAGAAAGCCAACGCATTCTTTACTAAAATTAAAAAAAATGGCACGCTACATAACTTAATTGACCGCTATCACGGCAATGCAAAGCGACTTAACCCATTAGATATTAAAACATTTTTAATACGTAGCAATACGCTGCTGCCAAAATACAAGCAGCTATTCAAACAAGCACAAGAAATTACAGGTATTGATTGGCGACTGCTCGCAGCGATTAGCTACCGAGAATCGCATTGGGATACGTTTAACACCTCGCCCACCAACGTGCGCGGCTTGATGATGCTCACCGAATCCACCGCCGATCAAATGGGCGTCACCGATAGGTTAGACCCAAAACAGAGCATTCCTGCAGGCGCCAAGTATATTAGTTTGCTGATTGATACCATTCCAGGCCGCGTGCCTGAGCCAGACCGCACCTACATGGCTTTAGCCGCTTACAATATTGGCTACGCGCATGTAGAAGATGCGCGCGTACTGGCACAACGTCATGGACTAAACCCAAACAGCTGGGCAGACATCAAGAAAACCTTAGTGATGTTGAACAACCCAGAATATTACAGCACTGTTAAATACGGCTATGCCAGTGGTGGTGCGCCTGTCATTTTCGTGGAATCGATTCGCAGCTATTACAATATTTTATTGCGCTATCACCCTGCCCATAATCCTGAGCAAGATAGGTTTAGGTTAGCCAGTAATGAACAAACTGCACCTATTTAATTACTTATTTGATTTCAGTTAAATTATTCATATAGGATCGCAACACTTTCGGAATAGTCACGCTGCCATCGGCATTTTGATAGTTTTCTAGCACCGCCACCAGTGTGCGCCCCACTGCCAAACCAGAGCCATTCAGCGTATGCACGAATTCGGTTTTACCCTGCGCGTTCCGGAATCGTGCCTGCAAACGGCGTGCTTGAAACGCCTCGCAGTTACTCACGCTAGAAATTTCACGGTAAGTATTTTGCGCAGGTAGCCACACCTCTAAATCGTAGGTTTTAGCCGCGCCAAACCCCATATCACCTGTACACAAACTCACCACGCGATAAGGCAGTTCGAGCGCTTTTAAAATGTTCTCAGCATGGCCAACCATTTCTTCTAACGCTTCATAGCTTTTGTCTGGATGCACAATCTGCACCATTTCGACTTTATCAAACTGGTGCTGGCGTATCATGCCTTTAGTGTCTTTACCGTAACTTCCTGCCTCAGAGCGGAAGCATGGTGTATGTGCAGTCAGCTTGATGGGCAAGGCTTCCAGAGGCACGATTTCATCGCGTACCGTGTTGGTGAGGGTCACTTCAGAGGTGGGGATTAAGTACCAATTTGTATAACCTTCTTCGTAACTAATTTTTTTACCGCTTGCCAACTCTGAAGTTAGTGTATGGGTCTCTAGTACATGTTTTTCCTTAACTGCACCAAAAGATACTTGAAACAAATCTTCTTCAAATTTAGGTAACTGCCCAGTACCACGCAGAGAACTATCATTCACAATATAAGGCGTATAACATTCTTCATAGCCGTGCTGCTCACTCTGCGTATCCAACATAAACTGCGCCAAAGCGCGATGCAGTTTAGCAATACCGCCACGCATAAAGGTAAAGCGAGTGCCTGACAATTTAATACCTGTATCAAAATCCAATCCCAGAGGTGTGCCTACATCAGTGTGGTCTCTAATCTCAAACTCAAAGCTACGTGGTGTGCCCACTTTGCGCACTTCCACGTTATCCGTTTCGCTTTTTCCAGCAGGTACACTGTCATGCGGCAAATTCGGTACATTCAGCATAAATGCTTGTAGCTCCGCTTGCACCTCACTTAGGCGCGCTTCACCCACCTTGAGTTGGTCTCCCAAACCCGCCACTTCCGCCATTATGGCAGTAGTATCCTCTCCTTTAGATTTAGCAAAACCGATACTCTTCGAAGCCGCATTGCGCGTGGCTTGCAGAGCCTCGGTATTAGTTTGTATGCATTTACGTTCTGCCTCTAATTTGCTAAATTTCGTAGCCTCGAGCACGAATCCACGTTTGGCTAATTGACTCACTACACCATCTAAATCGTTTCTTAATTGTTGAATATCTAACATCGAATCTTCCTAATTGTTTTGTCATTCCGTGCTTGATACGGAATCCAGTGTCTTTAAAGCCGCTAGATTCCGACTTTCGTCGGAATGACATGAATTTTTTACTTTTTCGCTTTTTTATCTGACTGTTGTTTATCTAGGTCTTTTAAGTGCAATAATTTTTCGCTTATTTTACCTTCTAAGCCACGCGGCGTGGGCACATAAAACTGTGGTGGTGAGTTTTTACTTTCATACAGCTCGTCAGGGAAGTAATCTACGCCCGCTGCATAAGCCTCTGGTTCGTTATGTGCATAGCGATACTCTTTGCCATAATCCAGCGCTTTCATCAGCTTGGTAGGTGCGTTTCTGAGGTGCAAAGGTACTGGCCGCGATTTATCATCACTAACAAAAGCTTTGGCTTGATTATAAGCGTTATAAGCGGCGTTACTTTTGGGTGCTACTGCCAAATAAATCACCGCATTACTCAGCGCCAGCTCACCCTCTGGGGAACCTAGCCGTTCGTAAATTTGGCAGGCCTCTAAGCACATGCCCTGCGCACGCGGGTCGGCCAAGCCAATATCTTCAATCGCCATGCGTACAATACGTCGGCCTAAATATAGTGGGTCTGCGCCGCCATCAATCATGCGTAAAAACCAATATAAGGCAGCATCTGGATTGCTGCCGCGCACCGATTTATGCAGCGCCGAGATTTGGTCGTAAAACGCTTCGCCACCTTTATCAAACCGACGCATTTTGCTAGCCATGGTGGTTTGTAAAAAAGCTTCATCTATATTTTTAACGTCTGCTGCGTCTTTATTTAAACCCGTAGCCGCATGGAATAAAGACTCTATAAAGTTGAGCAAGCGCCGTGCATCACCATCGGCATAGGCCAATATTTGTTCTTTTACTGCGTCAGTTAAACTAATCTCTGGTGCAATTAAGACACGCCCACGCTCCAATAGCAGTGCCAGTTCTGGCTCACTTAAACTATTCAGTACAAACACTTGTGAGCGACTGAGTAGCGCACTATTCACCTCAAACGATGGATTTTCAGTAGTAGCGCCAATAAAGGTAATTAATCCGCTTTCTACAAACGGCAAAAATGCATCTTGCTGACCTTTGTTAAAGCGATGCACTTCATCTACAAATAAAATCGTTTTGCGCCCATATTGCTGCAAGGCAAGTTCAGCGCGCTCCACCGCATCGCGAATATCTTTAATGCCAGAAAGTACGGCTGAAATGGGAATGAAATCTGCATCAGCAGCAATTGCGATTAAGCGCGCCAAAGTGGTTTTGCCAACGCCCGGTGGGCCCCATAGAATCATAGAAGGCAATTTGCCTGATTGAAACGCGACACGCAGTGGTTTGCCTTCGCCCAACAGATGCGATTGCCCGACCACTTCGTCAAGCGTTTTTGGACGCAAACGTTCAGCTAACGGCGCTTGCGGGGTATTGGTTTGAAATAAGCTATTCACTTATTTTTCTTTAGGTTAAAAATGATGGTTTATTTTACTGCTTATCGAGCCATAGCAATCAGTTAAGATTTTAAGCTTTATTCGCCCACCACATCCACACCTTTTGGCGGCGTGAACAGAAAGGTCGCGTCTTGCAACACAGGGTTCCGTTCTACCTCATCAAAAGTAATATGCGTAATGTGGTTAAAACTGTCATACAGCTCCATTTTGCGCAGTTTTTCTGCTTTAAAACCAAGTAGCACCCGCTCGAAACCACTTTCTTTATCTTTTGGAATTGCCAATACCCAAGTTAATTCATCTTTACGCGTTGCATTTTTAAGAGTGAAGCTTTTTTCTACTGCATCGCCCCCTGCCAACATAGCTGCCGGGCTAGAGCCTAAGGTTTTACTTAGCTCACGTATGGTCACTTGCTGTAACTCAGTATCAAACAAAAATACTTGTTTACCATCGCTGACGATTTGCTGCTCGTAAGGTTTTTTGTAATCCCAACGAAATTTATTTGGGCGTTGTAGCTGCATGGTACCTTCTACTTCTTGTACCTTGCGACCCTTGTTATCGTTGACTACTTGGGTAAATTGCGCGCGCATGGTGTTGGTGTGATTAAAAAAATCGCGCAAACTGGTGACGCCATCAGCCATTGCAGCCTGGCTAAACAATATCAAACTCAGTAATAATTTATTCATTTAAACCCTTTAAAAACATGCGAGCGAAAAACGCTGCCCTGAAAGCCAATGCCCATGCGGCTTACAGGGCATCGAAAAGAAGGTATCTACAATGATTAACGTTTATCAGCTCATTGCGTGTACAAACGCACGTAAATCCTCATGCTAATCTTCTGCGCTGCTGCCCGCTTTTACCAGTACCTCGCGGTTACCGTTGCTTTGCATGCTTGAAACTAAGCCTGCACGCTCCATATCTTCTATCAACCTAGCCGCGCGATTATAGCCAATACGCAATTGGCGCTGCACAGACGAAATACTTGCACGACGGCTGTTTAACACGATGGCTACCGCCTCATCGTACAACGGGTCTTTTTCTACGCCATCCTCGCTTACATAATCACCAGCCTCGCCACCTTCGGTTTCGTTGGTTAAAATCCCTTCAATATAGTTCGGCTCGCCCATGGCCTTCAGATGATTCACCACTTGATGCACTTCATGGTCACTTACAAACGCTCCGTGTATACGCACTGGGTAACCCGTGCCAGGCGGCATGTACAACATATCGCCCTGACCGAGCAACGCTTCCGCGCCCATTTGGTCTAAAATTGTTCTTGAGTCAATTTTGCTAGACACTTGAAATGAGATGCGCGTCGGTACATTCGCTTTGATTAAACCAGTAATCACGTCTACTGATGGTCGTTGCGTAGCCAGTACCAAATGGATGCCTGATGCCCGTGCTTTTTGCGCCAAGCGCGCAATGAGCTCTTCTACTTTTTTGCCTACTACCATCATTAAATCGGCCAGTTCATCTATCACCACCACAATCAGCGGCATTTCTTCTAACGGCTCAGGTGCATCAGGCGTTAAGCTAAACGGATGTGGGATTTTTTGTTCATTTTTGGCAGCCTCTTTAATCTTTTGGTTATAGCCAGCTAAGTTGCGTACGCCTAGGCTAGACATTAATTTATAACGCCGCTCCATTTCTGCCACACACCAGTTCAGTGCGTTGGCGGCTTGGCGCATGTCAGTCACCACTGGTGCCAGTAGATGCGGAATACCTTCATATACAGAAAGCTCCAGCATTTTTGGATCGATTAAAATCATGCGTACTTGGCTAGCATCCGCTTTATACAGCCAACTTAAAATAAGTGCGTTAATAGCCACCGATTTACCCGACCCTGTGGTGCCTGCAACCAAGACATGCGGCATTTTAGCTAAATCGGCTACGGCAGGTTTACCAGCAATATCTTTGCCCAAGCAAATTGCCAGCGGCGAATGCACATCGGCATAAGCTTGGCTGCTCATAATTTCTGATAAATAAACGATTTGGCGTTTAGGGTTGGGAATCTCTAAACCCATATAGGTTTTGCCAGGAATAGTCTCCACTACTCTAACGCTAGCGACGGATAAGGCACGCGCTAAATCTTTCACCAAATTAGTGACTTGGCTACCTTTTACGCCTGCCGCGGGCTCAAGTTCATAACGTGTAATGACTGGACCAGGCTGAGCCGACAACACTCTGACCTCAATGCCAAAATCCATGAGTTTTCTCTCAATTAAGCGCGAGGTAAAATCAAGCGTTTCGGCTGAAGGCAGCTCTACGGTGTTACTGGCTTCATCCAGCAAATGCAACGGCGGTAAGCTGGAATCGCTATCTGTAACAAATAGCGAAGTTTGTTTTTCTTTAATGACACGTTCACTTTTGGCAATCTCAGTTTGCGGTACTTTAATTTCAAGTGGTGCGCGGTCTTCGGTGCGTTTACGCTCGTTTTCTACAAATTCTTCACGTTTGAGTTCAACCACTTTGCCCGCTTTTCTATCAAGCCAATCGTGATATTTGTCCCATGCCCACTGGTAACTCGCAATCAATCCTGCACCTAATTTTTCGGTCATCATAATCCATGACCAACCTGTGAATAAGCTAAAACCAATGGCAAACAGCAACAGCAAAATCATGGTAGAGCCAGCAAAGCCAAACATACCCTGCAAGCCACTATCCACGGCGTTGCCAAGCATGCCACCAGAGCCTAATGGTAGCGTGGCTGGCAACGTAACTAAGTGTCCCGCCTCGAGTGCGCACGAGGCGACAATCAGTATCGCAAAACCAACTAAGTTGAACACCAAAAATGGCCGCTCGCTAATTGTGAGCTCTAAACGATGGTACATTAACCACACACAGTAAATAGCTAATACCGCCCACCACCATGCCGAAAATCCAAATAGATACAACAACATATCTGATATCCAAGCGCCTACGGCACCGCCAGCGTTATGAATAGTGGCAGCTTCACTGGCCATGTGCGACCAGGATGGATCTTCGCGATTGTATGTGAGGAGAATAACGGCAAGATACAACCCCACCAGTATTAAACCCAACCACCACGCCTCTCGTACCAATTTTGCACCATGTAATTGAGATGGCGATGGTGGTGCTTGTAAGCGGCCATTACTAGGGGGTGATTTTTTATTAAGAAACAATGGGATACGAGCCTTTAAAATAAATGCTGCATTTGAAATAACAGTTTAAATAATATTATTGGAATTATAGCAAAATCAAATTGCCTTAAGTGGGCCCAGAAATTAAAATTACACAAACAACCCTAAAGGAGTACGTCATGGATATCGGCATCAATCAACAGGACAGACAAGCAATTGCGGAAGGCCTATCAAAGCTGCTTGCAGATACTTATAGCCTGTATTTAAAAACGCACTACTTTCACTGGAACGTAACTGGCCCGATGTTTAACACACTGCACTTGATGTTTGAGACGCAATATAACGAGCTGGCACTGGCAGTAGATATGGTGGCAGAGCGTATTCGCTCGCTCGATATATACGCCCCAGGCACCTATAGCCAATTTGCTAAGTTAACTTCAATTGCAGAGTCAAAAGGCGTACCAAAAGCCAATGACATGATTGCAGAGTTGGTTGCTGGACATGAGGCAGTGTGTCGCACTGCGCGCAGCGTGTTCCCTGCTGCTGAAAAAGCCAGCGATGAAGCCACCGCGGATTTGCTTACACAACGCCTACAACTTCACGAAAAAACCGCATGGATGTTACGTAGTTTGCTTGAAAAGTAACTTGGCGTTATAGAAAAATAATAGGCTTGAAAAGCGCATCATCAGCCTCAACATTAAATTTAAATTCAAATTTAAATATCATTTAGAAAGTAGTCCACAATGGCAACACGTCACGTCCATCTTCTTATTTTGGGTTCTGGTCCTGCAGGGTATTCGGCAGCAGTATACGCCGCGCGCGCTAATTTAAACCCTGTGCTTATTACTGGCATTGCGCAAGGCGGGCAACTCATGACCACTACCGAGGTGGATAACTGGCCTGCAGACAATGAGGGTGTGCAAGGGCCAGAACTGATGGAGCGCTTTCAAAAACATGCGGAACGTTTTAATACCGAGATGATTTTTGATCATATCCACACCACGCATCTGGCTGAAAAACCTATCCGTTTAGTGGGTGACAATAGCGAATATACTTGTGATGCGTTAATCATTGCAACAGGAGCATCAGCCAAATATCTGGGCATTCCCAGTGAAGAAAAATTTAGTGGCAAAGGTGTTTCTGCTTGTGCCACTTGTGATGGTTTTTTCTATAAAAACCAAGAAGTTGCTGTTATTGGTGGCGGCAACACGGCAGTTGAGGAAGCGCTATATTTGGCCAATATCGCCAGCAAGGTCACGCTAGTACATCGCCGTGACAAATTTAAAGCCGAAGCCATTTTAGTGGACAAGTTAATGGCGCGTGTAGCTGAGGGTAAAATCGTGCTGGAAACCTTTAACACCTTAGATGAAGTGTTAGGCGATAACACTGGCGTCACTGGCATGCGCATTAAAAACGTAAACGATGGCAGCACAAAAGATATCGCGCTTAAGGGCGTGTTTATTGCCATTGGCCACTCGCCCAATACGCAGATTTTTGATGGCCAGCTTGAGATGGAAGGTGGCTACATTGTGACTGAAGCAGGCCGTAAAGGTAATTTTACCGCCACCAGCGTGCCTGGCGTATTTGCTGCTGGCGATGTGCAAGACCATATTTACCGTCAAGCGGTTACCAGCGCTGGCACAGGCTGTATGGCTGCTTTGGATGCAGAGCGTTATTTAGATAATTTAAAGTAAGTACTATCACGAGGACTTTAAGGAATTTATTGTGCAGGTAATCAAAGGTAATAAACCCATTAAGCAGCTTCGTAGCATTCAACGCAATAGCGGCAGCCATTGGGTAGGCGATGGCTTTCCTGTGCGCACGTTGTTTTCTTACTCGCAATTTGGTTCAGCGCTAAGCCCATTTCTATTGCTTGATTATGGCGGCCCAGCGACATTTCCGCCAACCAAAGAGCGGCTCGGCGTTGGCGAACACCCACATCGTGGTTTTGAAACAGTGACGATTGTCTATGATGGTGAAGTCGAACATCGCGACTCTGCTGGCGGTGGCGGCCGTATTGGCGCTGGCGATGTGCAGTGGATGACCGCTGCATCTGGCTTAGTGCATGAAGAGTTTCATGGCAGTGATTTTATGCAGCGCGGCGGACCATTTGAAATGGTGCAACTTTGGGTGAATTTGCCCGCAAAAGACAAAATGACTACGCCACGTTATCAAGGTATTTTAAGCGCGCAAATACCGGTGGTTTCATTGCCTGATAATCAAGGCACTGTGCGGGTGATTGCCGGTGAATTTGCTGGCAAAGCAGGCCCAGCAAAGACATTTACCCCTATCCACGTCTGGGATATGCACTTAAACACTCAAAAAACGATTGAAATAGACCTCCCTGACGGTTACACGGCAGCGGTTGTCGTGCTAAAAGGCGCGATTAAAATCAATGATTCTGAAGCGATTAGAACTGCAGAATTTGGCTTGCTAGAACGCGCTGGAGAAACCATTCGCATTGACACGGTTGGCGATGCTGTTGTGTTGTTGCTCAGCGGTGAGCCAATTAATGAGCCGATTGTGGGCAGCGGTCCATTTGTGATGAATACGGCTGAAGAAATTCGCCAAGCCATAAGTGACTACCAACAGGGCAAAATGGGTCAACTTTCATAATTATTCTTAATACACTCTATTTTATGGCTGATGACGACACTACTGGCGACAACAGCCTCTTTCACGAGGCGGTAAAAGGCGCTCGCCCGTTAAAAATAGAGCCGCAACACGTCGCCAAAACACATCCAAAGCCCATCGCCAAACAATTTATACGCGATGAAAAACAAGCACTCAGAGATTCGTTAAGTGATGATTTTTACCCTGCACATGAACTAGAAAGCGGCGAAGAGCTGCTGTATCTGCGCTCAGGTCAATCGCCCAGCATATTAAGCAAACTCCGACGTGGCTTTTGGGTAGTGCAAGCGCAGATTGATTTACACGGCCTAATTTCGGACGAAGCACGATTATACGTGGCTGAGTTTTTAAGTGATTGCAAAAAGCGCAATATTCGCTGTGTACGCATTGTGCATGGCAAAGGCTTAGGCTCGCGCAACCGCGAGCCTGTGCTTAAACACAAATTGCGCAGTTGGCTGATGCAGCGCGACGAAGTCATCGCCTACGCGCAAGCCAAGCCTGAGGATGGTGGTAGTGGCGCAGTGATTGTTTTACTGAAGGCTTAAAATAATCTTAACTTAACATATGCTCCAATTTCTCGCAGACAATATCGACCAACTTGATTTAGCACTAGATCAACTTGCCGTTGCTGAACGCAATTTTGACAGCTTTGCACTCATGCTTATTGACAATGTTGTTGAACTAACTCTTCATAGGTACGTTCAAGACAAAGCTGGTGAAAATGAAATGTGGGGGCGTCTTGGTAAACCGAAGCACGACCCTAAAATTATAGAGCGTGCTCTTGGCCAAAGCTTCGACGCTAAAATTAAAGCAAGTTGCAAGCTAGGTCTAATTAATGAATCAGCTTGCGAATCTATCCTAAATTTACATTCATTTCGGAACACTGCATACCACAAAGGGCTCAGGCACGAAAAAATTTTACACTCTTTGGCGATTTTCTATTTTAGGAATGCGTGTGACTTACTAAAAGCCTACGAACCAAACTGGTGGTCGTTTAGTTCAAAAGACAAAATTTCCTACCGAGCACTAAAATACATTGGCAAACATAATATCCACAACCACGTAGAAATTTTTAAAGTAGCGTACGCTCGTTTAGATGATGTCGCTGCTTCAATGAGTGAAAATCTTGTAGCTGACCTATCTGCTGATATGAAGGAAACTATCGATTCAATTGACGATGCAATTTCATTTTTAGCAAACGACAGCCCAGAAAAAAGAAGTAGAGACAATGTAATTGTTGACTCACAAGCTTGGCCATTTGGATTTACTGAAGAAGCCAGAAAATTTGCTAAAAACAATGGTTACTCAGTAAGCCATGTTGGCCCCTATATTGAATGGTTGGCCAAAAATTACGACTGGCCCATAAAGAAAGACCCTATTCCAAGCTGGCGATCACGCCTCGTAAAACTGTCAAAAGAAAACGATTACCACAAAGCCCTAAAGCGCTATTGTGATTTCATGCATCAAACTGAAGACATACGGTCACAGCTTACTGAGGCAGCGGCACAACTAGACGCTTACATCCAACAACAAATCGACTTTGCTCGTGGCAAATAGCATGTAGGCTTGAGTGAATGGTTTTTGTGAACTCCAACACTCCGCAATTTGTTGGGGCTCACCTCACGTACCACCAACCTACAATCACAGCCAACTCACTCAAAATCGCATGACCGAGCCACAACCAAGCTCATTATTTATGGCTCAGTTACTCAAATTTTGACATAACATTGGTTTAACGCTACGATTAAAGCTCCTTTAATTATTAATGGTTAAATATATGGCCGAACCTTCAGCGTTACAGAAAGCGCGTAATACCAAATCTACCCGTTTATGGTTTTTAGTATTGTTAGTGGTGGTGGTAATTGCGTTATATATGTTGGGCATCATCAAAAAGGGGTTTGCAATAGGCCTGGGTATTTTGTTGTTGGGCGCTATTGGCATACAAACCTTTGATTATGATTTAGATTTAGGCACTTTATGGAAGACAGGCAGCATTAAAGAATCTCGTGTGCAACATACACAAGATGGCGTGGTGCTGAAAGGTGATTGTGTTAAACCTGCAGGCAAATCAGAAGAGTTTGATTTAAATTGTAGTAATTTTAAAACGCAGGCAGAAGCGCAACAAAAGTATGATTATTGTGCCGCGCAGATTGCTGAAAATAACAGTGGTCTTGATAAAGCTAAAATTATGTCACTGGATGTTTATGGCTTAGACGGTAATAAAAATGGCATAGTATGTGAGGCATTACCGCAATAAAACGTATCTATCATTTCGATGCTCTGCAAGGCTTATGGATATTGGCTTGCAGAGCATTTAATTTTTATCGTGCATAAAACTGCATAAAACAACATCAATTTTAGGCTTATTGTTCGCCCAAAAAACCACCGCTTTGATGCGCCCATAGGCTGGCATATAAGCCACCTAGTTTCAGTAATTCTGCATGGCTACCTTGCTCAATAATATTGCCATTATCTAATACAATCAGCCTATCCATCGCAGCAATGGTAGAGAGTCGATGTGCAATTGCAATCACCGTTTTACCTTCCATTAAATCGTATAAACTGCTTTGTATCACCGCCTCTACTTCAGAATCCAGCGCGCTGGTGGCTTCGTCCAGCAGCAAAATCGGCGCATCTTTTAGCATGACGCGTGCAATCGCGATACGTTGGCGCTGACCGCCAGAGAGTTTTACGCCGCGTTCACCCACATGCGCATCATAACCAGTGCGGCCTTTGACATCGCTTAAACTGAGTATGAATTCATGCGCCTCAGCACGTTTGGCGGCGGCAATCATCTCCGCCTCGGTGGCATCGGGGCGGCCATACAAAATGTTATCGCGCACGCTGCGATGTAGCAGTGACGTATCTTGCGTGACCATACCAATGTTGGCGCGCAGGCTGTTTTGAGTGACATCGTTGATGTTTTGCTCGTCAATTAAAACTTGCCCTTTTTCTACCTCGTAAAAGCGCAGCAGTAAATTTACAATCGTCGATTTACCCGCGCCAGAACGGCCGACTAACCCAACTTTTTCGCCTGCTTCAATATGTAAATTCAACTGATTTAAAATGATTTTGTTACTGTTGTAATTGAAATCAACCGCATCAAATTTAATCTCTCCCTGCATTACTTTTAATGGTTTTGCATTTGGCGCATCTATAATTTTGTTGTGTGTGGTCAGTGTATTAACGCCATCTTGCACCGTGCCTACTTGCTCATACAGCGAAGTCAACTCCCACATCACCCAATGTGATACGCCATTGAGTCGCAGCGCCATCGCGGTAGCCGCAGCCACGCCACCCACGCTCACTTGCCCATTGCTCCACAGCCATAAGGCAGTAAACCCTACCGCGATAATCAGCAACATATTTAAGGTGTGATTCACCACTTCTACCATACTCACCAAGCGCATTTGCTGGTGGACCGTACCTAAAAACTCGCCCATGGCGGTTTGTGCATAAGAAGCCTCGCGCCCTGCGTGGCTAAACAATTTCACCGTGCTGATGTTGGTGTAAGCGTCTGTGATGCGCCCGGTCATTAAACTACGCGCGTCGGCTTGGAATTGCGAAACCTTACTCAGCTTAGGTACAAAATAAGTTAAAGAAAGACTGTAGGCCAGCAACCACACCAAAAATGGCAGTGCAATCAATGGATTAAAATAAGCCACAATACCTACCATGCTGCCAAAATACACCACCACATACACCATAATGTCGGCGATGATAAACCACACATCACGCACCGCCAGTGCGGTCTGCATCACTTTTGCTGCCACCCGCCCTGCAAACTCGTCCTGGTAAAAAATCATACTTTGATTCAGCATGAGTCGATGGAAATTCCAGCGCATGCGCATGGGAAAGTTACCCGCTAAGGTTTGGTGCTTAAACAGGGTCTGTAAGATGATCAGCAAAGTGCTTGATACTAGAATCACGGCCAGCCAAGTCAAGCGTGTGCCTTCTATCGCCCATAATTCTGCAGGTGGAATGGTGGCGAGCCAATCTACCACTTTACCCATCATGGCGAATAAAAATGCTTCAAATGCACCTATTAACGCGGTGAGTACTGTCATGCCGAGCAAAAATGGGCGCAAACCTTGCGTACAGCCCCAAGCAAACGCCCAAAAGTTTTTGGGCGGTGTGGCAATTAATTTTTCAGGGAAAGGCTTGGCGAGCGTTTCAAAATAATCAAAAAAACGTGCCAGCATATTAGTTAGAAACAAGCGTGCAAACCGCCTCAGCTGCTATGCCTTCGCCACGACCTGTAAAGCCGAGCTTTTCTGTGGTAGTGGCTTTGACATTAATTTGTGAAATATCCACTTGGCAGTCTGACGCAATGTTTTGGCACATTTGCGCAGTGTGCGGTGAAAGTTTTGGTGTTTCGCAAATTACGGTAGCATCAATATTGTTCACCACATAATTTTGGGCATGCAATAAGGCCACCACATGCCGCAATAAAACACGTGAATTCGCGTTTTTATAGGTATTGTCCGAAGGCGGGAAGTGCTTGCCAATATCACCCAAGCTTGCCGCCCCTAGCAAGGCGTCACAAATAGCATGCAGCAAAACGTCAGCGTCGGAATGTCCATCTAAACCTTTATCATGTGCAATCTCTACACCACCGATGATGCATTTTCGTCCATCCACCAACTTATGCACATCAAATCCATGACCGATGCGTATCATGCCTTTTCCTTCGTGAACAATGCTTCTAGCAAGATTAAATCTTGCGGGTAAGTAATTTTTAAATTGCGCAACTCACCTTGCACCAACGTGGGATGCAAGCCAAGCGCCTCGATGGCTTCAGCCTCGTCAGTAGGCACTCCAATAAAAGCTTCTAACGCATTACTCAACATGCGATAGCGGAACATTTGCGGCGTTTGCGCTTGCCACAAACCTGCGCGTGCAAGAGTGCCTGCTACTTTATTGCCTAATTCAGATCTCTTTAAGGTATCTGCCACTGGCAACGCCAGCAAGCCACCAACTGCATCATTCTCTAGCGTATTCAATAAGTGATCTAGTAATGCATTTGTCAAACCTGGCCGTGCCGCATCATGCACCAGCACCCAATCGTCATCAGCCGCTTGTATTGACTGTAAAGTATTAAGAACAGTTTCACTGCGATTTTCACCACCCGTGTAATGCAGCTTTAATTTGCTGGCAGGATCTAGCGGCAAATCGCGCCAAAACAGGTCATCTGCACTTAAAGCGACGTGCATGCTGGTGATGCGCGGATGATTAAAAAAAGTTTGAATGGTGTGCGAAATAATCGGCTTGCCAGCCAGCGGCATATATTGCTTGGGCAACACATTTTGCATGCGGTTGCCTGTTCCCGCAGCGGGGATAATTACGTGAAAAAACGCCATACTTGATTTTAGCATGGCGTTATTTACAGGTTGAAACTAAATACTTATTTTTAATTATCTCTATTCTTCTGAGCGCGCAGGAATCTTGTGAATGCTTAAATCGGCACCTACAAATTCATCTTCTTGGTTCATGCGGATGCCCGAGATTGTCTTGAGGCCACCGTACACAATCACGCCACCAGCCAGTGCAATCAAAACGCCTAAACCAGTGCCAATCAGTTGAGACATAAAAGCAACACCACCTAAGCCACCCATGGCTTTAAGCCCGAAAATGCCTGCGGCCAAGCCACCCCACGCGCCGCACAAACCATGCAATGGCCACACACCTAGTACATCATCAATTTTTAAGCGGTTTTGCGTTGCGGTAAATGCCCACACAAACAAAGCACCTGCCACGGCACCTGTGGCTAACGCCCCAAGTGGATGCATCACATCTGAACCTGCGCACACCGCCACCAAGCCTGCCAACGGACCGTTATGTACAAAGCCTGGGTCATTTTTGCCTAACAAGGTTGCTGCAAGCGTGCCACCAACCAAAGCCATCAACGAGTTGACCGCTACCAAACCAGATATGCCTTGTATGGCTTGCGCTGACATGACATTAAAGCCAAACCAGCCGACTGTGAGCATCCATGCGCCTAGCGCCAAAAATGGAATATTAGAAGGTGGATAAGCGTGTAATTTGCCCTCTTTGCTGTAGCGGCCAGAGCGTGCGCCTAGCAAAATCACTGCGGCTAGCGCAATCCAACCCCCCATGGCGTGCACCACGACCGAGCCAGCAAAATCGTGAAAATTTGCACCAAAACTAGCTAATAGCCAATCTTGAAAGCCGTAATGCTTGTTCCACGCTATACCTTCAAAAAAGGGATAGACAAAACCAACCACTAAAAATGTAGCCGCTATTTGTGGGTTAAATTTTGCGCGCTCCGCAATGCCCCCCGAAACGATCGCGGGAATAGCCGCTGCAAAAGTGAGTAAAAAGAAGAACTTAACTAAGCCAAAGCCATTTTTTTCTGCCAAGACTTCTGCGCCGCTGAAAAAATCGACCCCGTAAGCAATCCCATAACCAATAAAGAAATAAGCAATCGTCGATACTGAAAAGTCGACCATGATTTTAACCAAGGCGTTTACTTGGTTTTTGCTACGAACGGTACCAAGCTCTAAAAATGCGAAACCTGCATGCATGGCCAGCACCATAATGGCGCCCAGCAACACAAACAGCACATCATTGGCTGAGACTAATGTTTCCATAACAACTCCCTGAAATTATTTAATTTTAATTATTAGCTAGCGATTAGTTAGCTAGTGATATAAATTTAATTCTATAGGATATTTACAGAGTTTTGCTAGAAAATTGCATTAAATAAGTGCGGTGCACTTTGGTCAGCACTTTTAGAGTGCAAATTAAAAAGGTGAGTTTGGAAGAACAACGGTAATCACTACAACATACTGACGGTATTAGAATTCAAGATGTATTTATCCGCGTCTGGATTACCCGCCCAAAAGTGAAAAAACTCGCGCACAACCACCAAAAACAGGCGACGATTTTTCTTTACTTCAAACAGCGGCAAGGTGGCATCCACAACGGTGCGATAAATTTTATTGTTTTTATCTGGCGCATCGCGCATGCGTACCAGCAAAATTTTGGCTAATTTTAGACGCGTGTCGATAAGCGTTTGATCGGCATTTTCAAAGCGTAACGCTTTGGTGTATGCCTTTAATGCCCAACTATCTGTCGTACCAAACTTTTCTTGGTCTACGCTATGCCATAAATCACCCAGCACCACGTTTTCAGGCTGCCAGTTAATCGGCAAAGCATCCACCGTGGCGCTTTTGCTGAGCATAGAAACTGCTTTTAAATCATTGATCCAAAAAGGAAAATACTCGCGTGAAATGACCAAACTTTCTGGCCAATCTTCAGCAGGGATAGTGTCCATTAAATTTTCTATGACGCCACGATACACACCGCCATTAGGCTCTTTATCTGCCAATAGCGGCATCAATTTGTTTAAAAAGTTGATGCGTGGTACAAAGGTGTCTGGCCCAAAACCTTTGGTGGTTAAGAGCTTAATATATACTTCCAGCGCTTGCTGTTCACGCGAGTCGATATTGTTGGCTTCAGTCATAAATCAATAATTTAAATAATTATTTTAATATTAACGCACAATCTATTGAAAAATATAATAAATTACGCATATTCAATTGATAACAGTTTAATTATATTTTCTTTGTTGTAAATAAAAAAGTAAACCCCTATGTTTGAGTTCTTATTACTAGCCTTATTGCTTGCTGCCGCTTGGTTTTGGCTGGACAGTATTTCCAAGCGCGAGGTGGCGATTAAGCTTGGGCGCGAATTGGCGGGGCGCTGGCAATTGCAGCTACTGGATGAAACCATCGCCTGCACGCAAATACGGCTAGGGCGCGATAATCGCGGCCATGCACAACTGTTGCGTTTTTACGAATTTGAAGTCAGCGCTAGCGGTGCCGAGCGCATGCAATGCCAGCTTCAGTTACTTGGCAAACAACTGCAAAGCTGGCGTATCCCGCCTTACGCACAACCAACACAAACAGAGCCTGATTCTGTTGAAAGTAATGTCCACCGTATTCACTAATCTTTGCGCTAATTATGTAGGTAGGTTTGCGCCCTCTCCCACTGGGCCCCTACACTTTGGTGGCTTAGTAGCCGCCATAGCCAGCTATTGCGATGCCAAAGCCAACAGTGGTAAATGGTTGGTGCGCATGGAAGATGTGGATAAGCCACGCGAAATGGCAGGCGCGGCTGATGATATTTTGCGCATATTAGATGCGTTTGGTTTTGAATGGGATGGTGAAGTTGTTTACCAGAGCCAGCGCAGTGATATTTACGAAAACTATTTGCAACATTTACAGCGCAATGGATTTGTTTATGCCTGCACTTGTAGCCGCAAAGAGATTGCAGACTCAGCTATTAACATCGGCATTGATGGTGCCATATATCCCAAAACTTGTTTCAATAAGACAGGCAATTTAAACACGAGGGAAAAACATGGCTCTGCAAGCCTTATGGATATTGGCTCGTGGCGCATCAATGTGGAAGATGCTGGATTAATTGCGTTTGAAGATGCGATTCAAGGCAGCATTTCGCAGCAATTAAGCCGCGACATAGGCGATTTTATTTTAAAACGTAAAGATGGTTTGTTTGCTTATCAGCTTGCTGTTGTGGTGGACGATGCATTGCAGGGCGTCACACATATTGTGCGCGGTGCCGATTTACTTGATTCCACTCCACGACAGATTTACCTGCAACAGCTGCTAGGAGTGACTACGCCCTTTTATGCACATGTTCCAGTGGTGGTAAACGCGGCAGGTGAAAAACTGAGCAAGCAAACGTTTGCAAAACCTATCAAGCCTGAGATCTCAACAGCACTACTAATTGACGCATTGCGTTTTCTAGGTCAATCTCCGCCAGCTGAAATTAAAAATGCAACCCTCTCAGAAATATGGCGCTGGGCAATTTCCAATTGGCAACTAGAAAAAATTCCTCAGCAAAAATTGCAGATTTACAACACTTAAAACTGCAATATCAAAGCTTAATCTTAAACATCTTCAAATATAAATAGTAACAGTTCTCATTTGTGTTAATATTACTTTTAGAGGTTAACTCACTATCACTTAATACACTAACAGGATTACCCATGAACACGCTTAACACAGCAAATCACCATTCATTACCAAAAATTTCAGCATTACGATTAGCCATTGTCAGTGCTTTTGCAGGCTCATTATTTTCAGCCAACGTTGTTTCTGCCGAAACCAGCGATATCAAGTTACCAGAAGTCAGTGTGACTGCACCACGTATTAGTGACACTAAACCAGTAAAAGGCTACAACGCCAAAAAAAGCTCATCTTCTACTAGAACAGATACCGAATTGCGTGACACGCCACAATCAATTACTGTTATTCCGCAAGATTTGATTAAAGACCAATCAATTCAAAGCATTAGCCAAGCTATGCAATATGTGCCAGGCGTACAATCCTCGCAAGGCGAAGGGAATCGCGATGGATTGATTTTCCGTGGCAATGCAACCACTAGCGACTTTTTTCTGGATGGCTTACGCGATGATGTACAGACCTACCGCGATTTATACAATACTGACCGTTTAGAAGTGTTAAAAGGCCCAAACGGTATGGCATTTGGCCGTGGCGGCGCGGGTGGTGCGCTTAATCGCATTACTAAACAAGCGGGGTGGGATCCAGTGGGGGAATTTATTGCCAGCTATGGTGCTTATGATTACAAACGTATTTCTGGTGATTATGGACAGGCAATTAATGATGAGATTGCCTTCCGCGTTAACGCAGTTTATGAAGATTCAGGCTCCTATCGTGATGGCGTAGAGATTGAGCGTTATGGAGTTACACCAACCGTGACCATTAAGCCATCTGAAAAAACAAAAATTGTTTTAAGCGCAGAATATTTTCAAGATAAGCGAATTAATGACCGCGGCATTCCACCTGTTGTTAACTCAACTGCACCAACCAACTTAAACAGGCGTCCATTTGATATTGGTAACTACTCTGCCTTTTACGGCAGCGCAAAACTTAGCCCAACAGAAACAGAAACAGTCGCTTTCAATGCCACCATTGAGCATGCTTTTGATAATGGTATAGGCATTAAAAATAGTACACGTTATGCGAACTATAATAAGTTTTATCAGAATGTCTACGCGGGAGGTGCTGTGCAAGCTAACGGCGACTTAACGTTGGAAGCTTATCTAGATTTTACAGATCGTGAAAATCTGATTAACCAAACCGATTTAACATACACAGCCAAATGGGGAAGTGTTGAACACAAATTGTTGGCTGGCTTGGAATTGACTACTCAAGATACAGATAACTCTCGTTTAGCTGGTTTTTTTAATAACGCGACTACCACAACCACTATTAATACCAACAATACAACAGGCATTGGTGCAACCCCAGTTGTATTTAGAGCAAACCTGCTTAACGGCACGAACGCGTTCCGCGATAACCAATCTACGATTGATGTGATTGGTTTGTATGTACAAGATCAAATTAAAATAACAGATCAATGGCAAGCAATCGTTGGCTTACGTCACGACAGATTTGAGACAGAGTTTGACGGCGTTAGAAGGCTTGGGGTAGGCACTACGATTTCTGAAAGCTTTTACATTACCGACACTTTCTTGTCTCCACGTGCAGGGTTAATATTTAAACCTGTTGAAGCAGTGTCGCTATACACAAATTACAGTGTTTCATACATACCGCGTGCTGGCGATCAACTGACTTCGTTAACAGTGACCAACCAATCGTTTAAACCTGAAAAATTCATTAACTATGAAATTGGTGCCAAATGGGATGTAAACCCAAACTTGGCTTTGACGGCCGCAGTTTACAAGCTAGATCGTGAAAATGTACAAATTACCGACCCTAACAACCCTACCCAGCAAATTTTGGTTGATGGCCAACAAACCAAAGGTGTTGAGTTGGGCATCACTGGCAATGTGACAGATAACTGGAGCATATTTGGTGGTGTAGCATTTCAAGATGGTGAAATCACCAAACAACAAGGCACTGGTACTGGCGCAATTTTAAAAGGTGCAGAGCTTGGCCAAACACCTGATCGCACATTGTCACTGTGGAACAAGTATGAAATTAACGATATGTGGGCTGTGGCACTAGGCATTGTCAGCACATCCGACCGTTACGCGCTATCACCAACCGCTACGCAAAGCACATTGTTGCCAGGCTATACACGTTATGATGCCGCAATTTTTGGCAAATTCAGCGAAAAATTAAGCTTGCAAGTGAACTTGGAAAACTTAACCAATAAAGAGTATGCGCTTTATGCGCATAACAATAACAATATTACCCCTGGCTCACCCATTACTGGTCGCGCTACTCTAATTTACAATTTCTAGGATTTACAACTTTTTAGAATCTACAATTTTTAAGTAGATTTAACTTTAAAAAAGCCCATGTTTGCCATGGGCTTTTTTATTTGTACAAAATTAAATGCTAAGCAAATGTTAAAATGTCATCTATGACAAATTCACCCGATGCGCTAAACCATTTTCTTTTCGAAGATAAACTGAATCACCCTACGCCGATTCGC
The DNA here is from genome assembly GCA_020053735.1 of Pseudomonadota bacterium. Lineage (GTDB taxonomy): Bacteria > Pseudomonadota > Gammaproteobacteria > Burkholderiales > Methylophilaceae > Methylotenera_A. Next base: position 285,003 of record JAGVMP010000019.1, read on the forward strand.
GGCAACTTAGTGCATTTAAATCAAACATTCACGCTTGCTATGCAGCACCAAACCTTGCCCAATGTGTTAAAAATAGCATTGGGTGAGCTGATGGCGGCTAGCGCCTTGCTATCTGCCACGCTAAAAATGGATGGTGTGCTGGTGTTGCAATTGCAAAGCAAAGGTGCACTTAAACTATTGGTGGTTGAGTGCAGCCAAGTTTTAAATTTTGGGCTGCATCTGCGGGCTACCGCCAAGTGGGACGAAACACTCACTACGGAAATGGAAAGCTTTACATTTATTGAGCTAGTCAAACATGGCCAGTTTGTCATTACCCTAGACCCGCAAGAAGGTGAACCTTACCAAGGTATTGTACCGATTGAAGGTGAGTCGATTGCTCAAATGCTGCAAAACTACATGCTGCGTTCACAGCAAATTGATACCTCGTTATGGCTGCATTGTGATGGCGAAAGCGCCAGTGGCATGCTACTGCAAAAGCTACCTAGCCTAGGCGAACTGGATGCCGACGCGTGGAATCGCGTGAATATACTGGCAGACACTGTTACAGATGATGAGCTACAAAATCTAGCCCCAGAAACCTTACTCACACGTTTGTTTTCTGAAGAAGATGTACGACTATTTGAAGCAAAACCGACACAATTTAGATGCAGTTGCAGCAAGGCCAAAGTAGGCAATATGTTGCGCATGTTGGGCGCGGATGAGGTAAATAGTATTTTGGCCGAGCAAGGTTTAATTGAAGTAAATTGCGATTTCTGTAATAAGCACTATAGTTTTGATGCTGTGGATGCCGCGCAGATATTGGCTTCCAGCGATGCAATAAAGCCTAGCGTAGCGAAACACTAGCGATTCTATTTAAAAATGTATTAGCTTACTTACAAGCAAAAGGCAAGAATTTAGGGTCAATATTGGTTTTGTTAGCCCCCATTAAAACCATTTTAGCTGGAGCTGGTGCATTACCACACACCCATGCCACAGGCACTGCCTGAGATTCTTCAATGACTGCTGGGCGAAAGGATAAAACCTTGCCTTGCAATATACTGCGGGCTTTGTTGCCAAACGTCATATGAATCACGCCTTGGTCTACAACTAACGCACTAATTAAATTACTCACCACTTTATCTGCTGCGGGCAAGCCTGCTTCCTTGTTATCTGCTGGCAAAGTTTTAGTGGCTTTCCACTGCGCGGCAGCTGGTTCTTTTGCTGCTTCAGCTAAGGGAATGGCTGCCGCCACTTCCTCTCTGATAATTCGCTCGATGCCAGATGGAATCGCAATCATCGCTAAGATAGCTAATATTGCTACTACCACCATCATCTCAACGACAGTAAAACCCAGCATATGATGCATGAGCTTCATTTTGGCATGGCTGCAAGCCTTACGTGTATTGACTTTCGCGTATGAATAAGCAGCTTTAGCTGCTATATTCTGCGGTGATGCCAAGCACTGGTACAGAGGCATTGTATTTTCTCGTGTATTTTTTAATTGGGCCATCGTTATCCTTTAATGTTAATTTAGGACTGTCATTTGCCGCATGCGTTCAAATAAACACACAGCCGTTGCTGCACCTGCGTTCAACGATTCTAAATTTTCATGCATGGGAATGCTCACTTGCTGGCTAGCGGCACTGATGATTTTGTCACTTAAACCTGCACCCTCGTTACCAATAATAAATGCTGTTGGTTTGCTTAAATCTAGAGTGTACAGCGATTTGCCGTTCATGGTAGTTGCATAGGTATTGCCAGCAAAATTTTGTATTAACGCTAGCAAATCTGCACCTTCAATAATCGGCACATAAAACTGCGCCCCCTGCCCACCACGCAATGCCTTGGGCGACCAGGCATCGGTGCAACCCTTGCTTAAATATATTGCCTGCACGCCCGCGCCTAAAGCCGTTCTTAACATACTGCCCAAGTTACCTGGGTCTTGAATATCCTCTAGCATCAGCGCGAACTCTATTTTTTCTGGCGGCTGAACACCTGGCGTTTTAACTAATGCCAAAATACCAGTGCTGCTGGCTACTGGCGTTAATTCTGCAAACATCAGCGTTGGCAGCATGATGGTGTTCACGTCCGCCAGGTTTTGCATCAGATTAGTTGCCTCTAGCGAGCTTTTACCTTCGGGGATAATCACTAAATCAGGCTCGCCAAAGGTGGTGCAATAATCCTCAATTAGATGCACGCCATCCAGTAGTGTTTTGCCTTGCGCGCGGCGCTCACGCGCATTATCCGCCAGCTTTTTAAGCTGTTTAAAAATGGGGTTATCGCGCGAAATAATATGCTTAAAAGATTGGTCTGTGCTCATACCTGCATTCTAACGCAAGCACCTTATCTAATCTACGTGGTAAGCCACTTGTTCACTTGCAATATTAGGCATAAATTTTCGATTGATTAAACCTTGCCTAAGTAGATTTTTATTTGCTTTATAATACGCAGATGGCTAAAACACTCGATTTAGAACGCATTCTGAGCAAACAAGGTTTCGGCACTCGCAAGCAATGCCGCATCATGATTTTTAATGAAGAAATCACCGTCAATGGGGAAATGTGCGATGACCCAGACGCAGAATTTTCGCTGGAAAATTTAAGTTACACAGTTAAAGGCGAGGCTTGGGATTACAAAGAGAAATCCTATTTAATGATGCACAAACCCGCCAATTACGAATGCTCGCACAAAACCCAACATCACCCGACTATTTATAGCTTGCTACCGCACCCGCTGGTTGAGCGCGACGTACAATGTATCGGCAGGTTAGATGAAGACACGACTGGGCTGATTTTGATTTCGGATGATGGTCAGTTTATTCACAAAATGAGCTCGCCCAAACACAAAGTGCCAAAAATTTACGAAGTCACTTGCAAACACCCTGTCTCAGAAGCTAATATCCATGCGCTGCTTGGTGGTGTTCAATTGCTTGATGAACCCGAAACAATCGCCGCATTAGCTGTAATACAAATCAGCGAGCGCGTCATCCACATGACCTTAGCCGAAGGAAAATACCACCAAGTAAAGCGCATGGTCGCCGCCATCAGCAACCGTGTGGAAGGTTTAAAGCGTATTCAAATTGGCGGTTTAAAATTACCTGATGATTTAAAAGTGGGCGAATGGCGTTGGCTATCAGCTGATGATATAGGTAAACTAGTATCGACTTTTTAACAGGTTAATTAATATGCTAAATAAAGAGAATCTATTCTTTAAAATAGGTAGTGTAGTTATCGCATTGTCACCGAGCCTAATGATTTTAATATCGATTAGCTGGATAAAAAGTAATCACGCTAGCTTTTATCCCGATTTTAGCGAGCTAGCTTGGTTTGAAATTTTGGTAACTTGCTTCGCAGCATTTTGGCAGCTTTGTGGAGTATATGCACTTATAACTTATTCCAATTACGAAGTGTACTTAGAGACAAAAATAAAAAATCTAACAGAACATGAACGTCACCAAGCTAGAATAAATAACGGTGAATTGTATTAATAAATAGGGTCAGACTGAGCTAACCCTGATTTGACGGACACTTTTTAAAAGAGGACAGTATTGAGCTAACCCTGATTTGACGGACACTTTTTAAAAGAGGACAGTATAGTCCAA
>JAGVMP010000018.1 GCA_020053735.1 Pseudomonadota bacterium
CCTCAATCAAATTCATACGCATGGTTGTATTGCAGTGCTGCTAAGGCAAATAAGCCTGTAGTGATATTTGAATATCAAGCTACAAGGTCTGGCAGTCATCCTGTGAAATTTTTAACTGGAGATGATAACGATAGATTTAGAGGTTATTTATCAACGGATGGCTACTCTGGATATAACAATATAGCTGGAGTTACAAGGGTTGGTTGTATGGCTCATGTAAGGCGAAAATTTGACGAAGCGATCAAAATATTGCCCGATGGAACAGAAAACTCTTATGCACATCAAGCAATGAAAATGATTGGTAAGTTATACACAATTGAGCGAAAACTCAGTGACCACCCTCCAAAACATAAATATCATGTAAGGCAGGCTGAAAGCTTACCTATTTTGTCTGAATTAAAATTATGGCTTGATAAATTGCATCTTGATGTGACACCCAAAAGCTTACTTGGCAAGGCGATAGGCTATGCACGAAGCCAATGGAGTTACGTATCAAGATATGTGGATGACGGCAGATTAGCTATCGATAATAATATTGCCGAACGAGAGATTAAGGCATTTGTAATCGGTCGGAAAAACTGGCTATTTGCTGATAGTACTGATGGTGCAGAAGCTAATGCTGTAATGTACAGTTTGGTGCAAACTGCAGTAGCCAATGGTTTAGAGCCATATAAATATTTGCGCCATGTTTTTGAGCGGTTGCCATATATGAAAAACTCTAAAGATGTTGAATCACTGTTACCGTGGAATGTGCAGTTTGAAGAGACTGACAGTCTGAAAATTGCAGCTTAAACTGTCCTGGCGGTTTGCCTTTTACAAACCACGGGAACATATCTGCGGCATTAATAATGGTTCAAATCAAATACTCACTTCATGCAAAAGCAGTGAGTTCTATTTGCTTGATTGATCTAATTTTCTTGATTGTCTCATAGCGAACTTAGCTGCTATTCTGAACTGTGATTCTTCGTGAAGCTTAGCAGCTTCTTCAGGTGGGAAACCCAGATCAAGATATATATTGTCGCCCGGTTTTGTGATGTGCGAAGAGCCATGAAACTGCGAATCTATTTTTGGCAACTCATTTTTCAATTTGCTTATGATCTAAACCTCAAAAAGAAAAGGCCACAAACTCTACACGGCATTTGCCGACTCTGAAGACCGGTTGCGGGACGTAAAGTTTATGACGAATTGATTATATCAATTTATATACATCATTAAAATCAGATTTTACTGACTCAAATTTAGTTACAAAACACCACCTGCAAACTCTTCGATCAAATCCGGACCCACGAATTCTTGATCTATACCTCGTGTAGATACTAAATCCAGCAATTTATTTATCTCAGGTTCAGTAGATTTATAGGAGTTTAGTAAACCACTCTGACCATTTTTCTTTGTTAATGCGATATAAGGGTGTGAGTAATAAGCACTCCCTAAAGCATCTATCATTGGCCTATAGAGGGCACTTAACTTTAAGTTAGGTATTCTGGCTTTTAATCTAAGGTAAATTTGTATTCCTGCTGTGTCTAAGTCGCCCCAAAAAGTAATATTTTGATGGGATAACAACACTTTGGCAGAGATAGGTGCGCAATCCTCTCTAGTAAGTGTTATCGCTTGCGAAAATCCAGATTCAACAATGCTTGCCAACTGATTACCATGCTCACTGTTACCATTACTCAATCCAAAGCCGAATGTGGATATAAATGCACAGTATGCTGCTGCTTTTGTTTTAATGGCAAGCTCAAATGAACTTGGGTTTTCAATTAGCACTACGTTTTGAGGGGTGGATGAACCACCTACGACTACGTACAACAGTTGTTTAGTAAAGTTGCTTAAATTAACTCCGAAGTTGGTCAGACTTTTTGCAGGTAATTCACTTAGTATCTTTGATGACCCCAATAGATACTGTGCACTGACTAGATACAGAGGCTGACCAATATGCTTTAACTGGTTGTCTTTTAAAGTTCTAAGGCCGTTCGCAAGATTTCTCAAATCCGTGTTAGAAAGACCATCAAGCTTTTTATAGCATGGGGTTAATGTAGCAATATTTTCAGCATTAAAGCCTTCTGATGTTAGTGCGGATTGCCATGCTTCGCATACAGGATCGATTTCTTTTTGTGGGATATCTCCGATAATCTTAATTTGTCCTAATGGAGAGCCATTCGCTGAAACACCAGTGAGCCATCTTGTCTTCATTAAACGGGCAAGTGCCTGCTGTATTGATAACCTGTCAATACCCGTTTGAATGGAAATTCTGTTAACTAATGCAGCAGCTTGAAGGTAATTTTTACCCTCCATCTCAGTAATCACCGACCTCTTAACTACTTCCACCAATTCGTCAAAACTCAATTAGCGACTCCTTGATACATCTCTTTTGGCATCTTTGTAATATTTAGTGTCGCCATAGTACCCAACTCCTGAGTGCTGCCCTTGTAAGCATTGCTAGCAATCTCGTCTTTATTTACAACATACATTAAACGACCATCTATGGACCTTGCTTCGATTAGCGTAGGGAAGTAGGTATAGTTGTTTTTATAATCCCTGTCATGAACTGTAATGATCAGTTGGAATGCGCCGTATTTGTCAGAAACACCTTCAAGCGCATCTTTAATCAAGTCTTCATCGGACAAACTGGAAAATGCGCCATCAATGATGGTGAATTGAGTTTTTGTTGCACGAGCTCTTCTCAATTTTGCCCGCTCCGTACCATAACTAAGGATTTCTCTATCAGTGATATAAGCAGACATCTTGACTAGCCAGAGAAGTGTCATTGCTACGCCTTGACCAGTACTAACCATTTTCTTTTGAAGTTCGATTGGCTTGTGGCTAATAGATGGCATGCACATTTTAATACTAGGATTGAGAATGATTTTTTGATAAAAAGTATCGCGAACTTTGGTTAATAAGCTATCCTTCCTGCGCTTCTTCTCTGCTTTTGTCTCACTTTTAAAATTCTCTTGTATTGAATGCTCAACGGACTCATGCTGTCTTATCAGCTCAACAACCTCATTCAACGTATTTTCAATATCATCAATGCTTGCGAGCGTTGCCTCAATATCAAATCCCGCCTTTAGTATCTTGTGAGTGTCACCCGCTCTTACCGGCGAAAATGCTGATTTCAATGCCTTGAGGTTATCTTCAATCTGCCTAGTAAAGGTCGCAAGCCACTCACCTATGCCATCCCATTCTGATTGAATATGCTGTTGGGCTTGCTCGTTTGCTGCCTTATTTTTTTCAAAATTGATACTTGTAACTTCATAAACGCGCCGCAGTTTAGATGGCTCATCCTTCGATTCACGTAAACTTATTTTGGCATGTTCAGGAAGGTCCAAATCCTTCCCACCTAAGATGGAATCAATATAAAGAGAGTAGAGTTTGCTTGCCGAATCATAATTTGTTTTGGCATCTTTCATCTCTTGTCTAAGAGATTGATTATCCATTTCATATTCATCAGAAGCCATAACAAGTAATTGCTTTAATTGTTCTTCAATATCTGTAATCTCAAGCAATTCCGCGCCGGAATCGGAAAGAGGGTGAGGCAATATTGTTGATGACACCTCGTGCACAAATCCGTCACTATTTAGTTCGCGCATAAATTCTTTATACTTAACGATTAAACCTCTTATGAAGCCATCAATTGCGTAAGTATTTTTTAGCAGATCGTCATTAACTTTCCGCAGGTCTTCAATAGCTTGATTTGTTGATGGCAGGAGTTTGTCTTGAATATGCTGAATTTCACCTGATAAATGCGTAAGTCTGTCTTCAATAGTTTTGGATTGTTCGCTTCCTGTGAGCGCCTGAGCAGCCAAATCAAATTCAAATCGAGACTTCTTATCAAGTACCAATTGTTTTTCGCTGAGTTTTTTCTCAATCTGCTCAGCATTATTCATTAGCTCAAGATTAGTAGCTTCATCTATAAAGGATTGTATTTCTTCTAGCCTATCGATTGCTCTAGATTTATCAACTGCACCAGACCAGATGGCATCTAGTTCGCGTTGCTTGCCCTCTAAGGCTTCAACCCTGTTATCTAACTCATTCAACATGGCTAAAAGCTGTGATGATCTTTCTGATAGGAGGTTAACTTTTTCTAGCAGGCATTCTTCATCTAAATTTGCAAATTTCGCAAGGTGGGAGATTTTAGCCCTAATGGCTTCCAACGCCTGGCTAGATGCACGTTTTTCCAAGTCTATCAGTTTGATTTCTATTTCACTTAATGATGCCATAGAAACATTAAACTTAGTTTCGACATCTCTTTTAATTGCATCAACGGCAAACTGGGCAACCGTTGCTTCCCCGGCATTAGGGTTGTACTGTTTCTTTTCCTGTTCTTTTAACGCGATGGTTTTTTCTAAATCAGCAATGTCTTGATCGAGTAATGCCTTTTCCTGCTCTACAAGGCTTGGGTTCAGCAAACAATCTACAGGTCTAGTTCTAACCCCCACCAACCATGTGTTAGCAACAAGATCATGCACTTTGATTAAATCTGAGGTAAAGAAGTCTCTCAGCTCATCAAAAACAAAAACTGGCGACTCAATATCTTTTTCAAAAAATATCTTGGCCACTTTTGCTGCAGCCTCAACTGTTTCAAATACAGGACTATGTAAGAGAGATGAAAACAAAGTTAAAGCTTTAGTCTTCTGTGCTAAGTTGAGATCCATTCTGCTAATGGCTGCATGGACTGGTTCCGCGTTATTGCCGGCAATGAACATAGCCTCACGTGCCACCTTACTTGGAGCAACAAAATCTTTGTTTAACGACTCTCTTTTTGCTTTTTTATCGAGTAATGCCTGCCGTTGTGTGTTGATTTCCCGTTCAATCTCATTCCAGCGCGTCAAACGGTTCTCCAGCCACTTAGCAGGATCAGTATCAGGATGGTTTTGCCTGAATGACTTTAAATGTTCCATCATCGGCTTGAGCTCTGACAATTCAGAGCTTTTGTCCAATTTATCTTTTCTTGCGCTTCTTATATCCGCAACCACCTGTTGCTCAAGGCCATCTGGTGATACATCACCAAATATCTGATCAAACAAAACTACCAAGGGCTTTAATTTTATGTACTCCTCATGGTCAGACTTTGATTTGATGTAGTCTGAGTTTGCTTGCTTTGATGCATTCTCTATATCGGGTCGTTTTTTTCTCTCTTGCTCGATTGAATCAGCGTTGTGTTCTTTATCAGATTGAGATTTACTCACCTGTGCTCTTAGAGCTGATGCGACTTGTTTTGGCTGAGTGTCCTTACCATACTGCCCGATAAACTTGTTGTACCCTTCGTAATCACGCTTTAAAGATGCAACCTTTGTACGATGAGTAGTTAACTCATGATGCGCAGCCTCACATTGCAAATTTACTGCTTGGCCGGTTTCAATCAAATTTTCTAATTCGTTTGTAGTAAAATGATTGCTGTCCTGGATTTTTCGATACTCAGCTTGAGCCTGGCTGATTTTTTGTTGTTTACCAAGCAGCTCAATCTTTTCTTGGCTGTGAGACTGAACTTTTGATGATAAATCGGACTGTGTTGCGACTTTTTCCTTCAACTCTTGCTCTTTTTTACTTAAAAGAATACGAGCAGGGTTGGTGTCCCCATAATTCTCTAGCCAATCAAAACATTCATGCACGACATCAATCGCTTTGCTTTGACTCCATTCATTTGTGAAGTTTGTTGTAATTTCAAGAACTGCGATTGCAGATTCGCGATTATAGAGTTGTCCAGATGGGCCTCTCTTTTTCTCTGAAAAATAACTATGACATGTGAAATCAATGAGTTGCGATTTTTGTAATTGTATAAGTTCAATTCTTTTTCTATCAATCGCTCGCCTATTTACTGCACTCACAGGTTCATTGGTGAACTCAGCCATCACACTATCAGGGATAAACCATTCGCCATTTTGTAGAACCATCATTTTAGCGAGTGGGCTGATTGTTTCCGGAGGTAGTTTGGGTATACCAGGTATTGGATTTTGTTCAACGACAGATTTAATTGCTGCCATCTCAGTCACATAATCCGAGGCAAGTCCAGTATACTTGCTTTTCGCATCACTTAACTTTTGTCCATATTCAAGTGATTCTCCCAATTTAATAAGCGTGTTTTCAGTTTTTTGAAGGGTGTGTTTAATAGCGTCTGATTTTCTTTTCACAGACAGTAGTTGGCTTACCTTATTCAGGATGGTGTGCTCGATGGCCACTTCGTCTGTCTCCCCTTGATCACCCATGACATTCACAAGCAACTCTGGGGCCAGAACTTTGTAAAAAACCTTGGCAGAATAATTCTTAGTCAGGAAGTTTGCCCCTCTTTCGTCAGTTACCTCAAAATAGGATGCACCACCTTCCCCACCATTTGCTGCTTGATAATTCAACTGCTGAATCAAGCTAGGCATATCAAATATGTCCGAGATATAACGCCTCCATTCACCAATTGTTCCCTCACTCTTATTGCTAGGGCTTGGGAAAAGGCGTGTACACACTGAAAGCTGTTTCAGAAAAACATCGTCTCGAACTAAAACTTTACTGTTACCCTGATAGCGACCTATCGGGCAATCTTCAAAGGTCCCCTTATAGCTATACAAATGCACATCTTCGTTTTCGCCGGCGTTGCCATATAAACCAAATACCATTGGTTCACCTGGCAAATCTCCTCCACCTCTTGAAACTAGGTCATTTACAGGCCCTTCCATGTTGATCTTCACCTGAATACGAGCGTGGGAATATAAGCCTGTTGATCGAGGGGCATAGTGTGTTGTCCGCAATTCTTTCAGCATGCTTCTTTGACCTACTAGCATTGCTAGAATAGTCTTCATGATTGTGCTCTTACCACACCCATTAGGAATATTAATGGCAGAGTTCATCCCATGAAGCTCAAAGATCTCATACGGCCAGCTAGGTTTCCATGGATCCTCTCTTCGTAAGTTGAGAATGTTTGAGACTTCAATGCGTTGGATTATTGGCATTTCTATACCTCATCTTTCATGCTGGATGCTTCACCTAAAAGTAACTCAGTAGTTTTAATGTCAATGTTGAATTCAGATGAGGGTGGCATTAAGTAAGTCAGTTCATGCTCAGCAATGATTGACATATCCACAGCGGCAACGAGTGTTTGCCTAAACTCTAAAGGAGTTCCCGCATTTTCTATCATTCCTCCTATTTGCATGACTCTCAGAAACCGTGACACATAACCTTCAATATTGCTTTTACTTTCCCATATCACATCCCAAACGTAGCCTTTCTCACCTTCTGGTCTACCTTTATTCCCGAGCCGCTCAATCCCCTTATTGACTTCATCAATGAGGAGTTTTTCCGTAACAAGCGCATCTCTGTAAGATCCAATATCATATGGCAAGCGATCGATACGCTGATAGAAAAACCACTGTAGCGTTAGCCACAATCGTGCTGTCCAGATTGCCCGCTCAGTCTTGGTCGCACCACTTCTGCCATCTTTCATTTGCTCGAGAAACCAGCTCTTAGAAATATATGAAGAAATATCCTCATTCCGTTTACGCACGAGAACGTATATTAAGTTTGGCCTACCTTGTTTCGGAGGCAAGCCAATTTCAAAAGCATCTCTGATATACAGTGACAACCCCTGCACATTAAGAAACTCTTCAAAGTCGTCTAGGTCTTGATTGTTGCAACCAGCTAAAACTCTTGCCATTTCAAGCTCGTTCTCTCTAAGTGGCCTGTCCATCGGATTTCCTAGTATCTCGCGGTGCTTTAAGAGCATCGCAAATACTTGCCCCATTTCATTTGGTGTCATTTTTATCCTCAATAAACATAATAGGGTCAGAGCAAATCAACACAGACTCTCCATGAACAATTACGGTTGTTTCGTTGTTAATCCCTACGGCGATGTTTTCATTATCATTATCATTATCAGCGTCTAGTAAACTAGGTGTCGCATATACACCAAAGAAATCTACAGCAGATTCATTTTCATCAAGCGCCAAGTCTGAGAGTTGCAAAACTTCACTGAATAACATTGGGCCTTCTTTGAGCCTTGTTAATAGAATGGCTCTGTTCTTTTCTAAAAAGCTCGTGAATGTAGATTTTTTAGATTTCTCTATAGGGTCTATTGTGAATTCAGTCGATATATCTACCAGTGGGGATTCGAGTCTGAAGCTAACTTCACCAATAAGCATGGAGGGCTCGAAAAAGCCTATTTCGGATTTAAAGGGAAGCATATTTGATAGAATTGCATCCTGTATTTCATCAAGACTCGTAGGTGGCTCAAGTACGAGATAGTCAGAGATTTCAAGGAATTTAATACGCTCAGCTCCCTGAGTTCTAACGTCCTGACCCTTGCTTAGAAACTTCAAAAAATTACGAGATACCGACTCAACATTTGATTGAACGTAATGAAGGTCAGAGCGTAAATTACTAAGCTCAAACGGGGGTTTATCTTTTTCAGAAAGTGAGTTAAATGCTAATTTTGTTCTTTCGTCATAAATAAGAGTAATTGCTTTTTTGATAGTCTCAATGGCAGATAATAGTGATTGTGAGATATTCTGACCTTCTGCGATCAGCATTTCACGTAAATCTGATACAGACGGGTGCTCAAGCAATACTGATATTTTTTTGTTTTTTGTTGCCAAATCTAGCGTCATTTCGCGGCAGAACTTAGGTATATCTTTGAACTGGCCACGCTCAATCGCTTTTACAAGCTTTTCTGCATCCAGATCGCTATAAAGCCAACTGTCTTTCAAAGATGAAACACGAAGCAAGAGGCGACCGTTTTCTGATAGCTGAACTTGTTGAAACCCCTCTGCTACATTCAATAAAGGAGTGCTATCCCATGTTCTAGCCACATCAAAGTCACCAGTCTCATTTTGGATCGAGTATTGAATTTCACGACCAGTACTTAAGGTGTCAATGCAATATTGAATCTCTTCATTTGTAGCAAGCTGTAATCGCTCTCTGACATTAGCATAGACATTACCAATAGGGGTCATGCCAAGCCCACGCTCTAGTTCTATGGCATGCAAACACTCCATTACCATTAATGCAATTGACAATAAGTACCCAGCATTATCTGGAATTACAGGAACATAGACGCCACTGCCTCGCCTGCTCTGATGTAAATCTATCAGGCGTGAAACCGAAGCAATTAGTCTTATGTTATCGGGTATTTGATTTGTACTCATTTTTTGATTCACAACCAAAATAGCTGGTCTTTTATCGCCACAAATGTTATCATATATTATAATTTATCATAGTTGATAACAAAGTCAATAGATATGGCAAATACAGAAAATTCAAGAGAATCTAGATTTGCGATTATTGAATCCTTACTTCTGTGGGAAGGCGAAATCTCGAACGAGCGAGTAAGAGAAATACTCGGAATTCAAAAGGTGCAAGCCAGTAGAGTTCTGAGTGAGTATATTGCTTACAATCCAGATCACATTGATAGCAACACCTTACGATCCCCATATAAGGCGCAGCCAAATATAATTCCCAAGCACTCTACTGGTAGTATTGAAGAATATATTTCGATAGCAAAATTTTTTGACAGCTCAGACGAGTTAATTGTTGATGCGCGCTACGACTTGACAACACCTACAGCTGAAATCATATCTCACATATCCTCAGCAATAAGGAAACAGTGTGGCCTAAAAATTAACTACCTTTCCATGACAAACCCTAATGGCATGAATCGCATAATTTACCCACATACAATTGTTCGTGCTGGTCGCAGATGGCATGTTAGAGCTTGGTGTGGAGAGAAAATAGAGTACAGAGACTTTGTTATTGGCAGAATCAAAAATGCATCCATTATCGAAACTGTTTCAAAAAATACTATTGTTAGTGATGTAGATTGGAATAATAAGGTCGAATTAATAATTAGGGCACATCCAAAACTAAATAGTGATCAAGCTGCTGTTATTAAATATGAATTCTTTAGCGGCTCAACTTCAAGAAAATTATTGATAAGAAGCTGTCTTTTGCAATATGTTATCCAAGATATTAGGGCAGCTATTGATTGCGATAAAGAGTTGCCCCCAGAGTATCAATTAGCTGTATTAAATTTGTCAGATGTTAAGTCTTATCTATTCTAGTGTAGGCTGACTCAAAAGTAGCATCTTCACAGCTACATTTATCAAATAGATTGATCCACATACTCCAACTCGCAATCAAACACCCTTATAAGCTGCTAGTTACACCATAAACTTATATGAAATAAATCATAAAGGATCGTGAAACTGAGGTTTGTAATTAGCGTGCATCCAGATAGTTAACTAAACAACACCGCCATAACTAATAGCATTGAGTATTTTCTCGACTTCAATAAGTCCTGAGGCTGATTCAGCTGTAGCAAAGGGAGTATTGCCTAAAACTGGATGATACTTATTGAACCATTTATCAGCTTTTGATTTTGAACCGAAAGTTTCGATGGCCAGAGCATGAATCTCGGCTAAGTGAGGTGGAAACGTAGATTTGGTCTTCATGAGCAAACTCCACAAGTGAGGCATAAGCTTTACACGGCATTCTCCGACTCTACTGAACGGTTGCGGGACGAAAAGCTTACCTCTAATTTTATTATATTATTTCAGTTCAAGCTTTAATGTAATAATTTTTCACGTCAGTGTAAATTGGTGGGGAAATTGGCGCTTACGTTAAAAACGGTGCTGCTTCGGAAGCCTTACAGGGCTTGGTATTGCAGAGGGTGAAAGATTTAGAGAAGCGGACTGGAAGTACAAGGAAACAAAAACTAGGCTTTATCTGGTTGCCCTTTAGTTTTGCCTGATGCTGGTTTTGTGGAAGATGCCAACACCGGAATGATGTCGTCGATGTTTACTGCTATTGTTTTTGTCGCTTTGACTGATGTATCTTGCAAGGCAACACCTGAACTGATTAATACTTTGATTGGTTGCATGAAACTATCAACTGACTGCAACAGATAGCATCTCGGGTTGTCAGGATTGTTAGCAACTAAACCTTCTTCTTTTAATGCTGCAAAGATAAAAGCTGCCGTATTAACGGATTTGCCTGCAAAGAAAGTCTGCAAGGTGTACGAAGTGAGAGGAAATTTACTCGACTCCAGCACAGTGATGATTTTCTGTATAGCAATCCACTCTTTAGAGAACCAGCCGCCACCTGAATTTTTAACAACACGGATATAAACATCTGAATCACCGTGACAGCCAAGTTGATATTCCAAACTACTTTTGCCAGATAAAGATTTGCAACTATTGATTTTGATAAAGCGAATATTGTCGTGCTTAGTAACTTCTTTCATATAGATACTCCATAGAGTTGATGTTTGAAAATGTCCTTCATATAAGATGGCTAAAAACCCGCACTAAGATTTCCATGCGCTTTCTGTTGCCGCGATATGTTCTGTAACTCTAGCTGCTTGCCATAGATGTTTAGGCACGTAATAGACTGGACCGCCTGCATTGTTCCAGCACAGCAAAAATACGACCCATTGCGGTTCGCCTATTGATTCTGCTAAGCAGCAGCAGTTATCCCATGACATCGCCATATCGGTGACGTTAGGCCAAATGCCACCATGCGTTTCAGCCCATTCGAAATCACAGCCATGAATTTGCAGTAGGTCGGCTTCTACTTCACACACATAAACATTGCCACCTAGAAAGTCTGCATAATCGATAGCAGCTTCATCTTGTTGAAGTAACCATTGAATGTTGTCACCGGTGATGTCCAAAGCATTTGCAACTGTTGGATGTGGGTTGCTACAAATGCCTAGCATGACTGCGGCTTGGTCTTGTAGTAGGCGATAGGGGATAACGCCAGATTGATGTTGCTTTAAAGCTTCGTTGAAGTTGTGAATTGTTATCATAATTCTCCTTTGCATAGACGTAAAAAAGCCCGCAGCTAAGTGGCATGCGGGCGGGTTAATGTTTAATTAAACTAAGATTAGTTGCGCAATATTAAATTACCGAAAATTTTAGCGTTTTTGAGATTTTTTAATGGCTTCAGCTTCAGTAATTTTCTTGGCAGCCTGTTTAATATCGTTATCTCTTAACGTTACATTTATCTCAGATATTAGTTCTTTGCTACTTTGATCGCTACCTCCTGGACTTAAACTTATTCTCCATCTATCAAGCGCTTTAACGTAGCGATCTGCTGCCTCAACTATTAATGATTCGTATACATCAAGCTCTTTACCATTCAACTCTCTTTTGTAACGACCAAGTGTTAGTCCTAACTCAGTAGCATGACTAGAAAAAGCTGTATAGTCGGAGCCCATTTTAGTTAGTTCGTAAACATCATAAACATTGTTTTCTAAAGCTTTAAAAGTGGTCGTTTCGGCCAATGCTAGATTGCATGTGAGTATAAATCCTAGTGTTGCCAATATTAGTTTGCGGTACATAGTTAGTTTCCTTAATTTTAGTTTGAAGTTTAGTTATTCATCTACTGGGCCACCACTTTGAAAGCCATCAAAGTGTGCTAATCCAGGCTTACCGTTGTTTTGGAAAATCATAAAGTGAGACTCTTTGGGCCCTGTATAACCACCAAGCCGATTTTTGGCATTGATAATACAAACTGAGTAATAGCCATAATAGGTTCGGCCATATTCCACATTACCTTCACTACCAGAACCGCCAACTAGCCATGCTTTTTGCGGGGTGTCACATTGATAGGTTGCACTTGCTGGATCAATCAAATACTGTGACATATACTTTTTAACGGAAGAGAGCATGACTGCCTGAGATACTTTTGAGCCATAGTTCGCGTTAATTTTTTGTTCATGGGTAGGGGCGGGGGTTTGACAGCCAGCAATTAATACACTGGCAAATATGACGGACATTGCAATAGTTTTTTTATTCAAGATTATCTCCATTACATGATTAATGTGGGTTCTAAAGCGTTTGGTTAAAGGGATTAAAGGGTAAGTTGTTGGTATCTTATCCCGTGGTATCAAACACAGCAAGGCTACATGATTATGGTGTGGCAAAACCTTCACCATCACTCGCAGGACATCCAGCCCTAGTTGCACTGGGAGCTGTTATTCGCGCCGAAAGACTAGTGCAGGGACTTTCTCAAGAAGCGTTAGCAGATAAAGCCAATATTGACCGTTCTTACATGGGTGGGATTGAGAGGGGTGAGCATAATATCGCCATTGTGAATTTGCTAAAGGTGGCTGATGCGCTAAATGTAAAGGCATCTACATTCTTAGAAAAAAGCAATTACTAGCAACTCTATGCAGTGATGATTTCGTAAAGTATGTAAAAGCCAAGAAACGTGAAAACTGTCATCAACACAATGCGCATTACCAGCATCACCAAAATCAGCACAATCGGTTGAATCACACCCCATATCAAGCTTAGTACATATATCAAGTAGTCAACAATCCAACCCCATGCAAGCCTGATGTAGCCATCTTCTTTCCCAGTTTCAACTAATCGTTCGTGACCATGATTCCCCCTATGAACACGTCGATTTCTTAACTTATTATTTGCCAAGATAAAGTTAATGCTTTGTTGTGCCTCCATAATGTTGATGTAGCGGTTATTTGTTTCGTTAGTTTCTGATTGGTGTTTAGCGAGGCCGCGAAATGCTTTGTGAGTTAAGCCAGTTGAGGTGTTTAGAAGGGATTTTGAGACTTGTTTTCCGGTTTTGGTGGGATTGGATTTGCGGTAAGTGATATGTTTTTGCTTCAATAGGCGCTCCTTGATTTTGAATAATTGTAAAAAACTCTAAAGTTAATACTCACTTAATATAAATTAGTTTTATCATTGCTAAATTACTTAGAGTGAGTAATTTGACTTGACTTACCATCCACAGCAAACCGTTAAGCTCGCCATAGATTGTTTGTCTGGTGAAATGATCCAAGCAGAAACACTTTTACAAATTGATGAAGCAGAATTTTCAGGGATGCGTCGTTCAGCAATGTCAGCGCGTGTTGAACGAAAACGCGGTGGCAATACGGTAAGATTTTTATGTGCAATTTGTAGGCAAGCGCTGTTTTTATCTAGACGTAAAGAAGGCAATGCTAATCGCTGGTTTGTTCACGATGGCAAGTCTGAAGAGTGCCCATGGTACGAAGGTAACAAGTTAACTCCCGAACAAACTAAGGCTTTAATTTATCGTGGGCAACAAGAAGGCGCAAAGCATCAAGAGTATAAAAATTTCTTAGCTCATTGGTTATCCAAAGATAGCCACGTCTCTAAGATCAGCCAAGAGCAAACAACTTTTAGCGAAGTTGTGAAAGGTGAATGGCGTCGCCCTGATGTCAAATGTCTTTATAAAGGCAAGCCTCTAGTATTTGAAGTTCAGTTATCTTATACGTTTTTATCTGACGTTATTGCACGAGACGAGTTTTATAAACGAGAAAAGATCTTCATTGTTTGGGTATTCTCGAAGTTTGAGCTTAATCGCGCCGCCGTAACAGACGAGGCCTTTTTTAACAGAAGAAATGTTTTTGTTTTAGACGATGAAGCACTTAAAGAAACCACTGACCAAGGCGTATTAACTTTTAGCGGATATAGGCAACTACCTAAATTAATCAATAAAAATATTTATGATACCTGGGAATCAGGCTTTGTTTCACTTGGTTATGTAACATTTCCAACTGATACTTTTCGACCATATTTTTACAATTATGAAGCAGAAAAAACTGCTTTATTAGCACTGCAATCAAAAGAATTACAGCGCATACAGCTGCAAACATGGCAACAAAGTGTTGATGAATTTATTGATCTTGCAATAGACCACTACGAATCTGATTGCGATGACGATACAAAGAACGCATTGTTATCTAAAGTCGATAGGTTAAAAGATAGCTCGTATTGGCGAGAGGAATTCAAGGCGTTGAAAGAGTATGAGTTTAACGGATGGCACGGTGTTTTGTCTGTACTATTATCTATAAAGCTCAATAGACCCATTAGTTATTCAAAAGACTTTACCGTATATCAAGTAATTGAAGCCGGATTGCGGACTAGCTATAAAGACTTTGGTAAGCACGCTAATGCAATACTATATTTGTGGGCATGTAAAACTTACAAACCTACCATGACAACTAAGAATCACTCTTGGATATCAACTTATGCTAAAAAAGTTAAAAGCTCAATCGATAACAACGAAAATATCTATAGGCGCTTTACTGGCTATGACGAAATAATTAAATTACTTTTTCCTGAGCTAAGAAAGCACTTAGCTACAACTTTTGGCACCTAGACTTTTTACGATAATATTTCAAATAAACTTTTATTAATCTTTTATAAAATCGCTCATCACTATTAGATTTGAAGGTATATCAAATTCACTAGTCATAATTTCAGGTATAAATTCTGAAATGAACTGCTTATCAACATCAATCATCTCAGCTAATTTTTGTGCTGTGATACGATAACTTTCATGTAGTAAACGAACTGAATTTATCAACAACTCTGGTTCTTCAGCAGCAATACGGTAATCTTCTTTTTCTTGTATTGCCTCGCCTGTGCGTTTTAAGGTAATCACACCAGATTTATACTGTTGGTCATTAATTATATTTAGCTGGTGCGCTCTATATAGTAATGCAGCCTTACTTACTTTCCACTGCAATTTAAAGTCACTTAAGCCTCGCCAATCAAGTCTATTATTTTTTAACTTCGGAAATAACTTAAGCATCATTTCTTTAGGTATCAGCAACGCGCTTGCAAATCTATTTGCCTGTGATTCGGTAATCCGATCACCAGTCACTTGTCCTTCATGTAAAACGAAGTGACCAATTTCATGTGCAATATCAAACCTTTGTCTACATACACTTTTCTTTGCCTCATTTCTAACAATAACTGGCCGGTGTAATTCAATAGAGAGAGCATCAACTTCTGTACTGACACTTTGAAAACTAGTAACAATTGCGCCTATATTTTCTGCAAGTCTTGTCATATTAGAAATCGGACCTAAACCTAATCCCCACACCGCTCTACAATGTTCGGCAGCTCGTTCAATATCATCAACACTATTTATTTCATTAATTGTAGGTATATTCACTGAAGGGAATTTCAGTTCGGCTTCAAGTACAGCAACAAGTCGGCCAAAAATTTCAGCTTTTGCCATTGCTGTATGTTTAACCAATGTTCGCGTTGTGAGTAATTTGCGGAAATGAAAATCTTGTTCAGAAATGATTGCTTTTGGTGGTACTGCGAAGAAATTTGGCAAAACAAATAGCCTGCTAGCTAAATTAGCTAACAATTCATCAGTAGGTTCAGACTGCCCTGTTTCTAATTTATGAATGTATTGCCTAGTTTTACCAACTTTTCCTGCTAAATCCTCTAACGATAATTCATTAAATATACGGGCAAGTCTTAATTGACTACCTATGAATGACACTTTTATTCCCTTTTCTCATTGCTTTAACTCACTCACTTTTTTGCTTCATTAGGGTTAATACCATCATTCTTATCAGCTGCATTTTTTTCGACTTCTTTGTCACGTATCGCTACTTGAGCTGATGGAATTTCAACCGACTCAGGTATAAATTCATCTACAGAATATAATGTTCTATTTTCCTGTGAATGAACCCATTCGCAGATTTTTTCGTTATAGATGTTATAACCAATAAAATATACTTTTGAGTCAGACTCACCATGCGACTTGGACACAATAAATCTCCAAGTAACCGGCTTTTGGTCATCTGTTGCAAATAAATCATCAGTGGAATTTTTCTTAAAAAAACCATCTTTGTTAGGATGCAAAGGGTCGTCTGTGAAAAACCTGCAAGGTATGGTGCCTATTGCAAAAGTGACATCCATGCCTGCATGTAAAAGGCTTAACCAGTCATATTGACGACCTAGTGCAAGTTGAATAAGCATGTTGCGTTGCCGACCATAAGCAGCGGTTTCTTTTACGTAGTTGTCATCTAATGGTGTATTTAACATTTCGATGGTTTCATACCGAATGTCTAATAAATGTTCGGCAATTACGGTTAACCTATCATCTGTTAGATGTTCAGAAAAAAAACTTGGTGGCAATGTTTTCATATCAAACCCTGCATATATGTTGTAATGTCAACCATATTCTTGCATTTAGTTAAATTTGTCAACTACTTTAAGCAATTTTTTTTGAATTAGTATACCAAGTCATAAAAGGGTAGGAAATTAGCTATCTTTTGGATTATTAAAACAGTATAAAGAAAAAAAGAATACGCATGCTGAATCCAATTGCTTCAGCGAAAAACTAAT
Source organism: Pseudomonadota bacterium (assembly GCA_020053735.1). GTDB lineage: Bacteria > Pseudomonadota > Gammaproteobacteria > Burkholderiales > Methylophilaceae > Methylotenera_A. Next base: position 17,118 of record JAGVMP010000018.1, read on the forward strand.
AATTAACAAAAAGCAGTTACCTTTAAGTTAGGGAAGTTTATGCTAATGACTGAAGATGAAATACTGGACGCGATTGCTGATGGCACAATTGGAGCATTATCAATCGACACCTCTATTTTTTATAAATATCAATTTGGACTTACCACTGGCTATCTTAAAACTTTAGAACAATTTAAAGCAAAAGCCTTTCCATTTCTTATGCCGGATATTGTTTATAAAGAAATACAGAAGGCCATGATAGAGCTAGCCAAGTCTTCTCAAAGAGATGTTAAAAATGCATTTAAGGAAGTCAAAAAGAACTGGACTGTTAGCCAAGCCGAATTTGATCAGATAGCTAATATCCTTTACAAAGAAGAAACACCTGAAGTCGTAGTAGGCAATAAGCTTCAAAGTTTCATTGACGCAACAGGATTAGTTATAGAAAAGGCGGAGGATCATATTGCGATAAGTAAGTTGTTTGAGATGTACTTTAATAGCGAGGCCCCTTTTGCTGAAAACACTACCAAAAAGAACGAGTTTCCGGATGCTTCCGCACTACTCACTCTTGAGTCTTGGGCCCAAAAAAATCGTAAATTAGTATTGGTTATTTCGAAAGATGAAGACTGGTCTGAATACTGCAAAACCTCTGTTGGTTTGGTCTGTATGAATGAGCTAACCACCGCTTTGAAGCTTTTACAAAATCAAGTGGGTGCATACAGATTTATAGAACGGTTAACTTTAGGCCAATATTCAGAAATTGTAGAACAACTTTTATCAGAACTTAATTCAAATGACGATGTGGAGTTTCATGTCGAAGCGGACTCACAATTTAGCTTTGACCACGAATTCGACGAAGTGGCATACTCAGCATATATCATAGAAAATGGTGTGGATGCTCCAATATATCTGGAGCCAGTAGAGTTTACCGAGGATTACATTACTGTAAAAACAACTTTCAGTGTAAAAGCTGAAATCACTTCACATTTTAGTTTTCAAAAATGGGACGGAATTGATAAAGAATACATGCCTATGGGCTCAACGGAAGTAGAAACGGTCAAAGATATTTATATCGATGCTGTTATTTCTTTTGCCTTTGACGTAGATAGCAATTTAGAAATTGATTCAATCGAAATTATTAGCCAGTCTGTAAACCTCTATTATGGTGAAATTGAACCCGACTGGATGAATATTCGAGAGGAACATGAGTATTAATAAATTATCAATACTGAGCTGCCACAGGAATTGTAGACACTAATTAGCCATCTTTATGAACGGGTTCAAGCTGGTTGAATTGGCTTTGTATACTAGACCAAAATTCCATTTTCTTTTATTGATCCTATTTTCAACATAGTGTTTGTAGGATAAGGGGTCTTTGGGTGACTTGCATTGATGCCGCCTTTGATTGCAGTAATAGCATGCAGCTACGATATTACTTTCAGTATCCCTTCCACCATCTTGCTTAGCTTTTAGATGCTCAGCAGTGCACTGAAACAGCTTTGCTTGATTGATGGTGAGTTTGAACTTCTTAGCATAGGCCTCAGGCTTATCTAGCCACATAGGCAACTCACAATAGATACAGCGACCTTGCTGTAGGTTAAAAGCTTTGAGACGATGTTTGTTTAAGGTTGTCGGCATAGTGAGCTCCAATAAATTTAAGGGAACCCCACTTGCCTAGTAGACAGGACAATCTGGGAACCAGTCGACAAAATCGTATCTGGCCAAAACAGTACGCAAACAATGAGACGCACTAAGTAGAAGATTAAATAAATTGCTATTACATAGCAACTAAAATCATCTGAAAAAGATACAAAAAAGCCCAACTCGTTAAAGTAAGGCTAATTTCGGTAATACTTAAAACTGGTGGCCGGAGCGGGAATCGAACCTGCGACACGCGGATTTTCAATCCGCTGCTCTACCGACTGAGCTATCCGGCCAGTGTGCAAAACATCTATAAATATTTGCAAGTCGCGCATTATAGCAAACTTAAACATTTCTGGGCACATGCCAAGCAATTAAATTATTGGCTAGGGTAGCAAAACTAAATTAATTGCTCTATGATAGATTTATACAAGAAGCAGTAGTATGGTCGTCGCTAAGGTTTGTTCAAATCTAAACAGTTTCTATTTGACTAATAAAATTAACAAGGAGAGAAAAATGGGCATGTTTTCATTTATTAAAGAGGCGGGCGAAAAGTTGTTTGGTATTGGCGAGGCTAAAGCAGCCGAGGTGGTGGCTAAAAAAGACCCAACACCAGTGAATGTAGATGCCGCAAACCGCGCAGCTGCCAATGCAATTGCAAATTATGTGGCGAAAATGAATTTAACCGCCGAGGGCCTGGCGATTGGATTTGACGGCGCCTCTGCTACGGTAATTGTGCAAGGCATGGCGGCAGATCAAGAAACCAAAGAGAAGATTTTATTATGCTGTGGCAACGTAGCGGGGGTGGAGCATGTGCAAGACCAGCTTGGTGTCATTTCTACAGAGGCGGAGCCAGTTTTTTATACTGTTGTGCGTGGTGATACGCTCTCTAAAGTGGCTAAAGAGTATTATGGCAATGCCAATGCTTATATGAGAATATTTGAGGCCAATAAACCGATGTTGAGCCACCCAGATAAAATTTATCCTGGCCAAATGCTACGCATTCCACCCCAGTAGCTTTACAGCATAGTAATTCTTTAATTTAGTTTATTTAATCTACAGGAGTTCCAATATGAATACATTTTTACGCGCACTACTAGCAGGTGTTTTTGCAGTAACATTATTAGCTGGTTGCAACAAATCTGATGACGCAGTAGACAATATGAAAGAAGAAGTGGGTGAAGCGGTGGATGCCACTAAAGAAGCGGCTGGTGCTGTGGCTGAAGAAACCAAAGAGGTCGTGACAGACGCAGCATCTGATGCTGCAGCCGCTACAAAAGAAGCTGCTGCCGAAGCGAAAGAAGAAGCGGTAGATGCCGTGCAAGCAGCTAAAGAAGCTGCTGCCGAAGTAGCAAAATAATAACGTTTTTTTATTTAATTATTTTTTAAAAACTAACCCGCAAGGCTTAACGCTTTTGCGGGTTTTTAATTTACACTTTAGCCATGCAAACTTTTGAAATTACGCGACCGGATGACACCATAAACTTTGCACTTAAGCAAAAGATAAACCAAAAAACTAAACCACTCGGCGCGTTAGGTAATTTAGAAGATATTGCGCTGCAAATTGGTTTAATTCAAAACACACTCACGCCGCAACTAAACAAGCCTACAGTACTTGTATTTGCTGGCGATCATGGCATCGCTGCGAGTGGCGTCAGTGCTTATCCGCAGGCGGTAACTGCCCAGATGGTGCTTAATTTTTTAGCAGGGCGCGCGGCGATTAATGTGTTTGCTAGGCAAAATAAAATGCAGTTGCGTGTTATAGATGCGGGGGTGAATTTTGCATTTGCACCGCATGCCGATTTAATCATTGCCAAAGTTGGCATGGGCACAGCGAATTTTTTGTATGCACCTGCAATGTCAGAAGCGCAATGTGAGCAGGCGCTTACAATTGGTGCAAGCCTTGTAAAAATAGAAACGGATGCAGGCTGTAATGTGCTTGGTTTTGGTGAAATGGGTATTGCCAATACATCATCAGCCAGCTGTTTGATGAGCGTAATATGTGACTTACCAATTGAAGATTGTGTTGGGCGCGGCACTGGCTTGGACGAGGCAGGACTTATCAAAAAAACTGAAATATTGAAACAAGCAATCAATCAACGAATGCTTGTATCGTCAACACCTATGCAAGCCTTAGCTACATTTGGGGGTTTTGAAATTGCCATGATGGTAGGCGCTATGTTGAGTGCGGCTGAGCAAAAAACGGTACTGTTAATCGATGGGTTTATTGCAACTTCTGCTTTATTGGTAGCCGCCAAAATCCAGCCCAATATTTTGCATTACTGTGTTTTCGCACATTGCTCGAATGAAAGTGCGCATCAAAAATTGTTAGATTACTTAGAGGCAAAACCGTTATTAGATTTAGGCCTACGATTGGGAGAGGGCACAGGCGCAGTGTTGGCCTATCCTCTTATTCAGGCATCAGTCAATTTTTTAAATGATATGGCCAGCTTTGCCAGTGCTGGCGTCAGCGAGAAAAGCTAGCATGCAAAAACAATGGCGATATTTTTTGTTAGCTTTGGGATTTTTTACGCGTTTTCCCGTACCCAATTTTGCTGATTTTCAAGAGTCTGATTTAAATCATTCAGTCAAATATTTTCCACTGATTGGCATATTGATTGGCCTATTGGCAACAGTTACTTATTATGCTTTAGGACTAATTTTCCCGCATGTAGTGGCCGTACTTTTGAGTATGGCAGTTACAATTTTTGCGACTGGAGCATTTCACGAGGATGGTCTGGCAGATAGTGCGGATGGCCTGGGTGGTGGCTGGGATCGTGAACAGGCGCTTGCTATTATGCAAGATTCTCGCTTAGGCACTTATGGCGCAGTAGCCTTGTTTTTTATACTATTAACAAAGTTTGAGTTACTTAGCGCCATGCATGGCGATATGGTGATGTTGGCTTTACTATGTGCCCACCCGCTTAGTCGACTAAGCGCCGTTTGGTTAATGGCAACGCTGCCCTATGTCAAGGCCAATGCTAATTACAGCAGTAAAGCCAAGCCATTAGCCACCCAAATTTCACACTGCGATTTATGGCTAGCCAGCTTTTTTGGCTTAGTGCCAATTGTGCTGTTAGTCTTTTTCATTGAGTTGACTATTAGCAATTGGCAGGCTACTTTGGGTTATGTATGCTTGTTAGCGGGCACTATTGCCGCTGCTTTGTGGTGGTGGCGTGCATTGCTTAAGCGCAAGCTAAATGGTTACACGGGTGATGCTTTAGGCGCAATTCAGCAACTCACTGAAATCATGTTTTACCTTGCGACACTCGCTTGGCTGCAATTGATTGCAGCTTGAACAATTTAGCGCTATTAAATTAACATCATGAAACTCACGCTCGTTCGTCATACCTCGTTACAAATTTCACCAGGCATTTGCTATGGTCAAAGTGATATTGATGTGGGTGCTAGTTTTTTGGATGAAGCGAATCATTTAAAACGCAAGCTAGCGCATGCCAAGTTTGATGCAATTTATACCAGCCCTTTGCAGCGTTGCTTGAAGTTGGCAGCGATGCTAGATTTGGGCGAGTCTGTTGAAGACGCACGATTAATGGAACTTAATTTTGGTGATTGGGAAACGCGTGCTTGGGATGATATTCCGCGCGATATTTTTGACGCATGGGCGCACGATTACGCCAACTTAGCACCACCCAATGGCGAAACATTTAGCCAGCTGCAACAGCGCGCAATCCATATTTTAGAAGAATTAAAGTTAGAAAATACTGGTAAACATATTTTAATTGTGACCCACGGCGGCCTAATCCGCGCTCTGTTGGCACATGTGCTGAATATGGAGCTGAAAGGTCTATTTCGATTTAATATCGATTACGCCAGCGTAACCGAATTAGATTTTAGTGAAAAAATACCAAAAATCAACCGTGTGAATTTTTGATTGCGAATTTGAATTTGAACAACAGTTAACTCACTTCTATCGTTTCGCCAAAACACACCACAACCTGGCCCTTGCGTATTTTAGCGGTTTTTCGCAACTCAATCGCGCCATCCACAGTTACGTTGCCATCCGCCACAAACGCTTTGCCTTGACCACCGCTTTGCGCAATACCCACCGTTTTTAACAAATCGCACAATGCAATATATTCGCCTTTTAATTCAAATTTCATCTAATTTAACCTTTTAATTGTAGTGGCAGGCCAGCAGCAATAAAACTCACTTTATCTGCAATTTGTGCAACAGCCTGATTTAGCCTGCCTTGTTCATCCTGAAATAGACGGTTAATTTCGCCCAACGGCACGATGCCCATACCAACTTCGTTACTGACTAGAATAAGTTGGCCTTGAAAGTTTCTGTCTTGAGATGATTCTTGAAATATTACAAGCTCCGCCAAAAAAGCCTCACGCTGCGCTGGCCAGTCCACACCTTCTGCTGGCACGCATTCTGGGCAAATACATTGTGCCAGCCATAGTGTCAAACAGTCAACAATCACACATTGTTCTAATTGAACAGGTTTGTCTGGAGAGATTTCTGATGTTCTGGAAGGCTTATGGGTATTGGCTTGCAGGGCAGCACTTAGGAAGTGTGGTTCTTCTACTAGTTTCCAATGCTCTGGCCGTCTGTCTTTGTGGTGCTGTACGCGCGCCTTAAATTCATCATCGTAAATTTGCGCAGTGGCGATATAGGTCACTGGCAGGTTGCTTTCAAATGCTAGCTTTTCTGCATAGGCGCTTTTACCAGAGCGTGCACCGCCCAAAATTAAATGAATACTCATGCACGTAACCTTTGTGTCAGGCTTTTGGCTAAGCTTTGAGCAACAGCCCATTGTTGAATAATCGTTTGCAATTGCGGCAAACCATGCGTAAATAGCGATGGCCCTGGCTGCAAAATATCGACAGATTTTATTTCAAATACAAAGCCATTTTTTACGGCGGGCATTTCGTCCCAACCTTCTCGCGCTGCCACTTGCGTTGGTTGAAATTTTTTGCCGCACCAAGAGCCAATGATAATATCTGGTTGCCTAGCCAACACTTGTGCGGCTGTTACCATGCGCTCGCCCGCGCTTTGAAACTGCGTCAGTTCAGGAAAACAATCCTCGCCGCCTGCAATTTCTATCAGCTCTGCCGCCCAGCGAATGCTGCACATCATGGGTTCATCCCATTCCTCAAAATAAACAGTTGGCCTGTAAGGCAGCCTGGATGCGGCCTGCAGAGCATCATTTATTTGATGTTGATAAGTAGAAACTAATGCCTCCGCCTTAGCTTGTGCACCGACTAAGCGACCTATGGTCAGTATCATGCGCAACACATCTTCTATTGAGCGCTGGTTAAATAAATGCACCTCAATGCCTGCTTTAATTAGCTCTGCCGCAATATCGGCCTGCAAGTTAGAGAAACCCAGCACTAAATCGGGCTTAAGCGCTAAGATTTTATTTATTTTTGCACTGGTAAATGCAGCCACTTTGGGCTTTTCTTTGCGCGCCTCAGGAGGCCGCGTGGTGTAACCAGAAATGCCGACGATGCGGTCTTGTTCACCCAGTAAATACAGCACCTCGACGGTTTCGGTGGTAAGACAAATAATGCGTTTTGGCAGATTGTTTATGAAGTTTGCCATGTATTTTGCCATTGATTTTCCATGAGCATTTCGCTCAATGGCTTGGCTTCGCGCCAACCTGTTTCTACTAACATGGGTTCTTTGTAAAACGTGTTGACATAACCCAAGCATAATATGGCAATTGGTTTGGTGCCAGCAGGCATGTTAAGCAAATTAGCCAGTTTAACTGGGTCAAAAATACTCACCCAGCCCATGCCAATACCCTCAGCACGTGCGGCCAGCCACATATTTTGTATGGCGCAGCTGACTGAGGCAATATCCATTTCAGGCAGCGTACGACGACCAAAAATATGCTGCTCGCGTTTATCGCACAGGGTGGCAATGAGCAGCTCGCCGCAATCTAAAATACCTTCTACTTTAAGCTTTAAAAATTCGGCCATGCGGGTGGTGGTTTCTAGCTCGCCAATAGCTTGCGCAGTATTTGCACGCTCTTCATCGACCAGCTGGTGAATTTGTTTGCGTAAGTTTGAATCGCTGATACGAATAAAACGCCACGGTTGCATCAGCCCTACGCTAGGTGCGTGGTGTGCGGCTTGCAACAGTTTGGTCAACAGCTCTGACGCGATGGGCGTAGGTAAAAAATGCCGCATATCGCGCCGCTCTGCAATCACCTTGTAAATGGCTGCTTGTTCTAGCTCGCTATAAGAATGCGTATTTTTCATATTTGGTGAGAAAAAAGCCGCTATAAAAAGCGGCTTTTTTCTATTGGGCGGTTAAACTTTAGCAGTTTGGTTAGGTTTAATGCTTCTTACTAGAGCCACTACCAACAACACTAAACCAAAATAGGCGGCATTGACCATCATCCAATTGGGTAGGTAGTTCCAGCCATGCTGCATTGACTCAATTAAACCTTCTGCGGGAAAGCGGCCAGAGAACAAATAATAGGTTTGTGTAGAAACCACAAACGCAATAAATGTTGCACTTAAGCTCACCAGCGCAAAAGGCAATGCGGAAAATGGATTTTTTTGTTTTGCCAGCCATAGGCCACCAAACCAAAGTGCCGCATAGCTAGGAATTAAGCCCCAATAACCATTGGTCAGGCAAAATCCTTGCAATGGGTCAAGTGCGGCAGCGCCAAAATCGATAAATGTGGCTAACCCAAAAAACGCTGCAAACCAGGTCCAGCGCTTAAGCAACAAACCACCGAGTAAAAATAAAGCCAAGCTGGCGTCAGGCAAAGATACGTGTGTAAGCACGTGACTACCGCGCGTAAGTAGCATGGCAAATGCAATCGCAACGGCTATTAATAGTGGTTTTTTATAAGCGTGTAGGGCGTTTATGTTCATTTTAATTCTCCAACTGAGTGATGCTTGATTATACATTCAAAATACCGCCGATATTACTGGCTGGCAGCTTTCAATAAGTTACCAGCCAAATTAAACTACTTTGGTGCCCAACGTAAGTTTACAAACAAATTTGATCCTGGTGTGTTGTAATCGGGGCCATCAGGATTAAATGTCGAGATAGTCGAAGAGAGAGCATATTTTTTATCAAAAATGTTATTTGCCCTCGCTTGCAAAGTCCAATCAGCATTAATTTTGTATTGGCTAGTTAAATTTAAAATGCTGTAACCACCTAATCGATACTCATTAGCCGGATCATTGTATCTAGCTGAAGAGGTTATTGATTCTGCACCAAAACGCCAATCATTCCAATGATACGCCAGTGCTAACTTACCATGTCTATTAGCACGTCGCGCTAATAGATTGTCAGTTTCCTCGTCTCGTGGCGATTGAATGTCAGCACTTCCGCTAAACTCGAAGTTACCCCAGAGCTGGCTAAATGCTAATGTGACACCTTCAACTTTTACTTTATTCACATTAATTTGTGTGCCAGCAAGCAATCCATTACTGGCGATTAAATCACGAATTTTGTTTTGGTAAACGGTGACGCTCGCACTAGTTTCAGCATTTTGAAAGCGAAGGCTAGCTTCAATGTTGTCTGATTTTTCTGGTTCTAAGCTAGGGTTGCCAACATATGAGCCGAAAATACCAAAATCTTGAAATGGATAATATAAATCGTTAAACGTAGGCGCTTTAAAAGCGCTGCCGTAGCTCGTGGCAGCTCTCCAATGCTCATTAAAATTGAAGCCATATCCTATACCGCCAGTCAGATTGCTACCAAATTGTGAGTTGTGGTCTTCACGAACACTAGCATGCACGCTATGCGCGCCGATATTGGCTAAATAACTTGCCACATAGCCTTCGTTGGTACGGTCATTTTTTGTAAATGCATCCGTTGAAGTAACTTTATCTTCAAGCCTGTCGTACATTAGTGTCAGTGTGCCAACAGGCAACGTGAAATCATTTTGCCAATTCATTTGCGTTTGTTCGGTATCAAACCTTGAAAAGCCCGGTGCAAATGATTCGTCGAAGTTCCTTAATTTATCTTTGCTAAAGCCCACTCGTAGGGTAGATTTCCAAGACGGTAGCAACTGATTTTTGCTATAGAGTGAAGCAGTTTGCTGTTGCAGTTTGACTTTTGATGAAAAATTTGTGAAATTAAAAAAGTTATCATAACGCGTGGTGCCATCACTATTAAAAAACTGCAGGCCGATTTCATGGCCTTCAACAAGTTGCTGATTTAAATTAGCACTTACTGAAAGGTTGCGATAGGCATCATCATCATTCACTTTTTGGTCGTTGCTGTTCAATGCAGAAAATCCGTTTATATCTTGTGCAGATAGATTCAAAGCGAAACTGGTGTCATTTATTTTGCCACGAATGCCACCCTCAGCAATTTTGGTATCGTAAGTGCCAAAACCAACATTGGCATAAAATTTAGTGGTGCCTTCACCTTTTTTTGTGAAAATTTGAATCACGCCACCAATAGCGTCTTGCCCATATAAGCTACTAGCGGGCCCGCGGAGAATCTCAATGCGGTCAATTTGATTGAGTGGTATGTTCTCGAAAGTTGACGTGCCCGCTGTAGCTGATTGTATGCGAATACCATCTATCATAACGACTACATGATTAGAGTTGGTGCCACGCATAAAAATGCTAGAGATTTTTCCTGCACCACCGCTATTGTCAATTTCAATGCCGGGTTGTTGTTGCAAAAGTTCAACTAAAGTTGTTTGACCGCTACGCTGTATTTGTTCTTCTTCAATGACGCTAACATCTGCAATCACACTTTCCAATGACTGTGGCGTACGAGTTGCAGTCACAACCACATCATCTAACTCAATATTTTCTGCTGAATAACTGGGTGATGCGAATGCAAGCGCAATAAGGCTTGCGATAATTTTTTTAGACATGATGCTTTCCCTAAATTACATGCGTCCCCGCATGCAGATTCTTAAAAACTAGGGAATAAAGAAGGGTAAAACCGACAAAAATTGCGCCCAAAAATAAGGGGGTAGCAGCTCTTGACACCGTCACCCCGCGGTATTTCCTAGCGCGCCTTAACATTAAGGCTTAAGTTGCAAGGCCGGTCTCCGGGCTTGTGAGCTTTAGTTTTGCGCCTTCCCAAGCTTTTAATACTCAGTGGCTTTTGCAAAAATTTTATGAATAAATCACGACTCACTTACCGTTGCGGGGGCAGCATAGGCATTATTAATTTTTTGTAGTTAAAAAATAACTACAAGTTAACGCACCTAATTCCCAGTTTCACTGTGTTTATTGATGAAAATTAACAGCAGCACCTTACAACTAATCGCAATTATATCGCCATATGTTGTTTTTTATGCACTTGTACAATTTAAATTTACGTCATAAGTGGGTTAAACGTGTTAAATTACTTTGAATAGCTCACGTTAGCTATTGACTTAAATGAATTTTTTAATTTATAGTGGGGCAATGGAAGCAGATTTAAAAAGTTTAGAGGAAAAAATTTCCAAACTCATCTCTTTGTGCGGGCATCTGCGCGAAGAGAATGGTCAATTGCGCAATGATTTGTCGCAAGCGCAACAAAAAACAGATGTTTTAAAAAGTAATATGCTATTGGCCAGCAATAAGTTAGAAGTGTTGCTAAACAATGTGCCAAACGATGCTGAGGCACCATAATGATGAGCAGGATTTATGAGTATTGTTAAGCCAGTCGATGTATCAATTATGGGGCGTGAGTTTACCGTATCGTGCACCGATGAAGAGCGCCAAGGCTTGCTCAACGCGGTAAGTTATCTCGACAAAAAAATGCACGATATCCGTGACTCTGGCAAAGTAGTTGGTTTAGATCGCATTGCGATTATGGCTGCGCTAAACTTGTCCCATGAATTATTAAATACTAAAACTGGTGATGTTGACATCGGGGATTATAAGCGTAGGATTAGTGCCATGCAGAATCAAATTGATGAAGCGATGGCTAGCCAAAATAAATTGTTGTAAGTAGGCTGTAGTAACTAATTTTTTTCATCAGTTGGTCACACGTTTCTTCTAACATTCAATCTGTTTTCTGTGGTGTTGCTTGAGTCTAAATTCCTTGAACTAGCTTTTGTTATAGGTTTCGGCTCATCAAGCGCGGTGTGCGCGCTCTAAATTGGGTTGTCTTTTAAGATGCCCTTGGCGAGTGTACCTAAAGTGCTTTAGGTTGTTACCACCTGAACTTTTTTGGTTCAGGATTAACGGCTCAGGCAACACCACAGCAAACAGGTTTTTGTTTTTAACGCAAAATTTCTACGTTGTTTTTCGCTTGCCGTACTAAGTGTACTGTCCGCGCTTAAACGCCTTGAACTTTGGCGTAAAAACTCAAAACCGCATCCCGTTGAAATTTCGCTGATACGGCGTTATTTTCCACTCCTAGTACTTAATGTACTGCGTTCGTTCAAATGCCTTGTCTCAGCTTCAATTGAACAAGATTTTAGTGTTTGCTCAAACGCCTTGAACTCTCGCATTAAAATTCAGAAATGCCTTCAAAAGTCATTGCGAGCCAAAGGTTTTAATTTTGGCGCGGCAATCCAATCACAATTTTACAACTGTTATTTTGGATTGCTTCAGGCTAAAGCCCTCGCAATGACGCCTAAACTAACGCAATTCGTGATATTTCAAATCGGCTAGCTCGACAATTTCCAAACACATTTCGTGGCAAGCTTCTAAAATCACGGGTGGAGCAAAGCCTGCCTCGCTGGCTTCTAGCCAACGTGCTGCGCACACGCACCAGCGGTTGCCGGGTTTTAAACCTTCAAAGCCATACTCTGGATGTGGCGTGCTTAAATCGTTGCCACGACTAATTGAAAACACCAAAAATTCTTCGGTCATTTGACAGCATATGGTGTGGCTACCACTATCTTCTGGCCCAGTTTCGCAGCAACCGTTGCGGGTAAAGCCAGTCATTGGCGCTAAACTACAAGTTTGTAAAGTGGTGCCTAATACGTTACGTGCCATGATTTTTTTCGTTCCAAAAGGCTTATAAAAATTCTAACTTCAATTATCATACCTAAAACTTTTATAATTCCCTGAATTGACAAAAAATATATGCGCTATTGGTTAATGAAATCTGAGCCCGGCGATGTTTCGATTGACGATTTGGCTGCCATGCCCAACCAAACGGTGGATTGGTATGGCGTGCGCAATTATCAAGCACGCAATTTTATGCGTGACCAAATGAATATTGGCGATGGTGTGCTTTTTTATCATTCCAATTGTGAAGTGCCTGGCGTTGCGGGTATTGCAGAAGTGGCTAGCCGTGCCTACCCAGATAGGTTGCAATTCATAAAAGGTCATAAATATTACGATGAAAAGTCTACCCAAGAAACCCCGCGCTGGGTGAATGTCGATGTGAAGTTAATCCGCAAAACGCGGCTACTTAGCCTAAAAGAAATGCGTGAGACACCCGAGTTGGCTAGTCTGCGTATTTTGCAGCGCGGCAACAGGTTGTCGATTACGCCTGTAGATCCAAGAGATTGGGAGATTATCTTGGATCTACTCAAAAAGTAAGGCACCAAAGAGACTGGAAATTTATATTAAAGTTGTTGAAATAAAAAAGCCCACAATTGTGCGAGCCGTTCACACTTGTTGTTGATTTAAAAAAGCTGTAAATTCTCAAGGAAGAAATTCCTTGAGAATTCCAATTGAACTTTACAAAACAATTCAAAGTTGGCCGTCCCCTTCCTGCCGAAGATAGGCAGTTCAATCATTGCCGTAATACCCTATGTAGTAACTTCGCTGTACCTGCTCTAATACCAGACGATTTCGGTGGTTATAGAAATAACGAAAGCTATACCCTGAGTGGCTCCGAGCGAGAAAAAGTACTTAAATGTACTTTCTGCCATGATCGGTATGCAATCAAAAGCAATAAAGCTGCGATTGAAGAGTACCGAAGATATGCCGCATACCTTAATCCCTTACCTAAAATTAGTTGCCCACAGACAGAGTGTGCAGAATCAAATAGCAAAATCCAGAGATTCGGCACTTCCTCATCAGGCTCTACACGATATCGTTGCAAGAATTGCGGTAAAACTTTCTCCAAGTCTTCTAACCCGACCTGGAAACAAAAGGCTCCCGAGAAGAATTCGCTCATCCTGCGATTGCTGATTAACAAGATGCCCATGCGCCGAATGCTAGAAACGGCGAGCATCTCACCGCAGACCCTTTATCGCAAGATCGAGTTTTTCCAAACTCAGTGTCTCAAGTTCGCTGCGCGTCATGAGAAAAAGCTGGAACATATGGATTTCCCAGTAATGCATGTGAGTGTCGACCGTCAGGATTACTTAGTCAATTGGGGAAGTCATGTGGACAGGCGCAGTTTCATGATGCATGCAGTTGCTTCGTCTGATGGTAAATCTGGATTTGTATTTGGCGTACATCCAAATTTTGATCCGACACTGAATCTAATGGAAGTGGAGCTGGATGCTAGAGAGCGTAATGATTATGCACTTCCTACGATATACCGACATTACTCAAGACTTTGGTTAATGGGCGATTACGAAAAACGTCCGGTCACAGAACGCTTTAGAGCGCGAGAAAAGGTTGCATCAGATGATGCCGACCTTGCAGATGATAAGGAGGAAACCCCTGAGGGAAAAATCCCATCTACCGGCATTCAGGTTCGCCATGAGTATGTTCAGTACGGGCACTTTCTTTTATTAAACAAATTCTTACAAAAAGCGAAGCATGTTAATTTTTCTCTCGATCAGGATCCGGGATTACGCCAGTCTTGTATCGCTGTATTTAATAGACGGATCAAAAAAGGTACATGTGATGTTTTTCATCTACGGATTGATAAGCAGCTAACTGTAGATCAAAAGGATTTAGTCATTGCTGCGGCTAAAAATGCTCTAGATAATTATCGTCGCGATAAAAAAATGTCCCGGGATGCAGCTGCAATCGAGCTCATTGAGAAAGCCATCCTTACAATAGACCCTAATCTGAAAACCACGGATCGTTGGATATCGCATCCATTGCCTAATAGAGCTGAGCCTAATAGGGCTGTCTGTCATCTTACTCCACGCCCCAATCAGGACGTTAAAGCTTTATCCAATCACATCATGGATGTAAGCCTTAAAAATATTGATCGATTCTTTATGTTAATTAGGCGGCGAATTTCATTACTTGAGCGCCCAATTAAAACACCTTCCAGTGCCAACCGGGCATGGCATGGGTATTCGCCTTATGAGCCCTTGGTTGTATGCCAGGTATTAGATATATTTCGTGTGATATTCAATTATCATCTAGTGGGTGAAGACAAGCGCACAACCGCTATGCGTATTGGCCTTGCTCATCGACCATACACTCTGGACGAAATTTTAGCTGAACCTAGGAATTAAGAATCAAGAATTAGAGAAGTCGAATTCTTTGATAATGGAATGATCGTCCAGTGTGATTCGAGCATTCGTCTCATTGAGATCCAATCGATGCAATTGCAAAAAGTAATTCACAACACAGCGACGTAATGTAACGCTCCACACCCACCCTTTAGTGCTTTTGATCATGCCATATTCTTTAGCAATGACATCTTGCTGATGAGTCGATAACGTTTTCGCAGGAATAACATCTACAATTACTTTTTCATTCCAGCCCGTATCTTTTTCTGCTGCTGCCGAAGTAGGTTTGTCTTTTTGTAGCTGAATATCTCGTTTTGAAGTTCTAGAGCCTGGTGCTTTAAGCAAACGTGACAGCACATAATCACCAAAAGCTTGATGCACACTATCGAAAGCACGCACATGCCAGCGGAACCCATTATGCACAAAGGCATGTGGCCAGAGCACACGTTCCTGAGGATGCGATGTTCTCATTGATTGGTAGGCTACTTTAACACCGTTGCCGGATTTGATGGCGCGCGTCAGTAACTGGAAAATATCTCTATCAATCACACCTACAGCTGTGGGTATAATGTCGCCCGCAGTTGGTCCAGGCATACCTTGAATGACGTCTGTATCTCCCGATTCACAATAAAGTCTTAACAAACTCAGATATTCATGAGGCGATCCATTTGAAATGGATGGCTTGAAGTCTGGTCCCGCCTTATAAATTCTATTAGAGATGTCATAAGTAAGATTGTCCGGATATAAGTTTCTATAAGCCGCAAAATCTTTAGTGATGTGATTGGTTGTTACCTGGAATGCATCGGACACGCGCTGCCGTGCGACAAAGCCTTCCCAGCAGGCGACGGATTCCAGGAACCGTAATCGTCTAAGTTGAGAAGGATTAAATTCAGTATTTTGCATATTAGTATTGACCTATGCATTAAATGTATCATAATGTTATTAATTGCAGCAATTAATTTAATTTAACTAATCAAAATGATTACATAAAAAATGAATAATGGATTAAATCATTGGTTTGAGAGACTGGGCTATGATGCCTTCCCTCAGGCACTCCATTATTCTTCCGAAGCAATTAATCGCACCCATCCCTATTCTGCAGAGTTAAATGCGCTGATGGATCCGCACGGGCAAGTTCGTGCTTTGGCCGTTTTCGAGATTGACGGTGTACCGGGCGTTTGTTTTGTTGCTGATGACGGGGATAAAGAAAGTTACGCAAACCTTCAAGCCAAGGTTTGGAATCAAGGCCTCATTTCTTTGGTACTAGTGCTTGGTGAAGAAGAGTTGCGGGCTTTACCGACCGTACCAGGCGTCCTGGGTTATGAGACTTTGTCAGCAGATGCCGCTTGCCCATCGTCCACTTACTCAGCATGGGGTATTCAATCTTCTCAGCTTATTGAACGTCATCCGGATTGGTTTCAGCCAGATAAAAGAGTAGACCGTGCGCTATTGAAAAACCTGCAGCTCGGTGTGCTAGCTTTAGAAGACTTAAATTACGCTATCGAAGATGCGCAGTATTTGATGGCACAAATCTTATTTGTATCGTATCTGGAACATCGCGGCATTATCGGTGATGAATACCGTTCAGCGCGTAAGGTCAGGAGTTTTCATGAACTGGTGAGATCCCGTGACCATAAAGGTTTAGCTTATCTATTTACAGTACTCAAGCAGGACTTTAATGGCGACTTCTTAGAGCCTAGGTCAGATTCAACAGTTGCTTGGCATTTACTGTCCGAGGGTGCGTTCGCCATATTGGATGACTTTTTATCTCATACAGATTTGCAGACTAAGCAACAATCGTTCTGGGGATATGATTTCAATTACATTCCTGTAGAACTTTTGTCTGGCCTGTATGAATCCTTCTTAGGCGAGGATAAGAGTTCATTTGGAGCTTACTATACGCCGCGTCATCTGGCCAACCTTGCGGTTGAAGAAGCATTCCGTGGTTTGGACGATATCACTCAGCAAGTCGTATGTGACGGGGCTTGCGGGTCAGGCATTTTATTGACCACTGCATTTCGTCGTATGCTGGGTGCAGCCGAAGCAAAAGCAGGAGCCGCTTTACCGCTTAAAGCACGTTCGGAGCTATTAGTCGGGCATATTTTTGGCGGGGATGTAAATAAGTCAGCCTGTCAGGTAACTGTCTTCAGTTTATATCTGTCTCTACTTGAGAATCTAATCCCAAAAGACATCATTTCCTTAACCGATGAGGCACATGTGCGCCTGCCTAATTTATTGGGTAAGAATATATTTTATGGATCCGCAGGCGATTTCTTCGGCGATGGCTATTTGGGCGAATATAGCCATAGCACTCCAAAACCGACGATACTTATTTCCAATCCACCTTGGAAACGCTCTCCAGAAGTGGAAGTTGAATCGTTCGAAAAATGGATTGCGCGCAGCAGTCATTACAATATCACCCAAAATCAAATCGCCATTGCTTATGCTTATCGTGCATCTGAAGTGTTGGCCGCCCAAGCGCGTATATGTCTTTTGATGCCGGCAGGTGCTTTCCTTAAAGCTTCTAACGCAGCCTTTGTCGAGACCTGGTTGAATGAAGTCAATCTGTTGAGACTCATTAACTTTTCTGACCTGAGGAATCTATTGTTCCCGGCTGCCAAGCATCCATGTGTACTGGCTGTAGCAGAAACCCAGAATATTTGGCTAGAAGCAGGTCGGCAAACAACAAGAACCTTTGATTACTTTGTGCCTAAAGCTGATTTAAGTCTTGCATATGGCCGACTTACCATTCACGCTTCGGATCGTCATAAACTTGCTGTATCTCATGCCCAGCTAGATCCTGGTGTATTGCGCAATCTCTACTGGGGGTCGAAGTTTGAAATGGCGCAATTAGCAATTCTCAGGATGCGCGGCATTATTGGCAATCTGAGTAGAGGCAAAGAAGCACGATTCGTTGCCCGCAAAGGTTTCCACTTAACGGATAACAACAGACCTAAATTAAGTGCTGAACGGTTCAGATCTTCGTTATTTATTCATGCAAAGAAATTCCCTTCGAAAGGTCCATACCTCCCCTCCGGTCTGCTGGAAAAGTTCCCGGCAGAGTACTTAACCGTAGGTGATTATGGTTCGGATGAGTTGTATGAAGGTGCGCGCGTAATCTTCCCTGACGGCTTAACTACCAGTCGTCGTATTCGTGCATGTTTTGCAAATCGAAAATTCAATTTTAGCAACTCACTGGGTTGTATCCGGGATCGACAAAACGACGATAATTTAATGCGGTTTTTAGCAGCATATCTGAGTTCCGATCTTGCTACTTATTTCGTGTTGTTGACTGCACCTACTGCTGTATTAGAACGTACGCAAATCAAGGTTAGCGAAGTCGAAGAGTTGCCATTCTATTTGCCTGAAGATCACCCTGATCCGGAACGTGCCCAAGCAATCGTGGCTGAAATAGCCGCAATTCTGAAAAAAGGCGAAGATGGAAATCTCGATGATTTCATGAGTGTGGAAGAATCGACTTCTCTTATAGTTGAACGCCTGCTTGCGGAATACTTTGATATTTCTGGGACATTGTCACAAGTCATTCGCGAAGTGAATGATATCGTCATTCAGGCCGTACAGCCTACGACACTCAAATGGTTTCCTACTGCATTGCAACGCATGCCGGTTAAATCAGTATTAGAAGATTATGCTCAAACGCTTACTTTAGAGCTTAGAAGATATCGCGACCAACTGCAGGGTAACGGCGATTTCGAAACTTCCGTTCGCTACTGGCATGCTGGCGCCGCTGATGGTCTAGGTATCGTGACTATTCGAGTAACTGACTCTAATCATAATAATATAAGTTCGAATGTAGTTGCTGAAGCCGTTGATGTAATACTTGAGCGGCTCAGGGAATTGGACTTGCTACAAGGAATTACACAAGGCGGATTGGCATTAGCATCGGATGTACTGGTACAGAGTGCTAATGAAATTATATTCGCAAAGCCACTTATTCATAGATTATGGCTCACTTCTGCGGCACTGGATGATGCAGTACGCATACTAGCTTCTGCCCAGTCAAAAACGAAAGCAGCATCATGAGGGCAACTGGCACGTGGGCCATGGCATTACCTTTGCCCGATACGGAAAGGATCGTGACATGTCTGGTCGATGGCTTTCACCAACTAAAGGCCTTTCCAAAGACCTATAAGTTTGCAGAAAAAGAAACTAACCTGACAAAGCGGTTGACCTTGCACTTACAGAATACACAAAGTGTTGGGCTGGCTATCGGATTTTGGGATTTCGAGGTGAGTACCGATACAAAGAACGAGGATGACCCCAGAAGGCTGGATATCCGTTTCTCAACCGTTGTGAATAATTCACAAAAAGTATTGCTGATCTTCGAATGTAAAAAGCTTGGTACACCAACGTCTCCGCAAGCTACACGACATCGACGTTCGTATATTGATGAAGGTATTGCCAGGTTTGTAAAAGGAAGTTATGCGCCTACTGAACCTCTGGGGTTCCTCATAGCTTTTGTAGAATACAAAACCAGCACTGCTATGGTTTCACTTAAGCAGGCATTGGGTAAGTCAACCATACAAGGCGTGCTTAATATGATCAAGCATTCCAATAACCAATACATTGCCGAACCACCTGATAGGTTCGCAAGTCATGCTTTATTCTCGACTGAACATGTAAGACAAATCAATGGTGCCAATGTTACTCAGACCATTGCGCTATATCATATACCGCTGACTTTTTAATTCATATTTTCTATTTTAGTCATCCATTAAATTGATGACTAAAAATACTCCCAATTTCGGACACTTGCCCTTACATGCGCTTGGGCATTAGGTTTTTGCAATTTCCCATAATAGTGAAGTATAATTTCACCAGGTCACAATCTTAACGTCCCGCAACCGGTCTACAGAGTCGGCAAATGCCGTGTTAAGTTGTGGCCTTTATCTTTTCATCCCCCTTCTCAAGCAAATCTTTTCATATTCTCCACGTAGTTAAATACTTGCTATTAAGCAAATTTAATTAATTGGATTATTATGAGCATGTAAAATAAAACAATCGCTCTGCGACGGTCATCACGCCTGATAAAAATAATGAAAAATAATCATCATGTATAACTTATTTGTGACAGCTCAATATGATGCTTGGGAACAGCCTTTCTATCAGTATGATAGAAGTAGATTTCTCGAGTTTACTAATGAAAATGTCGCGAATAAATTCAAAACACTTACTGAAAACCGTTTAGCTCAACTCAAGTCACTTCCCTGCCTTTTTGCCTATGAAGGGGAAACTGAAGATGTTCGTATTGGTTATCTAACAGCTATTAAACTAAGAGATAAGTCGTCAATTCTTATTGAATATGAATTTTTGCCAAATGTTCCGCCAATCCCATATGCGACTATTGAATCAATAGCACCACTACTAGATATTCGTAATTGGGAAATGAGTAGGACTCATTGGGCCATCAAAGATGAAGATCTGATCAAAAGACTGATTGCTGCATCTGTTTTAACAAACAATCAATTGTTGCCACTTAACCAACTCCAAGTATCCGAAAGTTTACCTAATAAATCACCCTCTTCTAGGCCAGTAAGTACCTTACAAGGCTTTATTGAAAAAGTGATTAAAAGCGATAGGAGGGAAGGATGGGAAATATTCTATCGTGGACATTCAGATAAAGATAATTACAAACTTGAGCCATCCCTATTTAGAAAAGACAAGCATGGTAACTACAAATATCTTGATAATGAACATATTCTCTATCGAGAGCTGATCGTATCAAATTCATCGGATTTTAACTCAGATGAAAATACGCTTGAGCGCTTAGTCAGGATGCAGCATTACTCATTACCGACTAGACTTTTGGATATAACCTCCAATCCATTAATTGCACTCTATTTTGCGTGTAAATCGAATATTGAGGCTAATGGCGAAGTGATTGTTTTCTCTTTGAAAAGTGACCAAATCAAGTACTTCGACTCAGATACAGTAAGTTGCCTAGCTAATTTAGCCCGACTATCGAAAAGCGACAAAGATGCTATTGATTTTACAATTGCAGATTTCAATAAGCAGCCTTCTATTGAACATTTGACCCATTTCATCAGAGCTGAGAAGTCTTATTTCCTACCTATAATTAAAGCAGAACACCTGAAAAAGATTATCTGTGTAAAAAGCAAAAAAAGTAACAACAGGATCACATTTCAATCAGGAGCATTTTTATTGTTTGGGATCGATTCTGTATTAGCCGAAGAAGGTACACCTGAAATTGAAGTGACTAGAATAACAGTATCGAACAAGGTCTCTATCCTGAGAGAACTGGACCTTCTCAATATCAATGAAAGCACCGTATTCCCCTATATAGAAAACTCAGCTAAATACGTTGCCAAAAAATACGAGTTCCAAGTAACTTAGCTCTACCCCAAATAAACAAAGTCTTCATATCTTTATGATCACAACCCGTATTGAGAAGCTAAAATTTATCGTAGAAGAAATGCATCTGGCATTTCTAATGGCAACTCATGTACCAGACCATTTCGTTGCACGGACACTTGCACGTCATATATTGATAAGAGCAGAGAATCTGATCGAGCATGCGCGTGGACTTCGTAAACCGTTAAATATTGGGGGTTACAACACCAATCATTTCAATATCACTAAAGAAGCCTATGCAGATAATTTCAATGAATACTTCAGAACTTCCCGGGATAAATTAGGTGCACATGTCCAAGACTTCGACTTTGGTAAACGACTAGAGCTTTGGAATGATATTGAAATCACAAAGATT
Source organism: Pseudomonadota bacterium (assembly GCA_020053735.1). Taxonomy (GTDB): domain Bacteria; phylum Pseudomonadota; class Gammaproteobacteria; order Burkholderiales; family Methylophilaceae; genus Methylotenera_A. The sequence continues at coordinate 38,747 of JAGVMP010000018.1, forward strand.
GAGTACTTTGTAGAGGGTGCTAAAGAGGTTTACCAGAGTTTAGCTAGCATGAGCTTGCCGGGTTACATTCAATTTACGGAGCCAGTTGAGCTTACTGACCCATCTTTAAAACAATTATTGCAAACATATAATCTTGCTGAGGAAAACATTGAATCGGTTGAGATAGGTGCAGATTCACTTGCAATGACGCGTCCAAATACGACAGCGGCATTGAATTTTACCGACGTGCACTCCCGCGCATCACAACTGGCACTTATCCGTCGTTGGATAAAACTGCAAAATGAACTATTGAGTCAGTTAGTCCCGTATCCAAACCTCATCCGCATATTGAAAACGAGGGTTATTACCGATATTGTTAGTTTCAGCGATTGTTTGGTAACGAGAGCGGTAACCAGTGGCGCTCCGCAAGAGATGGACGGACTAAACACACTTATAACTACCGGAGGCTCATCTGCAACTGCAATTGATGAGTTTTTGGCAGTATCCAATTTCCAGCAAGAATTACAGTATATTAGAGCTGTTCGTGACCATATCGGTGCTCACATTGAAATAGATGAGTCGATGACAATTGGTTCATTAGTAACTTCCTTGGATAAATATGATTTGGAAGAGGCTTCGACCTTTTATGGGTTGATAGAAAAAGTCTTTATCAAAACATGTTACAGCATTATCTATTTACGTATGTATGCAGCGGATGGTGAGCGTATGTATGGGATTTTAACCTCAAAAGCTAATGTGGGCGTTCCGTTTGTGAATGCTACCAACACAGGTATTGAACCATCCCTCCCAATTAAAGCGCCAATTTATGACGAAATCACATATCAGAAACAGTTAAGCCTTTGGTTGAATGACAGTAAGGACCAGAGAGGCTATGCACGGCATTATTTCTACAATGCATTCTGTGGTTCAGAAATTAGAGAAATTATTGAAGAAAAAGAGACATTCGGTTCCAGTTATCGACTGTCGAGACACGAGTTTCGCGAAGTGCATAGCTTTATACTCACTACCTTGGCTAGCCAATTAACTGATTTGACCTTTACTAAAATTCTTGAGTTATTAGTTTCCTGTGGAAATGGTTACCCATATGCTTTAGCAGAAGTACTCGTACGCTACGGTAAGAATAAAATTCCTGAAATAAGGGTATGGGGTTTATGTCGCGCTCTTGGGGAAATTACCAGCTATCCTCATGCTTCAGCAATACAATATCTCGAACTACATATGAAGGCAGTGAGGCTGGAAATAAGGTTAGAGTCTGTCATTGCACTATTCAAGATTTTTGTGAGATCTGAGGGACTATTACGAATCAATAACCAAAATAAAATCAGCCGTGAATATGACGACTATGTGAGTGGGTTAATGACGGCCTTAGATTCGTCTGAAGAACTCTTATTGTGCAAACTGGCCTTTGCTAGCAAGCTCAGTGGTGGCGAACTTCGTACATATTTAAAACCTTTCGCCGATAACTATCATAGTCTCCAAAACGATATTAAGCATTTATGTCTTCCATATTTGAATGATGATGTTGAATCAGCCAAAACTAGTGTACTGCAACAATTGATTGATACCCACGACTATGTAGGTGTTTGTGTTCATTTGGCGGTTAATCTGGAAAATGATGTTCGTAAGCAATTCCGCGAGACCTTGCTGAGTGCATGTAGCTCTGGGTTGATTGTCACCACAGGGCATGACCAGGCCTCTCGCCATTTGGCCATGTGTTTCCTTATGCAAGAAGAGCATGACAAGGCGCTTATAGTTTCTGAAGACATTGCTTTACGTAATCCTGACTGGCTTGGTGCCCAGATTCTGGTTGCGCAAATAATGGGAGGAATGAAAGAACGAGAAGACCAAGCAATTAGGAAAGTTAAGGAAATACGTCAATATTTCAAAGTGGATTCAACAAATGAAGCTTACTTGTCCCAAATCGAACAAGCTTTATCAACAAGATAAGCACCAAGGATAAGTATGTCTGATTATGCAATTACAGAATATGACGATCAACCAATGTCAGCTTGGGAGTTCAGATATTTATACCTTAGAGAAGGTGTTGAATACGAAAACTTCTTCTGTCCATATTGCGACATAAAATTATGCGCTTATCTGATATACGTCGATGGTGAAGGTGTCCGTTCCCCTTACTTCTCCGCAAGATGGGAGCGTCATAAATTTGGTTGTGATGGCAAAGCTATATATGTTGATGCTTCAGTAAAGAAAGTAGCAACAGCATACTATGGTACTCACGAACTAGATTTTCCCGAAGCTTTAACTGCACGCCCACCGACACACAAGATAAAAACAAAAACTATCAAATCTCAATCGTTAAACCTCTCAAATGCTGAGGTATTTGAACGTAGGAAAAAGGCGGGATTATTAGGTAGGCCAGTATCCAAAACATATTTGCTACAGCCTATTGTGGAAATGTATAACAGCGTGTGGGCTGATGGTTATAAAAAAGTAGATGAGAATGTCTGGAATGCTAATAATCGCGTGTCAATGACAACTAATATTTTATCCGGAATGCCGATATTATTAGAAGACAAAACTGAATATAACGAAGCTTTTAGAAGTCCATTATTTTTGGATAAATACAGATGCAGAATTTATCATGGCCATGGATTCGTCCATGTCTTCCCAAATGGCTTCATTCTAACCAGCGAAAAGAGCGCTAGAGTAGAAGGTCAAACTTACACGTTTAAGATAAAAATTTATGAAGCTTTGATTAATAATGATTCGCCTATGTCTCATTTGGCTCTATTCGAAGCTTTAGCGTCTTATGCAATGAATAAAACAGCAATTCGTTGGTACGCTTATGGCACTCCATCCCTTGTTGAAGATATATACGAATTGCTGGTTATTAATCTTGACTATTTGTACATTAAAAAGCCTTTTCAGAAGAAGTAACATTCAAAATAGCTTGCTCCCAGCCTGGCAGATTATCTCCAGTACAGTCCAAAGGATGAAGTATTGTTGTGTTTTCTCCGAAGGCTTTTTCTAACAAGCCCAATAATGCGATCATATGAGCATAATCAGGTATATTCATGAATACATCAGCTCGCTTAGCTAACGCTTTCTTACAAGCATCATAGTCCAAGTGAATTTCACCGAATTCAATTATTACATTCAACAAAATATCTCGTGTAATTTGTGCTCCAGTGGCTAGCTCAATAAAAAACTCGGAGCCATGAGCACCCAGTACTGGGTAAATCCCTTCTTTTTGCGGTTGTATTGATTCTTTAATAAAATTAACGTATTGGCTCAGTATCTCTGCAGTACTACATCCTTCTGTATGCATCTTTGTCTCCATGTGTCTTACAAAATTAGTTATCAGTGAAAAATGAAAAAGCCACAACACCTTTTTTGATGTTGTGGCTTTGGTATTACGGGACCGTAAAGTACGGTCATTTTTGGATTAGCTAACTATGAAGTCAGAGCTATATACTCTTATAAACCATTAAAAAAGCCATACTATTTCTAGTATGGCTTAGTTTATTACTAAGTTTTTCACACATTGTTCAACAACTAGTGTGAACGGCTCGCACAATTGTGGGCTTTTTAAATGAGCAGACTAATTATTTGGCTGCGGCGTCCAAACTCCCCATGGTCTTCGGATATGTCACTAAGCCCCAAGGCATACCTTTTACTTCAATTTGACCAGTTTGTGCCAGTGTCTCTGCGTCGTAGACTAATACTGCATCCGATTTCCCGCAAGCTAGTAAAATCTGTTTGTTGTCTGGCGTAAAACTAAAGTGCCAGCAACGCTTGCCTGTTGGTGCTTCTTTTAGCTTAACAAAACTTTTTGCGTCAAACACTTCTAACAATTGCGATTTATTGCTGGCCACATAAATATGTTTACCACTTGCATCATAGGCAATGCCGTAAGGTGTGTCGCCAGTGGGTACAGTGCGTAATAAATTAAAGTCTTTGTCTAGCACCATAAATTTGTTGCCGTATTCAAGCGTAGCAAGGTAAGTATTGCCGTCGGGCGAAACTTTAATGCCGCGTGGGCGATCACCATATTCATGGGTTTTGATGGTTTTTAGTAATTCACCACTGGCAATATCATGCACCGTGACCGTATTATCAGCTTCGTTGGTAATGACTAGTTTGCTATTGTCAGCAGAAAATTCAATGCCTTCAGTTTCTGGGCCGCCAGTGATTTCACGTATTTTTTCACCTTTTTCTAAATCAACCACAGCAATTTTTGCTGGTACTGCATCGTCGTCATCTTCTTCCTCAGCAGGTTTTGAGCCTGGTTTTGGTGGTGGGCCACCTTTAGCGCTAGGTTCAGAAGAAATGTAAGCAAAATTACCATTAATGCGCACAAACTCAGGGTTTTTCCCGACATGAATTTGCTGTGTTACTTCGCCAGTTGCAGTGTCGATGATTGAGATGCTTTCATTTTCGCGTGTGGCAACGATGAGTTTTTTGCCATCATCAGTCACACCCAAGCCGCGAGGCGCAACCGCTTTTACGTCAATTGTTTTTATAATTTTCATGGTGGCAAGGTCAATTACACTTACGCCAGCATCTTGGCTAGTCACATAAGCCACACCTTTATTAGCAGCATCGCCAGTAGGTCCGCTGGTATTGGCTTCCACGGCATCTGATTTTGCCTCGGCCGCGTTTTCAGTATTTGTTTCGGTTGCTTTATTGCAAGCACTTAAGCCTGCTACTAAAGCTAGCAACACTAAACTTATGCGTGTTTTATTTAGTGTTGTATTCAGCGCTGTATTTGACGTTACGTCCATTCAATTCTCCAATTTCTAATTAATTTAGCTATTCTCTCAAACCTAGTATCTCAAACCTTGTTTCTAAAGCTTAGTATTTAAAGCAAAAACTATACGAGTTAGTATATGCGTTATAGTTCAACGAAAACAAGCGTTTAAAATTATAACAATTCACAATTGGTTTAATACAACCAATATGGTTGCATTAAACCACCACCACATAGAAAAAACTTAGTCTAAACTACTCGCCCAAAATATTAGCCTAGGAACACTAGCCTAAGAACATTAACCTAGGAACAACAGATAAGCAGGATTGTCGGATTCATTCCAATATGGGTAGCCGAGCTGGTTTAGAAAGTCGTCAAATTCTGCCATCTCGTTTGGTGGCACTTGTAAACCTACTAATACACGGCCAAAATCGGCACCGTGGTTACGATAATGGAATAAGCTAATGTTCCAGTCGTGGCCCATGCTGTCCAAAAATTTCATCAGCGCACCAGGTTTTTCGGGAAACTCGAAGCGGTATACCAACTCATGCTCGGCTTTTGGTGCGCGGCCACCCACAAGATGCCGCAAATGTAGCTTTGCCATTTCGTTATCAGTTAAATCAATGGCATTTAAGCCTTGCGCAGCTAAATCTGTAATGAGCTTTCCCACTTCTGCCGTGTTAGAAATCGCCACGCCCACAAAAATATGTGCAGCATTCGGGTCGTCATAGCGATAGTTAAATTCGGTAATATTGCGGTCGCCTAACAATCGGCAAAACGCTTTAAAAGCGCCTGCTTGTTCAGGAATTGTTACTGCTAAAATAGCTTCGCGCTGTTCGCCCAACTCGGCGCGCTCAGCGACGAATCTTAATCTATCAAAATTCATATTGGCGCCAGAGGCAATGCCAATCAAGGTTTTGCCAGAAATATTGTGGCGTTTGACGTACTCTTTGATGCCCGCCGTGGCCAATGCCCCAGCAGGCTCTAATATGCTGCGCGTGTCTTCAAACACGTCTTTAATCGCTGCGCAAATGGCGTCGTTATCCACCACAATCATTTCATCGACAAACTGTTGTGCCAATTTAAAAGTATGCTCACCCACTTGTTTTACTGCTGCGCCGTCAGCAAACAGTCCGACTTGGTCTAATATCACGCGCTTGCCTTGTTTTAGTGATTCCGTCATCGCTTCCGCGTCTTTAGCCTCTACGCCAATGATTTTAATTTCTGGTCGAACAGATTTGACATAAGCCGCAATGCCTGCCAGTAAACCGCCACCACCCACACAGCAGAATATCGCTTCGATGGGTTCTGGGTGCGCGTCTAAAATTTCCACCGCAATGGTGCCTTGGCCAGCGATGACGTCAGAATCGTCATAAGGGTGAACGAAAGTCAGGCTTTCGAGTTTTTCTAACTCCAAAGCTTTTACATAAGCGTCAGAATAACTATCACCAAATAGTACCACCTCCGCACCACGGCCCTTTACTGCATTCACTTTAATGGCGGGCGTGGTGGTGGGCATCACAATCACTGCGCGGCAGCCCAGCTTTTGCGCCGCCAGCGCCACACCTTGTGCATGGTTGCCTGCACTGGCCGCAATTACGCCACGTTTCAGCACATCGGTTGGCAGGTTTGCCATTTTGTTATACGCACCGCGTAACTTAAACGAAAACACTGGCTGCATATCTTCGCGCTTTAGCAACACGCGGTTATTGATGCGGGCCGATAAAATCGGCTGAAACTCTAGCGGCGTGTTTTTAGCAACGTCGTACACGCGCGAATTTTCGATTTTTTGTCTGTAGTTGATTGTCATGCCTTATTTTTAAAAATGCCAATGCATTGTATTATGTTGCATTATAAAGAATTTATGAAAGATTAATGAAGATGGCATTTACACAAGACGAACTAAAGAAACAAGTCGCTCAAGCCGCTGTGGCTTATGTAAAAGAGGGCATTATCGGCGTAGGTACAGGCTCTACTGCCAATTTTTTTATTGAAGAACTAGCGAAGGTAAAACACAAAATTGAAGGTGCAGTCGCCAGCAGTGAGGCTACCACCCAACGTTTGCGTGGTCACGGTATTGAAGTGTTTGATTTAAATAGCGTAGATGGCATGGATATCTATGTGGATGGCGCGGATGAAATCACCGAACATTTGCATATGCTAAAAGGCGGCGGCGGCGCGTTAACGCGCGAGAAAATTGTGGCGGCCGTGGCCAAAACCTTTATTTGTATTTGTGACGAAACCAAGTATGTACCAGTGCTGGGTAAGTTTCCATTGCCAGTAGAAGTGTTGCCGATGGCCAAAAGCTATGTGGCGCGTGAGCTAGTCAAATTAGGCGGCCAACCAAAATTGCGTGATTTTACGACGGACAACGGCAACGTGATTTTAGATGTGTGGAACTTGAAAATTGAAGATCCAGTGGCGATGGAAGCCAAAATTAACCAAATTGTTGGGGTAGTGACCAATGGTTTATTTGCTGCAAGACCAGCGAATGTGTTGTTGCTGGCAACAGCGGATGGTGTAAAAACTTATAAGAAATAAGCAATTTAAGCATATAACAATGCCTCTGCGAGCCAATATCCATGCGGGTTTCACGCACGAATAACCAGCTTTAGCTGGTATATTCTGCGGGACGACCCTTGCGGTTGCAGAGGTTTCTTTAAGAACCGTTGTAGCTTGCAATGAATTTAATGATTGCGTCATGTAAATCATAGCCATCGATTCCATCTTTAAATAAAAGTATGAAAAGAAATACGTATATTGGAGACAATAAATCCATTTCAAAGAATCGTTCTCGCCAATCGCCAATTTTACCTTGTATTGTTTTATCAGCATTTTCGATTACTTCTTCTTTAGTTTCTGCCATTTTATTTTTTCCTTATCTCTAACGTAAAATATACATCAATTTAAAAGTTAGCTTTTCTCTGGAACATACCCGCTGGCAGTATCTGCGCCATCACCAAAAAAATATTTCTCGGTTTGTTCGCTTAAATATTTGCGGGCGGCAGGGTCGGCCAAGCTTAAGCGGTTTTCGTTTACCAGCATAGTTTGTTGTTTTAACCAAGCTGCCCACGCTTCTTTGCTGACGTTCAGGTAGATTTTTTTGCCTAACTCACCTGGGTAGGGCGGAAAGTCCATACCGTCTAAGTCTTTATCTAGTTTAATGCAGTGTACAGTGCGTGCCATATTGCTTACTCATTCATATTAAAAACAATATGATAACGCATGTTAAAATTGCTGTATTAATTTAGTTTAAAAACGCTAAGTATCAATAGCAAAGGAAATCATGGAAAGCCCATTCAAAAGTAAAAACGGTTTAGAACGCATTGCCAAGGCGCTTGGTTATTCGCTTGCGGGAATAAAAGCAGCCTATAAAAATGAGGCAGCGATTCGCCAAGAGGTGTGGCTGATGATAGTGCTGATTCCTTTGGCGTTTTATTTAGGGCAAACCAATATTGAGCGCATTTTGCTAATTGGCGTAACCGTGTTGGTGTTTATTGTAGAGTTGCTCAATTCTGCGGTTGAAGCGGCGGTAGATCATACTTCGATTGACCACCATGCGTTGGCCGCGCGCGCTAAAGATATTGGCAGTGCAGCAGTGATGGTGGCAATTTTCTTGTTTTTGCTGGTGTGGTTCTTAGTTATTTGTGGCTAGATTATTTCAGCACATCTAGCTTTAAAGTGAGCTGCTTGCCCAGCCAGCTTGCGCCGCTGGTATGCGCTGCAAGCTCGTCAGCTTGTACTGGGTGAATCAACACAGAAAGTCCTTCGCGCAATTCGTTCAACCTGGCCATGGCAAAGTTGATGCTGCTGGCTGGAATGTGGATTTCAAACATGGGTTGCGGGTGCGGGCCAATAGATATGGGGATAAGCTGGCCTGCGTATGTGAGTTGCGGTAAATGTTTGATGATACTTTCTCGTACCTGCGTGGCTAGCGTCATTTCATCTGTGGAAAAATAAATATGGGCATGGTAAGTTTGTATCATTGACTTTTGGTTTCCATTTTTGGCCTATTTCTTTTTCGCTCTAGGATGCGCCGCATCATACACTTTAGTCAAATGTTGGTAGTCCAAATGTGTGTATACCTGCGTGGTGCTAATGTTGGCGTGCCCCAGCATTTCTTGCACAGCGCGTAAATCGCCGCTACTTTGCAGCACGTGGCTGGCAAAACTGTGGCGTAACATATGCGGGTGCACGCTGGAGTTGATGCCTTGTTTAATCGACCAACCTTTAATGCGATATTGAATATTGCGCGAGGAGATTGGTCTGCCCTGCAAGCCAATAAACAAGCGTCCTGCAGAGGTGCTATTTGAAGGTGTGCTGTTTTTAGATAAATTTATCAGAATCTGTGCACGAGATTCTAGCCACTTCTTGATGGCAGAAATGGCGTGGCTACCTAGCGGTACAATGCGTGTTTTGTTACCTTTACCGGTAACTTGCACGGTGCCTTCACTAAAATCTAGCGCGTCAATACTCAGGTTTACCAGCTCGCTTAAACGTAACCCGCTGGAATAAAACAACTCCAAAATGGCATGGTCGCGCACGCTCAAAACATCATCATCGCGAATATCCACCAGCTTAGTGGCTTGCTCAATGGACAGTGCTTGTGGCAAAGTTTTGGCTGATTTTGGTGCGCGCAAGCCGATGACAGGATTGTTGCTGTAGCCTTTGCGATTCACCAAAAAAGTGAAAAAACCGCGCCAGCTAGACAGCATGCGCGCAATGCTTTTTCCGCCCAAACCTTTGGAGTGCAGCGTGGCGATAAAACGGCGAATGTGATTGGTTTGTAAAGAGGTTAGTTCAGCAGGTTGCCCATTTTCACCAGCTAGCTTGATAAGTTGGCTGATATCTCGGGCATAATTTTCGCGGGTGAGCGGGCTTAAGCCGCGCTCAAACTGTAAAAATTGAATATATTCTGTTAATAAATCCACATTGATTAATAGCTTAGCTTAAATCGTTTAACTTAAATCCAAATGTCTTGATAAAGCGGCGCTTAATATTTCGCCAATTTTACTCAGAAAATCTGTGCCCATCTCGGCATAAAAGCGGCTTGTATTGTCGCTGGCTAATGCCAAAAAACCAACATTATGTGCATCGCGCAACGGAATAAGTGCGATTGAGGCCGCGGGCTCAAGAAACCAATCATCAGTGGCTATCTCTGGCAGCTTGCCACAATAAGGCTGGATGAGTGCAGCCACCCAAGTTTTGGTTTGCTCCGACACATCGCTAAACACTAGGTTGCCGCGGTTTCTAGAGTCAAGCGGACTCGCCCAAATACGCATGCAAGTTTCAGATAAATCAAAAATTTCAGGCAATAAATCACTGATTAATTGCTCAATCGCATCGAAATTTTTGGCTTTGTGCAGTGCAATATTCAGTGTCTGAATTTTATTGGTTATGGCATCGTTATCGCGTGCGTTCAATACCAGTTCGGCAAAGTTGGTTTTTAGCGCATCAATTTTGTCACGTTGTGCCAACTGCTGGCGCTCCGCCAATGAAATAGCACCGCTACCGTGCGGGCTGGGGAGGCGAATCTCAGCCAAAAAACTGGCATTCTGCTCAAAAAATTCTGGGTTAGCTTTTAAGTAGGCTTTGACGTCATCTTGTTGCATGCTTGGCTTTCTAGATTTAGATTTTCTGAAATTAACTTACTTAAATATGAATGCTGCCTTCAAACACGATTTCCGCGTCGCCTGTCATCATGACAGGATTGTTTTCACCCGCCCATTCTATGCGCAAATTGCCACCGCGTGCATGCACCAACACTGGGTTTTGTAGCAAGCCTAGCTGAATGCCACTCACTGCTGCTGCACAAGCGCCCGTGCCACAAGACAGCGTTTCGCCCGCACCACGTTCGTACACACGCAACTTAATTTCGTGTGGGTTTATAATCTGCATAAAACCCGCATTGACGTGTTGTGGAAAGCTGGCGTGCGCCTCAATGGCTGGACCAAGCTCGGCCACATTGGCGGTATCTACATTATCCACAATGGTCACCGCATGTGGGTTGCCCATACTAACAGCGCTTAATTCAATGGTTTGTTTGTATAGTTGTAGTTCATATGTTTTTTGTCGTGATTCACTGGCAAATGGAATATCAGCAGGTTCAAAGCACGGTGCGCCCATGTTGACGGTGACTTGATTATGGTCACCTAAAGTTAACGTAATCAATCCGCTGGCAGTTTCCACCAAAATTTCACGTTTTTGCGTGAGCCCTTTGTGATGTACAAAGCGCACAAAACAGCGCGCACCGTTGCCACATTGTTCTACTTCGCCGCCATCCGCATTAAAGATGCGATAACGAAAATCGACATTTGGCGTGCTGGTTTTTTCTACAATCAACAGTTGATCGCAACCTACGCCAAAATGTCGATTGGCAATGGTTTTGATTTGCGCAGTAGTGAGTGAAATAGACGTAGAAAAGCCATCAACAACCACAAAATCGTTGCCCGCGCCATGCATTTTGGTGAAGTTTATTAACATAAAAGCTTAAGTTTAAAGTTACGCTATTCTAGCAAATTTGTATGTTTACAAGTAGTTATAAGTGTACAATACGCGACCTGTATATACAGACTCGAAGTGATTTTCAATATTCCTTTAGCCTTTAGTGAATATTGTTTTACTTTATTTTAAATTTTTTTCAAGGCGCACTTAATGACTCAAACCACGAACAACTATCTTTTTACTTCAGAATCCGTTTCTGAAGGGCATCCAGACAAACTCGCAGACCAAGTATCCGACAGCATTTTAGATGCTATTTTGGCACAAGACCCTACTGCTAGGGTCGCGGCAGAGACGCTGGCCAATACAGGCTTAGTGGTGTTGGCAGGCGAAATCACGACTACAGCTAACGTTGACTATATTAAAGTAGCGCGCGAAGCCATTAAACGTATTGGCTACGACAATACCGATTACGGTATCGACTATAGAGGCTGTGCCGTATTGGTTGCTTACGACAAACAATCGCCTGATATCGCGCAAGGTGTAGATGGCGCACACGATGACCCGCTCGACCAAGGCGCAGGCGACCAAGGTTTAATGTTTGGTTATGCCGTCAACGAAACGCCGCAACTGATGCCATTGCCGATTTGGTTAAGCCACCGCCTAATGGAGCGTCAAGCGCAATTGCGCAAAGATGGCCGTTTGGCTTGGTTGCGCCCAGATGCGAAAAGCCAGGTGACAGTGAAATATGTAGATGGCAAGCCTGATTCAATCGATACGGTGGTGGTTTCTACCCAGCATGCGCCAGAAATGGAACTGCAAGCGATTCGTGAAGCGGTAATAGAAGAAATCATCAAACCCATGTTGCCTAAAGAGCTCATCAAGGGTGAGATTAAATACTTGGTCAACCCGACTGGTCGCTTTGTCGTTGGTGGCCCACAAGGTGATTGTGGCTTGACTGGCCGTAAAATTATTGTGGACACTTATGGCGGCGCAGCTCCGCATGGCGGCGGCGCGTTTTCAGGTAAAGACCCATCAAAAGTAGACCGCAGTGCTGCTTATGCGGCACGTTATGTGGCCAAAAACATTGTTGCAGCTGGCTTGGCTGAAAAGTGCATGGTACAAATTAGCTACGCCATTGGCGTGGCGCGCCCAACTTCTATCATGGTAGAAACTTACGGCACAGGGAAAGTATCTGATGCGACATTGACAGCTTTGGTGAATGAACATTTTGATTTACGCCCAAAAGGTATTGTAAAAATGCTCGATTTACTGCGTCCGATTTACACTAAAACGGCAGCGTATGGCCATTTTGGTCGCGATGAGCCTGAGTTTACTTGGGAGTCAACAGATAAGGCGGCGGCATTAAAAGCGGCTGCTGGTATGTAATTATTTCGTCATTTTTATAATGAAATCATGGCGTTGTTAATTTTTTGACAAAAGCCATGATTGCATTATAATGCGCAAACTGAAGTAACAAAATTAACCGAGGAACGTTGCGAAGCTTAATCTATAAGCTCTAGGCTCGGTTAGGGAGATAGTTTATCTCTCAAACGGCGTTCACTACATTTTAACCGTGCCAGACACGGGAACTGGGTGAACAAAACGCCGACAAGATTTTAATTGATGCTGTTAATTAAAGCTCTTCTGCTTTTTGTAGTAACTTTCATTCCCTGCTGGTCACATTCATTTTTAGGATTTATTATGAATACTGTGACTGACACCAACTTTTTAAAGACCAACGACTACGTCGTAGCCGACATTAATTTAGCGACTTTTGGCCGCAAAGAAATCGCCATTGCCGAAACCGAAATGCCAGGTTTAATGGCTATACGTGAGGAATACGCAAGTGCACAACCACTAAAAGGTGCGCGTATTACTGGTAGCCTGCACATGACGATTCAAACCGCCGTACTCATTGAAACGCTTAAAGATTTAGGCGCTGAGGTACGTTGGGCGTCATGCAATATCTACTCAACACAAGACCACGCTGCGGCCGCGATTGCTGCTGGCGGCACACCAGTATTCGCGATTAAAGGCGAAACGCTGACTGAGTATTGGGACTATACCCATCGTATTTTTGAGTGGACCGATGGCGGCTATACCAATATGATTTTAGATGATGGTGGCGATGCGACATTATTGCTGCATCTTGGCACGCGTGCAGAAAAAGACTTATCAGTGATTTCTAAGCCAACCAGCGAAGAAGAAATCTGCCTATTTGATGCAATCAAAGCCAAACTAAAAACAGACCCAACTTGGTACTCAACACGTTTAGCTAAAATCATTGGTGTCACTGAAGAAACCACAACGGGCGTGCATCGTTTGTACCAAATGCATAAAGAAGGCAAATTGGCATTTCCAGCGATTAACGTCAATGACTCAGTAACAAAATCAAAATTTGACAACTTATATGGCTGCCGTGAATCATTGGTTGATGCGATTAAACGTGCAACGGATGTGATGATTGCAGGTAAAGTGGCTGTGGTTGCTGGTTATGGCGATGTGGGCAAAGGTTCTGCACAAGCATTGCGCGCATTGTCAGCTCAAGTTTGGGTGACAGAAATTGACCCAATCTGCGCATTACAAGCGGCGATGGAAGGCTACCGTGTAGTCACCATGGATTATGCCGCAGAACACGCAGATATTTTTGTGACCGCTACAGGTAATTATCATGTGATTACCCATGACCATATGGCCAAAATGAAAGATCAAGCCATTGTGTGTAACATTGGGCACTTTGATAATGAAATCGATGTTGCATCACTTGAAAAGTATGAGTGGGATGAAATCAAACCGCAAGTCGATCACGTCATTTTCCCTAACGGTAAGAAAATCATTCTTTTAGCAAAAGGTCGTTTAGTAAATTTGGGTTGCGGCACTGGTCATCCAAGCTATGTGATGAGTTCAAGCTTTGCAAACCAAACCATTGCGCAAATTGAGTTGTTTACACGTCAAGCGGATTATCCAGTGGGTGTTTATGTATTACCAAAACACTTGGATGAAAAAGTAGCGGTGTTGCAGTTGAAAAAACTCAATGCACAACTCACGCGTTTATCTGAAACACAGGCGGCTTATATTGGCGTTTCGCAAGATGGCCCATATAAACCAGATACTTACCGTTATTAATTAGAGGGAGTAGACACATGAAATTACTTGCAGGATGGTTGCTTAACGCGTTGGCATTACTAGGCGTAGCCTACTTGGTGCCCGATATTCATGTGTCTAGCTTGATGATTGCTCTGGTGGCTGCGGCAGTGATTGGATTGGCTAATATGTTGATAAAACCGATTTTGGTGATATTTACTTTACCAGTGACCATTCTTACACTCGGGCTGTTTATCTTTGTGATAAACGGTATTTTGTTTTGGGCGGTGGGGAATTTTCTGCAAGGTTTTGAGGTGAAAACGCTCATGGCGGGTATTATTGGCGCGCTTGTTTACAGTGTCATTTCGTGGATATTGTCCGCAATTGTGATAGATAAAGATTAAGGAGTACATGTTCTAATGACTTGGACATATACTTTTTAAGACATAATAAATATGAATATCCCATTAAGTTTCGAATTTTTTCCGCCAAAAACAGTAGATGGCATTGCTAATTTGCGCGTAACGCGTGCACAATTGGCACAATTTAAGCCTGAGTTTTTCTCAGTAACGTTTGGCGCGGGTGGTTCAACCACGGATCGTACCAAAGAAACTGTGTTTGAAATTCAGGCCGAAGGCCACCAAGCCGCACCGCATATTTCATGCATTTCTTCTAGCAAAGAAGAGATTCGAGAATTGTTATCTGCATACAAAGCCAAAGGTATCAAGCGTCTAGTGACTTTGCGCGGCGATGTGCCATCTGGTGAAGTGAGTGCGGGTGATTTTAAATATGCCAATGAGTTGGTGAGCTTTATTCGACAAGAAACAGGTGACTGGTTTCATCTTGAAGTGGCGGCATACCCAGAGTTTCACCCAGAAGCGCTATCGGCTGCAAAAGATATGGCCAACTTTAAACGTAAAGTAGAAGCAGGCGCAAATTCGGCCATTACTCAGTATTTTTACAATGCAGATGCTTATTTTAGATTCGTTGACAGTTGCGTGGCAGATGGCATTAGCGTGCCGATCGTGCCTGGCATTATGCCAATTTATAACTATACACAGCTTGCTCGATTCTCTGGCGTGTGCGGCGCAGAAATTCCACGCTGGTTGCGTTTGCGTCTAGAAGCTTATGCAGATGATATGCCATCATTGCGCGCGCTAGGCATTGATGTGGTGAGCGAGTTATGCGAGGTGCTATTAGCTTGGGGTGTGCCTAGCCTACATTTTTACACACTAAATCAAGCGGGCATCATTAGCACTATTGTCAACAATATTGGTGTTAGCAATAATATTGCACTAGAAAATACTAGCGCTGAAAAGCGCATATAAAGCTTAGTGTATCGTCAGGCCACGCGGATTAAACATCGCGTCCTCTACAAATAGGTAGTCTTTTTCGCGCCCTGCATTCCATAGTGCAATCATGGTAATCCAGCGCATTTCTTCAATGTGAATATGCTCTTGCTTAAGCGCCATGGCACGGTCAATAATTAAATCGCGCTCAACATCGTTAATCACATTGGCTTGCTGTAAAAATAAGATAAAGCTCATGCTCTCAAGATTGATTTTTTTAAGTTCACTGTTGGCAAATACACGCATGCCAGAGTCTTTGTGGCAATAAATAGCAGGTGGTTGTGCCAACATGCTTTTCATTTCGTCAAACCAGTGTACGGCACCGGTAATGTCAGAGTGGTCAAAACCAGCCGCTGAAAGTTCTTGTGTCAGCACCTCACTATCAGGCTGGGCATGATTGGCAAAGTAATTTTCGAACATGAATACTAAAACTTCAAACATAGTTTATCCTCATTAATTAAAGATGGAATCTATTTTTATTGTTAGTATTCCCGCGCTTAAAATTAAACCTAAAGTTTAAATTAGGCGCTGATATTGATTGCCGGCTAAAACCGTAATTTTACCTTCCAATTCCAACACCATCAGCATGGCGGAAAGTGCTTCAGTCGTCAATGCTGTGCGTTGCTGCAAAACATCAAAATTAATTGCGTCAAACCCCATCGAAATGAGTGCTGTATTGACTTCTTGGCTTGTTGCAGTGTCTGGTACTACTTTCTCCATTAGTCCTGTTGGGCTAACCTCAGGCAGTAAATTTTTTATTTCTTCTAATATATCTTGTGTGTTTTCAACTAATTTTGCGCCTTGCTTAATCAGTTGATGACAACCTTTTGCCACGGGGGAGTGAATAGAGCCTGGAATAGCAAACACCTCGCGCCCTTGTTCTGTCGCCAAACGCGCCGTGATGAGTGACCCACTGTCCATGTTTGCCTCTACCACCAAGCAGCCCAAACTTAAGCCGCTAATTAAACGATTGCGTCGTGGAAAATTTTGCGCTTTTGATGGCGTGCCCAGTGGAAACTCCGAGACTATCAGGCCGTGTTCAGCAATTTGATGTGCTAAATCACGATGGCGGGCGGGGTAAACGATATCTAAGCCTGTACCGACCACAGCAATCGTTGCACCGTTAGATTTTCCGCTTGCTTTAAGAGCGCCACGATGCGCCGCGCCATCTATGCCTAGCGCCATGCCGCTAACCACACATAGGCCAAAGTTACATAAGCTAGCAGCAAATTCCTCCGCATTTTTTTCGCCCTGTGGCGTAGCGTTACGGCTACCTACTATCGCAATGCTGGGATGGTTTAGCCAACCTAGATTGCCAATTGCATACAACACAGCAGGTGGGTTGCTAATTTCTAGAAGCAGTTGTGGGTAAGCGTTATCTGCTAGTGTTACGACATGCGCGTTGTCTTTTTGTAGCCAATTTAAAGTGGGCGCAATTGCATCAATATCTGCGCCTTGCTTAATTTTTTGCGCAATCTCATCATCAACCACTTCGCGCAGTTGACTAATGCTAGCGCTATAAATGGCATCGGGCGAGCCAAATTTGGCAAGTAGCTGACAAAGCATCGCGTTGCCTAGCCCAGGAGTTTGATTCAATGCAAGCCATTGTGCGACATCACTATTTTCAATGTCGGCAATTGGCTGCATCATTTATGGTGTTTGTACAGCGTCTAACGTGTAAATAGCATCCGTTGAATTCATAATCAAACCGTAAGCCACGTTGTCAAAGGTTCTAAACACCATCAACAAGCCGACACGCTCATCAGGTAACTTTACTTGGCCAGGTTCTAGTGCAACCTGGGTCTGTTTTGTGTCTTTTTCAAAGTTCACTATTTTTTTACCGTCTGGCCCGGTAGTTACATCAAAATTAAGTTCTTTTAATTTTTTATCTTCTGGTACTACTTGGTTAGATTCTGGGTCTTTATATTCTGGGTCTGTAATCACCTTGCCATAACGTTTAATCGCCAACACATGGCCTTCTTCTAAGCCATCGTTTTTACCGCGATTAATTGAAACCACTGTGTTTGGACCACCCTCGGCTACGCCGCCGTAAATACGCATAATACGGCCATTAATTTCTGTATCTGGCGCACGCGGCACAAAACTGCTTTTAAATTCATCTTGCGAAACCACTAAACGATCTTTAGCAAAAATCTCTTCTTTTGCGCGCACAATGTCACCTGTGGCAGGTGCGCCATAACGGGCAATGTCTACGTCACCCAAATAAATCGCCTCTGTGCCTAACACCTCTGCAGTATCAGGGTCGGTCAGTGGTTCACCTGGGCGATAAATGTTCCAATGTGTGCCTGCACCTTCCTTAATGTCATTAATATAAACGCGGGTGCCAGGGCTTAAAATCACGCGATTATCTGGTCCTGAAATAATGCGTGGTGATAAATCTAACTGGCCATTTTCAATCAGCAATGGTTGGCTTAAAAATGGTGTAATCACACTTGGTGAAATAGTTTGAATCGCTTCAGCTTCAAGTGGCTCTTCGATGATGCCTGGCTCTAGCACTACCGTTTCGCGAACCAATTTTAATTGCGGGCTACCGCTACTGGTATCTAGCACTACCACATCACCTGGGTAAATAAGATGCGGATTTTTGATTTCAGTGCGGTTCATGCGCCATACTTTTGGCCATAGCCAAGGGTCTTTTAAAAACTTGCCAGAAATTCCCCACAGTGTGTCACCTTTTACCACCACGTGGCGGTCTGGTGCGTTCTTTTGCAGTTGGATATCTTGGGCAAATATATTGAAGCTTAAGCAGCTGAGCACTAGCAGCGTTATAATACGTTTATTCATTGCATGACCTCGGTCAAAATGGCGGCAAAAGTAATGTAAGGTATCCGCGAAATTGCATTAAATTTATCATGTAATCCATTCAACAATCAAGCTTTTTTACTAAAACAGCACTTTTGTGATTGTTGATTGTTGATATAAGACAACACTTTATTATTTTATTATGGCGAAACTGACAATACTGAATTATCCAGACCCACGTTTGCACACGGTGGCCAAACCTGTAAAAGAGGTGAATGACGATATCCGCAAGTTGATTGCAGATATGGCAGAAACGATGTACGCCGCACCAGGCATAGGCTTGGCAGCTACGCAGGTGAATCAGCATATTCAATTAATTTTGGTTGATACCAGTAAAGAACAGAATGATTTGCAAGTGCTTATTAACCCAAAAATTGTGGCAAAAACTGGTCTACAAGAATACGAAGAAGGCTGTTTATCTGTGCCAGGCATCTATGAAACCGTGACCCGTGCCGAAAGAATTACCGTGGAAGCGTTGGATGCTAATGGCAAAAAATTTAAGCTTAATGCTGATGGCTTGTTAGCGGTGTGTATTCAGCATGAGATGGATCACTTGCTGGGCAAAGTGTTTGTAGAATATTTATCGCCACTCAAGCGTAACCGCATCAAAGCCAGGATGGTGAAACATGCGCGCGAAATTACACGAAATTCATATTAAAAATACAATTTTTGTTGCCAGACGTTGTTGCTTACAAAAAATATATCCTTACATATTTACTATATGATGCGTCAATATTTTTTGCTCGCGCCTAGTCTGACTTAAAAAATTATATTTTGTAATGATGAATTTTAAAATTGTAAGAAGAGTTTAATCAATGAAAATAATTTTTGCTGGAACGCCCGAGTTTGCAGTACCTGCACTGCAAGCCTTAATTGATCACAGTCATCAGAAAATCAATGGTCTGTTTGAGATTGTACTCGTGCTTACCCAGCCAGACCGCCCAGCTGGGCGCGGCATGAAATTACACGCCAGTCCGGTCAAGCAACTGGCGTTGCAACACAATTTAAATGTATTCCAACCTGAAAGTTTAAAACCCGCAGAGGTGCAGTTGCAAATTGCCGCAACGGGTGCAGACGTTTTAATTGTTGCGGCGTATGGGCTGATTATCCCCACGGCTGTGTTGAACATGTTCCCGAAAGGGAGTTATAACATTCACGCCAGCTTGCTACCTCGCTGGCGTGGTGCGGCGCCAATTCATCGTTCAATATTAGCAGGAGACACGGAAACCGGTGTGACCATCATGGAAGTAGTGCCCGCTTTGGATGCGGGCAATATGATTAGCAAAAGTGTGGTAAAAATTACCGATGCCGACACTACGCAAACGCTGCATGACAAACTGAGCCAGCAAGGCGCAGATTTAATGCTGCAAGCGATGCGCGATTTAAGTCAACTTAATTTTGAGTCTTCGGGCACGTTGCCAAGCGAACCTCAGGATGAGAGTTTGGTCACATATGCGCACAAACTTGAGAAGGCTGAAGCAGCTATCGATTGGCAAAAAAGCGCTGTCGAAATTTCGCGCCAAGTACGCGCATTTAATCCCTTCCCTGTGGCTACGGCGCAGTTTCGGGGTGAAACTTGTCGTATCTGGTTTGCTACAGTTTCGGCACAAAAAACGCATGCTAAAGCAGGTGAAATAATCGGCCTGGGAGCCAATATCCATGCGGCCTGTGGTGATGCTGTTTTGAACCAAGGTGTGATAGAACGTGATGTGATAGAAATCGTCGAACTGCAAATGCCAGGCGGAAAACGCCAAACTGCCGCACAGTTTATTCAAGGTCAGCATGTAAAAGTTGGCGAATTTTTTGGCTGAATTTTTTTCAGTGCTTGAATTTCAAAGCTTATAGCGCCATATCCCTTTTAGTTAAGTCTTATATTTAGGAGATTAATATGTTCGGAAACTGGATTAAAACCTTTGTACTGATGGCAGGCATCACCGCTTTATTTGGGGCGGTCGGCGGCGCATTGGGTGGCGGCACAGGTATGATTTTGGCGCTATGTTTGGCGGGTGCGATGAATTTTTATGCCTATTGGTTTAGCGACAAAGCTGTGTTAAAAATGTATGGTGCGGTGCAAGTTAATCCCGAAAACAATTATGGCGATGGTCAATTCCGCAACTACTACACCATGGTAAAAGAACTGGCTGAAAACGCTGAGCTGCCGATGCCAAAAGTGTATGTGATTAACGAAAACCAGCCCAATGCATTTGCCACAGGCCGTAACCCAGAAAACGCTGCGGTGGCTGCCACCACAGGCATTATGCAAATTTTAAGTGATCGTGAATTGCGCGGTGTGATGGCACACGAGCTGGCGCATGTCAAACATAGAGATACCTTAATTTCTACCATTTCTGCCACCATGGCGGGTGCCATTTCCAGCATCGCGCAATTTGGCATGTTCTTTGGCGGACGTGAGCGCGGTGTACACCCAGCGGTTGGTATTCTCATTATGATATTGGCACCAATGGCGGCCATGTTGATACAAATGGCGATTTCACGTGCACGTGAGTTTGAGGCAGACAAAACAGGGGCGGATATTAGCCGCGACCCGAAAGCCTTGGCCAGTGCGTTGGAGAAAATTAACAATTACGCACGTCAGATTCCAAATGAGACGGCAGAGCAGCACCCAGAGACTGGTCAGATGATGATTATCAATCCGTTATCTGGTGGTGGGTTGAGAGGCTTGTTTAGTACGCATCCGCAAACAGAGGAGAGAGTGGCGAGGTTGATGGCGATGGTGAGTAGTTATTAGAAATCTAAGGAGATAATAATGATAGAAGCATTGTGGGCAGTTTATTTCGTAGCGCCAAATCAAGGTGATTATGGAGCTGGCGTGGTAGTGCTTGAAAACGGAACAATCCGAGGTGGAGATAGTGGCTATTACTATGTTGGTGATTTTAGAGTCAAAGATGAAACTTTAACTGCCAATGTTTCCGTTAATCATTATGCGGGCTCACTTAATAATATTTTTGGGCCAGTCAAAAAAATAAACGTAGTGTTAACTGGGAATATTAGCTATGAAGAGTTCACACTCATGGGTAATTCGGTAGAAACCCGTCAGCCAGTACTAGTAAAGTTCAAACGATTAGCTGAAATATCAGCCTAAAATCCTTGTCGCTCTCGCGCGACTTGCGAGTTTCTTTCTTTTGCTTAGCCAGTAACCGTAAAGGTCATGTCCACCAAGTGCCCGCTGTTTCACAGCGACCTTGGCGCCAAACCCGAAGGCGCGGCAAAGGGGAATTTAAAGTCAAAAGCAAACCATACGAACGCGAACGTTGTTTGTTTAACGAACAAATCTCTCAAACCCCGTCATTCCGACGGGAGCTTTTTTGAAGTTTAAAAAGCGAACCACGGAATCCAGTGACTTTTGATTTTATTTCAAAATGGATTCCCGCCTACGCGGGAATGACGGTTGAGCTATTTGTTAATGCCACCCCGACAAGCAACATATCAAGTAAAATCTACCCAATCTAAAAAACCTTCCAAATTCAAATTAAAGAGCTTCTTTGTATATATCCCAACAAATCGCCGCTAATGCTGTTGCTGATGTGCTTGCTGGCCGCAACCTTACGCTGGCTTTACC
Organism: Pseudomonadota bacterium; assembly: GCA_020053735.1. Taxonomy (GTDB): domain Bacteria; phylum Pseudomonadota; class Gammaproteobacteria; order Burkholderiales; family Methylophilaceae; genus Methylotenera_A. The sequence goes on from JAGVMP010000018.1 coordinate 60,738, forward strand.
CGATGCGCTTAAGGGTTACCCAAAAGCTACGCCACAACAAAAAGGTGCGGCAGCAGATTTGAGTTACGGCACCTTAAGATTTTATGGCGAAGTGAATGCTTACTTAGAGAAGTTACTCGAAAAACCACTTAGCAATGAACATGTGACTGCACTTTTATTGGTGGCTATTTATCAACTTCTGCACGACAAGGCCGATGATTTTACGGTGGTGAACCAAGCGGTGACCGCTGCCAGTTATGCCAAACCGCGTTGGGCAAAAGGCTTGGTGAATGGTGTGCTACGTAATTTTTTACGGCAAAAAGCGGATATCGAAAAGCAACTAAAAACCAATGAAGTCGCCTTGTATTCATACCCACAGTGGTGGATTAACAAGCTTAAAACGCAATATCCTGAGCAAAATGACACTAAAAGTAGCATGCCTGCAAGTCAATATCCATGCGGGTATCAGACCGGTTATGGGAGCATCTTAAATATAGGCAATATGCATCCACCGCTGATATTGCGTGTGAATATTCGGCAAACCAGCACCGAGGCGTATTTGCAATTATTGGCGCGCCAAGATATTGCAGCTACGCATTTAGGGGCGGATGCGGTAATGCTGGAAAAACCTATCTCAGTCGAGCAAATTCCTGGTTTTTTAGAAGGTGTGGTTTCCGTGCAAGATTACGGTGCGCAAATGGCGGCACACATATTGGGCTCTGAAATATCATTGCTTGAAAAAGGCGCAAAAGTGCTAGACGCTTGCGCTGCACCGGGTGGCAAAACTGGCCATATTTTAGAGTTGTATGATGTAGAGCTGACCGCACTAGATAACGATGTCACGCGATTGCAACGTGTGGAAAGTAACTTAAGCCGTTTAAAATTAAATGCCAATTTAGTGGTGGGTGATGCCACTACCTTTAAGCCAGAAATTCTGTTTGATTATATCTTGGCCGATGTGCCCTGCAGCGCATCAGGCATTGTGCGCAGGCATGTGGACATTAAATGGTTGCGGCGAGAGACGGATATTGCATCATTTACGCAACAGCAATCGGCAATTTTGCAACAATTGTGGCAATGTTTGGTAAAAAAAGGTAAATTACTCTATGTCACTTGCTCTATTTTTAATGAAGAAAATCAACAGCAAATTGACCAATTCCTGCATAAAAATGCAGACGCAACTCAGTTGCCACTTTTACTGACTAAGGACGTTGATAACAATATTGATACCAAGTATGTTCAAGATGCTAAAAGTGTTCAACTTATCCCCAATGGCCAGCACGATGGCTTATTTTACGCGCTGCTGCAAAAACATTAGCTCGCAGTTAGTGTTTGCATTGTTGCTAGGCAGCGCCTCGCTTGCGTTTGCCAGCAGTGCTATTCAAATCAAAACGGCCGAACTGCATGCGCAAGACGATTTTTACAGCTTAACTGCCGATGTAAGTATGAGTTTGGATAAAGACATTGAAGAGGCAGTGAATAAAGGCGTGCCGCTTAATTTTGTGGTGGAGTTTCAAATTGTTAGCCCGCGTCAATACTGGTTTGACGACGAAGTGGTGACTGCCACGCAAAATATCACGCTGAGCTACCATGCACTTACGCGCCAATATCTAGTGAATCGCGGCAAGCATCAGCAAAGTTTCGAATCGCTGGGCGAGGCAACAAAAGATTTGGCCAGTATCAGCGAATGGAAAGTGGTAGATAAATCGCTGTTGGATAAGGCTGAGGTATATCGGGCGGCCTTGTTGATTCGCTTGGACCAAAATAAGCTGCCAAAAGCTATTCAGGTAGATGCAATAAGCTCTGAAAAGTGGAATTTAACCTCTGAAAAATATGAGTGGACTTTGAAAGAGTTGCATACCAAAGAAGCAAATCATAAAGAATTTAGCAACAAAGAGTTTAAGCAATGATGGCTATAAACAAGATGGTAATGTAAATGCGATATATTGTGTTTATTAGCGTTGCGTTGGGCTTGGTGCTGTTGTACCTGCTCTCGCTAGCGAGTGCCAACACTGCCGTCTCTGGCGAGTATTACAAAATTTTGTTGTATCTCAATATCGCACTGGCAGGCGTATTGATATTGCTGATTGGCTATCAATTATGGCAACTTGCTAAAAAAATCCGCAATGGCGTCATGGGCAGTCGTCTTACCCTGCGCTATTTAGGCGCGTTTGCGCTGATGGCGATTATTCCAGGACTGATTGTTTACTTGGTTTCGGTGAATTTTTTAACGCGGTCTATCGAGTCCTGGTTCAATGTTAAAGTGGAATCAGCGTTGGATGGAGGCTTAAGCTTGGGACAGCGTGCGTTAGATATCATGCTGCAAGATGTAGAGGATAAAGCTGAAAACATGGCGATTAACTTGGCGTTTCAGCCAACGCGTAGTCATTTCAGTATGTTGAATGATTTGCGTGAAAAATCAGGCATTCAGGATGCCACCTTACTTACGCCGCAAGGTCGTATTATTTCGGTATCAAGTAGCGACCCCAGTAGCTTTTTGCCTGATCTGCCAAGCATTCCACAGCTGCGCCAAGCGCAAAATCGCATCTATGGCAAAATTGAACCGATACCGAATAAAGGCCTGTATTTGCGCGTGCTAGCCCCTGTCAGTGTGCAGGAGCTTGCGGGTGAAACGCGCATTTTGCAGTTGTTGCAGCCAGTGCCAAAATCGCTTTCTAATACCGCCGAGGCGGTGCAAGAGGTGTACCGCGATTATCAGGAGCTGTCCTATAGTCGCGATTCGTTGAAAGATATTTTTAAGCTCACACTCACACTAGTGTTGATGCTGGCTATGCTATCTGCGCTGGCCATTGCCTTTGTGTTAAGCCGCCGGCTTACGCAGCCACTGACTGTTTTAGCCGAGGGCACGCGCGCCATTGCCACGGGTGATTACAGTAAAATGCTGCCAGAACATGGCAAAGATGAACTGGGCGTGTTGGTGAAGTCATTTAATAGCATGACGCGACAATTGGATGACGCCACTAGGGCGACCGAAAGAAATAGGGCACGTGTAGAAGCGGCACGCGGTTATTTAGAAACCATTTTGGCGCACTTGTCATCTGGTGTACTGGCTATGAACGAGCAAGGCGAGTTACGCACCTATAACCTAATCGCCAGCAATATATTGGGCTTGCAGCTTGCGCAGTTTGAAAGTCAGCACTTTAGCAACATTGGCAAGAGCCAACCGTTTTTAACTGAGTTCGTGCAGTTGCTACAGTCGCACTTTGATTTGACCAAACATAAAGAGCAAGAAAAGCATGAGCTGACTAAGCAGCTTGAAATCATTCGTCCGCAAGGCAAGCAATTATTGTTAGTGCGTGCTACGCGTTTACCTGCTACCGCAGGCAACGGCTTTGTAGTCGTGTTTGATGATATTACGACGATGGCACAAGCTCAGCGTGATGCGGCGTGGGGGGAGGTGGCGCGGCGCTTGGCACACGAAATTAAAAATCCGCTTACCCCTATTCAGTTGTCGGCAGAGCGTTTGCAACATAAGTTGAGCGCAAAATTAGACAGCGATGATGCCAATCTATTGCAACGTGCAACCGATACCATTGTCAACCAAGTCACAGCCATGAAAAGTATGGTGAACGAATTTAGCGAATATGCGCGTGCGCCATCGGCAATTTTAAGCAAGTTGAATATTAATAAACTCATTAAAGATGTTTCAGCGCTATATGAAGGCAACACAGACAATAATGAGCAAGCCAAAATTACTTACCATTTAATGCCCAATATGCCCGATATTAAAGGCGATGCGACGATGCTAAGACAGGTTTTGCATAACCTGATGCAAAATGCGCAGGACGCGCTGAAACAAACGCCAAACCCAGAGATTTTGGTGCAAACATCGTTTGATGAAACGGCCATTAAATTGTTAGTCAAAGACAACGGTCAGGGCTTTTCGCCAGATTTGCTAGCGCACGCGTTCGAGCCTTATGTCACCACCAAAGCGCATGGCACTGGTCTAGGGTTAGCCATTGTTAAAAAGATGATTGAAGAACATCATGGCCAAATTAAAATAGAAAACAATGCTACAGGTGGCGCCTGTGTTGGTATTGTGCTGCCAATTGAAAAAGCTAAAGTCGCCTTCAATGCAACAGAATTAAGCAGTAAAACCAAAGCACCTAATAAAAAACCGCCTGCTAAAAAGCCGCCTATAGGTAAAGTGGCAAGTAAGCAAAGCCTGATAAAACAAAACGTGACAAAACAAGTATAAAAGCAATATAAAAAGGAAGTAAAACATGGCATCAAGAAATATTTTAGTCGTGGATGATGAAATTGGTATCCGCGAATTATTACAAGACATTTTGCTGGATGAAGGCTTTCAGGTAACGCTGGCAGAAAATGCCCAGGCTGCGCGTGACGCACGCTTAAAACAGCGGCCAGATGTGGTGTTGCTTGATATTTGGATGCCAGATTGTGATGGCATCAGTTTGCTAAAAGAGTGGGGCAATGCGGGCTTACTGACGATGCCAGTGGTGATGATGTCTGGTCACGGCACCATAGATACCGCAGTCGAGGCCACGCGCATTGGCGCGTTTGATTTTTTAGAAAAACCGATTGCACTGCAAAAGCTGCTTAAAACAGTGAATGCTGCACTAAAGCATGCCGAGAATCTCCCCAAAACCGAGATGAATTTATCTAGTTTTGGCAAAAGTTTGGTCATTAACGAGCTAAAACAACGTTTAGAGCAGGTGGCGAATACTAAAAACTCTTTATTGCTCATCGGTAAAAAGGGCGGCAGTGTGGAGATTTGTGCCCACTTTTTACATAATAAAGATACGCCCTGGCTAGGGTTGACTGAGTATGAAAAGCTGGCCACCGCGCCGCTAGAGCTATTGCAACAGGCGCAAGATGGTGTCATTTATATTGATGAAGTATCTGCGCTGAACAAAACTGAGCAAAAAGGCCTGCAATTATTATTGGTGAAGGCCGAAAAATATCAAGTGCGGGTTGTATGCGCAAGCAGTTTGAGCCTGCCACAATTAGCTGAAAAAGCCGAGTTTGACAATGTGCTGCTGCAATCGCTGTCGCAAAGCACACTCAAAGTGCCCGCGCTTAACGACCATCGCGAAGATATTCCTGATCTTGCTACTGCCATGGCTAATTTGTTGGTGGAAACTACAGGTGCACCCTATAAAAGCTTTGATACTGCCGCCTTAAATGCACTAAGAAACGCTGATTGGCCAGGCGATTTGGCGGAATTGGAAGCGGTCGTACAAAACTTAATGCTGAGTAGTTTGGAAGAAAAAATCACGCTGGCCGATGTCACTCGCGTGCTAGAGCAGTTTAGTAGCAGCCCAGAGAATCAAGCGCTTAAGCTGCAATCATCACCCGTGAATTTAACCTTGCCACTGCGTGAGGCGCGCGATGATTTTGAGCGCTTTTACTTTCAACATCACATGGCGGTTATCAGCAATAACATGAGCAAACTGGCTGAGATTTCTGGCTTAGAACGCACACACTTGTATCGCAAACTCAAACAATTAGGGATTAAAATTAAAGGCTAAAACGATTGCTTTCTAGTGCGCCTTATTTTGAGTGCTCTGTAAGCCTTATGGATATTGGCTTGCAGAGCATTAAAATTTTCTAGAGAGCTATTTGCTTAAAAATTAAGCTATTGTTAACATCACGGGCGTGTGGTCTGAAGGGCGCTCTAATTTGCGCGGCGCTTTGTCGATGATGCAGCTTTCGCATTTACTTTTTAGCGCATCGCTGACTAAAATATGGTCAATGCGCATGCCAAAGTTGCGCCTAAATCCCATCATGCGGTAATCCCACCAACTGAAACTTTTTTCAGGCTGTTCAAATAATCTAAAACTATCGTGCAAGCCAAGTGCTGTGATTTTGGCAAACATTTCACGCTCGCGTGGCGAAACCAAAATCTGCCCTTCCCACAATTTTGGATCGTGGCAATCGCGGTCTTCTGGTGCTATGTTGTAATCGCCTAAAAGTACTAAATTCGGGTACTTTTTTAACTCGCCAGATAACCAATCAATCAGTGCTGCTAGCCAGCGCATCTTATATTCATACTTTTCTGAATCAACCGCTTGGCCATTTACGATATACAGGCAAACAACACGTACGCCGCTTATCGTCGCAGCGATGACGCGCTTTTGCTCTACTTCATAGCCAGCAATACTATGAAACCCAGCAATGCCGTGCTCAACATCGGTCATGTCATGCTTGCTTAAAATGGCGACCCCGTTATAAGTTTTCTGGCCCGCATGCACGGCGTTGTAACCTGCTTCTTTAAGCTCGGCATAGGGAAATTTACTATCTTCCTGCTTAGTCTCTTGCAAGCACAACACGTCAATTGGGTTTTCGCGCAACCAATCCAGCACATGCGGTAGCCGCACGTTGAGTGAGTTAACGTTCCATGTCGCTAATTTGAAAGGCGCTAGCTTCAATTGCGCATTCCGTTGTGGCGGAGAAGTGCATCAATGCTGGGTTCGCGGCCACGGAATGCAATAAACGATTCCATGGCTGGCCTGCTACCGCCTTTTGACAAAATTTCTTGCCAAAATTGTTGTCCGGCTTCTGCGCTTAAACCGCCTTTTTCCTCAAATAAACTGTAGGCATCAGCGCTTAACACTTCTGCCCATTTATAGCTGTAATAGCCTGCTGCATAACCACCCGCAAAAATGTGGCTAAAGTTATTGGGGAAGCGGTTCCAAACGGGTGGTCGTACCACGGCAACTTGGTCACGAATTTCTTCGATTAATTCAAGTGGTGTTTTTGGGCCAGTAGCGTTTAATCCATAAGCATCAAAAGAAGAATGCAGCGTAATATCGAATAGTGAAAATTCCACTTGGCGTACAGTTTGCATGCCAGCCTGGAAGTTTTTAGCAGCCACCATTTTATCGAACAATTCACGTGGCAATTGCGCACCGGTGTCTACATGCTGCGTCATGTGACGTAACACCTCCCACTCCCAGCAAAAGTTTTCCATAAACTGGCTGGGCAGTTCTACTGCGTCCCATTCCACGCCTTTGATGCCAGAAACGCTGTAATCATCTACTTTGGTGAGCATATGGTGCAAGCCATGCCCAAACTCATGGAACATGGTAATCACTTCATCGTGCGTAAATAGTGCAGGTTTGCCTCCGACAGGCGCAGAAAAGTTGCAAGTCAAGTAGGCAACAGGTGTGGTGAGTTTGCCGTCCACCACGCGACGCGTAATCGCCTCATCCATCCAAGCCCCGCCGCGTTTGTTGTTGCGGGCGTATAAATCTAGGTAAAACTGACCAATCAGCTGATTGTTTTGGTCGGTAATTTGGTAAAAATGCGCATCTTTGTGCCAAGTGGGTGCATCGGTTTTCGTCACGAATACGCCAAAAATGGTTTCGACAACTTTGAATAATCCTGCCAATACTTTGCTTTCAGGAAAATATTGCTTCACTTCCAAATCTGAAAATGCATATTTTTCTTCGCGCAGTTTTTCTGACACATAAGCCACATCCCACGCCTGCATATCAGTAATGTTAAGCTTGTTAGCGTACTCAACCAACTCGCGCATATCTTGCTCAGCATAAGGTTTGGCGCTGGCTGCCAGCGTTTGCAAAAACTCTATGACTTGTTGTGGCGTGTCCGCCATTTTTGTCGCCAGCGATAGCTCGGCAAAGTTATTAAAGCCTAATAGTTTGGCTTCTTCATCGCGCAGTTTTAGCAATTGCTTAATGATAGGTGTGTTATCAAATTCGGCTTTGCCAAACTCAGAAGCGCGGGTGGCATAAGCGCGATAAAGTGTTTCGCGTAGCGTGCGATTATCGGCATACTGCAGCACGGGTAAATAGCTAGGAAAGTGCAGAGTAAATTTATAACCCGCTTTCTTGTCCGCCTCGGCAGCCTCTTTGGCTACTTGTAATACATCTGCGGGAATGCCTATCAGTATAGTTTTATCTGCTTCATACAGCGCGTATTCATTGGTGGTATCCAGTACATTTTCTTCAAACTTGGCTGCAAGTTTAGACAGCTCTTCGTTAATCGCCTTAAATCTTATTTTTTGCTCAGTAGGCAATTCTGCGCCGCCGAGTTTGAAATCACGTACTTCGTTGTTAATAATTTTTTGCTGCGCTTGGTTGAGAGTTTTAAATTCTGCGCTGGTTTGAATGGCGCGATACTTCGTGTAAAGTCGCTCATCTTGCGCTAAATCACTGTAAAAATCGGTTAATTTCGCTAAATTGGTATTGTAAGCCTCGCGTAATTCTGGGCTATTCACCACCGCATTCATATGTCCCACTTGACTCCAAGCGCGTGATATTTTTTCGTCTAAATCTTCTAATTTAAGTGCAAAGCCATGCCAGGAAGGCGCGTCTTTATTGGTTGCCAGAGCATCAATTAATTGTTTTCCTTCACCTAAAAGCGTGTCTAACGCGGGTGAAACGTGTTCTGGTGTAATCTCGTTAAATTTGGGCAGGCCAGAAAAATGTAGTAGTGGATTTGACACAAAAATTCTTTCTTAGTTAATCATAAACCTAGTTAATAAGTCTTAAACATATGGGGTAACGATAAAGCTCGCCCTTACTACTGGAGATGGCGGCGATAATGCAAAACACAATATTGAGCAACCAAATGATAGGCAATAAAATAAAACCGATGAGTAACCAAATCAAGATGCCTGCGACAAAGCTAGCAATTAGCACGGTAATTTGAAAATTTAAAGCTTCTTTGGCTTGGTCGGCAATGTAGGCGCTATCCTCTTTTTTTAATATCCACACCAGCAAACCTGGGATAAAGGAAAATACAGTTCCGCCAAGGTGCGTGATGGTGGCAATATTTTTGTCATCGTTGCTGGGTGCTGCAATATCGTTTTGAATCTCATTTTGGATTTGGTCAGTCATGGTGATTCCTTTTTCAATTAGTACAGATTAAATTTAGCAACAAGAGGTTCAATTTTTTCTAAATCGGTGTGACTAAGCACTTTACGCGCATTACTATTCAGCTTATCCATTTGGCTACGCAAAATCTGTTGCTTAACACTCAGCACATTAGAAGGGTGCATTGAAAGTTGGCGTAATCCCATGCCAATCAACAATTTAGTCAGCTTGGCATCACCCGCCATTTCGCCGCATACGGCCACACCTTTACCGAGTTTTGCACCCGCTTTAATGGTGATGGAAATGAGTTTTAACACCGACGGATGCAGCGGGTTATACAAGTGCGCCACCGCATCATCGGTGCGGTCAATCGCGAGGGTGTATTGAATGAGGTCGTTAGTACCGATGGATAAAAAATCGAGTTCTTTGGCGAATGCTTCGGCATTAATGGCAGCAGCAGGTACTTCTATCATGCCACCCAGCGCAATGTTCTCGTTAAAGGGAATGTTCTGTTTGCGTAAAGATAATTTTGCGCGTTCTAGCAATAATTTTGTTTGCCGCAACTCTGACAGCGTAGAAAGCATGGGGATGAGTATTTTAATATTGCCGTAGTGTGAGGCGCGTAACAGCGCACGTAATTGTGTGTGAAAAATTTGTGGTTCAGATAAACATAGTCGCACTGCGCGCAAACCTAAAGCAGGGTTAGCACATTCAGATACAGCGTCTGGGTTCATTTGTTTGTCCGCGCCCAAGTCTAGCGTACGAATCGTCACAGGCAAGCCATGCATCGCCTCTGCCACTTGCTTATAGGCTTTAAACTGCTCTTCTTCATTTGGCATTTCGCGTTTGTTCATAAACAAAAACTCGGTGCGGTATAAACCGATGCCCGTTGCCCCAGAAGCCTTTACTGCCGCCACATCTTCTGGCACCTCAATATTGGCGTGCAGTTCAATCGCTGTGCCACACATGGTGACTGCTTTGGTGGATTTAATGCGCTTTAGTTTTTGTTGCTCAAGCTCAAATTGCTCTTGGCGTAACTTATATTCGGCCAAAATTTCTGCCGATGGATTAGCAATCACAACACCCAGCGTGCCATCTACAATAATCAACTCGCCATCGTTAATCAAATCGCGCGCGCGTTGCAAGGCAACAATGGACGGAATATTCAGGCTGCGCGCTAAGATGGCAGTGTGCGAGGTAACACCACCCACATCGGTGATAAAGGCAGCAAAATTGTGCTGTTTAAATTGAATCGCATCGGCAGGCGAAATATCGTGCGCGACTAATATAATTGCGCTTTCATTTTGCTTGATTGCCGCTTGGCCTGGTGCTGGGTGGCCTAGCAGTACCTTAATTACCCGTTCTACTACTTGCACTACATCGTGTTGGCGCTCGCGCAGGTAGGCATCTTCTATCGCCTCAAACTGCTCAACAATATCGTCCATTTGCTGTTTAATCGCCCACTCAGCATTGCAGAATTCTTTGCGGATAATATCTTTTGGTATTTCAGATAAAGATTTGTCGGCTAGCATCATTAAATGCGTGCCAATAAATGCACTCAGCTCGGCGGGCGCATTTTTAGAAAGTGAATGTCGAATCCGCTCTAAATCTTTTTTTACCGTGTTGATGGCGTTTTCAAAGCGTTTAATTTCGTTGTCAATTAAATGTTGCGGTAGTTGATAATGCACCACCTCTAGTAAGGCGTTTGAGACCAAATGCGCACGGCCGATGGCAATACCGCTAGATACGCCTATGCCGTGCATACTAAAGCTGGATTGCACGTTAGCAAGAGCGTTAGCAGGAGAGTTAGATAGCACGCTAGGTTTTACCTGTTTTTGTGGCAACTTATTCGCCCTCACCAAAATAGTCGCCTATCAACGCTTGCAGCGCAGACATCGCCTCTGCTTCGTCTGTGCCATTCGCTTCTAAACCAATAAAGCTACCCTTGCCAGCCGCCAGCATCATCACCCCCATAATGCTTTTAGCATTGACTTTACGGCCATTTTTTTCTATCCATATTTCACTATTAAATTGGCTAGCAGTTTGCGTAAGCTTGCTGCTGGCGCGTGCATGCAGACCAAGTTTATTGATAATTTCAATTTGCTGTTGAATCATGCAGCAGACCTATCCGTGGATTTATCTGTAGGTCTGTCATGGTGGTCACAACCAGTTTTAGTAAAATGCACCACGCCATCGCGTCCACCACTGATTGCTTTGGCGATACATATTTTCATCGACTTATCGCGATAATTCAGTACACGTACTAGCATAGGCAAATTCACACCTGCTACCCCTTCTACATGGCTGGGGGAAAGCAATTTAGTGACTAAATTACATGGCGTGGCACCATAGATATCTGAGAGCACAATCACGCCTTCACCTGTGTTTAGGCTTTCTAACACGGTTTGTGCTTTTGGCAGTAAATCAGTCGGGTCGTCATCAGTGGCTACTGCAAAATAAGCCAACTGTGGCGGCGTTTTACCAAGTACATGGCTGGCGCAATGAATCAAGCTTTCACCTAAATTGCCATGCGCAATAATTAAAATACCTATCATGTTGCTTTACCTTTTAACTTTAACTAATAATTTCAACCAGTAATTTTACCTAGCGATTCAGTTCAACCAAATTAATTACTTAACTAATCAAGCTCACGGTGTCGTGTCATTACTTGTTGCTTTTGTTGGCTAAAGTGCGCGTGCCCAAAATATTGAGCAAGTTGCTCTACAAAATACACTGACCTGTGCTGACCGCCTGTACAACCAATGGCCACCGTGAGATAGCTGCGGTTATCCTGTACAAAGCTAGGCAGCCATTTTTCTATGAATTTTTGAATATCTGCCAGCATTTCATTCACGTTAGGTTCCCTCTGTAAAAATGCCTGCACAGGCGCATCTTTGCCTGTCAATGGCTTTAATATGGGGTCGTAATGTGGGTTGGGCAAGCTGCGCACATCAAATACAAAATCGGCATCCAGCGGGATGCCATTTTTAAAACCAAACGAGGTAAACAATAACACTAAACCATTACCTTTAGCTGACTCATCCGTTTTTAAAATCAGCTCGCGAATGTAGCTGCGCAGCGTATTGGCGCTCAAATTGCTAGTGTCTATATGGTGGCCGACGCCTACTAAGCCCGCCAGTAGCACACGTTCGTGCAAAATGCTCTCAGCCAGCGTGGTGTTGGCATCACTCAGTGGATGTTTGCGCCGCGTTTCAGAAAAGCGTTTTACTAAGGTTTCTACTGAAGATTCTAAAAATAATACTTCAACAGAAATATCGCTATTTTTAAGCATCTCCACTGCGTTAGGTAGGGCTTCTAGCGCGGCACTACGACTATCAATGCTAATCGCCACTTTGTGCTGGCTAACAGAGTCTAAATGGTGCGAAATCTGTGGCAACAGCGTGGCAGGCAGGTTATCAATGCAGTAATAGCCGCTATCTTCCAGCACGCGCAGGGCAATACTTTTGCCAGAGCCAGAAAGCCCGGTAATGATAATCAGTTGCAAGGTTTAAGCCTTCTTAATCTCTTTGGTTTTGCTTATGATGCTTTTAGCTAATACGGGTTTAATTAATATAGTTGGTTTAGCTTCTTTTTGCATCATTTGTTTTTGCCGCTTAGAAAACTGTTGCGTCGCGTTTACACCGCGTAATAGCAAAATATGATTGCGTACCGCCACCTCTACCAGTACTGCAATGTTGCGGCCTGCTGCAATCGGGATAATCACTTTGCAAATGGGCACATCCAGCACACGTTCATGCTGCATTTTTGCGTTCAGTCTATCCAGTTCTTGCGGTTTTAATAAATCGGCTAATTCTAACTGAATAATCAAGTCCAGCGGCTTAGTCGGCTTCACTGAATTATCGCCAAATAGCGCACGAATATTCAATATGCCTAAGCCACGCACCTCTAAAAAATCTTGTAATAATGCAGGGCAACGACCCTCAATGCGTTCTGGCGAGATACGGTAAAAATCCACAATATCATCAGCAATTAAACGATGACCGCGCGTGATAAGCTCTAAAGCTAGTTCACTTTTACCAATGGCTGCATTACCTTTAACCATTACCCCAAAGCCCTGTACCTCGATAAACACGCCATGCAAACTGGTGGTTTCTGCCATCGCTTGCGTTAAATAATGGCTTAGCACGTCCATTAATTGTGGGCTTTGCATGGGCGATGTAAACAAGGGCGTATTAAAACTATTAGCGGCATTGATGAGTTCTTTCGGTGGCTTTTCACCATTGGCAATCACGACTGCAGCTAAATCGGTGGAGTACAAATTAGTAATGGCTTGTTGCATGGCAATAATACTTAAGCTACGCAGATAATCCATCTCGGCACAGCCCAGCACTTGCACACGATTTGGGTGCACAAAATTTAAGTGGCCAATTAAAGCGAGTGATGGCTTAGTGACTTGTTGGGAATTGAGTTGATTATCCCCGCCATCAAGCCCAGCAACCCAGTTGAGTTTAAGCTTGAGGCGGGTCTCTTTGAAAAGTTTGGCTACGTCTATTTTAGCCATAGATTATAGCCATAAAGTTAATTAATAGAGGGTTGCTCAGTATTTTGATGTTGCTCTATGTTTTGATGTTTCACTGCACCATTGGTTTTGTGGTGGCTGCCTTGCTTTTCTTTATGTTTCAATACTTGGCGGTTTAATTTATCCGTCAACATATCAATCGCGCTATACATATTTTCGTCGATGCACTCGGCATGTAAATCATTGCCCGGCACGTGCAGTGTAGCCTCTACTTTTTGGGCGAGTTTTTCTACACTCATGGTAACTTTCACGTCTATCACATGATCAAAGTGATTACGGATTCTTATTAATTTGCTTTGCACATATTCGCGCATTGCAGGAGTAATTTCTAAGTGATGTCCAGTTAATTGTAAATTCATGACTTGCTCCTTTTTGAGTTTGTCCGCCAAAATTTAACATCCGAATAAGCTGGAGAAAAATCCTATTGAACAATTTTAGTGTACACCTTTGGCAACACAGTGCAACTAGCCAAGTGGGCTATTTGTGCAAATATTTTAAAGATTATTTAAGCATTAAAATGTGCTGCCCTGTAGGCCGCATGGGTATTGGCTTTCACACATGAATAACCAGCTTAGCTGGTATATTCTGTGGGGACAACCTTTACGGTTGCAGGGCATGTGTCAGAGCACATGGGTTTTTTGGGAAATAGAGAGTATGTAAATAAGTCGCTATAAGACCAATTAAGCACAACCGATGACTTACAATGACTTGCGCAAATTGGCAGGTGGAATATTTAAGGATTCGCGATATTTAGCGATAGTTCTACGCGCTACGACAATACCTTGCTTGGCTAAGATGTCACTAAATTGACTGTCTGACAGTGGTTTTTTAATATTCTCTTCTGCCACCATTTGTTTAATCAGCGCACGTATGGCGGTGGCTGAACATTCTCCCCCAGCATCGGTGGCGACATGGCTGCCAAAGAAGTACTTCAGCTCAAACACACCGCGCGGAGTGAGCATGTATTTGTGCGTGGTGACTCTAGAAATGGTAGATTCGTGCAGTTCCAGTTCTTCGGCAATCTCGCGCAACACCAACGGGCGCATGGCGATTTCGCCATGCTCAAAAAAGTTGCGTTGACGGTCTACAATCGCCTGTGAAACCCGCAAAATAGTCGAGAAGCGCTGCTGGATATTTTTAATCATCCATTTGGCTTCTTGCATTTGCGTTTGCAAATATTGGCTAGAGTTTTCACGGTTGCGCTTTAATATGTCCGCATACATTTGGTTAATACGCAGCTTGGGCACTACACCGTCGTTCAAGGTGGCTATCCAAATACCTTTTACCTTTTTAATCAACACCTCGTGCTGTATAAAATGGTCGCGATCAAGTTGCGCATAATCGCTGCCAGGGCGTGGATTTTGCTGCTTAATTAAGGTTTGTGCACCTTTTAGCGTGGCTTCATCGCAATTCAGCAGTTTGCGTAGTTTTACAAAATCTTTATTGGCTAATACGGCCAAATGCTGGCTGACAATTTTTTTGGCAAGACTTAAATATTCAGTATCGGCAGGCAACAAATTCAGTTGCAAAATAATACATTCTTGCAAATTAGTGGCGCCGATGCCCACTGGCTCTAGGCTTTGGATAAGCTTAAGCGCGGTTTGCAGCTCAACCAATTCAATTTCTAGCTCCAGTGGTAATTCATCTACTAATTCCTCTAACGAAGTTTCTAAATAGCCATCTTCATTAATACTGTCTATCAGTAGTAACACCAAATTTTGGTCGCGTTCTGAAAGCGGCATTAGTTTGAGTTGGCTCAATAAGTGGTCGCGCAAACTTTCTGCTACCACTTCTTGGCGCGTGTAATCGCTATCGTCGTCATCACCATTGTTTTGGCGGCTGCCTTCATCCCAATTGCTGGCGCTGCCATACTCATCGTAATTTTCATCAAAATCGGTGGCAGAAAAATCTTCTTTTATTTCTAATGATTCACTGGGTGATTCAATGCCAGCTTCTTGGGCTGTTTCATGATTTGTTTCAGAAGTTGTATTATTGATTTCTTGGTAATCTAAATTGCTAAATGCATCATTTTCAAAGTCGTCATTTTGGTTAGATTGCTCACCATCGGCTTCTAACGGGTCGTGGTCAGCTCCATTTGCTTGTTCAGACAAGCTGTCTTCTGTTGAACCAGTGTCTGCAATGTCTGCGTCCGGATTATCGCCATCTACCAGCTCTAGCAGCGGGTTATCCTGCAAAATAGTCTCTAACTCTTGATCTAGCTCAAGCGAAGATAATTGCAGCAAGCGGATAGATTGCTGCAACTGCGGCGTCAGCGCTAAGTTTTGTGAGATACGGAGTTGTAGATTCTGTTTCATATTTAGAGCCTAAAGTCTTTGCCCAAATACACTTCGCGCACCGCTTGGTTATTTACGATATCGGCTGGTTTGCCCGAGGCAAATACGGTGCCGTCATTCACAATATAAGCTTTATCACATATACCCAAAGTTTCGCGTACGTTATGGTCGGTAATCAATATACCAATATTTTTGCTACTTAAAAAACGAATGATTTTTTGAATATCCAACACCGCAATTGGGTCAATGCCTGCAAACGGCTCGTCGAGCAAAATAAAACTGGGGTTGGTCGCCAAGCAGCGCGCAATCTCAACACGGCGACGCTCGCCACCTGATAAACTGACAGCAGCGCTGTTGCGAATATGCACAATATGCAGCTCTTGCAACAGCGATTCTAGCTGCGTATGCATGGCCTCTTCACTTAATTCCTGTAGCTCTAGCACTGCCAGTATGTTTTCAGTTACGGTTAATTTTCTAAAAATAGAAGGCTCTTGCGGCAAGTAGGCTAAACCCATGCGGGCGCGGCTATGTATAGGTAAGCGGCTTAAGTCTTTGTCATTCAGCAAAATACGTCCAGCATCTAGCGGCACCAGGCCCACCATCATATAGAAACTGGTGGTTTTGCCTGCACCATTAGGGCCTAGCAAACCTACTACCTCGCCACTGTTAATTTGCAGCGAAATATCTTGCACCACCGTGCGCGATTTATAAGTCTTACGTAGATTTTCTACAACAAGTTCACTCATTTTTATTGCTCTGGCTTTGCGCTGATTTTTCAGTGGTTTCAAGGCGGTTACTGAATCTGAGGTTTTTAGTCACACTAGGTGCTGAACTCACAGGCGCCGTGCTTGTGGGCGCGGTCGATTCTGGTTGCAGGTTGCTAGGTTGTTGTAAACTGGGTTGCTGTAAAGTAGGTTTTAGGGCAGGCGCAGTAGCAGGTTTATTTTTTGGTTGAATAATGGCTTTCACACGACCACTGCCTGGATTGCTTTCCGATTTAGTGCCGCCAATAACTTCGGCGTATTCAGCATTGGCGTCATAGCTAATGTAATCGCCATGCACAATATCCTCACCACGTTTCACCCATGCTTTGGTGTAAAGCTGCACTTTATCCATGCGGCCATCGTATTCAATACGTTGTGCACTACCTTCCATATATTCATTTTTGCCTTCGCGTTTTTGCTTGAATGTAGTCGGGTTGCCAGTAGAAGTGCTGTGCTGAAAGCCTTCTTTATCTTCACGTACCACCAATTTGTCGGCACGAATCACCAAAGTGCCTTGCGTTAATATGACCGTGCCAGTGTAGGTGCTGGTTTGCTTAGCGTCATTTACCGTCACTGTGTCCGCTTCCAGTTCAATCGGTTTGTCGCGGTCAGCTGCTTCGGCAAAGGCCTGCAGGCTAGTGCCAAAGCTGATTAATAACAGACTTAAGCGTATTAATTTCTTCATTATTTATTCCGCACTTTCTTACTCGTAGGTACTGGCTTGCTGGCAGGCACTACTTTTTTGGTGGTTAACGTTTTACTGCTAGTAAGTTTGGTTTTAGTCGTGGCTGATTTGCTAGCCTTGACAGGCACAGGGGCAGGTCGCTCATAATGCACTTTAACGCGATTAAATAATTTGACAGTTTGGTTTTTTTTATCATATATCATGCCTTTTGCGCGTATCACCGTTTTGGGTGCTTGTGTGATTAGTACCGGACTGTTGGTAGTTGCCAGCTCTTGGTTGGGTAAAATGACCAATTTTTCAGTTAGCACCTGCATCTCACCCTTGCCCTCAAATGCTTGCCGTACCACTTTTACGTTATCCACCAGTTCTATTTCTTCACCGTTGCTAGAGACATAACCGCGCAACGCCTCAACTTGTGTGTAAGGCTTATTGGTGGTGTATTGCGTGTAGCGCGGGCGTTGCAGCACCGTGCTGTCGTCATCTGGATAATGCAGCATCTCGGTTGCTGCCAATACATAGCGCAGTTTGCCTGTGATATCTGTTTGTGTAGTGACAAAATTATTCATTGTGTAATCAGGGTCGTGCCGATTGCTACCATCAATTTTTGGGCCTTGCTGCTCTACTGTCAAATTAATCCAAAATGTAATCACCGCCATCAAAATGGCTAACACTAGCGGAAAAAACAAGTTGGTACGCCTGAGCATTCTTAATCAAGCTCTACTTAAAAATATCATTTAAAAAATGGGGCCATTTGTAACTCAAGCGTACCTTGCGCTTGCATAATCAGCTCGCACAACTCTCTCACCGCGCCACGGCCACCTTCTTTTTGTGTCACATAATGCGCTCGTTGTTTAACTGATTGTGGCGCTGCGGGCACGCTTACCGCCAAGCCACAACGCAACATAGGCGGCATGTCCACCACGTCATCACCCATAAACGCAGTTTGTTCAGCAGTGATATTTAACTTGGCGATTAAATCCTTAAACGCCACTAATTTATCGTCAACCCCTTGGTAAAAATGCGCCACACCTGTGCTTTCAGAGCGCTGTTTTACTACGTTAGAAGTACGCCCAGTAATAATCGCCATTTGCACGCCGCTGGCTTTAAGCAACTTCATGCCTAAGCCATCTTGGGTATTAAAGGTTTTGTATTCCTGGCCATCATCGCCTATGGTCAGGCCGCCATCCGTCATCACGCCATCCACATCAAAAATCACCAATTTAATGGCTTTGGCGCGAGCTAACACGTCAGTAGAAATGTCGCTCATCACACTACTTTCGCTTTTAGTAAATCGTGCATATTAAATGCGCCCACCAGTTTGCCCGCATCATCTACCACCAGCAAACCATTAATTTTTTTCTGTTCCATCATTTCTACTGCTTCAACTGCCAATTCATTAGCATGAATCGTGTTGGGGTTGGTGTGCATTACCTCATTAATTTTAACAGTGTGAGTAAAAATGCCTTTGGCAAAAGTACGGCGCAAATCACCATCGGTAAATATACCTACAGGTTGTTTTTGCTCATTCACTACAGCAGTTAACCCCAAGCCTTTTTTGGTCATTTCTGTTAACGCTGCAGAGAGTAGCTCGCCATCTTTCACACTAGGAATCGCACTGCCAGTGCGCATCACATCCTTCACTCTAATCAATAGACGCCTACCAAGCTTGCCCCCTGGGTGGCTACGGGCAAAGTCTTCTGCGGTAAAGTCGCGCAAGTTGAGCACACATACAGCGAGTGCATCGCCTAAAGCGAGTGCAGCCGTTGTGCTAGCCGTTGGCGATAAGCCTAAAGGACAAGCCTCTTGTGATACCTCTGCGCTTAAATGTACATCAGACTCTTTGGCTAAAGTGGAATTTTTGGCACCCGTGATACTTATAATTTTTGCACCGAGGCGCTTTATTGTGGGCACAATATTGAGCAGCTCATCGCTTTCGCCGGAGTTGGAAAGTGCCACGACGACATCGCCAGCCGTAATCATGCCAAGGTCGCCGTGGCTAGCCTCGGCTGGATGCATAAAAAACGCAGGAGTACCCGTGCTAGCCAGAGTAGCGGCAATTTTACCGCCGACATGACCAGATTTACCCATACCGCTTACCACCACACGGCC
>JAGVMP010000005.1 GCA_020053735.1 Pseudomonadota bacterium
ATCGCTGCCGTTAATGTGGTCTTGCCATGGTCGACGTGGCCAATCGTGCCAACGTTGACGTGCGGTTTGGTCCGTTCAAATTTGCCTTTTGCCATTTTTTAATTCCTTTAAATATTCTTTAGTTTAAACTTAATTAAAATTCTATTAACTTAATGCTCTGCTTTTGCTTGCACTGCTTTCCAACCCTTGCAAGCCATGAAAGTTTTATTTAACTTAATAAAACTCTGGATAAAACTTTAACAACACTTAATATTTAACTACATTTAACACAATTACATCTATTTGGTGCCCATGGCGGGAATCGGACCCGCGACCTCTCCCTTACCAAGGGAGTGCTCTACCACTGAGCCACATGGGCCACGTTACAAATTATCATTTGTAAACATAGCTTCACCCAAACCCAATGTTTGGAGCGGGCGACGAGGCTCGAACTCGCGACATTCAGTTTGGAAAACTGAAGCTCTACCAACTGAGCTACACCCGCTTCGCACCCTAACCCAGAGCAAACCATTTTTACTGCTATTGTTATTACTATGCTTTTGTTATTACTATAGTTGGTGGAGGAGGCTGGATTCGAACCAGCGTACTCAGAGAGAACGGATTTACAGTCCGTCGCCTTTAACCACTCGGCCACCCCTCCTAACCGAACCCGCGATTATGCTTATTTTTTGACATACTGTCAAACATAAAACGGCTAAAAACCCACAATTGTTACCCCGCCATGTGAATAGTTTAGTTTTGTAGGTTTTTTGCAGAATATTTACTATATTCGAGCTGTAACTTGATAAAGTTTTCTAGTAAATTTTGGTGCCGGGTATCGGAATCGAACTGATGACCTTCGCATTACAAGTGCGCTGCTCTACCAACTGAGCTAACCCGGCATTTTGTTGAAGGCGTGACTATAGCAATTTTATTTATAGCCGCCAAGTGTATTTATTAAAAAAACAAGTACCTTCTCTAAAAACTAATATCTTTGTTTGAGAAATTGCTATTTTTTATTTAACGATTGTCAGTGTAGGTTTCTTTTTTGCAGGCGTTGCGTTAGTTTTTTTATTTGAATCAGGCTCAACAATAGGCTTCAAAACGGCATCGCCATCACCCGCATGGATATTGGCTTCCAGAACAGTCTCAAAAAACATGCCTTGGCCATTTTCGCGGGCAAAAACACCCTTTACCGCGCCCATCGGCACATATAAGTTTTGTGATACGCCGCCAAAGCGTGCCGAGAACACGATGGCGTCGTTATCAATATGTAAATCTTTAGTCGCGGAGTAATTTAGATTCAGCACAATTTCGCCATCTTTTACATAGGCCATCGGTACACGACATTGTGCATTCACCGCCACCAGCAAATGTGGTGTAAAGCCATTATCAACGCACCATTCGTGAATGGCGCGCACTAGGTAGGGCTTGGTGGGAATCAAGCCATCCGCCATGGTTACTTCCTCATTGCCTTTTCTGATGGCGTCATCGCATCCGCATACAGCGGACGTGAGAACAAGCGCTCAGCATATTTCAACAAAGGCGCCGCTTGGTTTGGCAGCTCAATGCCATAGTGACCCAGACGCCATAACAAAGGCGTTACAGCAACATCTAGCATTGAGTACTCATCGCCTAGCAAGTAGTTTTGCTTGCTGAATATCGGCACAATTTGCGTTAAGTTATCGCGTATGGTTTTGCGCGCCTTATCGGCCACTTCTTGGTTGTCTGATTCAATATCTTTGATGTGACTGAACAAATCTTTCTCAAAGTTATACAAAAATAAACGCGCGCGGGCACGCATCACAGGGTCAGCCGGCATCAACTGTGGATGCGGGAAACGCTCGTCGATGTATTCGTTAATAATATTGGCTTCAGACAAGATTAAGTCGCGCTCCACCAGAACTGGAACTTCGCCGTATGGATTCAATATAGCCAAATCTTCTGCTTTATTGGCTAAATCCACGTCAATCACTTCAAAATCCATGCCTTTTTCAAACAGCACAATGCGGCAACGGTGGCTGAACGGATCAACCGAGCCTGAGTATAGTTTCATCATAATTTAATCATTTCCTTTTTTAATATCCTACTTAATGTCTTTCCAATACTCTTTTTTGAGCTTTCTCGCCAATACCAATATCACGCCCAAAAACAGCAGCACCCACCAGCCTAATTGCTGGCGCTGTTGTTTACCAGGTTCTGCCATAAACGCCATATAGTTAGTTAAATCGCCAACATAAGCGTTGTATTCACTTGGGCTTAGTTTACCTGGTTTGACCAGCTCTAACTTATGCGTTTCGTGGTTCAGCACTTGCTCACCTTGCATTTGGTACAGCACATGCGGCATCGCTACTTTGTCATAAACAATATTGTTCCAACCCGTCGGCGTGGTTTCATCGCGATAAAAACCACGCATATAGGCATATACCCAATCAGCACCGCGCGCACGCACTTCTACCGACAAATCAGGTGGCACTACCCCAAACCATTTTTTGGCATCTTTAGGGTTCATCGCCACTGTCATGGTGTCACCCACTTTTTCACCGGCAAACAGTAAATTATCTTTAATTTGCTTTTCAGTCAGGCCGATATCTTGCAGGCGGTTGTAACGCATGTAATTGGCACTGTGGCAGTTCAGGCACTTGTTTATAAAGATTTTTGCACCGCGCTGTAATGAGCCATGATCACTCGCATCAATCGGTGCAGTGACGCCGATTTTCACTTCATTTGCCACCGCCGCTTGTACAATTAAAATCAATGGCAGCGATGCAAATACTAAAAGCAGTTTTTTCATAGCTAATTTATTTATAGTGAACATTTTCATATCAACCAGTCACCCTTTCTGGCACTGGCTTAGTCTTATCTTTGGCGCTATACCAAGGCATTAGGATGAAAAATGCAAAATAAACAACCGTGAAAATGCGCGCAACTACAGTGGCGCGGTCTGCGCCAGCAAGCCAAGGGCCAAACTGACCCCATACGTTGGATGGTACTGTACCTAAATAACCCAGCACCAAAAAGCTAACCACAAACGCGGCTAGCCATTTTTTATACAGCGTACCGCGATAACGAATCGACTTCACAGGACTACGATCTAACCAAGGCAATAAAGCAAATATCATGACCGATAAACCCATTGCTGCCACGCCTGGAAACTGCGAAATGCCAATCGGCGGAACGGCTCTTAAAATTGAGTAGTAGGGTGTGAAATACCACACTGGCGCAATGTGCGCAGGCGTTTTCAGTGGATCCGCAGGTATGAAATTATTCGCCTCTAAAAAGTAACCACCCATTTCTGGCGCAAAAAACATAATGGTGGCGAACACGATTAAAAACACCACGACGCCTACCATATCTTTTACCGTGTAATATGGATGAAACGGAATGCCATCCAATGGGATACCGGTTGCTTTATCTTTTTTGGCTTTAATTTCTACACCATCTGGGTTGTTGCTGCCCACTTCGTGTAGGGCAATTAAATGCGACATCACTAAACCCAAAATCACCAGTGGCAATGCAATGACGTGGAAGGCAAAGAAACGATTCAACGTAGCGTCAGATACCAAATAATCGCCGCGTAGCCATTCTGCTATATCGGGACCAATTAAAGGGATGGTCGCGAACAAGTTCACAATCACCTGCGCGCCCCAATACGACATTTGACCCCAAGGTAATAGGTAGCCAAAAAATGCTTCGCCCATCAGACACAAGAAAATGCCCACACCAAACAGCCAAATAAGCTCACGTGGATTTCTATAAGAACCATAAATGAGGCCACGGAACATGTGCAAATACACCACCACAAAAAACATGGATGCGCCTGTGGAGTGCATGTAGCGAATAATATTGCCCCCAAACACATCGCGCATTATGTACTCCACCGAGGCAAATGCCTCTGCTGCACTGGGCTTATAGTGCATGGTCAAGAAGATACCCGTGACAATTTGCATCACTAATACCAGTAAAGCTAGAGAGCCGAAAAAGTACCAAAAATTAAAGTTCTTTGGTGCGTAATATTCGGTTAAGTGCGCTTTGATATTGCTAGTGAGCGGAAAGCGTTTATCTATCCAGCCCATTAGTCCTGAAGATTGGCCGCTAGTTTCAACTACCTTATGATCGGCCATGATTATGCCTCCACCGTATCTACACCAATGAGCAAGGTGGTTTCAGTTAAATATTGATGCGGCGGCACGACTAGATTTGTAGGTGCTGGCGAGCCTTTAAATACGCGGCCAGCTAAGTCAAACTTAGAGCCATGACACGGGCAGAAAAAACCACCAGTCCAGTTTTCACCCATATCGCCACCAGCTTCTAATTTCTTCTGTGGCGAGCAACCAAGATGCGTACACAACCCAACCATGACCGCCATATTTGGCTTAATCGCACGATTGGCATTTTTGCAATATTCTGGTTGTTGCGCAACTTTGCTATCAGGGTCAGCCAACTCATCATGATGCTTGGCCAAGTCTGCTGTCATTTCATCAGTGCGGTTTAAAATCCACACCGGTTGGCCACGCCACTCTTCAAGCATCATCTCGCCAGGCTTAATTTTACTAATATCGATTTCAACTGGTGCGCCAGCGGCTTTTGCACGCTCGCTGGGTAACATGCTGCCAATAAACGGTACTGCTACTGCTGCTGCGCCGATAGCGCCTGTGCAGGCTGTTGCAGTGATTATAAAGTTACGTTTTTCTTGGTCGATTAGGTTAGGTGCCGAGAAAGACAATGCGTTGCTACTATCAACACGCGCTTTAGCACCCACCTCGGTTTTTTTGTCTGACATTCAATATCCTTGTAGCCCTTTTGGGGCTAAATTTATTTGGAATTTAAGTGCGGTCTAAATTAAGCTGCGCATTATACATTTTTTTGCAAAACAAACCTAATTTAATTGCATAAGTGGTTGAAATAAAACAATTAAACAGGATTATCACAATCTATAAACGTATGTCGCAAACCAAATTTTTGCGCTAAATGCTCACCTAATGCTTGTATGCCATAACGTTCTGTTGCGTGATGCCCCGCAGATATATAAGACATCCCACTCTCACGTGCCACATGCACGGTTTGCTCGGAAATCTCGCCACTCATGTACACGTCCACATTCGCAGCTACTGCCTGTTCAATATAGCCCTGGGCAGCGCCCGTGCATAAAGCCACTGTTTTCACTGGTTTAGCTAAATCACCTATCACTTGCGGCATTCTATTAAGTTTTGTTTCAATTGATTTTGCAAAAGCTTGGAGGCTTTGTGGCGCTGATAATTCCGCCAGCAGCAACATTTCTTTTTCGCCCGTTTTACCTGTGATATTTAAGCCAAGCTGCTTAGCCAGCATGACGTTATTACCTAACTCTGCGTGCGCATCCAAAGGCAGGTGGTAGGCCAATAAATTAATCTCGTGCTGTAATAAGAATTGAATGCGGCGTTTTTTAATGCCGATGATAGGCAACGTTTCACCCCGCCAAAAATAACCATGATGCACCAGCACCGCATCCGCATTGGCCTGCAGTGCAGCCTCTAGCAAGGCCATACTGGCAGTTACACCTGTCACAATCGTATTGATTTCAAACTTACCTTCAACTTGTAAGCCATTTGGGCAATAATCGCTAAAGCGCTCTGGCTGTAGCAGCACATTTAAATAATTGTTAAGCTCATTAATATTCATATAAAACTTCTCACTTTTTCACCTATACTAATCATCATTCATATTTAATGTTTTAATCTATGCAACGTATTTGGCTTATTTTTGCACAATCTGTCACCGCCTGCTTGGGCTTATTGTTTGTACTGCGTCTTTTTTATCCACATTTGCTCGAAAATCAGCAAGACGCCATTGTCATCAACCAAGTGGAATCAAGCGTCGCAGCTAAAGACAAAATAGCAACTGCCTCAGCGGGTAGCTATAGCGCGGCGGCCAATAAGGCCATGCCTGCGGTGGTGAATATTTTCACCTCCAGCAAATTAACTGCACCCAACCCGCATGAGCAATTTAGGGACGACCCGCTATTTAAGCATTTCTTTGGCGATCCACCAGAAAACGAAGAAAATGGTCAATCTGACAGTAGCCTTGGTAGTGGCGTGATTGTGAGCGAGCAAGGCCTGATTTTAACCAACGAGCATGTCGTAGCAAGTGCCGACGAAATTGAAGTGGCGCTGGCCGATGGCAGAAAACTTGCTGCCAGAGTAGTGGGTACCGACCCTGACACTGACTTGGCGGTGCTAAAGGTAGAAGCAGAAAACCTGCCTGCTATCACTTTTGCTGCTGACGAAAAGTTAAATGTAGGCGATGTTGTGCTGGCAATTGGCAACCCATTTGGTGTGGGGCAAACGGTGACGCAAGGCATCATCAGCGCACTAGGACGCAACCATTTGGGCATTAATACCTACGAAAATTTTATACAAACCGATGCCTCAATTAACCCTGGCAACTCAGGCGGCGCACTGATAGACGCCGAAGGTAATTTAATCGGGATTAACAGCGCCATTTATTCACGCAATGGCGGCAGCATGGGCATCGGCTTTGCAATACCCGCCAGTATTGCCAAGCAAGTGATGGAACAAATTGCGGTAAACGGCAGTGTCACACGCGGCTGGATAGGCATCGAGGCACAAGACATCACGCCCGAATTGGCAGAGTCGTTCAAACTCCCTCAGGCGCAAGGATCACTGATTGCAGGGGTGTTGCGTGACAGCCCCGCCGATGTGGCAGGCCTTAAAGCGGGAGACGTGTTACTGGCGATTAACGACAAAAAAGTGGTAGATAGTAGCGGCATGCTGAATATTATTGCCGCGCTTAAGCCCACTGAAAAAGCCGAACTTAAAATTGCGCGTGCAGCTAAAGAAATCACAGTAAGTGTAGCAGTGGGCAAACGACCAAAACCTGCCACTGCCCGCAGATAACTATTAAATCAAGTTAAGCCTTTAAAAAAACTAAGCTTTTATTGAGTTTTCTTTTGTGGGCGGTTTAGGGTTGCTGAACTGCGCCACCACAATGCCAGCCTCGTATAATAGCCATAAAGGCACGGCCAACATAAACTGCGAGATAATATCGGGCGGCGTAAAAATAGCCCCCAATACAAATGCCCCCACAATCACGTAACTGCGCGCTTCTTTCAATTGCGCTATCGTCACCCACCCAAAACGCGCAATCAGCACCACCGCAATCGGCACTTCAAACGCTAGGCCAAACGCCATAAATAAGGTCAGCACAAAATCTAAATATTGCGCAATATCGGTCATCACCGCCACCCCTGCTGGGGCGCTGCTAACGATAAAGCCAAACACCACGGGAAACACAGCAAAATAGGCAAACGCCATACCCGCCAAAAATAACAGGCTGCTAGCGGCAATCACAGGCACCATCAATTTTTTTTCGTGCGCATAAAGTCCTGGCGCCACAAATGCCCAAATTTGGTACAACGTATGTGGCAAAGCAATCACAAACGCTGCCATCATCGCTACTTTCATTGGGATAAAGAACGGTGTGGTCACCGCGGTGGCTATCATTTGACCCCCTGCAGGTAATTTGGCCAGCATAGGCGCAGCTAACAGTGCATAGATTTTATTGGCAAATGGAAACAGCGCAAAAAATACCAACACAAAGCCCAACACTACCTTTAACAGCCTGTTTCTAAGTTCGATTAAATGCGAGATAAATGATTCGGTGGGGGTCATTAAATTAGAGCTGTCATTTAATTAAAGCTGTCATTTTATTTTTGTAGCGATTTTGGACACGGAAGCTTTAGGCTTGGCGTTTGGCCGAGTTTTAGCATTAGTATCGCTAAGCTGGGTAGTTTTCGGCTTTGCACTGCCAGCAGTGACGCGCTTTTTTGTGACTGCTTTTGCTTTAATTTCAGACTCAAGTATATCAGCCTTTGTTTTAGCAAGGCTGGAAGTCGCATGGATACTGTCTTTCAGGGCAGTCGCCTCCTGCTCGATAGGTTTTACTAGATTAGTTTCAACTGATTGCTTGATTTCTTGCTGCAATTTTTGCAGCTCTTCAAAGCGCACTTCGCGGTTGACTTCCTCTTTCACCTGCGCCACATAACGCTGCATCCGCCCCATAAATGCGCCCATGGTACGGGCGACTTTTGGCAACTTTTCTGGGCCAATCACTAGCAAAGCCACCACTGCGATGACAAACAGTTCTGAAAAAGATACGTCAAACACCTTGCGTGCTTATTCTTTGGTCTTGTCTGTTACTTCGCCTTCAACCACATTGCCATTTTCATCTTTCATGGCTTTCTTAAACTCTTTTACCGCGCCGCCTACATCGCTACCCATATTGCGTAATTTTTTAGTACCAAATACCAGCACTACGATTAGCAACACAATTAACCAATGCCATAAACTAAATGAACCCATCTCAATCTCCTTATTCCATCTGGCCTACAGGCCATCAATAAATTTTTGGTAACTTAAGCTACGCCACCGCCAAATACATGTACATGAATATGAAACACTTCTTGGCCGCCTTCACGCCCAGTATTAATCAGTGTTTTAAACCCAACCAAGCCTTGCTCGGCCGCCAGCTTTGGTGCCAAAAGCAGCATTTTACCTAGTAAATTTTGATGTGAAATATCGCACGCTTTTAAGCCTTCCACATGCAACTTTGGCACAATCAAAAAGTGCACTTTTGCCATCGGCTTAATATCGTTAAAGGCAATCACGTCATCGTCTTCATAGATTTTTTTAGCTGGAATGGTACCCGCTAAAATTTTGCAAAAGATGCAGTCAGTAGTCATTTTTGACGACTTTCCTTTTAGTTCCAGCATAACCTAAAGGTTAGCTTACACTGAAAGGCTGGCTTAGTCATTCGACCTCCCAGCCTTTTCAGTAATGCCCGATAAGCCTTCACGCCGCGCTAACTCATCCAGCACCTCTTGTGGTTTAATATCAGCTTTTGCCAGCATCACCAAGGTGTGAAACCACAAATCAGCTGTTTCATAAATAATTTCATCGCGCTTGCCGCCTTTGGCCGCAATGACGGTTTCAGTCGCTTCTTCGCCTACTTTTTTCAGTATCGCATCCATGCCTTTGGCATACAATTTTGCCACATAAGAACTGTCGGCATCAGCGCTTTTGCGCGATTCCAGCATGTCAGCAAGTCGGTTTAAAATGTCGCTCATATTAGGCTACGGGTTTATATATATCTTCAGGATTCTTAATCACAGGCTGGTCAATTTTCCAACGACCTTCTTCTAATTTCTTAAAAAAACAACTATTGCGCCCCGTATGGCAAGCAATGCCGCCTGCCTGCTCAATGCGCAACAAGATGACGTCTTCATCGCAATCTACACGAATCTCGTGCACTTTTTGCGTATGCCCGCTTTCTTCGCCTTTACGCCATAATTTGTTGCGACTGCGCGAAAAATAAACCGCTTGTTGAGTGTCTTCAGTTAGCTGCAAGGCTTCACGGTTCATCCAAGCAAACATCAGCACTTTGCCCGTTTTGTAGTCCTGAGCGATGACTGGCACCAGCCCATCTGAATCCCAGTTAATTTCGTCTAACCAGTTCATCACCTTACCTCAATCCCTCGTGCAGACATGTAGGCTTTCGCCTGCTGCACCGTATATTCACCATAGTGAAAAATGCTCGCGGCTAACACCGCATCTGCGCCACCCAGTGTCACACCATCGACTAAATGCTGCAAATTTCCCACACCGCCTGATGCAATCAGCGGCACCTCTACTGCGTCAGAAATAGCCCGATTCAGTGGGTTATTAAAACCAATTTTGGTACCATCTCTATCCATACTGGTCACCAGCAACTCACCAGCACCTAGTGCCACCATGTGCTGTGCCCATTTGACTGCATCTAGGCCTGTTGGTTTACGACCACCATGGGTAAATACTTCCCATTCGAATGGTTGATTATCTACTTTTTTTGCGTCGATAGCGACCACAATGCACTGCGAACCATAGCGATCTGCCGCATCTTTGACCACTTGCGGGTTGAGTACTGCCGTTGTGTTAATGCTAACTTTATCTGCGCCTGCGTTCAGTAAACGGCGCACATCTTCAACCTCACGGACACCGCCACCTACAGTCAACGGAATAAACACCTGGCTAGCGACTTCTTCAATGATATGTAAGATCAGGCCGCGATTATCCGAGCTGGCGGTGATATCTAAAAAAGTCAGCTCATCTGCACCTTGGTCATCGTAGCGTTTAGCAATTTCAACTGGGTCGCCTGCATCGCGCAACTCAAGAAAATTGACGCCTTTTACTACACGGCCGTCAGTCACATCTAAGCAGGGAATAATCCGTTTTGCTAATGCCATTAGGTGCTTAACTCGTCTGCCAGTTTTTGTGCGGCAGCAAAATCAATGGTACCTTCATAAATGGCGCGACCTGTGATGGCGCCAATAATGCCCTCGTGTGCTACTTCACACAGTTTTTTGACATCATCCAAATTGGTTAAACCGCCAGAGGCAATGACAGGAATAGTCAGCGCTTGTGCCAACGCCACTGTCGCTTCGATATTCACCCCAGTCAGCATGCCATCGCGACCAATATCAGTGTAGACAATTGAATTAACGCCATAATCTTCAAATTTTTTGGCTAAATCAATTACATCGTGACCTGTCAGTTTGCTCCAGCCATCAATCGCCACTTTGCCGTCTTTGGCATCTAGCCCGACGATAATTTGGCCTGGAAAGGCATAGCAAGCTTCATGCAAAAAACCTGGCGTTTTAACTGCCGCCGTGCCGATAATCACGTAATCAATACCGTCATCTAAATAACGCTCTATCGTTTCTAAATCGCGAATGCCACCGCCTAACTGAATCGGAATTTCACCTTTGCATGCCGCAACAATCGATTTAATAGCCGCCTCATTCACCGGTTTACCAGCGAATGCGCCATTTAAATCCACCAAGTGTAAACGCTTACCACCTTGGTCTACCCAATGCCGCGCCATGGCGCCAGGATCTTCCGAAAACACGGTAGACTCTTCCATTAAGCCTTGTTTTAGCCGCACGCAGTGGCCGTCTTTGAGATCAATTGCAGGAATAATAAGCATGATTTTTA
Organism: Pseudomonadota bacterium; assembly: GCA_020053735.1. GTDB lineage: Bacteria > Pseudomonadota > Gammaproteobacteria > Burkholderiales > Methylophilaceae > Methylotenera_A. The sequence goes on from JAGVMP010000005.1 coordinate 11,007, forward strand.
TTAAAGAGTTTATTAAGTGATTTGTATTAAATATTGAGCGAAACAAAAAGGATAATTAAGGTTTCCAGTTTACAAAGTTATTTAGCAATTGCAAGCCAGCTGCTGCGCTTTTTTCTACGTGAAACTGGGTGGCAAAAATATTATCACAGGCAATTGCGGTGGTAAATCGGCTGGGGTACTCACTTTCGCCGGCTGTTAGCGCAATATCTTGCGGCACGGCGTAATAGCTATGTACATGATAAAAACGTGTGGCATCTTCGATATTATTCCATAGCGCGTGCGGCCTATTTTGGTCGCTATTGCTTTGATAAACGCGGTTCCAGCCCATGTGAGGTACTTTTAATTTACTACCATTTTCATCTGTCAGCTTTTCGGCAAAACGTTTAACTTGACCTTTAAGCAAGCCCAAGCCTACAGTATCACCCTCCTCAGAATGCTCAAACAACAATTGCATGCCAATGCAAATACCTAAAAAAGGCTTGTTTTTAGCGGCATCAATGACGGCGGATCGAAGATTGCGCGCATCTAGTTCACGCATACAATCTGGCATGGCCCCTTGGCCAGGAAATATGACGTGTGTCGCGCGCTGAATGGTTGCTGCATCGCTGGTAATCACCACCGATTTACCCGCAGCCACATGCTCTACCGCCTTAGACACCGAGCGCAGATTGCCCATGCCATAATCCACCACCGCAATATCTACTTTTTGCATAAAAAACTTTAAGTTGCGTTTAGAGTGAGCCTTTAGTAGATGGCATAATACCTGACATACGCTCGTCAAACGTCACGGCCATGCGCAAGGCACGGCCGAAGGCTTTAAAAATAGTCTCAGACTGGTGGTGCGAGTTGTGACCCTTGAGATTGTCAATGTGCAAAGTGACATTAGCGTGATTAACAAAGCCCTGGAAAAACTCATGCACTAAATCGACATCAAACTCGCCAATCGCTGCACGGGTGAATTCACAGTTAAATTCTAAACCTGGACGACCAGACAAATCGAGCACTACGCGGCTAAGTGCCTCATCTAGCGGTACATAAGCGTGCCCATAACGATTAATACCTTTTTTATCACCAATGGCTTTAGCAAAGGCTTGCCCAAAGGTAATGCCAATATCTTCCACCGTGTGGTGTGCATCAATGTGCAAATCACCTTTGGCAGTCACTGCAATATCAAACATGCCGTGACGGGCTATTTGATCGAGCATATGATCGAGAAAGCCTAAGCCAGTATTAAACTGTGACGCACCGGTGCCATCAAGATTGATGGCCACAGTAATTTGAGTTTCTAGGGTGTTACGGGTAACTTCTGCTTGGCGCATGTGCTTTGAATTAATTAAGTTAACTAATTGATAATGAATAATTTAAGGCATTTTAACCTAAATTGCATTTTAACCTAAATCTTTAGCGCTTTCGCACTATTATTATTTGTGTAAATACAATAAAAAAGCCGACCTACTGGCCGGCTTTTTAACAAGCTTAAAACTAATTTGCAAGAAACTAGTTAGCTGGCGCTGCCTCAGCTGGAGCTGCTTCTGGTTCTACAGGCGCTTCTACTGCTGGAGCAGCTTCTAGCTCTACAGGCGCATCTGTAGCAGGCGCCGCTTCTTGCGCTTGTTCCATCGGTGCATCAGCTGCTGCTGGCATTTCCTCAACTGAATTGCCACCTTTTAACAAATACAAACCAAGTAATACAGCACCTGCAATCAAAGCCCAAGGTAACAATTTACCCATGCCACCAGCGCTCGCATTGCCAGCACGTGCTAAACCAGTGATTTCAGCAGCTGAAGCTGCTGGATCTGCCGCGCCGTAAATTGCGGCACCTGCCACAACGATATCGGCACCAGCATCCACTACTTGACGCACCGTTGCCGCTTTTACACCGCCTGCAACAGAAACTTTAGCACCAGTATTTAAGCCAGTCACCATCGCCAAATCCACAAATGGCGTTTGACCAGCTGCTTGTTGATCTAAACCAGTGTGCACGCCGATGATATGTGCGCCTAATTTAGCCACTTCTAATGTACGGGCTTTTTTATCGGTTACGTTGATCAAGTCTACTTGTGCCATTTTGCCGTATTTATTAGCAACATCAATCACACCCTTAATTGTACCGATATCTGCAGTACCTAATACTGTACAAATGTCAGCCCCAGCTTTATAAAACGGCTCAGCTTCGTAGAAGCCAGCATCCATTGTTTTAAGATCAACTAAGATTTTGTTGTTTGGAAATTTTGCACGTAATGTTTTAAGCAACTCAATACCATTGTGCTTAATGCAAGGGGTACCGATTTCTAAAATATCAACGTGTGGTGCTACTTTAGTCGCCAATGCAACAGTTGCATCAAAATCTAGTGAATCTAGTGCCATTTGGGTTTGTGCCATGGTAGGTATTCCTCCGAACTTAATAATCGATTAAAAAATAATATTTTGCGTTAATTAAAATAATTTTTACAAAACATTACTGTCATATTTTGTATGTTCGCACATAATAACCGCAATTCGGGTTTTATTTCAACAATTTAGTCGCTTTTAGCGATTATTTTAAAATAGTGGTCAGTGCATCAAGCAACTGTTTTGATTGAGTATCTGTGCCTATGGTGATGCGCAAATATGGTGCGATGCGTGCTGGTTTTTTAAAGTGTCGAATAATGATATTTTTATCGCGCAGCTTTTCGGTCAACGCTGCGCCATCGTGTGTTTTGTGTTTGGCAAAAACAAAATTGGCGCCCGAGGGTAACACCTCAAAATCCAACGCCTGCAAACCTTGTACTAATGCGGCTCGCGTGGCGATTACTTTTTCACAGGTCTGCTCAAAATAGGCTTTATCTTGCATGGCGGCGGTTGCGCCTGCCTCAGCAAAACGGTCAATTGGGTACGAATTAAAGCTATCTTTTACACGTACCAGCGCCTCGATTAAGTCTTTATGGCCAAGTGCATAACCCACACGCAACCCAGCGAGTGAGCGCGCTTTAGAAAGTGTTTGCGTTACCAATAAATTCGGGTAAGCATTTATCAGCTTCACAGCAGACTCTGTACCAAAATCGACATACGCCTCATCAATCACCACTACCGATTCAGTGTTAAATTTAAGTAGTTTTTCAATCTCAACCAAGGCCAAAGGCACACCCGTTGGGGCATTAGGGTTCGGGAAGATGATGCCACCGTTGGGTCTGTCGTAATCGCTTACATCAATTTCAAATTGATTATTCAGCGGAATAATTTCGGATTCTATGCCATAAAGCCCACAATACACGGGGTAAAAGCTATAAGTAATATCCGGGAACAACAACGGCCTGCTGTGGTTTAATAGTGCCTGAAACACATGCGCCAGCACCTCGTCAGAGCCATTACCAATAAACACTTGGTTAGCTTGCAAACCAAAATTTTCAGCAATCGCAGCTTTTAATTTGTCTGAGTTGGGGTCTGGGTACAGACGCAGCGTTTCTGCTACCTCCAGTTGCAAAGCTACAATCACTTTAGGGCTGGGTCCATACGGGTTTTCGTTGGTGTTGAGCTTCACTAGATTGTTCAGCTTAGGCTGCTCACCCGGCACGTAGGGTGTTAGCCCATGAACAACTTCGCTCCAAAATTTACTCATTACTTTTTAAGCCGATACTCGGCAGAGCGTGCATGCGCCTGCAAGCCTTCGCCATGTGCCAAAGTAGATGCCACGCGACCCAATATCTGTGCGCCTTCTGGCGACACCATAATCAAGCTTGAGCGCTTTTGGAAATCATATACGCCCAATGGCGAGCTAAACCGCGCCGTACGCGAAGTCGGTAGCACATGGTTAGGCCCTGCGCAGTAATCGCCCAGCGCTTCGCAAGTATCGCGCCCCATAAAAATAGCACCCGCGTGTTTGATTTTTTTGCTCATTTCAAGCGGATTTTCAACTGACAGCTCCAAGTGTTCTGGCGCAATATAGTTACTAATTGCAATTGCCTCGTCTATATCTTTGGTCAAAATCAAGGCGCCACGGTCAGTAATGGAGGTGTTAATAATGTCCGCACGTGGCATTTCAGTTACCAGTTTTTGCATACTGGCGGCTACAGCATCTAAAAATGCGGCATCAGGCGACAACAAAATAGCTTGCGCCAACTCATCATGTTCCGCTTGGCTAAATAAATCCATGGCGATCCAGTCAGGGTTGGTTTTGCCATCACAAATCACCAAAATTTCGGATGGCCCAGCCACCATATCGATGCCCACCACACCAAATACGCGTCGCTTAGCCGCAGCTACATAAGCATTACCTGGGCCTGTAATTTTATCCACTTGCGGAATCGTCTCTGTACCATAGGCAAGCGCGCCCACTGCCTGCGCGCCACCAATGCAAAATATGTGGTCAACACCTGCAATCGCCGCCGCCGCCAGCACCAATTGGTTTCTTTCACCATTGGGTGTAGGCACCACCATAATGAGCTCACCTACCCCTGCCACTTTGGCGGGAATCGCGTTCATCAACACACTTGAAGGATAAGCCGCTTTGCCACCTGGCACATACAAACCGACGCGGTCTAGCGCAGTTATCTGTTGGCCAAGCAACGTACCGTCAGGTTCTTGATAACTCCACGATTGCATGACTTGTTTTTCGTGATAATTGCGTATCCTTCCAGCAGCAGCCTCGAGAGCCGCTTTACTATTGGCTTGCAGGCCATCCAAAGCTGCTCGTAGTTCTTTTTGGCTTATTTCTAACAATTTCAGATTGCTGGCATTGGTTTTATCAAATTTATTGGTGTACTCCAGTACAGCGGCATCACCACGGTTTTTTACGTCTTTTAAAATACTGGCCACAACCACATCCACGCTATCATCCTGCGCGGTTTCAAACGCTAACAAAGCCTTTAAATCGGCATTGAAGCTGGTGTCTTGGGTAGATAAACGTCTGATTTTCATACGACAAACCTATTTAACTGCACTTTTTATTGCAGTACTAAAACTTTCAATAATGGGCTGCAGTTGCGCACGATTTAACTTGAATGAAGCTTGGTTCGCAATTAGGCGAGAACTAATTTCACCAATCTCTTCCACTGCTTTGAGGTTATTAGCACGTAAAGTTCCACCGGTGCTGACTAAATCCACGATTGCATCAGCCAGCCCGACCAAAGGACCTAACTCCATAGAGCCGTAAAGCTTAATCAGATCAACATGCATGCCTTTGGCAGCAAAGTGCTCACGTGCCACTTTTACATACTTGGTGACGACTTTAAGCCGCGCCCCTTGGCGAATTGAGGCCTCGTAGTCAAAATCGTTACGCACCGCCACCATCATTTTGCATTTGGCGATATTTAAGTCTAAAGGTTGATACAAACCTTCTCCGCCGTGTTCATCCAGCACATCTTTGCCAGCAATGCCTAAATCGGCCGCGCCATATTGCACATAAGTCGGTACATCGGTCGCACGCACAATGATCAGCCTGACATCCTCTCGATTGGTACCTATAATCAGTTTGCGCGAAGAATCAGGGTCTTCTAGCGCGTGGATACCTGCCGCCGCTAATAGTGGCGTGGTTTCTTCAAAGATTCGGCCTTTTGAAAGTGCAATGGTGATCATATTAATAATACTTGTAGTTAATAATACTTTTAGTGACTTCTGCGCACGCTGGCGCCTAGTTTTGTAAATTTCTCTTCAAGCAACTCATAACCCCGGTCTAAGTGATAGATGCGCTCAATCACCGTTTCACCACGCGCAACTAATCCAGCCAACACCAAACTGGCCGACGCGCGTAAATCGGTGGCCATGACGGTGGCACCATCCAAAAACGCCACGCCTTTAACCAACGCCGTATTGCCGTCAATACTAATATCCGCGCCAAGACGCTGCATTTCTTGCACATGCATAAAGCGGTTTTCAAAGATGGTTTCGGTCACTTTGGCCACACCCTCTGCCACTGTATTCAACGCCATAAACTGCGCTTGCATATCGGTGGGAAACGCTGGGTGGGGCGCAGTACGGATATTCACCCCTTTTAATTTGCCATTACTTTTTACAGTAATGGTATTTTCTGCCTTACCTACTTTCACCTCAGCACCGGCCTCGCGTAGTTTTTCAATCACTGCATCCAGCAAATCGGCACGCGCATTATGCAGTTTAACTTCGCCACCAGCCATCGCCGCAGCCACCATGTAAGTGCCTGCTTCAATGCGGTCGCAGACAATGTTATGGTTCGCACCATACAATTTTTCTACGCCAATAATGGTAATGACATCGGTACCAGCGCCGCTAATATTTGCACCCATTTTATTCAGGCACTCGGCTAAATCCACCACCTCTGGCTCTTTTGCGGCATTTTCTAATGTCGTTTTTCCCTCAGCCAAGGAGGCAGCCATCATCAAGTTTTCGGTGCCCGTCACCGTCACCATATCCATATAATAACGCGCACCTTGCAAGCGCCGATTGGGCAGATGCAAGGTACTGGCTTGGATATAGCCGTGGGTGATGTGTATGGCAGCGCCCATTGCTTGCAAGCCTTTAATGTGCAAATCAACAGGTCGCGAACCAATCGCACAGCCACCTGGCAACGAAACGCGCGCAGTACCAAAGCGCGCCAATAAGGGGCCAAGCACCAGAATAGAGGCGCGCATGGTTTTCACCATTTCATACGTCGCCTCAAATGATTGCACATCACTGGCGTCCAACGAGACTTTATCTGCGTTGCGGGTGATTTTTACACCCATGGTGTCAAGTAACTTTATTGTGGTATCGATATCTTTCAAGGCCGCAACCGCACTCAAATGCAGTGGTGTTTCTGCCAGTAGTGATGCGCACAAAATTGGTAATGCCGCATTTTTTGCGCCAGAAATCGTAACCTCACCATTTAGCTGGCGGCCACCTTCAATAATCAGTTTGTCCAATTATTTAATCTCAGCGGACTTAATCTCAACCGATTTAATGTCAGCCAATAAAGTTTGCAACTCGCCGCTTTCATACATGGCGCGCATAATGTCACTGCCGCCGATAAATTCGCCTTTTACATACAATTGTGGAATAGTTGGCCAGTTGGCATACTGCTTGATGCCTTCGCGAACCGCTTGATCTTGCAGCACGTCTACCGTCACATATTGCGCGTTGCAGGCATTTAAAATTTGTGTCGCCAGGCTCGAGAAACCACATTGTGGAAACTGTGGGCTGCCTTTCATATATAGCACCACATCATTGCTGGTGACTGTTTGTTTAATTGTTGCTTGTGCGTCCATTGCTTGCTCCTATTCTGTATCCTATTTTTAGGCTTTAATTCAAGCCCTTTAATTCAATCCACTGCTTGGGCGTATAGGTTTGCATACTTAGCGCGTGAATCTCCGCGCGCATGCGGTCACCCAGTGCGCCATAAACCAATTGATGCTGTTGCACCATGCGTTTGCCTTCAAATGCCGGGCTGACAATCGTTGCCTCAAAATGCGTGCCGTCATCTCCGCGCACTTCAATAAAATCGCAACTTAGGTGCTGCGTAATGTAACTTTGTAACTGCTGAGCGCTTAACACTTCTTCAACCTCTCAATTTGCCTTTTATTCTATATAAATTAGCCACGCAATTTAGCCCCTTAACTTATACCCGGATTTTAACATTTTTAGCGCCAGCCATGCTAACCCGTATAAAAATGCAGCCACAACACTAAGGCTAATCCAAGGTGAGATATCGCCTTTGCCAAAAAAGCCGTATCTAAAGCCATCTATCATGTAAAAAAACGGGTTGAATTTTGAGATGGTCTGCCACACCGGTGGTAATGAATGAATGGAGTAGAACACACCTGATAGAAACGTCAGCGGCATAATGACAAAATTTTGGAATGCCGCCATCTGGTCAAATTTATCGGCCCATATACCCGCGATAATGCCAAATGTACCCAGTAAGGCACTACCTAATAACGCAAAGACGACTATCCAAAGTGGGTAGACAATCGGCAAATCGACAAACCAGATAGCCATCAAGTAAATCGCCAAGCCTACCATGAGCCCACGCACAATAGCGGCCGCTAAAAACGCACAAAAAAATTGCAAATAGGTGAGCGGGGTCAGCAAAATAAAAATGATGCTGCCCATTACTTTGGATTGCACCAGGCTGGACGAGCTATTGGCAAAGGCGTTTTGCAGCAACGACATCATAATAAGGCCAGGAATCAAAAACGCCGTGTATGGCACCCCTTTGTATACTTGCACGTGCGATTCCAGCACATGGGAAAATATCAACAAATACAACAATGCAGTGAGCACTGGCGAAGCAATGGTTTGAAATGCCACACGCCAGAAGCGCAATATTTCTTTTTTAAACAGTGTATAAGCACCGCGCCAGGAGCCAATATCCATGCGGCCTGTAAACGCCCCGTCTATTTGCTTATTTAGATTCATTTGCTATCCATATTCCCACCGACGAGTGACATAAACACATCCTCTAAATCAGCCTCAAACAGTTGCATATCTTCAACATTCAGCTTGGCTTTACGCAACTCACTCATCACAAATTCCACTTGATTCAATTCGCTAAGCGCCAGTGTATAAATACCGTTTTCGCCATTTTTAAGTAAGGGTAACAAACTGGTTGGTAGCGCAGCGTTTAGTTTTAGGCGTAAGTTTTTACCTGCGAGTTTGTTCAATAAATTGGCGGTAGTATCTAACGCTACAATTTCGCCCTGTTTCATCATCGCCACGCGCTCACAGAGCGTTTCTGCCTCTTCTAAATAATGGGTGGTTAAAATAATGGTGTGACCTTCGGCATTGAGCTTTTTAATAAAGCCCCACATAATTTGGCGCAGCTCAACATCTACGCCTGCAGTCGGTTCATCCAGCACAATGACAGGTGGCTTGTGCGCTAGCGCCTGTGCAATTAAAGCGCGTCGTTTCATACCACCTGAAAGCTTGCGCATATTGGTATGGGCTTTATCAGTTAAACCCAAGCTTTCAATCACCTCATCCACCCAAGCGTCATTTTCTTTACCACGGCCAAAATAACCAGCCTGAAAGCGCAACATTTCACGTACATTAAAGAACGGGTCAAACACCAGCTCTTGCGGCACTACCCCTAAATTCAAGCGCGCCGCCTGGTAATCATGCACTACGTCGTGACCCATGACTGACACCTTGCCCTGCGTGGGTTTGAGTAAACCAGCCATGATATTGATCAGCGTCGATTTACCTGCACCGTTTGGGCCAAGCAGGCCAAAAAACTCACCCTGATTGATAGTTAAATTGATGCCATTAAGTGCTTCTAAGCTGCCAAAGCGCTTATGTACTTGCTCAATGTGGATGGCTGGAATGGTCACTGCATGCCCGACTAACTTAGTGTTATAAAAACGAAACCCCACCTTTAAAGATGGGGTTGACTTCAACAAATTCAAATCACGCAAATTATGCTTAATCTATGAGCTCTGCTACGCCATACAAGTCCGTCAAGCTTTTTAAATTATCTGACATATTTGCCAACTTGATTGTTTGATTTTCCTTTTGCGCGCGGCGCTTCCACTCTAAAATCAAGCTAATCGTTGAGGTGTCAATATCAGTAACTTGTGCAAAATCAATAATGGTATCTTTAAGTATCAAGCTTTTGCTTGCGGCCAGCAATGGCGAGATCGTGCCAATTACCACATCGCCACTGATATTCCAGCGGTTATCAATTTGTGTGATTTGTGTTGCCTGACTCAATTAGCGGCCTTTTGTACAGTTGGTTTTTTTGCAGCAGCCGCTTTGTTTTTATCACCCAATTTTTTAATGAGACTATCCATGCCATTTTGGCGAATTTCTTGTGCAAACTGGCCACGGTAATTGGTGACTAAGCTGACGCCTTCAATCACGATGTCGTACACTTTCCAGGTGTCTGCCTTCTTTTCTAGCGAGTAATCAACAGCAATTGGTTGACCGCCCGGTTGCAAAATAGCCGTTTTAACCGAAACCGTATCGGCACCCTCTGCCATACGCAGTGGCTTGTACTCTATGGTTTGATTTTTATACTTTGATAGCGCAGTGGCATAAGTGCGAATGAGCAAAGTACGAAATTCGTTTTGAAACGCAGTTTTTTGTTCGGGAGTTGCTATGGTCCAATTTTTTCCTAGCACCAAGCGCGAAACTTTATCAAAGTTAAAGTTTGGCAGAATTTTTTCTTCGGCCAAGGCAAATATTTTATCTTGGTTGCCCGCTTGAATGTCAGCATCACTTTTTACTGTGGATAACACATCTTCAGCGGTTCTCTTTACCAACTCATCTGGCGCTTCAATGGCAAACGCAGAGAGACTAAAACATAGCATACTCAAGACGATTAATACTTTTTTCATCATTTTTCCTTTTATCTTAATGCAATTTTTTATTATGCAATTTATATCACTTACTGCGCTTCTGTTTACAGAGCGTCTATTGGATTCGAACCTAACGCATCATCTTCCATTTTGGTTGAATCAGATGGTGTTGATTCAGCGGGTGTTGATGCCTGGGCTGGAGGACTGTCTTTCGTCTCTTCAGAGGCTTTGCTGAACAAGAATTGGCTAATCATTTTCTCTAAAACTATCGCATCTTGCGTTTGCGTAATTTTATCACCATTTTTGAGCGCAACTTCATCACCACCTGCTTCTAGGCCCACATACTGCTCACCGAGCAAGCCAGCAGTATAGATGTTTGCAAAAGTGTCTTTCGGAAAGCTGTATCGCTTGTCCACACTGAGACTAACTACTGCCTCAAAAGTTGCGGGGTCAAATGTGATGTCTGCAACGCGCCCCACCACTACGCCTGCACTTTTTACTGGCGCACGCGGTTTTAAACCGCCAATATTTTCAAAGTTGGCGCTTACCATATAAGTTTCGCCTATGCTCACGGTCGTCAGATTCCCCACCTTCATGGCCAAACCCAGCAAGGCTGCCACACCCAATGCCACAAAAATTCCTACCCATAAATCTATCGTTGTTCTTTCCATTACCTGCTCCTACACGCTATAAGCTAATCATAAATGAGGTTAATACAAAATCTAGGCCCAACACCACCAACGATGATGTAACCACGGTTCTTGTAGTGGCACGGCTTACGCCTTCTGCCGTAGGTGGCGCATCGTAGCCTTCAAATAAGGCAATCATGGTACAAGCAATACCAAATACCACGCTTTTAATGACGCCGTTAAGAATATCTAAACGCCAATCCACATTAGCCTGCATTTGCGACCAAAATGCACCTGCATCCACGCCTATCAGCGGTACCGCCACTAGGTAACCGCCCAAAATACCGACCATACAAAACAGCACGTTTAAAACGGGCATCGCAATCACCCCTGCCCAAAAGCGCGGCGCAATTACGCGCGATATCGGACTAACTGCCATCATTTCCATCGCTGATAGCTGCTCGGTTGCTTTCATCAGGCCAATTTCGGCAGTAATGGCGGTACCTGCGCGACCCGCGAACAATAAGGCGGTCACCACAGGCCCTAGTTCTCGCACTAGAGCCAAAGCCACCAATACACCAATCGCCTCAGATGAGCCGTAACGCTGCAAAGTGTTGTAGCCTTGTAGCGCCAGTACCATGCCCACAAAAAATGCTGAAACAACAATAATAATGAGCGACATCACGCCAGTAAAATATACCTCACGAATGGTGAGATGCAGCCTGCGAAAACTCTCGCCAGATGAAATTAATGTCAGCCAAAACAGCCGTGCGCCAGCGCCTAAGCGCCAAATACGCTTAATAAACGCATGCCCTAGCGTGCGCAAAGGGCGAAGGCGAGAGCGCTTTATCATGCTTCATACCCCAACAAGTCTTGTTTATAGTCGCCAGCAGCGTAATGAAATGGCACTGGTCCATCTTTTTCGCCATGCACAAACTGATGTACAAAAGGCAACGTTGACTTACTCAAGTCCGCTGGTGTGCCTTCGGCTGCCACCGTGCCATTCGCCACAAAATACACGTAATCGGCAATCGAGAAAGTTTCTTTTACATCATGCGATACAATAATAGACGTGGTTCCGAGTGCATCATTGAGCGTACGGATTAAATCGCAAATCACACCCATCGAGATGGGGTCTAAGCCCGCAAATGGTTCATCATATATCACAATATCTGGGTCTAGGGCGATGGCTCGCGCCAGCGCTACCCTTCTTGCCATACCACCAGAAAGCTCTGTTGCCTTCAGTTGATGCGCGCCACGCAGGCCAACCGCATGCAACTTCATTAGCACCAAATCGCGAATCATGCTTTCAGGAAAGTCTGTATGCTCACGCATAGGGAAAGCGACGTTTTCATAAACAGATAAATCAGTAAACAAGGCGCCATGCTGGAATAGCATGCCCATTTTGCGACGCAATTGATAGATGCCTTCACGCGTTTGTGTATGTACCACTTGACCATCGACACGCACCTCACCTTTGGTGGGCTTTATTTGGCCGCCGATGAGGCGCAATAGCGTGGTTTTACCACTACCACTGCCGCCCATAATGGCTACCACTTTGCCGCGCGGAAACACCATGTTAATGCCCTGGTGCAACATGCGACCTTTGTAGCCAAAGGAAAGATTGTCTATTTCGACGATATTTTGAGTCATTTATTGTATGTTTTAAGTTTGCAGTTATTCTAATTCAAAACGTGACTAAATCAAACGTGTAACTTACAATTGACTAGAGAGATACAAAACAAAAAGCCCGCACTAGGCAGGCTTCGAATCAAAATATTTATCTAGCTCAGAAAGCCATGCACACCATATAGGGCGTAGCATCGACTGGAGCAGCCTCACCGTTAGTTGCCGCTCCACCAGCTACCTGAATCCTTACAGAGCCAGTATTACCTACGCCATCATCAAGCGTTGTATCCAGTTGTTTGGCGAACTTACCAAGAATTGCATCCGAACAAACCACATATGCGCCTGACATACCACCAGCAGTAGGTAGCACGCTAACATCGGTAAATCCAGACACGCTTTGAACTCCAATAAGGCCACCGTCAGCGTTACGAGGTTGATAAGTATTTGCAGCTGCACAGTTAACCACCGTAGGACCAGGTGCCAAACCAGCTAGACGAACATGTTGCCAAAAAACACAAGACTCGTCTCCGTTGGTAGTTGTATTCCAATCACCTTGAACTACGCCGTTGCCCAATGTTCCAACTGTAGCAGGTGTTGCTCCCGCTACATGGGTTGCAGAAGCTGGGTCGTCGCCAGGCAATGCTTTAAATTTATCTTGATAGCCATAAATATAGACTTGTACGTTTTGAAAATCGCGTGCCATATTTTTAACTTTAGCACTGTTGATGAGCTCTTGCCCCCTTAGCACACCGCCTAGCAGCAACCCAATAATGACCAGCACGATGGCGAGTTCAATTAAGGTGAAACCTGTTTGTTTGTTCATTTTTTTATATCCTTGTACTTATCATTTTGTGTGATTTTTTATTCTCAATTTCACACTTAATCACAGCCATGCAAATGTCGTGCCAAGCAAGCCTAGCCTTACTTATGGCGGCTATCAGCTTAATCTATATTTTTTCACATTCAAATAAATGATGAAATTTCATCGATTCCGACAATTTATCGACACTCTATTTTTACTACTGCTTTTAGATTATGCTTAGGTTTTAATTATCTACACACATCATAACGCATGTTTACTGCTCTACTTGACTACAGCAAACTGAATCAGTTGCTCGCCAATAACTCACAGCGTATTTTAGCTTTAATGCTGCTAGCTTTGCATGCGTTTCTAATTTGGGGTGCCCAAACAAACTATCTACACCACACTTTTTTCTTGTGTACCTACGGTCTTTTCTTAATGTGGCAACCGATTTGGAGCAACACTGAAAGACTATCATTACCAGCAATAGTCCTATTTTTAAGCATTGGTGTTATCGGCTATTTTTATGCCAATTTATGGGTTACTGCAGTTTGGTTATCTTTATTATTTGGATTGCTTGGCGGACGTGTATTTTCTGATGAATCAAGGTCTAACCGCATTATTCACATATTGGCTGCCAGCTATATACTTTCTATGCTTTTGCTGTGGGTGGTGCCAAAACTACTCAATGCTTCGAATGATTTAGAAGCTGCGGAATTTGTAATCACTTATTTGACACCCCTATTAGTGATTGCCATCTTTTTTATTCCCAAAAAAATATTAGTTAAAAGTGCACAACTTCCAGTCATTGATTTTTTCTACACATTGCTGCTCACCTTAGGCGCCTTACTTTTGATCTTGACTAGTTTTGTAATTGGCACCGTGAACTCAGTGCACTACATAAAAATATTGTTTATCTCCATATTTGGTTTGGCATTTGGTTTAATCGTGTTTAGCTTTTTTTGGAAACCCAACACCCGCTTTTCTGGTGTAGAGCTACTAATGTCGCGTTATTTGTTGAGCATTGGCATGCCGTTTGAAGCTTGGGTAAAAAACATTGCGGCCTTAGGTGAGCTGGAATCTACGCCCAACGGCTTTATACAAGCTGCCATGGGCGAGATGACCGCATTGCCATGGGTGTCTGGTGTCAGCTGGCTGGCCGACGAAACGCGAGGAAAGCTAGGGGTAACTTCGCAACATGCCACAGATTTTAACTATAAAGATTTTCACATGACATTGCATACACGCTGGCAAATCTCGCCAGCTTTATACGTGCATGTAAAACTGCTCACACAAATTATGGGCGAATTTTATATAGCCAAACGCCGTGAAGAGACTCTTCGCCAAAATGCTTATATGCAGGCGTTTTACGAAACAGGCAGCCGTCTGACGCATGACATTAAAAATATTTTACAGTCTGTTGGCACCCTAGTGAGCGCGGCCGAGCAAACCGATGACAACGACAGTAAAGCGCTACTTAAGCTTATACGCAAACAATTGCCTGTGCTTAACACGCGCATTGCAACCACGTTAGACAAACTTAGAGCGCCAGGTGAGGATAAAAAACGCTTAGAGAAAATATCGGCTTGGTGGAAGAATCTGCAATTGCGTCACAACCAAGATTGTGTAGAGTTTATTTCAGAAAATTTACCCTTGCAAGACATTAATGCGGAAGTGCTAGACAGTGTGCTGGATAATTTACTCAATAACGCATTAGAAAAAACCAAGCATCAACCTCATACAACCATCAAAGTAGAGATGCGTCATTTGCCAAAGAGCGGCTTTTGTATTGATGTCACCGACAGTGGAAAAGCCATGAGCAATCAAATTGCCAATGATTTGTTTAAAAAACATATTGCATCACCCAATGGTCTAGGCGTTGGCTTGTATCACGCCGCACAAGACAGCAAACAAGCGGGCTACGAATTAAGTTTGCAGAGCAATGTTGATGGTATAGTGCGTTTTAGAGTAGCGCTTGCCTGACAACTTTTAAATATTCCGCTAGCATTATTTAGCTGTATTCATTTGACTGCTCTGGAAACCAATATCCAAGCGGCCTGCAGGGCAGTGTTTTTTGCTCGTGAATGACTACTAGCGTAAACCTTGCATATAATCCGCTACCGCTTGCATCTCTGCATCAGTCATTTTAGCCGCAATCGTCATCATCATCGGCGCATTTGCGCGTTCAGCGGTACGCAAAGTTCTCAGCTGTTGTAGCGCATAGTCTGCATGCTGACCAGCCACACGTGGGTATTGTTTAGGAATGCCCCCACCATTGGCACCATGGCAAGCAGCGCAAGCTGGCACACCAGTGGCCGCGATGCCACCGCGATAAATCTTTTCACCTAGTGAGCCAGCCCCGTTACTTTTGGCTTTGCCTAAAGTTTGTTTTTGGTCTGCATAATACTTTGCCAAACCCTGCATGTCTTCTTTACTTAAGTTGGCCACCATACCTGCCATCACCGCATTGGCGCGCGTACCTTCTTTAAAATTTGTGAGTTGTTTTAGCAAGTATTCTGGGTGTTGTCCTGCCAATTTTGGATTGAGGGAAATTGCGCTGTTGCCGTCTGCTCCGTGACAAGCTGCACACACATTTTGTGCGACTTGTTGTCTATTTTTAACTTCAGTAGTTGGCTCGACGGCCACTTTTGCTACTTTTTCAGCTGCAAATGTAGGTAAAGCGACCAAGTTTAACGCTAAAACAAAAGCTAATACAACGCGCATCACAACTCCAAATAAATTAAGATATTCAACTAATTAAGCGCGCATTTTATCAAAATAAGCTACTTCGTGATAGCATTTGCGCTTAAATCAATTGCCATAAAACCACATGCCACTTTTCCAGAACGCTATTTTTTTTATCTCAGCTCATCACTTACGGGATCTGCCACCCACTTCGGGCATTGAGGTCGCTTTTGCTGGCCGCTCTAACGCGGGTAAGTCTAGCGCACTGAACACGCTGGCCAACCACAATCGACTCGCCTTTGTCAGCAAGCAACCAGGTCGCACACAACTCATCAACTTTTTCACGCTGGGCGACGACAAGCACTTGGTCGACTTACCTGGCTACGGCTACGCCAAAGTGCCTGAGGCGATGCGGGCGCACTGGCAAAACGTGCTGGCGAGATACCTGAGTGAGCGCACCAGCTTGGGCGGCTTGGTACTAGTGATGGATAGCCGCCACCCGCTACAACCGCTAGACCGTCAAATGCTGGATTGGTTTTGCCCCAGCGGTAAACCAGTGCATGTGCTTTTAACAAAGTCGGATAAATTATCGCGAGGCGAGGCGGGGTTAACGCTGGCCAAAGTGCGTAAAGAATTGTTAGCGGTTTGGGGTGAAAGCTGTACCGTGCAACTATTTTCTAGCTCTAAAAAACTCGGTGTGGAAGAGGCTGAGAAAATTATTGGAAAATGGTTGTTTGCGAATGAAACTGATGCTTAATAATTTTTAAAAGACATTTAGCAAAGCCGACTAGACTACGCTATCTATATTGAACACTTACCCACCGAATAGGAGAATCGAAATGTTAAGTAAATATACGATTGTTTCAGGTGTTGTTTTTGGTGCAGTGGCATTGGTTCAACTTGTGCGGGCAGTGAATCAATGGTCAGTACAAATCGGCAGTTTTAACGTCCCAGTGTGGGCTTCTTGGATTGCTGCGGTGTTTGCTGGTAGCTTATGTATATGGGCGTTTAAGTCTGCGCAAAAATAGTAATTTCAGTATTTGAGAGTAAATACCAAATCCCAAACACCATGGCCTAATTTTAGGCCTCTATTTTCGAATTTGGTGAGTGGGCGATAGGCAGGCTTTTCTGCGTAGCCTTTTGCTGTATTTTGTAACTGTGGTTCAGCTTTTAGCACTTCTAGCACCCACTCTGCGTATTCCTGCCAATCGGTTGCCACATGGATGTAAGCGCCCACTTTCAATTTAGCACATAACAGCTTTACAAATTCAGCTTGAATCAACCTGCGCTTATGATGGCGTTTTTTATGCCAAGGATCTGGGAAGAAAATATGCACACCGTCTAAACTGTTATCAGCAAGCATGTTTTGCAACACCTCAACTACATCATGCTGAACAATACGTATGTTAGTAATACTGCCTTCTTGTATCAATTTCAGCAAACTACCCACGCCTGGCGTGTGCACTTCTGCTGCCAAAAAATCATAGTTCGGCAGTGTTTGTGCAATTTTCGCAGTAGCGTCTCCCATGCCAAAACCAATTTCTAAGATTTTTTTGCTATCTGCTCGACCAAACAATTTTTTTAAATCAAGGCTCTGTAATCCATACTCCACGCCATAGCTAGGCCAGCCCGTTTCTAACGCATGCGCTTGGCCCTTAGTCAGGCGGCCTTGTCGCAGCACAAAGCTGCGAATGCGGCGGCTTTTTAAATCTTCATTTTCTGTTGTTTCTGTCATGGCGCGCATTATACGCTAAAGCCCTGCAGGGGCTGAAGATAGAAGAGTTAAAGTGTATGTGTTTTGTCGCCTTGCATAAACCCGATTAAGGGTTCATCAATATTTTTACTGAAACATATCACTTTAAATAATTCACCCATTTCAGCGGGGGACAGCAATTTTTGTGCGGCGGCAGCTAGTTTCATATATTCGACATCTTCGGGTGAATGTTGCTGCAGAATACTTAAAATACCACAATTAATTAAAAACTGTGCTTGGGAGACATAGCCTGCGAGGCTCATGGCCATTGGTTTACATTCAAGCGGGCTAGAGGGCATATCTAAAATACTGGCTATTTGGCTAAAATCCACATGCGCAGTGATATCTTGCAGGCCAACGTGAATCAGCGGATTATCATGTGCCAGTTGTCGATAATGGCACATCAGCGTGCCTTGGTTACGTTGCGGGTGATAGTATTCGGCGGCGCCAAATCCATAATCAATCAACAATATGGCACCTGTTTCTAGCATATCACCCACGCTACGCACTAATGCGGATGCAGCTGGGTTCACCTCTGTGATGTAGCCCACAGGTAGTTTATCAGCCAAGTCGCTAGGTAGGTGTTCAACCAGTGCAGGCAGGCATGAGGTATTGTCTTGCCAAATAAATTCACCGTTCTTGCAATCGGTAAAACTGACGCCACGTTCATACCAACCTTCAGCAGTTTTGTGAATAATATGCGCAGGAATCGCATCTAACACTTCGTTGCCCAACACCAAACCATTAAACTTGTTCGGCAATACATCTAACCATATCAGTTTATCAAACAAGTTTTTCGGCAGCTTTGCTTGACAATTTTCACGCTGAACCTGTCGCAAGTGGGCACTTACTTCCAAGATAAAATATTGCGCAGGTAAACAATTTAATTGGTCTAATTCCAGTAACAAATCAACCGCTAGTTTTCCTGTGCCCGCGCCCAGCTCCAAGATGCTAGAAACCAGGTTGCTGCCTTGCGTAATAGCCAATATTTGCATTACCTGTTGGGCAAGGGCCTGTGCATATAGTGGCGAAATTTCTGGCGCAGTCACAAAATCTCCTGACTGCCCAAACTTTTGATTGCCACCGCTGTAATAACCTAGATCTGGCGCATAAAGCGCCATGTGCATAAATTCTGCAAACGAAATCCATCCACCCGCTTGTGTCATTTTTTGCTGAATTAATAGCGTCAACGCTTGACTAATTGCTTGCGATTCGGCACTTGGATTGGGTAATAAAGTAGGTAATGAAGCCATAAGCCATTATAATATTTGATTATCGAAGTGAGTAAACATTGAACCAACTTGTGCAAAATAATGCTTTGAAAAATAAAACCGTACTCATCACTGGCGGCGCCAAGCGTGTGGGCGCGGCCATTTGTCGTGAACTACACGCACACGGTGCAAATTTGATGATTCATTACAATACCAGCACTGCCGATGCGCGCGCCTTACAGGCCGAGTTAAATTTGCAACGTGCCCATAGCGTAGCGATTATTCAAGGTGATTTACTTAATATCGCCATCATAGCCAACCTAGTGCACGAAACTATAAATCAATTTGGTCAACTCGACGTGCTGATTAACAACGCCAGCAGTTATTATTCCACTGAAATCGGTCATATTAGTGAAGAAAACTGGCATGATTTAGTTGGCAGCAACCTGAAGGCGCCCATGTTTTTGGCGCAAGCCGCAGCAAATGAATTGCGCAAACATCATGGTTGCATTGTGAATATTACCGATATGCACATCGAACGTCCTAAAAAAGGCTATGTGGTGTATAGCGTGGCTAAAGCGGGTTTAGTCACCTTAACAAAGTCGCTGGCACACGAGCTGAGCCCAGAAGTGCGCGTGAATGCAGTTGCGCCTGGCCCGGTGCAATGGCCTGAAAACAACCCACAATTTGATGAAGTGTATCGCCAACGCGTCATTAACCAAACACTATTAAAGAAGATCGGCAATCCGCAAGATATTGCCAAAGCAGTGAAATTTTTGGTGGCTGATGCGCCGTTTATAACTGGCCACGTATTAGCGGTAGATGGCGGGCGCTCACTTAACCTTTAGCTAATTTAATGCTTATTTTAAAACTTAAAGTTTTAAGTGAGACAAGGCGCGAAATAATTTTTAATGCGCGCATATGTTTTATATGTAAGCAGTAAAAATTAGCTGAGTAACGAAGTATCACAACAAAATTTGAGTTTTAATGATGATTAAACATTTACCCGATAACTACTCCAACAACTTCATCAAGCTACGCAATAGTTTAATCAGCGCCACGGGCAAAGCCATTGGCGATTACAATATGATTGAAGATGGCGACACCGTGCTGGTGTGCATGAGCGGTGGCAAAGATAGCTACACCATGCTAATGATGTTGCTGGCTTTGCAGGAGCGTGCGCCCATTACGTTTAAGATCATTGCCATGAATTTAGACCAAAAGCAGCCTAACTTCCCCGCAGATATTTTGCCCGCATATTTTGAAACGCTAGGTATCGATTACCGTATTGTCGAAGCCGATACTTACTCTGTGGTGAAAGAGAAGATACCAGAGGGCGCGACCACTTGTAGCCTTTGTAGCCGCCTGCGTCGCGGCATTATTTACACCACAGCAAAAGAGTTGGGTGCCACTAAAATTGCATTAGGTCATCACCGTGATGACATTGTAGAAACGCTGTTTTTGAATATGTTTTTTGGTGCAAAGCTAAAGGCCATGCCACCGAAACTGGCAACTAACGACAAGCAAAATGTGGTGATTCGACCATTGGCTTATTGTGCAGAAAAAGACATCGCCAGCTATGCTCGACAAATGGGCTTTCCAATCATCCCATGCGATTTATGCGGTAGCCAGCCCAATTTGCAGCGCCAAAAAGTTAAAGATATGTTGCAAGCATGGGAGCATGAACAGCCTGGCCGCATTAACAACATCTTCCGCGCCATTACTAACGTAGAGCCGTCGCATCTGGCAGACGTTGATTTATATGACTTTAAAAGCTTGAGCCAAGCCAAGAAAGAAGACGAAGATGCTATGTTTGATCATATCAAGCTTGGTGACACAACCAACGATGGCAACGCTTTAAGTTTAACCAGTAGCAACGGCAGAAAAATCGAGTTTGTGCGTAATTAAACTCCATCAGCTTTTTAGCTATTTTATTTACAAACTTGTCTAGTTGTTGATTTGCTTGCTATTATCTAGGCAATTCTAAAAAATTCGCCCGTCAATTCAAGGTTTAAATGTCCAAACTACTCATTGTAGAATCGCCCTCTAAGGCAAAAACGCTTAAAAAATATCTCGGTAATGATTTCGAGGTATTAGCTTCGTACGGTCATGTACGCGATTTAATCCCAAAAAACGGTGCGGTAGACCCAGCCAACCAGTTCGCCATGAAATACGATGTGATTGAGCGTAATGCCAAGCACATGGATGCGATTGCCAAAGCGGCCAAGGCTGCAGATAGCATTTATCTGGCAACCGACCCGGATCGCGAAGGCGAGGCGATTTCATGGCACATTGCCGAGATTTTGGCAGATAAAAAGCTATTAAAAAACAAACTTATTAAGCGTGTAGAGTTTAACGAGATTACACAAACGGCAGTGAAACACGCCATAGACCACCCGCGCGATATTGCCATGAATCTGGTCAACGCACAGCAAGCACGCCGTGCTTTAGATTATTTAGTCGGCTTTAATTTATCGCCTTTATTATGGAAAAAAATCCGCAGAGGCTTATCTGCTGGCCGAGTGCAAAGTCCTGCGTTGCGCTTGATTGTAGAGCGTGAGCTGGAAATTGAAGCATTCCAATCGCAAGAGTATTGGTCAATCCACCTAGATGCGCTGAAACATGCACACAAATTTAACGCCAAGCTCATTCAATTAAATAATGAGAAGGTTGAACAATTTACCGTCATCAACCATGACCAACAAGCCGATATAGTTGGTAAATTATTGCTGGCTTCTGCTGGCAAAACTACCGTTTCAAGAGTAGAAAAGAAACAGCGAAGCCGCAGTCCTGCCGCACCATTTACCACTTCCACATTGCAACAAGAGGCCGTGCGCAAGCTAGGCTTTACTACCAGCCGTGCTATGCGTATTGCCCAGCAGCTATATGAGGGGATTGATGTCGGCTCTGGTACAGTGGGTTTAATTACGTATATGCGTACCGATTCGTTTAGCTTAGCCACCGAGGCGGTGATGAGCATTCGCGATTATGTGAAGAAAAATTTTGAGGCGGATTATTTGCCAAAATCGCCCATAATGTACAAAACCAAAGCCAAAAATGCGCAAGAAGCACACGAGGCGATTCGCCCCACCGATATCAATCGTGCTCCAGTAAAAGTCCGTCAATACTTAAATGACGAGCAATTTAAACTGTATGAAATGATTTGGAAGCGCAGTCTTGCCTGCCAAATGTCGCCTGCCAAGTTTGATGCAGTGAGTGTAGATTTAGCTGTTGGGAGTGAGGCCAACCTGTTCCGCGCTTCAGGTCAAACCTTAGTATTTCCCGGCTTTATTGCGGTGTATATGGAAGGCCGTGACGATGACGAGGATGAGGACGGCGAATCCAAATTACCGCATTTAGAAACTGGCGAAGTGTTAACGGTAGAAAAAATCTATGGTGACCAGCACTTTACCGAGCCGCCACCGCGCTATGGCGAGGCCAGTTTGGTGAAAATACTAGAAGAATACGGCATTGGCCGCCCTTCTACTTATGCCAGCATTATTAGTACACTGCAAGATCGTGAATACGTGATCCTAGATAAAAAACGCTTTACGCCGACTGACGTAGGTCGCGTGGTGAGTAAATTTTTATCCGAACATTTTACGAAGTATGTGGATTACGACTTTACCGCCAATCTAGAAAACGCGCTTGATAGCGTAGCTGAAGGAGAGCGTGAGTGGATTCCACTGATGGATGAATTTTGGCAAGGTTTTAATAGCCAAATTTTGAGCAAAGCCGATGTAGATAGGCCGGGTAATGAGCTGATTGATGAGGCTTGCCCCAAGTGCGGCAAACCGCTACAAAAACAACTAAGCCGTTATGGTACGTTTATTGGCTGTACCGGCTACAATGCCGAGCCAAAATGCGATTACAAACGCAGCCTAAATGGTGCGGCACAAGCGGGTAGTGATCCTGTCACCATTGGTGTGGATGCTGAGTCTGGCAAAGAAATTTACCTGATGAACGGACCTTATGGACCTTACCTACAAGTAGGTGCAGCCGTTGAGGGCGACAAGAAAAAGCCCAAGCGTGTCAGTATCCCTAAAGAAATTTCACTTGCCAATGTGAACATCGAAATTGCTAATATGTTACTTAGCTTGCCGCGTGATTTAGGCCAGCATCCAGAAACAGGCAAAAAAATTGTCGCCAATATTGGCCGCTTTGGCCCTTATGTCAATCACGATGGCAAGTTTAAATCGATTCCGAAATCTGAAAGTGTATTTAACATTGACTTGGCGGGTGCAGTTACTTTATTAGCCGCCGCCAATACTGGCCCTGCGCCGATTGCTGATTTAGGCGCGCACCCAAGCGGTGAAGGACGAGTTGAGGTATATGCAGGCCGCTACGGACCCTACGTACAGCATGCAAAAATTCGTGCAACTTTGCCAAAAAGCATGGCGCCAGAGGAGTTGACGTTGGATGAAGCATTGGGACTGTTGGCTGAAAAAACCGCTAAAGAAGAAGCAAGTGGCAAAACGAGTAGTAAATCGGGTGGTAAAAAAACGACTTCTAGAAAATCGCCGGCTGTAAAGCCGAATGTTAAAAAAGCTGACGTTAAAAAACCAGCTGTTAAAAAAGCTACCGCCAAGAAAGCGGCAACAAAAAAAGTGGCAACAAAGAAATAAACTTTAGCTTTAGAAGCAAAAAAGCAGCGCCAAATATTACTTGGGGCTGCTTTTTATTACTTAAAATTACTTTAAGAAATTTTATCGGACAGCACTGTGTGGTTTTGGCCCGTTGTTGTGGTTTTGGGCTCAACAGGAATATGTATATTATGTTCCATCCATTTACGCACGCGGTTAGCGTCGCCAATTCGCGTCTGCTTACCGTTAGAATCTAGCAGCACCACAATCATTGGCTCGCCCGCAATCGTTGCCTGCATCACCAAACAGCGACCTGCCTCCGAAATGTAGCCTGTTTTAGATAAACCAATTTGCCATTCACCCGTGCGAACTAGACCATTGGTGTTGTTATAATTGACTGGATTTACGCGACCTTCCACATACACCTCATGCGACGGACTAGTTGTCGCCAAACGAATTTCTGGGTATTGATATGCGGCTTGCACTAGTTTAGCCAAATCTTCGGCGGTAGAAACATTTGCAGAATCTAGGCCTGTTGGATCTACAAAGTGCGTATGCATCAAACCAAGCTGCATCGCTTTAGCATTCATGGCTTTTACAAAACCATATTTACCACCTGGATAATGACTGCCAATAGCAGACGCAGCGCGATTTTCAGACGCCATCAATGCCAGCTGCAGCATATCGCCACGGCTTAAGCCAGAGCCCACAGCTAATCTTGAGCTAGAGCCTTTTACATAATCGACATCTTGATTAGACACGTAAATCATTTCGTCAAAAGACTGCTCCGCGTCGAGCATGACCATGGCCGTCATCAATTTAGTAATCGAGGCAATTGGGGCTGGTAAGCCAGTATTCTTAGCATAAATCACCTCACCCGTATTTTGGTGAATCACCAAGGCTTTACTTGAAGCCAATTGCAACACACCACTACCATCGTAGCTTTCCTCAATCGCACGTTGCGCAGCTAACGCATTGCGCAATCTGACACTTGCTTTGTGCGAGCTTTTTTTGTAACGGTTGCTTACGCGCTGCTTACTGCTAAAGCTTTTATGACTGACAGAAATACGTTTCTGTGATTTTTTATCGGCCGCCAACAGCTCTACAGGTGTTGCAACTAAAGCAACTGCCATGTAAACCAATAGTATTTTCTTAAAAAGCAAGTTCACCATTACCATCAAACCTCGCTAACATTTGAATCAATAATAACCAATAAATACTTATCTGTCATTAGCTTAGCGCATATTTATAAAAGAAATATTAACTTTAATTGCGTTGTGACTAATTTGACACATTATTTACTGGAGATAATTTACTACATTAAATGAATTACTTTATGCGAAAATAACGTTTTAGCTGCCAGATGATATGCAATTTTTTGTACATTTAACTAATTAGGTCAGACCATGAAATTTCCAGCTCAGTTGCATTATACCGCAGAACATTTATGGGTGCTCCAAGAGCCGCATGGGGATTGGCTTGCAGGCATCACTGATTATGCCCAAGATTTACTTGGCGATATTGTATTTATCGACCCGCCTAAGTTGGGCGCTGTGCTGGTAAACGCCACACCGTGTGGCATAGTAGAGTCAGTTAAAACTGGCTCAGATTTGCATGCCCCCATGAACGGCGTGGTAACTGAGATTAACGAAGAGTTACTAGGTGCGCCTGAAGGCATTAATGACAAGCCTTATGCCGCATGGATATTTAAGTTCAAGCCTACCGATGCCAACGACACTGAACATTTTTTAACGGCCGAGGCTTATCAAGCGCTCATCCATACAGGTTAACAGGCTGATTAGCTTTCATCGCTTTGGTTTATTGGGGCAGCACAAATTTCACTTTTAACAGCAAATCTTCCAACTCTTCGGTGAGTTGAGTGCGTAAATCATCCTGTAAAGCTGGCAAACTAGTGGCCAAAATATGCTGGATATTCTCACGCAATACCTCTTGTACTGATGGCAAATCGGCATTCACAGTCACTAAGAAGTTATCGCGCACTTGCAATGCCTGTGCGGTCATCTCCTCCATAAATTTGTTTTTTAATTCATCCACTGCTGTTTCATAAATGCTGGGGATTGCCTCATTGATAGTGGCGCGCATTTGCGAAAGCACATCAGCATGCAACACACTCATCTGCGTTTGCAAATCATGCTTAGCAGTCTCATTCATCTCATTAAACATATGTGTGAGCGTTTCGCTTAACTGTGCTTGTTGCAAAGCCAAAGATTTAGCTTGATAGGCTTGCGAGTCTTCTAACAGCTGTTGGCTAATTTCTTGCGTAATCGCTTCTTGCTGCTCTGCCATCACTGCTGTGTAAATCTCCGGCATGGCCTCAATAAAGTTAGCGCGCATCTCTGCCAAAGCTTCTGCCTGCAATACATTGGATTGCACTTGCAAATTGGCATTGCCGTTTTGATTCAGTGATTGCAACACATCTGTGAGTGCTTGTTCCAATTGAGCTTGGTGGTTGCTAATAGCCTGCGAGTGAAACGCCGTCATCTCCGCATTAATATCGCGCATGATGTGCGCACTCACTTCAGTTCGCAGCGCTTCTACATTGACATTAATCTGCGCACTGGCATGTTGCACTGCCGCCTGCATGCCATCAGATAGCATCGCATCGGCTTTAGAAACCGCGTCCGTTTGCAACTCGACAATTTTTTCCTCTAAACCACTATACACAAGGTCAGCACTCGCTTGATACATGCGGGGCAACTCTGTTTTTAAATCCGCTTTGGTTTTATCGACAAAATCTACGGTGCGTGCCTCTATGCTGGCTTGAGTTTGTATCACCTCGTCCTGCAGCGCCTGCAATAACTCCGCCTTTAACACTTCTCGCACACTTTCTGTGACCGTTCTTGCAATATCAGCTTCTAATCGGGGCTTAATGTGCGCGGCTATGCGCGTAATCAATTCAGGCGTAATCAGCGTTGCATCGTCTCTTCTTGGTTTGGTCTCAAACTCAGACTCAGCGACCGCCTTAGGTTGATACACTTCTGTGAGTAATGGGATTTTTTTATCTGCCACGATTGCCTCTTCTAAGTTTGTGCAAGATTAGTGGTTTGCGCATGATTAGTATTTTTGATTTCATAGCCTCTAGCGCGATAAAACTTATACCGCGCACGCGCCGCTGTTTTATCTTGCTCATCATCACCCACGATTTCAACTAACTGGGTAAAACGGCTAAAAATAATGGGCTCCGTTTGTGTTAAGTTAATCAGCATATCATCTTGTAACACGGCGTTTTCTTCCCAATGAATCACCACTGGCGTTAATGCCACTATATTTAGTGCCGCTATATCCTGATTAACTAACACATTCGGCACAAAACTTTCTGCCTGCTGTTGCCACAAACTGACACTTATTTCTGCGGCTTTATCTGCATCGTTTGTCAACACAGTCACTTGGCGGCGCTTGTTTAGTGCATCCTGTACTAACGTTGCCAGCAATTGCTGCTTATTAGCCACATTAAAATAAAAATCAATGCGCGTCATTTAAGTTATTTAGCAGCACGATTTACTAAGAATGTAGTGAGTAGCGGCACTGGGCGTCCTGTGCCGCCTTTTTCTTTGCCGCTTTTCCACGCCGTACCCGCTATATCCAAGTGCGCCCAATCGTATTTTTTTGCAAAGCGCGATAAGAAACAAGCCGCTGTAATACTGCCGCCTGCACGGCCACCAATATTCGCCATGTCAGCAAAATTGCTATCTAACTGTGTTTGAAACTCTTCCCACAATGGCATATGCCAAGCACGATCATGCGCCATTTCACCTGCGGCTAATAACTCAGCGGCTAGCGCGTCTTTGTTACTGAATAGGCCGCTCGGATGATGTCCCAACGCAATCACGCATGCGCCTGTCAGCGTGGCAATATCAACCACTGCGCTGGGCTCAAAACGTTCAGCATAGGTCAATGCATCGCACAGAATCAAGCGACCTTCAGCGTCAGTATTCAGCACTTCAATGGTCAACCCTGCCATGCTGGTCAAAATATCGCCAGGTTTAATTGCACCTGCATCAGGCATATTTTCGCAAGTGGCAATTAGACCGACGACATTAATCGCCAAATCCATCTCACCAATGGCTTTAAATGTGCCTAGCACGCTAGCTGCGCCGCACATGTCGTATTTCATTTCATCCATGTCAGCACCAGGCTTCAACGAAATACCGCCTGTATCAAAAGTAATGCCCTTGCCCACTAATACGGTTGGTTTTTGTTTTTTATCACCTTTTAAATGTTGCAATACAATGAAGCGTGGCGGTTCTATACTGCCCTGCGCTACACCCAAAAATGAGCCCATTCCCAGCTTTTCAATCTCTTCTTTTTCCAGCACCTCTACTTTAAAGCCATAAGTTTTTGCCAATGCTTTGGCTTGCTTTCCCAAATAGGTTGGTGTGCAGATATTGGGTGGCAAATTACCTAAATCTTTAGCCAAACTTACCCCAGCGCCAATCGCCAAGCCATGTTTAAGACCCGCTTCTGCTTGGGCGCTATCTGTTTTAGCCACAAAAATGGCTATTTTTTCTAAAGCCAAAGGTTCGGCTTTTTTGAGTTTAATCGCATTCACTTGGTAAGTAGCATCTATGGCTACTTCTACCAGCTGCGCTACTTTGCTATGCGTATCCGATTTTTTAATCGCTAATTCTGCTAAAAATATACCCGCATTCGCCACCCCTTTTGGTAGCGCTTTAATTGCTGCGCGTACCGCTTGGCGATATTGCTTTTCGCCAAACTCAGTTTGTTTGCCCAGACCCACTAGCAATATGCGGTTGGCAGCTACGCTGGTTAAGGCATGCAACAACAAGCATGTGCCTAATTTGCCTTCCATATCACCGCTTTTTAAAACTGCACTAATGGCTTTACTGGATGTGCCATCTAAATTTTTTGCCGCATCGCTTAGCTTGCGACCTTCAAATACGCCTACAATCAAGCAATCGTGACGTTGTTTTTCAGGATTTCCGTTTTTTATGCTAAA
Source organism: Pseudomonadota bacterium (assembly GCA_020053735.1). Classification (GTDB taxonomy): domain Bacteria; phylum Pseudomonadota; class Gammaproteobacteria; order Burkholderiales; family Methylophilaceae; genus Methylotenera_A. The sequence goes on from JAGVMP010000005.1 coordinate 39,500, forward strand.
TTCCACTGTTGATTCCTTTATCATTGAAGCTAAATTTACGATGTCTATTTGTGATGAGTGATTATCTAGCGTTTCGACTTGAAATCAAAGCGTAAAATTCATGAAACACATATTTGAAATGACAGAATTAAAAAGATTGCATTGAACATATTTAAAAAATCACTTTCACACGAGCTTATCAGCACCGCTGGCGGGGTTTTTGTCATTTTAATTGGCATTATTGTTGCGCAACGTGCGGGCAATCTCATTCGCCTCGCTGCCAAGGGCATTTTGCCCAACGATGCCATCAACACCTTGCTAGGTTTTAGCATGGTGCGCTATATGCCGATGATTTTATCATTGACAATTTTTTTAGCCGTGTTGCTGACACTCACACGCTGGCATCGTGATTCAGAAATGGTGGTGTGGTTTAGCTCTGGACTTGGCCTCAATAAATGGGTAAAGCCTATTTTAACCTTTTCTGTACCAGTGATTGTGGTGATTTCTCTACTGAGCTTTTTAGTCATGCCGTGGGCGGTAGACAAAGTAGAGGACTACCGCGTACAACTTAAAAGTCGTGATGATTTATCTTCTATCAACCCTGGTGTATTTAAAGAATCTAACAACGGCGAGCGTATTTATTTTATTGAAAGCTTTGACGAGCTTGGCAATGTGGTAAAAAATATTTTTGTGCAATCCACTCAGCACAAAAAAACTGGTGTGATTGTGGCTAGCCAAGGTAGTCGCGAAAAAGCGGAGAATGGCGATGATTTCTTAGTCATGGAAAAAGGCCGCCGTTATGAAGCCAAACCAAATTCGGCTGAGGTTTCTACCACCGAGTTCGAGCGCTATGCCATCCGTGTAGAAACTAAAGAGGTCTCGCGAGAACCTGATGACACCAATGCAAAATCTACCCAAGAACTACTAAGCACGACCTCATCCGCCGATAAAGCTGAGTTGCAATGGCGTCTGGCCATTCCAGTTTCTGCACTTATTCTAGTGCTACTTGCGATTCCACTTAGTTTTGTTGACCCGCGTGCAGGACGTTCGCTCAACCTGATTTTTGCGCTAGTGATTTATGTGATTTATAACAATATCCTTAGCATATTCCAAGCATGGGTCACGCAAGGCAGACTCAACGCGAGCATTGGGTTGTGGCCAGTACACGCATTTTTTGCGCTATTAGTGTTTTATATGTTTTATCGGCGCAATCATTTGCTGCCTTTAATGCCTAAATTAATCACTAAACTTCCAAGCTGGTGGCTTGATTTAAAAAGAAAAACTTAAATCTAGATGCAAATATTTAAACGTTATTTTTGGCAAGAAACCAGCATCAACATTTCTATGATGATGTTGGGTCTGCTTGCTATGTTTTCATTTTTTGATTTAATTCAAGAGCTGGACAGCTTGGGCCAGGGCAACTACGGCATCACACAAATGTTGGTATTTGTGTTGCTGAGTGTTCCTGGTCACATTTACGATGTAGTACCCGTGGCAGTGTTGGTGGGCATGATGTACAGCCTAGGTACGCTGGCACGCAATTCAGAGCTAGTAGTGATGCGCGTGAGTGGCTTGTCGTTGTTGAACATTGGCTGGATTCTAGTAAAAGTGGGCATGCTGTTTACCGCACTGACTTTTTTTGTGGGTGAGCTCATCACGCCTATTAGCGAAAAAATGGCACAGCGCATGCGCGTACAAGCAACAGACTCCGTGATTGCACAAGACTTTAAATCTGGCCTATGGGTGAAAGATGGTAAAAGTTTTGTCAATGTAGAAACGGTGCTGCCAGATGCAAGCTTGCTGAATGTGCGTATTTATGAATTTGACGAAAACTTTAAATTACGTAGCATTAGCGTAGCCAAAAAAGGTGTATTTGAGGACGAGCGCTGGGACTTATCTGAAGTGACGCAAACCAAATTTAATACCTTTAAGAAAATTGAACAAAACAATATTCAAACGCAAATTTTCAATAAGGCCAATTGGAAGTCGCTGATTCGCCCAGAGTTGTTAAATGTGCTTTTAGTCGCGCCTGAGAAAATGTCGGTATGGAATTTATATGCGTTTATCCAGCATTTACAAGCCAACAAACAAAAAACCACGCGCTACGATGTGGCGCTTTGGTCGAAAATGATTTACCCCTTAGCTTGTATGGTGATGGTGATTTTGGCACTGCCATTTGGCTTCTTGCAGCAACGCTCGGGTGGCACCAGTGCCAAACTATTTATTGGTGTCATGCTGGGGGTCACTTACCAAATTATGAATCGCGTGTTTATTCATTTGGGTGTATTAAACGATTGGCCGCCACTGATGAGTGCGATTACACCCACGATTTTGTTTTTGATTGCGGGCTTGAGTATGCTATTTATGATTGAACGACGCTAGCAGTTAAGGTCACTGGCAATTAAGTTAGCTGTATAAAACGCGTTTTTAGCAATCTGTCGTGTAAAAACAAGCCATTTTTATCAATTAAAGCCCAAAAATAACCTAGTCCGCAGGCCAATAGACATGCGGTTGCCAGGGCATATCGAAATAAGGCTTGTTTTGGCTTTAGGATGTTATTTTGCTGATTCACTAGCTTGATTTTCCAGGTTTGTGTAGCCAGCGTTTGGCCACTTTTACACCAACACCACACAAAATAAATACCTGTAAATAACCATAGCACCAGCTGCAAACCATAGCGCTTGTAGCCAATGCTAGCATCACCAAATATGCTGACAAAAATCCAAGTACACAACATCCACAGTGCAATGAGTAATAGTAATTCGTAGGCACAAGCGGCAAATAATTTTAAACGGGTAGCGTTTTTATACATATAGGTTTTTACTATTTTTTGGCTAACAGGTTTCTAAATATAAAAAAGCCCGCTAATGAGGCGGGCTAGTAATAACAAATCCACTACAAATCAATATCAGATTCCCAATCTATGGATTCTTTACGTAATTTTTCACGTTCAGCTTCTGGCAGTTTCTTGTGCTCTGCCCATTTTTTTCGCACTTCCGCTTTTTTTTCATCGCTCAAATTATGAAATTGCTGATAACGTTTACGCGCATTCTCTCGCTCATAGGGCGTCATCCGGCTCCAACTATTTAAACGCTTTTGTACAAGTTGTTGTTTTTGCGCATCCATACTCGGATAATCTTTCGCAATATCCAACATTTTCTCACGTTGCCATGGGCGTAAAGTATCCCACTCGGCGCCCAGCGGCGCTAATACTTTACGCTCACCATCCGTTAGTTCGCTCCAGCTTTTCATTGGTACTTGATTGGCACTACTCTCACCATCACTCAAACTATTACTTAATGACGACTTAACGCTGCCAATATCGCCTAAAGCGAGTTGGGTCTCACCAAGCTGGGTTTTATTGGACTTTAGTGGTTCGGCTGCATGAAGGTTACCAACAAACAGGATGAGTAAAAATAAAGTTTTATGCACTACTACCACTTTCCCTATGATTTTATAAATTATAATTGATTAAAATACTAAAGCTAAAGCTCAAGCTTTCCGTCGTTGAGCGACGGTTCAAAACCTCTATCTACAAACGCTTCTGGCGGCAAATCTGCGCCCAACAAGTGGGCATCGCTCGCTTGTTGTTGTCCAAACACCTGCATCAGCACAACCCCTGTGATGATAGCACCTAAAATTAAGCCAGTGCTGGCAATCCGATGATGCTGTGCCCAAGCAAAAATACCGCTTAATGTGCCATCTTTATTAGCACTCACGCCAGAAACATGCCTTGCGTGCGCTTTAACCGCGCGCGCGCGGCCAATTTCCAACTGTTTCAAAGTACGCATACTTAAGCGTTTGGCATGTGCATCTAACAAGCCTGCGATTTGCTTGCCTTGTAAATCCGTGGCTTTTAAATTTACGTCTTCGGTGCCCTCAATTGTCTCGTGATTAATATTGTCAATTGTCATGACTCTACTCCTAAATTTGCTAACGCCCTGCTGCCTAAACCCTGTTTCTCTAACAAGGCGGCCATTGTGTGAACTGCGCGGGAACAGTGCGTTTTAACACTCCCTTGCGAGCAGCCCATCACTGAGGCGGTCTCTGCTACGTCCATGTCCTCCCAATAACGTAATACAAAGGCTTCGCGTTGACGGGCAGGCAGCTTTTCTAGCGCTTTTTCAATCATTTGCATAGTTTGGCTACGCTCAAGTTGACCCATAGGGTTTTCTGATTCATCACCTACATCAATCGTGTCCAGTGGGTCGCGATCATCCTCGCCATTCTCGCCCACGCCAAATGATGATAACAACGTTGTCCATAAGTTACGCACTTTTTGCCTGCGCCAGTAATCGCGCATGGTGTTTTGCAAAATACGCTGAAATAACATGGGATATTCGGCAACAGGTTTATCAGCGTATTTCTCGGCCAGTTTCATCATCGCATCTTGCACAATATCAAGCGATGCGTGGTCATCCCGCACCGCATACACGGTTTGCTTAAAAGCACGTCGCTCTACATCGTGCAAAAAATCTGATAACTCTTGTGAACTGGCCATGGATATTGGGTGTTAAATAGTAGTATAAGTATATCAGCTTTGGGTTTGTTTCTAATCGCTACGCTTTTGGTTACAATCACTGCATATTTTTATTGGAAAGACTTTAATAACACATGGCACGCATTTTAATACTCATCGTTTTAGCTTGGATTTTGTATCAGATTATCAAGCGTGTCATCTCTAACGCTAAAGCACAAAACCCAACACAAGAAGCGAAGCCAAAATCTGATGAAAGAATGTTGCAGTGCGCCGAATGTGGTTGCCACGTGCCAGAAAGTGACACCAAAGTGATCAATGAGAGAATCATCTGCAATAACCCAGAATGTAATAAAGTAACGCATGGCGACTGACTTATTTGCCAGACTAGATAGCAATATCAATGCTACGCGCTGGCGTAGCTTGCAGCTTTACAACGGCTATCGCGTTCTGGTCGCGTTGCTGTTTACAGTACTGCAAGGCTTATTTTCTAGAGAAAATGTACTGCAGGATGTAAGTGGCGATTTATTCTCTACACTTGTGTTGGCTTATTTCATCTTTAGTATTGTTTCTGCCATGTTTACTTGGTTAGAAAAACCCGATATTGATATTAGCCTGCCCACACAAATCATCATTGATATTGGATTTATTGTGCTGCTGATGCACGCACAAGATGGCAGCCAAAGCAGTATTGGTGTATTACTCATCATCGCCATCGCCAGCGCCAGCCTGATTAGCGTAGGTCGTCTGGCCTTATTTTATGCGGCTATCGCAAGTATAGGGGTATTACTGGAGCAGTTGTATCGCAACACATTCATAGATAATGCATATAGTAATTTTACGCCAGCGGTGTTGCTCAGCCTAGGTTGCTTTGCCACCGCTTGGCTGGCCTATAGTTTAGCCAAACGTAGTCAACAAAGTGAGTTACTTGCCTCTCAGCGCGGTTTAGATGTACAAAACATGGCACAGATTAACGCACTAATCACGCACGAAATGGATGATGGCGTGTTGGTGGTTGACCATGAGTTTAAAATTAAACATCATAATATTCAGGCCGAAGTCATGCTAGGCAATAGCTTAAAGACTGAAGATATCGCTGAAAATAATGCTGAAAACAATAAAGAACAGGGTATTTGGCTGGCAAAAACACTCAACGAAGTGTCGCCAGAATTACACAGCTTGTTACAAACATGGATGCAGGAAACTGAACATACATTAGATTTTGCCGCACCCAATATTTTAAAATTGAATACTGTTTCACGTGAGTTGCGCATACGGTTTTTGCCAATTAGCGAAAATCGCCAGCAAGGCGCGGTAATATTCATTGAGGATTGGTCACATATGCAAACGCAGGCACATCAGGTGAAGCTAGCCGCACTGGGGCGGCTTACTGCCAATATTGCGCACGAAATTCGCAACCCATTAAGTGCCATTAGCCACGCCAATCAATTGTTGCAAGAAGAAGATAATGACCCCGCGATTAAGCGCATGTTGCAAATTATTTCTGATAACGTGCAACGCGTAGACCAAATTATTAAAGACGTGTTAGAGCTAAACCGACGCGACCGCACCAACCAAGAAATTATTTATTTAGAAAATTTTATCAGCGATTTTTATACCCAGTTTTGTGCGGTAGAAAAAATTCCGTCTGATTGCTTTAAATTAGAAATTACAAATGCCGATACGCTGGTGGCGTTTGATCGCCGACATTTAAACCAAATATTATGGAACTTGTGTAAAAATGGCTGGCGGCACTCAAAAAAAGCCGAAAATAGCCTAAAATTAACGGTATCCATTTCCGCAAAAACACAAATCGTGCATATTGAAATTAGCGATGATGGCGAGGGGATTCCAGAAAGTGTACGCAGTCATTTATTTGAGCCATTTTTTACCACAGAAAAATCGGGCACTGGTTTGGGGCTTTACATCGCCCGCGAGCTGGCCGATGCTAATGGCGCAAAATTACAGTACAAAACCTCTAGCAGTGGCACGCTATTTATCATCCATCTTAAAAAAGTGTAACAAAAGGTTAGGAAACCTCTGATTAATGGCACAGTTTAATTGCTTGGTGGTAGATGATGAAACCGATATTCGAGAGCTGGTGGTACTGACACTGGAACGCATGGATATTAAGGCAGACAGTGCCGCCAGTGTTGAAGAGGCGAAACAGCTGCTTGCGCAACGCGACTATGATTTATGCTTAACTGATATGCGTTTACCAGATGGCTTGGGCTTAGAACTTGTACAGCATATTTCCGCCAATTATATCGGCTTGCCCGTCGCGGTGATTACCGCTTATGGCAGCGCCGAAAATGCTGTTTCTGCCTTAAAAGCGGGGGCTTTTGATTATTTAACTAAGCCTATCTCACTCAAGCAATTGCGCCCGCTGGTGGAGTCCGCACTGAAACTTGCAAGCTCAGACGCGAAAGAAACCAAGAACACGGTGGATTTAATTGGCAGCTCGCCCGCCATTGATTATGTACGCATCATGATAGAAAAGTTGGCGCGCAGCCAGGCGCCTGTTTATATCAGCGGCGAATCAGGTAGCGGTAAAGAGCTGGCAGCACGGTTGATACATAGCAATAGCTCACGCAGGGACAAGGCTTTCGTCGCCGTCAACTGTGGTGCGATACCAGAAAACTTGATGGAAAGTGAATTCTTTGGCTACAAAAAAGGCGCGTTTACTGGCGCCGCGCAAGATACGCTAGGCTTATTTCAAGCTGCCAATGGCGGGACTCTTTTCCTAGACGAGGTTGCAGATTTGCCGCTGGCCATGCAGGTTAAATTATTGCGCGCAATACAAGAGAAAAAAGTGCGCACCGTCGGCGGCACGGCAGAAGAGGCGGTGGATGTGCGCATTATTAGCGCCACCCATAAAAATTTGAGCACCATGATGGAACACGGTCAATTTAGGCAAGATTTGTATTACCGCCTCAATGTGATTCAGCTGAAAATGCCTGCACTGAGAGAAAGGCCAGAAGACATTCCCGAGCTGACGCAAAAACTATTGCGAAAAATATGCGAAGGGCAATCGATTGAAGTGCCCATACTAGAAGATAGCGCAAAAAAAATGATCAGCGCGCTGCAGTTTGCTGGCAATGTGCGGGAGCTAGAAAACATGCTGGAACGCGCGCTGGCTTTGTGCGATGGTCAAAAAATTACTGCGGATGATTTGTTTATGTATGAGGAGGCACAAATAAAATCAGCCAAACATCACCAAGACGCGCAACATGATTTTGACCCCAGTCACAGCGCAGCATTTGGCTTACCAGAGTATTTAGAAGACATCGAAAAGCGTGCCATTATCAAAGCGCTTGAAAAATCCAACAACAACAAAACTGCAGCTGCAAAATTATTGGGCGTAAGCTTTAGAACGCTTAGATACAGACTAGCCAAGCTGGGCTTGGCTAAAGATGAAGGCATCGATGTAGAAGAAGATGAATAATTGAACCTAATCAATTAAAAGCAAGTCAGTTAAAAACACATGCCCTGCAGACCAATATCCATGCGGCCTACAGGGCGTTGAAAAAAGCTCGGTAAATTTAGCTTAAAGCAATGGCCAGATAAGTTAAGTACATCCCACCATTTACCAGCAAATGCCACACTCTAATTCCGCCTTTAGCCATTAAATAGCGTAGCCAAACTGCTGCAATCAGCGTAATAATAATGCCCCACAACACCTCTTTACGCGGCTCCCACGGTGTAAGCATAATACCAATGGCTGGCAATAGCGTACCTTGAAACACCATTGCACCAGTAATATTGCCAAACGCCAGTGTGTCTTTACCTTTGCGTATCCACAAAATGCTGTTGACCTTTTCTGGCAGCTCAGTGGCAATCGGAATAATCAGCAATGACAACAATAAAGCAGAGATACCAATAATAGCGGCAACCCCCTCTACTTGATTAATAAAACCTTTTGCGCCAATGATCAGCAGGGCTAGACCCAATAGCATTTGCAAAACAATGATCACCATATTATTAGGTAAGCCTAATCTGCATAAGTACATATCACTTTGCGCTTCTGTCGCATGACCATCCTCTACCAAAGCTTTCGATGCGCGTATGGTCATCATCACATACACGAAATACGTCATCACCATACAAGCGCCTATACCGTATCGAACTATCGGCAGGGTATGCGGCACGTACATAGCAACGGCTGCCATCACAAATGCAAAAATAAAAAAGTTTAAATCACGCAACAAGCCAGTGCGCTCTGGGCGTAAATGACCTTGTGTGCCACGGCGCTTCCACACCGAGATTGCCATGAGTGCTAACGACAGTGTTGCCAACATCAGCGGCGCGCCTAAAATAGCGCCCACACCAATATCATGCCCAGCACCAGAACCCGCAGTAGCGGATGTATAAGTAAATATCGCCAACAAAGGCACCAAGGTTTCGGGCAAAGCCGTACCCACTGCCGCAAATATAGAGCCCGTCACACCCTCTGAAATACCGAGTTTTTCGCCCAAATGCTCCAGCGCATTAGTAAAAACCTCTGCCGCAATTAAAATTAACACTAACATCACCAACATCTGCACAAATATCATGGGTTTACCTTTACAATTGATAATTACTATTAAAACCTTTAATAAACAGAATTTTAGCCGATAACCTCAATACTTTCATGCCTTGCCAGAAATTAAATTCAAATGCACTGAAGTTAAATGCACAGGGTTATATACTATCGGCGACACAAATTAGTTCCCCCAATGTTGATGCGCGGCCAGAAAATACAAAGATTGATTTAATCGTGATTCATAACATCAGCCTACCGCCCAACGAATACGGCGGCCCTGGCGTGATGCAATTGTTTACTAATCAACTTAACCCCAACGAGCATCCTTACTATGCCGAGATTTATACGCGCAAAGTATCCTCGCATTTTTTTATTCGGCGTGATGGCGAATTGATGCAATTTGTATCTTGCTTGCAACGCGCCTGGCATGCAGGCGTATCAAGTTGGAATAATCGGGAACGTTGTAACGATTTCTCAGTCGGAATAGAGCTGGAAGGCAGTGACCATGAAGCATTTGAGGCTGCTCAATATAAAACACTTAAGAAATTATTAACTTGCTTAAAAAATAACTATCCAATTCAAGATGTTGTCGGGCACTCGGATATTGCGCCAGGCCGCAAAACCGACCCAGGGCCTTATTTTGACTGGCAACAAATTAAGACTTAAATTAAAAAATACTAAAGATCCGCTTATGCAAAGAACAAATATTTTCTTCATCATCAGCCTACTGAGCTCATTGTTATTGGCTTGTGGGGCAAGTGGTGATGAAGATACAGAGAAAAATGGCGATAAAAGGGACGTTAAACCAACCTTAGTGACAGTCACACAGGTTAAAAACCAAGCGGTTGAAACAACTGAAACAGCGATAGGTTCGCTCGAAGGTTTAATCGACCCAACAATAGCTTCAGAACTCGCAGCACGTGTGGTTAATGTGCACGTAAGCCCAGGCGATACAGTTAAAAAAGGCCAATTGGTGGCGACGCTGGATGCGACAGACTTTGGTATGCAGCGTAATGAACAGCAAGCTGAAGTGGCGCGCATACAAGCGCTGATGGATAACCAAGCAAAAATTGTGGCGCGCAATCAGGCCTTGGTGGATAAAAAATTCATCTCGCAGAACGTCGTAGATAATGATGTTGCGCAACAAAGAGTGCTTAAACAACAGCTTGAAGCAGCGAAAGCACGTGTAGGTAGCATCAACCATAACAGCAGTAAAGCCAGGATTACTGCCCCTGTCACTGGTGTGGTGGAGAAGAAACTGGTGGACACCGGCGATTTTGTACGCATAGGCGATCCCATCGTACAGATTATCTCGAAGCAAAGGCTACGCGCGCACTTGCCGTTCCCTGAACACATTGGCGCTCAACTCAAACCTGGATTAAAAGTACGTTTAAGTACGCCCACCAGCGAAAAACCTGTGGATAGTGTTATTCGAGAACTAAAACCAATGATTACCGAAGGCAGCCGCACCATTGATGTGATTGGCGATGTGGTGGATGAAACTAGCTGGCAACCAGGCGCCAGCGTAACGGGTACTGTGGTTTTAGGCGAGCAAAGCGCAGCCATGATGATTCCAGAGCAGAGCTTGGTACTGCGCCCTGCGGGCGAAGTTGTGTATGTGGTACGCGACAACGTGGCACATCAAGCCATCGTCAAAACTGGTTTGAGGCAAAATGGCTTGATTGAAGTCTTGGAAGGCCTGTCCGCCAATGACACGATTGTGGTCGATGGCGCAGGTTTTCTAACGGACAAGGCTGAAGTAAGCATTCAGCCAAGCAATAAACAATAAATAAAAATTCAAAGTTCTAAATCAGGCAAGGCGCGAGCAAAAAATTGCGACGACGCATATGTTTGATTATGTAAGGAGTAATTTTTTGCAAGAACCCACATTTGTATGCAACGCAGCATGATAACGAAGTTTGGATTTTTAAATGACATTGCCTGAACTATCCATCAAACGTCACGTGCTCGCTTGGATGCTGTCTGGCGTCATTATTCTGTTTGGCTTAATCGCTTACCAACGCATCGGTATCGACCGCATTCCCTCAGTTGATTTCCCGGTCATTATGGTCAACACGGTATTGCGCGGTGCCGACCCTGATGTAGTGGACACCAGTATTACCAGCGTTATCGAATCCGCCATCAACACCACGCCTGGCATTGAACATATTCAATCTGCCTCTTCACCTGGCGTCTCTACTATCAGTATCACTTTTGAATTAGGTAAAGATATTGATGTGGCTTATAACGAGGTGCAGGCCAAGGTCAACCAAATATTGCGGCGCCTGCCTACCGATACTGATCCACCCGCTGTTTACAAGGTAGATACCAACGCAGCGCCTGTCATTTGGTTATCGCTCACTGGCGACCGCACAATTCAGCAACTTAATTTATACGCCAATAACGTACTCAAGAAAAAGTTTGAAACGATCAATGGCGTAGGCGAAGTTCGGTTCGGCGGAAAGCGTGATCGCGTTATTCGCGTCAATGTTATTCCCGAGCGCATGGCGGCCTACAAGCTAAGCGCAACTGATTTAATTGCTGCATTTAATCGCGAACATGTGCAGCTACCAGGTGGCTTTTTGGTCAGCAACCAAGCCGAGAAACTGCTTAAAATCGACCTAGAGTTTCACAGCACCAAAGAACTGGCTGAGATGGTCGTCATTACGCGCGAAGGCGTTGCAACACGCTTAAAAGACATTGCCACCATCGAAGACGGCATTACGGATAATCGCCAAATTGCACGTTATAACGGCAAGCCTGCAGTGGGCATTGGTATGGTGAAAATCGCCAATGCCAACACCGCCGAAATTATTGAGGAAGTTATCGACAGGCTGGATAACGAAGTAAGGCCCAGCTTGCCGCCTGGCATGCAATTAGAAGTCTCCACCAACGATTCTATTTTCATTAAGCAAATGGTGGCAGGCTTAAAAGAACACTTGGTGGAAGGTACGTTATTTGCTGCATTGATTGTGCTGATTTTTATGCGCTCATTTAGCTCGACGGTGATGATTTGTTTAGAAATTCCAGTTTCGTTATTAGGCGCAATTGCTGTTATGTATTTTGCGGGCTACACGTTTAATAGTATGACGCTATTAGCTTTATTACTGCTGATTGGCGTGGTGGTGGATGATGCAATTGTGGTGCGAGAAAGCATATTGCGGCATATGTCGGGTGAAGTCGGTAGCGGTATCAGCGTTGCCGACTTAAAAAATCCGCAGAAAGTAGACGCCTTTCGCAAGTTGGCGACACTGAATGGCAGCAACGAGGTGGTGTTTGCCGTGCTGGCTTCATCGCTATCGCTGGTGTGTATTTTTGCGCCAGTCATTTTTATGGATGGCGTCATTGGCATGTTTTTCGAGTCTTTTGCTGTTGTCGTCACATTCGGCGTATTAGTATCTTTATTCGTATCGCTCACACTTACGCCGATGCTGTGTTCACGCTATTTAAGTGTCACCAGCGCAGACAATGCGCTCTATCGCATGTTTGAGCGCGGCTTAAACCGCATGGACAGCGTGTATAAAAAATTGCTGACCATGGCGTTGCATCATCGTGCCGCTGTGCTGCTATTTACCTTAGTGTTTGTGTTGGTAAGTGGTTACTTATCGCTCAAATATGTCGCTAAAGATTTTGTGCCTGAATCTGACGAAAGCAGCTTCAGCATCAATGTAAAAACGCCGCTAGGTTCCAACTTGGAATATACCGACTCGAGAATGAAACTGGTCGAATCGGTACTAGCTCGCCATAACGACGTAATCGAAAGCTATTACGCCAATATTGGTGCTGGCTCGCGTGGACAGGTCAATCAAGGCAGTGTCAGCGTGCGCTTAAAACCTAAGGATGAACGTGATATCAGCCAACAAGAACTGATGAAGCAACTGAAAACAGAGTTAGACGTTATTCCTGGTGTAGTAGCCATTCCATCACCAAAGTCAGTGATAGGCGGACAGCGATCAGAGAAATTACAGTTCAACCTCACTGGTACAAATTTGCAGGAAATTGGCCGCATTTCGCAACAATTACAACAAACCCTTACTGCAAATGGCAATTTAGGTAAAGTGGATGTGGATGTGCAGCTGGATTTACCGCAGTTAAAAATGCAAATTGACCGTCCACGTGCCGCCACGCTGGGTTTAGATGCAAACGAGATTGCGACTGCGGTTTCACTTTATGCAGGCGGCATTAATGTAGCCACCTATAATGACACCACCAGTGATGGCCAGCGCTACGATATTCGCTTAAAAGCAGGTGATGAAGTGCTTAAAACAGCGGCTGATTTAAGTAAAATTTACTTGAGAAATACAAGCGGCGAATTGATACGCTTGGATGCCGTAGCTAGCTTTAAGACGGAACTGGGTGCGGCAGTGATAGGCCGATACGATTTGCAATATGCGGTTAATTTTTATGCTAATCCGACGCTACCATTGGGTGAAGCGCTAGATCTTGTGAATAAAACTGCGGCAGAAATTGTGCCCCCTAACTATAAAATAAAATTCACTGGCCAAGCAGAAGAACTAGGCAAAACCATGCAAAACTTAAAATTTGTATTTGTGCTGGCATTTGTGTTGCTTTACATGGTACTGGCCAGCCAATTTAACTCGTTTGTGCAGCCATTCATTATTATGCTGGCACAACCACTGGCCATTATTGGCGGACTGATAGCGTTGCTTATTTCTGGCGATACCTTGAATATATTCTCAATGATTGGGCTGGTGCTACTGATAGGCTTGGTGGCGAAAAACTCAATTCTGTTGATTGATCTAACCAACCAATTGCGGGATAAAGGCGCCACTATTGATGCAGCGTTAAGAGAGGCTTGTCCAGTCAGATTACGTCCAGTGATGATGACATCGCTGACGATTATTTTAGCGCTGCTACCTGCTGCCATCGGCTTGGGTGCTGGCTCCGAAACCAACAAGCCACTGTCGGTCGCCATCATTGGTGGCTTGATTTCTTCTACCTTGCTTACTTTAGTGGTTGTACCTGCCGCCTACTCGCTGGTGATGAATGGCATAGAGAAATTTCATAATAGAAATGTAAAGCACTTAAATAATTGAAAATAATCGCCCCCCGATAAAAAACTCGAGGGCAGGCTCTGCAAGCCAATATCCATACGGGTTGCAAGACACGAGTTATTTTAATGCTTGATTTATTTTCACAAATGTAGCATTATTAGCTACATTCGTAGCAAATAAGGAAACAATAGTTGTTGTCATCATTACTTTTTAGCGAATATAGAAAGCGTATTTTGAGTTTGCTTTTACTTAATCCACAGGCAAGCTATCATGTGCGCGAGTTGGCTAGGCTCACCAACACTGCCGCTGGCACCTTGCATAAAGAGCTTAGTAAGTTGACCGCTGGCGGCATATTGCAAAGCAAAAAAGTAGGCAATCAAGTGCATTACAGTGCGAATATGCAATGCCAAATATTTAACGAACTCGCCAGTATATTGCGCAAAACATCAGGCTTAGTGGATGTATTAGCAGAGGCACTATCTTCGGCGCAACATCAAATCAGCGTTGCTTTTGTGTTTGGCTCCGTTGCGCGTGGCGAGCAACAAACAAATAGCGATGTTGATGTAATGTTAATCGGCACATTGAGCTTTGGCGACGCCGTACAGTGTTTGCACAACACAGAAACCACCTTGCAGCGCGCAATCAACCCCGCGGTATACACAATAGTTGAATTCAAACGACGCATTGAAAATAACGATTCATTTATCACAGAAATATTGAATAAGCCCAAGTTGTTTATAATAGGCACTGAAAATGAGCTTAGACAACTTACTTAAAATCAAACAGCTTCAATTGCATAACCCCTCAAACGAGGCGCTACTGCGTTTGCTAGACGCTGCCAAACGCAATATTGCCGATGCGCATATTGAAGTTGTAAGCGGCGAAACCCGATTTGATGCGGCTTATAAGTGCATTATGCAATGCGCAATGTTAGGTTTATGGTTAAACGGCTATCGCACATCTACCAGCCAGCCTGGACATCATCAGACGGCTATTCAAACACTCCCAACCACTATTGGATTATCACAAAATACCGTTATTATTTTAGATGGCCTGCGTAAGCAGCGTAATATCAGCGATTATGAAGGTGACCCAATTAGCGACCAAGCTGTTGCTGAATGCATTAAACAGGCAGAGCAACTTTATGCGTACGTGACTGCGTGGATAGCTAAAAATCGTGCAGATTTAGCTTAATTATTTGAAAATAACTGCCCTGCAAGCCAATACCCATGTGGCCTGCAGGGCGCATATTTATGCAACAGAAACTGTTAATTCAAGCACTCTATAACCAACGCATTAACCTGTTGTTCTGGCAAGACCCCTAACAGTTTAACGCCACCAGCCAAATTAAGTTTTTTCATTGCTTCTCGCATTAGGTTGCGCTCAAATAGTTTTTTATCCGAATGATACGATTCATTTAGCCGTCTTAAAACTGCCGAAAAAATATTTAAGCATTGTGATGTTGTAGGCCTTTCCACGATGCTCGCTCTAACATCAGACTGATACAACAATGTTGTTAAAGCATCTTTTAGACTTAAACCTTGAGCACGATTGCAAAGTGCTGCCATCCACCAAAGCCTAGATGCCGCGTTGTTCCTTTCTACTCCACGATTTGCTATGCAGAAAAAATGGTCTTTAATAAACTTAATAGCAACAATGTCATCTGCAGGAATAATCCACCTAGCGCGAGCATATGGCAACAATACCGTATGGGTTAGATAAACCCAAAGTCTTGCATTAAAGCAATTTTTAATTTTCAAAATGTGACTTATAGTCCGTAGTCTTATAGGTCACATATCAATCAAACTAATGGCAGTTAATTTAGCGAATAACCGTCATGAATAATTCCATTCTTAAAGCTTTTGGCATGCGCATAAAAGCTATCCGCCTTCTGCGAGGGTTAAGCCAAGAGCAATTAGGTTTAATTGCCGAGCTTGATAGAACTTATATCAGCGGTATAGAGCGCGGTTTACGCAACGTAAGTCTAATCAACTTAGAAAGACTTGCACTTGCATTAAATGTTGAGCCTGCGGAGCTACTAAAGTTTGGCGAATCCAAAAATGTCTAATCGTGCTTTCTATTCAGCAAGTGTTAAAGACTTTCTAATTACTTCACCAGAGGAAATTGTTGGCATAATCACCAGCCATCACTCCCAAGATTTAGTGCATTTACAAACAAATGCATGGAGAAAACAAATTGAAATCTTGCAAGCGTCGTTACAAGCACTACAAATAGGCCATGTGTTTTTTGAAATGCTTATCCCAAGAATGGGCAAACGGGCTGATGTGGTTTACATCGCCGATGGCATTATTTTTGTATTGGAATTTAAAGTTGGTGAAACAGAATATAAATCTCATGATTTAAGACAGACAGAGGGTTATGCAATGGATTTAAATTGTTTTCATGAAGCTAGTCATGAACAACTAATCTGCCCAGTTTTAGTTGCAACAAATGCACAAGATGAAGTTTTAGATTTTAAAAAACAAACAATTGGTGTTTTATCCCCGATAAAAGCTAATGCAAACAATTTAGCTAACATCCTTGGCGATGCTTTAGAAATATATAAAGCACAAAAAACCATTGATCCAATAACTTGGATGAATGGACGCTATAAACCAACTCCAACAATTATCGAAGCAGCGCAAGCTTTGTACGCTAAGCATGATGTCACAGACATTGCGCGTTCGGATGCAGAAGCAGTAAATTTGGCTGAAACTGTTGGCCGTATTAATGAGATTATTCATCAATCACGCATTCAAAAAAAGAAATCAATTTGTTTTGTCACGGGTGTACCCGGTGCTGGAAAAACACTAGTTGGTTTAAACATTGCCACTCTACATAACAATACCCAAGATGAAGAGCATGCTGTATTTCTTTCAGGAAATGGTCCTTTAGTAGATGTGCTTCGCGAAGCGTTAGCAAAAGACAGTGAAGCAAGGAATCCAGATATATCCATAACGGATGCGCGAAGAGAAACAAGTAGCTTTATACAAAACATTCATCATTTTAGAGATGAGTATTTAAGGGATAATAACCGAGCGCCTATTGAAAAAGTGGTGATTTTTGATGAGGCGCAGCGCGCATGGGATGTAAACAAAACGTCTAAATTCATGCAACAAAAGCGTAATCAAGCAAGCTTTAATCAATCAGAACCTGAGTTTTTAATTGGGGTAATGGATAGGCACGATGAATGGTGTGTCGTGATTGCTTTAGTTAGCGGTGGCCAAGAGATTAATGACGGCGAAGCTGGCTTAAATGGCTGGTTCTCTGCACTAGAAAAACATTACCTAGATTGGCATGTTTATTACTCAGAAAAGCTTAAGCAAAAAGAGTACGCAGGTGAAAATGTAGAGCTTAATCTTTTACAAAATACAAAGTCTTTTAGTGAACATAGTTTGCACTTAGCAACATCAATGCGATCGTTTAGAGCGGACAAGTTATCGCATTTTGTGCACTATCTTATTCATAATCAGCCAACTCAAGCACTTTCAATTTATAAAGAAATTAGTGCGCATTATCCTATTTCCGTTACGCGCGACTTATCAAAAGCCAAAGTATGGATTAAAGCACAAAAAAGGGGCTTAGAAAGCTGCGGCCTAATTGCATCTGCTGGCGCAAAACGGTTAAAAGCTGAAGGCGTGTTTGTTAGTAATGATGTAGATGCCACACATTGGTTTTTAAATTCACAAGATGATGTACGCTCTTGCCACTTTCTTGAAGATGCAGGCACTGAGTTTTTAGTGCAAGGATTGGAACTTGATTGGTGCTTAATAGCTTGGGATGCAGACTATCGTTATAAAAATAATGTTTTTGAATACTGGAATTTCAAAGGTAGCAAATGGATGCACGTCCATAACGATGCTCAGCAGCGCTATTTAGAAAACTCTTACCGTGTTTTGCTAACGAGAGCAAGACAAGGTATGGTAATTTACGTGCCTCAAGGCAATAACCAAGATTTAACTCGAACACCTGCATTTTATAATGAAACTTATCAATATTTGCAGCAGTGTGGGTTGGCTGAACTTTTAGTTTTCTCCACTACTTAAGTATTAAGCATTGTATTTCTAGCGTGAAATTAATTTAGCCAAATACTGCAAATTAAGCCCCTCGACTTTAGGCTGCCACAAATCTGATTTAACTGGGAAGTCTACGAACTCTCCCGTACGCTTGTAGCCAAGCCGCTCGTAAAACGCAATCAGCTCATGTCGGATAGAAATGACGGCCATGTGAAAACCCACTACGCGCCACTCTCTTCGCGTCATGGCCTCTGCGGCTTGAATAAGTGATTTACCATAGCCTTTGTTTTGCAGGCTAGGCTTAACGGCGATCATGCCAAAGTGTACAGTGTCTTTAAACGCCAGTTCTAGCCACTCGCAACAGATCGTGGCCACAATTTCATCTTTAAGCACACCGATTAAAATAAAGGCGTTGCCGCGCTTGATGAGTTTGCCAATTTCTGCCGTTGTGGTGCGCAAGCCCTCTAAAATATCGGCCTCGGTTGTCCAACCTTTGCGGCTGGTTTCACCTCGATAGGCTGAGTTGATGAGTTGTGCTATAGGCTCTGCGTCTACTAGCTCAGCTTTGTAAAAATTTAACATTGATGATTATTAACTGACTAATTTTTGAACGACTAAACTACCAATCATATCGCCCTGCACATTGACCGTGGTTCTAAGCGTATCAAGTAGCCTGTCAATCGGTAACAAAATAGCAATCGCCTCAGCAGGCAAGCCTACGCTTTGCAACACCATCACCATGGTGACCATGCCGGCACTGGGAATGCCGGGTGCGCCAACGGCAGCAATCATGGCAGTGACAAACACAATCATTTGCTGGGTTAAATTAAGGTCTATGCCAACCAAGTTGGCAATAAATAAAGCAGCCGCAGCTTCATACAATGCAGTGCCATCCATATTGACAGTCGCGCCAATCGGCACCACAAAGCCTGCAATTTCTGGCTTTACATGCAAGTGTTGAATGGTGCAACGCATGGTGACAGGCAACGTGGCGCTACTAGAGCTGGTGGCGAAAGCCGTCACTAGTGCTTCGCGTGCGCCGCGCCAAAACCATAACGGCGTTTTGCCAGTAATTAAATACAGCAGTAATGGCAATATCACCACGCCATGTAATAACGTGGTGCCAATCACCACCGACATAAACTTGGCCATGGTGCCCAGCATGGCGGTATCTTGTGTGGCAATCAGTTTAATCAACAGCGCGGCGATGCCCAGCGGTGCCAGCACCATCACCCAACTGACAATGCGCATGGTGATTTCAAGGCCTTCTTGTAATAGTACGAGTATATTTTTATAGCGCTCACCACCCATCACTAATGCAACGCCTAATATCAACGCAAAAATCACCACTGCCAGCACATTACCATTGGCTAAGGCCTGAAACGGATTCATAAACAGTCCGTGTAAGAACTGTGCAAAAAATTCTGGCAAAGGCAATTGTTGGGTTTTAAATTCGCCCATCGCATCGGCAAACATGGCAATTTGTATACCTGCGCCAGGTTTAAAATAATTGCTGGCCACCATGCCCAGCGTGATAGCGATGGCCATGGTAAAGGCGAAAAACACCAAAGTGCTAATCCACACGCGATGCATCTGCTGATGTTGGCGCAAATTGGCAATGCCCACCGCTATACTGCAAAACACCAGCGGAATTAAAATCATTTTGAGTAAATCGATGAACAACGTACCAATGAGACCAGCCGTATATAAGCCGCCTTTTACCAAGCCATTTTCTGCGCCCAGTGAATGAAAATATAGCCCAACGACCACCCCGACAACTGCGGCAACTAATATCTGAATGTTGAGGCTGGGTAGTTTCATAGCTTGAGATTCTTTCAAAAATATACTCAAATTTGTCATTCCCGCGCAGGCGGGAATCCATTTTAAGATTTTAAATCAAGATCAAGTTGGATTCCCGCCTGCGCGGGAATGACAGCTTGAGAGATTAGTCTTTTGTTGGTTTAGGTTTCACTGCCCTAGTTTTCTCAACTTTTGGCTTAACAACTTTTGGTTTTATTGATTTTTCTGCTTTGATTTTAACAACCTTTTTTTTCGATACCCCAGAAGGCTTATGGATATTGGCTTCCAGATTGATCAATTTGGCCTCAGTAGCTATAGGCTTTGTTTTAGATAAGTCTATGCGTTCAAATACTGCTGCAAAAAAACCATCAGTGCCATGCAAATGCGGCAGCAATTTTAAATATTGTCCTGTATCGATTTTAATTTGTTGCTGCGCTAAAATCTCAACAGCAGGCACTAAAACAAAATCAGTATTCGCCGCTAAAAACGCCTCGGCAATCGCCTCATTTTCATCAATTAATAAACTACAAGTGGCATAAATTAAACGTCCACCCGCTTTAACCAGCTTAGCTGCGCGCGCTAAAATATAGGTTTGCTTTACGTTCAACTCAGCAATATCAGTGGCCTCAAAACGCCATTTTAAATCTGGGTTGCGGCGCAATGTGCCCATGCCACTACAAGGCGCATCTACCAATACACGGTCAAATTTCCCATTAAGGCGTTTCAGTTTTTGGTCGTTTTCACCCGTAATCACTTGCGCGTGCAGGTTAGATAAGCCCGAGCGTTTAAGGCGTTGGCCTAAGTTAAGCAAGCGTTTTTCTGAAATATCAAACGCATATAAGCGCCCGGTATTTTTCATCAGCGCGCCAATTGCCAAGCTTTTACCGCCTGCACCCGCACAGAAATCTGCCACCATGTGGCCGCGCTTTGGCGCCACCAAATAAGCCAGCAATTGGCTACCTTCATCTTGTACCTCAATCTTGCCTTCGGTAAACAGCACATGGCGACTAATGCCCATTCTATTTGGCATGCGGATGCCGATAGGGGAATGTGGTGTAGTGGCAATAATATCTTCGTTGGAGGTATTTTCTGCCAACATTTTTTTTAGTACGTCATCGCGGTTACCCTTGATAGTATTCACGCGCAAATCAAGGCTGGCTTGTTCAAACATGCTACGGCAAATGGTGAGCGCTTCTGTCTCGCCATATTGTGCTACCAATTTGGCCCACAGCCAATCGCGCACATCGGCCTGCACGGCTAATGGTAAATTTTCGGTCGACTTAGCTTTAATCGCTTGCGCCCATTCTGTTTGCTGCTCATTCAAAATAGATTCCAGCTCGCGAATGCTTTTGCCCTCTACCTTAACTAGCCATGCCAATATGAGCTTACGCGCATCATCAGGGTCGCCTTCCTCATTCGCCGCCACAGTACTTAAGTAGCGCAAACGTCGCAACACCCCGTACACACTCTCCGCCACAAAGGCACGCTCTTTGGTGCCAAGCTCACGATTATTACGAAAAAATTCGCTTAATTTGGCATCGGCTGGACTATTAAACTCCAACAGATTAGTGAGCACCATGGCGGCTTGACGGAGTAAATTTGCGTTCATTGTTTTCTTAAATATAAATATTGTTAGAGTAAATTATTATTAGCTAGCTATTGGTTAATCACTGGCCGATTTGTAGTAATACGCGTGGCCAGCATTTCCACCACACTGCCATCACTTTCTATTTTACGGATTTTTACCGGTGCGTACTGATAATCTATGGCCAGCCACAACTCTGTTTTTTCTTCTTCGGTACTGCCACTATGCAAAATGTGCAAGGTTTTTAGCTCACCCAGTGCTGAATTTACTTGCTCCTCACCTTCAAAACTATAGTCGTAAATGCGTAATTTTTTGCCATTTACAATCGCTAGTTGCATATGCTGCAGTGGCGGTACATGCATAAATTGGTACATAAAACTAAGTAAATCCTGCGTTCCGTCAGGCAAATCTTCTGTTTTTGTGCCTTTTGCAGTTTGTAAAATCACTTTTTTAGCTGGCCAATCAAAACTGGCAGAACGCGTTTTATCGGTTTTTTTGCCAAACTGGTACAAATAATGGTCAGGCTGTAGGCCAGATTTAGTCAGGACGCCGTCACTGGTTTGCAATAATTCTGGGAACAGCAAAGCCATTATGCCAGTGCCCTCGGTGAGCCACCTGATTCGATATTGCATGTTCTCTATTAAATTATAGGTAATTGTCGCTATGCCTTCAGCACTGCCATCGATTGCGGTACGCACCTCAAACTCTGTTTCTATATATTGGTAAGCATTTTCGTTTATCACCAAGCCCATATCTACTGGCTGAACTGGTTCTTCAGTTTTTAGCAACTCGTCATTATTTTGTGGCGGCACAATTGGTTCTGGTGTAGTTTCCACAGTATCACTTGCAGGAACCTCTGGCTTTGCTTCTGGCACCAGCGAAAGTTCATCAATATTGGCGTTTGGCGATGCGTCTATGATGGGTTTAGCTTCTGCAATTGCTATTTCTTCTGGCTGCGGCATTTCTAGCGGCGGTGTTTCTAATTTTTGTGGCACTACTTTAGGCATTTGAATACGCGCTTCAATCAAATGCATTTCTTTTCTTAGGATAGGCAACGAAAAATCCATATTGCCAAAAAAAATTGTATGTAAGCCCGCAGATATAACGATTGCAATGCCCAGTCTTTTAGATGCTGGCTGCTGCAAAATGTCGACAAATTTATTCCACATGAATTTTGGTCAGAGTTTGCTCAAAACTATTGCCATCTTCGTCAGTCAGCGAGTAACGCACAGGCAAGTAAAATTGATCTTCAGCTAACCAAAGCTGTTTCTTGTCCTCACCCGCACTGGCTTGATTCGAGATATGTAGCGTTTTAAAATTTTTGTTGGCTGCATTCAATTTTTCACCACGCGCCAGCACTTTATATTGGTAATAGTTTAATTTTTTACCCGTAGTCACCATTACTTTCACTTCATCTTTCGGGGGTGGATTAAACATAAATTGATAAGGGTAACTGGCTAGATCTTGCGTACCTTGCTGCAATTTTTCGGTTCTGGTTTCGCCTTTTACTTGCATGATAAGCAGGCTTTTAGTCCAATTAAAATCTGCAATCAATGTTTTTTTAGCACTTTTCCCCTGATGCAATTCAAAATGGGCAGGCTTTAAACCACTTTTGGTAACCACACCCGCGCTAGTAAGTACACGCTCACCCATTAAGGCATACACACCTATACCTTTAGTGACCGATTTGATAGTGTACTGTTTACCATTTTGGCTAAACTGCTCGACTACCTTGGCAAACAACTTGCCTTCGCGCGTCACGTCATACTCAAGCTGAATATTTTTTGGAAATGCGAATGCTAAATTTGTGCCAAATAAAAATATTGGCAACAGTAAAAAAGTAATTAATCGCTTTAGTTTCAACATGCACTTCTTTCAAAAACATTTATTTAAAAAATAGTGAAACTACTTTAAACGCATTCACACAGGTTTGACGCGTTCACACAGGTGCGTTGTCTAACTAAATCACCGCCATCTAACCTCTATCCTACACAACTATGGTAGCAGCCTCGCCATTCGCCTGGGCACGAATCACGCCAATCTCATACACAGTTTCACCCGCAGCTTCCAGCAATTGTTTTGCTTCTGCTACATGCGCTTGGTCTAGTACCACCGCCATGCCAATGCCACAGTTAAAAGTTTTATACATTTCAATATGGGTAATATTGCCTTGCGCTTGAAGCCACTTAAATAGCGGCGGTAAATCCCAACTGGCTGCGCTGATTTCTGCGGTTAAGCCAGCAGGTAACACTCGCGGAATATTCTCAGTAATGCCGCCGCCGGTGATGTGCGCCATGCCTTTTACAGGCAACGTTTCTATCAGTTTAAGCAGTGACTTCACATAAATTTTCGTCGGCGCCATCACTACATCTTTGAATTTTTTACCATGAAAGTCAGATTCGAAATCAATGCCAGATTTTTCGATTAACTTGCGAATAAGGGAATAGCCGTTGGAATGTGCGCCGCTGGAAGCTAAACCTAACACAACGTCTCCAACGCTAATCGTCGTTCCATTGATGATTTTTTCTTTATCGACACAGCCCACTGCAAAGCCTGCTAAATCGTACTCACCCGCTGGGTACATGCCTGGCATTTCGGCGGTTTCGCCACCCACTAGTGCACAACCAGATTGCTCACATCCCTCAGCAATGCCTTTAATCACTTGCGCCGCCGTCCCTACTTCCAGCTTGCCACAAGCAAAATAATCTAAGAAAAATAGCGGCTCGGCACCTTGTACCAAAATATCATTCACGCTCATAGCGACCAAGTCTATGCCCACAGTGTCATGCTTATTCAACTCAAACGCTAATTTAAGCTTGGTGCCCACGCCATCCGTTCCGGAAACCAAAATAGGTTCTTTATATTTTTTTGGCACCGCAAACAATGAGCCGAAGCCACCAATCCCGCCCAGCACCTCAGGTCGCATGGTGCGTTTAGCAAAAGGCCTAATTTGTTCCACAAGCGCATCGCCCGCTTCAATATCTACGCCAGCATCGCGGTAACTAATGGAATTAGTGGCGTTTGGGTTATTAGTAGTGTTGTTGGCAGTCAAAACGGGCTCGCTTATCTATCTTAATGTTAATTGCTAAAGTTTAAATGTCGTACTATGACTTAATATTGCTGAATTTAAGTATAATTTACTAAGTCGATATTTTAACGCACTATGCCCAATCAACCAAAAAACAATACACCTGCCAAATTTATAGCCAATAACCGCTGGCTAATTCTAAGCGTCGCTTTTTTACTTTTGCTTTATCTGCTGTTGCCTGTACTCACGCCATTTTTAATTGCAGCGGTTCTCGCTTATATTTGCGATCCACTGGTCGATAAAATCAGCTTGTTGGGTTATAGAAAATATCAATTTGGTCGAACGACTTCTACCGTATTGGTCATGCTGGCTATTTTGACTGCCATTACGCTGCTGTTGTTAATCGTTATCCCACTCATACAAAACCAATCACTCCTCATTGTTGAACGCCTACCCAGTATTGTTGACAACTTACGCACAACGATTGAGCCTTGGCTGAAAGCTAAATTTGGCATTAGTTTTGCCATTGACAGTGCACAGCTTCAAGAAATCATTAGCAAAAATTGGAAAACAGCGGGCAATTTATTAGGTGACGTGTTGCAAACGGCAGGCACAAACAGCATGGCACTGATTGGGGTTGTGGCGAACATTTTGTTATTACCAGTTGTGTTGTTTTATTTGCTGCGTGATTGGGATCAGTTCATTGCTGGTATAGGTAATTTAATCCCGCGAGATTTGATTGATAAAACTACCGATTTGGCCAAAGAAATCGATCAAATGTTGGCAGAATTTTTACGCGGACAACTGACGGTGATGCTCATTATGAGCATATTTTATTCTGCAGGCTTGTGGTTAGCAGGGCTAGATAATGCGCTACCAATCGGTATTATTGCAGGGTTATTAAATTTTGTGCCTTACTTGGGCCCCGCACTAGGCATGGGGTTGGCGTTATTGGTTGGTGCATTGCAATTTAATACGTTTAGCCAAATCATCCCCGTATTAGCAGTGTTTGGCATTGGCCAACTCATTGAGAGCAACCTGATTACGCCCAAATTAGTGGGCGAGCGCATTGGTTTGCATCCTGTGGTGGTCATTTTTGCATTGCTGGCAGGCGGTCAATTATTTGGTTTTGCAGGTGTTCTGCTGGCTTTACCTATCACTGCCGCTATTGCGGTCGCGCTGAACCACGCCAAAGATAACTATTTAGATAGCGATGCCTACTTAAAATAAGTTAGCAAAACTTAAATTAGCAAAACCAATGCATGAAGCAATTATTACTCGATATTAAACCCGCCCCTGCACCGTCGTTAGACAATTTTATTGTAGGCCGCAATGCAGAAGCACTGGCCAGCTTAAAACAAGCCATCGCTGGCGGTCAGCCTAGATTTATCTATTTTTGGGGCGAATCTGGCAGTGGCAAAAGTCATTTACTATCGGCCTGCAAGGCAATATCCATGCGGGTTTCAAGCATGAATAACCAGCTTCAGCTGGTATATTCTGCGGGGACAACCCTTGCGGTTGCAGACGATGTACATTTGCTCGACAATGAAGCACAGATTGCTTTATTCAACACCTACAATCAGCAAAAAGAGATTGGCGGGACACTAATAACCGCGGGCCTGCATGCGCCGACACAAATGGGACTGCGCGATGATTTGGCAACAAGATTGGCTTGGGGCTTGGTGTATCAATTGCATCCACTCAATGACGATGAGAAAGCAAGTGCACTAAAACAACATGCCAAAGAACGTGGTATGAAGCTACCCGATGAAGTGACAGATTACTGTTTGCGCTTTTTGCGCCGTGATTTACCCTCGCTCATGGCGATATTAGATGCGCTGGACGAATGGTCACTGATTGAGAAAAAACCTGTTACCGTGCCAATGCTGCGTAAATTATTACAATTAAATTTGGATGTTTGACCGCTTTAATGCATCAAAGCGGTCTGACAATCACCACCGCGCCACGTAACTCACCTACGTTGTAGTCTATCGCTTTATCCGCTGGGTATAGCGCTAGCAAACGCGCTTTCACATCTGCAGAAATCTGTGCTGACTGGCCATGGCACTGCACACACATCGGTTGTAAGCCAATCGCCTTGGCATAAAGTAGCGTAGGTTTATTATCTACTTGGCTTACGCTGTAAGTTTCCATTTGCTCAAACTTTTCGCCTTGCGCCGCCCTTTGTGCAAAAGTGTTTAGCGCAGCTTGTTGCCAATCGTTGGGTTGATTATTTGGGTTGCGTGCTCGCGTACCCACACGCCCCACTTGCCAGTTTGTTTGTTGCGACAATGAAGCTGCGATTTCTGGGGCGGCCACATTGCACACGCCAATCGCACTGGCTGCGCCATTAGTGGCGATTTCTTTTTTTAGCGCAGCGCCTAAGGTGCTCACCAATTGGGTGGCCACATTGCGCGTCTCAGCTAAGGTCTTTTCATCCACTGGTTGACTGCTGGTAGGTGGATTTTGCGTACATGCGGCCAGAAAAAAACTAATGCTTAAAACAGTGATCATTTTCATGGTTAAACTCCCATCAAGTTTAAATTTGATACTACCTTTTATAAAGTTTAATTGATGTGATATGCGTCACAAACTTAAGTTAAAATTACACCGTTAAATCTATGCATTAACTTATGCATTAAATCGTATGATAGATAAATACTATCCTAAAGGTAAACCGTGCTACGCATTACTGAGATAAAACTTCCTGTCGAAAACGCGCCCTCTCTCACGCATGAGATGGACACCATCCAAGCAGCCTTGTTAAAGCGCTTGCAAATTTCCACGGCTGATTTGATTAGCTTCAGCATTTTTAAGCGCGGTGTGGATGCGCGTAAATCCAACAATATTTTGTATGTGTATTCGCTGGATTGCGAAGTAAAAAACGAGGCGAAACTACTCGCCAAATTTTCCAAAGATGCGCATATCAAACCGTCGCCAGATACAGAATATAAGTTTGTTGCAAACAATATAAAAAATGCCAGTTCGAAGAAAGACGAAAATGCAGATGCGCAGTTGAAGCAAGGCGACCAAGAGCAAGCTTCGCAGATAGTACATCAAGTACAGCAAGAAGCGCGCGAGGCAGTCAACATAGCATCAACAAGCAAGCCGCATTTGCAGCAAAGGCCGATTGTTGTTGGCTTCGGCCCGGCAGGCATCTTTGCCGCGTTGATTTTAGCCCAGGCTGGCTTTAAGCCGATTGTACTGGAGCGTGGCAAAGCAGTCAGAGAAAGAACCAAAGATACTTGGGGCTTGTGGCGCAAAAGTAAGCTCAACCCTGAATCGAATGTGCAGTTTGGCGAAGGTGGCGCTGGCACCTTCTCTGACGGTAAATTGTGGAGCCAGATTAAAGACCCGAAACATTATGGCCGCAAAGTGCTGCAAGAGTTTGTGGCGGCAGGCGCACCGCCTGAGATTTTATATGTGAGTCACCCGCATATTGGCACGTTCAGGTTGGTGGGCATGGTAGAAACCATGCGCCAGACCATTATTAAACTCGGTGGTGAAATTCGCTTTGAAAGCCGCGTGGATGATATTGAAATTGGTGCTGATTCTGAAAACCAAAGTCAAGTGCAAGCGGTTGTCCTAAAAAGCGGCGAGCGCATTGCCACCAATCACTTAATTCTTGCTGTTGGTCACAGTGCGCGCGATACGTTTGAGATGCTACATCGCAACAATATTTATATTGAGGCCAAACCATTTAGTATTGGCTTTCGCATCGAACACCCGCAAAGCCTCATTGACAAAGCACGCTACGGCAACAGCTATAGTGAAGATACGCTAGCCAAGTTAGGCTCGGCCGAATACAAACTAGTGCATCACGCCAGCAATGGCCGCAGTGTGTATAGTTTTTGCATGTGTCCAGGCGGCACAGTGGTGGCAGCTGCATCGGAGGAAGGACGCGTCGTGACCAACGGCATGAGCCAATACAGCCGCAACGAGCGCAACGCTAACGCTGGCATTGTGGTGGGCATCACGCCAGAAGTAGATTACCCTGCGCATCCACTGGCAGGCGTGGAACTGCAGCGCCAACTAGAGTCCAAAGCTTATGCACTAGGAGGCAGTAGTTATGCGGCTCCTGGGCAACTAATTGGTGACTTTTTAGTCAATAAACCTTCGATTAGCTTTGGCGAAGTGCAACCCAGTTACACCCCTGGCGTTCACCTGACGAATCTAGATGGCGCCTTGCCAGAGTTTGCCATTACGGCAATCCGCGAGGCAATCCCTGCATTCGCCAAGCAAGTAAAAGGCTATGATTTAGCTGATGGCATTTTAACAGGCGTTGAAACACGCACCTCGTCGCCTATTCGTATTAAACGCGATGACGAAACCTTGCAAAGCATTAATACCAAAGGGCTGTATCCGTGTGGCGAAGGTGCAGGTTACGCAGGCGGCATATTATCGGCTGGTGTAGACGGCATTAGAGTAGCTGAGGCAGTGAGTATAAGCCTAACTAGCAATTCTTAAAAACAGTAAAGCTTAAGCGGTCACTTCAATTTCGCCAGACCCTTTGTTGCCCAAGTTATCGTGCCAAATCAGGCTCACTTTATCGCCAAGCTTGGCATTATCTACATAGCAAGTTAAGTAAGGATTTTTGGCAATACCAGTGCCCCATTGCATTTGAAAAACGGGCTGGCCATTCACCATTAAATCAGCCACTTGGATAAAATGCGCGGGGATAATATTTGCAGAATCGTCGGTGGCACGCCCTGTGTGCATGGGGTGGATGATAATCGCCTTAATCTCGGTGACCAAGTTTTTACTACTTACATCGCTTTTAAGTTTGGCACGCAGTTTTATACTGCTTTCAAACTTTTCATTCGCACTCCCACCTCCACCACAACCGTTTTCCACCACTTGTACATTTTTGCTGGCAGTAAAATATTTTCCATCGGCTTTTACAACCACTTTAATATCCGATGTTTCAGCCATTTTAATGCGCGTAGTCAGCTTGGCTTGCGCGACCATATTGTTTTCTTTATTTCGGCCCAGCATCACATTCGCAATCAGTGGTGTCGGATTTTTCTCAACGAAAATAGCAATGGCTTCTACGTTCGGAATATTTGCAGTAATTTCCACTTGCACGATGGCGCCGTTTTCTGCACGGTCTGGCGCAATAACAGTAATATTGCTGCTCGGTATTTCGCCATTTATTTCTAAGCCTTTCTCAGCGTCATCCAATTTTTCAGCATCAAATGCAGCTTTATTCCATATTGCAGCCAATGCCCTGAGAGGCAATAACAGAGCGCTTGCTGAAGCTGCCATAATTACGCCTAAAAAGTTTCTACGCTGCATCTTGTTTAAATCCAAAAAAAACGTTCGTGGTGAGCTTGTATGAAAGTGATGCACTAACTCAACCTCTCATCCGCAAGCTTTTCATTCTCTTGCAAACGGCGAAAATCTTTTAGCCGCGCCTCCACAATGGAATGCTCATAGAAATTGCCATCATTGGCTTTAGCCGCCAACTCCATTTGCTCAATGGCTTTTTTCAAATTATATTTGCGGTAATAAGCCTCACCCTGCGCTTGAAAACTCAACAGTTTTTTGTTTTTTGTGCTGTAAGCCTTGGCTAACAACTCATAAAAATAAGCATCATTGGGGTAAAGAATTTTTTTATCTTGCACCAATTTAATCGCATTATCGGGCTGGTTAATCGCTAAAAAATGCTCGGCATAACCATAAACAAGTGAGCGATGCTTAGGGTACAAACTCAACGCTTTAGCATATTGGCTGGCGGCGGCTTGCGGATTGTTTTTTGCCACCTCTAAACGCGCGGCTAAGTTTTCAATAAACGCATGTTTTGGTGCATTTTTTCTTAGCCATTGCAGCTCATTAGTCGTTCCTTTTAAATCATTTTTACGCAACATCGCCAGCGCCAAGCCATAATGCTCGGCGGCTTCGCTGGCAAAACGCCGTTCTTTAATATTATTGGTAAACTGATCTATTGCAGCTTGTGCCAAACCATCTCCCGCGCGCAATTTAGCTTTGACCAAATTAAATTCAAAGCTATCAGCCACTTGTTTATAAGGCATGCCTTCTACGCGATTCGATACATCGGCAATACGCTCTGCGGTGAGTGGATGGGTGCGTAAAAAGCTAGGCGCGCTACCCTCACTAAACCGCGTCCCTCGCTGCATGGTGGTAAAAAACGCCGGCATGCCGCGCACATCAAAGCCTGCACTATCTAGTATGCTCAAACCTACCCTGTCGGCCTCACGCTCGTGCTCGCGCGTGTAGTCCAGCTGGCGTTGCACACCCACTGCAGATGCAGTCGCAAGCGCACCCGTCGCCAATTCTGGATTAGCGCGCGATACCAACAATGCCAGTGCAATCCCTGCGATATTTTTAAACGTATCGTACTTTTGATGCGCTAACATGCGCGCCAAATGACGCTGCGTCACATGCCCCACCTCGTGCCCAAGCACGCTTGCCAACTCGCTTTCGCTGTTCGATGCCAGCATCAATCCCGTATGCACACCAATGACGCCGCCCGGCATGGCAAACGCATTAATACTATTATCGCGCACCACAAAAAAGTTAAATACCTGCTGTTTATCGGGGCTGGCAGCCGCTAATTTACTACCAAGCGCTTGCAAGTAATCTGTCACTTCGGCATCTTGTAATACATCGTCACTTGTAGCAACTTCTCGTAGAATCTGCTCGGCGATGCGCTGCTCATCTTGCGGCGTCAGTACAGTTTGCGCTATATCGCCTAAATCGGGCAGGCTAGTGTCTAAATTAGTCGGACTTTTAACATCTGAGTTTAGCGGCTTATTAGATAGTGTTGGCTTGGCAGAATTTTCAGCAAACGCCAAGTTTGCCCCTAGCAACGTTATAATTAATAGTGGTTTTAACTTCATTATTGATATGATAATGTCTTTACAGGCTAAGTTCATGTCTAATTGTTAACGAAAAGTAAATTATGAGCCAAGATGTTCAAAAAAAGCTTACTCACTTTGATTCATCAGGCCAAGCCCATATGGTGGACGTAGGCGATAAGCTGCAGACCAAACGGATAGCGGTTGCCAGCGGCATAATTAGTATGCTGCCTGCCACCCTAAAACTCATCCAACAAGGCAATGCCAAAAAGGGTGATGTGCTCGGTGTGGCGCGTATTGCCGCCATTCAAGCCAGCAAAAAAACAGCAGATTTAATTCCACTCTGCCACCCGATTGCCTTAACTAAAGTAGCCGTAACGTTTGAAGTGAATGAAGCAACGACAAGTATCAACTGCACCGCCACCTGCGAAACCACAGGCCAAACAGGCGTAGAGATGGAAGCATTAACTGCGGTTTCGGTTGGGCTGCTGACGATTTACGACATGTGCAAAGCAGCAGACCGTGGCATGACAATTAGCGATATTAAATTGCTAGAAAAGCATGGCGGAAAATCGGGCGATTGGGTCTCTGATAATAATTAACTATTAATGTTTTATACACCTACCCCAATAAAAGATTAAGTTCTTTTTGGGGTCAACTTTAGGTTGGTCATCATGAACTCAGCATCACAAGCAAAACAAATCATGAGTATTTTCAGTGCTAGACCACTGCTGTTGTGGATTACCTCAATGATTTGTATTTTTTACGCTTTGAAATTTGGTATATTTCTATTTACTTACAAATTCTTTTTTCTAGTGTTTTGTCTTGCAACAAGCTACGCACTTGTTGCAACATCATTGCTAATCCTCAGCAAATTTGCATTCTTATTTACAGTAGTAAATTTCGGATTGTGGGTTGGTGTGTTTATGTACGACATTGATATTAATCCCCACCTTTACAACTCAGA
This sequence comes from Pseudomonadota bacterium, assembly GCA_020053735.1. Taxonomy (GTDB): domain Bacteria; phylum Pseudomonadota; class Gammaproteobacteria; order Burkholderiales; family Methylophilaceae; genus Methylotenera_A. The sequence continues at coordinate 71,707 of JAGVMP010000005.1, forward strand.
TTTTGTTCAGGCACTACTGCTTCATCTAACTGGTTTTAAACAGCTATTTCATCTTTGGCTTATCTTATATTCCGGCTTTCTTTTTAAAAAGGGAGTGTTGAAGTAATGCCCAACCCGGCGTTCAAGCGTGACTGGCCGCTAGTTATGCCTTCCAAGGTGGATGGTATATTCAAACTTTCGGGCTTCGGTCACCTCGCCTTGCGACCAGCCCCTTATTAATCACAAATTAGTGCAGCCACTCGCTCCGCACTGGCAGGCGCCATAGTCAGACCATATCTAAAATGCCCTGTGTTTAAAAACAGGTTCTCAATACTTGGGTGTTGTGCGATTGTGGGTAGGTTATCTGGGGTGCCAGGCCGCAGGCCGCTCCAGTGCTTGATGACAGCGGCATGTTTTAAGCTCGGCAATATATTCTCCGCTTTTACTTGCAATGCTTGACGCATCGCCCCTGTAGTTGTGGTGTCAAAACCCACGTCTTCTAGCGTGCTACCTGCCAACAATAGCCCGTCACTGCGCGGCACTAAGTAAAAACCATCTCGGTAGATAATATTGGTTGGTAAATCTGCTACCGCTTGATGAGATAGGTCATACAACAAAATTTGCCCACGCATCGGTTTAACGTTGAGACCTGCAGCCGTGTCCTTTAATAGCTCGAAGCTCCATGCGCCCGACGTTACTACAAAAGAATCTGCCTTGAGAACCTTACCAGTATTGGTTTTCCAGCCATCTATTTTATGCGTATTGGTCAGAGGCTCAAGCTGGGTAGATTCTAGTAACGTCACATTTTGTTGAATCAACAACTGTTTTAGCGCCTGCATTAAGCGCGGGTTACGCACTTGTGCGACCTGTGGCAACAATAAATTCTCACCGACTTGTTGAGTTTTTATATTGTTTTTTGCACACCAGTCCAACGCTAAAGCCGCATCAAATGGTGGCTGTATAAGCATGCCACTTTGCGTGTATTCTGGGTCGATGCCAGTTTCGTGTTTGAGTGCGGCGCAAATTTGCGGATATAGACTGGCGCCGCGCAACGCCAAAGCGTTCACTTCATCTTTGTACATCCACGGCAACAGTGGAAACAAAATGCCGGCACCTGCCCAGCTTGCTTCACCCGACGTTTGCGCAGCGATTTGATTACGCTCTACGACCGTGACCTGACAGCCCCGCTGCGCCAGCCTGAGCGCAGTGAGGCAGCCCACAATGCCGCCGCCAACCACAATAACTTTCTTGGCAACGACAGATTTAGTCACCTATCTATAACCTCTTAGTTACCAGAGACAAGGTAAGTTTCGGCCGCCACCAAATCATCTGGCAAGCCCAGCAACACCAACACGTCGCCTTCATCCAGAGCAATATCATCACGCGGCACAATATCCTCAAGCATATTGGGGCGACGCATCACTTGAATATCCACATTAAAACGCTTCAGGTCGATATGGTCTAAGCGTAATTTTCTGGCGTATGAATTTTTGCCAATCTCCACCGTATGCAGGCGCACTTGCTGTGCGTCGGCAATATTGGCATCGGTGGCGCCACGGAAATAACCTTTAAACATTTTGTAACGCTCTTCGCGAAACAGCCGAATACGTTTAACAACACGATTAAGCGGCACACCCAACAACACTAAGGCATGGCTTGCCAACATGAGACTGCCTTCCAACACTTCTGGCACCACTTCTGTCGCACCTGCATCGCGAAACGCATCCATATCAGCATCGTCATAGGTGCGCACTATCACTGGTAAATTAGGGTAGCTTTCTTGCGCCACGTGCAACACTTTCATGCTGGCACGCATATCAGAATAACTGACAATGAGTGCCTTGGCACGTGCGCCACCAGCGGCCTCCAGCACAATGCGCCGCCCTGCATCACCATACATCACATGCTCACCCGCTGTTGCAGCCTCATGTACACGCGTTGGGTCGATATCTAGTGCAATAAATGGAATATTCTCTTCTTTTAAAAAGCGCCCTAAATATTGGCCACTGCGCCCATAACCACAAATAATCACGTGATTTTTTAAATCCTTACTTACGCCATCTAGCGCTTCTACCACTTGGCTGCTATTGCGGGTGTAACTTTTCACCAGCTTGCGCGCAATGCGACCGTTATAGGGGATGACAAATGCCGCAAACACCATGGAAAGTAAGGTGGCTGCCAGCATCAATTGTAGTTCGTTACCGCCAATCAAATTTTGCTCCAGCCCCAAAGCCAAAATAACAAAGCTGAACTCCCCCGCCTGCGCTAATACGATGCCAGTACGTATGCCGACACCGGTTTCAAAGCCAAAGGCGCGCACTAATACTGCCACCACCGCCGCTTTGAACAGTATAAAACCCGCCAGCAACAACAACACCCAGCCAATATGTTGCAGCAAATAATCAAAATCCAGCAGCATGCCCACGCTGATAAAAAACAGGCCAAGTAGAATGTCGCGAAAAGGCGCAATATCAGATTCCACTTGATAGCGGTAACGCGTTTCAGAAATCAACATACCTGCAATAAATGCGCCCAGCGCATAGGATAAACCAGCAATTTTGGTTACCGTTGCCAGTAATAAAGTGACTGTGAGCACGTTTAAAACAAATAGCTCGCGTGAGCGCTGCTTAGCCACCAAGCTGAACCAAAAATTGATGATGCCTTTGCCAAATCTAAACAACACAAACAGCAATACAGCCGATTTGATAAACGACAAGCCCAAAGTGGTGCTTAAATCACCGGTTTGCGCACCAAGTGCGGGAATCAGCACCAAAATTGGAATGACGGCTAAATCTTGAAATAGCAAAATGCCGATACTTAAGCGGCCATGGCGTGAATTTAAATCCACCCGCTCCATTAACACTTTAGACACGATGGCGGTGGATGACATTGTTAGCGCACCACCCACCACAAACGCAGTGGGTAAACTAAAACCTGCTAGCCAGCTCAATAACATAGTCACAAACAAGGTAATCAACACCTGCGCGCCACCCAAGCCAAATAAGGTTTTGCGCATCGCATAAAGTTTAGGCAGGCTAAACTCTAAACCGATGCTAAACATCAAAAATACAATACCAAACTCGGCCACCTGGCGGCCAGATTCTGTACTGGGCAATAAGTTAAGCGCAAATGGGCCAAACAGAATGCCCACCAAAAAGTAGGCCAACATGGCAGGCAAGCGCATGGTGCGAAACAACGCCACTGCCAAGACGGAGCTAGTGAGTAGCAGTAAAACACTGGTTAAAGAATCAAACATGAGACTCGCTTATGGTTATTTTTATAGTTTTTTTATTATAGTTTGATGATGCAACTTATAGCGTAATACACATTCTAGGCAAAAATTATGCCTACTTTTGCTATTTTACCTAAAAACAGCACATTTTTGCTTTATTCATGGCGGTTTCCCTTTTATACTTACTAGATTATGTCGCCCACGTTACTACAATCTGACAAACTACACGCGCAACCAAGTCCGCCAATAGCAGAAACTTTGGCCTTGGCGCGCAATGTGCTGAATATTGAAGCGCACGAAATTAGTGCACTTGCAGCACGCCTTGACGCCAATTTTGAAGCCGCTGTGCAGCTGATTTTGAATTGCCAAGGCCGTGTGGTGGTAAGCGGTATGGGTAAATCTGGTCATGTCGGCGGTAAAATTGCCGCTACTCTGGCTAGCACGGGTACTCCTGCGTTTTTTATGCAT
>JAGVMP010000006.1 GCA_020053735.1 Pseudomonadota bacterium
AAAACATTCTCAAGCTCGCGCCTAAGCATTCGTTGCGTCTATGCAAGTGTCTTAACCACAAACACCCACACTTATCAGTCGTTCATATTGTTAAAGAGCAGTGCCACAAAATTAAAATTTATTACTTATAATTTTTGGCGAAGGCCGCATTATACAGAGCTTTTGAGGCTGGTCAAGATTAAATTTAAAACTATTTATATTTATTTCTTAAACCGTATTTTGCAGCTTGTCGTTACGGCTGTGCTGTAACGAGGTGCGCATTTTACAGAGGCTTAAGATTAGGTCAAGCCCAAAATCCAACTATTTTCAAGATTTACAAATTTGTTACATCTATTCAAAAAAGCCACTCTCAATCTTAATGACAACACGATGATTTAATCATGACTTAGTTAATGCACATTCTGAATATTAAAATACATATCTAACCGTGACCCGAATGGGCCATACCTTAGTATATTTAATGCAGATACAATCCACTGCTAAACATACATAATTGCAACAATTAAATGAAATCTAACAATAACTTAGCGCAAGTAAGCTCACTTATACTATTTACCAGCTTGGTATTTAGTCTTAATGTTTTCGCCAACGACACTGAGATAACGTCAACTCGCATACAAAATAGTGATGCTACAGTCGCGTCTTCAGCAAACCCAACTTTAAACAAACAAGATGCTAAAACAGCTTTAAAAAATCCTAACTCACTGCTGGTAGCAATGGCGTTTAAGTTTAATCGTATTGATGGCTCGCCACAAAACTATACAGAGGTACATGCAAGTTACTGCAAGGCCGCTAAACATGGCGATGCTGATGCACTTTATGCCCTTGGCTGGATGTATGAGAATGGAAGAGGTGTTTCAATAGATAAAAGCATCGCCACACAACTCTACAACAAAGCAGCCGAGCAAGGGCATACCAGTGCACAAGAGTCTCTAGCTACGATTAAAGATGATTCAGCAAAATCTGCATTACCGATTTGCTTGTTACCAGACCCGCCTGTAGTAGAAACAGCTGCTACCGATGCAGAATTAAAGCCTGTTTCAGATAAAACTGCTGCCTTGTTTCAATCACAACGACATATTTTAAAGCTAGTCAATAAGCTTGCGCCACGCTACAACATAGATAGCAACTTGGTAATGGCATTTATAGCCGTTGAGTCTGGTTTTAATGTGCAAGCCACTTCAGTAAAAAATGCACAAGGTTTGATGCAACTCATTCCAGCTACTGCGCAACGCTTCGGCGTTAAGGACGCTTACAAAGCTGAAGATAACATCAAGGGTGGCTTGGCGTACTTGCGCTGGTTACTTGCTTATTACGAAGGCAATGTTGAGCTTGTGGCTGCGGCTTATAATGCTGGTGAAGGTGCGGTCGATAGATACAAAGGCGTGCCGCCATATGCTGAAACAAGAATGTATGTAAAAAAGATTGCTAAACTTTACAACAACGCGACACATCCCTACCAAGATAATTTAGTCAAAAAATCTTCCGTGCAAAACTTCCCAAACAAAAAAACCATGTAATTTTTCAACTAAGCGTAATCTTTGCGAATTTACGCTTACCTACTTGCGCTACAACTGTCACGCCTTTATTCAGTTGCAAGTTTTTATCTTCTACTTTTTCACTGTCTAACTTAACGCCGCCTTGTTGAATGGCGCGTATAGCTTCACTGGTACTTTCTACCAAACCTGCCATTTTGAGCACCGAGGCAATTCCGATGCTCTGCGAGCCAATATCTAAGCGCACTTCAGGCACGTCATCTGGAATACCGCCTTTAGCGCGCGTCTGAAAATCATTTAATGCACTTTCCGCATCGGCCTGACTGTGAAAACGTGCGACGATTTCTTGTGCAAATTTCACTTTAATATTGCGTGGATTTTCACCTGCCTTCACTTGCGCTTTCCAGCTGGCAATTGTTTCTAACGATTCAAAGGACAGCAACCCAATATAACGCCACATTAACTCATCCGAAACCGACATCAGCTTGGCAAAAATAATTTCTGGAGACTCATTAATACCAATATAATTATTGAGCGATTTCGACATTTTATTGATACCGTCCAAACCCTCTAGCAACGGCATCGTCAACACGCACTGTTGCGCCTGCCCTGCTTGCTTTTGCAGCTCACGCCCCATTAGCAGATTGAATTTTTGGTCAGTGCCACCTAGTTCTACATCCGCTTTCAAGGCAACAGAATCGTAACCTTGTAGTAGCGGATATATAAACTCGTGAATGGCAATGGGCTGATTGGACTTGAATCTTTTTGAAAAATCATCGCGCTCTAGCATGCGCGCTACGGTTAGGCTGGCGGCCAGTTTCAACATACCCGCCGCACCTAAATCAGTGAGCCAGCTAGAGTTAAAAACAATCTGCGTTTTACTTTTATCTAAAATTTTAAACACTTGTTCGGCATAGGATTTCGCATTTTCTGCCACTTGCTCTTTAGTCAGTGGCGGGCGCGTGGCGCTTTTGCCCGTTGGGTCGCCAATCATGCCAGTAAAATCACCGATTAAAAACAGCACTTGGTGGCCCAAATCTTGAAAGTGGCGCAACTTATTAATCAGCACCGTATGACCAAGGTGTAAATCGGGAGCGGTAGGGTCGAAACCCGCTTTAATGCGCAACGGTATACCTTTTTTGAGCTTTTCAATCAGTTCGGCTTCTAACAATAGCTCATCGCTGCCGCGTTTGATAATAGCTAAAGATTCGTTAATGTCTGTTTTCACAGTGTTTTTTCCGTATTGTTAGCAAATATATGCCAATGTTTTTTACAAAATGTTACTTTTTAAGTATTTTAGTTTTCTGTTAGACTGCTTTTAATTCAAGCCTTTGAGCAATGTTTTATATTTTTTATGCCACAAAACAATCCTCTATCTAAGCATTCTATTTTAGCGCAAAACCTATTAGTCAGCCTGCGAAAAAAACAGCTGCGCTGGTTATTTATTGTTTTATTTTTACCAATTTTCGGCGTAGTGGCTGCCTTTAGCCAAGCACCAAGCAATTTCGCAAATCACTTCAAACCGAAAACGATTGTACAAGAAATCACCCTGCCACCTGCGATAAGTCATATCAGCGCTAGCGATGAGTTTTGGCAGGTTGATCAAATACGACGTGATGACACGCTAGGCAGCTTATTTAAGCGCATGGGGATTAACGATGATGGTGCAATTAAATTTTTAATGTTAGCGCCCGATGCACGCGCGATTAATAGGCGGTTAATTCCAGGCCGCACCCTAGAAACTAAAACCAACTTGGCAGGAAAATTATTGCATTTAGAATACGAATTGGATTCGGAAAATGTATTGGTGGCCAGCTTGACGCCCGAAGGCTACCAAGTAGCCACTGAAAAAATGGCCTTACAAAACACCCCAGTTTTAAAATCAGCCACCATTCGCGACTCCTTATTCGGCGCCACTGACAACGCGGGTATTCCCGACCAGATAGCATTACAGATTGCCGAGATTTTTTCTAGCGAGATTAATTTTCACGATGATTTACGTTCAGGTGACAGGTTTAACGTGATTTATGAAGCGTTTTACAATGCGGGCGAGTTAATGAAAACGGGGAATGTGCTGGCGGTGGAATTTGTAAATAATGGCAAAACCTATCAGGCCATTCATTTTGGCGATGCTAAAAGCAAATTCGCCTATTACACGCCAGAGGGCAAAAGTTTGCATAAATCATTTTTACGTACCCCAGTGGAGTTCACCCGCGTTTCATCAAACTTTAATCCTGGGCGCTTTCACCCTATATTACATCGCTTTAAAGCGCATAAGGGTGTAGATCTAGCTGCGCCAACAGGCACGCGTATTAAGGCTGCTGGCGATGCAACCGTTGAATTTGTGGGTCGCAAAGGCGGTTATGGCAATGTCATTGTGCTGAAACACAAAAACAATGTCAGCACCGTGTATGGTCATTTATCTGGCTTTGCAAAGGGCTTGCGTAAAAACATGAAAGTCGCGCAAGGCGACATTATTGGTTATGTGGGCATGACGGGCTTAGCCACAGGCCCACATTTGCATTACGAATTTTTGTTAAATAAAGTACATCGCAATCCGCTGACCGTGGCTTTGCCCACTAGCGTGCCGATTGACGCTAGGTATAAAGAGGAATTTGCTGCGAAAAGTTCAAATTACATGGCGCAAATTCAAATGTTAAACCGCAGCTATATGGCTGCCCGCGATTAAACCATGGCCATAAACAAACAAAAGCCTCAGCTATTTGTTGGCATTATGTCTGGCACCAGTTTAGATGGTGTGGATGCGGCTTTGGTAGCGTTTGAAAATGGCGCTTGCCAGCTCATCGAAACGCGGTTTTTAGCTTATCCAGAGTCACTAAAAACAGAATTATTAGCCTTACATACGCCACAACATAACGAGCTGGAAGCCGCATCTACATTGGGTGGCAGGCTTGCACATTTATATGCTGATGCGATTAAACAATTGCTTGCTAAAGCCAAAATAAATGCGGCAGACATTAGTGCCATTGGCTGCCACGGCCAAACGATTAGACATAGGCCAGAGCTTGGCTTTACCTTGCAAATTGGCAACAATGCCCTACTGGCTGAACTGACCAACATTAGCGTAGTCAGCGATTTTCGTAGCCGTGACATCGCCGCAGGCGGCCAAGGCGCACCGTTGGTACCTGCGTTCCACAAAGCGCTTTTTGCTAATAAAAATAAAACCCGCGCCATTATTAATATTGGTGGCATTGCTAATGTGACGGTTTTAGCAAAAAGCGGTGACGTGCTGGGTTTTGATACTGGTCCTGGCAATATGCTACTGGATAGTTGGACAAAGTTAAAAATAGGTAAAGATTACGATAAAGATGGTGCATGGTCCGCCACAGGCGTGGTGTTGCAGACTTTGTTATCGGGCATGCTGGCCGAACCTTATTTTGCGCTACCGCCACCCAAAAGCACAGGGCGTGATTTATTCAACGACCACTGGTTAAAACAACATCAACTATACCCACATTTGCAGCCGCAAGACGTAGCGCGCACGTTGGTAGCACTCACTGTGCAGAGCATTTACGATGCAATTGCGTCAATGGATGTAGATGAAGTCTATGTGTGTGGCGGCGGTGCGCATAATAGTTTGCTAATGCATAGCTTACAAGAAATGCTAGGCGGCAAATTACTCGCCACCACCGATGCGCTTGGCGTGGGTGTCGATTGGGTGGAAGCCGTTGCATTTGCATGGCTGGCCAAACAAACGCTAGACGATAAGCCCAGCAATTTGCCTGAAGCGACAGGGGCTAAAGGTTTGCGTGTGCTGGGTGCCATCTACCCCGCTTAAATATTTCATTTCTTACCCTGCATAGCACTTATACGAGCCTTATGCACCAAGCAGTGCACTTGTTTTGTGCAACAAAAATTAACTAATTTTTAAAGTCTTATATGTTTGCAGTGTGTGACGTCACATTTCACACATTCATTGCGTATAATCTAGCTATAACCCAAGTTATAAACCCAAATTATAAAACTTAGTTAAAGAGTTAGTTATGTCAACAAAACCTACTAAAGCTACCATCACTTTTGATAACGGTGCAAAACCTATCGAATTGCCCGTGCTTTCTGGCACAGCAGGCAACGATGTGATTGATATTCGCACGCTGGGTAAGCACGATGTATACACTTACGACCCAGGCTTTATGGCCACCGCCGCTTGCCAATCTAACATTACCTATATTGATGGTGAAAAGGGCTTACTGTTACACCGTGGTTACCCGATTGAACAACTGGCCGAGCATTGTGACTTTTTAGAAGTTTCGTATTTACTCATGTATGGCGAACTGCCAAACGCCACGCAAAAAGCTGAATTTACCAGCCGCATTACTGGCCACACCATGCTGCATGACCAGCTCAGCAACATATTCCGTGGCTTTAGACGCGATGCGCACCCCATGGCGGTGATGATAGGCGTGGTGGGCAGCATGTCGGCGTTCTATTTTGATTCGATGGACGTGTACAACCCTGAGCACCGCGAAACTTCTGCTTTTAGACTGCTCGCCAAAATGCCTACCATTGCCGCATGGAGCTATAAATATAATTTGGGGCATCCATTTATGCACCCAAAAAATAAACTCAACTATGCTGAAAATTTTATGCATATGATGTTTGCTACGCCATGCGAGGAATACACGCCGAATCCAATATTGGCACGGGCGTTTGAGAAAATTCTAATTCTGCATGCAGACCACGAACAAAACGCCTCTACAAGTACAGTACGCTTAGTAGGCTCTAGCGGCGCCAACCCGTTCGCCAGCATTTCGGCAGGCATTGCCTCACTGTGGGGGCCCGCACACGGCGGGGCTAACGAGGCTACATTGAAAATGTTAGAAGAAATGGGCGACGTATCGCGCATAGACCAATTTATTAAACGCGCCAAAGATAAAACCGATAGTTTCAGGTTGATGGGCTTTGGACATCGTGTGTATCGCAGCATGGACCCACGCGCATCGATTATGCAAAAAACCTGTTACGAAGTGCTTAATGAGCTTGGTTTGCACGATGACCCAATATTTAAACTGGCGATGCAACTAGAAAAAATTGCGTTAGAAGACGACTATTTTGTTAGCAAAAAACTCTACCCAAATGTCGATTTTTACAGCGGCATTGTGATGCGCGCCATGGGTATTCCAAACTCTATGTTTACCGCCATTTTCGCACTCGCCCGCACCGCAGGCTGGATAGCGCAATGGAGTGAAATGAACGCCGACCCAGAACATAAAATTGGCCGCCCAAGGCAGCTGTATACGGGTGAAGCTAGACGTGAGTTTGTGCCGATTGGTAAAAGAACATAACTCTCACTCATGCCACAGTCTGGGCTATACATTGTTACATTGCGAAATCGAGAGCCAATCTCAGTCAATGCACATGACAAACGTATTGCGCATAATTGTATCTCTGTAACATATGAAAACTGTAAATTTGGAAAGGCCAAAGCACTCGAAAGACGCAAGAGAAACTACGACAAAACATTTGGTTCACACAATGTTGATTTTCACCTAGTTGCAGAACTTATTGATATTGAATTAGCAGAACGCAAAGTTCTCGACAATCTCCAAAAATATAGAGTAATAGGTCGAACAGGACGCAAGAACGAATGGTTAGAAAGAATAACGCCACAAGAATTAGTAGCGATAATCATCGCAACCCTTAGAGAACTCGAAATAGACTTTGTGCCGCTTGTGAACAAATTCAGTCCACATAGGGTAGATTAGCTTGCGTAATCTGATACGTGGGCTTACTCCCCTTTGCCGCGCCTTCGGCTTGAGCGGCAGATGGAAAGCGGCGAGGACTGTTTGAGTGCTGAAGCACGAGTTCCGCAGCCGCCCAGATGCTGCGCTAAGACCGAAGGGAGCCAGTATTTGGCTTCCCCACTTTGCTAAGCCACTAAAGTGGCTAGCAAAGTGTGATGCCAGCGGGGTGCCGTTTTCTTGGGTTACTTTCTTTTCAGGCAGTTAAAAGAAAGTAACTAGCTGTCGGGCTACCCCCGACTTAATGAAACTTTCACTATTTCACCCTCTCTCTAGCTCTCTCCCTTCGAGGGAGAGAGGACAATATGCATGCCCTACCACCCGCGTGGATATTGCCTCTCATGGCATGTTTAAATCAGTTTAAGAATCCCATTTCTTTCAATCTTTCACCAAACTTCTCACTCACCACCGCATAGCCTTTTGCATTGGCATGTATCTGGTCTGCTTTCAACTCTCTATCCGAAAGCACATCTGAAAACACATCTTCAATCAACGGCGTGTTTGTTTCTTCAGCCAGCTTTTCATACAGCGGATGATCAGACAGATTACCTACTGCAGCTTTTAAGGCACTGATTTCTGGAATAGCCACCAAAATAGCCTGAATGCCTTGTGCTTTGGCAAGCCCTAATATGCTGTTCAAGTTCTGCGTAATTTCAGCGGGTGAGGTTTGGTGCAGCAAATCGTTACCGCCCAGCTCCACTATCAGCAACTTTGGTTGATATACTTCCAGCAAATCGGGCAACCGTGCTAGCCCGCCTGCTGTGGTATCGCCTGGCACGCCTTCGTTGATAATGTTCCAACCCGTCGTTTTAGTTAATAAGCTTGGGTAATCTTCGCCCGTATTTGCACCAGTACCGTAACTTAAACTATCCCCTAAAATAAGCACGGTTGCGCCTGCTGGAATAGCTGCATATTTTTCTGCGCTTTTGCCACAACTGACTAGTGCCAAAACAAATAGTGAATATGTAAATAACAGATAGATGAGTTTTTTCATTTAAGTTTATTTATGAGTTAATTTAAGCGTTTTATTTAGAGGCTGTGCTGTTGCGGTGCACCATTGTATACAACAGTGGTAGCACCAACAAAGTCAGCAAAGTAGAAGACAACACGCCACCAATGACGACTGTGGCCAAAGGCCGCTGCACTTCCGTCTCCACACCTGTCCATTGGCGATAAAGCATAATAATAGCCATTATCAATGGTTTCTATTTTGTCTTAAAACGGTTCGCCAAGATGCGCAAGTATTACTATCCACTTCAAAAGTGGATAGTAATGTGCAAAATAAATCATCATGGCTAAATGAAAGATTGATGTAAGGTTGAAGTTGCTCATGTGTATAGTCAAAATTGCTTCCCATCCAAATAATTGCTGGTATTTTTGTTTGTGCAGGTGGCGCTATTTGATATGGTGCGCCATGAAGATAAAGCCCATGCTCCCCTAAAGACTCACCATGGTCACTCACATAGAGCATTGCTACCTCAAATGTATCGTTGTGTTTTTTTAGAAGGCCGATAACTTCAGACAAGAAATAATCTGTATATAAAATTGCATTATCATAGGCATTTTTAATCTGTTCATCAGTACATTTTCCCAAGTCATCCGATTTACATGCGGGAGTAAATTTTTCAAAATTGGCAGGATAGCGTTTGTAATAAGCGGGGCCGTGATTTCCCATTTGATGTAAAACTATCAGAACATCCTCGCCTTTTCTTTGTTCAATGTGCTGATCTAAACCACTTAGCATGCCAATATCTCTACACTCAATGTCGCATATAGGGTTTAACACAGGTGTTCTGAAATCTTCAAAAGGAATACGTGAGGCGACGCCTTTAGAGTCTGAATTATTATCTCGCCACAAAATATTTACCTTTGGCGATAAAACATCCAACACATTCTCATAGTTCATGGCTTCTGTCTGATTGAATGATCGACGACCCAAGCCAGAAAACATACATGGCACTGAAATAGCAGTCGAAGTGCCACAAGAAGTGACGTTAGGTAAGCTGATTACATCCAGCTTTTTTAACAGTGGATTAGTTTCACGCTGATAACCATTTAGAGAGAAATGATCCGCCCTTGCGGTTTCTCCAATAACTAATATTAATAATTCGTTTTTATTATGATCATCAATATGCTTTGCATCAGCAGCAATATTAATAGGAACCTGATTAGGCGGCACTTTCGCAGTCCGACTAAAGTATTTCACCAATGAATATGAAAAATAGCTAGGATTGGAATATAACCGTACAGCTTTGTGCTGCCGAATAAATGATGCATAGTTAGATGTAAGCGGAGCTGCAACTAAAATCATGAGCAAGACTAGAATGAATGACAAAATCGCTTTTGAAGCAAGCTCAGCACCGATACTTTGCACAGCGGGAGAATATTTAAGAATAAAATATGCAGGTAAAAAACCAAAAACTATAACGCGCCAAACTAGCTTAGTTGTTAATAACTCTTTTGATTCTGTGATATTGGTCTGTGCTGCGTTGTCTAGCATGTTGCTATCGATGACAACGCCATAGCTATCCATAAAATATGCTGCCAATGACGCCAGTAAAACAACCAATGCCAATACCCAAGGGGCAAGCCTGCCATAGCAGATTAAATTGAGTAACAACGCCGTTGCCAGAGTGAAGAACGCAGTGATGGACATCAAGAAAAAGATGTTATCGCTGCTGAACGGGTAGGATTTTAATAGCGAGCTAAAGAAAGCATAGTTGCCAGTTATCATTAAAAACAATGCCACAATTAAAATCAAGCGGTGTGTGGGCGTGAGTAGTTTTTTTAACATATGATTAAAGCTAATGAATTATTTAAATCTTACGAATTGTTTATCAATGCGCTTACAACACCAGTCTGGTCAAGCGGCTTTTTGAAGTTTTAACAAGCGTAACCCATTAAAAATCACAATCAAACTGGCACCCAGATCGGCAAATACTGCCATCCATAAAGTTGCTGTGCCCATAAAGGCAAGTACCAAAAATACAGCTTTAATACTTAAAGCGATAGTGATATTTTGTTTTAAGATACTGGCGGCTTTTATGCTTAAGTTGATGAACTGTGGAATTTTGCGTAAATCGTCATCCATTAAAGCCACATCTGCTGTCTCCAATGCGGTATCGGTGCCAGCCGCACCCATGGCAAAACCGATACTTGATTTAGCTAACGCAGGTGCATCGTTAATACCGTCACCCACCATGCCCACTTTGCCGTATCTATTCAATTCTTCATTAATTACAGAAAGTTTATCTTCTGGCAAAAGATTGCCTCGCGCATCATCAATACCAACGTTTTTGGCAATGGCTTTAGCAGTAAGCTCATTATCACCCGTTAGCATTAAAGTACGAATACCGAGTGCATGTAATTCAACAATGGCTTGTCGACTGGTTTCGCGTACTGTGTCGGCAACAGCAATCACTGCGAGTGGTGTTGTTTCACTGCAAATGACGATGGCTGTTTTACCTTCGGCTTCAAACTTGTTCAATGCAGCTTCGGTGTCTGTATTACAAATGCTTAACTCTTCAACCAAACGATGGTTACCCAAGTAATACCACTGATTATTAATACGACCTTTAACACCGCGCCCTGTGATTGCCTCAAAGTCAGCAACTTCAGCTAATACTGCGACATCAGGCAGGGACTTCCAGTACTTACTAACGGCTGTCGAGACAGGGTGGTCAGAGCGCTCCGCCAACGTTGCGGCTAATATTAACGCAAACTTCTGTTCACCACTTAAAGCCACGATGTCGGTCACAACTGGCTTACCTTGTGTAATCGTGCCTGTTTTATCCAGTGCCAGAGACTTTAGCTTGCGACCTTCTTCTAAGTAAACACCCCCCTTAATCAGAATGCCAGCTTTTGCTGCTGCTGCAAGACCGCTCACCACTGTTACTGGTGTTGACACCACCAATGCACATGGGCATGCAATGACCAATAACACCAGTGCTTTATAAATCCATGGCATCCAGGCCAATCCAAACAAAAGTGGCGGCACAATGGCAATACCTAAGGCGATAACGAACACGATAGGCGTATATATTTTGGCAAAGCTATCAACAAAACGTTGAGTCGGCGCACGGCTGCCTTGTGCATCTTCGACCGCACGAATAATACGCGACAATGTTGAATCGGTTTGCGCTGCAGTAATACGATATTCAAAAGAGCCTGTTTCATTGATAGTGGCAGCAAACACTTTGTCACCTATGGTTTTAGCCACAGGTATGCTCTCACCCGTAATTGGCGCCTGATTCACCGCAGATTGCCCTTTAGTCAATTCTCCATCTAATGGAATGCGCTCACCTGGTGCGACACGAGCAATCATGCCAATACTGATGGTTGCCGCATGCATTTCTTGCCACGTGCCGTCAGCTTGTAAAATATTTGCTTTATCAGGTGCCATTTCCATCAAGCCACGAATCGCGTTGCGTGCGCGGTCAAGTGACATAGCTTCAATCATTTCAGCCAAGGTAAATAACACCATCACCATCGCAGCTTCTGGCCATTGTCCAATTAAAACTGCGCCAGTCACGGCAATTGACATCAAAGCAT
Organism: Pseudomonadota bacterium; assembly: GCA_020053735.1. Taxonomy (GTDB): domain Bacteria; phylum Pseudomonadota; class Gammaproteobacteria; order Burkholderiales; family Methylophilaceae; genus Methylotenera_A. The sequence goes on from JAGVMP010000006.1 coordinate 11,810, forward strand.
TAATATTAAGATTGAGGTTTTTAAGAGCAATCCAGCCTTTTTTATAAGTACCAGTACCACTCACGGCAATAGCAAAAAGCGCTAATGCGATTACGGGCCAAGAGTTATCTGATCCGCCAGTCCATACAATTACCTCTGCTAAAACGGCTGCAACGCCACCCGCGCCTAATAACCACCATTTTATTTGCGCATTTGGAGTAGCTGCGTCATGCACTCTGACTGCAGTTGCTACTAAAGGCACGGCTTTCATATCAATGGCAATTAAGGCTTGTTGAATAGCCTCAGATTCGCCTAAAGTATGCGTGACTGTCAGTTTGCGTTGCATGAGATTAAACTCTAAGGCAGTAATACCATCCATCGAAGATAATTTATTACGTATCAACGCCTCTTCAGTTGGGCAATCCATATTATCAATAATAAAAATGGCTTGAGAACTTCCTGATTTAGACACAGAAGCATTTTCTACGACAGGCTTCATGCCTAGTGCGGCGACTGCCGCAATAATAGATTCAGGATCTTGCAAATGATGCCTTACAGTCAGCTTGCGTTGCATTAAATTGAAATCGAGACTTTCCACACCTTGCATGCCTTCAAGTTTTTGACGTATTAAAGACTCCTCGGTTGGACAATCCATTTCCTCAATACGCAGGGTTAGTGTACTGGTAACTACTTTTTCTGAAAAATTGTCCTCTACATTTGAAGGTTTACTCGAGTCGCTATTTTTCATATGGATTTTACCTTTCAGGGTAAGCTCTAAGTTTTCTCACTACTTAGTTAAATTCAGCATGCTTATTAAATAGCAAGCGCAGAATTTATTTATTTTCATCTGAATCTGAATGACTTTTTTTAAGTAAGCGATTCCATCCTGGTAAATGATGCAAGCTCAACGTGCCAAGAATCAATAGTGCAGTCAGTCCTGCCAATAAATACATCCCAAATGCACTAGCCATGCCAACCGCAGCGGTTGCCCATAATGTTGCCGCAGTCGTTAATCCCTGCACACGGCCACGTACTTGCAAAATAACGCCTGCGCCAATAAACCCCATACCCGTGACAACTTGAGAAGCTATTCTAGTTGGGTCACCTGTGAGATGTTGAGAAATGATACTAAAGGCGCATGAGCCTACTGCCACTGCCATATAAGTACGAAGACCCGCATCACGATTATGGTTTTCACGCTCCCAACCAATCATACCGCCTAATACTGCAGCAAAGATTATTCTGGCTGCTAACATTAATTCCAGATTCCAATCCATAATAATTCCCTTATTAATGATCAATTTATTAAGTTTTTTGCGTTTTTATAAACTTTTAAATTAGTTTTAAACCACCCAAGTTCTAGCGATATACTTATGCCCACTCACTTAAAAAATATCAGTTTTTTCGTTCTCACAATCATTGATTTCACATTGAATGGTGCTGTGGTAGATTGAAAAGTCAGTCTCCAGTAACTCTCTTATTTTTTGAATAATTACCTCTGGCGAGGCATCTGAAGTATGTACAACATGTGCGGTGAGGCTATTTTTTTCACTACTTATTCCCCAAATATGTAAGTCATGCACATTGATTACATTTGAAATATTGAGTATAGATTTTTTAACTTCGTTAAGCCCAATGCCTTGCGGCACCCCCTCTAATAATAGATTTAAGCTTTCATTAAGCAACACCCAAGTGCGTGGCAATACCCATAGGCCAATAGCAACTGCTACTACCGTATCTACCCAAGCCCAACCAGTCATGTAAATGACAATAGCCCCCACAATTACACCTATAGAACCAAGCATGTCGCTCCAGACTTCGAGATACGCACCTTTCATGTTTAAACTTTTATCTTTACCACTGCTAAGTAAGCGTATGCTAATCAAATTGATAATGAGCCCCAATATAGCCACCCAAAGCATGGCCATAGATTCCACATCAGTAGGATTTTTAAAACGGTCTACCGCCTCAAACAAAATATAAATAGCCACGGCAAACAACAAGAGCGCATTAAAAGCAGCCGCTAAAATCTCAAATCTAGCATAGCCATAAGTGCGTAAGCTATCTGCAGGCCGCTTTGCAATACGCACTGCTGCGAGTGCAACGGCCAACGCCGCAGCATCAGTAAACATGTGTGCAGCATCAGAAATTAATGCAAGGCTGTTATAAAAAACTCCCGCTGCAAACTCAGCAATTAAAAAAGTGCTAGTTAAGCCTAATGCCCACCAAAGTACTTTTTCATTTTGACTACCAGGTATTGCTTGTGTGTGACCTGTACTCATTATGCTGCTCCTTGAGCAGGTTTTATAACAGCGCTATGCTTAGGCTGGGTTTTGTGCACCATGGCATATAGCAAAGGCAGGACTAATAATGTGAGTAAAGTAGATGACAATATGCCACCAATCACTACCGTGGCTAAAGGCCGTTGCACTTCTGCCCCTACGCCTGTGGCAATCGCCATTGGAATAAAGCCGAATGAAGCAACTAACGCAGTCATCAAAATTGGGCGCAATCTTGTCAGTGCGCCTTCGCGCACCGCCTCATTGAGCGCTCGGCCTTCGACACGTAAATTATTGATGAAAGTAATCATCACCAAACCATTTAGCACTGCCACACCCGACAGCGCAATAAAGCCGACACCTGCCGAGATTGAAAGCGGAATGCCCGTAAGCCAGAGGGCGGTGACGCCACCTGTAAGCGCAAATGGAATACCACTAAACACAATTAAACCATCTTTGAAGTTACCAAACACTGCATATAACAGCATAAACACAATCATCAAAGCCAATGGTATGACGATTTTTAAGCGATTTGCAGCAGATTGCAATTGCTTAAACGTACCACCCCATTCTAACCAATTGCCAGCGGGTATTTTTATATCTGTCGCAATACTCGCTTTTGCCTCAGCCACAAACGAACCTATGTCGCGGTTGCGGACATTGGCAGTCACCACCACATTACGCTTGCCATTGGCGCGACTGAACTGGTTGGCACCTTGGGCTACATCTAATGTCGCCAGCTCATTTAAGCGCATATAAGTCGCAGTGTTATTCACATTCAACTTGATCGGCAAACGTTCCAGCATGGTAGTATCTAAACGTTGTGCGGCATTAAGGCGCACCACAATATCAAAACGTCTATCGCCATCATATACAGCGCCTGCATTTGCGCCGTTCATGGCAATGCTCACAGCGCTTTGAATATCCTCCATATTGACACCCAAACGCGCGATTTTTTCACGGTCGATATTTACAGTCAATACAGGTAAACCCGTGGTTTGCTCAACCTTTACATCGGCACTACCTTGGGTTTTTTCCAACACGGCAGATACCGCTTCTGCCGTTTCAGCCATAATTTCAAGATTATCACCAAATATTTTTACCGCTACATCGCTGCGCACGCCAGAAATCAGTTCGTTAAAACGCATTTGAATGGGCTGGGTAAACTCATAATTGTTACCTGGCACTTTAACTACTGCTGCTTGAATTTGTGCAATTAATGCGTTTTTACTTAAGCCTGGGTCTGGCCATTCTGATCTTGGCTTTAAGATTAAAAACGTATCTGCCACACTGGGCGGCATGGGGTCGGTGGCGATTTCTGCCGTGCCAAGTTTTGCATACACTCTCTCAATCTGAGGAAAAGTTTTGACAGTTTTTTCCAGTTCTTGCTGCATGGTAATGGCTTGACTTAAACTAGTACCAGGAATACGCAAGGCATGTAGAGCAATATCGCCTTCATCTAAGCTAGGCACAAACTCGCTGCCCATGCGCGTAAGTAATAAGCCACTTAGCACCACTGTAGTAATTGCGAGCGTAATCACAACGGCTTTATTGATGAGCGTCCAATCTAGCACAGGGGTGTAGATTTTTTTTGCCCACTGCATCACCTTGTTTTCTTTTTCTTCCACACGCCCAGTCACAAATAGCGCGATGGCAGCGGGAATAAACGTCACCGAAATAACCATCGCTGCTATCAGCGCAATCACCACCGTAAATGCCATGGGCTGGAACATTTTGCCCTCTACCCCTGTGAGTGCAAAAATAGGTAAGTACACCGCCATAATAATCAGTTGGCCGTAAATCAGTGGCCGTCTTGCCTCGCGGGCGGCTGAGAACACCTCGGTAAATCGCTCAGTGCGCGTTAAATTACGCCCAACCATACTTTGTGTGTGCGCAAGACGGCGCATGGCGTTTTCTACAATCACCACTGCGCCATCAATAATAATGCCAAAATCCAGTGCGCCTAAGCTCATTAAATTGGCACTGACTTTATTGCCCACCATACCTGTAAACGTCATTAACATAGCCAGTGGAATCACACACATGGTGATAATGGCGGCACGAATATTACCCAAAAATATGAATAAAATGGCAACCACTAACAGCGCACCTTCTATCAGATTCTTTTTAACCGTGTTAATGGCTTTATCAATCAAAATCGTGCGGTCGTAAACCGTATTAGCCGTAATGCCGGCAGGCAGTGTTTTATTGACCTCAGCCAGCCTGGTAGCAATCGCTTGCGAAACTGTACGGCTGTTTTCGCCCATCAACATAAACACTGTACCTAGCACAACTTCTTCACCATTTTGGGTAGCAGCCCCGGTGCGCAAAACGCTGCCAGTAGATACCGTGGCTACATCTTTAACACGAATAGGCGTGCCGTTTCTGCTATCTAATACCACATTACTCAAGGCATTTAGCGCTAGATCTTGATTTTTACTATCAACCGCTATTTGACCTGGCACGCGAATTAAATATTGCTCACCTAGCTTTTCAATGTAGCCCGCGCCTTGATTATTGGTATTTTTTTCTAACGCATTTAAAATATCAGCGAGTGTTAACCCATAATTCACCAGTGCTTCTAAATTAGGTGAGACTTGATATTGCTTACTATAACCACCAATAGTATTAATTTCGGTGACCCCTGGCACATTGCGTAGTTGCGGCTTGATAATCCAATCTTGCACTTCACGCAAATCCATGGCTGTGTAAGGCGTGCCATCTGCTTTAAGCGCACCAGGTTTAGCAGAAACTACCCACATAAAAATCTCGCCCAAACCTGTGGCGGTTGGCCCCATTTCAGAGGCAATGCCAGCTGGCAACTTTTCTTTTACCTGCGCAATACGCTCTGCTACTAATTGGCGTGCAAAATAAATATTGGTGCCTTCTTTAAATATCACCGTGACTTGCGATAAACCATAACGCGAAATAGAACGTGTTTCTTCTAAATTTGGTAGCCCCGCCATTGCAGTTTCAACTGGGTAGGTAATGCGCTGCTCAGTTTCTAAAGGTGAGTACCCAGGTGCAGCTGAGTTAATTTGTACTTGCACATTGGTAATATCGGGCACCGCATCAATTGGCAGATTTTGGTAGCTTACAATGCCGATGATGGCCACACCTAAGCTAATCAACATCACCAACCAGCGTTGGTCTATCGCAAATGCGATTAATTTCTCAAAAAAGCCTTTCGCGCTATGCGGATTTACATCACTGCTTTCTAGGCTTTTAGTTTGAAGGTCAGTGGTCATGGCTAGCTCCTGATTTGCCAAGCTCGGCTTTTACGACAAAACTGTTGCCAGCAGCATATTGTTCGCCATCAATCAAACCAGATAGCACTTCCACATATTTACCATCGCGACGACCCAATTGAACTGGTCGTGCTTCAAAAGCGTCCCCATAACGGCCAAATACCACATCGCCATACTGCAGGCTTTGTATCGCCTCCACTGAAACCGCAAGCGGCACGTTCACTTCATCTGCCACTAAGTCAATATTCACGGGCAGGCCAGCCAGCCAATTGGATTTTTCGTTTGTTAATACTACACGGGCTATTGCAGTGCGACTTTGCTCGGCCACCAGTGGCGCAATATAAGTAATCGTTCCCGCTGTACTTTGCTCAAATGCAGCTGCACGTACTGTCACTTTTTGTCCTGTTTTTACTAAGCCTAAATCTTTAATGGGAATACTCATTTCAGCCCATACCGTGTTTAAATCAGCCACTTCAAACATCATTTGTGTTAACTCTAATACTTGTCCAGCAGCCACATTTTTGCGCGTAATTACACCATCAATCGGGGCTTTCAACGTATAGCGCGAACCACTACCGCCACTAACCCCCATGCTGGACAATTTTTGCTGCTGCTGCGCTAATTCTATTTGTGCCAATTGCAAATCATTTTTAGCGGCAAGATAATCTTGCTCGGCCGATATTTTCTCGCGCCACAAGTTTTCCTCACGCGTTAAAGTTGTTTTAGCAAGGTTCAAGCGTTGTTGCGCTGCCGATAAATCACCGCGATTGGCAGCTACATCTAAACTTGAAACCACCGCCAATGTTTGGCCGCGTTTTACTTTATCGCCCACATTAGCCGTGATGCTTTCTACAATGCCACTCATGCGTGGCAAAACCTGCACAGCCTTATCTGCATTTAATTTAATTTCGCCCAATAAGCGTAAGTTAGTTTGAATGTTTGCAGGTGCAACGGTTAGTACTTCAATTGCATTATCTTTAAGCTGCTTTGCGCTTAATGAAACTCTCGCCTCTACTTGCTCGTAGGCAAATTGATGTGTTTTATCAGCATGGGTTGCCTCTATAGTCACTTTAAAAGAATGTGGCTCTTCAACAACAATTTTTGAGGTTAAATAATCTTTCTCAGGCGTGAATTTAAAGATTTGTGCCTCACGACCCAAACGTGATAATTTTAAAGTCACTGAAGTGCTGGTAGACGCTAGTGGTTTATTATTTGAATACGCATAAAGTCTAAATTCTGGTGGCTGATTTTGTTCAAAAATCGTGACTTCAATTGCATAGTCACCATCAGTAAAAAGCTTACCGCCGTGTGGGCCTTTAGTGCTTTTAGAGTCCATTGCTGGCTGATTGTGGTCTTTTTCATGAGCAGGTCCAGTCTCTACATGCTCTAGTTTTTTGTCTGTAGCTTCTTCTGCATGCTCCTCATGTTCAGCGCCTGCTTCTTCTGCATGCTCACCACCTGCCTCATCAGCATGGTCGCCATGACCTGCCTCTGCTTTAGGTTCTTCTGCTTTTAAAATGAGGCCTGCTACTGCTATGCCCATTAAAATAATGGCAATGATTAGCCACATTTGTTTACTTAATTTCATAGAAATTCCTTTTATTAACATCATCAATTAATGGTTGATAAGTGCTAGTTAAACCTAAAATGCTTTGAATATCAGCTTCAGCTTGGTGCGCGAAAGCCTGCGTTTGAATAAACTGAGTTTTGGTTTGAAATAAGGTGCGTTGCACATCTAGCACCTCTAAAAAGCTAAACTTACCAAACTCAAAGCCTTTGCGTGCGGCATCAAAAGCGCTCTGTGCACCAGGTAAAATATCTTGCCTGTAAGTGTCAATAGCCTCAATTTGCGACTGCCAGCGTGCATAAGCAATTGCTAACTCTGTCTGCAATTGATTTTCTAACGCAGTTTTTTCATCCTGCGCTTGCACTTCCCGCGCTTTAGCGCTTTGTAAATTACCTTGATTTCTATCAAACAAAGGGATAGGAACTGATAAACCAATTAGCGCTTGTGTGATACCGCCGAGCTCTTCATTGCGACGTGCACCTAGGCTTATAGTCACATCCGGCGTTTGTCTAGATTTTTCTATCTCACTGAATGCTTGTTTTTGTACGACCGTTAGACTGGCTTTTTTAAGGCGTGGTGAGTTGGGTAACTCTGCGGCTAATGCATTTAATGTAGGCAGAGTATTGAGTTTGTCTAATTCGCCCACTGCAGTAAACGTTGTTGTTTCTGCTGACGCTAAGCCTTTACCCCACAAGCTTATTAAACGCTTTTTAGCAGCAATTAATTGCTGGCTTGCGTTTACTAAATCAACTTTTAAGCTCGCCTCTATCACTTTGGCTTTGGTTTCCTCGACAGGCGAAACCTTACCTGCCAATACCCGCTTGGCGGTAGTTTCTTTTGAAGTGGTGCCAATTTTTAATAGTTCGGTTGCTAACATTTGCGCTTGTTGCGCGGCCAGCACTTGATAAAACGCTGCATATACTTTGGCACTGGTTTCTGCTAGAGCAATGCGAATATCGACATCGGCAATGGCTATGTTTGCATCAGCTGCTGCAATCCGCTTATCGCGTTTTCCAGCCGTTTCTAACTGTTGACTTATTTGCAAGATGGTTTGGCGGTTGCGACTGCGCAAATCTTCTATTTGTGCAGACAAAGTTGGGTTTGGACGCTTGCCTGCTTGTAAAGCTTGGCCGTTTTCTACTTCGCGCCCGCTTATTGCCACCGCAATATCAGGGTTGGCTTGCAGAGCTAAGGCTGTTGCTTCATCTAGGCTAATATTTTCTGCTGCAAATGCAGGGCTTATTAGGCTAAAGTGTCCAGCTAAATTGAGTAATACAAAAAATAAAAATTGGGTATAACGCATGCCATTCTCCTAAAATTAGAAAAATCGGCGAGCGTTGACAAAGTAATATTAATCGTTAAATGATTGCCCGCCGAATTAAGCGCGAGCAATCCAATTGGGACGTTCTGGCTGGTAGTTTGGTGAGGAATGATAATTGAATAAATATTGAATTGAAAACTGCTTAGCAGCAGATACAAAGACAGGCAAATCGTGACTTGATAACTCAAGACATGACAAATTTAGAAAACCGCAATGGTCATGGATTTTAGCTTTTTGAGTGTTTTTATCACTTTTATCATTCTCAGCTAAATCATTATTATCGGTGTCTTTATCCATAGCTTGATGTTCATGATGCCCAAAATGCACATCAGTATCTTGAGCGCCATGCGTGTCGTAGCTTGCCACCATTGCCCAAGCAAATTGGTACGGCAGTAAGCACATCATTAAAATTAAAAAAAACTTTTTCATTCCCATGAGTTTAGCATAAATTTAGCCTAGCTTTATACCGAGAACGAGCTACCGCAACCACAGGTGCTTTGTGCTTGCGGGTTACGGATCACAAATTGTGAGCCTTGCAGGTTATCTTGGTAATCAATCTCAGCGCCCATTAAATATTGCAAACTCATCGGATCGATTAATAGTGTCACAGTATCTTTCATCACTTGTGTGTCATCTTCGTTCACCTCTTCTTCAAAGGTGAAGCCATATTGAAAGCCTGAGCAACCGCCGCCGCTCACGAACACACGCAGTTTAAGATCAGGCGAGCCCTCTTCTTCAATCAGTTCTTTGACTTTTTTGGCCGCGTTATCCGTAAAAATAAGCGGGGTTGGCATTTCAATATCTTGCATGTCGGCTACTGTGTTCATAGTTAACTCCTTAAACTTCTTCAATCTCTGACTACTAAGCTGGGGCTATTGTTCAATTTTGCAATAGTTTTAATTCACACGGTTTAAATCTAACCAGCTATTGCGGCTCCTCTTGCATATTATCACCCATATACACCAGCTTACCTTCAATTACCGCGCCTGTATGCATCTCGAGCGACTTGTAATGTAAATCCCCAGTAATGCGTGCTTTGGTTTGCAACTCGATAAAATGGCTGGATTTAACTGTACCGACCACTTTGCCATTCAGCACAACTTTTGCAGCGGTGACCGCACCTTCAATACGACCATGCTCGCTTAATATTAGCGTACTTGGATTACCATTTTGCTCAGCTACATCGCCGCGAATTGCACCATCCACACGCAAGCCACCACTAAAACTTAAATCACCCTCAATACGCGTATCAGCACCAACCAACGTGTCAATACGATTGTCTATTTTATTGGCTTTCTTAAAAAACATTACTTTTCCTCATACGATAAACAGCACTATCTTTACTTTCTGCCCAACATGCTTTTATAAAAAAGCAGTTCTTCTTTTACTTTAATATTGTCATCTTGAACGGTTGCAAGCTCTTTGGCAAGATTATTCTTGGTTGCCAGCTCTACTTGCAATTCACGTTGCGCCCCTACTAACTTAGCTTCTAATTCTTTGATTTCAATTGCTTGTTGCTGCACTCTTTCGTGAATATTAGCGTTTTCTCCACCTCTTAATACCCAGTAGGCGAGTAAAAACCCTGATGATATAAACATGAATATAAGAAAAAACTTAAAATACCACGGCCAGCGTGTGCGAACCGCCACTTGTTTGGCGGTAAGACCAAAATGACGACGAACATTGCGGCGGATAGGCTTCATAAACTCATTAACAGCATTATGGTAACAATGGTACCACTTGCAGGCCTGTGTTTTCGGCAAAACCAAACATAATATTCATGTTTTGCACCGCTTGACCCGCCGCACCTTTTACTAAGTTATCTTGTACCACAACGATAGTTAAGTAACCAGTATCCGCTTGTTTATGCAAGGCAATGCGCAATTGGTTAGCGCCGCGCACAGAGCGCGTTTCTGGCAGAGTTCCAGCTGGCAATACATCTACGAATTGTTCATTGGCGTAGCGCTTTTCAAACAAAGCCTGTAAATCAAGACTATTGGCCTTTGCAGAAAGTTTCACATAAATCGTGGACAGCATACCGCGTATCATTGGCACCAAATGCGGCACAAAAATAAATTCTAAATTTGTTTTTGCCAATTGCGTTAACTGCGCATGGATTTCTGGATGGTGACGATGCCCCGCCACACCATACGCTTTCATATTATCGCTGGCTTCTGCAAATAAGGTGGCAACTTCGGCTTTTCTGCCCGCGCCAGATACACCAGATTTTGAATCTGCAATAATCGGTACTGAAAAATCAATTAAACCTTGCTCTAATAATGGCACCAAGCCCAACAAAACCGTGGTTGGGTAGCAACCTGGGTTACCAATCACCTTGGCGTGTTTAATCTGTTCACGATACAACTCTGGGATGCCATATACGGCACCTTTTAGAATGTCGGCACAACTGTGCGGCATTTTGTACCATTTTTCAAATATGGCCACATCTTGTAACCTAAAATCAGCAGCTAAATCAATGACTTTAACACCTGCTGCCAATAATGCAGGTGTTTGCGACATGGCTACGCCATGTGGCGTAGCAAAAAACACCACATCACATGCATTTAAATTGGCAGTTGCAGGGTCAGTAAAGACTAAATTGACCAGCCCGCGTAGGCTAGGGAACATATCGGCCACAGGCAAGCCAGCGTCACCACGCGAGGTGATTGCTGCCAGTTCTACTTGCGGGTGCAACGCCAACAGGCGCAACAACTCGACACCGGTGTAACCTGTGCCACCAACGATGCCTACTTTAATTTTTTTATTATCCATAATATTTAATAGTACCAAACACTTAATAATACCGAACCAATAATATCAAATTTAGTGCATAAATAAAAAAAGGCCGCTAACGCGACCTTTTCAATTCCAAACCGCTGTGAATTAGCGTTTAGAGAATTGTTTACGACGACGCGCTTTACGTAAGCCGACCTTTTTACGCTCTACTTCACGTGCATCGCGGGTTACAAAACCTGCTTGTGACAAAGCACTTTTGAGCGCTGCATCATAATCAATCAAGGCACGAGTAATACCATGACGCACTGCGCCTGCTTGACCAGACTCACCACCACCAATCACGTTGACCATGATGTCAAAGCTAGTAGTGTTTTCTGTTAGCTCTAATGGTTGACGTAAAATCATACGTGATGTCACGCGTGAGAAATATTCATCCACTGGCTTATCATTCACAATGATATTGCCTTTACCTGTTTTTAAAAACACGCGCGCTACTGAGCTTTTGCGGCGGCCTGTACCATAATTGTATTTACCAATCATCTTTTAATTTACCTTAATTTTCTTTAGCTTAGATAGTCAACGCTTTTGGTTGTTGTGCAGCATGTTCATGCTTGTCACCAGCATAAACTTTCAATTTTTTAATCATTGCATAGCCCAAAGGACCTTTTGGCAACATGCCTTTTACCGCTTTTTCTAAAGCGCGGCCTGGAAACTTGTCTTGCATTTTAGAGAATGTCGTCGTGCTGATGCCGCCTGGGTAACCAGAGTGACTGTGGTATAACTTACCGTCAGCCTTTGCACCAGTCACTTTAATTTTATCTGCATTAATGATAACAAGGTAATCACCAGTATCAGCGTGTGGCGTGTAAATGGTTTTATGTTTGCCACGCAAACGATGCGCACAAGCACTTGCCAAGCGGCCTAAGACTAAGTCGGTCGCATCGATTACAAACCAATCGCGTTGCACTTCGTGCGATTTAGCAGAAAAAGTTTTGCCAGAAAAAATATTCATATTCAAAAATCCAAGCACTATGCGAATTGCACAGCTTAAAAAAATCAAGAGGGCGGATTATATGCTTTTGCGGTAAAGCTTGTCAATTGTAAAACACGGACTATTTTAGGTTTTTTATATTGTCATCTTAATCTGGCAAAATATTAAGTTGGCACGGTGGTTGCTGGCGCCTCTATAACAGGTGTCTTTACCGACATTTACAACAATACCAATGAGTTGGCTTTACACATAATCGATAGGTAAACACAATGCATGAAAATTATACACTTAAACAGGCGGTTAGAACAGCAATTGCCATATTGACAATAAGCTCGCAAACCAATGCACTAGCGCTTGGGCTGGGTAATGTAGAGGTAAATTCGCATTTGGGGCAACCTTTACGCGCCAGCATTCAAGTGCAGGGTGCTAGTGAGCTTAAGAACGTCGATTGCATCCGTGTAGTAAACGATAACAGCACCGAGAATCAATTGAATAGTGCCAATTTTAAACTCTCAAAAATTGTCGATGATGTTGCAATTTTGACAGTGACGACAAACCAAGTGCTTAATGAGCCGATTATGAACCTAAGCATTGTCGCGGAATGTGATACAAATATGCGCCGCGATTATGTATTGCTGCTGGACCCGCCACTGACAACTGATGCTGCATTGGACACAGAAGTAAGCGTCATTAATGAAGCTGTTGCAGATATTGAGAACGCCACACAAGTGGCTGCAAGTGAAGCCTCTAAAGCACCGCAAGCGCTAAAAGTGGTTAAACCGAGTAAAAAAGCCGCAAAACCCACAACCAACAAAGTAACAAATAAAGACATTGTGCTTACTGCTGGCTATAGTGATGCAAAATCTGTTGATGCTGGCAAAGTTGAGCCTAAAATCGAAACGCTAAAAGATAGCAAACCACGTTTAAGTATTTCTGGCGGCGAAAAGTCAGCCATGCCATCCAACAAGCCGCAGTTGCGCATGGATATGCAACTGCAATTTACGCCAGATAACGCACCAGTATCCCTGCAGAATGCGCTGGCAGGCGATATTGAAATTAACGATGAAGTCACGGTGATGAATAACCGTATGGCGCATCTCCAAGAACAAATTAATAATTTAGCACATGCTAACCAAAGTCTTAAAACGGAAAATCAAACACAGCATCAACAACTAGAAGTTGCGAATTCAGCTAAAAATAGCTTAGATTGGCTTGGTTATATCTTGGGCGGTGCTTTATTATTTAGTAGTGCTAGCATCACAAATAAATGGCGTGTGCGTCGCCAAGAACATCTATTTGAAGAGGCACAATTTGCTCAGGGCACTGGTCATTTTAGTCCATTAAATGGTGTAAATTCTGACGATAGTTTTCTTGATTTTGACAAAGAACCCGTCTTAAACAAAGAACTTGAAGATACTACCGAGAGCTCATCAATCAATGAAACTGATAGCCTGTTTGCATCTACAGATGAAGAAACACATGCGCAATTTTCAGTAGAAGAATTTAATGACGAACATAATATTCTAGACCATGCCGATGTATTTTTATCGCATGGCCGTACCAGCTTAGCCATTCAGCTACTGCAAAACCATTTAATCGAACATCCTAAAAAATCTGTGACTGAGTGGTTATTTTTGTTGGATTTATTGGCTAAAGAGAATATGCAAGCGATGTATGAACAAACAGCGCTAGAATGCAAAGAACACTTCAACATTCGCATCGCGGCTTTTACTAATGACGAAGGCAGTGCTAAACAACGCTTAGAGGATTTTCCACGCTTAATAGCAGGTTTAGAAGATGTATGGGGTACGCCTGCAGCGCAAGTATATTTGGATGATTTAATTTATAACAGTCGCCTTGAAACCCGTGTTGGTTTTGAAAAAACGGTATTAGAAGAACTGCTATTACTTAAAAATGTTGTGCACGAAACTGGAATTAGCGCGCAAGTAATTCATTTAGATGATAAAAAAATGGCTCTTAAAGCTCAAAAAGAAGCAAAGCTGGCTGCCGATAAAGAGGATAGATTAAAGAAAGTGAATGCGCTGGTTAAGCAAAAAGCAGCCGAAAACCGCGCTTTGGCTGAAAAAGAAAACCAAGAAGCGACTTTTGAATTTACGTTAGCGAAATATAACTAAGGTCAATTCAACGAGCGCTTAAGTTTAAAATGCGCCACGAAAATTGTACTGTGCTGCCAAGCCGATAAAAATGGCAAGGCCTATCCAGTTGTTCTGCAGAAACGCTTTAAAGCAATTAGTTTTATCACGATTTTTAATTAAAAAATATTGCCTGCAGACCAATACCAGAGCGGCTCCTAGGCCAATATAATATAGTTTGTTAAAACCCATAAATTGGCCAATATACACTAGCAAACTCAACATCATGGCATAGCAAATCATCACCGCAATGACATCATACTTACCAAAAAATATCGCGGATGACTTAATGCCAATTTTTACATCGTCATCGCGATCTACCATGGCATATTCAGTATCGTAGGCCATCGCCCAAAACACATTGGTCGTCAACAACGCCCACACCAGTGGCGGGATATAATCATTCACCGCCGCAAATGCCATGGGAATACCAAAACCGAACGCCACACCCAAATAAGCTTGTGGAATCGCCAAAAAACGTTTGGTAAATGGGTAGGTAGCCGCCAAAAATAACGCGGCAAATGACAACAAAATGGTTTTTTGATTGAATAACACTACTAAGCAAAATGCCGCTACAGCCAACCCAGCCGCCAGTAAATAAGCCTCATTCACGCCCACTTCGCCTGTTGCCAAGGGACGGTTTTTGGTGCGCTCCACTAGGCCATCATATTTACGATCAGCAATGTCGTTCATGACGCAACCCGCGCTACGCATTAAGACTGCGCCAGTGATGAAAATCAGCAGCGTAATCCAATCTGGTACACCGCGCGAGGCCAGCCAAAGCGCCCACAAGGTAGGCCATAGCAACAGCAAAATACCAATAGGCTTATCCAGCCGCATCAAACGCTCGTAAGCGTCTAGCTTTTTAGTTATGTTTTGTAAATCCATCAAGTAATTATTCTCATCTTTGACGCATTAGTATTCCATTGATGGTCAAAAAGTACAAGGCGGAGCGTTGCAGACAGTACGCATTTAGTACGGCAAGACGCGACAACACCGTAATTTTTGAGTCATCAAGGGAATAATTGTTCTAAGAATACTTCGGTGACTAAAATTCTAGCGCAATTTAATTGGAATACCGAACGCCTTGCCCATAATACTTTTTGGGCATTTGTAACATGCCCTGTAATCCGCATGGATATTGGGTGGTGGCACGATAGTTTCTTGTATTCTAAAGGCGTACGTTTTACTTTTGAATTAGCAAATAAGGCGGCGCCCAACGGTTTATTGCCAAGCTTACCCAAACCACGCCAAGCCCCGCGTAAACTCGCATGCGGCAACACGCTGTGTGCAAACACCACGGGCAGATTGTTGCCCATTAATAGGACCTCACGAATCAGCGCATACTGATTGGTTTTTAAGCCTAGCAATACGGGTTCATCTGTTAAAGCCTTCGCGTTTTTTAGCATCGCTGGCTGTACTACAAAATCGGCGTAACGCGCTTTTAAACGTGCGGTGAGGGAACCATTATCAATCAACCATTTTCTGTATGCGCCGCATAACATTGGCTTTTTAAGCCATTGTTGACGCAGTTGAGAACGATTTTGTTGAATTTTCACGATTGAATTATCGCACAAACAATCAATTGACTAGCGCACTCAATCGTCACTACAATGAATTGTTAATGTCCAAAAACGGTAGTTTTAGCTTTATTGTTTATAGACGAAATAGCGAAAAAGAATTGGGGTAAAAATGGTATCGAGTGATAATCTTTTTGACTATGTTGAGCAATTGGTGGGTTCGCCCTATGGTGATGTCTCGCTTGCTTTAAAGCTTTATCCAGAGCACCTTACGGGGTTAAAGGGCTTAATGATAAAAGGGCCTTGGCATGAATCTTTTACACAATACATTTTAGAAAATGACATTAAAGCCTTGTACCTTAACTTTGCCCATAAATGGTCATGCGAAGATTACAGTTTTTTAAGCAATCTAAAAACTATTGAGTTATTAAGCATTATTGATGCACCAAGTTCTGGTCTTGAGGCTATAGAAGAGATGGAATCTTTAGTGGACTTGTCTTTATCCACTTACTTCAAAAGCAAAATTGATTTTACCAAGTTACCCAAGCTTAAATATTGTGGATTAGATTGGTATAAAGGCACTGAAAGTATATTTAATGTTACTTCACTTACTCATTTAGGTATTGAAGGGTTCAAAGCCAAAGATTTGACTAAGTTTTCTGAGTTAGTAAATTTAGAGAGGCTTGGTATCGGAAACTCAAATATTGATGAATTAAATGGTATTGAAGGCTTAACTAAGCTAAAGAAACTTGAATTAAGTAATTGCAAAAAACTCACTGACTTTATGCCAATAACACAACTTAAAAACCTAGAGTGGCTGAGCATAGACGGTACTAAAGAGGTTCGCAATATTGAGTTTGTGCGTAATATGACTAGCCTTAAAATTTTAGATGTATCAGACACAAATAACATTGAAAGTATAGAGCCACTTAAAGATTTAATTGGACTAAAAGCAGTAGCATTTGTTGGAAACAAAACTACCATTGTGGATGGCGATTTAAGTTATTTAACCAAGCTGCCTAATCTGGCTTTGCTATGGCTTGCTCCAAGAAAACATTATAGCCATAAGCTTATTAAGCAAGCACATTGGGATAATTACGGCAAACCAGACATGCTGTTGGCGGCAAAATAAGCAAGTGTAAGGTGTGCAAAATATTTATCTTGCACACCAATAATGATTAAAGCTGTTGCTCTGCAGCCCAATATCCATGCGGGTTACAGGACAGCTATTTTAACTACACTTTCACCAGCTCACCCGCATGACTCATCCAGCGCGCTAAATGCGCTTCTACTGCTTTTGGATATTCCTTGATTAAACTATCTGCCATGTTTTTTGCTACTTCTAACAAATCCGCATCACGCTCTAAATCCGCAATTTTTAGCATCGGCACCCCACTTTGACGTGTGCCTAAAAATTCACCTGGGCCGCGCAATTGCAAATCCGCTTGAGCAATTAAAAAACCATCAGTGTTTTCATAAATGACTTTTAAGCGCGCACGTGCGGCTTCTGAGAGTTTATTTTGGTAGAGCAGAATACAGGTGCTTTTTGCTGACCCACGTCCTACCCGCCCGCGCAGTTGGTGTAGCTGGCTTAATCCCATGCGCTCAGCATGCTCAATAATCATCAAACTGGCATTCGGCACATCTACCCCCACTTCTATCACTGTAGTGGCCACCAACAACTGAATCTCCCCCGCGCTAAATTCTTGCATAACCGCTTGTTTCTCGGCGGGCTTCATACGGCCGTGCACCAGTCCAACTTTAAGTTCTGGAAAAGTTGCTTGCATATGGGCAAACGTATCATTAGCAGTTTGCAGCTGCAAGGCTTCACTTTCCTCAATCAATGGGCACACCCAATAAGCTTGACTACCTGCCATACAGGCCTCGCGCACGCGCTGCAAAATTTCATCGCGGCGTTCGTCGGATACCAGCTTGGTGACTATTGGCGTGCGGCCGGGAGGTAACTCATCAATCACAGAGACATCGAGATCGGCAAAATAACTCATGGATAAGGTACGCGGAATCGGCGTAGCAGTCATCATCAGCTGATGCGGTTCAGGTTCACCTTTTTTGCGTAAGGCTAAACGTTGCTGCACACCAAAACGATGCTGCTCATCAATAATGGCTAAGCCCAGTTTTTTGAAGTTAACCGCCTCTTGAAACAGCGCATGCGTTCCAACGGCAAGCTGGGCGTGCCCACTGGCTATGTCGGCCAATGCTGCTTCGCGCTCTTTTTTGCTTTGGCTGCCAGAGAGCAACGCGATATTTATGTTCCAAGCAATATGAATGTTAAGTGACTTAAGCCATGTTTCAAATTTTTTAAAATGCTGTTCAGCCAGTATTTCAGTAGGTGCCATCAAGGCCACTTGCCAACCGTGCTCTATGGCTTGCAAGGCTGCCATGCAGGCGACGATGGTTTTGCCGCTGCCCACGTCGCCTTGCAACAAACGTTGCATCGGATGCGCTTGCATTAAGTCATGCGAAATTTCTGCCACTACCTTTTGTTGAGCATGGGTTAAATTAAACGCTAAATTATTTAATAATTGCGGTGCTAATTGATGCGATGCGGCAATAGCAGGTGCGTCAATACTGCGCCTTTTAATGTAGTGTTTGCGCATCGATAATTGCTGGGCTAGCAATTCGTCAAACGCCAAGCGCCGCCATTCTGCTGTGCTACGGCTCTCCAATGCACTTAAATTGGCATCGGGAGCAGGGCTGTGAAGCGCATGGATACTGGGCTTGAAGGCAGGTAAATTCATCCCTTTATAAGCTTGTAAAGGCAAGGTTTCAGCTAAATCTGCTACTTTAAGTGCAAGCGCAATTGCCTTGCGAATATTGGGCTGGGTGAGGCCTGCGGTGGTAGGATAAATAGGCGTTAAAGTTTCTGCAACTTGGGTACTTTCGCCCACGTTTTTACATTGCGGGTGCACCATCTCGTAGCCAAAAAAACCGTGGCGAATTTCGCCGTACACACGTAAATACTTACCCACTGCAAGCTGCGCGATTTGGCTAGGATAAAAATGTAAAAAACGCAAAGTCAGCTGTCCGCTGGCATCTTGCAGCCTTGCAATTAAAGCTTTACGTGGCTTGTAGGTAACCTCAGCATGCACAATTTCGCCTTCGCATTGCACATCATCACCCAGACGTAAGTCACGTATTGCGGTAATACGTGTCTCATCGATATAGCGTAACGGCAAATGCAGAAGCAGGCCTTGAATGGTGTTGATGCCAAGCTTATTGAGATTGGAGATGAGCGGTTTACTAAGGGCTTTAATTTCAGAAAGTGTGTTCAAGTTTATAAAACTTTGACTATTTTCAAATATGTGCTTGTACTAGGCGTTCGAGTTAAGGCAGTACAATAAGTACGACAAGCGAGAAGAACAACGTACAAGTGCATATTTCAAAATAGGTTACTGAATTTTTTCTTCATTGTGGACACCCTTGACGCGATTAATCCGCACCACATCGGGTATTTTGCGTAAATTGCGCATTAAATCTGCCAAATGCACGCGGTTACGTACCTGCACAGTAAAATTCACGTTGGCATATTGGCTACCATCCGGTTCTTCTATGGTGACATTATCGATGTTAGAACCAACATCTGAAATGCCTGACGCTAGCTTGGCCAGCATGCCACGCTCATTGACCACCACCACACGCACATTCACTTTAAACAGTTTTTTATCATCCGAATCCCACGCCACATCTAGCCATTTATCAGGGTCTAGCTTAAATTTACGGGTGGTTGGACAATCATGGGTATGAATAATCAGACCTTTTTCTTTGTTAATAAAACCTAAAATAGGGTCGCCTGGAATAGGCCGACAACATTGCGCAAATTGCACTGCCATGCCCTCGCTACCGCTAATGGTAATGCTATCCAGCACTTTGCTGTTTTTAGGTTTTTCTACACCGTGTAAATCTGGCTGGCCAGCAGTAAGCTGATGCGCCACCATTAAACTGACACGTTTACCTAAACCTATCTCAGTTAAGATTTCAGCTTTTTCTTTGGCACCATAATCACGAATGACTTTCTGCCATTGTTTATCTGTTACCACGCTAGGCTCTACATGCAAGGCGCGTAAAGCCAAGTTCAGCATACGTTCGCCAAGGTGCGCAGACTCTGTTGCTTGCAGTGTTTTTAAATAATGCCGAATATGCGAGCGCGCTTTGCCTGTGACGACATAATTGAGCCAAGCAGGGTTAGGTTTGGCCAGCGGTGCAGTAATAATTTCCACGTTATCGCCATTGTGCATTTCGCTGCGCAGTGGTGCCAGCTCGTTATTAATTTTAACCGCCACGCAACTGTTGCCTACATCGGTATGTACGGCATAGGCAAAATCCACCGCGGTTGAACCTTTGGGAAGCGCTAATATATTACCTTTTGGCGTAAACACATAAACTTCATCAGGAAACAAATCAACTTTAAAATTCTCTAAAAATTCGTAGCTATCGTCGCTTTCGGTTTGAATCTCTAGCAAACGTTGTAACCATTGGTGTGTTTGCTGTTGCAAGGTCGTCAAGTTTGCGTCAGTGGTCTTATACATCCAATGTGCAGCCACACCCGCATTGGCGACTTTGTGCATATCTTCACTGCGCATTTGCACTTCGATTGGCGTGCCAAATGGACCAAATAAAGTGGTGTGAAGCGATTGATAACCGTTGGCTTTAGGGATAGCAATATAGTCTTTAAACTTACCTGGAAT
Source organism: Pseudomonadota bacterium (assembly GCA_020053735.1). Taxonomy (GTDB): domain Bacteria; phylum Pseudomonadota; class Gammaproteobacteria; order Burkholderiales; family Methylophilaceae; genus Methylotenera_A. Next base: position 32,310 of record JAGVMP010000006.1, read on the forward strand.
AGGCTTATACAGCGCATGCAGTGTGCCCAGCGTTAAATAACAAGTGGGCGTATCTTTAACCAAAATACGAAAGCCATAAATATCGTGAATTTGCTCTAACGCCGTGGCTTTATTGGCCATTTTGCGATAGACACTGTATAAATGTTTTTCGCGGCCTTTTACATCGGCATCGATATGCGCTGTGGCTAAGGCTTTCTGGATTGACTCTAAAATCTTGCTGATGACCTCCTTGCGGTTACCCCGTGCTACCTTAATAGCCTTGGCAATCACACGGTGGCGCATCGGGTGCAAGTACTTAAAGCTTAAATCTTCCAGTTCCTGGTAAATTAAATTCAAGCCCAATCGATTGGCAATGGGCGCATAAATTTCTAAGGTTTCTTGCGCAATGCGTTTTTGCTTGTCTGACTTCATGGCCTCTAGCGTTTGCATATTGTGCAATCTGTCCGCTAGTTTGACTAAAATCACCCGCACGTCTTGGCTCATGGCCAACAACATTTTGCGGAAATTCTCGGCCTGCGCCGCAGCAGCGCTCTGAAATTCAATTTTGTCCAGTTTAGTGAGGCCTTCCACCAAATCGGCCACCTGCTTGCCAAATTGATTACTTATTTCAGCAATTGGCACGCCTGTGTCTTCCACCACATCATGCAGCAGCGCGGCTAACAAGGTAGGTAAGTCCAAATGTAACTTAGCTAAAATGCACGCCACCGCGACTGGATGGGTAATGTAAGGTTCGCCCGTTTTGCGCGTTTGACCTTGATGTGCAAATGCCGCATAGCGATAGGCCGCCCACACTTGTTCAATGTCGGCTTGGTTAAAATATTCTTTAAGTAAAAGTGAAAGAGCTGAGGTTTCAACATCTGCCGGCAACAAAGGTGGCTCGGCAGCTTGAAATGTGTCGATGGTGGTTGGGTGGTTAGCGCCTAATTTAACACCTAAAGTTGTCGCCGTTTTTGGCATTGCAGTTGCATATTAAAAACAATTCACTTACGGATGTACGCGGTTCAAAATCTCAATGCCCACTTTGCCCGCTGCAATTTCACGCAAGGCCAACACGGTTGGCTTGTCTTTTTGATTTGGGCTGTGCACAAAAGGGTCTGAGCCGTTAGCCAATTGGCGCGCGCGATAGGCCGCCACTAAAGTTAATTGAAAACGATTTGGGATTTTATCTAAACAGTCATCTACAGTAATACGAGCCATGGTGTTGTCCTTTACATATGTACTTTAAATTAAGTTCTTTAAGTTAGCTTCTGAACCAGCGCTGCGTGGCGCTGTAGTTGTGATTGCGTTTTTAACCTGCTGGCACGAATGATTGCCAACAAGTCTTGCAACGCTACATCGAATTTATCGTTGATTGTAACATAGTCGAACTCCACCACATGACTCATTTCCTCACGGGCCACTACGAGTCGCTTTGCAATCACTTCAACGCTGTCCTGCCCGCGACCAAATAATCTCTCAGAGAGCGCTTCTACTGAAGGCGGCAAGATAAAAATGCTGATACTTTGCGGGTAAATGTTGCGTACTTGCGCCGCACCTTGCCAGTCGATTTCTAAAATCACATCATTACCAGCTTGCAAGGCAATATCTACGCCACTTTGCGCAGTACCATATTTGGCGCCGTGAACGTCAGCGCTCTCTAAAAAGCCACCTGCATTTAAAATCTGTAAAAACTCGACCTCGTCCACAAAATGGTAATGCACGCCGTTTTGCTCGCCTTGGCGAGGTTTACGTGTGGTATGTGAAACTGACAACTTAACTTGGCTATCCTTCGCCAGCAGTTCTTTCACCAAACTGGTTTTGCCCGCGCCCGATGCTGCAGTGATAATAAATAAATTGCCCTCAATCATTATACGAATTCCTATCTAGTACCAACCTAGCACCAATCTGGGCTTGGAAGCGCCGAGAATACTTGCTTAAGGCCAGCACCCCAACCTTGCCGAATGGTTGAGTAATACGGGTCGTTTTCGCTAATACGCTGTTTGCAATCGGCATGCAGACTATCTGTGCGATAAATCAACAAATCAATAGGTGCTGCCACAGAAACATTACTGCGTATGGTGGAATCGAACGAAATGAGCAAACATTTCACAGCATCCATCATATCGGTGTTGTATTTCACTACACGATCAATAATCGGTTTCCCATATTTAGTTTCGCCAATTTGAACATAAGGCGTCTCATGATTAATTTCGATAAAATTGCCCGCTGCATACACATTAAATAATCGCGGTGCCTCACCTTTAATTTGACCGCCAATCAAAATACTGGCATTGAAATCAATATCATGGTCTTTCAAAAAAGAGCCATCGCGCGCAAAAGTAGCGCGCATTTCATCGCCAACCAAAGCCGCAGCCTCAAACAAGCTGCCCACATTATTAAGATGTTTGTTATCAGTGTCGCTTAATTTTAGTTTTAGCGAATTCACCACGGATTGTGTAATGGCTAAATTTCCCGCGGTTAACAACACAATCACGCGCTCATTTTTTACCTCGAAAATATGCATTTTTGAAGCAATCGCCACTTGATCGAGCCCAGCATTGGTGCGGGTGTCAGAGGCAAAAACCATGCCCTCCTCTAATAAAAAACCAACGCAATATGTCATGATAATGATGAGATCATAGAAAGTTTACAAAAAACAAATCATACCATTTTGGATAATGGCTGATGACAAAAAAACAGAAAGATTTTTTAACGAAATGACGGGCTGTTAAAAACCACATCTTTACATAAAACCTGCCGCCTCAGTGAGTTTAGCGACATTCTCTCGGGTAAAAAATCCATCAAAACTGCCATAACGTTGCACATATTCGATAATCAGCGATGAATGTTCTGAGGCGTTGGAAAATATTTGCTTTAAGCCTTGCTCTTTAGAACCAATCACGTCCAGCAAAAAACCTTTGCCGTTTTCTGCAATCGCATTCACCACATAGTCAATATTCTCTTTGCCCTTATATTCGCCATCTTTTACCGAGATTGCCATATGGTGCAAACGTGGGCCGTAGTTGCGCACAAAGGTTTCGGTGGGTGAGGGTAAATGTTCTAAATGATTGATAAAATAAGGGCTATTGTTGGCTGTAAATACTTTGGCTGGGCTTTTGGATTCGGGAATTGCATGCGCACTTTTAGTGACATTGGTGGACGAATTTTGATCTTTAATATTATAAGCACCCCAAAAATAATAACTGGTGAGGGACAAATATTCTAGAATCGCCACTTCGCGGTTTTGGCTGTAAACCCGCGTTGCTAAATGATCGAGTGGTAATAATAAATCGGCAACACCTATTTTATTTTGTAAAGCTTTCGCTTCAAGGTAGGCGGCCTGCACATCAGGCTTAATGACGCTTACGCCCAGCGCATACACCCTCAATTCGTCTGGCTCGCGCTCTAAGTAAGCCACAATATTGTGCGTATATGGCGACGGTTTACTAATGGCTAAATTACCAGGCAGCTCAAGTTTTCGCGCATCGTCTTGATTAAAAAAACGAAAGCCTCGCTGCTGCTGAATTTTAACCACACTGTGTAAATCGTCCACCCGAATAATTTCACCCATGTAACGGCTATTGGGTTTTTTGGCGCCTATCGGATAAACCTCATTTAGGCTTCTAAAAATGCCGCGCAAGTTAGGGTCTTTCACTTCGCGCAGTAAAATATCGGGGGAATTCAAGTCAATACGCAGTACATGGCTAAGATGCTGCTCAGTTTCTAACGTCACCAAGTAATGATAGGGCGTCATCAGCGCCAGCTCAGCAATGTATTTGGTTGAATGTTCTGGATCCACCGAAATCATCAGCGCGTCTATCTCATGAATCATGCCTGTTAAGCCAAGCTGATCACGCTCTTCTAACAGACGGATCAAGTTTTCTTCAAAAAATGCTGAATTTTCCTTATCGCCATGGCGATTAAATTGTAGTGAGTTGATTAGCATATTTAACTTACTGCTGTGCTTGTTGAGCTTGTTGTATTTCTTGCGCTTCTTTTAATAGCGCTATCTGATTCATTTTGTGTTGCTGGTGAATTGGCGCACCCGCTTGATTCACTACCACGCTAGTGGCCATCCCTTCTACCCCACCACCAGAGCGCATACCTGTCACAGGGCTAGCGGCACGGTAATCTAAGCCAGTGGCCAAGCGAATATAAGTTTCACCCGCATGGCAGCCGTTAGATACATCAATGCTTTGCCAGACACTATCAAACCACACGTCCACCCATGCGTGGCTTTGCATCAAACTACCATCTTGGGTGAATAAGTAACCACTGACATAGCGCGCTGGGTAACCTAAGCTACGACAACAGGCAATAAATACATGCGCATGGTCTTGGCACACGCCTTTGCCTAATTTAAATGCTTCAATCGCCGTGGTGGTCACTTCCGTTGCGCCTTTAATATAGCCCACTTTATCTACCAGTGCATGCATTAAATCGTCAATCGGTTTGTGTCGGTAATTGGCTGCAAACGCAGTAATTGCCTCATCAGCTAGTGTTAACGGCGTATCACGCATATAAATAGCCAATGGCAACGCCTGTTGCTGTGAGTAATCATTAACACCAGTTTCAACCTCACCCATCACCGTTACGCTTAACTCAGCATGTGGTTGATCAACTACCAAAGTATGCGTGGTATTACCAAACGCATCTTCAAAACCGTCCAACTGACCTTGTGTTTTAATATCCCAGTACTTGACATGCTGACCAAAGCCACTTTGCGGCGTCAGCCGTAATTGTTGAATAGTATAGTTGACAGGCGAGCTGTATACATACTGTGTGTGATGTTCGATAATTAAACGCATAATGGCTTATTCTAACAGGCTAGACTGACTGGTTTTGTTAATAGAATCTAACTAGCATTAATACTTAAAAAAGCACGTTGAATTTCTGCGCCTAATAGATTATTTGAATCAATAAAATCACTTAAAAACTCATGCAAACCGCGCTGAAAAATATCCTGCATTTTGCCGTAACGCAATTTGGCATGCAACTCGCCTGCAAGCCTTCTGCACTCTACCTGACGCCTGCCAGAAAGCTGTTCTAATATAGGCGTAATTTCATCCAAACAAGCATGTAGTGAGCGCGGCATATCACGTCTTAACACCAATAACTCTGCCACCCGCCAAGGCTCTATGGTATCGCTGAATATTTTTTGATAGGCCTGAAACGCCGAAACCGAGCGCAATACTGCGCTCCATTCATAATAATCAACTGCGCCACCTACTTCTTCTTCATCTGGCAACAGTAGATGGTATTTCACATCTAACAGCCGTGCGGTATTATCAGCTCGCTCAATAAACGTGCCCAAACGCACAAAACTAAAAGCATCGTCGCGCAACATCGTGCCGAAACAAACGCCCCTAAATAAATGTGAACGCGCTTTTACCCAATCACAGAATTCTCGTAGCCCAGTTTTAGATAAGTCAGCGCCTCTAAATTGATCAAACTCCAGCCAGAGTGCGTTAATATTTTCCCAAGTTTCTGATGTCATATCGACACGAACTGCCCGTGCATTCTCGCGTGCATTGCGTAGTGCGTTGTATATGCTAGAGGGGTTATTTACGTCCATCGACAAATAATGAATCACGTTAGCGGCATCTACACTACCGTATTCTTCTTCGTATAGATCAACATTGCCTGCAATTTCTAATGCTGGAAGCCAAAGCGCAGCCTCACTTTGCGCAGCATTTGGCACTAGCGACATGCTATAAGTCACCTCCAATACCCGCGCCATGTTCTCTGCCCGCTCAATGTAACGCGCCATCCAATATAAATGATCAGCTGTTCTACTTAACATGCTGGCTCGGCTATTTTTTGTTTAGCTTTTTGTTTGGTCTTTATCGTGGTTGCTTGTTTGGTTTCGCGCGAGGTTTCTGATCCTTGAGTATCTTCTAACACCTCAGCCTCTAACACCCAGGTGTCTTTGGTGCCACCGCCTTGAGATGAATTGACCACCAATGAACCCGCTTTTAATGCTACACGGCATAATGCCCCTGGCACTAAGGTGACTGTTTTTCCAGATAACACAAACGGCCGCAAATCCACATGGCGCGGGGCAATACCTGCTTCTACCAACGTTGGGCAAGTAGATAGTGCAAGTGTAGGTTGCGCGATATAGTTGGCGGGTTTTGATACGATACGCAGTCTAAATTCTTCGATTTCTTTTTTAGTGGCCGCTGGTCCAACCAACATGCCATAACCACCAGAGCCCTGCACCTCTTTCACCACCAGCTCATGCAAATGCGCTAATGTGTATTGCAAATCCTCTTCTTTACTCAGCTCGTAAGTAGGCACATTTTCTAGTAATGGCTCTTCATTCAAATAAAACTTAATCATTTCAGGCACATAAATATAAGTCGCTTTATCATCTGCCACACCCGTACCAACTGCATTTGCCAAAGTCACGCCACCATTGCGATACACCGATAACAGGCCAGGCACTCCCAACATAGAGTTTGGATTGAATACCAGCGGGTCGATGTAATCATCGTCAATCCGCCTGTAAATCACATCAACACGTTGTGGGCCTTGTGTGGTACGCATGTATACCGCATTGTTGCGCACAAATAAATCGGTACCTTCAACTAACTCAATACCCATTTGTTGCGCTAAAAACGCATGCTCAAAATACGCGCTGTTGTAAGCGCCTGGTGACAACAAAACTACGGTTGGTTCCTGACTGTTTGTTTGAGCAACCGCACGCAAATTTTTAAGTAATACTTGGGGGTAATGGTCCACTGGCGCCACAGAATAACGGCGAAATAAATCAGGGAAAAGCCGCATCATCATTTTGCGGTCTTCTAACATATACGACACACCAGAAGGCGTACGCAAATTATCTTCTAATACATAAAACTGCGACTCACTGGTGCGCACTAAATCTATCCCAGCAACATGCGCATATATTTGTCGTGGCACATCAACACCCACCATCTCAGGCCGATATTGAGAGTTAGCTAAAATGCTTGAAGGTATGATGCCTGCTTGAATAATTTCTTGCTGATGATAAATGTCGTGTAAAAACATATTGAGTGCTTTTACGCGTTGAATTGCGCCCGCAGATAATTTCTCCCACTCATTTGCGGAGATTATTCTAGGGATGACATCAAATGGTATTAAGCGCTCAGCGCCATCTTCCTCACCATAGACATTAAAAGTAATACCGACGCGCCGAAACAATAACTCAGCCTCTTGGCGCTTGCTTTCTAGCTGGTGGTGAGGAATATCTTTTAGCCAATTTTGATAAGCGCTATAAATCTGGCGCACTCGACTTTCATCTAGATCAACTGCATCTAATTGCATTTCGTCAAAAAAAGATTCTGTTGATTTTTGCATACTTCAAAGTCTTTAATGTTTATTAAAGACACATGCAAAGCCCATGCCAATTAATTTTTTATTTTATATCAATTGCTTACAGCAAAATCCAAGCCTGCAATAGAATATATGCACTAAAATCGGGCATTAAGAATAAAGATTGATATTGGCTGGCAAGATATTGGTGCGCGATTTGAATCTAGGGGAGGAGTTAAACTATTCAATATTTTGTATCTGCTCGCGCATCTGTTCAATCAGTACTTTAAGTTCCATGGAAATTTGGCTGGTTTCAATCGCCACCGATTTCGAGCCGAGCGTATTAGCCTCGCGGTTCATTTCCTGCATCAAAAAATCGAGGCGTTTACCTGCCGCAGCGCTGGCATTTAGAATACGTTTTACTTCATCGATATGAGTACTTAAACGCGATAATTCTTCATCTACATCAATACGCTGCGCAAATATGACCATTTCTTGCCGAATACGCTCATCGTCATTGCTGGCATGCGCCTCTGCCAATTTTGTACTCAGTTTTAACTGATATTGCTGAATCAACGCAGGCATCATCGGCTTTACTTTCGCCACGTATTGCTCAATCTGGGTAAGCCGCTCCAGAATAATGGCTTTTAACTTGCTGCCTTCACGCGCTTTGGCTGCAATTAAATCATCCAGCGTAGCATTTAAGGCAGTTTTTAAATCGTGCTCCAACGCCTCAGCATCTAGCGTTTCGTTTTGCAGGACGCCCGGCATTTGCAAAATCTCCAGCATATTCACGGGCTGTGTATGTGGAAAATATTGTGCAGCAGTTTTTGCGCTTTCAGCAATTTGTTGCAGGACGCTGTGATTAAGCATTGGTAAACCTTGCAGTGCATTACTGCGCACTAGGCTTAAGCGACAATCGACTTTGCCACGACCTAATTTTGCTTGAATCAGCTCACGTATCGCCGACTCAAAATGGCGTAAATTATCGTCTGGTTTAAGCTGTAACTCTAAATAGCGATGATTGACTGAACGCAACTCTACCAATAAAACGCCATAGCTGGTGTTGTATTCTTGCGACGCAAATCCTGTCATACTCAATGTCATGGTGCACTTTCTTAATGTAATTGTTGATAATTGTATCAAATCTCCATGATTTCATGAGAGAATATTCTCAATATCATACAATTGCTGTCATTATTGGCAGCTAAATTACTAGAAACAAATGGCAACCAGCAAAAACCAGACTCTGCCCATTGGCTACATGCTACAAGACTACATTATCACTAAAGTCTTAAGCACGGGCGGCTTTAGCTTTGTGTACTTGGCGCAAGACATGAACAAAAATACAGTAGCCATTAAGGAATATATGCCCACTGGCTTGGCGCTACGCGAAGAAGGTGCCACTGTGCTGCTGGGTAACGATGATGATGCTTCTACTTTTAAGCACGGCCTAAAATGTTTTTTTGAAGAAGGCTTGGCGCTGGCTAAAATTGACCACAAAAACATCGTACGTGTGACCAATTTTTTTAGAGAAAACAACACCGTTTATATGGTGATGCAGTATGAGCGCGGTAAATCGCTACAGGATTACATCCTTTCTCAACCCGAACCTGTCAACGAAAAATTTGTGCGCCGCGTGTTTAGCGAGCTACTCAATGGCTTGCGTGAAGTGCACGCGCAGAAACTGCTGCATTTAGATATTAAACCTGCCAATATTTACATTCGGCTTGACGGATCGCCGGTGTTATTAGATTTTGGTTCGGCGAGACAAACGTTGACACAAGCGCAGTCCAAACTTTCCCCCAGCTACACGCCGGGCTTTGCACCACCAGAGCAGTATTTTGAACGTAAACAATTAGGGCCTTGGAGCGATATTTACAGCGTGGGTGCCAGCATGTATTCCTGCATGATGCGTTCTGCGCCAATTGCCGCGAATTTGCGCGTCAATGAAGATCACTTGGTACCTGCGATAAAAATAGGGAAAGGTATTTATACCGAGGAGCTATTAAAAACCATCGATGGCTGCTTAAAGCTAGATTACATGCAACGGCCACAAAGCGTTTTTTCGCTGCAAAAAACCCTGTTAGAAGTCGTCAAGCCCTTGCCTATTAAAAAGCCAAGTTTGGTCAATAAAATCAAGAATGTACTCAACAAGCCACTTTAAGCTGACATTAAAAAATCATGAAATTTACTATTTATCAAAATAGTCGCCAGGGACCAAGACCATACAACCAAGATAGGCTGGCTTACTCTTACAGCAAAGATGCGTTGTTGCTGGTGTTGGCTGATGGCATGGGCGGTCATCGTAATGGCGAAGTGGCCGCGCAACTTGCAGTAAAAACACTTACAGATGCATTTCAACGTTTGGCTGTGCCTTCACTTAGCAGTCCAGCCAAGTTTTTAATAGAACATATTCAACAAGTGCACGACATGATTGAAAACGTGACGCAAGCTGAAGAGTTTGTAGAATCGCCGCGCACCACCATCGTCGCTGCCATTATTCAACGTGGCTATTTATGGTGTGCGCATGTTGGCGATTCGCGCTTGTATCACTTCCGTAATGGGCATTTGCTGTTTCGCACCGAAGACCACTCTGTTGTACAGTCGCTATACAAAAAAGGCATGATTACTAAAGACGAAATGGCCACGCACCCCTATAAAAACAAAATTTATAACTGCGTGGGTGGCGAAACTCCACCACAAATTGACTTGTCGGATAGGCACGAATTGCTTGAAGGTGACACCGTACTGCTGTGTACTGATGGCGTTTGGGGCGTAATAGACGACCAGCAAATTAAAGAAATTATTCAGCGCAATACCGATATTACTGCAGTGACTACCGATTTAATGGATAGCGCGGATTTTGCTAGTGACGAACGCGGTGACAACATGAGTGCGATTGGCCTGCAATGGGGCGACCGGCTTACTGGCCAAGTGGCAGTCTCAACTCAGCTGATGCCTTTGGGTGAAACGACCACCATTATGAACCCAGTGACGCAACAAGTAATAGATGGTAGTAATCCAATGGAACTATCGGATGATGACATTGAGAACACCATCCTGGCGATTCAAAGCGCTTTAAACAAAACTCAGCAGAAACCTAAAATTTAAGTCGCCATTTATTTGATGGATTTTATTTCATAATTTATAAGGCACAGCACAATTCGCATCGCATATAATTGCCTTTTTATCAAAAAGCAAATCTCATGCAAACCACTATTCACCAAACAAATAGCCGCCCCAGCCAACGCAGCAATGATCAACTACGTAACATTGAAATTATCCGTCATTACACCAAGCATGCCGAAGGCTCGGTGTTGGTTAAGTTTGGAGATACCCACGTTTTATGCACAGCGAGTGTTGAGGAAAAAGTCCCTGGATTTTTAAAGGGCAAAAACCAAGGCTGGGTAACAGCGGAATACGGCATGTTGCCACGCAGCACTGGTAGTCGTATGGACAGAGAAGCGGCCAAAGGCAAGCAAAGCGGTCGTACTCAAGAGATTCAACGCTTAATTGGCCGCAGTTTGCGCGCGATTATCGATCTTGAAAAACTGGGCGAGCGCAGCATCCACCTTGATTGCGATGTGATCCAAGCCGATGGCGGCACCCGCACCGCCAGCATTACGGGCGCCTATGTGGCGTTGCATGATGCAGTTTCTACACTGTTAAAAAGTGGAAAAATTAGCCAAAATCCACTTAAACAAGGCGTAGCAGCGATTTCAGTGGGCGTGTATAAAGGTGTGCCAGTACTGGATTTAGATTATATTGAGGACTCTGACTGTGACACCGACATGAATGTGGTGATGACTGCAGATGGCGGATTTGTAGAAATTCAAGGCACAGCCGAAGGTGAACCGTTTGACCGCGCCGCCATGAACAGCATGCTGGACTTGGCTGCTAGCGGCATTCACGAATTATTGGTAAAACAACAACACGCTTTAAACACATAAATGTTGAATAAACTGGTGATTGCCAGCGGCAACCAAGGCAAGCTGGCAGAATTTCAAAGCTTACTAGCGCCATTAAATATTGAAGTGCTACCTCAATCGCATTTCAACGTTTCTGAAGCTGCCGAGCCACACTGTACTTTTATTGAAAACGCGCTAGCTAAAGCGCGCCATGCCAGCCTTGCCACCCATTTACCTGCATTAGCGGATGACTCAGGTTTGTGTCTAGAAGCCTTGCCTGGCGTACCAGGCGTGCACTCGGCTTATTTTGCTGGCGAGCCTAGAAGCGATGCAAAAAATAACGCGCACTTAATGAGCGTGTTAAAGCAACACAGCAACCGCTTTGCTTATTATTATTGCTGCTTGGTGTTAGTACGCAAACATGATGACCCGCAACCCTTGATAGCAGAAGGCGTTTGGGCAGGGTCGATTTTAAAAAAACCGCGCGGCGCGGGTGGCTTTGGTTATGACCCGATTTTTTTAGATAGCATTACGGGAAAATCCGCCGCAGAACTGACGCCAGAGCTTAAAAATAAACTCAGCCACCGTGGTAAAGCGATGCGTAAGATGCTGCAACTCATTCAACAATTAAACTAAGATATATTTAACCTAGTCACATTTAACCAAGACTAGTCATAATTTAACCAAGAGATAATTAACTAAGACGTATTTTATGAAACCATTACCGATTTGGGTGCGCAATGACGACAGTATTGTTGCCTGCACTGAAAAAATTAAAGTCATGCGCGAAAACTTTGAAGAGCTGCGCCAACTCGCACAAGATGCATTTGAGGATGGCATACTGATGGAAGTGAGTGAGACACAAATGCGCGAGGTATTGCATCATTTTGTGGATGCGCTCATCAACCCTTACCCACAAGACAAGATTAAGCATTGAACAAGCGAACGTAAAATGACTAACACCATAAATGATCTAAATGCTGATAGCGAAGTCTATAAAACGCTTTTAGAGTCCACCAAAGCTATTCCATGGAAAATTGACTGGTCTACCATGAAATTTAGTTACATTGGACCACAAATCGAAAGTTTACTTGGCTGGTCACCCGCCAGCTGGCAAACTGCAAATGATTGGATAGAGCGCATGCACCCTGATGATAGAGAGCGAGTGTCCAGCTTTTGCATTGCGCAATCCAAGGCGGGGGTTGATCACGAAGCAGATTATCGCGCACTCACAAAAGATAATCGCGCGGTATGGATACGCGATGTGGTGCATGTGGTGCGCAACGAAAATGGCGAAGTAGATTCTTTAATTGGCTTTATGTTTGATATTGGTGAACGTAAAAAAGCCGAAGAAAAACTGATGCGACTGCAAAAAGAGTTGGAAGAGCTTTCTTACAGAGATGGCCTCACTGGGGTATTCAATCGACGTATGTTTGATTCTGTTTTAGAAGCAGAATGGGCGAATGCACAATACAATCGCCAACCACTTTCACTGATTTTGTTAGATATTGATTATTTTAAGCAATATAACGACCATTATGGCCATATTCAAGGTGATGATTGCTTGAAACTCATCGGCAAAACTTTAAGCGCAGCTGGCACCAGAACGCGCGATTTTTTTGCCCGCTTTGGTGGAGAAGAGTTTGTATTGGTGCTACCAGAAACAGATGAAAAAGCTGCGCTCGTAGTCGCTGAACGCTGTCGTGAGCTAATTTTTAAGGCACAAATTTCGCACGAAAAGTCTCAAGTCAACCCATATATTACCGTCAGTATTGGTATTGGCACCATCACGCCAACCCAGCAAGATAAGTCACTCGCGTTTATTAAAAAAGTAGACAAACGGCTATATCAGGCCAAGAAAAATGGCAGAAACTGTATTGTAGAAGCGAATTAATGTCGAGTTGCCGTTCTACATGATTCCAATTTATCCCGTCAACGATTTTAAAGTCATCAACACCCGCGCACCCGTTTTAGGTGAAGCCACGTTATCTGGCTTAAAAAATCCACCGCCCTTGTCTTTGTATATTCATATTCCATGGTGTGTTAAAAAGTGCCCATATTGCGATTTTAATTCGCACGAAAGCAAGCTAGCGATTCCTGAAAAGCGCTATGTGGCGGCCTTAATTAAAGACCTAGAACAATCTGTGCCACGCGTATATGGACGAAAGATCAAAAGCGTGTTTTTTGGTGGTGGGACGCCTAGTCTTTTTAGTGCGGAATCCATCGATGAAATTTTAAGCGCGGTGCGCATGCTCACCCCTTTAGAATATGGCGCTGAAATTACGCTGGAAGCGAATCCTGGAACTCTTGGTGCAAAAATACAGGATACCGCTCATTTTCAAGGTTATAAGCAGGCTGGGGTCAACCGTATTTCACTCGGTATACAAAGTTTTAATGCCGATTATTTGAAGGCACTTGGCCGCATTCACGATGACAAGCAAGCAATTCAAGCAGCCGAGTTAGCCTTGAAAACATTTGAGCGCGTCAATTTAGACGTGATGTATGCGCTGCCTAACCAAAGCCTAGAACATGCGCTACAAGATGCAAGGCAAGCAGTCGCGCTTAACCCAGACCATCTGTCTTTTTACCACCTGACTTTAGAACCCAACACGCCCTTCCACCGCACGCCGCCTAGCCTGCCCAGTGATGATGTCAGTGCAGATATGCAAGATCAGATTGAAGTTTTGCTGGCTGACCATGGCTATGAACATTATGAAACATCGGCTTTTTGCAAACCGAATAGCCAGTCACGGCACAATCTCAATTATTGGCAATTTGGCGATTATTTGGGCATTGGTGCGGGTGCGCATTCCAAGCTAAGTTTTCATGACAAAATTACCCGTGAAACGCGCCACAAACATCCCAAAGCATTTATGGAAAATGCTGAAAACGGCAGCGCTGTGGACAACACTTGGACGATAGAAAAGTCTGATTTAGGCTTTGAATTTATGATGAACGCACTACGATTAACCAATGGTTTTGAAACAAAGCTTTTTCACGAGCGTACAGGCATGCCTTGGCAAGCAATATCCACGCGGGTTGCAGAGGCCCTTAAAAAAGGCTTAATTACACAAGATTTAAATCGACTGCAACCCACCTTGCTGGGTCAGCGCTACTTAAATAACTTGCTGGAGCTGTTTTTAATTTAGGCTGGCTAAACTAGTCTAGCTTAAACTAAACTAGGAGCTCTTTGCGCGTATCGAGTAAGGCAATCAACATTAAAATCTCGCTTACCACCGCTTTGCCAAAGCCGGCACGCTCGCCTCCGCGGTTATCGGTAATCAGATCACGCAAATAAGCAGTGGCTAATTCGCCTGGCCACACCCCACAAAGCTGCTCCATAATATGTGGGAACTCTTCTAAGCTTTCTGGCACGACCATTACCGTATTCACTGCCGCTTCCTTTTCGTGCCACACCGGCGTCATCACATTAAAAGTGAGATGCATACTTTCTGCATACGTCTCAAATTGATCTTTTAAATTAAGTTTTCTAAACACTTCCAGCAAATACAACCAATGGTTAATCGAGGCTTTTGGCTGCGACTCTATGGTCATTTTTAGATGCGCTATCGCATCTGTACCACGATTGACGCTCATCAACAATTTAGCCTCTTCTAGTGTTGAGTTCAACCTTGATTCCACCTCTTTCGCTGCCTGCTGTTGCAGGATGACTTCTGGACTGTCTTCTTTTGGTGGATTGGTTTTTTCAAAATAACCACTAAAATCAGTGACCGTGTTTTGCATTTTGCTGGCAGTAAAACTGAACTTTTCAAACATATGCCCACGATATTTTTTAAGCGCAAAAGCGCCTAATAGCAACAAGCCTACTATAGCCAGTGCAGCTTTTACTAAATCCATATTCAGGTTATCAATGAAAGAAGTTTCAGCTGGCGAAACTTGCATAGCCTCTGACACTGGCGTTTGCTTAATCTCTTGATTTAAGTTTTTAAATACTTTTTTAGAAGGCTGCGTAGCGGCTGGTTCTGCTGCTGGTTCTGCCGCTAGGTTGTTTTGATTGGCTACGGGCGGCTCAATATTTACTGAATCAGCATTGGGTAAGTTAAGCGTTTTGTCAAAAATCAATTTCAGATCATCTAGCTTGGCCTGTAACACCACTATTTTTTCGTTTAGTTTTGATAGCTGCTCTTTTAAAAAAGCATTTTTATTGACTAACTCTTTATACTCTTGCTGCAGTTTTTCTGGCACTAGCTGTATCACCCGCTTCAGGCCATAGCTCATTGTTAAGGTTTGCTTGTTAGATTTATTGCTAGCTTTGACGGCGCTTTTAGAAAGCGATTTAAGTGTTGGAATGACCAATAAAGTGGGCGCATCAAAACGTGCTGACGCCTTGAGTTGAGATTGCGTATCCGCATTTAAACGCAAAGTTTTGGCCACAAATTGCTGTTGCATGGCACGATTTTTTGGGTAAAACATGCGCGCAAGGTCGTTCACACTTTCGCCTGGCAACATCGGCCACGTCATGCTGCTAGCGGTTTCCTGCTCAGAGACCATGCTAGTATCTATCAGCAACGCATCCTCTGCGCTGGCCACAAAACTACTGCCAAACATCAGCGCAAGCAATCCGATAAGATAAAAAGCGCGCCTCAAGATAGATTAACTTAACAACTTACGCGCACGTGCAATTGCTAGTTTAACTTGGGTAGGCGCGGTGCCGCCAATGTGGTTACGGCTAGCAACAGATCCTTCTAGGGTCAGTACTTGATACACATCTTCGTTAATCATGGCGCTAAATTTTTGCAATTCACTCAAAGGCAAATCGGCCAAATCA
Organism: Pseudomonadota bacterium; assembly: GCA_020053735.1. Lineage (GTDB taxonomy): Bacteria > Pseudomonadota > Gammaproteobacteria > Burkholderiales > Methylophilaceae > Methylotenera_A. The sequence continues at coordinate 48,285 of JAGVMP010000006.1, forward strand.
CAGCCTTGTTGCACGCCGTGTTTCACTGCCAACGCGACCACTTCATGTGCGTCTCTAAAAGCCATGCCTTTTTTCACCAAATAATCAGCTAAATCGGTAGCTGTAGCAAACCCTTCAAGTGCGGCTTGCCGCATATTGGTTTTATTCACGGCAATGCCGCGCAGCATGTCCGCATAAATCGCCAGCGTCACCAACACCGTATCCGCCGTATCAAATAGCGGCTCTTTATCTTCTTGATTATCTTTGTTGTAGGCCAGCGGCTGACCTTTCATCAAGGTCAGCAAAGCGACCAAGTGACCATTCACGCGCCCCGTTTTACCGCGCACCAGTTCTGGTACATCGGGATTTTTCTTTTGCGGCATAATGGATGAGCCAGTACAAAACCTGTCGGCGATATCAATAAATGCAAATCTTGGGCTAGACCATAAAATCAGCTCCTCAGAAAAACGGGATAAATGCGTCATCAAAATAGCACTGGCGGCGCTAAACTCTATGGCAAAATCTTTATCGGAAACCGCATCTAGTGAGTTCTCACACACGCCATCAAAGCCTAATGTTTTCGCCACCATGTCGCGATCTATCGGGTAACTGGTACCTGCCAGTGCGGCAGCGCCCAGTGGCAAATGATTGATGCGTTTTCTACAATCTGCAAACCGTGCAGCATCCCGCTTTAGCATCTCAAAATAAGCCATTAAATGGTGACCAAAGGTTACGGGTTGTGCGACCTGTAGATGCGTGAAACCTGGCATGATAGTGTCAGCATGCTGTTCAGCTAAATCTAAAATACTCAATTGCAGATTTTTAATGCCCACCAAGATGTCATCTGTAGTGGCACGCAACCATAGCCGTACATCTGTTGCTACTTGGTCATTCCTGGAGCGGCCAGTATGTAAGCGCTTACCTGCATCACCAATTTTGTCGGTAAGGCGCTTTTCTATATTCAAATGCACATCTTCTAAATCTAGCAACCATTCAAAGGTGCCGGCTTGAATCTCAGCCAAAATTTCAGCCAAGCCTTTTTCGATGGCGGCAACATCATTTTTGCTAATGATGTCTTGCTGACCCAACATGTGTGCATGTGCAAGCGACCCCTGAATGTCGAATTCAGCTAAGCGTTTATCAAAATTGACTGATGCGGTGTATTTTTTTACCAGCTCTGCTACTGGTTCGCTGAAGCGTCCAGACCAACTTTTTTGTTTATTATCTAATGAATTATTTGACACGCTGTTTCGCTTTAATTTTAATGTTTAATTGTAAAAATTACGTTAATAATAATATACTTAACGCAATATTATAACCAAGTATACGCTGTGCGCAAAAATAGTCGGCTACCTAACTTTCAAAATCTTGGCATTCAGCTACGAATATTGCTGATTGTGAACATATTAGCAACAATGGCCGCTATTTTACTTAGCCAAAATTTAGCTGATTTTTTACCCTTGCTGGCACAATTATCAGCTTTGGTTCAGCCAGTGTTGCTACTCAGCATGTTAGGTTTATATATGTTACAGCCACTGCTAGTTAAGTTTAAATATTGGCAAGGCGTGGCACTGATTATTTTGTTAGAAATAAGCTTCACTTGGCTGGTGTTTCGCTTCATTAATCAATTATTCGCGTTTAATAACGGTCCAGAAATCTTCCGCGCTTGCTTGCTCACAGCCATTGTGACGGCCATTGTGATGTATTATTTTTACTTGCAAGAACGTGCGTATTCGCCTGCAATTGCCGAGGCGCGATTGCAAGCATTGCAAGCGCGCATACGCCCCCATTTTTTGTTTAACAGCATTAACGCAGTACTATCGCTGATTCGTAGCCAACCCAAGCGGGCCGAAACTGCGCTTGAAGACATGGCGGATTTATTTCGTGTGCTGATGAGTGAAAACCGAGATTTGGTGCCACTGGCGGAAGAAATAAGCTTATGCCACAAATATTTAGATTTAGAAAAATTACGGCTAGAAGATAGACTTAAAATCACTTGGCAAATAGATGATATGCCATCGGACGCCATGATACCGCCGCTGATTCTACAGCCCTTGTTAGAAAATGCGGTGTACCACGGCATTGAGCCTTTGCCTGAAGGCGGTGAGGTAGTGGTCAGCGTCTATACAAAGCTTAAAGAGCTAAACATTACCATCAGTAACCCTTACGCACCGCAAAACGACAAACATGCAGGCAATAAAATGGCCATGAAAAACATTAAAGAGCGCCTAAAACTGCATTTTGATTTAGAAAGCTCACTCAAAACCGAAAGCAAAAATAACCGCTATTATGTGCACATTCGCATGCCTGCAAAAATTAAACTTTATGATACTTAAGCTGTGCAACAAACCCTTAAAATTTTAATTGCCGATGACGAAGCGCCTGCCAGAAGCCGTATGCGCGATTTGCTCGGAGATATTGCACACGTCGAAATTGTGGCAGAAGCCAAGAATGGTAAAGAAGCCATAGATTTAGCCGAATCCTGTAAGCCTGATGTGATGCTGTTGGATATTCGCATGCCAGTGATGGATGGCATAGAAGCCGCGCAACATGCACAAAAATTAGAGCCTAAACCACACATTATTTTTACTACCGCGTTTGACGCTTATGCGATTAAAGCATTTGATTTAAATGCAATAGATTATCTGCTGAAACCTATTCGACAAGAACGTCTGCAAGCTGCTATAAACAAAGCGCATGCCCTGCAGCCCAATCAGATAGCGGCTCTCAAGCCATTGCAAAAGGCTCGTTCACATTTGAGCATACACGAGCGTGGCCGCGTGTTGCTGGTGCCAATAGAAACAATTGTTTATTTGCGTGCCGAACTTAAGTACATCACGGTGCGTACTGTTGAGCGCGAATATTTAATTGAGGAATCGTTGACACATTTAGAAGTGGAATTTGGCGAGCGCTTTATCAGATTGCATCGAAACTGCCTTGTTGCGCCGCAATTTATTACTGGCTACGAAAAACGCCTGAATGACGACAACGAACAGCAATGGGTGGCGTTACTTAAACACATCCCCGAAACCATTGCCATTAGTCGGCGCCAGCAGCACTTAGTAAAACAAAGCTGAGCAACTCAATATTCTAAGTTACTTAATACTTATTTCTTACTTCTCTCAAAGTCTTCAATCACCCTAGCCGCCCAATCTTTGCCGCCCAAACCAAATGCAATCGCCAGCGCCAAAAAGAACGCGCCAAACACAATTACAAATAAAGAGTAAATGAGCTGCATGCCGATACCCAGCTGCTCTAGCGCTACAAATACCGAAAATATTTGTATGCCATATTCAGCCGACGTACTCACTGCGAGTGCATGTGGAAACTTGATGCTATGCAACCAGGCAAACACCAATCGGTTCACAAATCGCGCTAGCAGCGTACCAAAAACCACCACCAAAATAGCCACAATAATATGCGGCAAATAGCCTGCCAGTTGCTGCAGCAAGGTCGCTACTTGTGTCATTTCTAGTGAGTTTGCACCAGTGATTACAAACAGCAGAATGACTAGCCAGTACATCACTTGGCTAATAATACCGCTCATGGTGAGGTTGTAGTTGCCACTGTTCATAAATGCCTCAAGCCCTGATTTTTGCGCGAATTTATCAAATTGGGTGATTGTTAAAATGCGTTTTACTGCCGAGCGGACTAGCTTAGCCACTATCCATCCCACAAATATAATCACCAATACAGCCAATAATTTAGGCACAAAATTCACCATCTGTAGCCAAAATTGATTCAGTGAGCTCATAAAAATATCGATTTGGTATTGCATAACATCTCCTAAATTTTATTAACAATCAACCCTTTAGGCTAATTTTGGTTGAGCAAGCCTTGCTTAAAATTATATTATTCTGCTTCAGACTTTAGCTTAACCTAAAATGTAGCACTTTTTGTAAAAGATTGTAAAAGCCTGAATAAAACATGAGCAAAAATAGCGCTGTGATAAAATTGCCACCATGAAAACATCACCTAAAAAACTCGTTATTGCCTCGCGTGAAAGTGCGCTGGCCATGTGGCAAGCCAATCATATTCAAGCACGCCTACAAGCCTTATACCCTAACTGCGATGTGCAAATTTTGGGGATGACCACGACTGGCGACCAAATTCTAGATTCGCCGTTATCACGCATTGGCGGCAAAGGTTTATTTGTAAAAGAGCTTGAAATGGCGCTGGCGGATGGTAGCGCTGATTTAGCGGTACACAGTATGAAGGACGTGCCAATGAATCTTCCCGAAGGCTTTATGATGGCGGCCACGGGTGAACGTGAAGACGCGCGCGATGCGTTTGTCTCAAACAATTTTGCTAATTTACAAGCCTTACCGCATGGCAGCATTGTCGGTACTTCTAGCTTACGCCGCCAAAGCCAATTGCAACATCGCTTTCCTCACCTCAAAATCGAGTCTCTACGCGGCAACGTGCAAACAAGGCTGCGCAAATTGGATGAAGGCCAATACGCCGCAATTATCCTTGCTGCAGCGGGTTTAATTCGGCTGGGCTTAGGTACGCGTATTCGCGATTTTATTTCGCCAACAGATAGCATCCCGGCCGTAGGGCAAGGTGCGCTAGGCATTGAAATCAACGCAAATCGCACTGATCTAATTGAAATTCTCGCACCATTAAATCATATCGATACACAGCTTTGCGTAGAAGCTGAACGTGGCTTTAGTCGTGCTTTAGCGGGCAGTTGCACCGTGCCACTTGGTGCCTATGCATTGCGCGATGGCGAGGATATTAATATGACTGGTTTTGTAGCTAGCGTGGATGGCACACAATTGCTGCGAGAAAATATAACTGGCTTGGCAGCCAATGCAGAAGCGGTTGGTAGAGCATTGGCAGATAAACTGATTGCGCGCGGTGCGGATAAAATTTTGGCTGCGCTAGAGCACATAAAGCCTTGAACATACAAAATGAACCCATTTTTTAAATCCGTACGTTGTTTGCTTGTCACCGTTCGTGGTGAGCTTGTCGAACCATGCTAACTTGCCCTTCGACAAGCTCAGGGCGAACGGTAGCTTAAGATGACAAATAAACCACTAAATGGCGTTGGCATTGCTATTACACGACCTGTAGACCAAGCTAAAAAATTAGCTGAATTAATTCGCAATTCAGGTGGCAACCCCATTGTATTCCCTCTTATTGAAATTACAGCGCTTAACGATTACAGGCAATTTGATGCGATCATTAGCCATATTGATAAATACGATTGGGCGATTTTTATTAGTAGCAACGCCGTGCAAAATGGCATGCCGCGAATCATTAAACAAACCGCAAAACTTGGCATCCCAAGCAATCTAAAGTTTGCTGCCATTGGCCCAGTCACTGCCAATGAATTAAAAAATTTTAGCGTTAAAGATGTACTGATTCCACAAAACCGTTTTGATAGTGAATCTTTACTTGAATTGCCAGAGATGCACCATGTGGAGGGCAAAAAAATACTGCTGGTGCGTGGCGTGGGTGGCCGCGATGTTTTAGCAGAAACCCTTAGAGAACGTGGTGCGCAAGTGACTTTTGCTGAATGCTATCAACGCACAAATCCGCAAACCAACTGTGATTTATTGGCGCAACTTTATAATGAACATAGATTGCAAGGCATTGTCATTACTAGCAGTGAAGCCATGCGCCACCTACTAGATTTAGCAGGCGATACAGACTGGTTAAAAAATATCATTTTGTTTGTAAACCACGCCAGAATTGCTGAGTTACCTATGCAGTTAGGGTTGAAAGTAACTGTGGCAAATGCAGCTGGCGATGAGGCTATGTTAGCTTTGGTGCTGGGTTCGCAAACGTAAACGCATCACTAAAAAACTCATCTGCTAACAAGCCTTGCTGCACAAAGCTTGTGTGTGCAACTTCACACATACCAGGTGCGCCACACACATAGGCTTGATAGCTACTTAAGTTTTTATGGTCTGCTAATACGGCCTCGTGCACTAAGCCTACCCTACCTTGCCAATTGCCATCTTGTGGCTCTGAAATCACAGGGATATAAGTTAAATGTGGCGTAAATTCTGCCCACTTTTCGCACAGTTCATGCATGTATAAATCTTTTAGCTGGCGCGCGCCACGATACAAAATAATGTCGCGCTGAATATTATTGAACAGCATGTGCTCAATAATGCCTTTAACGGGCGCAAACCCCGTGCCGCCTGCCACGAAAATAATTGGCTTGTCGGAATCTTCGCGTAAAAAGAAGTTACCAAAGGGTGCCTCAATGCGCAAAATGGCTTTTTCTACCAGCTCGTTGGCCACATATTCACTAAACACGCCACTGGGTATCACCCGAATATGCAACTGCAAAAATTCAGCATCATGCTGCGCATTGGCAATAGAAAACGCACGCCGTTTGCCATCTTTTAAAATAAACTCAATGTACTGACCTGCCTTAAATTGTAAGCGCTCACTTGTGGGTAATTGTAGGTGCAGTGCAATCACATCATGCGCGAGTTGCTCTTTTTTGGCCACGCGAGCGGGCAAAATGCGCGGCTTAATACCTGCCAAACCACCTACTTCGCGACATTCAATTGTTAAATCTTCTAAGGCCATGGCGCAACACAACAATGCGTTTCCAGCAGCTAATTCGGCATCACTCATGGCGCTACTTTGGTAATCATTGTGCAAGACTTTGCCAGAGATAAGTTTAGCCTTACACGAACCGCATGCGCCATTGCGACAACCATAAGGCAGGTTAATACCCGCATCAATGGCGGCTTGTAACACAGTTTGACTGGGGCGCACATCAAACTTATGGCCACTATTTTTGATGGTGACTTTATTCATAAGCGACTTTGTTCATATTATTTTCTATTTTTTAACTTGTTTATTTTTTATCGTCGTCTATTTTAGTGTATTCGCCTTCAATCACATCGTCATTAGCTGCTTTTGTGTAAGTTGATTGTTGGTATTGGTTATTAGTCGTATTATTTTGAAAACTTGAGCCCGGACTTGGCTTACTAATCGGGATTAGCAATAGAATCACCGCGATGATATCTGTGATAATGCCAGGAACAATCAGCAACACGCCCGCCATCATATTGCGTGCACTACCCAGCAAGGTTTTGATGGGATTACCGCCAGATGATAAACTTTGCATCATTTTAGCGGAAATGAGTAATTTTTCGCCCCGAATGAGTTGTAAGCCTAAGGAGCCAATCACGACTAAGTATAACAGCAGCCACCAACCGTATTCTTCGCCAAGTTGTATCAGCAGAAATATCTCGACAAATGGAAAAGCGAGTAAAATTAACATAATTAGAAAACGCATCACTTAAATCTCTTTCTACTTGGAACTCTCTTAGCTATATATTCTCTTAGTTGGGGCAAAAATCGTTATTGCAACTTATTTTTGCGTGTTAAGGCGCGCAACTAAAAACTTATGAAACCTATTTTAAACCTTATTTTCATTTTATTGACCTGCGTTAGCATGCAAACGTTGCATGCGGCTGAATCTAGTAAAGGCGCCAGTTTATTTACCGACTCCATAGAAGAGGAAGAATTTTTATCGCCCGATGACGCCTTTAAGCTAGACATTGTGCAAAAAGACGCCAATAGTTTAAGTGCAAATTTTAAAATTCAACCTGGTTATTATCTTTATAAAGAGCGCATCAAATTTGTATTGGCGCCAGATTCAACAGCAAAAATTGTCAATATAGAGCTGCCAAAAGGCGACATGAAAGATGACCCGAATTTTGGCAAGCAAGAGGTGTATCACCACGATTTTTCCGCAAATATTATTTTAAGCAATGTAACTGACAACGTAAAAATTAAAGCACGCCACCAAGGTTGTAGCGAAAAAGGCCTGTGTTACGCGCCACAAACCAAAGACTTTGATATCGCCTTTAATGAAGTATCGCCAGCGGGCAATATTGGAGCGGCTTCTGGCGATGCTGTTATGGGCTCGAGCGAAAATAACGATGACAAAGTCACTACTGCACTTAAAAGCGGCAATTTGTGGCTGATCATCGCAGGCTTTTTTGTGGCGGGCTTGCTACTGTCGTTTACACCTTGCGTGTTACCAATGATCCCAATTTTATCCAGCATTATTGTTGGTAGCCAAGCTAAACAAAGTAAACCTTGCAAGCTGCATGCGTTTGGCTTATCGGTGGCTTATGTATTGGGTATGGCGCTCAGCTACACCTTGGCAGGCGTGGCGGCGGGGCTTTCTGGTAGTTTAATTTCGCAAAGCCTACAAAGCCCGTGGATATTAGCGCTGACAGCATTACTATTTGTAGCATTGGCGTTCTCCATGTTTGGCTTTTATGAGCTTAAATTGCCCAGCGCGCTTGAAAATAAAATTTTAGGAGTTAGTCAAAAACTCAAAGGCGGCGAATTTTTAGGCGTATTTATTATGGGTGTTATTTCTGCGCTCATTGTGAGCCCATGTGTGGCGGCGCCTTTGGCGGGTGCGCTGATTTACATCGGTCAAACGCATAATGTGTTGCTGGGTGGTGTTGGGTTATTTGCGCTCGCTATCGGCATGGGCGTTCCATTGTTGCTGATTGGCGCCTCGGCTGGTAGCCTGTTACCCAAAGCTGGTGCTTGGATGACGATAGTGCGCAACCTATTTGGCGTGCTAATGCTGGTAATGGCAGCCTACCTTGTATGGCCAATATTACCGAATGCGATTACCCAGCCTGCCAATAAAGTACTGGACAAAGTACTTGGCCTAGAAGCCACATCGCACCTGCCTTTTCAGCGGGTCAAAAGCGTGACGGAACTAGACGCGGCAATTAAAAATGGCAAGGGCAAAACCGTGATGCTCGATTTTTATGCGGATTGGTGCACCTCGTGCAAAGAAATGGAAAAATTCACTTTTAGCGATGCGCAAGTACAAGCTACGCTTAAAGATGTAGTGTTATTGCAGGCTGATGTCACCGAAAACAATGCGGATGACCAAGCACTACTCAAACGTTTTAATTTATTTGGCCCACCTGGCATCATCTTTTTTGATGCGGCAGGCAATGAAATTAAAAGCCGTGTTATCGGCTACAAAAGTGCAGAAGACTTTACAAAAATATTGAACCAAGTTTTCAACCAACAGGTAACGCAATAATGGCGAATAAAATGACATCTAACAAAATCAATGCCATCCTCATTTCACTAATACTACTTGCCTCGATTGGCTTTGGTTTTCAATATTTTTTTAACAGCGGGTATAGTGGGCATGGCAACAGTAAATCTACCCAACCATTATTTGCCGCGACATTTCCTGACGAAAACGGCAAACCACAAAGCCTGCAGCAATATGCAGGTAAAACAGTGGTGCTCAATTTTTGGGCGACTTGGTGCGAGCCGTGCCGCGAAGAAATGCCAGAACTTTCGGCGCTACACGATGCCAACAAAGATAAAAATGTCGTGGTGCTGGGCATAGCCGTAGACGACGTGGCAGCAATTAGTGAGTTTGTGAAAGACACTAAAGTAAGCTACCCACTATTTGCAGCCGAGATGCAAGGCATGGAAATCGCCAGCAATCTTGGAAACGATAAAAGCGTACTACCATTTACCGTCATTATTAATGCCGACGGCAGCGTGGTCAAAACTTACTTTGGCCGTATCAGTAAAGCCTTGTTAGAAAAAACACTGGTTACCCTCATAGCAAAATAAATCAAAAACATTGACCGCAAAATAGTTTAGCTTTGTATTCAAATACTTAAGCCTTGTTACCTCTACAACTTCGCCCAATTTCAGTGAATTTGCTGGACAAAAACGCACAACTTCGGCAAACTCGCGTTTATGAAGTTGTACAAAAAACATATAAAAAGGCAAGTTAAAGGGGTTTGTGATGGTCACTAAGTCGGTATTAGTGGTGCATGGCCCCAACTTAAATTTGCTGGGCATGCGCGAACCTGCGCATTACGGTAATGCTACGTTGGCAGATATTAACAACAGCTTGCTTGCCCAAGCCAAACAAGCGGGTATTACGCTTGAGGCATATCAAAGCAATGCTGAAGCGGAAATCGTCGCTAAAATTCAATCTTTAGCCAGTCCTTCATCAGCAAACCATAAAGTCGATTTTATTATCATCAACCCAGCTGCTTTTACGCATACTTCAGTTTCTATTCGCGATGCTATTTCTGCCGTGAACATTCCATTTATCGAAGTGCATTTATCTAACGTATATGCACGCGAAAGCTTTAGGCATCATTCTTATTTTAGTGATATTGCAGTAGGTGTTATCAGCGGCTTGGGGGCCGAAGGTTACAACGCGGCACTACAATTTGCAATTCACAAACTTAACCAATAATTAAGCAAACAAATATATAGAGGTTATTATGGACTTACGTAAACTTAAAAAACTCATTGATTTGGTCGAAGAGTCTGGCATTTCTGAACTGGAACTGACAGAAGGCGAAGAAAAAGTGCGCATTAGCCGCGCCCTAATGCCAAGTTCTGCACCTGTTACACATTATATGGCTGCACCACAAACTACGCCGATGCCAGCAAGCCATGCCACGCCAGTACCAGTTGCTACCGCACCAGTGGTGGCCGAAGTGGAAGGCCATGTCGTGAAATCGCCAATGGTAGGCACCTTCTATCGCTCATCATCACCCGATGCAAAAGCCTTTGTGGATGTAGGCAGCAAAGTAGCAGTTGGCGAAACTTTATGTATTATCGAAGCCATGAAGCTGCTTAACGAAATTGAATGTGACTTTGCGGGCGAAATTAAAAAAATCCTTGTTGAAAATGGCCAACCGGTTGAATACGGCGAACCGCTGTTTATAATTAATTAAGTGTGATTGGCTAAGCATGTTTGAAAAAATACTCATCGCAAATAGAGGCGAGATCGCGCTTAGGGTTCAACGCGCTTGCCGTGAGCTTGGCATTAAAACCGTTGCTGTACATTCCGAGGCCGATAAAGAGGCTAAATATGTAAAGCTCGCCGATGAATCTGTTTGCATAGGCCCAGCAGCCTCTAATTTAAGCTATTTAAATATTCCCGCAGTTATCAGTGCGGCTGAGGTAACGGACGCACAAGCGATTCACCCAGGCTACGGATTTTTATCTGAAAATGCCGATTTTGCCGAGCGTGTTGAGCAAAGTGGCTTTGTGTTTATTGGGCCTCGTGCCGAAACCATTCGCCTGATGGGTGATAAAGTATCCGCCAAAGATGCCATGAAAAAAGCCGGTGTACCTTGTGTGCCTGGCTCTGAAGGCGCGCTACCAGATGACCCTGCGGAAATTATTAAAACCGCAAAACGCGTAGGCTACCCAGTAATTATTAAAGCAGCTGGCGGCGGCGGCGGGCGCGGCATGCGCGTGGTGCATACCGAAGCTGCGTTAGTTAACGCCGTAGCCATGACCAAGGCGGAGGCGCAAGCGGCATTTGGTAACCCGATGGTGTATATGGAGAAGTTTCTAGAAAATCCACGCCATATCGAAATTCAAATATTAGCTGACCAACATGGCAATGCAGTCTACTTAGGAGACCGCGATTGTTCGATGCAACGTCGCCATCAAAAAATTATTGAAGAGGCCCCATCGCCGTTATTGAGTACAAGAGTACGCGACAAAATTGGGGAGCGTTGTGCAGAGGCTTGCCGCAAAATTAAATATCGTGGTGCAGGTACATTCGAATTTTTATATGAAAATGGCGAGTTTTACTTTATTGAAATGAACACCCGCCTTCAAGTTGAACACACTGTAACAGAAATGATTACTGGGCTAGACTTAGTGCAGCAGCAAATTTTTGTGGCGAATGGTGAAAAGTTAAAATTCCGTCAAAAAGATATAGTGCTGCGCGGTCACGCTATAGAATGTCGCATTAACGCCGAAGACCCGTATAATTTCGTGCCTTCTCCTGGCAAAATTAGCACTTTCCACATGCCCGGCGGACCAGGTGTGCGTATTGATACGCATGCTTATTCTGGCTACACCGTGCCGTCTAATTACGATTCGATGATAGGTAAACTCATTACTTATGGGGCTACGCGCGAGCAAGCGATTGCACGCATGCGCATTGCGCTCTCAGAAATGATGATTGATGGCATTAAAACCAACATTCCACTGCATGCAGATTTAATGGCGGATGCGGCTTTTCATTTAGGTGGCACCAGTATTCATTATTTAGAGCAGAAGTTAGGCATTGGCCACAACAAGTAATGGCTTGGCTGTTACTTAAAATTGAAGCGACTGAGCAAACTGCCGATGCCATCAGCGATGCCCTGATGGATATTGGTGCGTTGTCAGCCAGCATCGAAGACGCCAATGCTGAAACGCCAGCCGAGCAAGCGATTTTTGGCGAGCCCAGCAGCCGCGACATTCATTACCCGCCACCCGGAATTTGGCAACACAATATTGTAACGGCCATGTTTGATGAAACTGCTGACGTAGAAGCCGTTATTAGTACTTTATGTCAAGCAACTGGTATTGCTAGCTTCAAACACAGCACTGAAACTATCGCCGAGCAAGATTGGGTGCGTGCCACACAAGCGCAATTCGACCCAATTAAAATTAACGATAAATTATGGATTGTGCCCAGCTGGCATGACGCCCCAAGCCCAGATGCAATTAACATTGTGCTAGACCCTGGCTTGGCGTTTGGCACGGGCAGCCACCCAACGACTGGCCTGTGTTTAGAATGGCTTACTAAGCAAAAGTTAGCCAATCAATCCATGTTAGATTACGGTTGTGGATCTGGCATTTTAGCCATTGCCGCAAAAAAATTAGGTGCGATGCGTGTAGTAGGCGTAGATATTGACACGCAGGCTATTATTGCCAGCAATTATAATGCGCAGCAAAACCAGGTAAGTGTTGATTTTTTTGATGCCGACAGTTTTAGTCATCAAATGTTTGACGTTGTAGTAGCGAATATTTTATCCAGCGCACTGATGGTACTGGCACCCGCACTGGCCAAGTATTGCAAAACAGGCGGTAAATTGGCATTATCGGGTATATTACAAGAACAACATGAATTGTTGATTGCACGCTATAGCGAATGGTTTAATATGGATGTACCCATACAAAAAGACGCTTGGATATTGCTAACAGGCACCAAACGATGAATTACATCACCGCCTGCCCCGCTTGCGAAACCCAGTTTTTGCTCACCAAAGAACACTTAAAGGCACACCGCGGCAAGGTGCAGTGTGGTAATTGTGAGCATATTTTTAACGCAAAAAATAGACTTACTGAAGTTTCTGATGATATTCAAAGTACGGCTGAATATAATGCCAGCCTGAGTATCGATACGCAGCAGCTTGATGAAAAACCTATTGATGCTGTATTAAGCAATGTGCTGGAAAACGTACCTAGCTTACAGGATTTGACCTCATCGCCAACTGAAGCCAGCGAAATGGATGCAAGTCAGCAACAAGCCATTCAAAATGCCTATTTTGATGAATCAACTATCCATCCAAACCCCGATATAGTTGAAGCTTATGATGCAGAGCCTTTCCATACGCCAATCACGATTGAAGATTTAAACCCCGATGTAAGATTTGGCAAGCCCAAACTAAAAACCAATTATTGGCTGATATTTTTTTGCTTGTTGTTAGCATTGTTGGCAGGCTTACAAAGCCTTTATGCCATGCGCACACAAATCACTGCAGAATACCCACAATTTAAACCGCTGCTCATGCAAGCTTGTGCAGCGCTAAAATGCGAAATACCTCTGCCAAAAAATCTTGATTTACTCTCCATTGATGATTCAGACATGCAAGAGGACGAAGATCATGAACACGTGATTAAATTTACGAGTTTACTCATTAATAATGCAAACTATGTGCAAGCCTACCCCAACATTGAGCTGACACTAACAACTACCGATGACCAACCTGTATTAAGAAGACTTATTCAGCCTAGAGAGTACCTAAAAGCCAATACCAATGCGGCACTTGGCATAGGTGCTCGTGAAGAAGTACGAGTCAATCTAGCCATTAATGTAAAAGATTTAGCAGTGGCTGGTTACCGCGTTTTAGTAGTGTACTAAGCTTATCTCATGATTTTCATTAGTCATTATTCATAACAACACATAGGCTTTACTTTCAACGAATCTGTACTATGTGAGTCATAAATTGCGTAGTACCTATTAATTTACTCAGGAGAATTATTATGTGGACAACACCAGCTGCTACTGAAATGCGTTTCGGTTTCGAAGTAACAATGTATGTTATGAATAAATAAGTTGAACAATTACTTGTTCTAAGTTAAAAAGGCGCCTTGTGCGCCTTTTTAATTTGGCGCGCCAAGTGTAGGCTACGCCTTTTATTTTTCTAGAGTTTATTTAATGACTCACCACTTTCATATAATCTGAATTAATTGCTTTAATTGCTTCGGCAATTTTATCTACCGCCTCTAGCCTAACAAAGCTTTTACGCCAGGCAATAGCAATACGCCTAGTTGGCGCGGGGCTAACGAATGGAATCACTTTGATGAGCGGGTTATTGTAGCGCGCTGCGGTGGCCGAGCACGGCAACACAGTGATGCCTAAATTAGATGCCACCATGTTGCGTATGGTCTCTAGTGAGTTACCCTGCAAAATCTCGCCCTTACGCGATAATTCTGGGCACGCTTGTGTGACTTGGTTACTAAAGCAGTGGCCACTATTTAGCAGCAGCACTTTTTCGTCAGATAACTCTTCAGGTTTAATATGTTTACGTGCCGCCCAATGGTGGTTGCTAGGGACCACCACGTCAAACTCTTCGTCATACATCGCGCGATATTGCAAGCCAGCCACATCGAACGGCAATGCGACAATGGCGACATCTAACACGCCGTTTTTAAGCTGACTCTCTAAATTGGCGGTCAAGTTTTCTTCAACCTCTAGCGGCATATCGGGTGCGGTTTTACGTAGTATTGGGATAATTTCTGGCAACAAGTAAGGTCCGATTGAATGGATCAAACCTAACTTTAATGGGCCTTTTAATTGATTTTTGCCCAACTCTGCTAATTGTTTGATGCGGGCGGTTTCTTCTAAAACGCGTGATGCTTGCTCTACAATTTGCGCACCGATTTCTGTCATGGAGACATCAGTCCTACTACGTTCAAAGATGATGACTTTTAACTCTTCTTCTAACTTTTTAATGGCTAAACTCAAGGCTGGCTGAGTCACAAAGCACTTTTCAGCTGCCCGCCTAAAGTTGCGTTCTTGCGCCACTGCTACGATAAATTTTAATTCGGTTAGGCTCATCAATTACTCTAATTCATCATTATTTTTTATCATACTTTGATTAATAAAATTAATCAAATATATCAAAACATACAATTATGCAAATCGAAGGTGTATGCATAAAATAGCCTTTATGCATCGCAAAAAATTACTTTTTGAGTGATGCCTGATTAGGAGAGTGGCATGACAAAAACCATACTAGGTAAAACGAACCAAATACTGATTGAACTGCTAGCAGATTTCGCTGCTAGTAATTAGGCACTAAATTTTGAGGAGAAGCTTACGATGAAAAAAAGATTAACTACCGCCGCTGGTGCACCAGTGCCCGACAACCAAAACACCATGACCGCTGGCCCACGTGGGCCAGTATTGTTGCAGGACATTTGGCATCTTGAAAAACTTGCACATTTCGATCGTGAAGTCATACCAGAACGCCGCATGCACGCTAAAGGTTCAGCTGCATATGGCACATTTACTGTGACACACGATATTACAAAATATACACGCGCTAAAATATTCTCAGCGATTGGTAAAAAAACTGAGCTAATAACACGGTTTTCTACAGTTGCTGGCGAACGTGGTGCAGCAGATGCCGAGCGAGATATTCGTGGTTTTGCCATGAAGTTTTACACTGAAGAAGGCAACTGGGATTTGGTTGGCAATAACACTCCGGTATTCTTTTTGCGCGATCCGCTTAAATTTCCCGATTTAAATCATGCCGTGAAACGCGACCCAAAAACCAATATGCGCAGTGCTGAAAACAATTGGGATTTTTGGACATTATTGCCTGAAGCATTGCATCAAGTGACGATTGTAATGAGCGATCGCGGTTTACCTAAATCGTATCGGCATATGCACGGTTTTGGTAGCCACACCTTTAGCTTTATTAGCGCTGATAATAAACGTTCTTGGGTTAAATTCCACTTTCGTACTCAGCAAGGCATTCAGAACCTGACTGATGCTGAAGCGACTGAATTGGTAGGTAGTGACCGTGAAAGTGCGCAACGTGATTTGTTTGAGAGTATTGAGAATAAAGACTTTCCTCGTTGGAAAATGTTTATTCAGGTAATGCCAGAGAATGAAGCGGGTACTTATCACCTCAACCCGTTTGACTTAACCAAAGTATGGCCCCATGGCGATTATCCTTTAATCGAAGTTGGCGTATTAGAGCTTAACCGAAATCCTGAAAACTACTTTGCAGAGGTTGAGCAGCTTGCGTTTAACCCAGCCAATGTGGTGCCTGGCATCAGCTTTTCGCCAGATAAAATGTTGCAATCACGCTTATTTTCATATGGTGATGCACAGCGTTACAGATTGGGCGTGAATCATCACCAAATCCCTGTCAACGCGCCTAAGTGCCCATTTCACAGCTATCACCGTGACGGAGCCATGCGGGTAGATGGCAACCAAGGGGCAACCATTGGATACGAACCTAATAGTAAAGGTGAATGGCAAGAACAGCCAGATTTTAGCGAACCGCCATTGGCTATTGAAGGCATGGCAAACCATTGGAATCACCGCGTGGATGAAGATTACTACTCTCAACCAGGCAACTTGTTCCGCTTGATGACGCCAGCACAGCAACAAGTGTTGTTTGATAACACCGCACGTTCAGTGGGTAGTGCCTCGCTTGAGGTTCAAAAACGCCATATTAGTAACTGCACCAAAGCCGACCCAGCTTATGGCGCTGGCGTTGCCAAAGCACTAGGCTTAAGTGTTTAAGTTAGCTAAATAAAAAGCCCGCCTCGATTAAAGATTCGAGGTCGGGATTTTTAATTTGTAAGCAACGCGCTATACGCGCGACAAACACATAACATAACTGATTAATTGTTGGCTGGTATAAAAATGAAAACTTGGATGTGTATCGTGTGTGGCTTGATTTACGAAGAAGAAAAGGGCTGGCCAGAAGACGGCATTCCCGCTGGCACGGCGTGGGAAGATGTGCCAGCCGATTGGAAGTGCCCAGAGTGCGGCGCAAGTAAAGCAGAGTTTGAAATGGTGGAGTTTTAATGGTGAGATAAGGTGTTGCTGTTTTTAAATTTGGCGTACTATTAAGCTAATACTTTTATACATAATATACGCTATGAAAAACATTCTAGTTGCCAATCCTAAAGGCGGCAGTGGCAAAACCACCATTGCCACCAACCTTGCTGGCTATTTTGCTGCGCAAAATCATCGAGTAATATTGTCAGACTTGGACCGTCAGCAATCTGCAACAGGTTGGCTAGAAAGGCGCCCAAAAGCTTTCCCCACGATTCTGGGGCTTCCTTCTAAAGCAAAATCTACCGCAAAAGCAGAATGGACAATTTTTGATTCGCCAGGTGGTTTTCGTGATGAAAAGCTATCTGATGCAGTTAAACAAGCTGATTGTATTCTTGTGCCAGTGCAGCCCTCTGCATTTGATATTGGCGCCACGCAAGATTTTTTAGACTTACTCAATGAAGAAAAGGCTGTCCGCAAAAACAAAACTTTTGTCGCCTTGGTAGGAATGCGGGTAAATTACAGAACCAACGCAGCAGCAAAACTAGCTGAGTATATGGAGCAAACCAATTTGCCGGTGCTGACTTATTTGCGCAATGCGCAAGTTTACGTAACAGCTGCCGAACAAGGTTTAAGCATATTTGAGATGCGCCCATCGCTGGTTACGCAAGACGTCGAGCAGTGGGCACCGATGATAGATTGGATATTGGAAACCACCCAATAGTCCAACGCATATAAGTTGATTTTTAACTTAAAAACGACCACATTAAACAAAAAATAGATGCCCTGTAGGCCGTATGGATATTGGCTTACAGGGCATCTATTTTAAACTCTATTGCATTTAAAATTGAAACATTGCCAACGCTTCTTTGCCAAAATACCACAGCATAAAAAAGAAGGCGCCAAAGTAAACGACCGTTACAATTAACCAAAAAAACGCGATGTAAAACATCAAGCCATCTTCTTCCAGCTCGCCGATACAATAAAACAATATGGCTAAACCTGGCAGCATATTGTTAAGGGGTAATACGCCAAATGGAATAGCCATTAAAGCTCCGCCCGCCATCAAGATAAAGCCACCAACTTTTTGTCCGCGCTTACCATTTACCAATGTCAAATGGCGCGGCTTGGTAAATTTTCTGCAAAAGCCAAGAATTTTAAGGCAAACGTTCACCAACACTTGCCAAGTATTTTCAGAGAATTCCACCGCGCGTAATTTTTCTGGTAATACCGGTGACTCATGACCACGAAACAACTGCCAACCCAAAGTGGCAAAAGCCACACCGCCTAGCACCGTGATGGGCCCCAGCGGCAGAGGCTGCAAGAATGGCAACACCAAAATAATCGCAATAAATGCATAACCTGCCTCATCTAAAGTATCTAGCGCCTCGCCTAAAGTCAGTGGTTTATGTTTTGCTTGCTCAGCAAACTGCTGCAAAGTTTTTACTAGCGTTGCGTAATCACACATGAAATAGACTATCCTTAAAATTTTTAATGATTATCGCCTAAATGCTTTAACACATGACAACATTTTTGTAGAGATTGCACAAATGCAATGCAACCTTTGATTTGGCATATGTTTTAAGGCTTATTTTTAACTTAAACCTGCTTAATTAAAACATAAAAAAATGCCCTGTGAGGCAATATCCATGGGGGTTGTAGAGGCATCATTTTTATAGTTGATGTATTACGTTTTAAGATGGCTTTTTAGTTACTGCTGCCAAAATAAACAGCAAGACTGCCAATATCCATAACGGCCAATAAAAAACTCCAACTATAGCAAACAAAATACCAAGGGTTGAGGCACAACCAACGGGCTTTTTGTAAAAGGACTCGTTAATCTCGACTATGTCTTTACCACAGTGTTTGCACACTTTGGCTTCATCTTGTAGGTCAGGCTCTGCACAGAATGGGCAAGTTTTCATAAAAGCTAATGTTTGAAATAATTGGCTTGATTTTGAACATCTAACTTAGTAGATTGAATAAGAATATTATTTTTCATTAATTTCCTTTGATTTTAACAATAGGCTTTGTAATTGTTTTTCTAATGATTCAACCATAATGGATGCCATTTTGAAGTGTTCGGTTGGCTTATCTTTCCAAGCATCTCTCTCACTTTGTGCGTTAGCAATTTTTAATTGTAACTTTTGTATTTCTTCATCCATGTTTAACTCCTAACAAAATAAGTAAACAAAAATTTAATTCTACAAAACAATCAAATATCCAAATTACCCGCTCGTAAAGCATTACTTTCAATAAACGCGCGCCTTGGCTCCACATTGTCGCCCATTAGGGTGGTAAAGATTTCATCGGCAGCAATCGCGTCATCAATCTGCACTTTGAGTAAACGACGCACTTGTGGGTCCATGGTAGTTTCCCACAATTGCGAGGGGTTCATCTCGCCCAAGCCTTTATAACGTTGAATATTCAGCGTGTTTCTGGCCTCCGCTAACAGCCAATCCAGCGCTTGTTTAAATGTACTTACCGCTTGTTCTTTATCGTTGCGCTTAACGCTAGCACCCTCTCCAACCAAGCCGTGCAGCATGGTAGATACTTTTAAAATTTGGCGATAATCACCACTGCTTAAAAATTCCGCATCAATCACACAACATTGCAAGTTGCCATGCACATATTTGTTGACCTCTAGGCGATAGGTATTAGTTTCTGCATCAAACGCCACCAGCACCTCACTACCCACGGCGCCTAAAATCGGACGTAATTGCTCAGCCACTTTATTGGCATTCGCCTCATCACTTAAATTAATTTCGCCCACATCTTGAATCGCACGCAGCACGCTTTCATCGTATAGCGCAGCAATGCGGCGAATCACCGCTTCTGTCAGCACCATTTGCTTGGCGATTTCATTTAGCGCATCGCCCGCCAACACGCCTGCGTTGGTTTTAGTATCTAGCTCAGCGCCTTTTAGTGCAGAATTCAACAAGTAAATATCCAACTCTTGTTGGTCTTTTAAATAGCGTTCATCTTTACCCTGTTTCACTTTATACAACGGCGGTTGCGCAATATAAATGTGGCCACGCTCTACCAGCTCGGTCATTTGGCGATAGAAGAAAGTGAGCAACAGTGTACGAATATGCGCGCCATCGACGTCCGCATCAGTCATGATAATAATGCGGTGATAGCGCAATTTTTCTACGCTAAAGTCGTCTTTACCTATGCTGGTGCCCAGCGCTGTAATCAACGTAGCGATTTCTTGGCTGCCTAATAATTTATCAAAACGCGCTTTTTCGACATTTAAAATTTTACCTTTTAGCGGCAAAATGGCTTGGTTTTTACGGTCGCGCCCTTGTTTGGCGGAGCCGCCTGCAGAGTCACCTTCGACTAGGTACAGCTCACATAAAGCGGGGTCTTTTTCTTGGCAGTCTGCTAACTTACCAGGTAAGCCCAGCGTATCCATTACGCCTTTGCGACGGGTGATTTCACGTGCCTTACGCGCCGCTTCGCGCGCGCGCGGCATCCACAATTTTGCCGCAGATGATTTTGGCATCGGCTGGGTTTTCTGCTAAAAAGTCGGCTAATTTGGCTGAAACCACTTCTGAAACCACCGGCTGTACTTCACTGGAAACCAGTTTATCTTTAGTCTGTGATGAAAACTTGGGGTCTGGTACTTTTACCGAAAGCACACAGCAAATGCCTTCACGCATATCGTCGCCTGTGGTTTCTACTTTGGCTTTTTTAGCCAACTCGCTTTGCTCAATATATTGATTCAATGTACGTGTCATGGCCGTACGCAAGCCAGTTAAATGGGTGCCGCCATCACGTTGCGGAATGTTATTGGTAAAACATTGTACGGTTTCGCTGTAACTATCATTCCATTGCATAGCCACCTCGATGGTCATGCCGTCTTTTTCACCTTTAGCATAAAAAGTTTTTGGATGCAGCACGGTTTTGGTACGGTTGATGTATTCAACAAAGCCTTTAATACCACCCGCATGCGCAAAGTTTTCGCTTTTACCCGTGCGTTGATCGATGAGCTCGATTTTGACACCGAAGTTTAAAAATGACAGCTCGCGAATGCGTTTAGCCAAAATTTCAAAGTGATATTCAACCAAAACAAAGGTTTCAACCGAGGCCAAAAAGTGCACTTCGGTACCTTTTTTATCGGTTTTGCCTGTTTGCACCAATGGCGCCACTGGGACACCACGATGAAATTCCATTTGATGTACTTCACCCTTGCGATAAATTTTTAAACGTAACCAATCTGATAGCGCATTCACCACAGAGACGCCAACGCCATGCAAGCCGCCAGAAACTTTATAAGAGTTTTGATCAAATTTACCGCCTGCATGCAACTCTGTCATTACAATTTCTGCAGCAGAACGTTTTGGATCGTGTTTGTCATCGTCTTTAACATCAGTAGGAATGCCTCGCCCGTTGTCTGAGACGCTTATACTGTTGTCAGGGTGGATGATGACCTTAATATCGTCACAATGTCCTGCCAGCGCCTCGTCAATCGCGTTGTCCAGCACCTCAAACACCATGTGGTGCAAACCGGAGCCGTCGGACGTGTCGCCGATATACATGCCCGGGCGTTTACGAACGGCATCTAGGCCTTCTAAAATTTTAATGCTGTCTGAGTTGTATTCGGGTTGTGCTGGGGCTTTTACCATAATCGTTTCTTTACTATTTATTTTAAGGTTTAATACTTTTTAGTTAATTTTCGTTTCACGTGAAACGAGATATTTAATTTATATACGCATTGGCATCACAACGTATTTGTAGTTTTCATCGTTTGGCACCGTAATTAAGCAACTGCTATTGGCATCGGCAAACGAAAAATTGATTGTTTCATCGTTCACATTATTCAACACATCAATTAAATAAGTGACGTTAAAACCAATATCCAAGGCATCTTTAGCATAAACGATTTCCAACTCTTCCTCGGCTTCTTCTTGCTCTGTATTGGTGCTAATCAGTTTTAAATTGTTGTTGCTGAGTACCATACGAATACCACGATATTTTTCATTCGATAAAATAGAAGCGCGTTGCATCGCAGTAAGCACGGCCATGCGATTTACACTGAAGGTGTTTTGATGACCAACCGGGATTACACGATGATAGTCTGGGAATTTACCATCTATCACTTTAGAGATTAGCCGAATCTCATTAAACGCAAAATTAACTTGACCTGCATTCAACTCAATATTAACTTCATTTTCACTATCGTCCAGTAATTTAATTAATTCGACGACTGTTTTGCGCGGCAAAATGACTTCGGTTTTATCGTAATTTTTATTCAAGGTAGTTGATGTAAAACTTAAACGATGGCCATCGGTGCCAACTATATTCAATTTATTTTCGTTTACTTCTAATAACAAGCCATTTAGATAATAGCGAATATCTTGTTGCGCCATAGCAAACTCAACTTGTTTAAGTAGTTTTTTTAGTGCAATTTGGCTAATTTGAATACTGGTATTGCTATCTGCCACTTTAGTCATCACTGGGTAATCGGCTGCAGGCAAAGTTTGTAAGTTAAAGCGACTTTTACCTGCTTTAACCGTGATGCGACTGTCGGTACTGGCCATGTCTATATCCACTGCCTCTGGCAATGAGCGGCAAATATCGAGTAATTTTTTAGCAGAAATCGTCGTAGATAATTCACCACTAAACTTACTTTCAATATTTAAAGAAATTTGCATTTCTAAATCTGTCGCTGTAAGTTGGATATTACTATTTTTAGCTTCTAGCAATAAATTTGAAAGGATGGGTAATGTATGACGACGTTCAACAATACTACTCACATTAGTGAGAGGTTTTAATAACACTTCGCGGTTAATTTTAATTTGCATAATAGTGAGTTCCAAAAAATGAATTCTGCCTGTTTTTTTTAATAGTTTTTAAATGGTTAATTAGTTGTTTAATATATATTTAAAAATAATAGTAATAATAATGTGTGCTTTTTCTGTTGATACTACTTAATTACTTAATAAAATTAGTAACTTATTTAAATTTAAAGTTGTGATAAAGTGCCTTTATAGCTGTGCATAATTTGTGCATAAAAATAACATAGTTTTAATAATACGTCTTACGCAAATTCTATCCACAATCTAACCAAGCTTTAATCACAAATTTTTTTAGTTTTTAGTCTCTAATTACCTGTGTTAAAAAGCCAATATCCCGCGCAATGGATTGATCGTTTAATCTTAACTGCTCTATCTCTTCGCATGCATGCATGACGGTGGTGTGATGACGGCTACCAAATGCTTCACCAATTTCTGGAAAACTATGATTGGTGAGCTCTCTTGCCAAACTCATAGCAACCTGTCGAGGTCGAGCAAAATTACGTGAGCGTTTTTTGCTATGCATTTCACTTACTTTAATTTTGTAATAATCCGCTACCGTTTTTTGTATGTTTTCAATGGTAATTTGGCGACCACGCACCGCGATTAAATCGCGCAGCGCTTCTTTTGCCAATGCAGTATCAATCGCATGGCCAGTAAAATTGGCCATGGCGACAATGCGGTTAAGTGCGCCTTCTAGTTCACGTACACTAGAACGAATTTGCTTGGCCACAAAAAAAGCCACGTCTTCATGCAGGTTGATTTTTGACTCTTCGGCTTTTTTAAGTAAAATAGCCACCCGCATTTCAAGCTCCGGTGGTTCAATCGCCACGGTAAGCCCCCAACTAAAGCGGGTACGTAAACGCTCATCTACATCAATAATCTCTTTTGGGTACGTGTCACAGGTAATGACAATTTGTTTTTTTTCTTCAATTAAGGTGTTAAACGCATAAAAGAACTCTTCTTGAGTACGCGTTTTTTTTGCAAAAAATTGAATATCGTCAATCAACAACAGATCAAGTGAATGATACTGCCGTTTAAATTCATCAAATGCTTTATTTTCGTAGGCTTTTACCACATCCGACACATAACGCTCTGCGTGTAAATAACGAATTTTGGCTTCGGGATCTTGTTGTTTGAGCTGGTTGCCAATCGCTTGCAATAAATGGGTTTTTCCAAGCCCCACGCCACCATAAATAAATAGTGGATTATAGGCTTGCCCTGGGTTTTCAGCGACCTGTATGGCGGCAGCACGTGCTAATTGGTTAGCGCGACCAGTTACATAATTATTAAAGTTAAAACTTGGGTTAAGGCCTGAGTTGCGCTCACCAACACGCCTGTTAGTGCTATCTTTTAAAATAGCACTGGAGGTTATTTTAGTTTCATCAAATCCATTGAGTAATGAGCTGGTATTTTTAGCGGGTTTTTGGACAACATTCTTCTGTGTAGTGGTTTTTTTTAAAGCGACTTTGTCACTAATGGCCAATTCAATTAGGGTGTTATGTGGTAATAGTTCTGCGGCTATCGTTTCAATTTTTCCTAAAAAACGATCTTTGACCCATTGTTGAACAAATTTATTAGGCGCAAGTAGGCGTATGGCGTTATCACTTACCTCCAGCTGTAAGGGCTTGATCCAAGTATTAAATTGTTGCGCAGACAGCTCTTGTTCAAAGCGACTAAGGCAGATAGGCCAAAAGTTTTCCATCTGTTGCTGGGAACCCCTGTGTTTTTTATTATATTATTGATTATATTAAGATTTATTTTTAATCAAAACTTAATAAGCGATATTTTTAATGTTAAAATTACTCATTAACAGGCTCACTATTTTAGCCTGTTTAATCCTACTTATCCACAGGCAAATCCATATTTATTTTAGTATATTTAATAGTAAATATACATTGACAAAATAGGGGGTTATCGGGTTTAATGTCGGGCTTTGCAGCATTTGCAAGTTGGAGAAATGAATGAAACGTACTTATCAACCATCTAAAACACGTCGTGCACGTACACACGGATTTTTAGTGCGCATGAAAACTAAAGGTGGCCGCGCAGTGATTGCTGCTCGTCGCGCTAAGGGTCGTGCACGCTTAGGCCTTTAAAATTTAGGCTGAGAAGGCCTAGGTCTTAAATTAAGTGAGCACATAATTGGTGGAGTTTAGATTACCTAAACAAGCCAAATTAGTAAAAACGGATGATTTTTCATCCGTTTTTAATTTGCGCAAACGTATTGCGAATAAACACTTAGTCATGCGCTATCGGCCGAGTGACAATAAAGGCGCGCGCTTGGGTTTAATCGTGGCAAAAAAAACGGCTAAGTTAGCTGTGCAACGCAATTATATGCGTAGAGTACTTAGAGAATTGTTTAGATTAAATCAACACCAGTTGCCAGCCGTGGATTTGGTGATACAGGTGCAAAAGGTGTTTACTAAACCAGACTTTTTAGAGATAAAGCAAGCATTTGAGTCTTTGTGCAAAAAACTATGACGATTATTTTAGTGGCATTAGTTAAAGGCTATCAACTGGCGTTGAGTCCGTTTTTTGGTCAGCAATGTCGTTTTACACCAACCTGCTCACAGTATGCGATTGATGCTTTGCAAATCCATGGTTCGGCAAAGGGGTTGTGGTTAACAGCAAAAAGAGTATTGCGCTGTCACCCATGGCATGCAGGCGGGCACGACCCAGTACCTAAATAATCAGCACCAATACAATAATATGTTTCAAATTAAAGTATTATTTAGCTAAATAATTTAAACAGAAATTTACATTAGAAATTTATCTCAGAAGAATATATGGATACACGCCGTTTAGTTTTATTTGTCATTTTTTCATTTTCTATCATGATGTTATGGGATGCTTGGCAGCAAAAAAATCTCCCAGTCACTTCCGTTCAACAAGGGACTACGCAGCAACAGGTAGAACAAGGCGTTCAGACTCCCCCTACAACGACAGGTAACACCACCACAGTTGATAACGCTGCCTTTAAACTCGAGCAAGGCCAGCGCATTAAAGTAAATACGGATTTGTTTACGGCCGAAATTGACACCATGGGTGGTGATTTACGTCGCTTGATATTAAATAAACATCGCGCTGAAGAGGCTAAAAACGGCAATTTTGTGTTGATGGATGATGCGCAGCAGCCAATGACTTATGTTGCACAAACCGGCTTAATTGGCGCAGGCTTACCAAACCATAAGTCTTTATTTACTAGCACAGCCAGTAGTTATACTTTGGCAGATGGCGATGAAAGTCAACAAGTTCGGCTATCTTGGCAAGGCTCTGGCGAGACAAATGGTATTACAGTAGATAAGGTTTATACCTTTCATCGCGGTAGCTATTTAATTGATGTGAGTTACGAGATAGTTAACGGTGGGGCAACGCCAGTAACTACATCGGTTTACTACCAAGTTGTGCATGATAGTGAATCGAATCAAGGTTCCGCCATGATGCCTACTTTTACTGGTGGCGCTTTTTATACTGAGGCGGACAAATTTACCAAGATTAATTTTGCTGATATGGCAGAAGATAGCCTCTCTAAAACCAGCAAAGATGGTTGGATTGGATTAGTGCAACATTATTTTGCTAGCGCTTGGATTCCTAAGGCTGGAGAGACGCGGGAGTTTTACACCAAACAGTTATCTGATAATTTATTTTCAATTGGCGTGGTAACACCAAGCCCTAGCATTTCGCCGGGTGCAACAGTTGAGGTAGGCGCAAAATTATTTGCTGGCCCACAAACCCATGCAGATTTAAAAGCGGCCGCGCCAGGCTTGGAGTATGCAGTAGATTACGGTTGGTTAACTGTAGTAGCTGAACCTTTATTTTGGGTGCTTTCAAAAATTTACTCGTTGGTAAACAATTGGGGCATTGCGATTATTTTACTCACTGTGTTGATAAAAGCAGCATTTTATCCACTTTCAGCGGCCAGTTATAAATCGATGGCACAGATGCGTGAGCTTGCACCGCGTTTGCAAAGTATGAAAGAAAAATTTGGCGACGATAAACAAAAAATGCAGCAAGCGATGATGGAGATGTATCGTACTGAAAAAATTAATCCGATGGGGGGCTGTTTGCCTATTCTGATTCAGATACCAGTGTTTATCGCGCTGTATTGGGTGTTGCTGGGTTCGGTTGAGTTACGCCATGCGCCATTTTTTGGCTGGATACAAGACTTATCAGCACCCGATACGCTATTCGGCACACTGCCTTGGTTGAATATGCCCATTGGTTTGCTGCCGATATTAATGGGTGCTACCATGATTATTCAAACGCATCTGAACCCAGCGCCAACGGATCCGATTCAAGCTAAAGTGATGAAGATTATGCCCATCGTGTTTAGCATTTTCTTTTTCTTCTTTCCCGCTGGTTTGGTGCTGTATTGGTTAGTAAATAATATTTTATCTATTTGGCAACAATGGTATGTGAATAAATCGATTCATGCTGCCGCGCTTGCTAAAAAAGGCAATGCAAAAAAATAGCTTATGTTAAAACCTGGTGAAACCATTGCCGCCATCGCCACTGCAAGTGGCGCGGGTGGTATCGGGGTGGTACGGGTTTCGGGCGCGTTGTGTCAGAGTATTGCCAATCAAATTCTGGGCCACTGCCCTGCTCCACGCTACGCAGCCTATTTATCTTTTTACGATAGTAACCATATACTCATCGATCGTGGCATTGCGATTTATTACCAAAATCCTCATTCATACACTGGTGAAGATGTACTGGAGCTGCAGGCGCACGGCGGCACCGCCTTAATGCAAATGTTGTTGGCGCGTTGTATTGAATTAGGCGCACGCCAAGCAGAGCCAGGTGAGTTTACCCGTCGGGCTTATTTAAATGACAAGATTGATTTAGCACAAGCCGAGGCGGTGGCAGATGTGATTAATGCATCCACTATGGAAGCTGCGCAAAGTGCCATGCGATCCCTATTGGGCGAATTTTCAAATAGCATTAACACAGTGTTGACCAAGCTGATTGATTTGCGCATGTACGTTGAGGCGTGTTTAGATTTTCCTGAGGAAGAAATCGATTTTATTACCCAAGGCAACGTCGCTGAAAAATTAGCCAAGATTATTGCAGAATTAAAAACCGTGTTTTCTAAAGCCAAGCAAGGCAGTTTATTGCGCGAAGGGATGCAAGTGGTGTTAGTTGGTCAGCCTAATGTTGGTAAATCAAGCTTAATGAATCAATTAAGTGGCGAAGAAGTGGCTATAGTGACCCCAATCGCAGGGACAACGCGGGATGCGATTAAAAACTCTATCCAAATCAATGGGTTGCCATTGCATATCATAGATACTGCGGGCTTGCGCGACACGGACGACGAGGTGGAAAAAATTGGCATCGCTCGAACTTATCGGGCGCTAGAAAACGCGCAGGTTGCATTATTATTGGTTGATGCAGCTCATAGTATTGGAGACGACGAAAAATCGATTTTAGGCCACTTACCGCAAGAAATTGCTAAAATTTGGGTGCATAATAAAATCGATACCACCCAAGAGACAGCCAAAAGTGTCCAACAAACCAATGAAACGCATATTTATCTTTCCGCAAAAACTGGCGATGGTATTGATTTGTTAAAGCTGCATTTATTACAACTTGTAGGTTTTGAGCAAAATGCAGAAGGTATTTTCATGGCGCGCACACGCCATTTAACTGCACTAAAGCAAGTGGATGTGCATTTGCTGCAAGCGCAAAGTATGATGCATCAATCGGAATTAATAGCCGAAGAGCTACGTTTAGCACAAGAAGCACTCAGTAGCATTACTGGAGAATTTACACCAGATGATTTACTCGGTGAAATCTTTAGCAAATTTTGCATTGGAAAGTAAAAGAGATACAAATAAAAAAGGCGATAATAATATCGCCTTTTGCTTGAGAATAATTGTTATTTTTTAACAAACATTTCAAGTTTTTTGAAATGCTCGGCCAATAAGTAGTAAAAAGCTAAGCGAGATTTAAAACGATCATCCTTCATTTTTCCGCATACAGCGTCAATCGCCCCATTTAGATCTGCATCCGAATTAGTTAAAGCTAGTTTTTTCTTTAAGAAATTCGTACGTATGGTATCTTTTTCTCCATCGTCACCGCAAGCAACATACTGAGAATCATTTTTTGAAAGCACCAAAGCATAATTTTTAGCTAAGCCATCAAGTGCAGCGGTATGTACTTTAGTGGCGTATTTTGCAGCGATTGCTTTATGTTCTTGTAAGTCAGCCATGTATTTCTCCTAAATATTTTAAATTATTAATTAGATACTGTGCAGCAACGTTAAGCATAAAACGTTTGGATTACTTTACACTTCAGCGTATACACTACTATAGGCGTGTTTTCTCCTATTCGTCAATAGCATGCGGCTGTAAAGTTTTGCAGGGTGTGTTTCACGTGAAACATCGGCCTAAATTTCAGTTTTAAATGACTTAAGCACGAGATTGCGTTAAACTTTCACCTCTTTGTTATTTAAGCGTTTTTTAGCTAAAACTTGATTAAAGCGATGAATTTTAACCATGAACTACCCTAGTATTTTTGATGTAATTGTAGTGGGCGGCGGCCATGCGGGTACCGAGGCTGCGTTAGCGGCTGCGCGCATGGGGCAAAAAACTTTGCTGCTAACACACAGCATCGAAACGCTTGGCCAAATGTCATGTAATCCTAGTATCGGCGGTATTGGTAAGGGCCATTTAGTTAAAGAAATCGATGCGCTGGGCGGCGCAATGGCAGCAGCGACTGATGAAGCTGGTATTCAATTTCGCATTTTAAATTCTAGTAAAGGCCCAGCAGTGCGTGCTACACGGGCGCAGGCAGACCGTGTGCTATACAAGGCGGCTATCAGAAAGCGCTTAGAAAACCAACCGAACTTGTGGCTGTTCCAGCAAGCGGTTGATGACATTATTTTAGATGGCGAACGGGTTGCTGGTGTGGTGACGCAGATCGGCTTGCGCTTCAGTGCTAAAAGTGTGGTGCTGACCGCGGGTACGTTTTTAGGTGGTTTGATTCATGTGGGTTTGCAAAATTATGGTGCTGGCCGCGCAGGCGACCCGCCATCAATCAGTTTGGCCGCGCGATTGCGCGAGCTGAATTTACCCGCAGGCCGTTTAAAAACTGGTACGCCGCCACGCATCGATGGCCGCTCAATTAATTATAGTGTGATGCAAGTACAGCCAGGCGATAACCCTTTGCCAGTATTTTCATTTTTAGGCAATGCAGTGCAGCATCCTGCGCAAATGCCTTGCTGGATTACGCATACCAACGAGCGCACGCATGACATTATTCGCAGCGGTTTAGACCGCTCGCCTATGTACACTGGCGTTATTGAAGGTGTTGGGCCGCGTTACTGCCCGAGTGTAGAAGATAAAATTCATCGCTTTGCAGATAAGGAATCACATCAAATTTTTCTAGAGCCAGAAGGCTTAACAACGAATGAAATTTATCCGAATGGTATTTCTACCAGCTTGCCATTTGATATTCAGCTATCCTTGGTGCGCTCAATCAATGGCCTGGAAGGCGCATATATATTGCGCCCTGGCTATGCCATTGAATATGATTACTACGACCCGCGTGCTTTAAAAAGTAGCTTGGAAACCAAAGCCATTCAGGGTTTATTTTTTGCGGGGCAAATTAACGGGACAACAGGTTATGAAGAGGCTGCAGCACAAGGCTTGTTGGCGGGCGTAAATGCAGCGCTTTATGTGCAAGAAAAGGACAGTTGGTGCCCTGCTCGCGACGTGGCGTATTTGGGCGTATTGGTAGATGATTTAATTACTTCTGGCGTGACCGAGCCTTATCGCATGTTTACAAGTCGTGCCGAATACCGTTTACAACTAAGAGAAGATAATGCTGATATGCGCTTGACCACCAAAGGCCGTGAATTGGGTTTGGTGGATGATGCGCGCTGGGCGCATTTTAGTCGCAAACAAGAGGCAGTAGTGCGTGAGCAGGAACGTTTGAGAAAAACATTTGTACAGCCAACGCTAGAAGATGTTTCACGTGAAACACAAGAGATAGTATTAGGCAAAGCGCTTGATCATGAGTATAGCTTGTTTGAGTTATTGCGCCGGCCAGAAGTAAGCTACGATGCGCTGCAGCGCTTGATGTCAGATGCTGAAAATTTTGCTGTGGAAACTTTGAGTGATGATGTAAAAGAACAAGTAGAAATTGCAGCTAAGTATCAGGGCTACATCACGCGCCAACAAGAAGAGATTGCTAAACAAATAGGCAGTGAAAATGTTAAGTTGGTCGATGTCGACTATGCTGACATACATGGATTAAGCATAGAGGCGCGACAAAAGTTAATCATGCATCAACCTGAAACCATTGGCCAAGCCAGCCGCGTTTCGGGCATTACACCAGCTACCATTTCATTGTTGCTGGTGTACTTAAAGCGTAAATATAAAAAACAGGCAGGTCAGATAAACATTGAGGCGGCATGACGCAAGCAGCGCTGTTGGCTGCAGGCATTGCAGAGATGGGGTTGGATGTTCCTGCAGAAACTCAACAGAAATTATTGGCTTATTTAGCGCTATTACAAAAGTGGAACAAAGTGTATAACCTGACAGCAGTACGCAATCCGCTTGATATGGTGACATTACATTTGTTGGACAGCCTAAGCGTACTGCCTCATGTGAAGGCTAAGAATTTGCTGGATGTGGGCAGTGGTGGTGGCTTGCCAGGTATTGTGTTGGCGATATGTTTACCAAGTTTGCAAGTGACTACAATTGATACGGTGCAGAAAAAAGCGATTTTTATGCGTCAAGTAAAAGGTGAGTTGGGGCTGGATAATTTGCAGGTAGTGCATGCGCGAGTAGAAAGTTTCAAACCAGCAGAAAATTTTGAGGTAATAATCTCGCGCGCTTTTTCAGAGTTGGCATTGTTTGTTAAGTTAACCAAAAATTTGTTGGTAAAAAATGGCCATTGGCTAGCTATGAAAGGCCAAGTGCCGCATCATGAGTTGGATACAGTAGAGCTTGTAAGTTTAAACATAAAAGTACAAAAAATTATTCCGCTAACGGTGGCGGGTTTAGGTGCTGAAAGACATTTGGTAGTTTTAGAGAATAATGAATGAAAATACTAGCAATTACTAACCAAAAAGGCGGCGTGGGCAAAACGACCACTTGCGTCAATTTAGCTGCAAGTTTAGCCGCTAATTATAAAAAAGTGCTGTTGGTAGACTTGGATCCACAAGGCAATGCCAGCACAGGTAGTGGCGTAGACAAGGCGCACTTAAAACATAGTATTTATCATGTGCTGATCGGCAAAAAAACGTTGAACGAAGTGATTGTAAGTAGTGAAAAAGGCGGCTATCACGTGGCGCCATCTAACCGAGAGTTGGCGGGCGCCGAGGTGGAGTTGGTGAATGAGTTGGCACGCGAGACGCGCTTAAAACAGGCACTAAATAATCTGGAGCAAAAATATGACTACATATTGCTTGATTGCCCCCCTGCCCTCAATTTGGTGACGGTGAATGCGCTCACCGCAGCCGACAGCGTGATGATTCCGATGCAGTGCGAATATTATGCGCTGGAAGGCTTATCTGATTTAGTCAATACCATCAAAAAAGTGCGTGTTAATTTAAACGCCAAGTTGGAAATAGAAGGTTTACTGCGCACTATGTTTGATAATCGCAATATGCTTGCACAACAAGTATCGGCGCAGTTGGTTAGTCATTTTGGCGATAAAGTTTATAAAACCGTCATTCCGCGCAATATACGTTTGGCAGAGGCGCCTAGCTATGGCCTACCCGCGCTTATTTACGATAAGGCATCGCGTGGTGCACAGTCTTATTTAGAGTTAGCAAAAGAAATAATACTTATAAATCAGATAGTTAAGGATAATAAGCATGGTTAAACCAAAAGGTTTGGGGCGAGGCTTAGATGCATTATTGGCAAACGACGAAGAGGCGGTTGATGTAGAAGGTGCACAGCGCATGCTCAACGTGACACAGTTGCAGCCAGGCAAATACCAGCCGCGAAGCTACATGGATGACGCCGCTTTGCAAACGCTTGCGGATTCGATAAAAAACCAAGGTATTATGCAGCCTATTTTGGTGCGTGAAGTTGGCGTAGATAAATTTGAAATTATCGCGGGCGAGCGTCGTTGGCGCGCCAGCCAAATTGCTGGTCTGTCGCAAGTGCCAGTACTGGTACGCGAAATTGCAGATGACTCTGCGCTGGCAATGGCCTTAATTGAGAATATTCAGCGCGAAAATTTAAATCCACTAGAAGAAGCGCAAGGCATTAAACGCTTAATCGATGAGTTTGCCATGACGCATGAAAAAGCTGCTGACGCGGTGGGTCGTTCGCGCACAGCAGTTTCGAATATATTGCGTTTGCTCACTTTAACGCATGCCGTGCAAGATTTGCTGATGCACAATAAATTAGATATGGGCCATGCCCGTGCCCTGATTGGTTTGGATGCAGCTCAGCAAATTATGTTGGCTAATAAAGTTGTGCAACAACAGTTGTCAGTGCGCGATGTAGAAAATTTAGTTAAAAAATTGGGTGCAGAAGCACAGGCAAAGCCACACAAAACCAGTGTCAATCGTGACGTTTTAGCTTTACAAAACAACCTAAGTGAAAAAATTGGTGCAAGCGTGAGTATTTCTGCAAATGCAAACGGCTCGGGTACGCTAAAAATTAATTATGCTAACTTAGACCAGCTTGATGAGATTATTAAAAAAATATCCCGCTAAGTGCTTATTGGGCTTGACTAAAATTACGTAATAATTCAAAATCGCGGGCTCTGCTAATAAGCCAAATTTTAAAGAGTACTGCATCTTTAAAAACATAATAATTGTGATGAAAAATACAATATCGACCGCGATTTTCAGCAAAATGTTGCGTTTGCAAATGGTTGTAACAGCGTTGATCACAATCGGCGCACTGGTGCTTTTTGGTTTTAATGCTGGGGTTTCAGGGTTTATCGGTGGGTTTTCGGTGATGTTTGCCGCATTTTTTGCAACAAAAATTGCAAATCGTGAAGTTAAAACGCCATCAGGGGCACTGTTTAATTTGTTAAAGGCAGAGGCCCTTAAGATATTAATCATTATTGCGGTATTGTTTTTTGTATTTAAGTTCTACAAGCAACTTGTTCCACCTGCTTTGTTGGCGGGCGTAGCGGCGGCGGCGCTGATTTCGGGCGCGGCGATTGGCAAACTGAACAAAGCAGATATAAAAATATAATTAAAGTTCGTGATAACGAATTAAATATAACCAAAGTTTAAATTTACTGGACATCCTTATTAATATGGCAACTGAGCACGCAGAAAAAGCATTAACGCCTACTGAATATATTCAGCATCATTTGACCTTTAACGCGCAAGGCATTAAAGGCAATACTGACCTGCAAGGTTTTTGGACGCTTCATGTGGATACTTTTATCACATCCGTTGTGCTGGGTTTAGTGGTAATGCTTTTAATTTGGTCTGTGGCGCGCAAAGCGCAGTCAGGTGTGCCAAGTAAAGCACAAGCATTCGTCGAATTAGTCTTCGGCTTTATTGATGATCAAGTTAAGAATATTTTCCATGGCAACCGCCATGCTTTTATTGCCCCCGCTGCATTAACGGTGTTCATGTGGGTTTTAGTAATGAATGCAATGGACTTTTTACCCGTTGATTGGGTAGCTGGTGCGGCGAGTTTAATCGGTGGCCCACATACAAACTGGCGTCCTGTACCCACTTCTGATGTCAACACTACATTTGCTTTAGCTTTGTCGGTGTGGATCTTAATGATTTTCTTTGCAATTAAAGTTAAAGGTTTGGGTGGCTGGATACACGAAATATTTTGCTCACCATTTGGCTCACCAAGCTTTAAAGCACCTAAGAGCATCGGTGGCGCAATTGGTTTGTTAGCAAGCCCGTTATTATTCTTAGCCAACTTTGCTTTTAACATGATTGAGTATGTTTCAAAGCCACTGTCACATTCATTGCGCTTGTTTGGCAACATGTATGCGGGCGAAGTAATTTTTATGTTAATAGGTATGTTGGCTGCTAGTAGTATTGTGGGCGCAGCGGCTGGCGCAATTATGGGTGCAGGCTGGGCAATATTCCACATTTTAATTGTCGCGTTGCAAGCGTTTATTTTTATGATGATGACAGTCGTTTACTTGTCCATGGCACATGAAAGTCACTAGCGTGCGAAGCAGATAGTCACGTTTTTGTAGTAGTTTTTTGTTTTAATTTATAGTAATAATTTTCACTTGAGAGGGTAGCAAAATGGAAGCAATAGCAATGGTTCAGTCTTACACCGCAATTGGTTTAGGTCTTATGGTTGGTCTAGGTGCATTAGGCGCTTGTATCGGCATCGGCATTATGTGTTCTAGCTTTTTAGAAGGCGCAGCACGTCAGCCAGAAATGATTCCAGAATTACAAGGTAAAGTATTCTTACTTTTGGGTCTTATCGATGCGTCATTCATTATTGCAGTAGGTATTGTGATGATGTTCGCGTTTGCTAACCCATTATTAGGCGTTTTACCGAAGGTTGTAGGCTAATAATTTATCTAGTTGGCGGTGTGACTATTTATTTAGTGCTATGCCGCTCATTTAAAAGCCAATATCTGGAAACAACATGAATATTAACTTAACATTAATTGCTCAAGCAGTCGCCTTTGCAATCTTGATATGGTTTACGGTTAAATACGTTTGGCCGCCATTATTAAATGCAATTGAAACACGTCAAAAAGAAATTGCAGATGGTTTGGCCGCAGCATCAGAAGGCAGAAGTGCTTTAGAGGTTGCAGCAAAAACATCTGAAATCACTTTAAACGAAGCAAAACAGAAAGCCAGTGAAATTATTGGTCAAGCAGAAAAACGCGCAACACAAATCGTTGATGAAGCTAAAGATAACGCTAAAGAAGAAGGTGAGCGTATTTTGGCTGGCGCTAAGGCTGAGATTGATCAAGAACTAAACCGTGCCAAAGAAGGTTTACGAGCGCAAGTATCTAGTTTGGCAGTTGCAGGCGCTGAGAAAATTCTGCGTAAAGAAATTGATGCAAAAGCACATTCTGACATGCTTTCTAAACTCGCGGCGGAGCTATAACTGATGGCTGAAATATCCACCATCGCAAGGCCATATGCGGTCGCTGCTTTCAAGCTTGGTAAAGAGAGCAAATCGCTTGCCAAGTGGTCTGAAATGTTGGGGCTTGCTGCAGCTGTCGCTTCAGATGCGAAGATGCGGGCTTACATTGAAAACCCAAAAGTGCTCAGTAGTGATTTGCAGGACGCTTTTTTAAAAGTGTGTGGCAATCAGCTTAATGAAGGTGGACAAAACCTGATTAAGGTGTTGGTTGAGTATGGCCGTTTATCGATTTTGCCAGCCATTACCAGTGCGTTTGAAGAGCTTAAGGCGCAAGATGAAGGTGTGTTAGAAGCACAAATTATCGCCGCCTCAAAATTAAGCGCAGCAGAAACTAAAGATTTGGTAAAACGCCTGGAAGAAAAATTCGGTAAAAAAGTTGAAGCCACAGTTTCGATAGATGCTGAAATTATTGGCGGCATTAAAATTATTGTTGGCGATACCGTGATAGATGCGTCCGTCAAAAATCAGTTACAAAATTTAGCCTACACGCTTACCGCATAGGCATAGACAGTAAAATTTAGGCAAAGAAAACATTAGGAGCCACAATGCAGTTATCTACATCAGAAATCAGTGAACTGATTAAAAGCAGATTAGAGAATTTTTCTACTTCCGCAGAAGCGCGTACGCAAGGCACGGTAATTTCAGTGACTGATGGTATTGTGCGTATTCACGGCTTATCAAACGTAATGGCCGGCGAGATGATCGAGTTCCCAGGCAACACGTTTGGCCTTGCTTTAAACCTAGAGCGCGACTCTGTCGGCGCAGTGGTTTTAGGTGATTACGAACACATTACCGAAGGCGACACGGTTAAGTGTACGGGTCGTATTTTGGAAGTGCCAGTCGGCCCAGAGTTAATCGGCCGTGTAGTCAATGCATTAGGTCAGCCAATTGATGGCAAAGGTCCTGTCAATGCAAAAATGACGGATAAGATTGAAAAAGTGGCACCAGGTGTGATTGCCCGTAAATCGGTATCACAGCCTGTGCAAACTGGTTTGAAATCAGTGGACTCGATGGTACCGGTTGGCCGTGGTCAACGTGAGTTGATTATTGGCGATCGTCAAACAGGTAAAACCGCGGTAGCAGTAGACGCGATTATTAACCAAAAAGGTCAAAATATGACCTGCGTTTATGTCGCGATTGGTCAAAAGGCTTCTACGATTGCTAACGTGGTACGTAAGCTTGAAGAAAACGGTGCGATGGCTTACACCATTGTGGTAGCTGCCGCAGCATCTGATTCAGCTGCACTGCAATTCTTGGCACCATATGCGGGTTGTACCATGGGCGAATATTTCCGTGACCGCGGTGAAGATGCTTTGATTGTTTATGATGACTTAACCAAACAAGCGATTGCTTACCGTCAAATTTCATTGCTATTACGCCGTCCACCAGGCCGTGAAGCTTATCCAGGTGATGTATTCTACATTCACTCACGTTTGTTAGAGCGTGCTGCGCGTGTAAACGAAGATTATGTTGAAAAATTCACTAACGGCGCAGTTAAAGGTAAAACTGGTTCATTGACTGCATTGCCAGTGATTGAAACAGCAGCTGGTGACGTTTCAGCATTCGTTCCTACTAATGTGATTTCGATTACAGATGGTCAGATTTTCTTGGAAACTGACTTGTTCAATGCTGGTATTCGCCCAGCCATTAACGCGGGTATTTCAGTATCTCGCGTGGGTGGTGCTGCACAAACTAAAGTCATCAAAAAATTGGGTGGCGGCGTACGTTTGGCATTAGCACAATATCGTGAATTGGCTGCGTTTGCGCAGTTCGCTTCAGATTTGGATGAAGCAACACGTAAACAGTTAGACCGCGGTCGTATGTTTACTGAGTTGATGAAACAAGCACAATATGCACCATTAAGCGTTTCAAAAATGGCGATTACTTTGTTAGCTGCGAACAAGGGCTACTTTGATGATGTGCCAACCAATAAAGTATTGGCTTTTGAAAGTGCGTTACACGGTTTCATGGGTTCTAAATACGCTAAATTAATGGAAGGTATCGAATCTAGCAAAGACTTAGCTGGCGATAACGAAAAAGCGGTTGAAGCGGCAATTCAAGACTTTAAAGCTACAAATGCCTATTAATGGCGCTTATTAATTACTCATTAGGCAAATAAAATGGCTGGTAGTAAAGAGATTAGAACCAAGATTAAGAGCGTTGAAAATACGCGCAAGATCACCAAGGCAATGGAAATGGTGGCTGCATCTAAAATGCGTAAAGCGCAAGATAGAATGCGCGCAAGCCGCCCCTATGCTGAAAAAATTCGCCAAGTGGCTGCACATATGTCGCATGCCAACACGGAGTATAAACACGCATTTTTGCTTAAGCGTAACGCTGTAAAAAATGTGGGTTTGATTGTTGTAAGCTCAGACAAAGGGCTATGCGGTGGTTTAAACACCAATATGCTGCGTTTATCTGTAAACCAAATGAAAGCTTGGGAAGCAGAGGGCAAAAAAATCGTGGTTAGTGCCATGGGTAATAAAGGGTTTAGCTTTATGACGCGCGTAGGCGCAGAAGTTAAATCGCATATCACTGGCTTGGGCGATGTGCCACATTTAGAAAAATTAATTGGCACTATTAAAGTGATGTTGGATGCTTATGCAGCTGGAGAAATCGACCAGTTGTATATCTGCTATACCAAATTTATTAATACCATGAAGCAAGAGCCAGTGATGCAACAATTGTTGCCATTGAGTGATGAGCAGCTAGGCGCACATCCGCATCATGACAAAGTTGAGCTGCACTCACCTAGCGACGTGGTTAAGAGCGCAGTGCATATTGGTATTGCTAAAGGTCATTGGGATTACATTTATGAGCCAGACGCGCAAATGGTGATTGATGAACTGATGACACGCTATGTGGAATCGTTGGTATATAACGCAGTGGCGGAAAATATGGCATCAGAGCAATCATCACGTATGGTAGCGATGAAATCAGCCTCTGATAACGCGAAGAACGTGATTGGTGAGCTTAAATTGGTTTATAACAAAGCACGTCAAGCAGCAATTACCAAAGAAATTTCAGAAATCGTTGGAGGCGCTGCAGCGGTATCCTAGGCGATTGGGCGATACTAATATTTGCATCGCAAATGTTATGTAGAGACCAAAATCGCATAGGCAGCAGCAGTATCTTAATAAAGAATTTAATTAAATCTGACTAAATATAGAAGTTAGGAAAAAATGATGGCAAAAGCAAATGCAGTAAAAGTAGATCAAGTAAAAATCGGCAGAGTCGTGCAGTGTATTGGCGCGGTAGTTGATGTGGAATTTCCACGCGACCAAATGCCAAAAGTGTTTGATGCTTTGATTATCGATGACGCTAGCTCACAAGCTGAAGCTGGTTTAACGCTAGAAGTGCAACAGCAATTGGGTGACGGCATTGTGCGCACCATTGCGATGGGCTCATCAGATGGCCTTGCGCGTGGTACTGCATTTAAATCTACTGGTTCACAAATCACTGTGCCCGTAGGCGTTGGCACGCTAGGCCGTATTATGGATGTTTTAGGTCGGCCGATTGATGATGTTGGCCCGATTGATTGTGATGAGCGCCGTTCAATTCACCAAAAAGCGCCAAAATTCGAAGAACTCTCTCCTTCAGTAGACTTGTTAGAA
Source organism: Pseudomonadota bacterium (assembly GCA_020053735.1). Classification (GTDB taxonomy): domain Bacteria; phylum Pseudomonadota; class Gammaproteobacteria; order Burkholderiales; family Methylophilaceae; genus Methylotenera_A. The sequence goes on from JAGVMP010000006.1 coordinate 87,826, forward strand.
ACAGGTATCAAGGTGATTGACTTGGTTTGTCCGTTTGCTAAAGGCGGCAAAGTGGGCTTGTTTGGTGGTGCGGGTGTAGGTAAAACCGTTAACATGCTTGAGTTAATCAACAACATCGCTAAACAGCACTCCGGTTTATCCGTGTTTGCAGGTGTAGGTGAGCGTACGCGTGAAGGTAACGACTTCTACCACGAGATGGCAGAGGCTGGCGTGATTAAGCTTGATGACATGAAAGAATCAAAAGTGGCGATGGTGTTCGGTCAAATGAACGAACCACCAGGCAACCGCTTACGCGTAGCGTTGTCAGGTTTGACTATGGCGGAGAAATTCCGTGACGAAGGTCGTGACGTGTTGTTCTTCGTAGATAACATCTACCGTTACACATTGGCCGGTACTGAAGTATCTGCATTGTTAGGCCGTATGCCTTCAGCGGTAGGTTATCAGCCAACATTGGCTGATGAAATGGGTCGTTTACAAGAGCGTATTACTTCAACTAAAACAGGCTCTATTACTTCTATCCAAGCGGTTTATGTACCTGCGGATGACTTGACCGATCCATCACCAGCAACAACGTTCCAACATTTGGACTCAACTGTTGTGTTGTCACGTGACATTGCTTCTTTAGGTATTTACCCAGCGGTAGACCCATTGGATTCAACATCACGTCAATTAGACCCGCTGGTTGTAGGTGAAGAGCATTATGCTGTGGCGCGCTCAGTACAACAAACATTGCAACGCTACAAAGAATTGCGTGACATTATCGCGATTTTGGGTATGGATGAATTGTCACCAGAAGACAAATTAGCGGTAGGCCGTGCACGTAAAATCCAACGTTTCTTGTCACAACCGTTCCACGTGGCTGAAGTATTTACTGGCTCACCAGGTAAATACGTACCTTTAAAAGAAACCATTAAAGGCTTCAAGGCAATTGTTGCGGGTGAATACGATCACTTACCAGAGCAAGCGTTCTATATGGTGGGCGGTATTGAAGAGGCTGTAGAGAAAGCTAAAACCTTAAACTAGTAGTTAGTTTACAGACAATAGTTTAAGGATAAATGATGGCAAATACAGTTCATATTGATGTGGTCAGTGCAGAAGCAAGCATCTTCTCAGGTGAAGCCGAGTTTGTGGTTGCGCCCGCTAGCGCGGGCGAAGTGGGTATCTACCCAAATCATGCGCCGATGATTACCACCATCAAACCAGGTGCATTGCGCATTAAACAAACAGATGTGGCAGAAGAAACACTGATTTTTATTTCTGGCGGCATGTTAGAAGTGCAGCCAGGTATTATTACAGTGTTGGCAGATACAGCAGTACGCGGCCACGATTTAGATGAAGCCAAAGCTATTGCAGCAAAAGCCGCAGCTGAAGAAGCTATGAAAAACCGCACAAGTGAGATGGATTACGCTAAAGCGCAGGGTGAATTGGCTGAAGCGGTGGCACAGATTCAAGCGATTCAAAGACTACGTAAACCACATTAATTTGTGTGCAGTGCAAAAAGGCAGCCTCGGCTGCCTTTTTTGTTATACTTTTAACTATTAGTTTGCATACAAAAATTCAACGGAAATTATGAGTAATTTAAACATCGTCATACTTGCGGCTGGTAAAGGCACTCGCATGCATTCCAATCAACCCAAAGTGCTACATAAAATTGGTGGCAAGCCTATTTTGGGGCATGTGATTGCATGCGCCAAAGCGTTGAATCCAGAAAAGATCATAGTGGTGTATGGCTTTGGTGGCGAGATTGTACGTGAGGCTTTTTTACACGAAAATATTATTTGGGTGAATCAAGCCGAGCAACTCGGCACTGGACATGCTGTTCAGCAAGCACTGCCACATTTAGATGTAGATGCTAACACCTTGATTTTGCTAGGCGATGTACCTTTGGTGGATGTTGAAGCTTGTAAAGGCCTGATAGCACAAGCCAATAATCAACTGGCTATTTTGTCATTTATAAAGGCAGACCCCACAGGTTATGGTCGTATTGTGCGAAATAACCAATTGGTGACCGCGATTGTAGAGCATAAAGATGCCACTGAAGCGCAGCGAAAAATTCAAGAAGTTAACACTGGCATCATGGCCATGCCCAACCAGTATTTAACAAGTTGGCTATCTGAACTCACAAATAATAACGCGCAAGGCGAATATTATTTAACCGATATTGTCGCGTTGGCAGTAAGGCAGAATATTGCAGTAGTGGCTGAGATGACAGAAGATGAGTTTTCGGTAACGGGGATTAATTCAAAAGGTGATTTAGCGCAAATCGAGCGTGAGCATCAAATCCGCACTGCCAATAAATTAATGCAACAAGGCGTTACATTAAAAGATCCTGCCCGCTTAGATGTGCGCGGTAATTTAAGCTGTGGCCGTGATAGTGAAATAGACGTGAATTGTGTGTTCGAAGGCAATGTAACTTTAGGCGACAACGTAAAAATAGGCGCCAATTGCGTAATTAAAAATGCAACAATAAAAGCCAATGTGCAGATTTTAGCCTTTACACATATTGATGATGCCGAAATTGGCGAAAATAGCCGTATTGGGCCATATGCAAGATTGCGACCAGGGACTATCCTACAAAATGATACGCATGTGGGTAATTTTGTCGAACTGAAAAATGCCCAAGTTGACGTTGGCAGTAAAATCAATCATTTAAGTTATGTGGGTGACGCTACAATTGGTAAAAATGTAAATATTGGTGCGGGCACCATTACTTGTAATTACGATGGCGCCAATAAATTTAAAACTGTTATCGAAGACGAAGCGTTTATTGGTTCCGATACGCAGCTTATCGCCCCAGTCACAATTGGCAAGCGCGCGACAATTGCGGCAGGCTCGACCATTACCAAAGATGCGCCTGCAGATGCACTCACGTTCTGCCGTACCAAAGATCAAAAATCAATTATGGGCTGGAAACGGCCACAAAAGCTTAAAAGGCCTGATTGAAAACCAGAGTTAAAAATAGTTAATTAAGAAAGACCAGAATATATGTGCGGTATTGTCGGTGCTGTTGCCAGTAGAAACGTGGTTTCAACCCTTATTGAAGGCCTTAGCCGTTTAGAATATCGCGGTTACGATTCGGCAGGCGTTGCGATACTTAATAGCAACGGCATAGAGCGTGTACGGGCTGTGGGGCGGGTTGCAGCCATGCAAGAAAAAGTAATTGATGCCAATTTAACGGGTATGGTCGGTATTGGTCATACGCGCTGGGCCACGCACGGCGGCGTCACTGAGAGCAACGCGCACCCACACGTTTCAAAAGGTGAAATTGCCGTAGTGCATAACGGCATTATCGAAAACCACGATGAACAACGCGACAGATTAAAAAAGCTGGGTTATGAATTCACTTCGCAAACCGATACCGAGGTCATCGCGCATCTCATTCACTATTATCATCAAGATTTGAACTTGCTAGCTGCTACACAAAAAGCCATGGCCGAGCTGACGGGTGCATTCGCTATCGGTGTGGTTTCGGTGAAAGAGCCAGAGCATATGATTACAGCACGCCTGGGATGCCCGTTGTTATTGGGTCTTGGCGAGGGTGAAAATTTTATTGCATCTGATGTTTCTGCGGTTTTATCAGTCACCCGTAAAGTGATTTATCTGGAAGATGGTGATGTGGCAGATATTCGGCGTGATGGTGTGATTATTTATGGACGCGATGGTTTTGGTAACGATGGTGTTGAAGTAACACGCAAAATTCACATGAGCGACGTTTCGCTAGCCAGTTTAGAGCTTGGCCCTTACGCGCACTTTATGCAAAAAGAGATTCACGAGCAACCACGTGCGCTAACAGACACCATCGAAGCGCTGATTGACGATAATAAATTTTCATCGGAGTTGTTTGGTAAGGCGGCTGGTGAGGTGTTCAGCAAAATCGATAGCGTATTGATTTTGGCCGCAGGCACCAGCTATTATGCCGCGCTCACCGCCAAATATTGGCTGGAATCCATCGCTAAATTGCCCTGCAATGTAGAAATCGCCAGCGAATATCGCTATCGCCAATCGGTGCCCAATCCCAAGCAGCTGATTGTCACCATTTCACAATCGGGCGAAACGCTCGACACCATGGAAGCGCTTAAACATGCAAAATCACTCGGCCAACATTTAACTTTGGCCATTTGCAATGTGCAAGAGAGCGCCATTCCGCGTGCTTCGCAGCTGGTTTTTTATACCCGCGCAGGTGCAGAAATCGGCGTGGCTTCTACTAAAGCTTTCACCACACAATTAGTGGCGCTATTTACTTTGGCAGCAACCTTGGCCAAACATCGTGGTTTATTAAGTATTGCGCAAGAGCAAGAACACTTGACCGCATTGCGCCAATTAGCAGGCAGTGTGCAGTTTGCGCTAAATTTAGAGCCGCAAATTCGCGAATGGGCGAAACGCTTTGCCGATAAAGAGCATGCACTCTTTTTAGGCCGTGGTGTGCACTACCCAATTGCGTTAGAAGGTGCGCTTAAGCTTAAAGAAATCTCTTACATTCATGCCGAAGCTTATCCTGCAGGCGAGCTTAAACACGGCCCGTTAGCGCTGGTAGATAACAATATGCCAGTGGTAGTGATTGCGCCAAACGATGCCCTACTAGAAAAAGTGAAATCGAATATGCAAGAGGTAAAAGCGCGTGGCGGAGAGCTATTTGTGTTTGCCGATGCCGATAGCCACTTTACTGAGTCCGAAGGGGTGCATGTCATCCGCACGCCACGCCATGTCGGCGTGCTATCCCCTATTTTGCATACTATCCCAGTGCAGATGTTGGCCTACCATGCGGCGTTGTTAAAGGGGACGGATGTGGATAAGCCGAGGAATTTGGCTAAGTCGGTGACGGTTGAGTAAAAACGTTTATTTACATACTAATAAACTAAAATAGCCTATTGCACTATTTTAGTTTTTTGTTAAAATCTAAAATAGTAAAGTTCTTAATTTAGATTTTATTAAAAATAGTCATTATGAAAAACTACAAATCTGGTAATTATGTTCAACAAGGACATTATAAAAGTTTTCAGCCAAGTTTGATTGATAGAGCTTGGGCTCTGGATAATATGGAGTTAATTCAGCTATTAGGGCAAGCCGATCGTGAGCTAGGTAAACTAGATATGTACTCAGAATATATACCCAATATTGATTTGTTTATCAGTATGCATGTGCTTAAGGAGGCGACTCAGTCTAGTAAAATAGAAGGTACTCAAACGAATATGGAGGATGCACTTCTTGAAAAAGAAGATGTAGCCCTAGATAAGCGGGATGATTGGGAGGAGGTACAAAACTATGTGAAAGCAATGAATGAGGCGATTGATAAGTTAAAAGTACTACCCTTTTCTGCTAGATTAGTGAAAGAAACTCATCAGATTTTAATGCAAGGTGTACGAGGTAAGCATAAACAGCCGGGCCAATTTAGACTGAGTCAAAATTGGATAGGAGGAGCTAGCATTAACGATGCTGTGTTTATTCCACCAGTGCATCATTCAATAGAAGATTTGATGGGTGATATTGAACATTTTGTTCATAATGACCAACAACACTTTCCTGAGTTACTAAAAATTGCGCTTGTACATTATCAGTTTGAGACTATTCATCCATTTTTAGATGGAAATGGGCGCGTGGGAAGATTGTTGATTACTTTGTATTTAGTAAATAAGGGATTATTAAAACGGCCTGTATTATATTTATCAGACTTTTTTGAGCGGAATCGTGTTCATTACTACGATAACTTGACCCGAGTTAGAGAGAAAAACGATATTTTGCAGTGGTTTAAGTTCTTTCTAGTTGGCGTAATTGAGACTGCAAAAAATAGTATTAATGCTTTTGATAATATACTTAAATTACAAAAAGAAGTTGAGGCAAAAATACAAACCTTAGGAAGTAGAACCGCTAAAGCTCAAAAAATTGTGCAATATCTTTATCAGCACCCTTTAATTGATGCAGCAAGAGTGGCTGAGTTAGCAGGGGTTTCAGCCTCGTCTGCTTATAAGTTAATAGTTGACATGGAAAATTTTGGGATATTAAAAGAGATTACAGGTAGTAAACGAGGCAGAATATTTATATTCCAAAGCTATTTAAATTTATTCAAATAACATAAGTATTTACACCTACGTGAAAATATAAATAAGTTAGGTTGCCCGACTGCAAGTCACTATCTTTTGTTTGTTCATACCCGCAAGGGCATGTCCGCCAAGTACCAGCTGTTTCACAGCGACCTTGGCGCCAAAAGTAACCAAAGTAAACGACATCCCATGCCATGACCTTCGGTTTCCTTGCCCTACTCAACAAATCAGGCGGCTGTGGAACTCGCTACGCTCAGACAGTCCTCGCCGAAAACTCCTGATTCGTCTGCGTTGCTCGGCATGGCATCAGGAGAATTTAAAATCAAAAGCAGTTTGTAGGCAATAAAAAAGCCTAGTTATTTAACTAGGCTTTTTACATTAATGAATTACTCTTAATTGAGTGGTGTTGTTGACCATTCTTCCATCGCTTCTTCACCTGGGCGGTCTACTTTAACTTTACCATCGGCAGTTGAAACTACCCAATCCACTGGAATATAGTGATGTTGTCCACTTTCATCTCTTTTAAGCTTAATCGTGTCAGCGCCTTCTAAATGATCTACTTCTGCAAATTGACCATCTAATGAACATACAACAGGCATATCAGGTTTAATCGTATCTGTGTTAATCATGATGCTTCTCCAATATGGTTTAGGAAAAATATCCTAAGCGCTATTAGATAATTATCCACCAATACATAGCATAGGCGTTTGTCTGATATTTTTGTAAGACTGTTGTAAGAATTCGCCTATGAGAATGCCCAGTAGATACTGGGCTACAATGGACCATTCTTTTACAACAGCCACCAGCCGACCCAAGTGGCAGCAACTTGCACAATCAATCCCAAGATGACTTTGTATGAGAAATCTTTGCCGCCACTGATAACCGCCATTACCGCTTTTGAAACAGAGTTGACTGAAAAAGCGACCAAAATTGGTATCACAGCGCTTTCTGGGCTTAGTTTGCTTGCCGCTGCCAAAGAGGCTACAGAAATGGCAGAGGCATGAACGTCTGCTACACCTGCCACCCCTGAGGCGACCACAAGCCCTGCCTGACCAAACCAGGCTTTTAAGGCGGCGGATGCTACTAGCGCAACAGCGATAACCGCTGCTAGTATTAGCGCAGTTTTTACGCTAAATGTTTTGGAGGGTTTGTTAATTTCTGTCTCGCTCTTTTGGAGAGAACTTAAGGTCACTACCAAGCCATAAATCGCAATCGAAACTCCACCAAAAGCGAGAGGCCACATAAGTGCCTGTAATGTTGGTGGGTGGATTACCGCGAGCAACATGGCTAGCTGCAAAATAGTAGCGAGGCTTGATAACGTTGCGCCTGCAACGGCCGAGCTTAATAGGATCGGGGTTTCTTTAGCGCGCGCACCCATCGCGCCAACTGTTGCAATGCTAGAAATAAAGCCTGATACCAACCCAGCAACAGGCAAGCCGATACGTCCACCTAACCAGCGTAATGCAAGATGACCCAGCGCGCTAATGGTCATTACCAATATAACAATCAGCCAGAGATTGCGCGGGTTGATGGCCTCAAATGGTCCGATAGCTTGATTCGGCACGAGTGGCAAGATAATAAGCGTTGCGGCTGCCAGAATGAGAAAATCATTCAATTCATCTTTGGTGACGACACCGAGCACAAAGCCGTGAATAGGCTCTTTAGCCGCAAGCAGTATCGCTACGACGACAGCTAGTGCGGCAGCTAAAGCTGATGAGCTCATTGCTAGCCCACCCAAAATCATCGTAAATATCAGGGTAACTTCAGTCGTAAGTCCTGGTTCTTTACCTTGTTTATTAAAGTAAGCAATCGCTATAAAAATCATCACACAGAATATTGAAACGACAAGCAACCAAAAGTTGAACATGGTGCTGACTGCGCCTAGTAGTGAGGCGATGGTAAAAGTGCGAATGCCTGCGGGTGATTTTTCTGGCCCAGTACCTTTGCTACGCTCGCGCTCGGTGCCAATAAGCAGGCCAACACCTAAGGCGACTGCCAAATTAAGCCAGAGAGCATTATCAATTATCATTTGGATTGCCCAAAAACATGATGATTATTTGAGCTAACCCGCATTTGACGGACACACTGAATTAAGCACATTGTTGTACATAATACCTATTTTCCATTTCCACTGGCGTTAAATAGCCCAACGATTGA
>JAGVMP010000009.1 GCA_020053735.1 Pseudomonadota bacterium
CTTTTAACTGCTTGTATTTCTTTACCCATAAACACTCCCTAAAGTTTGGACTATACTGTCCTCTTTTAAAAAGTGTCCGTCAAATCAGGGTTAGCTCAAGCTGACCCCTTTGGGTAGACCCCTTTGGGTATTCGGTTATTAAGTTCTTTAAGGTGGTAAGCGCAGAAGTAGCAGCTCAATACTAAGCTTAAGTAGCAATCTCCTCATGATTCTTGGTTTTGGCTAGGAGTTTAGGAGCGAGTTCAAGAATATCTTGAGCTGTCTTTAGCAGAATGAAATAAGGTACTGGTAAACCTCCCATTTTGAATTTCATAAGCTCAAGAACTGGTGAATCTAGTCGATTTTTCAGTCCAAGCTCTGTTTGCTCTGGCGAAGCATGCGACCCTTGAAGTATATTTGCGACACGCTTAATTACATTTTCTCGAGAAAGCATGGTACTTGTAAGATTTCCAGACTCATCAATATAACCGAGACGGGCTACCTCAGCTCCCATCCATTGTGCATAATTCCCTCGTGAAATATTTGCATTTGCCCATTTTGAAGTTAATTTCTCACCATCAAGTAAAGCTGAAACCCAACAGAAATTACTTAGCTCGAGAGAGCCATTGGTATTTTCTTTAATTTTGCATGCCATCGAAAAATCTTCTTCTTGGTATGGAGTTGAGCCTAAGTGTCCGTTTGCTGCATAAGTGATTACGCCATCAGCCATAAAAACAAACACATATCTATGCCCACGTGCTTGCTGAATTAAGGGCTTTGTTGGTGTCGCTGATTTAAAAGCTATAGTTGTATCAAAACCTGGATATTTTTTAGGAAGAGTGGTTTTCACTTCTGTCCAAATACGGAGTGCATTTGATAGATCCAGCAACGAAACTTCATCGTATGTGCGCACTGATGCTTCGTAATGTCTACGTAGCCGTTCAAGCTGAAGATTAATTGAGTTCACTAGAGTTTACTGACTAATTTCAACAAATTCAAAATACTGAATCACATTAACAGGTTGGCTTAAATAATTCAATTTAAGCTATGCCAAAGAATTAAGCCTTACTCAGCATGGCGCGAATATTCGCCATGCGTGCTTTACCAAAATCTTTGCTTACTTCGGGGTCGTTAAACGGGTTGCCAAAATGGCGCACATCGGCGGTTGGTAGCTCGGCAATAAAGCGGCTGGGCTCGCACATTTGCATCTCGCCAGCGCGTTTACGTTTTTTGCACCAAGAGATGTTGAGGCTTTTTTGCGCGCGGGTAATGCCTACATACATCAGGCGCGTCGCTTTAGGCTGGGAGACTGAGCTAACCATTGGTATGGATTCATTATTTTCACCCACTGCATTAATTGAAGATATCACTGGATTCTGCACGGTGGCAGATCTCACTAGGCTCAGATTTTCTCAAGAAACGCTCTCTGGTACTTGGGAAGCGCTGATGGATAGGCGCGTTGATTTGCTCATTGGTGCGGCTGGGGAAGGGCCTTCTGGCGGCGGCTACAGTGCTTATGAGATTGGCACGGTTAAGTTCGTGTTCGCCGTATCGCCAGAGCATCCACTCGCCAATGTTGAGCATCCGTTGGGCAAGTCTGATTTCAACCAACACCTTGCCATTAGCGTCAGCGATTCCGTCCGAAAAATGCCGCCAAGGACTGTAGGCCTGCTTTTTGGCCAAAATACCTTAGCTTTACCCAATATGCGCAGTAAATATGAATTTCAATTAGCAGGTGTAGGTTTTGGTTTTTTACCAGAGCCAATCGCGCGTCAAGCCATTGCAGATGGTTTACTCATTGAAAGAAAGGTGGAAGAGCCTAGGCAGCCAGAACCATTTTATGTGGCTTGGCGCACAGAAGACAATGGTGCGGGGTTAAAGTGGTGGATTGAAAAAATGAAAGATACTAGTTTGTTAAACAGATTATGGACCGCAGTGAATTAATATGCAGGATAAAAGCTCATATCTCTGGATTCATAACTATATTCGATGATGGCGCAGGGGCCGGCCATTACTGGCAACCAATTCAGAAAAAACCGATAACTGGATTATATCGTTCTTAATCTCTTAGGCTGTTCAAGATGGTGAAACTGGGCGTTGGATGAAGTAATTTTGGTTCCTTGATGGGCCACGGATGCGGGCAAACTGAGAACTAAATCTTAACAAAATGTCATTTGCTGCGGGTTTATCTGTAAACTCTATTAACACATCCAATTATACCAGTCTATGCCACTATTTGACTTACATAAACGTCATATATATAAATATGACTTACTTGTAATACAATAATTGACATTGCTAGCTTTTTTAGATAGAGTGAAATTGTGTTAATAGGATTTTAGATATGATAACAACTCAACGGTCAAATGTACGCGCTTACTCCCGCTATGCGCGGGAGGCGGTGGCTATGCTCGGCAACTTAATTCGCATCAATCGTATTGAGCGCAGGTTAAGCGTTCAGGAACTGGCTGAACGCGTTGGAATTTCGCGCGATATGATGCAACGAATTGAAAAAGGTGATCCGCGCTGTGGAATTGGCCTAGTTATTGAAGCTGCAGCGATTGTTCGGGTTCCTCTCTTTGATGCGGATAGCAGTAAAAATTTTACAATGAGCGTAAAAGAGCAAGAGGAAAAACTACGTTTACTTCCCAAGGCCATTCATAAAACAAGAACGGTAATAAAAGATGACTTCTGATAATCGTGCTGACGAAGCCTATTTGTGGATATGGCTACCAAATGAAAGTCAGCCAGTAGTCGCAGGACGACTCGCTCTGCAACGTGATGGAAGGCTGATATTTAACTATGGGCAAAGCTATTTAGCTCGAAAGAGTGCGATTGCTATTTACGAACCAGAACTGCCTCTTCAAGCAGGTGAAATTCCTTTGCGTGAAAATATGCAATTGCCGAGTTGCATCCGCGATGCCTCGCCTGATGCATGGGGTCGGCGAGTTATTATCAATCGTACATTAGGGTTAAAAGGGCGAGATGCTGCTTCTATTGAACTTGATGAATTGACCTACCTTTTGGAATCTGGCTCTGATCGCATAGGGGCATTGGATTTCCAACATTCAGCAACAAAATATGTGGCGCGAGAGAGGCAAAATGCAACGCTTGATGAGTTAATGAAATCGGCGGAACGTGTGGAGCAAGGTGTTCCACTTTCACCTGAGCTTGATCTGGCTCTTCAACACGGCACCTCATTGGGTGGTGCACGCCCGAAGGCTTTGATTATTAATGACAATAAAAAATATATTGCTAAATTCTCAGCGAGCAATGATCTCTACAACGTGGTGAAGGCTGAGTTTGTTGCGATGCGGCTAGCTTCCATTGTTGGCCTGAATGTGGCGCCAGTAAAGCTTACTAAAGCTTTAGGTAAAGATGTTCTTTTGATTGAACGATTTGATCGTATCGCTGTTGAAGGTGGTTGGACACGTCGCGCATTAGTATCAGCACTGACAATGCTGGAGCTAGATGAAACAGAGGCGCGATATGCCAGCTATGAAGAATTGGCAACATTGATCCGCCACCGTTTCTCAGAACCTATTCAAACGCTCGAAGAGTTGTTTGGACGAATTGTATTTAACATACTGTCCGGAAATACCGATGACCATGCGCGTAATCATGCAGCTTTTTGGGATGGCAAGGCGCTTACATTAACCCCTGCCTATGATATTTGCCCACAAGGGCGTACAGGCGGCGAGGCTACACAAGCTATGTTAATTACTGGGCAGAAGAAGTTTAGTCAGTTGGCAGTTTGCCTAGAAGCCGCGCCGCAATTTTTGCTTGAAGAGGAGCGCGCGCGCGCAATCATCAACTCTCAGCTTGAAAAAATTCGTGGACAATGGGAAAAGGTTTGCTGTGAGGCTGATCTCAGTGAGGTTGATCGTGCATATCTGTGGGGACGCCAGTTCCTTAATCCCTTCGCCTTGGAAGGCTGGGCTTAACAATTTAAATTTTATCCATGATTGCCATTAAACATAATTAAAAATAGACGCTATTTATGCCGCTTTGGGCAAGCCTGCAGGCCCCATGGATATTGGCTTGCAGGGCATGTTAATTTAATGGTTTTATAATAAATGATTTTATTTTTTTAATTGGTTTTACCCAGCATGGCACGAATATTTGCCATGCGCTCTTTACCAAAATCTTTGCTTACTTCAGGGTCGTTAAACGGGTTACCAAAATGACGCACGTCGGCAGTTGGCAGCTCAGCAATAAAGCGGCTGGGCTCGCACATTTGCATTTCGCCAGCGCGTTTACGTTTTTTGCACCAAGAGATATTGAGGCTTTTTTGCGCGCGGGTGATGCCTACATACATCAGGCGCCGCTCTTCTTCGATTCTGCTTGGGTCTAATGCTCCAGCATCGATGCTTTCGCGATGCGGCAGAATGCCTTCCTCCACTCCAATTAAAAACACATGGCCAAACTCCAGCCCTTTAGCGGCGTGCAGGGTAGACAGTTTTACTGCATCGGGTTCGCCATCTTCCCTGCCTTCCAGCATGCTCATCAGCGACACCATTTGTGTCAGTTCTAGCAGGTTTTTGCCATCATTTTCATTGCCAAATTCGGTAGATGACTCACCTTTTTTAGTCAGCCAGCCTATAAATTCCAGCACATTCGCCCACTTGCTTTCGGCTACGCGCGGCTCTTCGCTATCGTATAAAAACGCTTCGTATTGAATGCTGTTTAATAAGTCATTCAGCACTTCACCAGCAGGGTCGCGCACGGCACGCGCTTGAATTTTTTGGATATATTGGCAAAAATTCAGTAAGTCATCCAGCTGCTTTTGGCCAATTTCTGCTTGAAAGTTTTGCTCAAACGCGGCTGCAAACAGTGACATTTTATGCGCGCTGGCATATTCGCCTAATCGCTCAAGCGTGGTGTTGCCAATGCCTTTTTTGGGCGTAGTGGCCGCGCGAATAAACGCAGGGTCGTCATCTTCGTTCGCCACTAGTCGTAAGTAACTGACCAAATCCTTAATTTCGGCTTTATCAAAAAACGATTGCCCGCCAGAGATGGTGTAAGGGATTTTGTGGTTACGCAATTGCTGCTCAAACACGCGCGCTTGATGGTTGCCGCGATACAAAATGGCGTAATCCAAAAACCGTGTGCGATGCTCAAATTTGTGCGCTTGAAGCTTCATCAGCACGCTTTCGGCTTCGGCTTCTTCGCTTTGCTGGGCAGAAACCTGAATCATGTCGCCAGTGCCTAGCTCGCTCCACAGTTTCTTTTCGAAAAGTTTGGGGTTATTGCTGATGACTTGGTTGGCGGCTCTGAGGATTCTTACCGTAGAGCGATAATTTTGCTCCAGCTTAATGACCTTTAATTTAGAAAAGTCATCTGTCAGTTGGCGCAGATTCTCAACATCGGCACCGCGCCAGCCATAAATAGCTTGGTCGTCATCGCCCACCGCAGTAAACTGGCCACGCACCCCTGTCAGCATTTTGACCAATTTATATTGGCAGGCATTGGTATCTTGGTATTCGTCAATCAGCAAATACTGCAATTTACGTTGCCACTTATTCAGCGCTTCTTCGTGTTGTGTAAAAAGCTCAACCGGTAGCTTAATCAGGTCATCAAAATCGACCGCTTGATAGGCGCGTAAGGTTTGCTGATACAGTTGATACACCTTGGCGGCTGCATGCGTTAAATCTTCCTCTGCCGTCGCTTTAGCTTGGTCTGGGTTAATGAAACCATTTTTCCAGTGGGAGATTTGGTATTGCGTTTTGCGTAATAGTTGCTTATCTGTGGTGGCGAGTATATCGGCCAGAATTTTGAAACTGTCACTGGCATCCAAAATAGAAAACTGGGGTTTGTAGCCCAGCAAAGCCGCCTCTTGTCGCAGCATTTGCAAGCCCAGCGAGTGAAAAGTAGCGATAGTCAATCCTTTGGTACTTTTGCCTTGCATTAGTTTGTTTACGCGCTCTTGCATCTCGCGTGCGGCTTTATTGGTAAAGGTAATGGCCGCAATTTCTTTGGGGTTGTAGCCAGCTTCTTCAATCAAATAACTAATCTTTTGTGTGATGACGCGCGTTTTACCACTGCCAGCACCTGCTAGCACTAATAATGGACCATCGAGATATTTGACTGCTTCGCGTTGTGGTGAATTTAGACTACTTAACATACTTTAATTGGACATGCTTTGAAGGATTATTTTTAACTAATTTTTTACTGGAAATTACCGCAAAATTTTTGTGGTAATAGGGGCGCCAAACTGTTTATAGTATGATTGTATCTGCTTAATAAGTATAAGCGGTTAACTTCCCTAAATTTACAAGCAAAAATTTATAAGTGAATAATAAATTGGCGACAATTTTCCATGCTTAAATTTGATTTAAAAACGATTGTTTTCATGTCGATGCTGCTCACCTTCATGCTTTCTATGCTGTTGGCGATTACACGCAAGCATCACAAAGAGGTGCATGGCCCAGGCTATTGGGCGGTAGGCAACCTAGTCATCGGGTTGGGCATGGTGCTGGTGCTGATTCAGCTAGATGTAGAAAGACTGATATTTTTACCCGGCATGGCTTTAATTGGCATGGGTTTGGGCTTGTATGTTAATGGCATACAAGCATTTAATGATCAACTGCCTAATCACCGTATTCCCATCATCGTTTTTGTGTTGCTTACGTTGATAGATACCTATTTTCTGCTAATGAATCACGATATCCGCATGGCGGTCATCCTTGCGGCGGTAATTTTTTCTGCCATCTATTTATACTGTGCGCGGCTGACTTTTACGCGCGAAGAGGGCATTTTAGGTAACTTTTTTTGGATTACTTCTAGTTTATATTTGCTGATGGCGGTGCTTATGATAGGTCGCGCAGCATATGCCTCGCAAGTAGATGTTGAAGTGTTTGAGTCATTCGCCGCTTGGCCAGTGAATGCCTATACCTTTATGCTGGGTGCGGTTTCACAGTTTTTTATCTCCAGTTTGTTTGTGCTGATGCTGAGTTACAAGCTTAATCGTAACTTAGAATCGATTGCCACCATCGATAGCTTGACGGGTGTGCTGAATAGACGTGGCCTAGAAGATGCCTCAGTCAAGATGCAAGATATTTGTAAGCGCATCAATTTGAGCATGGCGGTGCTGTTGATTGATATTGATTACTTTAAAAAGGTAAACGACACTTACGGCCACTTGCTAGGTGACGATGTGTTGCGGCATATCGCCAAAACCATCAGTGGTATTTTGCGTTCGAGTGATGTGCTAGGCCGCTACGGAGGCGAAGAGTTCTGCGCATTTTTACCGAACACCACCGAGGGCGATGCATTAGGCTTGGCAGAGCGCATCCGCGCGGGTATTGAGGCCAGTCCCATTAAATTAGGGTTAAATGTGAACCTAAAAACCACAGTCAGTATCGGCGTGGCAGATTCGGTACGCGCGGGTTACGATTTTAAAGGTTTGTTAGCCACTGCCGATAGTGCCATGTATGGCGCAAAAAATGGTGGCCGTAACCGCGTGATGAGCTATACACAAATCACGCGCGATACTAAGCAAGACTAAACTAAACTAGGCGTTACTATATTTGTACCCTAGATATGCACCCGAGAACCTAGCTCAATCACACTGTTGCTGGGGATGTTGAAATAACTCACTACGCTGCCTGCGTTACGCGACATCACCGCAAACAAGTTATCACGCCATTTTGCCATTTTTCCGCCAGGCCCAGAAATCACCGTTTCTCGACTGACAAAATATGAGGTGCTGAATGGGTCTATCGTTATGTTGTCAATCTTGCAACCTTCTAATGCTTCAGGTACGTTCGGTGTTTCCATAAAGCCATAATCACATTTGACTTGCCAGAAACCAGAGCCGATTTCTTTGATGTGTAAGCGCTGTTCACTTTCCACAGTCGGCACATCTAAAAACGCTACCGTCAATATCAAATTATTTTGATGCAGCACTTGATTGTGTTTGATGTTGTGCATCAGCGCCTGTGGTACCGTATCTTGGTTGGCACATAAAAATATGGCTGTACGTTGGATTCTAGCTCTTTGCCCCGAACTATTATCCCGCGCTATCATGCGCACAAAGTCCTCTAGTTTTGGGTCATTTTCATGAATATTCTGCAATAAAATTTCACGGCCTTGTTTCCATGTCCACATGATGACAACCAACCCAATACCCAAGGCCACTGGGAACCAGCCACCTTTGAAAAACTTGACTGAGCATGAAGCCAGCAGCATTAAATCTAATAAAATGAATGTGCTGGTAGCACCTAAGGCCAACCATAATGGGTATTTCCAACTGTGGCGTAACACGAAAAAAGTCAGAATGGTGGTAATGAGCATGGTGCCAGTGACTGCGATGCCATAAGCGGCAGCAATTGCTGAAGAGTTTTGAAAAGCGATTGTGGTGATGACAACTGCGATTAATAGTAACCAGTTAATCGCGGGAATATAAATTTGGCCTGATTCACTGGCAGAAGTATGCAGAATTTGCATTCTAGGTAAAAAGCCTAGTTGTATGGCTTGGCGAGTAATAGAGTAAGCACCAGAAATTACCGCTTGTGAGGCAATAATGGTGGCAAGGGTTGCCAATATAACGGCTGGAATAAGCAGCTCTTGCGGAAAGGATAAGTAGAACGGATTGCTAACAGCGGCAGGTGTTGATAGCAGCAAAGCACCTTGACCTAAATAGTTAAGTGCTAATCCTGGCAAAACTAAACCTGTCCATGCAATGCGAATAGCAGGTTTGCCAAAGTGCCCCATGTCTGCGTACAGTGCCTCTGCACCTGTAATCGCAAGTACCACTGCACCTACTGCTAAGAAAACACCTGCGCCACGGTCTGCTAAAAAATTAAATGCATACAATGGGTTAAGTGCTTGTAGTATTTCAGGGTTCTGCAGAATGTGCGATATGCCTACTGCACCTAAAGTCACAAACCATACGACAATAATCGGGCCAAAGAACTTACCCACCATATCGGTACCAAACTTCTGAAACATAAACAGCGCGATTAAAATAGCGATAGAAATAGGCATGATAAATGACGAAAGCCCAGGTGTAATAAGCTCTAAGCCCTCAACTGCTGAAAGCACGGAAATGGCGGGGGTTAATATGCTGTCCCCATAAAAAAGAGCGGCACCAAAAACACCTAAACCTAGCAATATTTTTTTACGCATGGGCGCCGCAGATGCAGTAGAAATGGCTAAGGCGAGTAAAGCCATGACACCACCTTCACCACGATTATCCGCGCGTAAAACCAGCACAACATATTTAAGCGTCACTACTAACATTAACACCCAAAATATAGCGGAGATTGCACCAATAATATTGGCCTGCGTAAGTGCGATGCCAGTAGATGCGCCAAATATTTCTTTAACCGTGTAAAGCGGACTAGTGCCAATATCGCCATACACTACGCCAATGGCACCTAAGGTGAGAGCTGCAACACTTTTTGACTGTATATTTTGTGCTTGTGAGTTGTCTAGTTGTATGTATGTATGCATGATAATTTTAAAATGACTCTTTAAAGAATTAAGATATAGTCATTAAATCAGGGTGGGTATATCAATCGCATAAACATGCAAATAACAGACCCAAAACAACATGCTCTGCAACCAAGTATCCATGCGGGTTCCTAAGCCTGTTTTTTTGTTTACTTTGTTAAATACCTTTAAACCGTCATTCTGAGTGGCCTTTAGCCGCGAGGGCTTAGCCCGTGGCGGGAAGAGTCCAGTTTTTACATCTTCAAACTTCTGGATTCTTCACCTATAAAAACCACAGGTTCAGAATGACGGGTGAGATTTTTGGATTTGCAGGAACGGCTTGTTGCCGCGAAAACCTAAGTGGCAGCCAGCCTATAGCCGATACCTATTTCGGTCAGGATGTAGCGTGGTGCGGCGGGATTTTTTTCGAGACGAGCGCGCAATCTGCCCATATGGATGCGTAAATAATGAGTGTCATCTACATATTCCGCGCCCCAAACTTCGCTTAGTAATTGGCGATGTGTGAATACTTTACCAGGCTTTTTAGCCAGAATAAACAATAGCTTGAACTCAATTGGAGTGAGATGTAGCGGTTGGTTATTTAATAAAACGCTGGTGTTAACGCTGTCTATTGTTAAGTCATCTAACTTAAAAATATCATCTCGAAGCGCCATCATGGCGGTGCGTCTGAGTGAGGCTTTAACACGCGCAAGTAGTTCATTTACACCAAAGGGTTTCGCTAAATAGTCATCTGCACCAAGATCAAAACAAGCTACTTTTTCTTGTTCAGATTGACGTGCAGACAGCACGATGATTGGAATATCCGAGCTGATACGGGTATGTGCAATAAAATCACGGCCATCGCCATCTGGTAAGTTTAAATCTAAAATAATGAGTGCTGGTTTGTGCTCATTAAAAATCTGCTTGCCACCTGCGATAGTTGCAGCGCACAAGGTGTGATAACCACTTGTTTTTAGGCTAGATTGCAGAAACTGGCTAATCTGCAAGTCGTCTTCAATCACCAAAATAGCGTTTTTTTTAGGCATCACTAAATATCTAAAAGAGTGCCGACATCTGGCATATGAAAGCTCAAAGTTGCGCATGCGCCGCCACCCTCGCGATTGTTAATAGTGAATGTTGCACCATGTGCTTTTGCAATGGCCTGTACGATGGATAAACCCAAGCCAAAGCCTTTTGTATTATTGCTGGAAAATTTTTTAATTTGAGAGGCATTGAACGTCTCACTGAAACCGATTCCAAAATCACTCACGCTGATATTGATGCGCCCATCTATTTTGTACACATCAATTAAAATAGGCGCTTGGTTTAGGTTTGTTAAGCTTGAGTGCGCTGCTTTCGATTGTGCTTGTTTTGCGTTATCAATCAGGTTTACCAGCGCTTGTGTCAGTAAGTTTGCATTCGCTTTAATCAATAGTTCTGGTTCAGTTATCGTGACTTGTAAATCAACTAATTCACCACGGCTTTGGTTTTCACTTCGGCTTTGATAAAGTGCCGTCACTACTCCTATGATTTCTTCAGGAGATTGCCAGTCCATGGGAATTTGTTCACCGATAGTGGATTCTAAGCGAATCAGCGACAGTATATTTTCTGTTGTAGATGCCAAGTACCGCGCTTGCGATGCAATCAGCGCGCTTAACTGGCTTGCTTGCTCAGGCGCTACATCTGGTTGCTGGAGCGTGGTTGCAGCTCCCAAAATAGAGGTGAGTGGCGTGCGCATGTCATGTGAAATAGACGCCAGAAGGGCGCTTTGTATTGCCTCTGACTGAGCTACCAACTCAGCATGCTTCACTTTCTCACTGTTGTTAAGTCGCTGATATGCTTGCGAAATTTGATCAACGCATGATTTGATCGTAGTGTAAGTCTCGATACCACCCGCTTGAATGTTGTCATTATCAATATTCCCAACGACTAAAATGGGATCTTTACTTGGCAAACGGTTAAAAGGGATTAGCCAATAAGTGGATTTAGACCAGTAATTAGTATACGGGCTGATCGGTTTGCCATTATCTGATACCCATTTTAACAGGCCATGATTTGGCATGTCTGTCAGCGCTGATGCTGTACTTGAGTTAGATATAGTCGAGTTGGATGTAGCCAAATTATAAGATTTGCCACTATCGTCTAATTGTACGATGCTGACAGGTTTATCAAACTCATTTTGTAATAAGTTACATGAGTCCTGTAGTAGTTGATTAATCTCAGTCGCTAAGGCTAAATTTTCTGCCAAGTTCCTAGCAAATTTCGCACGCTGAGTTGCAATTGAGGATTGAAGTGTTTGAAATTTCAATTCTTTGACTAACGAGGCAATCACCATGGAAACGATTAGAAAGCAGACTAAACTTACCCAGGATTCTAAATGGGCTACCTCAAAGGTATAACGAGGCTCAATAAAAAAATAGTTAATGGCTAAAAATGCCAAGAATGCACTGACAGAGGCAACAATAAACGCACAGAAGTAAGCAGCAGTAACCACTACAAGCAAGTACAGTAAAGTGACACCAGTAATGCCGAGCGCGCCAAAAAAGGAGTAATTAATGGCTGTTGTGATAGCCAGTAAAACCAGCATGCTCATTAACTGTAAACTCTGTTTTTGCATATTGATGTGCCTAGTTTATCTAATAAATCAGATATTACCGTTTGAGTATATCAATCGCATAAATAAGAAGCTAGGCTATAAATCAGGTGTTCTAGTAATGAAAATTGTATTTTTTATATAAAAAGATAACAAAATGCATGGCACAAGGCATAAAATATCTATTCACGCATTAAGCAAGATAGATATGTGTGTGAGTACGGCGTATATTCGATGCGCTTGCTTGAGCATCAAGCCGATAGCGATGATGGGATTTTAAAGTGCCAGACGACATTTTGGTAGATAAAGAAATTGCAACGCGCAAAAGCATCAACTGGAAATACGTTGCGCTTGTAGTCTCTATTCTAGGCGCATTTTTTCTGATGATTAAAGCTGTGTCAGTACCTGTAGAGCCAATCATCATTATGAATGAGCCCGCCATCGCACACCTTGCAGCTGCGCCAGAAAATTCAGAAGAAACTGAGACGCAGAGCCCGCCATCAGATAGTACGAGTAATCCGCTATTGTTGCCGAATGAGCGCCTAGAAACGTTGCCGCCAGTAGCCACTGTGTCAGCAGAAGGGCTTGTAGCTAAAGATACCGAGGCTGCAGAAAACGTGGTTAATACGGATATTGCGTCTGTAGATAAAAGCCAGCAAGAGTTAACGGATATTGAACTGGCTAAGAAAAAAGCAAAACAAAAGGCCAAGAAAAAATCTGAAGAAGCAGTACAACAAAGCCAAACAGAGACAAAACCACAAGTTGAGACCCCGCCACAGCAGAGCATTGTAGTGCTGCAGAAAGAGCCTGCAGTTGTAGCAGAAGAAGCTAAAAAAGATAGTCCGAAAGAGTTCGCTAAAGAAGCCGTAAAATCCCCAGTGCAAGAAAAATCTCCCTGGTCTGTATTCGCAGACAGCATTGTAAAAGGTGGAGAAACGCCATGCACACCAGCGCAGATTGCGATGAATCAGTGTAGCTAATTTAGCTAATAAGTAAGCAGTTTTTTTCAGCTGCAATTTCATTTTAAATATTAATTTTAAAACCGAGTATTTTTCCTGTAATGGCATACAACTTGCTATATTTATTTTAAGCTTGAAATAAATGAATTATCAAATAAAAAAGCAATTGATAATAATTCCTCTAAAGTGAATAGGCAGTGGCCTTGGCCGCTATATTTTCTCTAAGTTATTTAACAATAGATTGTTAAATACTTAATATCTAATGTCATTAAGTTGACAGGATTGGTAGGAGTTCAACTATGCATGACAGAACTAATAAGACGTCAATTTGCAGTATCGTGTTTTTAGATATCATCGATTACTCAAAAAAATCGGACGCTGATCAAATTGAAGTTAAAAATCAGTTTAATGATTTAATCAATCGCTCGCTAAAAGGCATTGCACTAAACGACCGTATTATTTTAGATACTGGGGATGGTGTCGCCATTGCTTATATGGGGTCGCCAGAAGATGCCATGTTCGTGGCGCTTACCATTCGCGATGGCATACTAAAAATCAACCAGTATAGCCCAACACCATTGTATGTTCGATTTGGCATTAATCTAGGGCCAGTACGTATCGTGACGGATATCAATGGCCAGCCCAATATTATTGGCGATGGTATTAACGTGGCACAGCGCATCATGAGTTTTGCGCAGCCAAATCAAATTTTAGTGTCGCGATCATATTACGAAGTGACCTCGCGCTTAACTGTAGAGTTTTCAGAAATGTTTGATTATTCAGGGGTGAAGCACGATAAGCATGTGCGGGAGCATGAGGTTTATTCAGTGCGCCCACACAAAGATACAGTGATAAATGGCAGCCAACCCATTGCTGCAAAAGATGACAGGCGTTTAACGCATCGTTTAGTAATGACTAAAAAAGTTAACTTAAAATATGCTGTACTAGCGCTACCCGCGATAATAGCGTTCATTATGTTAATTAAAGCGGCCTTAGAGACTTCTTCGCCTGCAATCATTTTAACCGAACCGCCCATTGCCGTTATTCCATCGGCGGCGGCGGCCAATAATGTTAAGTCAAACGATGCGGTCTTGCTTCAAAATGAAAAAATTAAAAATTTAGCACTAGAAAAAGAACTAGAAATTAAATCAGCGCGAGAAGATTTAGAAAACCAAGAAGATTTAAGCAATGCAGCGTTGGCAAAAACTCAACTTGCTCAAAAAGAAACCAATAGAAAAGAAGCTAATAAAAAAGCTAAGCAAAAAGAATTGAGTAAAATGCCACCTGAATTTGTACAAACTCAAGCGGCTAATCAATCTATTTCGCCAAATAAATCTAGGGCAGTCAGTGTAAAATCTACCGCGAGTGCTGCCAACACTGCAGAGTTGAACGTAGAAAAGGCTGTCGTTGTAAAGAAAACACGCTGGAGCGCCTTTAAAGAAAGTGTAAAGCAAGGTGGTGAGGTTAAGTGTACGCAAGCACAGATATCCATGAATCAATGTAGTTAATGCAGAGCACATACAAAAAAGCAGCTAAAAAAGCTGCTTTTTTGTTTGCATATTAATGTTAAAACATTAACCTTTCATTTTGCATCGCTGGAATCCGCATGAATATTGGCTTACGGAGCGTCTTCATGCTCTCGGCTGATAGCCTCTGGATTTTCTCGATTATTTTCCAAGGTCGATTTGTCAAAGCTCTGCATCATCGCATCGCGACTTTGTGGTGACTCTAAACTAACACGGCCAATCGCACCGCTACGGTAATCCGTCAGAAAAGCCACCGCGGTTTTTTCGGTATCCCATAATCCATCATGCCGCTTGTAGCTGCGGCGTTTGGCAATGGCTTCCAGTAAATCCACACCGTCAATCGCATTCACATCAATTTTCATGGCGTCCAACTTATAGCGGGCATTCAGCAAAGCAGGGTAGGTTTTGAGCAAATTATCTGCTAAAAATAACGCCACATCTTCATCAATGACTGCGTTGCGTCCAATGGCATGGCTGGCAGCCAACATATAGCCATCGCTTTCATAAGCGATTTTTGGCCACATCATGCCAGGTGTATCGGTAATGCTCATGGTTTCACTTAAATCAAAACGCTGCTGGCTTTTAGTCACTGCAGGTTCATCGCCCACCTTGGCCACACGACGATTCAGTAAGGCGTTCATCAGCGTGGATTTACCAACGTTTGGGATGCCCATAATCAGCATGCGTAACGGCTTTAAGTGTGTGCCGCGGTGCGGTGCCAGCGCAAGACATAGTTTAGGGATTTTGCTGGCATCGCCTGGTTTTTTGCAAGATAGCGCTACCGCTTTGGTGTTAGGTTGTTTGTTGAAATAATTCAGCCAGTCTTGGGTGATTTTTGGGTCGGCAAGGTCGGCTTTATTGAGGATTTTTAAATTGGGGCGCTGCCGAAACAGACGCATCTCGTTAATCACGGGATTGTGAGAGGCTTCTGGCACGCGCGCGTCTAGCACTTCAATCACAATGTCGACAAACTCCATGGTTTCTTCCGCTTTTTTGCGGGCTTGGGTCATATGACCCGGGTACCATTGAATTGCCATGTTGGCTCCGTTTGAAAATACAAAAAATACTTTGTCGGCTTCACCTCGCCGTACAAAAACGTACTGTCTTCGGCTCGACTTCGCGTCTTTTTTGATTTTGAAACGGAGTGATGCGCTGACTGAGTGCTATTTTAACATTTGCAAGCACAATCTCGTTTTAAATCTTAAACTTACTTAAGTTGGCTAGTTTTTCTCTCGACCTTGCCTTCTTTGCTGTCTTTTTTCACGTCTTTCCTGGCGCTGTTCTGGGCTCCTGTTTTCCATGCGCTCACGAAACCTCTCTTTTTTCTCAGGATCCATATTTTGCCAGCGTTCGCGCAACACTTGACGTTCTTCGGGCGGCAATTGTTTAAATTTGTGCATACGCTCTTTTACTCGCGCTCTTTCTTCTGGTGGTAAATTTTTATAGTGATTGTGTTTTTGTTTTACTTGCTCACGCTCTTCGGGGCTCATGTTGGCCCATTTGTCTGCGCCATTGCTTAAACGCTGTTGGCGATGTGGCGGCAAATCGTTCCAGTCATCTTTAATGTCTGCCAGAGTTTCTTGTTGCTGTGTCGTTAGGTTTTCCCATGCCACACCTTCGGCATTAGCCGAATTTGGCAACAAGGCCGCTGCTATTAATAAGCTGAATGCTAATAAATAGCTACGCACGTCTAACATCCTCTGGCGCATCACTTTCTCACTGGTTATTTTCTTACCGGTCATTTTTACCTCATTCACCCTTACTGTTTCATTGCTTCTGTACGATTTATCAGCACCTATGCCAGCAATATCGCCAAATATTATAACTGGCAATAATTTAGCTAGCAGTGTCGGCATCTTCTTCTAAGTCTTGGTTTAGATTTTCGTCCAGCCAAACATAAAAATCTGCGTCGGTGATTGCATCTAGCTCTTCTGTATTATCCAGTAGCTCAAATACCGCTACTTGGTCATTTTGCAAAGGTAATGCTTCTTGGTTTTGCGGGTTGAACACTAAAAATACTGCAAATAAAGAAGCAAGTACCAGCGCGCCTGCAGGCAGAAAATTGTTGATATTTAGCCAGCTAAAAAGCGATACCTTGTTATTTGTTTGCGCATTTAGCGCTTGGGCCTTAAGCGTTTGCAAGCGAATACCCGCCAAACGCTTACGTGTATCTGCATCTAGCGCTTCAACATCAGCGTCTAGGCTCGCTTTTACTTGCTGCTCAAATTGCTCATCTTTACTTGTCACTTCTTTGGTCATTTCTTTCATGATAGGTGTGCTCCTAACTGTCCACGTAACTTTTCTAGTGCCCGCGTATAATGCGTTTTTACACTACTTTCACTGCATTGCATGGCTTTTGCGGTGTCAGCAATGTCCATTCCTTCCCACACGCGCAACAAAAAAACTTGCTGCTGGCGCATGGGTAAATTACTCAGCGCCTTGTTTAAATCGTCGCCAAATTGCAAATCTTGTAGCTTCACATCGGGTGCGCTGGACGCTGTTGCAGGCTGTTGCTCCAAAAAATCTTCTGTTTCGTCATCTTCGCCATCCCAGTGCAGCCAGCTTCTAAAGCGGTTATGTACACTTTGTCGGCGGTGCCAGTCCAAAATACGCGTTTGCAAAATGCTGTAAAACAAGGGTTTCCACTGCTCTGCCGGGTGCGAACCATATTTTTGTACCAATTTCATCATGGCGTCCTGCACAATATCTAGCGCATCTTCTCTATTTCTTGTTGCAAATTGTGCGATAGAAAAGGCGCGGCCTTCAATGCTACTTAAAAAATTTTGCATGTGCTTAATAGCCGTGCCTTTTACTATGTTTCTAGTATTTTAGTCCAAAAAGCGATTCATTGAGCACTAGTTAATTACGTCTTGCAGCACGTTTATCTAGGCGGTTATTGATACGCTCGCCTTTTCTATCTAAACGATTATCTACGCGGTCACCTTTTTTATCTAAACGTTGGTCTACACGATCGCCTTTGCGCTCCAGCTTATTGGCACGCGCTTCGTGGCCATTCTCGCGCGCTTTGTCAGCGCGATTATCTAAACGGCCTTCAATGCGGTCACCTTTGTTGTCTAGGCGCTGTTCTATACGATCACCTCTGTTATCTAAGCGGTTTTCAATGCGGTCACCACGTTCATCTGGGCCTGCAAAGGCAGTTGCAGATAACATTAAGCTAAGTAAAGTGCCGGTAATAATAAATATTTTTTTCATTTTTGCTTCCTCTACAAAATTAAGTTTAAATTGAATCGAGCAAAAATTGCTGCCCTTACTCATTAAAACGCAGTCATACTGACTTTGACGACAAGCAAGCTTAAATGGTTTTTTTGACTTAAAATGTGCGCATGAGATCTAGTAATGACATCAACCCCAAGCAGTCAGTCGCGCTACTCAAGGCGCTGCATATTCTCACCCGTGATGGCAAGTTAAATCAAGACTCTCGCCGTAAGTTGAAGCAAGTGAATCATTTGGTGAATTTTATTGCGCCGCTGTTTAAGGAGGTGTTGACGCAACATAATAATGCCAACCTTGCTCATGCCAATCTTGGCCCAGTACTGGTTGATCACGGCGCAGGTAAATCATATTTAGGCTTTATTTTGTATGACTTACTGATGAAAGAGTTAGCAGTGGGTGAGGTAATTGGTATCGAAACCCGCGCCGATTTAGTCGATAAATCGCGACAATTGGCGACAGAGTGCGGTTTTACCCGCATGCGGTTTGAGCATTTAAGCGTAGCAGAGTCGATTACTTCAAATTCTTTGCCAAGCCAAGTGGATATTGTGACTGCGCTGCATGCCTGTAATACTGCCACAGATGATGCGATTCAATTTGGTTTAGCCAAGCAAGCTAAGTACATGGTGCTGGTGCCATGCTGCCAAGCCCAAGTTGCAGAGGTGTTGCGAGAGCATAAAGTTGAAAGTTTTGGCAAAACCCCGCTAAGTGAAATTTGGCGCCACCCGATACACACCCGTGAATTCGGCAGCCAAGTTACCAATGTATTGCGTTGCTTGCAGCTAGAGGCGGCAGGGTATAGCGTGACAGTGACTGAATTAGTGGGCTGGGAACACAGCATGAAAAATGAGCTCATCATCGCTAAGCATACAGGCCAGCCACGTAAAAATGCGCCTGAGCGCATGCAGGCTATTTTAGGTGAGCTTAATCTACAGTCGCTGGCAACTAGATTTTCGATTTAAACACATCAAATTATAAAATACATGGCCTGTAGACCGCATGGATATTGCCTTACATGGCATCAATATGCGGGTACTTTATAGGTGTTTTGTGCTCTATTATGTAACTGGCATTGTCGACGCATGATAAAATGCAACCAGCCATGACCACTTCTTTTAATCACAGCGCGTTTAACTTCAGCAGTTTTACCCAGCAACTCCATCTGCAACTGCAAACTTGCATGCTGGCAGATAGGCACGCCTTGCGCCGTAAAGCGCGTGATGCAGACGATTTGCTCAAGTTAAAAGATGAAAAATCCGCATTAAAAGCACAGCGTTTACTCGGTGAAATTGCGCAAAAAATGCGCACATCGCAAGCCAAGTACAGTGCACGTCTAGCCAATCTGCCGCAGCCTGAATATCCACTAGAACTGCCGGTATCAAGTCGCCGCGATGAAATTGCCAAGGCCATCCAAAATAACCAAGTGGTGATTGTGTGCGGTGAAACGGGTAGTGGCAAGACCACGCAGCTGCCCAAAATCTGCTTAGGGCTTGGTCGCGGTGTTGCGGGTTTAATTGGCCACACGCAACCGCGCCGCATCGCTGCACGCTCAGTAGCTAGCCGCATTGCGCAAGAACTTAACTCGCCGCTGGGCGAGGTGGTGGGCTATAAAGTGCGTTTTAACGATAAGCTTTCTGAATCCAGCTATGTGAAATTAATGACCGATGGCATTTTGTTGGCGGAAACACAGGGCGATAAATTCCTAAACGCTTACGACACGATTATTATTGACGAGGCGCATGAGCGCAGCCTGAATATTGATTTTTTGCTGGGTTACATGAAGCAGTTATTACCGAAACGACCAGAATTAAAAGTCATTGTCACGTCCGCAACGATAGACGCAGAGCGCTTTTCTAGCCATTTCAATGGTGCGCCAGTGATTGAGGTGTCGGGACGAACCTATCCAGTGGAAATTCGCTACCGGCCACTAGGCAGCGCAGGGTTTCGTGCCAGACAATCTGCAGAGGCAGATAACGCGCAGTTTGATCTGGATGATGATACCGACTTTAATTCTGAAAATCTCTTGGGCATTCCCCGCAAAGCCAAGACAGAAGCGCGCTGGCGCACAGCAAAGGATTGGATTGCAGAAGATGACGAAGAAGAGGCGATTGAAGAAGCGATTATGGATGCGGCAGATGATTTATTGCGGCAAGGTGATGGCGACATTTTGGTGTTCCTACCCGGTGAGCGTGAGATTCGCGACACGGCTGACCACTTGCGCAAATATCAAGGCCGTTCAGCCAAACTAAAGCATATTGAAGTATTGCCGCTTTTTGCGCGCTTAAGCATAGAAGACCAGCAAAAAATATTCAAAAGCCATAGTTCACGACGCATTGTGTTGGCGACTAATGTGGCAGAAACCTCGCTCACAGTGCCAGGCATTAAATATGTGATTGATGCAGGCTTGGCGCGCATGAATCGCTACAGCGTGCGTGCCAAAGTTGAGCAGTTGCAGATTGAAAAGATTAGCCAAGCAGCCGCGAAACAAAGAGCAGGCCGCTGCGGACGCGTCTCGAACGGTATTTGCGTACGCTTGTATTCAGAAGAAGATTTTAATGGCAGGCCAGAGTTTACCGAGCCAGAAATTTTGCGCAGCTCGCTTGCCGCCGTCATTTTGCGCATGACAGCCCTGCGCCTGGGCGACGTTACAGAGTTTCCTTTTATTGAGGCGCCATCATCGCGTTTAATTGCGGATGGCTATTTACTGTTGCAAGAGTTAGGCGCAGTCAATGCGCAGCGCCAGATTACCGAGATTGGTTTGCAGCTTGCCAAGCTGCCACTCGATCCGCGCGTTGGGCGCATGATTTTGGCGGCCAAGCGAGAAGGCTGTTTAAAAGAAATCCTGATTATCGCGAGTGTACTCAGCATACAAGACCCGCGCGAACGACCCATGGATAAACGCGAAGCGGCCGATAATGCGCATGCCAAGTTTGCGGGCGAAGGTTCAGATTTTATGACCTATCTCAAACTGTGGGAGTGGTTTGACAGTGCTTTAAAGACTAAAAAATCCAATAAAGACTTGTTGAATCAATGCCATGCCAATTTCCTGTCATTTTTGCGCTTAAAAGAATGGCGCGAACTGCATGGGCAGTTGCAGGAAATTGTGGAAGAGATATGGCCAGAAGCCGTTTCTGTGCGTCAGGCGATACAAACGCAAGAAGCTAACGAGCGAGTGACGAAGACAGCACATTTAGTGCGGCGAGGATTGAGTGAGGCAGGCGACAAAGCGATTGTGATGAATGAAGCGCAGAAATATGAGCAAGTCCATAAAGCGCTACTGGCGGGCTTGTTAGGCAATATTGGTTTTAAAGATGGTGAGAGCGAATCTTATGCGGGTGCGCGCGGCATCCGCTTTCATATTGCGCCAGGCTCTACCCTTAAGAAAACGCGACCAAAATGGGTCATTGCCGCAGAGCTGGTTGATACCACCAAGCTTTATGCGCGCTGCGTGGCCAAGATAGAGCCAGATTGGATAGAGCCATTGGCAAGAGGGTTAACTGAAAGCCAGTATTCAGACTCGCGCTGGGACAGGAAAATGGGCATGGTCAACGCATGGGAGCGTGTCAGCTTGTATGGCTTGACCATCATTCCCAAACGCCGTGTGCACTATGGACCGATTAACCCGCAGGAATCCCGTGAAATTTTTATCCGAGAAGCGCTGGCAAATGGTGAGTTCGATAGCAAAGCCGCATTTTTTGTAGCAAATGAGCGACTTATTGCAGAGGTGGAAGAGCTGGAACATAAGGCGCGTCGCCAAGATGTATTGGTCGATGAACACCAGTTATTTGCCTTTTACGATAGCAAAATCCCAGCAGATATTTTCCAGGCAGCCACTTTTGAAAAATGGCGTGAAGGGGCAGAGAAGCTTAATCCTAAGCTGTTATATTTAACCCGTGACGATTTAATGCGTCACGGTGCGGATGCGATTACAGCGGTGCAGTTTCCTGAAAAAATGTACCTAGGTGACATCAATGATGGCGTAGAAACCAGCCTGAAATATAGGTTTGAACCTGGACATATACTAGACGGTGTGACAGCGACAATTCCTTTGGTGCTGTTGAATCAGCTCGATCCCAGACCCACTGAATGGCTGGTGCCAGGTATGTTGCGTGAAAAGCTGACTTACCTCATTAAGGCGCTGCCCAAAAGTTTTAGACGAGTTTGCGTACCAGTGCCAGAGTTCGTTACAGGCTTTTTGCAGCACGCAGAGAGCCAGCCGAATGTCCCGCTATTAGAGACTTTAGCCAGTTATATCCAACATAAAACCACGCTCAAAATTAGCCAAGACGATTGGGTGCTTAATGATATACCGCCACATCATTTAATGAATTTTAGTGTGGTGGATGACGCGGGGCGCGAGCTCGCGATGGGACGAGATTGGCGCGCTCTGCAAAAGCAGCTTGGCCAAGCTGCGCAGCTGACGTTTAGAAGTACCTCTCCGGACATTGAGAAAACCAATCTTAAACAGTGGGATTTTGGCGACCTGCCGCAAACCTTAAGTTTTGAGCGCGACGGCTTAAAAGTGACGGGCTATCCTGCATTAGAAGATAATATTGATGCTGTTTCGGTGAAATTGTTTGATACCGCGCAGGAGGCTGAAGTTAACCACCGCCAAGGGGTTGCGCGGCTGATGCGCTTTGAGTTGAAAGAGCAGGTAAAGCAGCTAGAAAAAGGCCTGCCCAACTTTAACCAATATGCGTTGGTGTTTAGAAACATCATGTCGCCAGATGACTTGCGCGAAGATTTGCTGACAGCGATTGCCGACCGCGCGTTTATTGGCGAAGATGACCTACCGCGTAGTAATGCGCAATTTATGCAGTTAAAACAACGTGCTAGAACGCGACTACCAGCCGTAAGTGAGGCAGTGGCAAGGCAAGCGCAGGCGATTGCTACAGAGTATCAAAACTTAATCAATAGCCAAGCCAAAATGCCGGCCACAGTCAATCGTCTTAAAAAAGATGTTGAGCAACAGGTACAATTGTTGGTGTATAAAAATTGTTTTACGCAAACCCCTTGGGCACATTTGCAGCACGTGCCGCGCTATTTAAAAGCACTTAATTTGCGTATCCAAAAACAGCCGACCAACCCAGAGCGTGACGGTAAAAACGCAGCCAGCGTGGGTATGCTGTGGCAAAAATGGCAAGATAAGACGCTTCAGTTAAAACAGGCTGGAAGCCATATTTCACCTGCCTTGCAGGACTATCGTTGGCTTATCGAGGAATTACGTGTTTCGTTGTTTGCGCAGGAACTCAAAACGCCATTTCCAGTCTCGATTAAACGACTTGAAAAAACTTGGCAAGAAATTAATTATTAAATGGCAATTCAACATTAATGGCAACAAAATTACCTAGCAACAATGCGTTCGAAGAATTTTTACAAACGCCAAAAATCGACAAACATTTTCGGCTGAGCATTAGCCGAAATACCCTGGTTGCGTTTATTGTTTCCTTGCTGGTTCACGCGTTGATTTTATTTTTTGTGGTGCCAAAACTTAAACAAGCGCCAGAAGTAGAGCCGCCGCCATTTGAAGTTGTGCTGGCGCAACCCGAGCAAGTAGAAACACCGCCAGTGCCATTGCCAGAAACACTGCCTCAGGAGCCAGTACCAGAGCCGCCTGCAGAGCCGATAAAAAAACCAAAAGTAATGACTAAGCCAAAAAGTAAAACTTCCAAACCCTCCGATTTTTCGGTGCCTGATGTGATGACGATACCTGAGCCAGCTCCCGATAAGGTGCCTGCCCCAGATGACAAGCCTGTCGACATGATGGCTTATGTCAACAAGAAGCGTGCAGAGCGCGACGCCGAAGAAGCCAGCGCTGCCAGAATTAATGCCGAAGCCGTTGCCAAAGAAAGAGGGCCCAGTGAGGATGAAAAGCGTGACGCCAAAATTAAGAGTAATTTTCAGAATGGCACTAATGGCATATTTGAGATTACCAGCTTAGGCAATCGCAACGCCACCTTTACCTTTTTAGGCTGGGTGGGCGATTTCAGTGCCTCGCATCGCCAATATTTTAATGTAGAAGCCAGCCGTGGCGAAGATGTAAGAAGAGTCATGATTCGACGCATGATTAGCTTGATTCGCGAGCATTATCAAGGCGATTTTAATTGGGAATCGCACCGCATGGGGCGCACCATCGTGCTTTCTGCGCGGCCGGAAGATAGTGCTGGGCTAGAGGATTTTTTGATGCTGGAGTTTTTTGGCCAGAATTATAAAACCGCACTATAAAACAGCTTTATAAAAGTGCCGCCATTCTAAATTCGTGTACTGCTCTACAGGCAATATGGATATTGGGCTGCGGGGCAGATGTTGAAAGGCTTATTTAAGCACACGTTATGGCGCTAACAATTTGATGCCTTTTAAGTTTCCTGCACAAACATCCCGAATAATACGTGCCAAATCTTTGGCATACGGGCGCGCCATCATTTCGCTTGTTCCAATCGCGTAAAGTTCAGACCACAAACCGCTTGTGCCAATATGCTTGGCAATCACATAATCGTGCTCAACATAGTTTTGAATTCCCCAACTAGGCAATGCTGCAATGCCACGACGGCTGGCCACTAATTGCATAATGGCAATAGTGAGCTCGGCTGTGCGGCGGGTGAAAGAGATGTTGGCAGGCTGTAAAACTTGGCGAATGATGTCGATACGTGTTTCTGGCACAGGGTAAGTAATGAGTGTTTCATTGGCAAAATCTGCGGCTAACAAGCGTGATTTATTACGCAAAGCATGGTCTGGTGGCAGCACCGCCATGATTTCAAACTTAAATAAGGCAAGATGCTGTAAATCTTTTATTTTGTCAGGTAGGCCACCTATCACCACATCGGCTTTTCCTGCATGCAATAAATGCCACGGGTCGCTATGAAAACCGGCGACCAAATCAACTTCTACTTCTGGCCAGGCTCGCCTAAAGGCATCCATCACTGGGGTTAACCAATCAAAGCAAGTGTGGCACTCTAAAACGATTCTAAGCTCACCTGATTGATCGCTTTTTAATCTTATCAAGTCGCGTTCTGATTTTTCTATGAGCGGTAATAGCTCGTTAGCTAAATCTAGCAAGCGTTGTCCGGCTGGGGTGAATCGCAAGCCAATGTTGCTACGCTCGAACAAAACAATGTCGTAGTGGGTTTCTAATGCGCGTATCTGGTGTGAAAGGGCGGATTGCGTTAAGAAAAT
Organism: Pseudomonadota bacterium; assembly: GCA_020053735.1. GTDB lineage: Bacteria > Pseudomonadota > Gammaproteobacteria > Burkholderiales > Methylophilaceae > Methylotenera_A. The sequence goes on from JAGVMP010000009.1 coordinate 24,897, forward strand.
ACGCTCCGCGGCCAAGCCCAGTTTACCCGTTTCGGCAATGGCTTTAAGGGATTTCAAATGACGGATCTCTAACATAAACTTCTTAGGTATGAATTTAATTCAAATTTAACACAAAAACTTTCGCTTTATTAAAATAATTAGTTATTTAAAAATAGCAGCTTTATATTTTAGGACGCAGTTTCATGGCAAAAGCACACTTATTAGGCTACCCACGCATAGGCGCAAAACGCGAGTTAAAGTTTGCATTAGAATCGTTTTGGCGCAAAGAGTCATCTTCAGACGACTTGCAAAAAACGGCGAAGTCATTACGCACCAACCATTGGCAAAAGCAGCAAAATGCAGGTTTGGCCTATATCACCAGTAATGATTTCTCGCTGTATGACCACGTGTTAGATCACACGCTGTTGTTTGGCGGGCAACCCAAGCGCTTTGCTAAATTGCCTTTCGGTGAAAAGAGTATTTCGCCAGAAAACGCTTACTTCTCATTGGCGCGTGGTAACTTGGAGCAACCGGCAATGGAAATGACCAAGTGGTTAGATACGAATTATCACTACATTGTGCCAGAGCTAAATAGCGATACCCAGTTTTCACTCAATGCACAGGATTTTTTAAGCCAGTTAGATGAAGCGCAAAAACTTGCCAAAAATGTGAAACCTGTGCTGCTAGGCCCAGTAAGTTTTCTATATTTAAGTAAAGCACGCGACATCAATAAGCTGGATCTACTTGATAGCCTGACTCAGCAATATGTTTATTTGCTACAAGAGCTGCATGCTAAAAAAGTGGAGTGGGTACAAATTGATGAGCCGATTTTTGCGCTGGATTTGGATGATGCTTGGCTGAAAGCGTTTGAACGCGCTTATGCCTGGTTTAGAACATCGCGCCCAAAACTATTGTTAACCACTTATTTTGCCAATGTCTCACGTTATCAAGGTTTTATCGCGACTTTGCCTGTAGATGGCATTCACTTGGATTTGGTGCGTGCGCCAGAACAGCTCGGTCCTTGGGTGAATGCAATCCCCAGTTACTGGGTGTTGTCTGTTGGTGTGGTTGATGGGCGCAATATCTGGCGTACCGATTTAGATAAAGCGCTCGCATTGCTAGAGCCTTGGGTACAACGCTTAGATGAACGCTTATGGCTTGCGCCCAGTTGCTCACTACTGCACACGCCAGTGACTTTGGAGCATGAAGTGAAACTGGACGCAGAGATTAAAGCCTGGTTAGCGTTTGGAGATGAAAAATTAGTTGAGCTAAACATTATCGCAATGGCTTTAAACCACGGCGTTGATTCTGTGGCAAACGAGTTAAGTATTTCACGTGCAGCAGTCGCCTCACGCAATCATTCAGCGCGTGTGCATCATGCCGATGTTAAAGCACGTATTAGTGCCTTGGATATCGTGAATGAAAATCGAGAAAGCCCATTTAGCGTTCGGAAAATCACACAGCGTGCGCGTTTGAATTTGCCTTTATTACCCACAACCACTATCGGCTCATTCCCGCAAACGCCAGATGTTCGCGCCAGCAGAGCGGCCTTTAAAAAAGGGGAAATCAGCCAAACCAAGTACGATGCTGATATGGAATCGCATATTACCTATGCCATCCGTGAGCAAGAAGATTTGGGCTTGGATGTGCTGGTGCATGGCGAGGCAGAGCGTAACGATATGGTGGAATACTTTGGTGAGAAGCTTGCAGGCTATGTATTTACCCAAAATGGCTGGGTGCAGAGCTATGGTTCGCGTTGCGTAAAACCGCCGGTGATTTATGGTGATGTATACAGGCCGCAGCCGATGACAGTAGAGACCGCAAGCTTTGCACAATCGCTTTCTACGCGTCCAGTAAAAGGCATGTTGACTGGCCCGATTACCATGCTGCAATGGTCTTTTGTACGCGATGACCAACCACGCGAAGCCACGGCTTTGCAATTGGCTTTGGCGATTCGTGATGAAGTGGATGATTTGCAAAAAGCCGGCATTGCAATAATCCAGATTGATGAGCCCGCTTTACGTGAAGGCTTGCCGTTGCAAAGTGCCGCCTGGGTAAATTACCTAGCTTGGGCAGTGCGTGCATTCAAGCTCTCAGCCAGTGTTGCCAAAGACGATACGCAGATTCATACCCATATGTGCTATGCCGAGTTTAACGATATTTTGCCAGCGATTGCGGCGATGGATGCGGATGTCATTACGATTGAAACCTCACGCTCTGCCATGGAGTTGCTGGATGGCTTTGGTAAATTTTCTTATCCAAATGACATTGGCCCTGGGGTGTATGACATTCACTCACCACGTGTACCCACTATTGAGGCAATGGAAAAAATGATGAAACGTGCTTTTGAAGTGATTCCGGCAGAGCGGTTATGGATTAACCCAGATTGCGGTTTGAAAACCCGCGGTTGGGAAGAGACTAAACTTGCGTTGCAGAACATGGTGAATGTGGCTAAAAAATTGCGTGAGAAATTGGCTTAAGTTAATTCATTCACACTGTCATTCCCGCGTAGGCGGGAATCCAGATAGGCAACAATTTAGCGTAAGTTTGTTTATTGCGAGAATGAAACATAGTTTTTTAGCAGATGGTTATAAAGCAGAATACATACATTATTAACGGTAAAAATACCAAGTTAGATTTGCATACTGCCTAGATTCCCGCCTACGCGGGAATGACGGGAATTTAATTAAATAAAAATTCTTTATAAAACATATATATAGAAATTATTTTAAAGAATTATCAATATATTGTGTTTTAATTGTTGAAATCCCCCGCTATATTGCGTTATAGTTTGCAAATACGGTTCTTGAGTTTCAGTCGAAATTCAAGATAAAAGGGAATCCGGTGCGAGGTTTGTACCAGTTTTAATTAGCTGGCAAATTTCAATTCCGGGGCTGCCCCCGCAGCTGTAATCAGCGAGTCATTTTGTATTTCTTTGCCACTGAGTGTGAATTCGGGAAGGCTAGCAAAATGATGAAGACCTGAAAGCCAGAAGACCTGCCGTAGCACTTTTTTGCGTGCCTTAATTTTGCATGCAAAAGTAATTTTTATAACGTTTGAGGCGGGGTGTCCTCGGCAGATGGAGTGGCTATTTGGTATATTTAATATATAACAGCGCTCCGCCATGCTGGTCTTTATTAAACAAGCGACTTTTGTCATTGTCAATAAAGCGTACCTGCCCTTTATTAAAAAGGGAAAACCAAATGGATGATATTAGACCATCACCGAACAGTACATTAGGCACTGATTCAACACAATCCACACTATCGCCTATGTTGCAGGTGATTCGCCGTAACGGCGCCGCTGTAGCATTCACTCTCGATAAAATCTCGATTGCCATCACCAAGGCGTTCTTGGCGGTAGAAGGCAATCAAAGCGCAGCGTCGCAACGCGTACGTGACCAAGTAGCTACCTTGAGCCAGTTAGTGAATAACGCGTTAATTCGTCGCCTGCCTGCTGGTGGCTCTATCCATATCGAAGACATTCAAGACCAAGTTGAATTGGCGTTGATGCGTAACGGCAACCACGATGTAGCACGTGCTTATGTGCTCTACCGTGAGAAGCGTAATGCCGAGCGTGCCGCTGAAAAAGCGATGACTGGCGAACCTAGCCATGCGCTCAACGTGAATATGGGCGGCAAAGCGGGTGAAAATTTGGTGCCGCTCAATATCAAGCAACTGAATGACATGATGGCAGAGGCCTGTTTGAACCTAGGCAATGAAGTCGATGTGAATCTGGTGGTGGAGCAGGCAGTCCGCGATTTATACGATGGCATCCCCTTTAGCGAAGTGTATAAAGCGCTGATTTTATCTGCACGTAGTTTGATTGAAACTGAGCCAGCCTATAACTATGTGACTGCACGTTTGCAGCTGGATCTGGTGCGTGCCGAAGTGCTTGGCGAGCGTGTCAGTCATGCTGAAATGGATGCGCACTATGTGGATTACTTCCCACGCTATATCAAGATTGGTATCGGTGCAGATTTGCTGGACCCACGTTTAGCCCAATTTGATTTGGATAAACTTGCAAAATCATTAGTCAAAGAGCGCGATTTCCAATTCGGCTATCTAGGTATTCAGACCCTGTATGACCGCTACTTCTTACACATCGAAGAGCGTCGTATCGAGTTGCCGCAAATTTTCTTCATGCGCGTGGCGATGGGCTTGGCGATTAACGAGATTGACCGTGAAGCGTGCGCAATCGAGTTCTATAACGTATTGAGCACGTTCGATTTTATGAGTTCAACGCCAACTTTATTCAATGCTGGCACATTGCACTCACAGCTTTCTTCTTGCTACCTTACCACGGTGAGCGACGACTTGGATGGTATCTACCAAGGCATTAAAGAAAATGCGCTGTTGCAAAAATACGCAGGCGGTTTAGGTAACGATTGGACGCCAGTACGCTCGCTAGGCGCGCGCATCAAAGGTACCAACGGTAAGAGCCAAGGTGTGATTCCATTCTTGAAAGTGGTAAATGACACTGCTGTAGCGGTAAATCAGGGTGGTAAGCGTAAAGGTGCGGTGTGTGGCTACTTGGAAACTTGGCATCTGGATATTGAAGAATTTTTAGACCTGCGTAAAAACACCGGTGATGATCGCCGCCGCACACATGATATGAATACCGCGCATTGGATTCCTGATCTATTTATGCGCCGCGTGACTGAAGCTGGTGATTGGACATTGTTCTCGCCATCTGATGTACCAGATCTACATGACAAATATGGCAAAGCCTTCGAAGCCGCTTACGTTGAATATGAGCGTCGCGCCGATAATGGTGAAATCAAGCTATTCAAGCGTGTGCCAGCTTTGCAAATGTGGCGCAAGATGCTTTCGATGCTGTTCGAAACTGGTCACCCTTGGATTACTTTCAAAGACCCATGCAATATTCGTTCACCACAGCAACACGTGGGCGTGGTACATAGTTCAAATCTATGCACAGAAATCACACTAAATACTTCTGATACGGAAATCGCTGTGTGTAACTTAGGTTCCGTCAATTTATTGCAGCATTTAACAGAAGTTAAAGGTAATTTAGTGTTAGATAACGACAAGTTGCAAGCCACGATTAAAGTCGGTATGCGCATGTTGGACAACGTTGTAGATATCAACTTCTACCCGGTAGGCAAGGCGCGCAACTCCAATACACGCCATCGTCCGGTGGGCATGGGCATTATGGGTTTCCAAAATTGTTTGCATGCCATGCGTATTCCGTACGCCAGCATGGAAGCGGTTGAGTTCGCCGACCGCGCCATGGAAATGGTGTGCTACAACGCTTATTGGGCATCTACCGTGTTGGCAGAAGAACGTGGCCCGTACTCTAGCTTTAAGGGTAGTTTGTGGGACCAAGGCATTCTGCCATTAGATACGCTAGATTTGTTGTTAAGTGAACGTGGCGGCAATGTGGAGGTGGATAGAAGTAAGACGCTAGATTGGGACGCTTTGCGCAGCCGCATTCAAAAGGTCGGCATGCGTAACTCAAATTGTGTAGCAATTGCACCTACTGCGACAATTTCTAACATTGTCGGTGTGTCAGCTAGCATTGAGCCTGAATACCAAAACCTGTATGTGAAATCTAATTTATCAGGTGAATTCACGATTGTGAATGAACAACTGGTTAATGACCTGAAAGCACGTGGCTTGTGGGATACGGTCATGGTGTCAGACTTGAAGTACTTCGACGGTTCATTGGCACCGATAGACCGTGTACCGGCAGACCTGAAACAGCTTTATGCGACTGCGTTTGACGTTGATCCAAGCTGGTTGATTGAAGCTGCTGCACGCCGCCAAAAATGGATAGACCAGGCGCAATCACTCAACCTGTATTTCGCGGTGCCTTCTGGCAAAAAACTTAACGATACGTATCTATTGGCTTGGCAACGTGGCCTGAAAACGACTTATTACCTACGTTCGTTAGGGGCAACAGCGGCTGAGAAATCAACCGGCAGCGGTGGTGAGTTGAATGCGGTTGCATCAAGTGCCCCGGAACCGGCGCCGAAGATGTGCAGTATTGACAATCCAGAATGCGAATCTTGCCAATAATTAAGAATTAAGGAATGAACGTGCTTTCATTTGAAGATGAAGTTTACGTAGAGACGCCAGAATCAATCTCGGCACCAAAACTGGCGTCAGTGCCAACACCAACAGCTTCGCCAGTAGCCGCTAATCAACCGTCAATCTCAGGCCGTGTGAATGCTTCAGACAAGCGCATGATCAACGGTCAAACTGATGTAAATCAACTGGTGCCGTTCAAGTACCACTGGGCGTGGGATAAGTACTTGGCAGGCTGCGCGAACCACTGGATGCCGCAAGAGGTTTCCATGAGTCGCGACATTGCACAGTGGAAGGATAGCACCGCACTGACAGATGACGAGCGCTTAATTGTGAAACGTAATCTGGGCTTTTTTACCACGGCTGACTCACTTGCTGCGAATAACATTGTATTAGGTACTTACCGCCATATTACCGCACCGGAATGCCGTCAGTACTTGCTGCGCCAGGGTTTTGAAGAGGCGATTCATACTCATGCTTATCAATACATTGTTGAGAGTTTGGGTTTGGATGAATCAGAGGTTTTTAATGCTTATCAAGAAGTGGCGAGCATTAAAGCGAAAGATGATTTTTTAATCCCATTCATCAATATTTTAACCGACCCAGATTTTAAAACCGGCACACCAGAAGCTGACCAACAATTGTTACGTTCGCTTATCGTATTTGCTTGCATCATGGAAGGATTGTTCTTCTATGTGGGCTTCGTGCAGATTCTTGCACTTGGTCGTCAAAACAAGATGCAAGGCGCCGCTGAGCAGTATCAGTACATCCTGCGTGACGAATCGATGCACTGCAATTTCGGTATTGATGTGATCAACACCATTAAGTTAGAAAATCCGCATTTGTGGACAACTGAATTCCGTGAAGAAATCAAATCTTTGATGCAAAAAGGCGTAGAGCTTGAATATCAATATGCTGAAGCCACTTTGCCTAGAGGCGTGCTGGGCTTAAACGCTAATATGTTTAAAGAGTATTTGCGATTTATTGCCAACCGTCGTTGTCAGCAAATTGGTTTGGATGCGCTATACCCAGGTGCTACCAATCCATTCCCTTGGATGAGTGAAATGATGGACTTGAAGAAAGAGAAAAACTTTTTTGAAACCCGTGTCACTGAATACCAAACTGGCGGCGCGTTAAGCTGGGATTAGCATAAGAAAGCTGAATTTCATGCCCTGCAAGCCGCATGGATATTGGCTTGCAGGGCATTTTTTTAAGTATTTTAAACCTGCATTAATGTTTTTCTAATCGCCGCTTCATCTAACCCTTTGCCAATCACCACGATGCGATTGCTGGGCTCATCTTCACTCCACCCTTCCAACAAGGTTGGCGGGTATGGGGTGAAGTGTACAGCATGAATTGCCAGTGGCGCGGGCTGGTCAGCCGCATGGATAATACCTTTTAGGCGCAATAAATCTTTACCGTGAGTTTGGCACAGCTTTAAAATAGCGGGTTTTAAATCGCGCCAATGGATTGGGCTGGGCAGCGTGACAGTGAAGCTATCAATCTCGGCATGCTGATTTTTTAGCATGCTTGTCACCTTAACAGGCGCGCGTAACCAGCGTTGCGGTTCAGCGTGCTTGCCTGAGGGGTCAAACAAGCCTACATCAATAATAAAGTCCGGCTCAATTTTGCCCATGCTGATTTTATGCTGGGTGGCGCCAGGGTTGATGGTAATCAGTTTTTCTTTTAAGTTAGATAGTAGTTCAGGCGTCGCTAAATCGGTTTTAGTCAGCAGTAATACATCGGCTACTGCGGTTTGTTTGCGAGCCTCTAAATGTTCATTGAGTTGCTGCAATCCATATTCGCTGTCCACTGTTACCACCACTGCATCTAACCTAAATACGCTCTCAATGACTGGTTCGTTCAGCAAATTGCCTAAAATCGGGCCAGGGTCGGCCATGCCGGTGGTTTCGATAACAATGCGATTAAATTGCGGAATGGCTTGCAGTGCGCGCTTAAAAAATAAATCGCGCATGGTGTCAGCCAGCTCGTTTTTCAGCGTACAACAGACACAGCCACTGCTTAATAACACGGCGTTATCAGAAATCTGTTCGCTATCCACTTGGGTGGCCAGAATGTGGTCTAGCCCAGTTGTACCCAGCTCATTGATGATGACAGCACTATCTTTCATCGCGGGTTGTGCCAGCAAGTGATTCAACAGTGTGGTTTTGCCTGAGCCTAAAAAACCAGTCAGTAAAGTAACGGGTATACGATTATCCATTGTGGTATTTTATCAGAGAGCTTACTAAAGCCATGTAAAATAGCGCCTATGAATATATTTTACGAAGAAGAAGGCCAGTTTAAAGTGGCAGCGGTGATGACCGATAACGCAGGTTCGCTGCAGGTAGAGTCTGTCAGCGGTAAACGCAGCAAAATAAAGGCGGCCAATGTGCTGTTGCGGTTTGAACATGTGCTGCAAGGCTTTATGTATGCAGCGGCTGGCGAGGCCGAAAAACTAGATGTGGAGTTTTTGTGGGAATGCAGCAGCGAAGCAGAGTTTGGTTTTGAAGATTTAGCCGCAGAGTACTATGGAAAAAAACCAAGCCCAATTGAAGCGGCAGCAACGGCAATTAAGCTGCACAGCGCCCCCATTTATTTTTACCGCAAGGGCAAAGGCCGCTATAAAGCGGCGCCAGCTGAGACCTTAAAGTTAGCGCTTGCCGCGGTGGAGCGCAAAAAACTACAAGCCGAGCAAATGGCGGTTTGGGTGCAGCAGCTCAATAATAAGACTTTGCCAGAAGCCTTTATGAATAAGGCAGATAGCCTAGTTTATAACCCCGATAAAAACTCGCTAGAGTGGAAAGCGATAGACGAGGCTGCACAAACTTCTGGCAGGTTGGCGCTGACAGTTATGCATGATTGTGGGCTGATTCACAACGCACACGATTATCACTTAGGTGCGTTTTTACGCGAGATGTTTCCACAGAAAACTGGTTCAGATAAGAATGGCCCAGATAACGATGGTCAGGCAGGCACGGATTTTACAGCGTATGACCTACCCAAAATCCCTGACGATTTGCCGCTAGCAAAGGTGGCCTGCTTTAGTATTGATGATGCGACCACCACCGAAATTGACGATGCGTTTAGCCTCGAAGCTTTACCCAATGGCAATACGCGCGTAGGTATTCACATTGCAGCGCCAAGCTTAGCGGTGCTACCAGATAGCGCCTTAGATGCCATGGTGCTTAGCCGCCTTTCTACGGTATATATGCCAGGCAATAAAATCACCATGTTGCCAGATGATGTGGTGAAGCCTTTCAGCTTGGATGCAGGTGAAACTAAGCCTGCCTTAAGTTTGTATGTAGAAATGACGCCAGCATTTGAAATTATTGCCAATGAAACCAGGCTTGAAAAGATTAAAGTAGCAGCCAATCTGCGCCATGATGCATTAGAACCATTCTTTAATGTGAACACCTTAGCCGCCGACAGTGGCCATGTCTATTGGCCGCAACTGAGGTGCTTGTTTGAGTTTGCTGAAAGTTTGGAAAAGGCACGCGGTAAGCATAACCCCAATCAAACGCCGCAAATTGATTACAACTTTTATGTGACGGATGGCATTGTTAAAATCGTCGCACGTGAGCGTGGAAGTCCCATGGATAAGCTAGTGGCTGAGTTGATGATTTACACTAATAGTCACTGGGGCGGGCTACTGAAAGAAGCCAATATTGCGGGTATTTACCGTGCGCAAACTGGTGGCAAAGTGTTTATGACACATGTCGCCGAGCCGCATCAGGGCTTGGGTGTGGTGCAATATGCTTGGTGTACTTCGCCTTTAAGAAGAGCGGTCGATTTAGTCAATCAGCGCCAGTTGATTGCGATGTTGAATCAACAAACCGCACCTTACAACGCAGCAGACGGCAAATTGAATGTCATCATTCGCAACTTTGATCAAACCTATAACGCTTATAGCGAATTTCAAACCCGCATGGAGCGCTACTGGTGCTTGCAGTATTTGATTCAGGAATACTTATCTAAAAACCAGACGGAAGTGACTGCGACGATTTGGCGGGACAACTTGGTGCGGATTGACGGCATGTTTTACATTACAAAAGTGCCCAGCCTGCCAGAGTTGAAAGTTGGTACAAAAGTATTATTAGAAATCAAGCACATAGACACCTTGTTAATGGAGCTGAATTGTAAGTTTAAAGCGGTGATTGAAACAGCTGTTATTGAAACTGCCGAGATAGAAACCATCGAAGAAAGTATAGAAATTTAGCGCAATGTTTAGGTTTAACCGCAAAATCCATAAAAGTGTGTCCGAGTTTGCCACGGTCGAGGTGATTGAAGGGGATGGCGTGCGCTCATTGTATTTGGGCTCGGTGACTATACAAAGCAGCATGCGCACCAAAGCGCCATTTGCACTAGAGTTAGCCTATTCGCGCGGTATGATGTGCTTTTTGCTATTCACAAAAACTGCCAAGCATGTGCTGAGTATTGGCTTGGGTGGCGGTTCTGTGCCAAAGTTTATACATGCATTTTGCCCAGAAATCACACAAACGGTGGTGGAAATCAATCCGCAAATCATCGCTACTGCGCGCAGTCATTTTTTTGTGCCAGATAATGACGAAAGACTGAATATTATTGAAGGTGACGGTCTCGCATACTTGGCCAATCATCCAAACAGCAGCGATGTGCTGATGATAGATGCGTTTGACAGTGTCGGTATTCCGCCTGATTTTTGCAGCCAAGACTTTTTTGATCGTTGTGAGCATGTTCTGTTGCATGACGGCATTTTTGTCATTAACTTGTGGGGCAGTGACAAAAACTTTGATATTTATTTGCGGCGCATTGAGCAAAGTTTTGACAATCAAGTATTGATGCTACCAACAGGTAAGCCAGGCAATATAGTCGTGTTTGGTTTTAAGGCCGCGCCGGTACAAACAATCACACAACTGCGAGAGCGTGCAAAAATGCTAGAAGCGCAATTTGAAAAGCCGCATCAAATCGAATTTTTAAGCTTTTTAGAAAAGCTGTGTGAACATAACTCACACAATAATACTCAGTTTTTTATGGATAGAAGATAATATGTTGAACCAATATTTTGCAACTTGCCCACGTGGTCTAGAGGCGCTACTGACCAATGAAATTAAGGTAGCTGGCGCTAAAGACATCAAACCCACCGATGGCGGCGTGGCGTTTGCAGGCGAGCTGGCAGTGTGTTACAGCGCTAATTTACATTCGCGTATTGCCACCCGAATTTTAATGCAAGTCGGGCAAGGCAGATACGCGACTGAAGATGACCTATATCAGGCGGCATATAAAATAAACTGGCCGAATTGGTTTGATGTGAAGCACGATTTTATGGTGAAGGTGACTGGCGTAAAATGTCCACTAAAAAGCCTGGAATTTGCTACTTTGCGCATTAAAGATGCGGTGTGTGACAAGTTCAGGCAAGTGGTTGATTCGCGGCCTTACATTGATACGAAAACGCCTGCGGTGCGTATTCATACTTATTTGACTGCAGAAAATTATCAGTTTTATGTGGATACTTCTGGCGACGCGCTCTATATGCGTGGCAACCGCAAAGCCAGTATCGAGGCGCCTTTGCGTGAGAATCTTGCTGCGGGTATTTTGCAACTAAGTGGTTGGCAAGCGGGGCAGCCATTACTAGACCCCATGTGTGGCAGCGGCACCTTTTTGTTAGAGGCAGCCATGATGGCGCTGAATATTGCACCAGGCCTGCATAGAAGTTTTGGCTTTGAAAAACTGAAAAATTACGAGAGCGACACTTGGAAAAAAATTAAAAATACCGCGCTAAAAAATGCTAAACCAGTCAGCTTTCAAAAACTCTATGGCAGCGATGTGGATTTGCGTGCGGTGCGCGTGGCGCGTCAAAACTTAAGTGAAGCGGGGCTGTTAGAGGCAGTGCAACTCACGCAGGTGGATATCACCGCAGTGATTCCGCCTGCCGATAGTGGCGTACTGGTTGCCAACCCACCATATGGGGTGCGCATAGGCGAAGACGAAGAGTTGGCGTTACTGTATCCAAAAATGGGTGAGGCGCTAAAGCGCAAATTTGCGGGTTGGAACACTTATTTTTTAACCAACGATATGCGCTTGCCAAAGCTGATGCGGCTTACCCCCAGCAAGCGCACTCCGTTATTTAATGGACCTCTGGAGTGTCGATTGTTCGAGATTAAAATGGTGGCGGGCAGCAATCGTAAGGAGAAGGAGCATGGCTGATTCTTTGCAAGATTTACGCGCACGCGTGAATCAATTTGTGGCAGAGCGCGATTGGGCACAATTTCACACACCCAAAAATTTGGCCATGGCCATGATTGTGGAGGCAGCAGAATTAGTGGAGCAGTTTCAATGGGATACCCCACAAGAAAGCCAACAGTTATCGCCAGAAAAGCGTGAGGCAGTGAGTCATGAACTGGCAGATACCTTTGTATATTTGCTTAGAATTGCCGAAGTACTAGAGATTGATTTGATTCAGGCAACCAATCAAAAAATTGACCTGAATGCACTTAAGTATCCAGTTGAAAAAGCCAAAGGTAGTAACGCCAAGTACACAAAATATAAGCATACTGAATATCAATAAATATACTGCGAGCTTAAAATAATGCCCTGCAAGCCAATATCTATAAGGCTTGCAGGGCAGGTGTTTGAATGTGTTGTATTAAAGGTTAAATTACAATACTGCTAATGCAGCGTCATAGTTAGGTTCGTTGGCAATTTCTGGTACTAGCTCAACGTGTTTTACTACATTGTTTTCATCTAAGACAATCACTGCGCGAGCACACAAACCTGCAAGTTTGCTGGTAAATAACAGTACACCGTAGTTCATTAAAAAATCCCGGCCGCGCATGCTAGATAAGTTTTGCACGTTTTCGATGCCTTCTGCTGCGCAAAAGCGAGTTTGTGCAAACGGCAAATCAGCAGAAATATTCAGCACCACGGTGTTATTCATACCAGCTGCCAGCTTATTGAAGGCGCGTATTGAAGCAGCGCAAGTGGGCGTATCCACACTGGGGAATATATTGAGCACTTTGCGTTTGCCAGCAAAATTGTCTAATGTGACATCTGCCAAGGCTTTATCTACTAAAGTAAAATTTGGCGCAGTGCTGCCTACTTTGGGCAAGTTGCCTGCGACATCGACTGTGTTCCCTTTGAGTGTAACGGTATTTGACATGATGATTTCCTTTTCTAATTGTGCATCAGGGTCTTAATATTGAGCTTGTTATCATAAAACAAAAAGCACCTGTGTGGAACAGGTGCTTTTGCTTAAAACTCAACTAAATTGTGCTTAAGCCAGTAAATTTTCGCTTAAATAGCCAATCGTCATCGTTTGGTTGTGCAATACGCTATCTGTGGTGTGGGGACGTGGCGCAAGCTCACCATAAGAATAGAAGCCTGCCACGCTGGTTTGTGGGCCTAAAATTTGTTGTACTAGCTTGACCTCATCGCCTACTTGATCAGCCATCACACCTTTACGTCCCACACAACTGACACATAAGGCTAAACCTACTTGGTTGGTTTTAGTGCCACCCAAGCCGTCCATCACTAAGTTCGCAGCGTTGCCCGCACCTTCTACTAATCTATCGTGATTAGTTTGACATAGGCGCACAGTTTCACCTTCCTCCACGTTGCCAGCGAAGGTTAAGCTATTGTTGGCGTTGTCTATTGCCAGTAAAGTGCGAATTTTTTCTACGTCGCGCTTACCTTCTTCAATCACCGCCAATGGGAATTTCAAGCCAGTGCCAGGCAGGCCACGTGCAAATGCTTCACCAATATACATTCTATATAGTGGTAATGCAGGTTTACCGTCCATCTCAAATACCACGTTTTTCTCGGATCTGGTCACCGTGCGTGGTGGTCCGTAAGGCTTCCAGCCGCCAAGTGCGCCGCTAGAGGTAATTAGTGCATTGCCGTATAAGCCAACCGCAATCACTTGGTTGTTAGAAACATTATCGTTAAATAGTTGTAGCGTTTTTACAAACGCACCACCATCGCCAGCAAGGCCGCCCACAATAGGCACTTCGCCCAATACACTTTGAAAACCTTTCAATAGCTCAGAGCCATTGACGTTTAAGCCGTCAGAAATCACTAGCACGGTACGAAGCGCATCTGCTTTTAATTGCTTGGCCAGGCCAGCCGCCGCCTCAAACGAGTTTTGCATGCCAGACATTTTAGTTTGCGCCACACGCTGTATGGTTTTTTCCCACTGGATAGCAGTAATTTGAATGCTGTCATCGTACACGCCGCTGGGGCTGATTTCACCAGAAGTAGTGCAGCCGACTAATTGCGCTGCTGGGTAGCGTGACTTTAGGAAGCCTTGTATTTTGCCTTCCGAAAATCGTTTCACCGAGCCAAATACTAATACTAAGTTAGCGCTTGGAAGCGGAGATGTACTTGGCAAATCTTTGAGTGCCAATTTTGAATCTACAGACTCTTGTCTAATAATCATTAAGATTATCCTTTAATAAAAATATTGTCTCTAATACGTCATTAATATTTGTGTCAAAATGTAACATTATTTTTATTGTTAACGTATATTATTACAAATATCACGTAAGTGTTGCAAATTATTTAAAAAAATGTAATATTTGTTCATGTAAATTAAAACAACAATCACAAAAAACCACAATTTACGAGGCAATTTGCAATTTAGCAAAACACATGACAATTTAGCAAAATATATGAATTTAGTAGGTCAGGGGAATATAACGTGGCGCAAGTAAATTTGGCTGGCACTAAAGTGATGGTGATTGACGATAGCAACACGATACGTCGTAGCGCCGAGATATTCTTAAAGTCTGCAGGCTGTGAAGTGATCCTAGCGGAAGATGGCTTTGATGCATTAGCAAAAATTGCCGACCAATTACCGCAAGTCATCTTTGTTGATATTATGATGCCACGTCTTGATGGCTATCAAACTTGTGCGCTAATTAAACGCAATGCCAAATTCAACTCCACCCCAGTGATTATGCTTTCCAGCAAAGATGGTTTATTTGACCGTGCACGTGGGCGCATGGCGGGATCTGATCAATATTTAACCAAGCCTTTTACGCAAGACACGCTGATAGAAGCAGTTAATGCTTATGTGACAAAATAAATGTCGTAATTTTTCAGGAGCTAGATATGGCAATTAATAAAATTTTAATCGTAGATGATTCTGCAACAGACAGATTTTATCTGACAGAAATGTTGGAGGCAGAGGGTTATCAGGTCGTCGGGCTAGAAAGTGGCGAAGCCTGTGTGGAGCGTGCTGCAGATATTGCTCCCGATTTAATTATTATGGACATCATAATGACGGGCTTGACAGGGTTTCAAGCGACGCGCACGTTAACTAAAGATCCAGTGACTGCAAAAATACCAATTATTTTGTGTTCAGGCAAATTGCAAGTCACAGATCACTCGTGGGCAGAAAAAATGGGTGCCAAAGGCTGTATTTTAAAACCTGCTTCAAAAGATGAATTAAAAGCCTTAATTGCTAAATTGGGTTAAGGTTTACCTATGTCTAAACAGTCACAGCTACGCGAATATCAAACCAATATATTGGCAAGGTTGGAAAATGCCAAGAAAGCGGGTGCTGAGACTTCTGCTGGCTATTTAGGCGTAGTGATTGGCAGCAAAAATGTACTGGTAAATTTGCAAGAAATTAGCGAGACCTTGCCAGTGACCGAGATTCAGCCGGTACCGATTGTAAAGCCTTGGTTTTTAGGCGTTTCTAATGTGCGTGGCGTGCTATATGCGATCAATGATATTGCACAATTGCTTGAAGCTACCTTTACCAGCATTTCTTCCAATGCGCGCTTGCTGTTGATTAGTGAGGCGGTTTCCAGCAACGTGGCCTTCGTGGTTGAAAAAATGATCGGTTTGCGGAACATAAACGAAATGAAGCCGCATGAAGTGGAACTGGAAGAAAGCGCTTGTTTAAAAGCACAGACCTACCAAGATGATGAAAACCGTATTTGGCATATGCTGGATTGCGATAAATTGGTGCGATCAAAAGAATTTGCAACACCTTATATTATTTAACTTTTAATGACAGCTTACCGAAAAAGCTAAGCAAAACGACAAGTACAAATAGCCTTCATTTGAGCTTAAAAGGGAACAAACATGGCATTTAATATCAAAGATTTACCAGCAAAAATTAAACAAGCTTTGACCGGGACAACATCCACAGGCGGGGCTTCTGGTGGTGTAAGTAGTAGTCGACGTCAAGTCGTTATTCCTATCATTGGCTTGCTTATTTTTATTGCTTTGGCGTTTTATGTAATTAACCAAGTGAGAATTGGTGGACCTGTTTATACAGAACTAAAGGCGAACGATGACTTGCGAGCGGATATTTTGCCACCACCACTGTATGCAGTGGACGCGTTTGCGGCCGTTAACGCGGCTTTTGTGGCAGCATCAACTTCTGATTTTGCATTGCGCGACAAAAAACTGGAAGAGGTAACTAAAGCCGAAGCTGCATTTAGAAAACAAGTGGATTATTGGAGTAAAAATATCCACCAAGACACCATGGGTGGTGCGTTTCAGGCGGTGATTAAATCTAACGAGAACTTCTACCGCATCTACAACAAAGACTATGTGGCGGCGATTAAGCTGGGTGCGATTGCAGCGGCTAAGCCGCTAGGGGATATGACGGCAGCTTATGACATCAATAGGTTGGCTGTGAATACTATGGTGGCGGAGTTGGAAAAAGAATCAGCCAAGACAAGGGAAGCTAGTAATGCGCTTTTGAAAACGATTTTAACTGCGCTGGCATTGCTGGGCTTATTGATTGTGGCGTTAATTTGGATTTTTGGTGCACGTCAAGCTAAAACCATTGATAGCGCTGTGATGATGCTAGAAAACGATGGCCAAGCTAACCAAATGGCGGTTTTGAACTTGCTGGATGAGATGGGAGATTTGGCGGATGGCGACTTAACGGTACGTGCGGAAGTGCGCGAGAATATTACTGGTGCGATTGCTGACTCTATTAACTATACCATTGATAGCTTGCGGGACTTGGTAACGGGGATTAACCGTGCCTCTGAGCAAGTAAATACGGCCACTGGACAGGCGCAAGCAACTTCGGCCTCACTGTTGTCTGCGGCTGAAAAACAATCTGTGCAGATTACTGAAACGACAGAAGCGGTGGGTAATATGACGCGCTCAATCTTGCAAGTATCTAGCAACGCGAGTCAAGCCTCGCAGGTTGCGCAGCGCTCATTGCAAGCTGCTACACAAGGTTCGCAAGCGGTACAAAATACCATTGCAGGTATGAACGGCATTCGTGAGCAGATTCAAGAAACCTCAAAACGTATTAAACGTTTGGGCGAAAGCTCTCAAGAGATTGGTGAAATTGTGGAGCTGATTTCTGACATTACCGAACAAACCAACATTCTAGCGTTGAACGCGGCGATCCAAGCGGCTTCTGCGGGTGAGGCGGGTCGAGGCTTTACCGTGGTTGCGGAGGAGGTGCAGCGCTTGGCGGAACGTTCATCTGAAGCGACCAAACAGATTGGTGCGATTGTAAAAACCATTCAGACCGATACCAATAGTGCGGTAGCTGCGATGGAGAAGAGCACCGAGGGTGTAGTTGAAGGTGCGCGATTGTCAGACGCGGCGGGTAAAGCCTTGACGGAGATTGAAACCGTTTCTAACAGCTTGGCACGTTTGATTCAATCGATTTCTAGTGCTACTGAGGCGCAAACAGAAGTGGCCTCTACCGTGACCAAAAATATGCAACAAATTCAAGAAATTACATCGCAAACTACTGAAGGTACAAAACTAACCGCTGAATCGGTTGGGCAATTAACCAAGCTGGCGGAGGAGTTACGTGACTCTGTGGCTGGTTTTAAATTGGCTTAACTCACACCTTAATTATAGAAAAATGTTGGAGCAAAATTAGGTGGCTGAAAATTTTGATAGCGGCCCACTGAGCTGGGTTAAAGACCAAATCAACCAATTGCTTGAATCTGTGTTGGTCAACATTGGTGCTGTGCAAGCAAATATACATGACACTTCACCGATGCGCCTTTCACAGACCAGTTTGTATCAGGCCACTGGTGCGCTTGATATGGTGGGCTTGGAGGGTTGTAAACGGTTTTCGAGCGAGTTAGAGAAGTTAGCTGGCAAACTTGAGAAAAAAACCGTCCATGCTACGCCTGAGCTGATTGCAGCCTTAGAAAAAGCGGTAAAAACGCTACAAAGCTATTTGCATGATTTGCTCAATGGAGCGCCAGATATTCCACTGCGCTTGTACTCTGTGTTAAGTCCCATCGTCACTGCGCAGGGTGAGAGCCTAGAAGAGAGTGAACTATTCTTTCCCGATACTAGTAATAGTGTACCTAAAACAATCCCTACAAAAGAATTAAGCGATGCAGAATATGCTGGCTTCATAGTAGAGCAGCGTGTGGCATATCAAAAATCACTACTTAATTGGTTGCAAACAAAGCAACCAAGCGCTGTTGACAGTATGACAACGGCTGTGAGTAATGTCAGCCTAGCACAACAAAAAATTAGTAATAAAACTTTGTGGTGGGCCGCAAGTGCATTTACTGAGTCCCTCGCGCAAAAAGAAATTGCCGAAAACCAAGGCGCTAAAAAGCTTTGTCGTAAGCTAGACCAAGAATTGCGATTATTCGCTGACGGTGTGAATAAGCCGCATAATAGCTTGCTACGCGATATTTTGTATTATGTGGCCATTAGCGATATTGATAATGCAAACATACTCAAAGTGAAAGAAGTATTTGAGCTGGATCAGTTTATTGATAAAAAATCTTCCATCAATTTTATTGGCACTAGCATTGACGCGGATGAAACTGCATTGGTAGAGCAGCTGATTGAAGAGTTGGAAAAATTAAGAGATATTTGGGATGAGATATCGAACACACTCAACTTTAGTAAAATTGATAGCAAAACCAGCACCAGCCCCGTACACATCGATAATGTCCTGATTACCAAGTTTTCTGATGAGATAGGCGCCAGTCAAAGCGTAGCACAAAACTTAAGTCAAGTATTGTTTGTCGATTTTTACTCTGTGTTACAGCAAGCAGCCAACACTTTGCGCGACGATGCTAGCAAGGTGAATCATGCTGCTTTAATTGAGGTGGCTGCTGCACTTAATTTAATTGAGTCTGCGCTTAAAAACTATGCAGATTTAGATCCGCAGCAATTAGAGAGATTACATTCTGAGCTGATGCGTCTAGAGTCAATTTCTTCGGGCGAGATTTACGATAGGCTAGATGCTGATAGGTCTGGCGAGTTGGATCGCGATACCGTAAAGGCGGTAGTGATTCATATCAACGAATCGCTCAAAATTGTTGAGCAGGCACTTGATAGCTACTTCCGCAACCCTAAAGAAAAAGCGCCATTAACGCTTACGCCACAGCCTATTAAACAAGTTTCTGCTGTGTTTGATATGCTAGGTTTAGTCACACCAACGGCGATTGCTAATGCAAGCAGTCAATATATTGAATATTTTCAGCAAGATAATTATGCAGTCAATCAGGCAGATTTTGAGCTGGTGGCTGAGAGTTTGAGTATGCTGGGCTTGTATGCGGATGAAATGCCAAAAACGCGCCCAGAATCCGAGAAAGCATTAGAAGGAGCACTGGAACGCTTAAATGCAGCACTGACAAAAGCTGGAGTGTTTAAAGCAGCTACAACACAAACATCTTCAGCTAGCGTCAAAATGGCACAAGAAGTAACGGTGTCATCAGAGGAGCTGATTGAGCAAGTCATTAGTCAAGAAAGCACACCAACAGTCATGCCAGCAGTGATGGGCGGGCCAACGGTTACAGATCAAGCGTTTGATGCAGAACTGTTGGATATTTACCTGACGGAAGCAGAAGAGGTATTAGCGCACATTGCACAAAATTGCCAAGCGTTGCGCGTGAATGTGACAGACAACGAAGCACTAGTTGAAATTAGGCGTAGTTTCCATACTCTAAAGGGTAGTGGCCGCACTGTAGGTTTAAACGCGTTGGGAGAAGTAGCGGGTAAAGTTGAGTTCTTTTTAAATGACGTATTAGATAAAAAACGCAGCTTGCATCCTAAGCAACTCGGTGTCATTGAACAAGTGTCTGCCGCTTTTGCAGACTGGACAGCTGAGTTGCGCGCAAATGATCAGGTTGAAGTCAACCAAGAAGCTTGGATAGCGCGCATTGCCGAGATGCCGAATCTTGATGCTGATGATGGTGCAAATGATGAAGTAGATGCTGAAAAAACCAGCATATCCGAAAAAGATAAGCCTGCTACTAAGAAAGCAGACCCACAAGTATTGATAGGTGGGACGCGCAAAATGAGCCGCGCGTTATACGATATTTTTATCCGCGAAAGCGGTCAAAATATTACGTTGTTAGAGCAGGATGCCGTAAAGCTTGCAGCACATCGCAGATTGCCACCCGCAAAAGCCGCCCAGCATGCAAACCATACGCTAGCCAGCAATGCCTTAGCCGCACAGTTTGACCCTTTGGGCGAACTAAGCCGCGCTTTAGAGCGCTGGTTAGATGAAGTTACCCCGATTTGGTCGCCAGAATATGTGGATTTGTACTGTAATACAGTTAAGTCAATATCGGCTATGTGGCAAAAAATATCAGAACTTAAAAATCCGCGTTCTGCTAACGCGCTCATTAAAGTTTTAAATCAAGCAATGCTACAAGCTAAACAGCATAATGCGCTTAGTCTGGATGATATAAGCATAGATGATGTAGATAGGGTAGAGCCACAAGCAAATGAAGAGGTGGTGCTGGAAGAGCTGGCTGAGATGCAGGCGGCACCTGCACTGAATGAGATTGTTGGAGTAGAAGAAACACCTGAACTCGAAGAATTGAGTGCTGATCACTTAATTACTGATCACACAAGTGCTGACCACTTAGAAGTGAAACTCATCACTGAAGGCAAGCGTTACGATGCTAATGAAGTAAAAGACAGTACGTCAGAGGCTAAAAGTGCGTCAGACGCTCACCCAACAAGTACACAGGTGGACGAAGAATTACTCACCATGTTTATTGAAGAGGCGCGCGAAATCATGCCTGAAATTGGCGCTGATTTACGTGCTTGGCGCTCAGACCCTAAGCAATTAGTACATCCAGACGCCTTGCAGCGTGCTTTACACACGCTAAAAGGCAGTGCGCGTATGGCTGGCCAAGTTGCTTTGGGCGATGCGGTGCACGAGCTAGAAGATGGAATAATTCGTGAACTCAAACGCAAAACTGGAGAAATAGATTTTGAAACCATGTTTGTTGAGCTGGATAAAATTGGTAGTTACTTTGAGCAAGCCATGGGTGCCACACCCGAAGAAGTTATCAATCAAATTAAGCCGGTTGATACAGCGCCTGCGGGCAGGGCATCAGATCGCAAAGCACAATTTTTGCGCATGCGTGCGGATACGCTAGACAGGCTGATTAATGAAGCGGGTGAGATTTCGATTATACGTTCACGTTTAGATAGAGAGTTGACAGGCTTTAAACAATCATCACATGATTTAAGCGAAAGCTTAACGCGTCTACGCAGCTATTTGCGTGAGCTGGAGATTGAGGCCGAAACGCAATTGCAATCGCGTATGAGCATATTGCAAGAGGCTAACGAAACATTTGACCCTTTAGAGTTTGACCGATTTACCCGTCTGCAAGAGCTAACCCGCATGATTGCGGAAAGCGTGAATGACGTGGGTACTATTCAAAACAGCTTGATTACTAACTTGGATCAGTCTGAAGCCGCTTTACAACAACAAAACCGCATGAACCGTGATTTGCAACAAAACTTGCTGGGTGTGCGTATGTTGCCCTTTAAGCAAATCTCAGAGCGCTTGCAGCGTATTGTGCGTCAAACAGCGCGTGAGCTTAAAAAATCGGTAAGTTTGGTTATAGATGGTGAAACGACAGAGATTGACCGTAGCGTGCTGGATAAGCTAGGTGCGCCGCTTGAGCATTTACTGAGAAATGCTGTAGCACATGGCATTGAAAGCCCTGCCGAGCGCAAAAAGAAAAATAAACTAGAAACAGGGACGATTACCTTGAAGGTACGTCAAGAGAATGAAGAGATTCATCTTGCGGTAAGTGATGATGGCGCAGGCATTAATCTGGCGCGTGTTAAAGAAAAAGCCATTCAAAATAATCTGATTGATGCCAATGCAGAGGTGAGCGATCAAGCTTTGATGTCAGTGATTTTTGAATCGGGCTTTTCTACTGCCGATAAAGTTTCGCAAATTGCTGGTCGTGGTGTGGGCCTGGATGTGGTGCGTAACGACATTAGTGGCTTAGGTGGTCGTGTAGAGTTAAGCAGTGAGTATGGCAAAGGCACTTTATTTAATGTTAACCTGCCAGTTACCTTATCTGTATCGCAGGTGCTGGTAGTGCGTTCAGGTACCTCAACCTATGCTCTGCCAGTAGGTATTATTGAGCAAGCACAAAAAATTAAACGCCAACAATTAGCAGATGCTTACGCTGCCGAAGAAATTGTATGGTCTGATAAGCAATATCCGATTCACTACCTAGGGGCGTTGCTTGGCAACACCGAACAACGGCCTGAAGACCACGCCTATAACTCTATACTATTGTTGCATGTGGGCTCGTTTAACATTGCCTTGCATGTGGATGAGGTGATTGGCAACCAAGAAGCGGTAATGAAGCCGATTGGTGCGCAATTAGCGCGTGTGCCAGGTATTGTTGGCGCAACGGTAACAGGTGACGGTAATATCATGTTGGTAATTAATCCGGTGCAGTTAGTCGCGCGAGCTATATTAACCATAGGTGCTACTAGCCGTGCTCGCATCGAAACCGAGCAAGCTAAATATCGTGTCATGGTGGTGGATGATTCATTGACTATGCGTAAAGTGTTAAGCCGCTTGCTAGAACGTGAAGGTTTTGAGGTAATCGTGGCAAAAGATGGTATCGATGCTATGCAGATTTTGCTAGATACCACGCCAGATGCTATTTTGACTGACATTGAAATGCCACGCATGGATGGTTTCGCGCTCGCGCGTAACATCCGTGACGATGCGCGCACCGCCAGTACACCGCTGATTATGATTAGTTCGCGCACAGCCGATAAGCACCAAAACTTAGCTAAAGATATTGGCGTTGATGCCTTCTTTGGTAAGCCTGTGCAAGATGAAGAATTAGTGAATAAAGTCAATGAGTTAATTGTACAAAAACGTTCACTACATTAATTCTAACATCCTCGAAAAGCCGCAAAGCTAAATCATTAGCTGAGCGGTTTTTTTATTTCGCATACTGCAATTTGGACTGGCTTGCAGGTAAAATAGCAGTATGCAAGATGTCGCTTTCAATTCACAACTACATCACCCGCAATTTGTACATTTGCGCTGCCACAGTGAATATTCGATTGTGGATGGCATTGTGCGTATTGACGACTATATTGAGGCCGCTAATAAAGATGCCATGCCAGCATTAGCGCTGAGCGATTTAAGCAATTTATTTGGTGCCATTAAGTTTTACAAAGCGGCGCGTGGCAAAGGCATCAAGCCTATTTTAGGTTGCGATCTGTGGTTAGAAAACACCAAAAATCGCGACCAAGCTTTTCGTATTTTACTGTTAGTACAAAATAGTGCGGGCTACCTTAAGTTGTGTCAGTTGGTCAGCCGTGCCTACTTAGAAAATCAATACCGTGGCCGTGCAGAAATAAAGCAGGAATGGTTAGTAGACACAGATGGCCTAATTTTAATTTCTGGCAATAAATATAGCGACATTGCTGCTGCCCTGCAGGCCAATAACCATGCGGCTTCTGGCGCACTCGTTAAAACATGGTCTGAACGCTTCCCGAATCGTTTTTATCTTGAGCTACAACGCACTGCCGCCAATGATGCTACTCAAGAAGCCTTAATCAGTAAGGTGTTGAGTTTAGCCAGCCAGCACGATTTACCTGTAGTGGCCACGCATCCCATTCAATTCATCACGCCAGACGATTTTATGGCGCATGAGGCACGTACCTGTATCGCGGAGGGCTATATGTTGGCGGATAGCCGTCGCCCAAAAAATTTCACGCAGGAGCAATATTTTAAAACTCAGGCACAAATGAGTGAGCTGTTTGCAGATATTCCTGAAGCGCTGGCTAATACAGTGGAAATCGCAAAACGTTGTAATTTAACCATTACGTTAGGCAAAAATTATCTGCCAAATTTCCCAACGCCCAATAATGAAAGTTTGGATGCATATTTAATACAACAATCCCAGCTTGGCTTAGATGCGCGCCTGCAGGTGTTGTACCCAGATGAAAATTTGCGTGAGAAAAAACGTGCCGAATACGAATCGCGGCTACTGTTTGAATGCAACATCATTAACCAGATGGGTTTTGCCGGCTACTTTTTAATTGTGGCAGATTTTATTAATTGGGCTAAGCATAATGGCGTCCCAGTTGGCCCCGGTCGTGGCTCTGGTGCTGGCTCATTGGTAGCGTATAGTTTAAATATTACTGACCTTGACCCACTGGCATATAATCTGCTGTTTGAGCGCTTTTTAAATCCAGACCGCGTTTCCATGCCCGATTTCGACATCGATTTTTGCATGGATGGCCGCGATCGCGTCATTGATTACGTCAAGCAAAAATACGGCTTAGATGCGGTTTCGCAAATTGCCACTTTCGGTACCATGGCGGCCAAAGCAGTGATTCGTGATGTTGGACGCGTGCTAGATTTACCCTTTAATTTTGTCGATGGTATTGCTAAATTGATTCCATTAGAGTTGGGCATTACGCTTGGTGCTGCACTAGAAAAAGAGCCGCAGCTACAAGAGCGGCGCGAAAAAGAAGAAGAAGTTACGCAGTTGCTAGAACTTGCCTTGCGCTTAGAAGGCTTGGTGCGCAATGTGGGCATGCACGCAGGTGGCGTATTGATTAGCCCAGGCAAAATTTCTGATTTCTCGCCCATTTATTGCCAGGCTGACGGTGGCAGCTTCGTCAGCCAATACGACAAAGACGATGTTGAGGCCGTTGGTTTGGTGAAGTTCGACTTTTTGGGCTTGCGCACGCTGACGATTTTAGAGTTGGCTTTAGAGAATGCTAATAAACAACGTGCAGCGAACATAAATGGCAGCCCTGAGAGCCGCGCTCCGCTTGCCTTTCAGAGCATCCCTTTGGATGATAAGGCTAGCTACCAATTATTAAAGACGGCTAATACTACCGCGGTGTTCCAGTTAGAATCGCGCGGCATGAAAGATATGCTGAAGCAAGCCAAGCCAGATTGTTTTGAAGACATTATCGCGTTAGTAGCGCTGTATCGGCCCGGCCCGATGGACCTAATCCCCGATTTTTGTCGGCGTAAGCACGGCCAACAACGCGTGGAATATCCACATCCTGCGACTGAATCAATATTAAAAGAAACCTACGGCATTGCGGTGTATCAAGAGCAGGTGATGCAAATCGCACAGGTGGTAGCTGGCTATAGTCTGGGTGGGGCCGATTTGCTGCGCCGTGCTATGGGTAAAAAGAAAAAAGAAGAGATGGATGCACAGCGTGCCACTTTTACCGAAGGTGCGCTTAAGAACGGCCTGAATGAACGTCAAGCGACTGAGCTATTTGATTTGTTGGAGAAATTTGCTGGTTATGGTTTTAATAAATCGCACGCTGCGGCTTATGCATTGGTTGCATATCACACGGCCTACTTAAAAACGCATTATCCTGCCGCATTTTTGGCCTCTACCATGTCGGCAGACATGAATAACACCGACAATATTCACTTATTTTTTGATGACTGTGCGCCCAATAATGTAGAGGTGTTGCCGCCAGACATTAACCAAAGTGGTTACCGCTTTGAGCCCTTGAATAACAGCCAAATTTTGTACGGCTTAGGCGCGGTAAAAGGCACAGGGCTAGCGGCGATTGAAGTGATTTTGGCAGCTCGTGCGCAAGATGGACCATTTAAGAGCTTATTCGATTTTTGTAATCGACTAGATTTGCGCAAAGTGAATCGGCGCGTGATTGAATCACTGATTCGGGTAGGTGCATTCGATAAGTTAGAACCAAATCGCGCCGCTTTGTTAGCTGGTGTGAGCATGGCCATTAGTGTGGCCGAGCAAAGCAATAGCCATGCGGGCCAAAACAGTTTATTCGGCGGCGTGGCTGAAGCTAAACATGAACTGCCCAAGGTGCCCGCTTGGTCGCCAGAACAGGCGTTGATAGAAGAAAAAGCTGCACTAGGCTTTTATTTAAGCGGGCATCCGTTCTTAAATGTGAAAGAAGATATCAGCCAATTTGTGCGCGGTACACTGGCTGATTTACAGCCGCAAGAACAACCCAAGCTGCTGGCGGGTATCGTCACGGGCGTACGCATACGCATGACGCAGCGTGGGAAAATGGCGATTGTGACCATTGACGATGCGGTTTCGCGTGTGGATGTGGTGGTGGGTAGCGAACTGTTAAGTCAATCTGCTGCGCTTATCAAAGAGGACGCGGTATTGGTGGTGGAAGGTCGTATCAGCAATGATGACTTTTCTGGTGGAATTCGTGTCAGTGCGCGAAAATTATACGATTTAGCCAGTGCACGCAGTGCGCACGCAAGCATGCTTAAACTCTCTTGTAATGGGCAATCGGATGCGGTGAAACTCACGCATATTTTAAGTGCTTATCGTAAAAATACGGGGCAACCAGACAAAAAACTCTGCCCAGTTAAAATTGAATACCATAATGCGCAAGGCCAAGCCAGCCTGATGTTAGGGGACGCATGGCGCGTGGAATTGCAAGATGAATTATTACAGCATCTGCGCGCATGGTTATCAGTAGAAAATGTAAAAATCCTTTATAATTAAGCAACACCCAATTAAACGGTAAATATGACTAGTAGACGCGCCACAGACACAAAAACAAGCTACTTGGAGTTCGAGCATGGCATCGCTGAGCTGGAAAAGCGTATTGAAGCGCTGCAAGTGTCGCATGACGACCATGATCATTTGGATATCAGCAAAGAACTCGACCAGCTGCAGAAAAAGAACAAGAAAATGCTGGAAGACACTTATAACAATTTAAGTGCATGGCAAATCTCGCAAGTGGCCCGCCACCCCCAGCGACCTTATACGCTAGATTATATTCGCGAACTATTTACCGACTTTGAAGAGCTGCACGGCGACCGTGCCTACGCGGATGACCCAGCGATCGTGGGCGGTATTGCCCGATTTGAAGGCGAGCCAGTGATGGTGATTGGCCACCAAAAAGGCCGCGATGTGAAAGAGCGCCAATACCGTAATTTTGGCATGCCGCGTCCAGAAGGTTACCGTAAAGCCTTACGATTATTTCGATTGGCAGAAAAATTTAGTTTGCCGATTATTACACTGATTGACACGCCAGGCGCTTATCCTGGCATCGGTGCGGAAGAGCGCGGCCAAAGTGAGGCGATTGCTAAAAATCTATACGTCATGAGTGAGCTTAAAACGCCGATTATCGGTGTGGTGATTGGCGAAGGTGGTTCTGGCGGGGCATTAGCGCTTGGTGTGGTCGACCAGTTGATTATGCTGCAATATTCAACCTATTCAGTTATTTCACCAGAAGGCTGCGCCAGTATTTTATGGAAAAGCGCTAGCAAAGCGCCAGAAGCCGCAGAAACATTGGCCATTACTGCAGTCAGATTGAAAGCCTTAGGCTTGGTAGATGTGATTGTATCTGAGCCATTGGGTGGTGCACATCGTAATGTGCAAGCGACGATGGATGCGATGAGACGCATCTTAAAAACAGAGTTGGCGGCACTGCAAAAGAAAAACACTGACAAATTACTCGCTGCGCGCTATGAGCGTTTAATGAGCTATGGCAAGTTCAAAGAAACTGCCAGCAAGTAATCTGGGCTTAATTAAAGTCACAACCAATAAAAAGGCATCTCTGCCGCAGCAACTACAGGCTTTTTTAGCAGATGTTTTTTTAAGCAATAATTTAGTCAATCCAAAATTAGTGCTGGCTTTTAGTGGTGGTTTAGATTCTTGCGTGTTGTTGCATCTGCTGGTGCAAATCAATAAAACCCTCCCGTTTCAGTTATCTGCGCAGCATGTCCATCATGGCTTAAGCGTTAATGCTGGCGCTTGGGCCGATTTATGTGCAGATACCTGTAAATCCTTAAACGTACCACTAAAAATTACAAAAGTGCAAGTCAACAATCAGGGTATAGGCCTAGAAGCTGCGGCGCGAGAGGCTAGATACCACGCGCTATTTCAAACAGATGCTGATTTCATACTATTAGCGCATCACCAAGACGATCAAGCTGAGACATTTCTACTACAACTCGCACGTGGTGCAGGTGTGAAAGGTTTAGCAGGGATGGCAGCAGTTAGCTGTAAATTGCTGCGTCCTCTGTTGGATGTGCCACGCAAAGCATTGCTGGAATATGCCAAACAACACAGACTGACTTGGGTAGAAGACGAAAGTAACCTGGAAACTAAATACGACCGCAATTTTATACGGCATGAAGTTCTACCTGTGCTGACTAAGCATTACCCCGCAATTCGTCAAACCATTAGCCGTAGCGCACAACATATGGCTGAGGCGAATGATTTACTTGATGAGATTGCTGCTTTAGATGTGCAAAACTGTTTGCAAGACAAGGTAACTAATTCGCAAGTGCTGAATTTTCTGCAATTGCAACAACTCAGTACACCTCGAATTCACAATGCCTTACGTTGGTGGTTGATACAGAATCATTGCAATTTGCCAAGCACTGTGCAGTTGAAGCAAATAACGCAGCAACTGTTTTATGCTAAAACTGATGCTGCAGTTAAAATTAAAGTTAGCCCTACACATACGCTACAACGTTATCGTGATTGTGCTTTTTTGTTAATTGAAAACAACTTGCCGCCTGCAATGAATTTATTGTGGCAGGGTGAAGAAAAGATGCGTTTGCCTGATGGTTCACATTTAGTATTTAAGCAAGCGATTGGTCAAGGCTTTGCATTAAATCGTGTGCCCAATATCAAGCTGCGTATTAAAAGCCGTGAGGGCGGTGAGCGCTTTCGGCCTGATTTAGGCCGCCCCAGACGTAGTTTAAAAACAATTCTGCAAACCTGCGAAATTCCGCCTTGGCAGCGTGCGCAATTGCCACTTATTTTTATGGATGAAACCCTTGTGTTGATACCGAGAGTGATGATTCCTAATATTGGTACAGATTGTCTGGTAGATGTTAGCTTTAAAGCCAATGTAGATGAGATGGGTTTAGTGGCATGTTGGCAGCAATAAGGATTAATTGAGCATTTTAGTGAGTACTGGCCACACGTTTTCTAGTATTTTGGTCTGTGCTACGGCTGTTGGGTGCAAACCATCCGCTTGGATTAAATCTGGGTTGCCAGCTACACCTTCTAGCAAAAATGGCACTAGCACGGCACTATGTTTTTTGGCTAGGGCTTGATAATTGTCGCTAAATTGTTGGCTATATTTTAGGCCGTAATTAGGTGGGATTTTCATGCCAATTAGTAATACCTTAGCCTTGTTTTTTTGAGCTTGTTGAATCATGGCCTCTAGATTATTGTGGGTTTCAACTGCGCTTAAACCACGCAGGCCGTCATTTCCGCCCAGTTCAATCAGCACGATGTTGGGCTTTTGCAGTTTTAACATATTGGCAAAACGGCTTAAGCCGCCACTGGTAGTTTCGCCACTGATGCTGGCATTAACAACATCGTAATTAAGCTTTTGTTGGTGTAGGCGCTGTTGCAATAATGCCACCCAGCCCTCATGTTGTGGTATGCCATAAGCGGCAGATAAGCTATCACCAAACACAACGATGGTTTGCGGGCTGATTTGTTTAGCCATGGCAGGTAGTGCAACCAAAATGCTTACGATAAGACTAATTGCAGCAAACACATTAAACAACAAATTAAAACGAGAAGGCATACGAGAACCCATATATGTTACTTTCTGAATCCGAATCTGAGAATAAGTTTAACTTAACGCCCCAGCCTGAAAATAGTATGCAGGCAAAAAATACAACGCCAGCTAAGAGTAATAGTGCTATTTTAGCCACAAATTTAAGCAAACACGTGCTAGATGTCACAAACAAGGTTGGTACAAATAAAATTGAAATCTTAAATGATCTGAACTTACAGGTTGCACAGGGTGAGAGTGTCGCTATCGTCGGGAGTTCAGGCTCTGGTAAATCCACATTGCTGGCATTGCTGGCGGGGCTAGATGTACCAAGCAGTGGTGCGGTAGAGGTTGCTGGTCAACCATTCAGCACCTTAGATGAAGACGCTCGTGCCGCTATGCGCGGTGCACAGATGGGCTTTGTGTTTCAGTCGTTTCAACTGTTGCCCACCATGACGGCGTTAGAAAACGTGATGTTGCCGATGCAGTTGGCCAATAGGAAAGATGCTAAGCAGATGGCAATGGCAACACTCGAAAAAGTGGGTTTGGCCGAACGTTTGCAACATTATCCCAAGCAGCTGTCAGGCGGCGAGCAACAACGCGTGGCCATTGCGCGAGCATTTGCCCCGCAACCAGCTATTTTGTTTGCAGATGAACCGACAGGTAACCTAGATATCGCCACCGGCGAACGCATTATCGATTTACTGTTTAGCCTAAACCAGCAGGCCAATACCACGCTTATTCTGGTGACACACGACGTACAATTAGCGCAGCGTTGCAGACGTACTTTGACTTTATTCAATGGTGCTTTACAACATGAAGCATTACAACATGGTCAGTTGAGCGCGATATGAGGTTAAACCTGTGACTTTAAATTTTACTTTAGCATGGCAACAATTACGCTCGCAATGGCAAGCGGGTGATTTGCGCGTATTGGTGCTGGCCTTGGTGCTAGCAGTGAGCTCTATTACCGCTGTTAATTTTTTCACTTACCGCATTGCGGCGCACTTAAATAACCAAGGCGGTATGTTGCTGGGTGGCGATGCGGTGATTATTGCAGATCATGCCATTCCGCCCCAATATAGCGTCGAGGCCCAACAGCATAGCCTGCAAGCCGCATCCACATTAGAGTTTGCCAGCATGGCAATAAAGGCGGATAAAAATATACTCGCTGATATTAAAGCTCTGGATGATAAGTTTCCGTTGATTGGTGATTTTGACGTAATGGTTGAAGACGCACAGCTTTTGGCAGAAAAAGCGGTGCAAAATGTGCGTGCCAGATATACAAAAGGTCCTGCAAAGGGAGAGGCGTGGGTGGAGCCGCGCCTAGCCAACGCGCTGAATTTAAAACTAGGCGATCAACTAGAACTGGGCGCTATTAAGCTAAAAGTGGCTGGCATTTTATTGCGTGAGCCTTCGCGCGGCGGCGATATGTTTAACTTTGCGCCGCGCGTGATGATGCACATGGATGACGTGCCCGCAACTGAGTTGATTCAATTTGGTAGTCGTGTCAAATATCAGTTGGTGCTGGCGGGCAATGCTGAAAAGCTTAAGCAGGTCACCAGTAAAATGACACCAAATTTACAACGTGGCGAACGTATTGAAGATGTTAAAACCGCACGACCAGAGATCAGAAGTGCACTAGATAAAGCCGAGATTTTTCTCGGTTTAAGCGCCATGGTGAGTGTGGTGCTGGCGATTGTGGCTATGCTGCTTGCTAGCGCGCCGTTTGTAGCGCGCAGCCAAGAGGCCGCCGCCTTACTGCGCTGCTTTGGGGCAAGTAAAGCCAATATTGAAAATATCATGCTGATGCAAACGGCACTGTTGGCTACGATTGGTGGCGTGGCAGGCTGCTTGCTAGGCTACTTGGTGCAGTTTGGTTTAGCCCATTTTGCTGGAAAATTATTTTTAGAAACGCTGCCAGCACCCGACTTAACGCCTGTTGCAATGGGCATGTCATTAAGCTTTGCCATTTTATTTGCCATCATGCTGCCGCACATTCGTGCACTAAAAGATATTCCAACTATTCAAATTTTGCGTCGTAATTTTGTATTAAATCCACGAAAAGTTTGGTTGAACTACTTGCCCGTAATTGTAGTAATTACAATGCTGATTTTTATATTGGCCAAAACATTTAAACTGGCGTTGGCATTTTTGGCGGGTATTTTTGGCATTTGCCTAATGGCGGGTGCTCTGGCCTATGGGTTGGCGTTATTGCTACATCGCCTTAGTCAAAACAAAGCTTTCAATAACGCAATCAGCTTAGGCATGGGCAATTTAAAGCGCAGACTTGGTTTGTCTATTGCACAAATTATCGGCTTTAGCTTGGGTGCCATGGTGTTGATGCTACTGGTGATGGTTAAAACTGATTTGATGCAGTCTTGGCAGTCGTCCTTGCCTGTGGATGCGCCAAATAGGTTCATTATTAACATTCAACAGCATCAAGTTGAGCCAGTTAAAACGTTTGTTAGTCAAATAAGCGCTAACAAAGATAGCCCGCAAGCAAATCCACAAGTATTCGCAATGATTCGCGGCAGGCTACTAGAAAAGAATGGCCAGCCAATTAATGCGGAGATGTTTACAGAAGAGCGTGCCAAAAGGTTGGTGTCGCGCGAGTTTAATTTGTCATCAGCCGCTGTGATGCAAACGGATAATAAGCTGCTGGAAGGCCGCTGGTGGGGTGCCGATGAGGCCGCTGCGCCGCTTTTATCTTTAGAGTTTGACATTGCACAAGCGCTGAACATTAAGCTAGGCGACACGCTGACTTATGACATTGCGGGCAATAAAATCACCTTAACCGTGACGAGCATACGCAAAGTGGAGTGGGACAGCATGCGGGCTAATTTTTTTGCGGTGACGCCGCCTGAAACTTTGGCCCAATTTAGTGCCAGTTATATGACTGCATTTTACTTACCTAAAAACCAAGACAATGTGCTTAACAGCATGCTGCAACAATTTCCTAATTTTACCGTGATAGATGTTGCCAGCATCATGAATCAGGTGCGCGACATCATGGGCAAGCTCGCCACAGCTGTGAGCTTCATATTTGTTTTCTGCGTGCTGGCAGGTGTTGTTGTGCTGTATGCTGCGCTGGTAGCCACTCGTAGCGCGCGTTTGCAAGAAGCCAGTTTGTTGCGCGCATTTGGCGCATCACGCAAGCAAGTGACGTTGATGCTGCTTACGGAGTTTGCCAGTATTGCTGTGCTCGCATCTATTGTCGCTGTGCTAGTCGCCAGCGGATTGAGTTATTATTTAAGCCGATACGTGTTGGATATTGCCTACCAATTTAACTTGCCATTAGCGCTTAGCGTGCTGGTGATGGCGCTTGTATTCATCCCGCTTGCCGCGTGGTTAGTCATTCGTGGCTATTTAAATGTAGCCCCTAAACAACTGCTTAACAGCATCTAGTCATTCATATTATTGGTTGTATACAACCACCATTATTGGTTGTATACAACCAACTAATTGGTATATAATAATGCCATTGTCTATGTTCTTAAGTTAAGCCATTGATCTACTTTAATGTTTTTACTAACCTTCCCTTAGGTATATTTTTTGCATATTGAAACTAGATATATTAAAAAATAATTTTCTACCTTAGGGAAAACATATGAATTCAATCAATAAACCAAAATCTTTGTTACTGGTCGCGCTGGTAGCAAATGCTTTGCCATATTTGGCGATTGCAGAAGAAGCTAGCAATATCACCACCGATAAAGTTGAAGTGATTTCTACCACGCCGTTGCAAGGTGTTGGGCTACCATTAGAGCAAATACCAGCGAATGTGCAATCGATTAAAGCTGACGATATAGAAAAGCAAAAAAGCTTAAGTATAGCTGATCACATTAACCAAAATTTGACAGGTGTAAGTGTTAACGACACGCAAAACAATCCGTATCAACCCGATGTGAGCTTTCGTGGTTATGCGGCGTCTCCATTGTTAGGCACGCCACAAGGCTTATCTATTTTTGTAGATGGCGTGCGTGTCAATGAGCCATTTGGTGATGTGGTAAATTGGGATTTAATACCCACAAACTCAATTAATAACATCAATTTAATCCCAGGATCGAATCCCTTATTTGGTTTAAACACTTTGGGAGGTGCATTATCAGTACAAACCAAAAGTGGTCGTACAAACTCAGGTGGCGCAGTTGAGGCTTACATGGGCTCATGGGGTCGCAAGGCAGGATCGGCAGAGTTTGGTGGTGTTACGCAAGACGGTAGTATCGACTACTTTATTTCAGGCAATGTTTTCTCTGAGGATGGCTGGCGTGATTACTCACCTAGTGATGTAGGTCAGTTATTTGGTAAAGTGGGCTGGCAAAATGAGACTTCATCGCTGAGTTTAAGCTATACGGGCGCTGACAATAAACTGGTAGGCAACGGTTTAGCGCCAGACGACTTTTTGCGTCAACAAGGCCGTGACTCGATTTTAACGAGACCTGATATTACGGATAACAAGCTGTCGTTCTTTAATTTAAACTGGAGTCATTTCTTTAACGATAATACTCAATTAAGTGGCAACACGTATTATCGTTATGCTAAAACTCGTACACTCAATGGCGATGCTAATGATGACTTTGATGAGGATGATAATGTTGGTGGCGGTGATGGTGTAGATGCAGGTGAATTAACGACTGCAAATGGAAACTGCGTTGTAGACGGTGGTGTGAACGGTTCAGAAGAAGAGTGTAGCGGTGCAATTAACAGAACCAGTTCAAACCGTAAAGGTTATGGTTTTAATGCACAGTTAACCTTTAGCCAAGACTTTATGAATATGAAAAACCAGTTTATTGTGGGCGGCGGTTATGATTACGGCCGCACTAACTTTAAACAAAGCACAGAGTTTGGTTTGGTAAATGCTACGCGAGGCATTGATGGTGTTGGTATCTTTGGTGATGAGGCTGCGGTGAGTTTACGCGGTGTATCAAAAACCTCTAGTATTTTTGCGACAGATACACTGTCTTTAAACCCTGAGTGGCATCTTACCGCGTCTGCGCGGTATAACTATACTAAGGTGGAAAACGATGACAGACTGAATCCGATTCCGGATCCTAATCCATTACTTAATACCTCATTAACCAGTGATCAAAGCTATAACCGCATCAATCCTGCGATTGGGGTTAATTTTACGCCAAGCAAAGATTTAACTGCTTATGTTAGCTACAACGAAGGTAGCCGTGCGCCGACAGCTATTGAGTTGGGTTGTGCAAATCCAGCGCAGCCCTGTCGTTTGCCAAATGCATTTGCGGGCGATCCGCCGTTAGATCAAGTGGTGGCAAAAACCTATGAAGGTGGTTTGCGTGGCAAGTTAAATCAAAATATTGGTTGGTCATTGGCTGCCTACCGTGCGCAAAACTTTGATGATATTCAATTTATTTCATCCACAACAAGCGGTGCTGGTTTCTTTGACAATGTGGGGAAAACAAGGCGTCAAGGGATTGATGCGGCAATCAATGGTCGTTTAGATAAGTTCACATGGGCGCTTGGTTATAGCTATATAAAGGCAACCTATCAATCAGACTTTGAGATTGTCAGTGAGATTAATGAAACCGTGCTTGGCAGCGGAGTTCAGCAAGTTGGCAAAGGGGATAATATTCCTGGCATTCCACAGCACCAACTTAAATTACGTGCAGCATATGATGTAACGCCCTCATGGAATATTGGCACCAATATTTTTTCATTCTCTGACCAATACTCCCGCGGCAACGAAAACAACAAGTTTGATGGCGAAGGTGCTAAAGTCAGTGGTTATCTGGTGATGAACCTAGACACGCGTTACAAATTTGGTAATAGTGGCTGGCAGTTTTTTGCAAAAGTAAATAACATATTCGACCGTGAATATAACAATGGTGGCTTACTAGGCGAGCATCGCTTTGATGCAGGTACTGGTCAATTTACTGGTAATGAATCTGATACTAATGCGTTTTTTGCACCAGGCGCACCGCGCGCAGGCTGGTTTGGTGTGCGCTATGAGTTTGGCGGCAAAAAGCCATCAGCATCAACCGTTGATATAGACTAATACATATTGACTAGGTAAACATTTGCTTGCACATAAAACAAACTCGGAGTCATTAGTCCCACA
Source organism: Pseudomonadota bacterium (assembly GCA_020053735.1). Lineage (GTDB taxonomy): Bacteria > Pseudomonadota > Gammaproteobacteria > Burkholderiales > Methylophilaceae > Methylotenera_A. Next base: position 60,735 of record JAGVMP010000009.1, read on the forward strand.
ACTCAATCAAGCTAAAAAAATATTGATTGTGGAGGATGAAGCTTTGTTTGCCCGCGCGGTGTTAAAGCGCATGCAAAAAGCGGGGTTTGAGTGCGAGCATGCCGAAACACTGCAAGATGGACGTGCTATTGCCAAGCAATTTGAGCCAGATATTGTATTGCTAGATATGCGCTTGCCAGATGGTAACGGGTTGGATTATTTACCAGAGCTCGTGGTAAATGGCGTAACAGTCATAGTGATGACGGCTTATGGCGATTTTAGCGATGCAGTAAATGCCATTAAATTGGGTGCCAACGATTATTTGAAAAAGCCCATTGATTTAGAAGAGCTTTTATTAATCGTGCAAAAAAACGAGAAGACTGTCGAGCTTAAAACAAGCTTAGACTATTCGCGGCAACGCAACACCCATAATACCGATGGTGTCAATTTAATAGGTGAGAGTCCAGCTATTCAAAGTTTGCGTTTGCAAATTTCTCGTATTGCAGAGTTGGGGGCTAAATTTGAAGTGACGCCGCCAACCGTGCTGATTACAGGCGAAACAGGAACAGGCAAAGATGTTGCTGCGCGCTTATTGCATGCTAGTAGCCCCATCAGCGATAAGCCTTTTGTCCATGTTGATTGCGCATCATTGCCTGCCGAGCTGATAGAAGCAGAGCTATTTGGTCATGAAAAAGGCGCTTTTACTGGCGCCATCAGTGCGCGCCCTGGCTTAATCGAGGCAGCAGAAGATGGCACACTTTTTTTGGATGAAATTGGGGAGTTGCCACTGGCCTTACAAGCCAAGTTACTTAATGTTCTGGAGCGTCGCGTAGTGCGTCGTTTGGGTTCTACAAAGGAACGCAGCGTGCCAGCACGTATTGTGGCGGCTACCAATCGCGATTTACATGAAATGTCGCAGGCGGGTAAATTTCGTTCAGACTTATATTACCGCTTAAATGTGATGATGATATCCCTGCCACCACTGCGTGAGCGCGAAGGCGACGTATTGTTGTTAGCCAGATATTTTATTGATCTTACCGAAAAGCGTTATGGCTTAGCCAAGCACCTACTCAGTGCCAGCGCAGTAGACGCTTTACAGCAATACAGCTGGCCAGGCAATGTACGCGAATTGCGTCACCAAATAAGCCGCGCAGTGTTATTGTGCGCAAGTGAGCATATTTCGGCGCATGATTTGGCTTTGCGTGTCAGCAAGCCTGAAAATCTGGCGGTTAATTACCAAACACAACTCACTTTAGATGCCTCAGAAAAAAGCATGCTATTAAGCGCACTTGAAGCATCGCATAATAATGTCTCAGAAGCTGCGCGTCAGTTGGGTGTTACGCGCATGACGATGCGTTATCGCATGGATAAGCACAGCATTAAAGCTTAATACAACCTTGACTCTGCACGATAAATCTCGTGCCACATGCTATCATTTCAGTAATTTCAACTAGCGCATTTCTTGCAGGTTTTCTATGATATTAGGCTCACCTTTAACGCCGTCTTCTACCAAAGTCATGCTGCTGGGCAGTGGCGAACTGGGTAAAGAAGTTATTATTGCCTTGCAGCGGTTTGGAGTGGAAGTGATTGCAGTTGATCGCTATGAAAATGCACCAGGCCAGCAGGTAGCACATCGTGCCTATACCATCGATATGACCGATGCGGCTGTGTTGAAAGCCTTGATTACAAAAGAAAAACCGCATTTAATTGTGCCAGAAATAGAAGCATTGAATACCGATGTACTGGCAGAAATTGAGCGCGAAGGGCTGGCCACAGTTATTCCCACCGTAAAAGCTGTGCAACTCACCATGAACCGTGAAGGCATACGCCGATTGGCAGCTGAAGAGCTAAAATTACCTGTTTCTCCTTATGCTTTTGCGCGGAGTAGTGCTGAGCTGCAAGCCAGTATAGATGCAGGCATTGGTTACCCTTGTTTTATTAAACCTACTATGTCGTCTAGTGGCAAAGGTCAGTCGCGTGTGACAGAAAAATCACAAGTGCAAGCGGCGTGGGATTATGCCGCGACTGGTGGGCGTGTAAATTTGGGCGTGGTAATCGTGGAAGGGCAAATTGATTTTGACTACGAAATTACGCTACTGACAGTGCGTGCAAAAAATGCAGCAGGTGAAACACAAACTTACTTTTGTGAACCGATTGGCCATGTGCAAAAAAGTGGTGATTATGTAGAAAGTTGGCAACCACAAGTCATGGCGCCAAACGCTTTAAAAAATGCACAGCATATCGCCAAAGCTATTACAGACGCGCTTGGAGGGTTAGGGCTGTTTGGTGTGGAGTTGTTTGTGAAGGGCGACCAAGTATGGTTTTCTGAAGTAAGCCCACGCCCACATGATACTGGTATGGTGACGATGTGCAGTCAGCGTTTAAGTGAGTTTGAGCTACATGCACGTGCTATTCTTGGTTTGCCTGTAGATGTGAGCATGACCAAGCCGGGTGCTAGTGCTGTTATTTATGGTGGGATTGAATCAAATAATCTTAAATATGATGGCCTGGAAGCCGCATTGAATATACCTGATAGCGATGTACGCTTATTTGGCAAGCCACAGTCTTTTGTAAAACGTCGTATGGGCGTGGCTTTAGCTACAGGCAAAGACACAGATGAAGCGCGCGAACGTGCGAAGTTGGCGGCGAGTTTAGTGAAGCCGCAAGATTAACCTAACTACTGCCGTTCGCACTGAGCTAGTCGAAGGGTGATTAAATTAAACCTATGGTTCGACAGGCTCACCACGAACGGATGTATGAATAGAAATTATGCTCGATAAAATTGAAGAAGTCGGCAGTAGCAAATCTACCTTTTTTGAGTTGCTAGGTGGAACGGTTGGTGGCGCAGTGAGAATCCGGGCACTGGTAGAAATTTTTTACGATATCATGGACACTGACCCCAAAGCCGCACCCATACGCGCACTGCACCCAGATGATTTAACCTCGTCGCGTGAAAAGTTATTTATGTTTCTCACGGGTTGGGCTGGTGGTCCACAATTGTATATTGAGCGTTATGGCCACCCGAGGCTACGCCAACGCCATATGTCACTTTCAATTGGGGAGAGCGAGCGCGACCAATGGATGTATTGCATGATAAAAGCCATGCAAACCTTAAGTTTAGATGAAGCACTTATGCAAAAGCTGGCTGAGCAGCTTTATGGCGTGGCGGATTTTATGCGCAATAAACCAGACAACAAATTAAAATAGTCTAGTTAAAACAATCCATTATAAGTTTCCCAATTATAAGTTTCATGGTGCTATAGTTAGGCTAACAAAAAGACTAAACTGGTTGGGGAGCGAGTTGTGGCCAAAAATAGACTTGGGCAAAATAAACTATGCCTATTCAGTCATTTATCCTTAATGCTTTTATGCGTTGGCGATGTACACGCCCAACTTCACTTTGTCGCTGATCAGATTGTTGAGCCAGTACACCCACTAAAATTAACTAATCAGCCAGCTGAAATCGCCTTACTAGCCAAGTATCAGTTTGAGCAAGTCATCCCCATTGTGCTTGGATTGATGTTGCTAGTGTTAATTTTGTTTGTATTAGATCAGCAACTAAAAAAACGGGTGCTGCGAAAGTTTCTGACTGATGACCAAACGCCAAAAAATCAGGTAGACAGCCTAGGCCACACCAATAATTTGTTTTTGATCTTGGGTATATTGATATTAGGCCTATCAATCGCTCTTTATCACTTTGTATTAGCGCCTATCCTGCTTAGCCAAAGTCACTTGCTTGTCAAATACATCAGCGAAGGTCTTATCACACTGGCGCTGGTGGGTGGATATTTGTTTGGTAGTTTTAAACGTGGGCGACAGGCTGAGTTATTGATAAATGAATCTCAGCTTCAAATGAAGAACAGACTAGTAGTGCAAGAGAAACTTATTGAAAGTGAGCAGCGCTTACAACGCCAAAACGCTAGCTTGGGGCAAGTTACCGCGATGCAACTGAGGCATTGGCAAAACCCAGAAGAAATCTTTAAAGAAATTGCCAAAATCTCTGCTGAGACATTAGATGTCGAGCGTGTCGGTGTTTGGATGTTTAGCGAAGACGATAAGCGCTTAGAGGGTGTAGATTTGTATCTAAAATCAAAAAACTTGCATACCAATGCACAATCATTGCAAGCGCATGAGTTTCCAGTGTATTTCAGTCATCTTGCGCAACAGCGCATCATGGCGGCAAATGATGTGATGCATCATCCAGCTACCGTAGAGCTTACAAAAGGCTATGCACAAGCAAACAATATTGGCGCGATATTAGACGGGGCTATATGGCTTAACAATCATGTCATTGGTGCAATCTGTCATGAGCATGTAGGTGGTGCGCGTGAGTGGACATTGGATGAGCAAAGTTTTGCAGCATCGGTTGCAGATTTAACTCGCCTGACCATAGAAATGGACACAAGGCGTAAAGCTGAGCTAGCACTGCTAAAACAAAATGAGAATTTAGAGCAAATTGTAGAGGCAAGAACTTTATCACTGCAAGAAAGTGAAAAGACATTTCGCTATGTGGTTGAGCATGCGCCCATTTCAATTCTCATTATTAACAAAGATGCCAAGATTACAGAGTTTAACCCTGAAGCCGAAATTGCGACTGGCTACAGCAGAGAGCAGGCCTTAGGTAAGAATTTCATTGAGCTTTTAGTGGCCAAAGAGTCGCGAAAAAAAGCATTTCAATTATCTTTGAGTACGTTGAATGGTGAGGATTTTCGTGGCATTGAGTTCTATTTGCAGCGCGCAGACGGTATAAAAGTACAGTTTGAATGTTCAGCCAGCTTGGCTGGCTTCGATGGAAGTGCGGGTGCGCGACAAATAGTGGCGATTGGACGTGATATTTCGCAACAAAAAGCGCTAGAACAATCGTTAATCATTGCACGTGAGTCAGCGGAATCAGCCGACCGTATCAAATCAATGTTTGTTGCGTCAATGTCGCACGAGTTACGCACACCACTTAACTCTATTATTGGTTTTTTAGGTGTTGTGTTGCAAGGTATGTCTGGTGAACTGAATGTCAAGCAAAAAGACCAGCTTGGACGCGCTTATCACTCATCTAAACATTTATTATCGTTGATTACCGATGTGATTGATATTTCTAAAATTGAGGCAGGCTTTTTACAAGTGCATGTAGAAAAGTTTGATTTGGCAACTTTACTTACCGAGGTGCAACATGCAGTACAGCATCTGGCTGAAGAAAAAGGCTTAGCATTAATCATTGAATGTTCAAAAGAGATTAAGTTGGAAACTGATCGAAAACGTTTGTATCAAGTGGTGCTAAATGTAGTGAGCAATGGCTTGAAGTATACCGAGCAGGGTTCAGTTAAAGTAAAGGCTAGTAGCGAAGGTATGCAACTGACCATTGCAGTGGAAGACACTGGTATTGGCATTAAAGAGGCAGATCTACAAAATTTATTTAAGCCGTTTGAGCGTATTGACTCCCATTTAAAGATTAAAACTTTAGGCACTGGCTTGGGTTTATATTTAACACGCAAGATTCTTAACCAGTTGTTAGGTGGGGATATTTCGTTAACAAGTCAATTGGGACAGGGCAGCATTTTTACTATCCAAGTACCAGTTAACATGCCTGATGTCGTAATTAAAAATCACACTTCAATTTTAGAAGACTATAGGCCATGAAATTCATCCGATGAAAACAGCACTTATTATTGAAGATAACGACAACAACTTGGAGTTGATTCGTTTTATTTTGGAGAAAGCTGGTTATAACACGCGCTTTGCCATGACTGGCCTAGAGGGTGTACAGCAGGCGCTAACTATTCCACCCGATTTCATTATTTTAGATATACAATTGCCAGATATCAACGGGCTTGAGGTCTTGAAGCGCATTCGAGCGCATCCAGTGGGCGCTGTTGTGCCGATTATTGCCATGACCTCATACGCCATGGCGGGAGATAGAGAGAAGTTGTTGGGGGAGGGTTGTACGGCATATATTGAAAAACCAATTGACCCAGCGCGCGTAGTGGCACAAATTGAACAGGCTTTAGGCAAAGAAAGATAAAAAGATGAAGATTTTAATTGCTGAAGATGACGAAAACTCAAGGCATTTGCTAGAAGACGTATTGTCTAGTGAGGGCTATGAAGTTGCAAGTTTTGATAACGGTTTAAAAGCCCTGTCTTACTTGCAGGTTGAGCCCGTTGATTTAATTATTTCTGATATTTTAATGCCAGAGTTAGATGGATATGGTTTATGCCGTGCACTTAAGCAAAATATTCACTTACAAAAAATACCGTTTATTTTTTACACTGCGACTTACACTACGGCTCAGGATGAGCGTTTTGCAATTGCGCTAGGTGCCAATAAGTTTTTAATTAAGCCTATGCTGATGCCAGATTTTCTTAAGGCAATTAAAGAAGTTATAGACTCTGATGAAGCTGGTAGAGGCCCTAAAAATCGCGGCCTATATCGTGGCAGTCCGCTTAAGCTAGATAAGCAGCATGCAGACTTGGTGCGTGGAAAACTAGATAAAAAACTCATAGAACTGAACGAAGAAAAAACAAAACTAATAGAGAGCGAGGCACGCTTTAGAGACTTTGCTGAGGCCTCTGCTGATTGGTTTTGGGAGTCAAATGAGCAACACAAAATTAACGCCCTGACAGGTGGCCCAGCAGGGTTAAACTTTTATACCCTGACTGATTTGGCAGAAGCCTGTCATAGCCACTCATCTAATGAAATGCTTAAAACTTTACAGGCGCATAAGCACTTTTCTGATTTTGTGGTGCACTTTACCGATGAACTTGGCAAACTAGTTTATTTGCGCGTTTCAGGCAAGCCCCTGTTCGAGCTAAACGGCAACTTTATTGGCTATCGTGGCGTGGGACGCGATGTGAGCGAAATGGTTGCGCTAAATCGCAAAGTTGAATTTTTAGCTTCACATGATGATTTAACTGGCTTACCTAATCGCAGCTTATTTAGGCAGCGATTAGAGCATGCGATTGCAAAGGCAGAGCGTACAAGTAGTCAAGTATTATTATTATTTTTCGATTTAGATAAATTTAAATTGGTGAACGATACGCTTGGGCATGAGGCGGGTGACCAATTATTAATTATGGCAACCAAACGCATTTCTGAGAAGGCGCGTGCGACAGATGCATTATGTCGATTAGGTGGCGATGAGTTTGTGATGGTGATGGAGGGCGCATCGCCGCAAGACGGGCATAGATTGGTGCGCGATATTATTGCGGCGTTTTCAATACCATTCGACATTAAGCAGCAAAAAGTGTATTGCACCACTAGTATTGGCGTGAGTGTGTATCCAGATGATACGACTGATCCACAAACCCTAATGGTATATGCCGATTTGGCCATGTACCGCGCCAAGCAAAATGGCCGCAACGATTTTGAGTTTTATACCAGCAACCTGAATTTTATCGCGCACCAATGGCTGGATATGGAAAACGGTATTCGCCACGCCTTTAAAGAAGAGCAGTTTTTTGTGGTGTTTCAACCACAAATTGAAAATACAAAAAATCAACTTATCGGTATGGAGGTGTTATTGCGTTGGCGCCATCCTGAGCGAGGGCTGATTCCGCCTCTGGAGTTTATAAAAATTGCCGAGCAATCTGCACTGATTAATCAAATAGGTGAATTCGTCACAGATGCAGCATGTAAACAAATACGGGTTTGGCTAGATAAAAGTTTAAGTATTCCACGTGTTTCTTTTAATATTTCTGCGCGGCATTTACGCTCACCAACATTGGTAAAAACACTCACTGCAGCGACACTTAAATATGGCATAGAGCCTAGTATGTTATGTATCGAAATTACTGAACATGCGTTGCTGGAAGAAGGCGATGTCGTTAAGAAAAACATGCGCGAAATTAAGGCTGCAGGCTTTAGTATTTCTTTAGATGATTTTGGTATGGGGCACTCGTCGCTGCTTTACCTTAAACGCTGGGCGGTGGATGAGGTAAAAATTGACCGTAGCTTTGTAGATGGCTTGTTGAATAGTGCTGAAGATCGCGTCATTGTTAAAGCGATTGTGGCACTCGGCGATGCGTTGGGTTTGCAACTGGTAGGTGAGGGTGTAGAGAACCAAATGCAAGCAGATATTTTGGCTGCTAGCGGCTGCAAAAATGTCCAAGGTTATTTTTATTCACCACCAATTGATGCCAAAGAAATGGAAACATGGCTTAAAAAGAACGGGGCTAAAAAGTAGTCGCAAGAGTTATCTCCCATTAAATGGACGTAAAAAAAGCCTGATTCATCAGGCTTTTTTATTTCTGCTTTACGTACTTTTTAGATTTTTTATTTATCTATTTGTTTGGCCTTAAGCCGCCTAATAAAGCCGCTACTGGCAGTTTACGATTACTGAGGGTCGAAATTTTTGCGTTGTCGCTACTGCTTTTTGCTGGTTCATAAGGCTTATCAAACCAAGGGTCTGCTGAGGGTTTGCGTGTGTGTTGGCGGGGTCTGAAGTCACCTTTACTGCGGTTAGAAGCCACGTTGGTTTCTGTATGAGTTTCACGCGTCGTGCTTCTATGCGCAGCAGGTTTTGCTACAGCTTTTATATCAGCTTTTTCTTTGTCAATGCTGCGTTTAATCAGCTTTTCAATTTCTGCCAAATATTTTTCTTCGTCTTCACACACTAGGGATATTGCCACACCACTAGCACCTGCACGACCAGTGCGGCCAATGCGGTGTACATAATCTTCTGGCGCGCTGGGAATTTCGTAATTAATTACCATCGGCAAATCGCTAATATCTAAGCCACGTGCAGCCACATCGGTGGCCACTAACACAGTTATTTTCCCTGCTTTAAATGCATCCAGTGCTTCTATGCGCTCTTTCTGGCTTTTATCACCATGAATGGCGTCTGCGGCAATACCTTCCTTATGCAGGGCTTTACTTAATCTGCTGGCAGTCAGTTTCGTTTTTGTGAAGATAATCACCTGTTTGCTATTGGCTTCTTTTAACAGCTGTGTCAGCAATGTTTGTTTTTTAGCTTGTTCTACCAAATACACTTTTTGCGTGACATTTTCAGCCGTGGCATTACTGCGCGCTACTTCAATCAATGTTGGGTTGGTTAAAAAGTCATCCGCCAATTTTTTGATTTCATTAGAAAACGTGGCAGAGAACATCAGGTTTTGCCGCTGCTTTGGCAGTAACGCTAATATGCGTTTTAGGTCTGGCATAAAGCCCATATCCAGCATTCTATCGGCTTCATCTAGCACCAAAATTTGCACTTGACCTAAATTAAGCGTTTTTTGCTCGACGTGATCTAGCAAACGACCTGGCGTTGCCACCAAAATTTCCACACCAGTTTTTAAGTGCGGGGTTTGCGTTTTAATATCCACACCACCAAACACCACTAAGCTTTTTAGTGACGTATGTTTTGCATACACTTTGACACTTTCTTCTACTTGAATCGCCAATTCGCGCGTTGGGGTTAGTACCAGCGCGCGTATCGGGTGCTTAGCTGGGCTAGTGCTACTGCTGGCAAATGGCAGCAATTTTTGCAAAATGGGCAGCGCAAAGGCTGCTGTTTTACCTGTACCCGTCTGCGCCCCTGCCATTAGATCCAAACCTTGTAAAGCCAATGGGATAGCTTTGGCCTGGATTGGTGTGGGTGTAGTGTAACCAGTTTCTCGCACCGCCTTTAATAGCGGTGCGGCTAAACCTAAAGAGTCAAATTGTATTATTTCTGTCGTCATCGTTTTACACTGAATTATGCAAAGCTACGTGGACGACGTGGTGCATTATCGCCATTGCTTTGACCAGCAACAGCGCGTGCAGGACGGTCGCCAGTTGCACGTGGACGTGGGTTGCCAAATTTTTCACCAGTTGAAGCACGTGGCGACTCACTACGAGGCGCTGAGCCAGTATATGAGCCTGAAGTTGAAGAGCGTGGCGCAGAAGAGCGGTTAGGCCTGTCACCGAAACCACCTTCAGGTTTGCGTGCGTAAGGTTTCGCAGCATTGCCCCTGTCGCCAAAACCTTTGCTTAACTCGCGTGCAAATTGCATATCCGTATCTTTGGTATAGCTACGGCTGTTGCCATTGACTTCGCCAGAAGCGTCGCGTGGAATAGGTTTGCTTGCTTCGCTATTAAAGCGATCTGCATTACGCGCTGGACGCTCGTTAGAATAAGGCTTGTCACCAAAACCACGGCCTGCAGGGCGTGCAGCATCGTGCGTGCGTGTTTTGTTGCGGTCGTTAAAACCACCAGCACGCGCACCATAGGTTTTTTCGCCAGCTGGCTTTTCGCCCATCACGCGGTCACCAAACGTGCCACGGCTATTGTCGCGTGATTGATAACCCGCGCGATCACCTGGTTTGTGTGCAGAGCGCTCATTACGACCGCTTCCATAACCACCACGGTCGCCATTGCCACCACGTCTTGCACCATCTGGTTTGCCAGAGCCTGTAGTAAAACTGCGTTTTGGTTCAAAGCCTTCGATCACTGCCGCTTCTAATTTTTGGCCTGTGTATTGCTCTATTTTGCGCAAAAGATGGCGATCCATATTCGATGCAAACGAAATGGCAGTGCCTTTGTTGTTGGCACGGCCGGTACGGCCAATACGGTGCACATAATCTTCAGCAAATTTTGGTAAGTCGTAATTAATCACATGGCTAATACCTTGCACGTCAATGCCGCGTGCGGCAACATCTGTGGCAACCAGCACTTTTACATCACCATGACGTAATTTTGTTAGGGTGCGGTTACGCGCACCTTGTGTCATGTCACCGTGTAACGCTGCTGTTTTATGACCAGCGGCATATAAATCTTCTGCTAACACATCAGCGTGGCGCTTGGTGCTGGTGAAAATAATCGCTTGGTTCATGTCTGGTGCAATTAATAAATGCTCCAGCAGTTTGTTTTTATGCGTCATGTCATCGACAAAGTGTAGGCGTTGCTCAATATTGGCGTGTTTTTCTTTTTGACCAGCCACTTGTAGGGTGATTGGGTTGTTTAAGAATTGTTTTGCAATATGGCCAATGCCATCTAAAGTGGCTGAGAATAATAATGTTTGACGCTCTTTTGGTAATGCAGCGCAAATCTTTTCAACATCTGGCATAAAGCCCATGTCTAACATGCGGTCGGCTTCGTCCAACACCAACATTTGCAAACGGCTTAAATCGATACGGCCGCGTTCCATGTGGTCAATAAATCGACCTGGTGTGGCGACTAAAATATCTAGTGGTTGTGACAATAATTTATTCTGTAACGGGTAGGGCATACCACCTACGATACTTACCGTGCGTGCGCGAATGTACTTACCGTATTTGCGTGCAGCTTCGTTCACTTGTGCAGCTAATTCACGGGTTGGTGTAAGCACTAAAATGCGTGGGCCGCGGCTGTTTGATGCATGTGGTGTAGCTAATAAGTTGAGTGCTGGTAAAGTAAATGCAGCTGTTTTGCCTGTGCCAGTTTGGGCAGAGGCCATAATGTCACGGCCTTTAAGCGCATCAGGAATTGCTTGTGCTTGCACGGCCGTAGGGTTGGTATAACCAGCCTCAAGTACGGCGCGTAAAATGGTAGGGTGTAAATCTAGTGATTCAAAAGTGGTTGATTCTAAAGACAAAGTATGTCCCTTTCTCAGTTATCACAACTAAGTGATAACAAACATAAATAAAACAAAAAAGGGCGCGAGCAATCACATCTAAGGTTGAGCCTATTTAAAAAATAGAAAAATCAACACAAAACGCGTAAAGCACATTATTAATAAAACAAAATTTAAAATGCTTTTTTTACCAGCGCACGGGCATAGCCGCTAACCAGTAAAAGATAGACATAAGGTCTATTTGATAGCCGCTTCAACATTTCACGAGCAGCAATTGGGTCAGGGCGATGAATCTAAAACTAAAAACCTAAAACTAAAAATTAGCCAAGCAAAAGTTTTAACTTGCGCGCAGTATAACCATTTAAGCGCAAATGTCAAATTAATTGGCTTATTACAAATTTAAACAAGCCATAATGTGTTAAAATCGCGCCCTTTCAAACATCTGGCAGCAAATATGTCTACAGCAAACCTACGTAATCTGCGCAACGTCGCAATTATCGCCCACGTTGACCATGGTAAAACCACCATGGTAGATAAACTTTTACAGCAATCTGGCACCTTTGCCTCTCACCAAGCGGTGACTGAGCGTGTGATGGACAGTAATGATCTGGAAAAAGAACGCGGCATTACCATTTTAGCCAAAAACACTGCGGTAGATTTTGAGGGTACACACATCAATATTGTGGATACGCCAGGCCACGCCGATTTTGGTGGTGAGGTAGAGCGCGTATTAGGCATGGTGGATGGCGTGCTGCTATTGGTAGACGCAGTAGAAGGTCCGATGCCGCAAACACGTTTTGTGACTAAAAAAGCATTGGCGTTAGGTTTAAAACCGATTGTGGTGATTAATAAAGTAGACCGTCCTGGTGCGCGTACCGATTGGGTAATTAACCACACTTTTGATTTGTTTGCTAACTTAGGTGCAACCGATGAACAGCTCGACTTTCCAGTGGTATATGCATCAGCATTAAACGGCTTTGCTACCTTGGATATGAAAACGCCATCTGAGACCATGCGCCCATTGTTTGAAACCATCATCAAACACGTTGCGCCGCCAGAAGGTGACAGCAATGCACCTTTGCAAATGCAAATTTCAGCGCTGGATTACTCTACCTATACGGGCAGGTTGGGTGTTGGCCGCGTGCGTAATGGCAAAATAAAAACTGGCCAAGCAGTTACCGTGATGAATGAAGATAAACAAATTGCGATGGGTAAAATCAACCAAGTGCTGGGCTTTCAAGGCCTCGAGCGCGTGCCAGTGGAAGAGGCTGAAGCTGGTGACATTGTGATTATCTCTGGTTTAGATGATATTGGCATTGGCTTTACTATTTGTGACCGTGAAAACCCAAAAGGTTTGCCGCATTTAGGCGTAGATGAGCCTACTTTAACCATGGACTTTATGGTGAATACCTCACCATTGGCCGGCACAGAAGGCAAATTTGTTACCAGCCGCCAAATTCGTGATCGCTTGACTAAAGAGTTGCTAGTGAACGTGGCGCTTAAAGTAGAAGAAACCGATGATACCGATATATTCCGTGTGTCTGGTCGTGGTGAGTTGCATTTAACGATTTTGCTAGAGAACATGCGCCGCGAGGGCTTTGAGATGGCAGTAGGTAAGCCACGTGTGGTATTCCGTGAAATTAATGGCGAAAAATGTGAGCCATACGAAATTTTAACAGTCGATTTAGAAGATGATAACCAAGGCGTGGTGATGGAAGAACTTGGCCGCCGCCGTGGTGAAATGCAAAACATGGAATCGGATGGCAATGGCCGTACCCGTTTAGAGTACAAAATCCCAGCACGTGGTTTAATTGGGTTTCAAGGCGAATTTTTAACCATGACGCGTGGTACTGGCTTGATGGCACATATTTTTGATGAATATGCACCAGTTAAACCCGATATGCCCGGTCGCCGTAACGGCGTGCTGATTTCAGCTGAACATGGCGAAGCCGTGGCATATGCGCTGTGGAAATTGCAAGATCGCGGCAAAATGTTTGCGGTGCCGGGTGATAAATTGTACGAAGGTATGGTCATCGGCATTCATAGCCGTGACAACGATTTAATTGTGAACCCGATTAAAGGCAAGCAGCTTACCAATGTGCGCTCATCTGGTACTGATGAAGCGGTACGCTTGATTACACCAATTGCACTCACGTTAGAGTCTGCAGTAGAGTTTATTGACGACGACGAGTTAGTCGAGATCACGCCAAAAACCATCCGTATCCGCAAACGTTATTTGTTGGAACATGAACGTAAACGTTCACTGAAAGAGTAATTAAAAAGCCAGCGAAAGCTGGCTTTTTTGTTGGTGTTTTGTGTGTGTTCACTACTTGTGAAAATATAACGAAGTCCATAATGCCAAAAATGGAGTATCTTATTTCTATAATCAATTTTGCGTTTGGCGTTGAAAATATTAATGACGCTAATCCGATAAACACCTTGACTGCTTTAGTCAAATATTGACATTCAAGCATCTATCACTTTGATAAAATTATAATTTTAGTTTTCTGGTATTATCCATCTAACAATAGTTATTAAATCCCCCGCTTTACATGAACGAGGATAGATTGTTAATGGGGTCTTTATGTTTACTTTGTATCCTACAAGGTGAGGGCTTTCGATGATTGCATGCTTGGGTTGGGGGTCGTTGGTTTGGGATGCACGTGAACTTCCAATTCATCGGCAATGGTTCGCTGATGGCCCACTCATAAAAGTAGAATTTCTTCGTCAGTCAAAAGATAATCGTATTACTCTCGTGATGCATAGCTCAGCCGAGCCCGTTCGCAGTCTTTGGGCACTCATGAGCGTTAATAGTCTTGAAGAGGCAAAAAAAGCACTTGCGGCTCGCGAAGGAATTCCTGAACAAAACATCACCAAGGACATAGGAAGCTGGTCACGAGGCGATGAGGATCCATCATGTATCATTGACATAGCATTATGGGCTAGTTCAAGAAGTATAAAACACATTATATGGACTGCGTTGCTACCAAAGTTCGATGGCAAAAATGGTTATTCCCCTACTCTTGATGAAGTAGTCACACATTTATCTGATCTTACTGGCCCCGCAAGAGATAACGCTGAGAAGTACATACGAATGGCACCCGCACAAATTGACACAACTTACCGCAGATATATCGAAGCGCGACTCGGCTGGGTTAAGGTTATACATCGATAAAATGGGGCATAGTGACGCTATTAGCACGGGTAAAATAAGGAATAAATGGACTGAGTTGGCCCAATAATTCTTAATATAGATCATGGATTTTCTTTTTCATTCGTTATAATTTGGAGCCCGAGGTGAAAACTAAACATTGGCTATCACTAGTATTGATTTTTACAAGCGTCACAGTAATAACTCCTTCACATGCAAGTGAACATGACCGTTTTTGCAAGGTGGCAAGCTACACTTTCATGGCTTTGCTAGATGACATATCCACAGCCAATCCAAGATACGAATTAGGCAAAGTAATATGTGAAGCTGGCGGAGGATCAGGTTGCTCTTTAGTAAGAAACGTAGGTCAAGGAATATGCGAGGCCGGGAAAGGCTCATCTTGCTCACTTGTCAACAATACTGGACAGGGTATCTGCGAAGCAGGTAAAGGTTCATCTTGTTCACTTGTCAACAATACTGGACAGGGTATCTGCGAAGCAGGTAAAGGTTCATCTTGCTCACTTGTCAATAATATTGGGCAGGGTATCTGTGAAGCAGGTAAAGGTTCATCTTGCTCACTTGTCAATAATATTGGGCAGGGTATCTGTGAAGCAGGTAAAGGTTCATCTTGCTCACTTGTAAATAATCTCGGCCAAGGCATTTGTGAAGGAGTGGGCGAATCATCTTGCTCACTTGTTAACAGTCTCAGCCAGGGTATCTGTCAAGCATCCGGTAGGTATTCATGCTCTGAAGTAAAACTCGAAGAGGCCTTGTGCAAAGCAACTGGCACTTCGGATTGTAGCAATATCTCTTTTACTCAGTTACTTGCTTTTTCCATCAAAACTTGTGGTGTACAAATATTCTATAGATATGATTCTAGTCGTTTATTGCAGTGACTATGATTATCGATTTTGATCTCAAAAGAGGAACCGCTGCTTTCTGGGAGCATGATTACACCACAGCATTAAGCTGTCTTGACCCTGTAAGTCAATATCTATAAGGGCTGCAGAGCATCAATTTCTTCTAGTGTGATTTTAACTTTTAAATAGCTTTATTCAACACCTTGACTGGCTAAATAATCCTCATAGTTCCCTGTGTAGTCGACAATGCCATCGGCTTTGATTTCCAATATTCTTGTCGCGATTGAGCTGACAAATTCACGGTCATGGCTCACAAAGAAAAGCGTGCCTTTATATTTGTCTAGCGCCGTGTTTAAGGCCTCAATCGATTCCATGTCCATGTGGTTGGTCGGTTCATCCATCAGCAACACATTGGTTTTGGCCAGCATCAGTTTGCCGTAAAGCATGCGGCCTTTTTCGCCGCCAGATAGCACTTTAACGGATTTTTTGGTATCTTCACCGCCGAATAATAAGCGCCCCAGCATGCTGCGTACCACTTGGTCGTCATCATTGGCTTGGCGTTGTAGTGTCATCCACTCAAACAGGTCTTCGCCCTGCTCAAATTCGTATTCATGGTCTTGCGCAAAGTAGCCAATGGTGGCCTTTTCAGCCCATTTTACTTCGCCATGCTTTGGTTTTAAATCGCGTGCCAGACAGCGTAAAAACGTGGTTTTACCGATACCGTTTTCGCCAATAATGGCCACTTTTTCACCGGCTTCAAACATCATCTCTACATTGTTAAACAATATTTTATCGAAGCCATGGCTGAGCTTTTTAAGTTCTACTGCATTGCGATGCAGCTTTTCGCGTTCGTCGTATTCAAAGCGAATAAACGGATATTGGCGGCTGGATGGCTTAAATACTTCGATTTTGATTTTATCGATTTGCTTAGCGCGGCTGGTCGCTTGCTTGGCTTTAGAGGCGTTGGCAGAAAAGCGGCGGACGAAGTCTTGCAAATCAGCGACTTGTTGTTTGGCTTTGGCATTATCTTTGGCTTGCTGATTTCTTGCTGCAATGCTGGCTTCCATGTAATCATCGTAATTGCCCGTATACACCGTCAGTTTGCCGTAATCCATATCGCAAGTATGCGTGCACACTTGGTTTAAAAAGTGGCGATCATGCGAGATGATAATCATGGTGCAATCGCGGTTATTCAACACATCTTCCAGCCAGCGAATGGTATTGATGTCCAAGTTGTTGGTGGGTTCATCCAACAACAACACGTCCGGATTGGCAAATAGCGCTTGCACTAGCAAAACGCGCAGTTTCCAGCCTGGTGCAACAGCGCTCATCGGGCCATTATGCTGTTCAATCGGGATACCCACGCCTAATAACAGTTCTCCAGCACGCGCTTCGGCAGTGTAGCCATCAAACTCGGCAAACACATTTTCCAGTTCAGCTGCATGCATGTAATCTTCTTCTGTAGCTTCTAAATTGGCGTAGATGGCATTTTTTTCAACGTTTGCTTTCCACATTTCTTCATGGCCCATCATCACCACATCCAACACACGCTGGTCTTCATAGGCAAATTGATCCTGACGCAAAAACGCCATGCGTTCGTGATTATCAAACGAAATATTGCCAGCACTGGGTTCTAATTGCCCAGCCAAAATTTTCATGTAGGTCGATTTTCCGCAGCCATTGGCGCCGATTAAGCCGTAGCGATTGCCTTCGCCAAATTTAACCGAGATATTTTCAAACAACGGCTTTGCGCCAAATTGCATGGTGATATTGTTGCTGATTAACATACTGCTTCTTTCTTTTTAGACTTTCTAAAAACTAAAATTACAAAATTGATTATGCGAATTTATTGTAAATGACCACTTCGTCCATCGGCAGCTGTCCAGCACGCGCTTGGGCTTCTTTTATGGCTTTGCCCACAACCACAAACATCGCAGGCGTATGGTCGGCTGGCAGGTTGAGCAATTTAGCCACCGCATCAAAATCAAAGCCATCCATTGGGCATGTGTCGTAGCCCATTTCTTTGGCGGCGAGCATGATGGTTTGGGCAGCAATGCCGCAACTGCGCATGGCTTCATCACGCTGGGCACGTTCATTGTTTTCGTAATAATGACCAATGGCTGGCACTAAATAATCTTGCACAAGTTTTGGCGCATTGGCCCAATAGCGTTGTGGTTGCTTTGCCCATGCTTGTAAATCAGCGGTTAGCACAATAAGTAGCGAGGCTTCTTCTACTTGGGCTTGGTTCCAACTGACTGTGCGAATTTGTTGACGCAGTACAGGGTCTGTTACCAGCACAAAGCGCCAGTGTTGCACATTAAATGCGGTGGGCGATAGCATCGCCAGCGACATCAATTTGGCAATTTCCTGCTCGCTAAGTTTGTGCATGGTGTCGAAATGTTTAACAGAACGGCGACTTACAATAGCTTGGGTAACGCTCATGGACTGAGTTTCACTAATGTGGGCTTCTTTCATGCGTATTTTCTTTTCGGTTAAGTGACTATTTTATATATATTTAATATCAATAATTTCTAACAGGGTATTGCCTACAGGCCGTGCCCACACCACGCTATCGCCCACTTTTTGCCCAATCAGCGCGCTGGCTAAAGGTGATGTCCAGCTGACTTTATTTAACTTTATATCTGCTTCATCTTCGCCCACAATTTGGTAGGTGTGGGCATCACCATTCTCGTCTTCAACGATGACCGTTGCACCAAATACAACGTTCTCAGGCCCTGACCCAGAGGTCGCATCTGGCTTGGTCACTGTGCATTTTACTATCTGCGCACTGTCTAAACGCGCTGCCACATAACGCAAATCGCGATTCGCAATGCCCAATTGCTGCTGTGCTTGCGGATCCTCTTTTTTTGCTTTTAGCTTGAGTATCATCTGCTCCAAGCTAGTTGCTTGCGCTTGCAATTGCGCGTAGCCAGTGGCAGTCACGTAATTGGGGTGCGCACTAATCGGACGCTCGGGTACGTCAGTACCAGCGTGCTCTAGGTCATCCTCTTTTACAAATCCACGGCTCATTAGTTGATATATAAGGTTGATATTTAAAATAACTAGAGCCGAGCAAGCTCGGCTCATAAACTTAATGGTGGGTTAAGTGGGGGTTACTATTAACTGGGAGCGTCTATAAATTCAAGCGCAACACCGTTAAAAGCGGCTAAATCAGCCAATGCTTTTTGCGTCTCAATAGCGCCAATTACAATCGCTTTACTGCCATTAATTTTACTTGCACCCGTTTTAAGCGCCTGTGTTAGTGTCGTAGCAGTGAGTGATTCATCATCACCAGCAATAATCACTATCGTCGTTTTTAATGCCAGTGCACTGGTAATTGCCACTACGTCGGCATTGTCTACGCCTTCTTCAACCGCACAATTGGCCAGTTTAGGTGCCACAAAACCTTCTGGTGCATCTACAAATACAAGCGTGTTTTTTTCAGCAGGGTATTTTGCGCTTACTGTATCGTAAATTTTTTGTGGATTGACAGTCATCGCGTGTTTATCTGTCACGCAAGCGCTAAGCAATGTTGCAAGTAAACTGGCTAGCAGAAGTTTGGTGTTTATCATGGTAATTCCTTTAAAAATCACGACTACAACTTATCGCGAATCATAACACAAGGTGTTTGTAAGTGATTGATAAAGTTGTAATTTTTCATTCAATCTCGCTACTATTCCCACTCAATGGTAGCGGGGGGCTTTCCAGAGACATCGTACACCACGCGGTTAATACCACGGACTTCATTAATAATGCGATTGGACACTTTGCCAAGTAACGAGTAGGGTAGTTCTGCCCAGTTGGCTGTCATGAAGTCACTGGTCACCACGGCGCGTAATGCCACCACATAATCATAAGTGCGGCCATCGCCCATTACGCCAACCGATTTCACAGGTAAAAATACTGCAAATGCTTGGCTAGTGAGCGCATACCAAGATTTACCTGTTTTTTCGTCAATCGTATTGCGTAATTCTTCAATAAAAATCGCATCGGCACGGCGCAATAAATCGGCAAATTCAGTTTTAATTTCGCCTAGAATGCGCACGCCCAAGCCTGGTCCTGGGAAAGGGTGGCGATATACCATATCGTGTGGCAAACCAAGCGCTACACCCAGTTCGCGCACTTCATCTTTAAACAAATCACGTAATGGCTCGAGTAATTTTAAGCCTAGGGTTTCTGGCAAGCCGCCGACATTGTGATGGCTTTTAATGGTGACGGCTTTTTTGCTTTTAGCTCCACCAGACTCAATCACATCAGGATAAATAGTGCCTTGTGCCAGCCACTTAGCCCCTTGATGGCCGCCATTACCAGCTTTAAGTTTGGCAGCTTCTGCTTTAAATACCTCTACAAACTCGCGCCCAATAATTTTGCGTTTGGCTTCTGGTTCAGATACACCCGCTAAGTGCCCCATAAATTGTGCCGCAGCATCCACGCGAATCACATTTGCATGCAATTTGCCCACAAACATATCCATGACCATGTCGCCCTCATTCAGCCGCAATAAGCCGTGGTCTACAAACACACACGTCAGCTGGTCGCCGATGGCACGGTGTATCAAGGCAGCTGCTACGCTAGAATCTACGCCGCCAGACAAGCCTAGAATCACTTCTTCATCGCCTACTTGCGCTTTAATTTTAGCTACGGCTTCGGCAGTGTGGTCTTTCATTACCCAGTCTGGTTTGGCGCGGCAGATCTCTAGTACAAAGCGCTCTAACATGGCTTGACCAAGCTTAGTATGCGTAACTTCTGGATGAAACTGCACACCATAAAATTGGCGTGCTTCATCGGCAAATGCCGCAATCGGTGTGGTGTCGTTGCTGGCGATGATTTTAAAGCCTTCTGGTAATGCGGTGACTTTGTCGCCGTGACTCATCCAAACATCTATTAAACCGTGACCTTCAGCGTTGGTTCTATCTTGTATATCCTTAAATAGTGCCGAATGGCCGCGTGCACGAATTTCGGCGTAGCCGAATTCACGTTTGCTCCCGGCCTCTACTTTGCCGCCAAGTTGCTGCGCCATGGTTTGCATGCCATAACAAATGCCGAGCACAGGCACACCTAGTTCAAATACTGCTTGTGGCGCGCTGTCAGTTTCTGCTTCGTAGACACTGGCATGGCTACCAGACAGGATAATGCCATCCGCGCCAAAGCTCTTAACAAAGTCATTAGAAACATCGCATGGGTGAATCTCACAATATACGTGCGCCTCGCGTACACGACGCGCGATGAGTTGGGTGACTTGAGAGCCGAAATCAAGAATAAGGATTTTTGAGTGATTCATAAAATAATGTGAAACGATAAAAGTGAAAGGTAAAAGCAGGCTGCTGACTAGCTACGTTTCACGTTTTGCTTTTCATCATTCACAGCTTTTAGTCAATACGATAATTTGGTGCTTCTTTGGTGATTTGCACGTCGTGCACGTGGCTTTCGCGCATGCCCGCACTGGTAATTTGCACAAACTCAGCTTTCTCACGCATTTGGGTAATATCGGCTGCACCTACATAGCCCATCGAGGCACGTAAACCGCCCATCAGTTGGTGAATCACTGCCAATACGCTGCCTTTGTAAGGTACGCGGCCTTCAATGCCTTCTGGCACTAGTTTGTCAGCATTACCGTTATTGTCTTGAAAGTAGCGGTCACTAGAACCTTGTTGCATGGCACCAATACTGCCCATGCCACGGTAAGATTTGTAGGAACGGCCTTGGAAAAGTTCCACTTCGCCTGGCGCCTCTTCAGTGCCAGCGAACATGCCGCCGAGCATGACAGAATATGCGCCCGCCGCAATGGCTTTTGAAATGTCGCCTGAAAAACGAATACCACCATCGGCAATAAACGGCACGCCACTGTTGCGCAATGCTTTTTCTACATTACTGATGGCCGAAATTTGTGGCACACCCACGCCGGCAACAACACGCGTCGTGCAGATAGAGCCTGGGCCGATGCCCACCTTAACAGCGTCAGCACCCGCATCAACTAAAGCTTTTGCGGCATCTGCAGTGGCAATGTTGCCGCCAATCACTTCAATTTTAGGGTAATTTTTCTTCAC
The DNA here is from genome assembly GCA_020053735.1 of Pseudomonadota bacterium. GTDB lineage: Bacteria > Pseudomonadota > Gammaproteobacteria > Burkholderiales > Methylophilaceae > Methylotenera_A. Next base: position 82,291 of record JAGVMP010000009.1, read on the forward strand.
CCAATTGACGCGATCCAATACGCCTTGCGAGTGACCATGCGCAGTATCGACCACGATGACATCGACGCCAGCTTTTGCCAATGCAGCCACGCGTTCTTCCGTATCTGCGCCTACGCCGACTGCTGCACCAACGCGCAAACGGCCTTTGCTGTCTTTGCAAGCCAGCGGATGATCGTGCGATTTTTGAATATCTTTAACCGTAATCAGGCCTTTTAGCGTATCACTTTCGTCTATCACCAACACGCGCTCTAGACGATGTTGATGCAGTAAACGAATAGCCTCTTCGCGACTTGCACCTTCGCGCACGGTAATGAGTCTGTCGCGTGGCGTCATAATATTGCTGATGGCTTGATCTAAATTTGTTTCAAACCGCAGGTCACGATTGGTGACAATGCCGACAATTTTGTTGCCATCTACCACAGGCAAGCCCGAGATTTTATGTTTTTGCGTCAGTTCCAGCACATCACGCACCGTCATATGCGGTGCAATAGTCACTGGGTCGTTCACCACACCAGACTCAAAACGCTTGACACGTGATACATGGGCGGCTTGCTCGCTAGCTGTCATGTTTTTGTGAATAATACCAAGCCCGCCTTCTTGTGCCAAAGCAATCGCCAGTGGCGCTTCGGTGACGGTATCCATGGCAGCAGAAACCAGTGGAATATTAAGGGTGATATTGCGGGTGAGTTGAGTGCCTAGATTGACTTCGCGTGGCATCACAATGGAGTGCGCGGGAACCAGCAGAACATCGTCAAAAGTAAGGGCTTGTTGCAGCAAACGCATGGCTAATCCTTATTTGCAAAACGAGATTATACAGATTTGCAAAGCTGATTAAAAGTTGGTAAGCTGAAATAACGTAAAATATGTTTAAACATATTTAAAAAATGTGTTTTTAAACATAAGCTAATCGTTAAAACATCAATTAATTTCTATAAAAATGTGGTTAGCGTAAACTTAAGCTTATGACGATGCGTTGTTTAATAGGATGTTTTATATTGAATATTAGGGAACTAACATGAAATTCTTACCATTATTATTGGCAACGCTTGCTTTAACAGCGGTTTCTGGCTTAAGCCAAGCTGAAATTTACAAGTGGAAAGATAAAGACGGCAAAGTAAGATACAGTGATACGCCACCGCCATCGAATGTGAAACAGGAAGCTATAGCTGGCAAAAAAAAATCAGTAGCACCAACTGGTAAAGCACCACTAGCGCCTGCTGCTGCTGTCCCGACTGCAGCTACTCCAAAAAATAGTGAGCCACCAGCAAATCCAGAAGATTTGGCTGCAGAGCAGCGTCGGAACAATGCTGAAGTTGAAAAAAACAATAAGCTAGAAAAAGAAGCAGAGGCCAAACGTAAGGCCGAAAATTGCTCAGCCGCTAAGGCGAACATGGAAACTTATACGCAAGGCGGTCGTGTTTATAAAATGAACGAAAAAGGCGAACGCGAATATTTAGATGATGAAGACTTTAAAGCTGGCAGAGAAAAGGCCCAGCAAGAAATCAACGAAAACTGCTAGTTAACCTGCTGTTTAAATATCAACCCGAAGGCGGTGCATCTCCACCGCCTTTTTTGCGAGCATGCGCCAATGGCGCATTGCCTGCGTGAAGCTATTTCATCACTTTGCCTTCTTCGGCGCGTTGTTTGCGTACTTCCTTCGGGTCAGCAATAAGTGCGCGATAAATTTCGACGCGGTCTAAGTTGCGCAGTGGCGTATCTAACTTTATGAGCTTACCAAACACACCAATTTGATTGACGTTTAAGTCAATTTCTGGAAACTTGTTTAAAATTCCTGACGCCTGTATCGCCGCATCAGCATTAGAGCCTGGCACAATTTGCACTGGAATAATTAATTGCTGATGAGGAAGTGCATAAGCCACTTCAACTGTCATATCAAGACTGCTCATTTTGACCTTTCGAACTGTATACCTTGTCTGCTCGCGCGACAAAACCGTCTACAAAAGTGGCGGCAATGTGACTAAATACGGGCGCAATCATTTTCTCTAAAAAACTATTAGAAAACTCGTATTGCAACTGGAATTCAATTTTACAGGCATCTGCGCGCAATTCAATAAAACGCCAATCACCATCCAAATGTTTAAACGGCCCATTTTGTAAGTTAATTTGCATGCTATGTGGAAATTGCTTACTATTTTGTGTAGTGAAATTTTGCTTAATGCCGTGATAATTAATGTGTAATGTAGCGCTGGTGCTAGTTTCTGAGCGTTCTAGTAAATCAACACCACCGCACCACGGTAAAAATTTCGGGTAGTCTTCCACTGCATCTACCAACGCAAACATTTGCGCGGCTGAGTGCATCACCAGAACCGTTTTTTCAACTTTATTCATAGATTCTTTTAATCAATCACCTGACTTTGCCAAGCCTACTTTTAACTACTTCACTCGTCGTATTAATCATACTGTCTTCGTTCGTCTTTCGCGTCATTTTTTGATTTATTAAAAGAATGAACATTAGTAATAGCGTAAAATGCTATTTTAAGTCATAACATCGCTAAATATTTGCATTATGAGCATCGCCCAAAATAAAAAAGCGTTTTTCGATTATTTTATCGAGGACAAATACGAAGCTGGCATTGTGCTGGAAGGTTGGGAAGTAAAAGCCATCCGCGACAATCGCGCCAACTTAAAAGAGGCGTATGTGATTATTCAGCGCGGTGAAATTTACCTAATCGGCTGCCATGTCACACCCATGGGCGCTGCTTCTACACATATTCGTCCAGATGCAATCCGTACCCGCAAGCTATTGTTGCATAACGAAGAAATCATCAAGCTTATCGAAAAAGTAGAACGTGCAGGCTATACCATCGTGCCGCTAGACATGCACTTTACAAAAGGTCGCATCAAAGTGCAAATTGGGTTGGCCAAAGGTAAGAAACAGCACGATAAGCGTGATACCGAAAAGGCGCGTGATTGGGAGCGTGAAAAGGGCCGTATTATGAGATCGCACAATAAGTAGTTTCAAGCGCAAAAACCGCGGAGGGAAAATCATCGCCCTGCAGTCCGCATAGGTATTGGCTTACAGAGCCTGCATATTGATATGTAGTACAAATGAAGCATGAAACTTTATTAAAAGCACAATCTCTAAGGTGTATAATCACAGGTTCTGATTAGTAAAGTCTGATTTGGGGATGACCCGGTTTCGACGTGGGTTACAAAGCAGTGCAGGGCATACCGAGGCTCAGATTACCTCGTAAATACAGCTGAAACAAGTATAGTCGCAAACGACGAAACTTACGCTCTAGCCGCTTAAGACCGGCTGGACGCTGCACCATCTCTCCCGTGGGGTGGATTGGGGTAACCCATACGCAGCGTCATATACACGGGATACGTGAAGTGTTGGGTTACTTAGCACCTCATTAACCTTAAGGTAACTCGTTTTGCAGTCGCTTGTCGGTTGGTGCATGCATAATTAAACTAAACAACCAGGCTAAGTATGTAGAACTGTCTGTGGAGGATTTGCGGACGGGGGTTCGATTCCCCCCATCTCCACCAATTAATAAAAATGCCACCTTTTTTGGGTGGCATTTTTATTAATTGTAGATAGGCATCGAACCCACGGGACGGGGGATGAGCAGGGAATTCGAGTCGCATGCGGCGAGCCTGCGAATGACAGCGCACATGCAGGTGCGCTGGCTGGCTAAGATGGCCGATTCCCCCCATCTCCACCAACAAATAGAAACGCCACCTTTCGAGGTGGCGTTTTTTTTGACTGTTGTTGAATTATTTTTGTGTTTATTTATTTTTTGATTTCAGATTAGTGCCAATCAGAATCTCTCAACTTATTCGGTTGTGATAAAACTCTGCTAATAACAGAGTTTGGCAATCCAGCTTTAGCCATTAAATTGATTGCTTGATCAAATCCTCTAAGTTTTTTCATGATCAGCCCTTCATTGACTATGTGATTAAATAAATCGTTATCTCGCTTTTGCATCATGCTCTCCTATCAATTTTAGAATAGCTTTTTCAATATCACTTTTAATTTAAATAAGGTTTTCTCATTTAAGTACGATTATCGTTATTTTTTTAAATAACATTCTGTTCGTTAGCACACATATCAATTGAAAAAGTTGGCAGTTAGCTAAATTTATTTCGCATTCTTGGGTTCATAGACAGTTAATAAAAAGATTAGTTTTTGACTCGTAAAAAGATGGAAATTTTATTAAGTTAAGTGTCTAATTGTCGCATGATAAAAACTTACTACATTGATTATCCTCAAGAGCATTTAGAAGGGCAGGCGCATACCTATCGCTGCGTTTATTGTAAAGTGGTGACGACCAAGATTAACGGCAGCCTGCAAGGCCACTTGCCTGACTGTACTTATCGATTAAAACTAGAGCATGATGGATTTGAGCGGAATCAAAATCCAAATTCACCAAGTTGTTCAGCAGCAGATGATTTCGATTAAATCGCTGCTTTTTTTCGTATCTGTTCGCGTTATTTAATCACCAAGTAATTCAGCGATAGGTTGCAAATGTTCTATGTGCTCACAGACTACTTTGATGATGAATATAACGGGTATACCAAGCAACATGCCCCATAAACCCCACAACCAAGAGAAAAAGATAAACGCGATAAAAACAGCTGCAGAATTCATTTTAGCGATGCGGCCAGTCATCCATGTTGTAATGAATACGCCAACAATAGTCGCGATTAATACCGATGCGCCTGAAACAATCAATGCCATTAATATTGAATCAAATTGCATATAAGCCGCCATGCCGGTGACGACTGCAGTTGCAATGGGGCCAAAATATGGCACGATATGCATAAAGCCAGCTGCGACGGCCCATGCGCCAGCGTTTTCTAAACCTAATAAACGAAATACAACCCAAGATAAGACGCCAGCAATAATGTTGGTGACTATCAACATGTATAGGTAACCCTGTATTGATTGATTGATGTCAGCAAGTATATTGACGGTAATTTTCTTTTTAGTAAGAGAAGGCCCAGTCAGTTTCACTAGTTTTCGTTTAAAAGAATCACCAGATAGTAGGAGGAAATAAGCTAGAAATATCATCGTGACTGCCTCTGCAATAAAGCCAAAAACGCCTAGAGAGCCGCGCCATAGAAAGTCACCAATTTTAAATTTCCGCTCATCTAAAACAACATGCATGGTTGTTTTTTTGGGCTTAGAAACATTATTTTCTACTTCACTGGTAGCCTTTTCGACTTGATTAGCCGCAATTTGTATTTTTTGCATATTGGTCAGTGGCTCTCCACGCTTCACCGCAAAGCCAGAGGTGAATTTGGTTGCCGCTTCCGGAAGAGTCGAAATAATTGATTGCACTTGGCCACGTAATGCGTAGCCGCCAAATCCAATGCTAGAAATTAGTACTAAAATAATCACGGTGGAGCCGATAAACCGATTAATCTTGATGTGCTCCATTTTGTTTACCAATGGATTTAGCGCATAGGCTAAAAGCACACCTAAAAACATGGTGATGATAAAACTTTGAGCCCAATCTAAAGCGAAAATGACTGCAATCGTGGTTATTATCACTAACGCAACATTTTTTACTTGTATTGGGTTAGGTGGCGGTAGGCTGCCTGTTGAGGATTCTAAAATTAATTCAGCAGGTAATTTAGACTCAGTGCTCATGAAATACTTTCAATTGGGCTTGCTAAGTTATATAGGTGCTTCTAAATGTATGCAGGTTAATGGGCACTATACTGGCTTTAGCTAACATTTGATTTTTTATTTCCACCTATATGCGCTTCACCGCGTTGTTTGGCCAAAATCACTTGTTTTTGGCGCTCGGTGAGGCTTTTTTTCTTTTCTTCGGTGAGCGAATCGTAACAATGCGGGCAACTAATGCCTGCAGTGTATAGCGGCGATTTCAGTTCTTGTGGCGAAAGTGGCATGCGACAAGCATAGCATTGGTCAAACTCACCGACTTCTAGGCCATGTTTTACTGCAACGCGTTGGTCAAACACAAAGCACTCGCCTTGCCACAGGCTTTCCTCTTCTGGCACGGTCTCTAGGTATTTTAATATGCCACCTTGCAAGTGAAAAACCTCTTCAAAGCCTTGTTCTAGCATATAGCTGCTGGCTTTTTCGTAGCGTATGCCACCAGTGCAAAACATGGCGACTTTTTTATGTTTGGTTTTATCTAGGTTCTGCGCGACGTATTTGGGAAACTCGCGAAACGTGGTGGTTTCAGGGTTAACCGCACCTTTGAAGGTGCCAATGTGCACCTCATAATCGTTGCGCGTATCCAACACCATCACGTCTGGGTCAGCAATCAGCGCGTTCCAATTCTCTGGTTTTACATAAGTACCGACGGTGTTATTGGGGTTTACGCTAGGTACGCCCATGGTGACAATTTCTTTTTTTAATTTCACCTTCATGCGGTAAAACGGGTGCTCGTCGGTGTATGACTCTTTGTGTTCTAGGGTGGAAAAATTGCCTTCAAATGCCGCGTCGGTGCGCAAAAACTCAAGCACAGCGTGAATATCTGCTGGCAAGCCAGCGATGGTGCCATTAATACCTTCAGCTGCTAATAGAATGGTGCCTTTTATTTTGTGTGTCACGCAAGCGGCATGAATATTGGGCTGTAGGGCAGCATAGTTAGGTAATGCGACGAATTTATACAGTGCGGCAGTTAAATATTTGGGTGTTGATGATGACATTGTTGCAATAAATCTTCAGCTAAAATGCTATTTTAACATGCCTCACAATAAGACTAAAATTTCCCCATTGCCATTGCAGGCTAAATCACCAGCATAACGTTGTACGCGATAGCTGCTGAGAAGATTAAATTTGGTTGAAAGAGGTTTAAGGCTTTGAAAAAGTAGCGCCAGAAATGGCAAGGTATGTGTGCCGCAATCTTGTATGGTTGCATGTAAAGTTTGCGCCTGTGTGAGTAAAATCGTACCGCGTTTCATGCCAAAACCAGCATAATTGCCAATGCTGCCATAGACACCTATGGTGCCCGCCAGCATGCGACTGCCACAATATACACCGGCATTTCCATCAATTAAAATCATGCCACGGCGCATTTGGTCACCAACTCTATCGCCTGCGTTGCCATGGCAAACAATACCGCCACCGCGCATATTGGCGCCTAAAAAATCACCACAATCGCCTTCAATGGTGATGCTGCCACGCGACATTTGGTGCCCTATATAGTCAAGCTGAGAGGTGCTGTTTTTAAATACAATCCGTTCAAAATTTTCACCATTAATATCAAATAAATCAATTACTTTAATTCTATTATTTAAAGTGATTTCTAGTATTTGTTTGGCGTTTAAATCTTTTAATTTATCTGGTGTCAGCTTGCGACAATCTACCTTGAATGATGGATTTTTTTTAAGGGTAAAGGTGAGTGGCTTCATGCGGGGCTTTCATTTATAGCTGCACCCAAAATCTCATGCAATTTAAAATGATGTGGCCCCAGCTTACCACCATAATTGCCTGCCGAAATACGTTTGACGCCGCTTTTTGCTCCTAGCTTACAAATCGCTTCAATGCCGACTTTCATAGACATTGCAATGTCTTCGAAACTCAGTCCATCAATCACAATTTCCATCACGCTTTCAATGTCGTCGCTTAACGCTGTATTAACCAAGCCTTTGAGTGTGGGGCAAAAGGCATCGTTGGTGGAAGCAAACATGCTGGGGTATTTACTGCCCACTTTAGAGCCACTGCGCACTACGCCGCCCGGAAACGGCATAATCACATTCGGCACTTGTTTCATCGCTTCAATAGCGGTTTCTGCCGCATGCAACGCGCTGGCTTGACTGGTGGCGAGTATTAAAAAATTACCGCCACCGATGGCGCGCACCATGCCAGTGGTTTCTTGCACTAAAAATTCGCCATCCATCACAGGGATACGCCAGTAGCGTATGCCATTTATCAGCTTAGAAGTTTGGTAGCCATCACCAAAATAGCGCAAATGCTTGCCCAGACTAATCTGGTCTCCAGATTGTATGCCAGCAAACGCCGCTGCGGTGGGGCAGGTGAGGATGCATTGCCCCATGCGCGTTTCCAACTGTTGCATCAGCACTTTACTGCCCATTGCGAACATCAGAATACTGACCCCAGGCCTACCATCGGGTGTCTCGTCGGCAGATAATTCACGCTCGATGCCTGCCTCCACACCACAACCAATGACGCTGGTGGCAAAGCCTGTCATGGCATTGGCAGCGTGGTATGCCCATTTTAAGTTGAGCGCTGTGATAATCACTCGCGTACTGCGCATATTAAATGCTTCGGCAAAAGTGTCGTCAATTTGTATGCCGTTAATAATCATGCCCGACCTTGATGCGTAATGACTTTAGTTTGGTTGATGATTTGGCCACGACCATTTTCAGCAATTTCATCATTTGATATTTTGAAATTATCTAATTGAATCGTATGGTATTTATCGAAATATTTTTTTAGGTTTTGTTCTACGCCGATATCAAATGCAGGTTTGGCGGTGTGCGTTTTACCCCATACCACTTTCACCACTTTGCCATCTTTTACCACCAGTTCACCCTCTTTAAACACATAATCTGGCTTGGCAAACATCGCTTCGCGGTTTGCTTGGTCGGTATAGATTGTAATATCAGCCTGTGCGCCTACGCCCAAATGCCCGCAGTCATTCAAGCCAATCAGCTTAGCTGCCCCTGCACGCGTCATAATGGCGATTTCATACAAGCTATATTCGCGATTCAAAGAGGTGAGGTTGCTCATGGCTTGTGCGTCTAAATTCAATTTAGCAAAAGCTTCATTTCTAAAACTTTTATCCATGAGTAAACGAATTAAATGCGGATAGCTAGTAAATGGCGCGCCATTCGGGTGATCGGTGGTTAAGAAAATGCGCCAGGGGTCTTCAACAGATAGGAAAATCTCTAAGCCAATCGCCCATTGCAGCGCGTTGACATAGTTTTGGTCACGATACTTAAATGGCACGACACCGCAACCTGCATCGCATTCAATGTCCATAATCACTGATTTTTTAGGATTGGCGTGTTTGGCGTTTAAGTGCTGCATCATGCTGTCGCCCGATGCCGTTACCGTTTGACCGAATAGAATCTGGCCGACATCTGCCGTAATGTGCTTGTTTTTATTCAGCGCCTCAGAGATTTGCGCGGCGGCGGATGAAAACTTCTTGTCGCCCTCTGTGCCGTAGCTATGAAACTGAATATGCGTCAAGTGCATCGGTACCTCATCAGAGGCGTCCATGGTGTCGAGTGTGGTTTGAAAATTGCCAGCCGCGCCTAAGTTATTGCAATGCACATGCAGCGGCTTGGCGATGCCTAAGTCATGCACCGCACGGCTTAGACTTTTTAAGATATCGCGTGGCGTAACTTGGTAATGCACATTATGCTCATCCAAGTCCAACCTGCGCTGATTAAACTTAAACGCTGAGATGCCACCTGGATTCACCACTTTAATGCCGATAGCTTGCGTCGCATGCAGCGTCCATGCCACATAATCGTTTATGGCTTTTTGGTCTGCATTGTTGGATAGCAGGCGTAAAAAGTAATCATCATTGCCCAGCATGGCGTAGCCGCCTTTGTCTATCATCGGCGTATCAGCCATTTCAAGATGGGCTTGGCGGGCGTTTATCGGCAAAATAGCCGGTTCAAACGCAGCGGTGTAGCCCATTTCAATATATCTAAAGCCTGTATCTGCTGTGTTTGGCGTTGCGTTGTGTGAACAATTTGGTGTACAAATATGCGCTTCAGGTTCGCTGTAATTTTTAGTTTCTTGAAACTCTGGCAACATCATGCGCGCAATATTCACTTTCCCACCACCAATATGGCTGTGCATATCAATCGCGCCCGCCATCACAATTTTTCCAGTTAAATCATAGGTTTGGCGGATTTTTTCAGCTTGGCTTGGCTTGCCGATAATACGTCCATCACGAATGTAAATATCCTTTACCACGCCATCCATGCTATTTGCGGGGTCATATAACTTACCATTTTTCAACAGGGTGATCATTTGAGCTGCTCTTCAAGTTGGCCGAGCACTTCAGCCAATGTGGGCAAATTATTCTCACGCACCTTTTTTAGCGGCAAAACTACTGACGAATCCACCCTAAATAGGGTGCCGCTACAATCCAAGCCAGGCGTGGCGATGGGAATAAATACCTCGGCTTGATGTTTGATGTTCGAGTTACCAATGATAATCAATGGCTTATCTGTTTGTGGCGGTTTTTTTTCTGGACTAAAACTATTCACCCACAGCATTGCATCATGTTCCGAAAACTCGTCATTTAAAGCGTCGTCATTTAAGGCCAATCCGCTCAACCAAGTATGTGCGTTATTGGCGCTGGTGTCACCGTCGCTACCACCAAGCGGCAAACCAGCCGCACGTGTTGTTTTGTTTAAAATAGCCACTGTTTCGGTGATGTTTTGAATAGTCAATTCGGCATGATTAAAATCTAAATCTTTTGCCACCCAGGCCAGTACCGCATATTTGGCTGCTTTTAGCTTATCGGCCAGCGTTTGCAAATCATTTACCTTTACACCTGCGATTTCAGTGGCTTTAAGGCGCTTGCCAGCCACCAAAGCACGTAGCGCTATCGTGATCGAGGGCAAGTCAGCGGCACTGCAAGGCAATACCCATGCGGCTTGCAGGGCATCACTTTTAATGGTGTCTTGATTGCTAGCTTCACTCAATACAATCACTTGCCGATTTTTGGAGGTGACAAACATGCCATCAACATCTACAAAGCGCTCAAAAAAGCGTGCGTTATGGTTTAATAAATCGCTACCAAAACACACAATAACATCAGCACGGTTTTTCACCTCAGTTAAGGTGGTGGTTTGCCAGCCGCTACTTTGCAGCACTTTTAGGTTACGCGCCATGCTGGCAGCGTTCATGTGGCTAAGTTTTGCGCGGGTTCTTTGAGATAAGCTGTACAGGGCACGAAAGCCTTGCACATCCGTGCTGATGCCTGTGAATACTAGCTTAGTGGACTGCCTTAAAATTTCAGCTGCTTTCAAAATGGCTGCTTGCAATGTGGCTGGTTTGCCTGCAATCAGTGGTGTATTTTGAGCTAAACCCTGCTCAAAAAATGCGACTGCTTTTGCGCAATTAGGTTTGATTACTTTTAATTGATGATTGATATTTTTAAGCGCTATGTCATCGCACAGCAAGCCACAAGCAGGGCATGTGGCGATAATTTGTTTAGTGTTTAAGCGAATAGAATTCATGGAATCAGATTTTGCCACACCAAGCATAATTGCGCGAACAACAATTTAGTAATTAAGGTGTAGCTTAATGCCCAATTTTTTTCATAGCAGAGCTAAAGAATCGTAACGTGTTGCGCCCAGAGTTTTTTGCTTTATACATAGCCATATCGGCCTGTTTAAGCAGGTCGTCAACGCTAACAACTTTATTGCAAAACAAGCTTATGCCAATACTACTGCTAATGTGGTATTCCTGGTCTTGTAGAAAATAAGGTTGGTTAATCACTGTTCCAATCTTTTTGCCAACGGTTTTAGCTTCTATAGCTGCCTGTTTTGCATCTTTGTTCAACCCCTCCAACATGACGACAAATTCGTCGCCACCCAAGCGGGTGACAGTATCACCTTCACGCACACATTCCTGTAACCGATGCGCTACTTCAACCAGTAGCATATCTCCAAAGTTGTGCCCCAATGTGTCATTCAATGTTTTGAAATGGTCAAGGTCGATAAATATAACTGCGCCATAGTGCTGGTTTCTTACGCTACTTGCGATTGCCTGCTGTAGCCGATCCTGTAGCAGACGTCGATTGGGCAATTGAGTCAGCGGGTCGTTAAAAGCAAGAAGAAGGATACGCTCCTGAGCTTCTTTAAATTCGCGGATGTCAGAAATTGCCGCAACGAAATTGGTGATCTTTCCGGCAAGATTAGTGACAGCTGTTATCGTAAGTCGATAGGGATTGATTACACCATCCTTACGCTCACTCCATACCTCACCTGCCCAAGATTTTTTTTGCTGTAATGCTCTCAAAATATCTGGGTAAAACTCCTTATCATGGCGTTCGGAAATAAGCATTTCAGTTGTCTTTCCAAGCGTTTCTTTACCGCTATATCCAGTCAACTTGGTAAAAGATTTATTAACGCGCAGGATGACGTTGTTTGCATCAGTGACCATCACACCTTCTTGTACTTCAAAGGCGCTGGCGGCAATACGCAATTCTTTTTGCTGTGCTTCCAGTTGGGTATGAGCTAGTCGCACATTGTCCAGCGCTCTATGCCGGTCTAGTGAGTTTGCGAACCCGCCACCACTGAAAAGCAGAAAGCAACCGCAGGTGACAATTAAAGCCAATAAATGGGGTTCGATTTGCAAACCACCCACTAAGCAGATGCTACCAGGTGCAAAAATAGCTCCAACCATCGCGGTATAGTGCATACCCGCAATCGCAAAGCCCATAATCACCGCGCCTAACAAGTGTTGGATGAGTGGGTGTAATCCAGTTTTCTCGCCAATGTATACGATAAGCAGCGCGCCAGTAGCGGCCGTAATGGCAATAACAATAGAAAGGGCGAATATGGGGGGATCATAGCTGATTGCGGGTTGCATTTTAAGGGCAGCCATGCCGGTGTAATGCATTGCCGTGATGCCCAAGCCCATAAAGAAACCACCGATTACAATTTTTTTCAACTGCAATTTTGGATTTCGCAGCAAATAGAAACCGAGAACTGCGGCGGCGATGGCAGGTAATACCGATATAAATGTTAGAAAGCTGTCATAAGCGATAGGGACAGGTAAATGAAAGGCAAGCATACCGACAAAATGCATCGACCAGATTGCCATGCCCAGCGTCACGCCACCAGCCACCATCCATGCTTTAGCTTGATAACCTGTGCTTTCTCGCATGCGCTCAGCATGAGAAAGTGCTGTGAAGGAGCCGAACATGGCTATCAACACAGATAAGACTATAAGACTGCCGTTCCAGCTAATCGGCAAACGTCTGTCTCCTTGAATTTCGAATAGTTTTTATCATTATTTTTGTCTTTTATAGCGTAATAGTAGCTGTTAATTTACGCAAAGTGGTCGTTTTTATGCGTAAAAAGTGATTGCAATAAAAAAATCTTGAATGGCATCAGTGTAGTAACCAAGACGACATGTGAGCAGACTAAGATACCCCCAATTTTCTATATCAATTAATTAACCCCCGATTAAAACGATTGGCAAAATTAAACGCGTGTGCTTAAAGCAAAATTTTATTAATGAGATTAATTTTTTGGTTTATTAAGACCGCTAAAAATGCTAGAATCGCTTTCTTTCTAAGTAGCTAATTTAGTTATTAATTTTTTACATTTACAAATCTTTTGGAGTCGACATGGCAGTAGAACGCACCCTTAGTATTATCAAACCAGATGCAGTGGCAAAAAACGTAATTGGTCAAATTTATACACGTTTTGAAAATGCTGGTTTAAAAATTGTTGCGGCAAAAATGACGCACTTAACAAAAGCAGAAGCAGAAGGTTTTTACGCCGTGCATGCAGCACGTCCATTTTTTAACGATTTAGTTAAATTCATGATTTCTGGCCCAGTGATGATTCAAGCATTGGAAGGCGAAGGCGCTGTGCTGAAAAACCGTGATTTAATGGGTGCAACTAACCCAAAAGAAGCCGCAGCAGGCACCATTCGTGCTGATTTTGCTGAAAGCATTGATGCTAATGCGGTGCACGGTTCAGATTCTGCTGAAAATGCCGCTATTGAGATTAAGTACTTTTTTGGTTAAATAATTAAAGTTTCGTCGTTAGGCGGTGTTGCAAGCAAAAAAATCAAGCCTCACATATAACCCATATGCGTCGGCTTTATTTCCCCACTTGCGTCTTGCCTAACTTAGAAACTTAAATTATTTGAAATAGACAATAAGGTTTAATGAATTGATTAATTTGCTGAATTTTAGTCAACCTCAACTCGCCGATTACTTCGCAAGTATCGGCGAGAAGCCTTTTCGCGCCAAACAATTGATGCGCTGGATGCATCATTTTGGCGTGCATGATTTTGCGCAAATGACCGATATCGCCAAAAGCTTGCGTGAGAAACTGGCGATTGATACAGAAATAACCTTGCCGAATGTGCAGTTAGAACAAATCTCTAACGATGGTACGCGCAAATGGTTAATCGGTACCGACGATAAAAGCGGCGCAGCTAACAGCATTGAAACCGTGTTTATCCCAGAAGATGATCGCGGTACTTTGTGCATCTCTAGCCAAGTGGGTTGTGCGCTGGCGTGTACCTTTTGCAGCACAGGCGCACAAGGCTTTAACCGTAATTTAAGCGTGTCTGAAATTATTGGCCAGCTGGCGATTGCCAATAAATCATTGCGCACTGAATCTGGTTATGATTTGCTGTCTGCGAATGACCGCATTATCTCTAACGTAGTCATGATGGGCATGGGTGAGCCGCTGACAAACTATGATAACGTAGTCACTGCCATGCAGATTATGCTGGATGATAGCGCCTATGGCTTAAGCCGCCGCCGTGTCACACTTTCCACTAGCGGCATTGTGCCAGCTATGGATAAGCTCAAAGAAGATTGCGCTGTAGCGCTGGCAGTGAGTCTGCACGCGCCTAATGATGAACTAAGAGATATATTGGTGCCGATAAACAAAAAATACCCGATTAAAGAATTAATGGCAGCCTGTAACCGTTACTTGGAAAAAGCGCCGCGCGATTTCGTTACATTTGAGTATGTGATGTTAGATGGCGTCAATGATACGGTAGAGCACGCGCATGAGTTGCTGGATGTGATTAAACACGTGCCTTGCAAACTCAATTTAATCCCTTTTAACCCATTTCCTAATAGTGGTTTCCAAACATCTAAACCTAGCCATATTCGGGTGTTCCGTGATATTTTAATGCAAGCAGGCTATATTGTGACCGTAAGGAAAACAAGAGGCGATGATATAGACGCAGCTTGCGGGCAGTTGGCAGGTAAAGTACTTGATAAAACCAAACGTACGTTAAAAGGTATTCCCATAGAGGCAGTGGCATGAGCAAACTAAGTTGGAAAGCATTAAGTTGGATGTTATTAGGTTTAAACTTGCTATTTAGCGGGTGTGCAACACAAGGACAAAATAGTTCAAGCGGCAATAGTAATATTTATAACGAAACTGCGCTTGCTGAACGTGCGCGAGCGCATTCGGATTTAGGCGCCGCTTATTTGCAGCAGGGAAAGTATGAAATCGCGTTAAGTGAATTTAACGAAGCCATACAAATAGACCCGAGTTATGCAATGGCCTACAATGGTTTGGGTCTGGTGTATGCGGCATTGGGTGAAGACGCAAAAGCAGATGCCAGCTATAAAAAATCGATTCAGTTACAACCCAGAAGTTCAGAATCACATAATAACTATGGCAGTTTTTTGTGCAGTAGAAAACGTTACGATGAATCAATTAAGCATTTCTTAGAGGCGGTAAAGAATCCGCTATATATCACGCCAAATTTGGCTTACGCTAATGCGGGCATCTGCTCAGCACGTAAAAATGATATGAATAACGCCGAAATTTACCTAAATAAGGCGTTACAAATAGAACCATTGACACATTCAGCCGCGACGCAATTAGCCGAGATTCAATTTAACCGAGGTGATGCCACTACTGCAAAGCGAACCTTGCAAAACGCGTTAGTAGCTAGGCCCAGTGCAGAAACTTTATGGTTAGGGATTAAAATAGAGCGGGCTCTGGGTGATAAAGATAGTGTGTCTAGTTATGCACTTCAATTGCGTCAACAATACCCTAATTCTGAGCAAACGCGCATGTTGCTAAGTGGAAAATAAGCGTATTTAATCAGTTTATTTTTACTAAAAATGTAGTATTTTCAATAAGATAACTATGTCAATTTTAAGGTGACATCATGGCACGCAAACCAAAAACTACGTTTGATATACCCACAATTCAAGATGCAGTGGTAGCGCCAATCCATGTCGAACAAACTGCAGACAACACTTATACTCGCTCGCGTTGCGGCGGCGCTTTGCGCTTGGCGCGTGAAGCGCAAGGCTTGTCAATACAGGATGTGGCCAGTAGATTAAGGCTAGGACCTAAGCAAATTGAGGCGATTGAAGCAGACCAGTTTGCTAAACTACCCGAATCCACCATCGTGCGTGGTTTTATCCGCAATTATGCCAAGCTACTTAAAATGAATGCAGGGCCTTTGTTGGATGCCTACATTGTGATTGTACCCAGCAACGCGCAGCACGAGCTGACAGTAAAACCCACAACCAATATGCAGGTGACCAGTGGCGACAAACCCAAAACTATTAGTTATATTTTGGCGGTTTTAGCAGTATTGTTGGCATTAGGCGTTTGGTTGTTTTATCAGAATTATATTCAAAAACCTAGTCCCACTTTACCTAGTGCTAGTGATGAAAGTTTAAGTAGCGAAGGTTTGGAGCCATTGCCTGAGCCTGCTTTGCCCGCCGCAGAGCGCACACCAGAGTCGCAATCTGCTATCGAGCTCACCTTGCCACCGGCCACCGATACGACTTCATCATCCCCAGCAGTTGGTGCGCCTACTGACATTACAACCCCTGCTACAGTGGTACCAAATCCATCACCAGCATCAGCAGTAGCTTCGCCAGTAGTTCCTCCGCCTGCAGCACCAACTTCTGCGCCAGTATCAACAAGCACAGCTAAACTGGAGATTAATGCGACGCAAGAAACCTGGGTTAACGTCGTAGATGCAAGCGGACGGGAAATCTATAGCAAAACCATATTTGCAGGTAGTCGCGAAAGTATCGACGTGACGCCACCAGTCAATGTGACGGTGGGTAATGCCGGTGCCACAAGTTTAAATATGAATGGTAGAGCAGTCGATTTAGGCCCACATTCACGCAACAATGTGGCGCATATTAAGCTCGAGTAGTCACAAACGATGCGGCGTAATTCTTTACAGGTGATGATAGGCCATGTGCCTGTGGGTGGCGGCTTAGTTGGTGCGCCAGTGGCGTCAGTTGTAGTGCAAAGCATGACCAACACTGATACCGCCGATGCAGAAGCAACTATTCAGCAGGTATTCGAGCTATGGCAGGCGGGTAGTGAGGTGGTGCGCATTACCGTCAACTCGCCCGAGGCAGCCGCGCAAGTGGGGGCGATACGCAAAGGCCTAGATGACTTGGGTTGCAATGTGCCGCTGGTCGGCGACTTCCATTACAACGGCCATAAGCTGCTAGCTGCTTACCCTGATTGTGCCAAAGCACTTGCAAAGTATCGCATCAATCCAGGCAATGTGGGCAAAGGCAGCAAGCGCGACGAGCAGTTTGCTTCGATGATTGAAGCCGCCATTCAATACCAAAAAAGTGTGCGCATTGGCGTGAACTGGGGTAGCCTGGACCAAGCCAAAATGGCGCAAATGATGGATGAAAACGCTACACGCGTTGATCCATTATCCTCCGATGAATTGATGCGTGAAGCGCTTATTCAATCCGCATTAGAAAGCGCCCAACAAGCCGTAGATATTGGCTTACAACCGAACCAGATTATTATTTCCTGCAAGGTTAGCAACGTACAAGATTTAGTCAAAGTGTATCGCGAGCTGGCCAAACGCTGCGATTATCCACTGCATTTAGGCCTAACCGAGGCGGGCATGGGCAGCAAGGGTATCGTTGCCTCAACCGCCGCGCTGTCGCTATTACTTCAGGAAGGTATTGGCGACACCATTCGCGTTAGTCTCACACCAGAGCCTAACGAAAGCCGCACCAAAGAAGTAGTGGTAGCGCAAGAAATTTTGCAAACCATGGGTATCCGCTCATTCACCCCTTTGGTCACGGCATGCCCAGGTTGCGGACGCACCACTTCGACCTACTTTCAAGAGCTCGCCATGCAGATCCAAAGCTATCTGCGCACTCAAATGCCGGTTTGGCGTAAAAATTACCCGGGCGTGGAGGACATGAGCGTGGCAGTGATGGGCTGTGTGGTAAATGGCCCGGGTGAATCAAAGCTGGCGAATATCGGTATCAGTTTGCCTGGTACTGGGGAGACACCAGTGGCGCCAGTATTTGTCGATGGCGAAAAAACCGTCACGTTAAAAGGCGACCACATTGCCGAAGAGTTTCAAGCGATTGTGGAAGAATACGTGCAAAAAAACTATGCGGAAGGCGGCAAGTTGCGCACCACATATGAAGCACAAAAAGTGATTCCGATTCGTGCAGTGAATAATGCCTAAACACAAGCCTTTCGAGCAGTGCTCTGCAGGCCGCATGGATATTTCCTTGCAGAGCATGTTTTTTCTCTCGCTTGCTAAAATAATATCAATTAATTAATAAATACTCATCAAAATGGCAGAAGACCTAATACAAAAACCGCAACAAAAGATTCAAAGCATTAAGGGCTTCTACGATATCTTGCCTGAGCATACGCCGCTGTGGTTTAAGCTTGAAGACACCGCCCGAGCCATCCTTAGCCAATATGGCTACAACAATATACGCATGCCGATAGTAGAAGCGACTGACTTATTTGTGCGTAGTGTGGGCGAACATACTGATATTGTTGAGAAGGAAATGTACGCGTGGACGGATGTGCTGAATGGTGACAAGCTCACTTTGCGCCCAGAAGGCACTGCGGGTTGTGTGCGGGCGGTGATAGAGAATAACCTCACCTACAATGGCCCAGTGCGGCTTTGGTATAGCGGGGCGATGTTCAGGCACGAGAACGTGCAAAAAGGCCGTCAAAGACAATTTCACCAAATTGGTTGCGAGGCGTTTGGTTTTGAATCGCCAGAAGTTGATGCGGAACAAATCGTATTGTTGGCACGGCTCTGGCAGGCGCTTGGAATAAAAGATGTGGCGCTACAGCTTAATAGCATTGGCGATGCGGCTGAACGTGCAACTTACCGAAACACCTTGATTGCCTATTTTGAAAAACACGCTGATGTGTTGGACGAGGACGCAAAGCGGCGTTTGCATACCAATCCTTTGCGTATCTTGGATAGCAAAAACCCACGTATGCAAACCATGTGTGAGGCTGCGCCAAAATTGATGGGGGGTTTAGGTGAAGCCAGTCGAACCCATTTTGAAAAACTATGTCAATTGTTGCAGCAAGCGGGCATTGCCTACAGCATTAACCATCGTCTAGTGCGCGGATTAGATTATTACAACCGCACTGTGTTCGAGTGGGTGACCACCAAGCTAGGTGCGCAAGGTACCATTGCTGGCGGTGGTAGGTATGATACGTTGGTGGAACGTTTAGGTGGTATTACAACGCCTGCTTGTGGCTTTGCTATTGGCTTAGAGCGCGTATTTTTGCTGATGCAAGAATATGGCGTAACGGCAAATAATGTGCCGGATATTTATTTGGTGAATGTAGGTGAGTTGGCGGAACAACAGGCGTTTTCAGCTGCAGAAACGTTGCGCGAAGCAGGCTTAAATGTGGTGCTGCATGCAGGCGGCGGTAGTTTTAAATCGCAAATGAAAAAGGCCGATAGAAGTGGCGCGCGCTATGCGGCGATTCTGGGCGATGATGAAGTGGCAGCTGGTGAAATCTCGCTAAAACCCTTATTGCAAGCGGGTGAACAAAAACGTTGTAAACTAAACGAAGTACGCAGTTTTATTGGGGAGTAAAAGCATGAGCGAAAATAAAAGTTTTTCTAATGCAATTATCGTATTGGGCTTATTGCTCGCCATTGGTATGGCCAGTGCTGCTTTTATTTTAGGTGTGCAAGCCAAGCGTGCTGTAGCCGGCCAGCAAAGTATTACTGTGAAAGGCTTGGCTGAAAAACCGATTAAGGCCGATAGTGCTACTTGGATGCTGAATATTGGTGTGACCGATGCCGAACAGCGAGGCGCGTTAGAAAAATTAGCCACTGAGCGTAAAGTGCTAGAAGCTTTTTTGATTAAACAAGGCTTGCCTAAAGAAACTTGGGATTGGAGTGTGGAAGGTATCGCTGATCACTATGAAGAGATTTTTGTTAAAGATACGCCACGCCAAGTTCGTAATGGCTTTGATGCTTACCAGTCGGTAGTTATCAGCAGTAAAGATTTAGATAAAATTACGCTAGCGAATCAAGCTATTTTGCAACTGCGTGCTGATAACCATCCAATTACCGCACAACCGCCCGCATATTTGGTGAGTGGTTTAGAGCAAGTCAAAATGTCGTTAATTTCTGATGCCACTAAAAATGCGCGCAGCCGTGCCACTGAGTTTGTGAAGCAAGATGGGGTAAAAGTAGGGGTGATGAAATCTGCTAACCAAGGTGCATTCTACATTTTAGCTAAGGGTGGCGAGGCCAGTGATGACAGCTACGGCGGCACTTATGATAAATCGACCATTGAAAAAACAGCGCGTGTGGTAGTGACGATTGTCTATAATATTGAATAAGTTAGAACATAGAGTAAGCTAAATTCGTGAGCGAAATTTTAAAGATTACCAACCTTAGCATTACCCCTAAAAACACGCCAAGCCGCTTGCTGGTAAATAACGTCAGCTTGACTTTATCAGCAGGCAAAACCACGTGTATCGTGGGCGAATCTGGTAGTGGAAAAAGCCTCACCGCGTTGAGCATCATGAGTTTGCTTTCATCGCAGCTGCTAGCTAGCGGCAATATTGTGTTTCAAGGACAAGATATTACCAAGTTAGACGAAAAATCGCTGCAATCCATTCGTGGTGCAAAAATTGGCATGATATTTCAAGAGCCGATGACTTCACTCAACCCCGTGCTCACGGTAGGTTATCAAATTGGCGAGAGTTTAACCGCGCATTTGGGTTTAAAAGGCCAGGCCTTAAAAGATAAAATTACTGCATTGCTCACACAGGTTGGTATTCCGGCCGAGCGCGCCAATAGCTACCCCGACGAGCTGTCTGGCGGGCAGCGCCAGCGCGTGATGATTGCCATGAGCATTGCCTGTGAGCCTGCATTGTTGATTGCTGACGAGCCAACCACTGCGCTGGATGTAACGGTCCAAGCGCAAATCTTACAATTGTTAGATGCATTGAAAACACGCATGAATATGGCCATGCTGTTTATTACCCACGATTTTGGCGTGGTAGCAGATATTGCCGATGACGTGATTGTGATGTTTCGCGGTGAGATTGTTGAAACAGGCAGCAAAAAAGACGTACTGACAAAGCCCAAACATCCTTACACCAAGGCACTGTTGGCCTGCGTGCCAGATGCAGAGGGCAAAAAACAATTGAAGCCGATTGATTATGCTTGGTTGAAAGATGGACTCATAGAAGACAAGGTCGTCGCATGAGTCAACAAATTTCAGAAAACATTATTTTACAAGCCAATCATTTAGTCAAAAGCTATAGCCAGCGCAGCGGCCGCTTTGGCTTTGGTAGTAGCCAAGTGAAAGCGCTCGACGATGTTAGTATTTCTCTAAAGGCAGGTTCAACGCTGGCGGTGGTAGGTGAATCTGGTAGCGGTAAATCCACTTTGGCACGTTGTCTGTTACAATTGCACCCGTTTGATGGTGGCGAAGTAATTTTTGAAGGGCAAGACCTCGCCAAGCTACAAGGTCAAGCACTGCGCGATGTGCGTAAGTATTTGCAGATGGTATTTCAAGATCCTTTTGCATCGCTGAATCCACGCATGAAAGTAGGCGAGATTGTGGGTGAGGGTTTGCTGATTCATGGTATGGGCTCAGCCACCGAGCAAAAACAGAGAATGCTACAAATGTTGTTGCGTGTGGGGTTAAGTGCAGATGATGCATTAAAATACCCACACCAATTTTCAGGTGGACAGCGCCAACGGATTGGTATTGCGCGTGCTTTGGTGTTAAATCCAAAAGTAGTGGTGTGCGACGAGCCGGTATCAGCCTTAGATGTATCCGTACAGGCACAAATTTTGTTATTACTCAAAGAGTTGCAACAAGAAATGGGCTTGAGTTATATTTTCATTAGTCACGATTTACGTGTAGTGCGGCATGTGGCGGATGAAATTGTAGTCATGCACAAAGGTAAAATTGTAGAGCAAGGCGCTGTGGAGGCTATTTATAATGCACCGCAGCAACCTTATACGCAGCAGTTGTTAAGCGCAATTCCAGGACGAAAAGCAGCTTAATAATTACGCTCGAGAGAATTTAAATGCTTTGTAAGCAATATGGATATTGGGCTGCAGGGCAGTCGTTTTGATTAATCATTTTGTATTAATAATTAGTAAAAATTAGGACGAATAAATGGCATACGATTTAGAAGAGCAAGAGCAGTTAGACGAGTTTAAAGCTTGGTGGAATAAACATGGGAAAATGGCGATTAATCTGGTATTGGCAGTTTTAATCGCTTACGCAGGTTGGCAAGCTTATGGTTACTTTCAGAACAAAAAAGCGGTAGAAGCCTCTGAACTATATCAAGCGCTGGTAGTAACGGATATCAACAAAACTGCAGAAATTAAAACGCAGTCTGCTAAATTGATGGATAGTTACGCTGGTACCCCTTATGCAGGTCGCGCTGCTGTGTTTGCGGCAAAAGCCAATTTTGCTGCCAATGATGACAAAAGCGCCAAAGCCCAATTAGAATGGGCCATTAAAAACGCCAAAGAAGGTGCTGTAAAAGCGATTGCTGGCTTGCACTTAGCAAGTGTTTTGTTCGAAGAAAAAGACTACGATGGTGCACAAATAGTGTTAGCAGCCATTAGTGACAAAGGCTACGAAGGCCTAAAAGCAAGCTTGCAAGGTGACGTGTATTTGGCACAAGGTAAACAAGCAGAGGCAAAAAAGGCATTTGAAAGTGCGCTGGATAATTTGGACGCACAAGGTAGATTGCATCAATACACGCAGCAAAAACTTGAATCTTTAGGTGCTTAAATTTACGCCCTAGGCTAATTACTACTCCATGTTACGCACATCATTTATCCGATTATTTTTATTGTTAAGCTTGCTTGGCATCACTGCCTGTAGCGCGCTTACCGAGTTGCGCCAAGACTTTGCCGACAGGGTATTTGGTCGTGAGCCACCCAACCCACCAGCGGAATTAGAAGATATTCTACCAACGCATACTGCGAAAATAGATTGGTCCAGCAACGTAGGCAAAACTGAAAAATTCGACTATACACCTGCGCTCGATTCTACCGCGGTTTATGCCGCTAATGCCGAAGGCGAGATTTCAAAATTAGACCCTGCCAATGGCCGTCAAATATGGGTTGTTAATGTAGGTGAGCCCATTAGCGGCGGCGTGGGTGTTGGTGCTGGCATTGTGTTGGTGGGCAGCAGCAAAGGTAACGTGTTTGCTTATGACGTATCTGGAAAACTAGTGTGGAAAGCAAAGCTTTCTAGCGAGATTTTAAGTGTGCCACGCTATTTTGACGGTGTCGTCATTGCGCGGTCAGGCGATAACCGTATATATGGTCTAGATGCTACCGATGGTAGCCGAAAATGGGTATATGAGCGGATTAATCCAGCGCTGACATTACGTAGTAGTGTGGGTGTGGTGGTTGATAGTGGTGCGATATACGCGGGTTTTGCAGGCGGTAAAATGGTGGCTATCCGTGCCGATAACGGTAAGCTGATATGGGAGGCCACAGTTGCGCAACCCAAAGGTGTGACTGAGATTGAGCGTATTGCAGACATTACTAGTTTACCTGTGGTGGATGGCGCATTAGTATATGCCGTGGCATATCAAGGGAAAATTGCGGCGGTAGATCGCAGAACTGGTAGAGTAGTCTGGAATCGCGACATTTCAAGTTACAGTGGTTTGAATGCGGAAGATGGCAAAATATTTGTTTCGCACACTCTAGGTGCTGTTTACTCACTTGATTACACTTCAGGCAAAACTTTTTGGCGACAGGGCGCATTGGCAAATCGGCGTTTAACTGCACCATTACCGATGGGTGGCGTGATTGCAGTGGGTGATTTAGAAGGGTACGTACACTTTTTGACGCGTGAAGAAGGCAAATTCGCCGCACGCATTCAGTTAGACAGTAATGCAGTGATGTCGTTAATTGCTGGTGCTAAATCAAATCAATTGATTGCGGAAACACGTGATGGTGGTTTGTATGCGATTAGCATCAGTGAAAGCAATGTTAAATCAACAGCAGAGCCAATCCCAGCTTCAAAACTTAGTACTGAATCGGTGCCAGAACCTTCACCAGAACCTGCTCCAGCAAGAATAACAATTCCTGAGCAAGAAGCTGCACCATCCTTGATGCAAGAGCCCGCTATACCAGAATCTCCTGCAGAACCTAACTCTGAGCGTAGTATTTTGTTCCAAAATAACGATTCAATTTTGCTTCCTGATAGCAACAACCAAGATAACAGCGGCCCAGGCATTAGATTGCCCAGCTCAGAGCAGTAATAAACAAGCGCTTCAGTAAACAACTATGTTACCTACTATCGTACTCGTTGGACGTCCCAACGTTGGAAAATCCACCCTTTTTAATCGCCTGACCAAAAGTCGAGATGCGCTAGTAGCAGACTTGCCTGGCCTTACGCGTGACCGCCACTATGGTCGCGGCATTGGCAGCAGCAAACCATATCTGGTGATTGATACTGGCGGGTTTGAGCCCACTGCAGAGTCAGGCATTTTAAAAGAAATGGCCAAACAAACTTTGCTGGCAATTGATGAAGCAGATGTGGTGATTTTTATTGTCGATGGTCGTGCAGGTATGACGCCGCAAGAATTTATTATTGCGGATAAATTGCGCCGCGCCCAGCGCCCAGTGTTGCTAGCTGTGAACAAAACTGAAGGTATGAATCGTGCGGTAGTGGCGGCGGATTTTCACGAGTTAGGCCTTGGCGAACCCCTGTCTATTTCATCTGCACACGGTGAAGGCGTTAAAGATTTAATCGAGTTAGCACTAGAAGATTTTCCAGAACCTGACTTTGATGAGAAATCGCCCAATAACAAAGTACCGAGAATCGCCATTGTGGGTCGTCCTAACGTCGGTAAGTCTACCCTTGTTAATGCGTTGCTTGGCGAGGAGCGCGTGATTGCGTTTGACGAGCCAGGTACCACGCGTGATTCAATTGAAATTGAACTCGAAAAAAACGGTAAAAATTACATTATTATCGACACAGCTGGCGTACGTAAGCGTGGTCGCGTGTTCGAGTCGATTGAAAAATTCTCTGTGATAAAAACCATGCAGGCCATTGAAGACGCTAATGTGGCGATTTTAGTGGTGGATGCACAAGAAGGTATTACTGAGCAAGATGCCCATGTAGCCGCCTATATATTGGATGCAGGGCGTGCACTCGTAGTCGCGATTAATAAATGGGATGGTTTAGTTGATGATGAGCGCGAGTTTATTAAAAACGAAATTGACAGGAAACTGAAATTTTTAGATTTTGCTAAATTTCACTACATTTCAGCGTTACGCAAAAAAGGCTTGCCAGAATTGTTGGTATCAGTAGATGGCGCATTTAAAGCGGCCATGGCCAAACTTGCCACGCCACAACTGACAAGAGTTTTAATCGACGCAGTCGCGCAACATCAACCGCCCGTCAGTCGTGGCACCAGACCTAAGTTACGCTATGCACACCAAGGCGGCATGAATCCGCCGATAGTGGTGGTGCATGGCAACCATGTGGATGGCGTAAAAGACAGTTATAAGCGCTTTTTAGAGGGCGTGTTTCGCAAGACATTCCAACTAACAGGCACGCCATTGCGCGTGCAATTTAAACAAGGCGATAACCCATTCGCCGAGCCAGAGAACAAACGTAAAGCAGGCGAGGGCATTGTGAGCATGCGTCGCCGCAAAACGGCGCAACGTGCTGAGTTAAAAGCTAAAAAAGACGTAGAAGATAAAAAACGCTAAGCCGTTCGCTTTATCTGTCTTCTAGGCTTTCCCAAAATTTCCACCACACGCGTTCATCTTCTACCACTTTGCCTGTTACCAGTGGATTTTGCGGATAATTGGTTTTAAGCACACGCACTGTGTCTTGCTTTAAATCATCCAGTCCCATGTAATCATAAGCGCTGACGGTTATCACCAACGCCTCTTCCACAGAAGCTGAGTTTGGATAGTATTCCAGCACGTATTTGGCACGATTTAATGCCGCCAAATAGGCTTGCCGCTTCATATAGTAGCGTGCCACGTGCAACTCGTGCTGCGAGAGTGAGTTAACTAGGTAAACCATACGCTGCGTGGAATCTTTAAAATAGCGGCTTTTTGGGTAGCGGTCGGTCAGCTCTTTAAATGAAGCGAATGACAATTTAAGCGTTTTTGGATCGCGGTCGCTAATCTCTTGCAGGGAGTATTTTTCAATTACGCCGCGCTCGTTAAAGGTGGCAAGGCCTTTTAAGTAGTAAGCGTAATCAACATTAGGATGGTTGGGGTGCAGCTTGATGAAGCGGTCAGCCGCTGCGACGCAAGAGATTGGGTCACTCTTTTTGTAATAGGCGTAAGCAATCTCTAATTGCGCTTGCGTGGCGTATTTGCCATGTGGGAAGCGCGATTCTAACTTTTGAAAATAACCAATAGCTTTATCATAATCTCTGTCAATCATTCTTTCTTCACCAGCTTGATAGATGCGCTCGGCCTGCCAGCCTTTGGTGTCATCTAATTCTGTCGGATCGCCAAAAATGGCACAAGCATTAAGAAATAAAGCTAAAAGACTAATGCATAAAAGCTGTAAAATATACTGAGTAATACGTTTCATTAGCAATTTCAACAAGAATACCTAAAATTAATTAGCACTATTATAACCGATGCCCCAAACACAAATGCAAAGCAATACCGAAAACCCAGCAAATATTATGCTAAGCATTCCTATGAGCATGGGCGGGCAGCGCTTAGACGTGGCTTTGCAACAGCTTCTACCTGAACATTCACGCAGCCGCTTGCAAGCTTGGATTAAAGCGGGTTTGGTGACTTTGGATGGTGAGGCGGATACTAAACAAATCACTGCCAAAACCAAGCTGTGGGGTGGCGAGCTGGTGACAATTAATCCGCCAGAGAACGCTCAAGACAATGCCTTTAAGCCAGAAAACATCCCACTGGATATTGTGTTTGAGGATGACAGCATTTTGGTGATTAATAAGCCCGCTGGCTTGGTGGTGCACCCAGCGGCTGGCAATTGGAGCGGTACGCTGTTGAACGCATTATTGCATCACGCGCCGCAGCTGAATGATGTGCCACGTGCAGGCATTGTGCATCGGCTGGATAAAGATACCAGTGGCTTGCTGGTGGTAGCGAAAACGTTGGAAGCACAAACGAGCTTGGTGCGGCAGTTGCAAGCGCGCACAGTAAAACGCGAGTACAGAGCAATTGTTTGGGGCCAATTGTGGCGCAACGGCACCATTAATCAGCCAATTGGTCGCCACAGTCATGCACGTACAAAAATGGCTATTTCACGCACAGGTAAGCTCGCCGTTACCCATTATGAGGTGCTAGAACGTTTTGGCGTACATACTTATTTGCGTTGCCAGTTGGAAACAGGCCGCACCCATCAAATTCGGGTGCACATGCAGTTTTTAAAAGCGCCCATGTTGGGCGATCCTGTGTATGGTATCGGTAATATTATTCCGCATAAATTGATGACACAAACCTTACGCGATGCGGTCTCTGGCTTTAATCGGCAAGCGTTGCATGCAGTGAAGTTAGGTTTAATCCATCCTAAAACCAACGAGTTTATGGAATGGCAAATTGAGTTAGCCGATGATATGAAAGCCTTGTTAGAAGCCATGCGCCATGAAGATGTGCCAACTGATGAAGAGCCTTTTGATTTTGCGGTGGATGAAAATGGCTTGTATGTAGGTGACGACCATGGCGATTTTGATTTAGATGGCGACGACGAGGACTTTGAGGATGAGTTGCTAGATGACGACGAACCTTGATTTAATTATTCCAAATTGGCCAGCACCAGCAAATGTGCATGCTTTGCAGACCACGCGAAATTTTACAGGTAGCAATAAGGGTTATAGTGCAGCACCTTATAACAGCTTAAATTTTGGCAGCCATGTCAAAGATAACCCGATGCATGTTGCGCAAAACCGCCAATTGCTGAGTCAATTTTTACCTAGTGAACCAGTCTGGCTAAATCAAGTGCATGGCATTGAGGTGGTTGATGCCGCTAATACGAGCTGTGCGCCAGATGCTGATGCGAGTTTTTCCACCCAAAAAAATGTGGTGTGCGTGACTATGACCGCCGATTGCTTACCCGTGCTGCTGTGCGAGAAAGCAGGTAGCGTGGTGGCTGCAGTGCATGCGGGTTGGCGTGGGCTATGTGATGGTGTGCTGGAAGCCGCTGTTAATAAAATTATTGGCCATAAGCTCTGCAGAGCAGCACAAATAAAGCCTGCCGATTTAATGGCTTGGCTTGGCCCTGCCATTGGCCCGAAGGCGTTTGAAGTAGGTGCAGAAGTACGTGCGCAATTTGTGGAAAAAGATAAAATCGCGGTCAGTGCATTTAATGTGCAGAATAGTAAATTCTTAGCCAATATTTACCTTTTGGCTACCCAGCGCTTAAATAATGTGGGCGTTACTAGTATTTATGGCGGCGGGCATGATGAAGATTTTTGTACGTTTACTGATGAAGAGCGCTTTTTTTCTTATCGTCGCGATGGCGACACAGGGCGCATGGCAACGCTCATTTGGTTAGCTTGACTAGACCAAGCTTAAATTCAGGCTTAATTAGTTTATAATGCGCATCCTTTCAAATACTTAGCACGGCATGAACCTTCCCGAATTTTCTATACTCACTTGGATTACGCTATTTAGCTTGCTAGGTGGCGTGCTCAGCGTAGCAGGCGCGGCATTGGTGTCGCTTAATGTTAGTCGCGCAGGCTTACCAGTGCTCATCAGCTATGCAATTGGTGCGATGTTGGGTGCGGTATTCTTAGAGATTCTGCCTGAGGCAATTGAACACGCCAGTAGCGTGCAAGCAGTAACGGGTACTGTGCTAATTGGCATATTGTTATTTTTTGCCTTAGAAAAGCTGGTGATATGGCGCCATTGTCACGGCGACCATTGCGAAGTGCACGCACCGCATGATGATGCACACTGCCCTGAAAACATAAGCCCTGAGAATGAAACTCATGCTGGTAACACTAAATTTAAACCAGTTTTAAAGCCGCAACCCAATATTTCTGCTAAACCTCAAGCTTATAGCCATGCGCATGATGATGGCAGAAGCGCTACCATGATTCTAATAGGCGATACTTTCCACAATTTTGTGGATGGCGTATTAATAGCATCGGCATTTATGGTGGATATAAAAGTGGGTATTGTGACGGCGCTGGCGATTATCGCGCACGAAATTCCGCAAGAAGTAGGCGACTTTCTAATTTTGCTGCACTCGGGCTACAGCAAACAAAAAGCGCTCTGGTTTAACTTGGGTAGCAGCCTGGCCACTTTGCTGGGCGCGGTGTTGGCTTATTATTTCTTGCAGCAAGCAACTGGTGCAATTCCTTATATTCTAGCTTTGGCCGCCGCGAGTTTGCTGTATGTGGCAGTCGCCGATTTAATCCCCAGTTTGCACAAGCGCACCGAACTCAGCGCCACCATTTCGCAACTTAGCTTAATTGGCTCAGGCGTGGCGACGGTGTGGCTAGTCGGCGTTTGGTTACATTAATTTAGTAGGCAATATCAGTAGGTTCTATGAAAACTTCAACACCATCCAACTTAACCCAATCCAATATCAAATCTAGCCCAAAATTTACAGTACCTAAAGTCGGCTTCGTATCGCTCGGCTGCCCCAAAGCGGGCAGTGATGCTGAGCGTATTCTTACGCAGTTGCGTGCAGAAGGTTATGAAATCAGCGCAAGTTATGAAGATTCTGATTTGGTGGTGGTAAATACCTGCGGCTTTATTGATTCTGCCGTGCAAGAGTCGCTGGATGCGATTGGTGAGGCCATTCACAAAAATGGCAAAGTGATCGTCACGGGTTGTTTAGGCGCCAAAAAAGGCGTAATAGAGGCCGCGCATCCCAGTGTTTTGGCTGTAACTGGCCCACACGCGTTAGAAGAAGTGATGACGCATGTGCATGCCAATTTGCCTAAATTGCACGAGCCGTTCATTGACTTGGTGCCGCCGCAAGGCATCCGTTTAACACCTAGCCATTATGCGTACTTGAAGATTTCAGAAGGATGTAATCACCGCTGCAGCTTTTGCATTATTCCCAGCATGCGTGGCGATTTAATCAGCCGCCCAATTGGTGAAGTGTTAAATGAGGCAGAAAATTTGGTGAATGCAGGCGTTTCAGAGATTTTAGTCATTTCGCAAGATACCTCGGCGTATGGCGTAGATGTGAAATACCGCCCCGGCTTTTGGAACGGTCGCCCTGTCAAAACACGTATGACCGAGCTGTGCCAAAGCTTGAGCGAGCTTGGGGTTTGGACGCGCCTGCATTATGTTTACCCATACCCGCATGTGGATGAAGTGATTCCACTTATGGCAGATGGTCTGATTTTGCCGTATTTGGATGTACCGTTTCAGCACGCTAGTCCTAGAATCTTAAAAGCCATGAAACGCCCGGCGCATGCCGAAAATAATTTGGCGCGTATTAAAGCTTGGCGCGAAATCTGCCCAGATATCACCGTGCGCAGTACGTTTATTGCAGGTTTTCCGGGTGAGACGGAAGACGATTTTCAAATGTTGCTGGATTTTATGGAAGAAGCCCAGTTAGATAGGGTAGGCTGCTTTGCTTACAGCGCAGTCGATGGCGCAAAAGCGAATGAATTGCCAGACCATGTGCCAGAAGAAGTGAAACAAGAACGCTTAAGCCGTTTTATGGCGGTGCAAGAGCGCATTAGTGCGGCCAAATTACACAACAAAATCGGTAGCATGCAAACCGTATTGGTGGATGAAATTGTGCAAGATGCTGAAGGCAATATTGAAGCGATTGGACGCACGAAAGCCGATGCGCCAGAGATTGATGGCGCAGTGTACATGGAAGATGCAGAAGGTTTAACGCCTGGGGATTTTGTAGAAGTGGAGATTTATAGCGCAGATGGGCATGATTTAAGGGGTGGGCCACCGAGAGGTTAAGAATATGCGCGACGAATTGTACATATTAGAACTTTGTGACGAAGCCTTAAAGCGTAAAGCTTCACGTCAACACCGCTTTGATTTTTTGCGTGGTGACACAGGTAGAAAATTACCTGTTGATGCTTACTATGATGACTTAAAGCTCGTTATTGAATATCGAGAGCGCCAGCATTTGGAATCGATTGTATTGTTTGATAAGCGCATGACCGTTAGCGGTGTTTCTCGCGGCGAGCAAAGAGCAAAATATGATGAGTTTCGTCGTCAGGAAATTCCCAAAAAAGGTTTGTATCTTGTTGAACTTAGCTATTCAGATTTTGCACACGGTTCGAATAAGCGGCTAAAACAAAATAAGCAAGACGACATTCTTATTATCAAAGAAAAACTGCAAAACTATATTAGTTCATATGCGTAGGGCACAATAACTGAAAGGCATTGCGCCACATATAACTTGTCGCTCTCGCGCGACCAGCGAGTTTCTTTCTTTTGCTTAGCCAAAAGAAAGAAACCAAAGAAAAGGCTACCCCGTTGCCGCTTCATCCTTCGGTCTTAGCGCCGCATCTGCGTGGTGACTGCGGAACTCGGATTTTCAATCCTCAAACAGTCCTCGTCACCTAGCATCTGCCGCTCAAGCCGAAGGCGCGGCAAAGGGTAGATCAAAGCCAAAACCACGAATGCTGGAACGAGTGGAAAATAGCGCTCTGCAAGCCAATATCCATGCGGGTTACAAGGCGGGTGTTTTGAAGAGGTTGGTTTAAACTAGACTTTAAAGCTAAACTAGCCAAATAAATCTACTAGTACAGGCGCTGGTCGCTCGCTATCTGCACGCGCTTCTAAAAAATCGAAGGTAAGTGGACAGCGCGTTGGTTTTTTAGCGGCTTTACGCTTTTTTAGAGTGCTTGCAGTCAAGTCAATGTAAGGTGTTTGGCTAATCAAGAGATAACCAGAACTGATTAATTTTTGCGCGGTGGTTTCAAACAAACTGAGCAGATTGTCAATATTCTGCAGCGTGACTACTTCTTGGCTAGGATCGGCTTTGGTGCCTTTGGGTTTGGATATTTTAAGCACGTTGTACATCACAAATTTGCTGGATGTCTGTTTGCCGTAAATTTCGCCTGTTTGCACTTTCATCATCTGATCTTTCACTTAGCGACTCCTAAAGTGTTTTATCGATAATATCGCCTTTGTGATTGATTTACAATAGGTTTATCCTATTTTCTGCGTAAATTGATATGCGATTGAATCAATTGTTTAGCTTGATGACGAAAGCGGCTACCATCGGCATCTTTTACCCACATATGTAGCAAGCCACTAAAAAACAAATGCGTATCAAGTGCTAGTGCATGCGGTGTAAGAATTGTGGTTAGCAGATTTTGTGCTTGCGCGCGCTCGTAAGCAAGTTGAATTTTTTCAGTGATATCAGAACAGTTGTTTAAAATTTGCTGTAATACGGTGGCAAACTCATCTACATACTCACATTTAATCATCATAATTTCATAAATTTGACGCATTTCAATGTTTTCATTGAGCTCATTAATGGTGTCGCTCAAACTATTTTCAATTTGGGTCAGTGGGTCTATGTCGTCAGTTTGTATGGCGAGTGTGTCGTACATGCGGTCGATTAATGGTAAAAATGCGCGATCACGTAAAGCATAGAAGATTTCGGTTTTATTTTTAAAGTGCCAGTAAACTGCACCACGCGTCACTTCTGCTTCAGTGGCAATATGTTCAAGCGTGGAGCGGCTAACGCCACGGGTTAAAAATACCGTTCTAGCGGCGTCAATAATGCGTTGCCTAGTGAGCTCCGCGTCTTCTTTCGTTTTTCTGACCATAATTTATTGCACTTTATATTAATTGATATTAATTACTAATTTTAATGATAACCGTTAAAAAATTGTTTACATACATTCTTGTTTGTATATAATATACACCAATTACTATGATAAATAAACTATTTATCATCAAAAAAACTAACTTAACAGGGTCACCATCATGTACTTTTTGCCGCAACATCGTCACTTTAAGAAATTAAACAGTAAAAAATTAAGTAGTAAAAAAATAAACGGTTCATTTTCAGCAGTGCTTGCGTCAATATTTGTTGCTGCTATTTTGACCGCGTGCGGTAAAAAAGAAGACGCTGCGCCACCAGCACCTGCCGCCATGCCTGCAAGCTATATTGCCGTAGCGCCAACATCAGTGCCGATGAGTGTAGAAGCAGTTGCGCAAACTGAGGGTGCAAAAGAGGTAGAAGTAAGACCTCGCGTCGGCGGCATTATTCTTAAAAAAATGTTTGAAGAAGGGGAGCCTGTAAAAGCAGGGCAAACGCTTTTTCTCATTGACCCAGTGCCGTTTCAAATTGCACTCAACCAAGCCAAAGCACAAGCGGCTGGCCAAAGCGCACGGATTACGCAAACCTCTCGCGAATCTAATCGCTTAAAAGAATTGCTGGCAACGCAATCGGTGAGCCAACGTGAATACGATAATGCGACTTCGGATGAGAGTATTTCGCAGGCGGAGATGATGCAAGCGCAGGCCAATATCAAAGAGGCTGAACTGAATCTTTCTTACACGCAAGTGACAGCGCCTGTATCTGGTATTGCAGGACGTTTTCAATTTTCTGAAGGCGCTTTGGTGGCGGCAAATACCAGTTTGTTAACAACTATTGTTCAACTATCACCAATATGGGCACGTTTTAGTTTGTCTGAATCAGAGGTTGCAAGTTTAGGTGGGAACATTAATGCCAACAATGTGACTGATGTGACGCTAATATTGCCAGACGGTAGTGAATACGGCCAAAAAGGTAAACTGAACTTTGCGGCCAATCAAATTAATCCGACACTGGGCACGCAAGAATTGCGCGCGACATTTAACAATGCAGATAAAACCTTACTGCCAGGCCAGTTTGTGCGTGCGCGCGTAACGACAGGGTTGCAAGATGGCGTATTTTTGGTGCCGCAAACAGCGGTGTTAACGGGCGATCAAGGTAAATATGTTTATGTGATTAATGCCAAAAATGAAGCAACAGTTCGACAAGTAACTGTTGGTGAATGGCGGGGTAAAGATTGGATTATATTAAAAGGCTTGAATGAAAACGATAAAGTCATTGTTGATAATTTAATCAAACTACGGCCAGGGGCTGTTGTTGCACCGCGTATTTCTGGTCAAGCGCCAGAAAAACAAGCATCAGCGACCGTTCTAGCAGACAAGCCAGCCGTTCATTAAGCCATCAACAGAAATTGGCCAATCCTTTCATTTAAGCAGACAAACCCATGACCAAATTTTTTATTACACGGCCTATTTTTGCCAGCGTTTTATCCATCATTATTGTCTTAGCTGGCTTGGCGGCTGCATTGAAGCTACCAATTGCACAATATCCGCAGATTGCGCCGCCAACTGTACTGATTACTGCAACCTATCCTGGTGCCAGTGCCGATACTTTATCTAAAACCGTAGCAACGCCAATCGAGGAGCAATTAAGCGGCGTTGAAGGCTTGTTATATTTTAACTCTAGTGCTGACTCCAGTGGCACATTGACGATTACGGCTACCTTTGAAGTGGGCACTGATGTGAATGAAGCCACATTTAACGTGAGTAACCGTGTGAATATTGCCTTGCCGCGCTTGCCGGATGAGGTACGTCGTACTGGTTTGGTGGTGCAAAAACGGTCTAATGACATTTTATTAGTGGTGATGCTAACGGATAAAATGCGTAAATATGATCCACTTTATTTGAGTAATTACGGCACATTAAACGTGCTGGATGAGTTGAAACGAATTAAAGGTGTGGGCGATGCCACTATTTTTGGTGCGCAAGATTACTCCATGCGCATTTGGTTACGCCCTGACCGTATGGCGCAGTTGGGTGTGACTACAACTGATATTGCCACGGCAATTCAATCACAAAATGCGCAGTACGCAGCAGGTAAAATTGGTCAAGAACCATCACCAAGCTCGCAGCAGCTGGTGTATACCGTTACCGCTAAAGGGCGTTTAGTTGACCCAAGCGAGTTTGGTAACATTATTATTCGTGCTGAAGGACCGCGCGGTGTGCTGTATTTAAAAGATGTTGCGCGCATTGAGCTGGGTTCACAAAGTTATAACGTGCGTACTGCGTTAAACGGCTTGCCAGGTGTGGGTATTCCTATTTTCTTGCAAACTGGTGCAAATGCTCTGGATACTGCGCAAGCCATTAAAGAGAAGATGGCGGAGCTTAAACAGCGCTTCCCTGAGGGTGTGGATTGGGAAGTACCTTACGATACTAGTGACTTTGTTAAGTCTTCAATTGAAGAAGTGCTGATAACTCTGGGTGAAGCAATGTTGTTGGTTGTGCTCGTTGTTTTCGTGTTCTTGCAAAGCTGGCGTGCAACGCTAATCCCGTTAATTGCGGTACCGATTTCTTTAATTGGTACATTCGCAGGCTTGTGGATGTTCGGTTTTTCTATCAATACCTTAACACTCTTTGCAATGGTGCTTTCTATCGGGATTGTGGTGGATGACGCGATTGTGGTGCTGGAAAACGTTGAGCGACTGATGTCAGAAGAAAAATTATCGCCCATTAAAGCTGCTGTTAAATCTATGGAGCAAGTATCTGGTGCCGTAGTGGCGATTGTATTAGTGCTATGCGCGGTATTTGTGCCAGTGGCCTTCTTGGGTGGTATTGCGGGAGAGATGTATCGTCAATTTGCAGTAACAGTGGCTGTAGCGGTGGTTATTTCAGGTGTTGTGGCATTAACACTGACGCCAGCATTGTGCGCAATTTTATTAAAGTCGGTACATGAAGAATCAGCATTTTTTAGACCGTTTAATCGTGGCTTTCTAAAATTAACCAACTTTTATGCGAAAACGGTTAGTTTAACCCTGCAGCATAAAATTATTGGTACGCTAGTTTTCGGCGCAATTATTGCGTTAGTAGTTGTTTTATTAAGGGTGGTGCCTAGCAGCTTTGTGCCGGCTGAAGACCAAGGTTATGTGATTTCTGCAGTGATTATGCCAGACGGTGCAACATTAGGTCGCACCACCAAGACTACTGAAGCTGTACGAGCTGAGATAGCAAAAGATCCTGCAGTTGCATTTGAATTTGCAGTATATGGGTTTGACTTAATTGGTGGCGGCAATAAAACCAGTGCTGCCACCATGTTCGTTCGAATGAAAGACTGGGCTGAACGAGAAACTACTGCTGAAGACATTGTCGGTAAGCTGTTCGGCATTGGTGCGCAACAGCCAGATGGGATGGCAATTGCCTTTAATCCACCTGCGATCCGAGGTTTAGGCAGCTCAGGTGGCTTTGAAGTTTATGTACAAAGCCGCAGTGATTCAGACCCGATGCGCTTATCTGTCGTGGTGAACAACTTTATGGATGCATTACGTAAAGAGTCTAATTTAACTGGTATAAATTCTTTTTTCCGCCCTACAGTGCCGCAGTTATTTGTTGAAGTAGATGAGGCAAAAGCCATTTCACAAGGGGTGCCAGTGGCGGATATTTATGCCACTTTACAAAGTACCATGGGCTCACTTTATGTGAATGACTTTAACAAGTCTGGTCGTACCTACCGTGTGCAATTGCAAGCTGAAGCCGAGTACCGCATGAAAGCAGAAGACCTAGGCAAAGTGTATGTGCGCTCTAATGCAGGACAAATGGTGCCACTTTCAGCCTTAAGCAAAGTCAGCAACATTGTGGGTGCTGAGCAGTTAGAGCGTTATAACGGCTTGCTTTCAGCCAAAGTATTAGGTGGCGGCGCAGCTGGCGTCAGTTCTGGCGATGCGATTGCCATGGTAGAGAAAATTGCAGCAGAAAACTTACCAGATGGCTATCAAATTGCTTGGACAGGCCAAGCCTACCAAGAAAAACGTACGGGTTCTGCCGCCATTTTTGCTTTTGGTTTCGCCATCATTATGGTGTTCTTGATTTTAGCTGCCCAGTTTGAAACTTGGGCCTTACCGTTAGCCGTGATCATGGCGGTACCATTTGCTTTGGCGGGCGCTTTATTAGCTGTATTAATGCGTGGAATGCCGAATGATATTTACTTCCAAATTGGATTAATTACCTTAGTGGGATTGGCGGCGAAAAACGCGATTTTAATTGTGGAGTTTGCTAGCCAAAAAATGGAAGAGGGCATGCCTGTGGCGCAAGCAGCACTTGAGGCGGCAAGAATGCGCTTTAGGCCAATTGTGATGACCTCAATGGCGTTTGTGCTTGGTATTGTGCCGCTGGTGATAGCGACAGGTGCAGGTGCTGCAGCCCGCCGTAGTATGGGTACGGGCGTGTTTGGTGGCATGATATTAGCCACCTTTGTAGCCACCATATTCATCCCTTTGTTCTTTACATGGTTAAGTAATACGCATGTAGATAGAAAACATCATGACAAGGCCTTGACGCCAGAAGTAGATCACTCTAAGGAAACCGTATGATGCAGTACAAAAAATCTAATAATATCACCGACAATATCGCTAAAAGTATTAACGTGAAGCTGGTTTCTTTGGCTGTTGCGGCAGCTTTGTTATCTGGTTGCCAATCGATATGGCCAGACTATTTGCGTCCAAAAGTGGATGTTCCTGCACAGTATTCAGAACCTACCAATCAAACTGCTGATGCAAACAGTCAAGTTTCAAGTACATGGTGGACTTTATATCAAGATCCGATACTGAATGATTTAGTTGCTAAAGCTTTGGTGAATAATACTGACATTAAATTAGCAGCGGCACGCATTGAAGAGGCTGATGCAGTGATGCGTGAAGTAGGTGCTGCGCTATTTCCACAAATAGACTTAGATGCGTCGGGAAAACGTTCGCGTGTTACAGAGGCGGGTGCTTTCCCTGCTTTCGGTGACAACCCGCGAAATAATTATATCGCTCAGCTGGGTACGTCTTTTGAAATTGATTTTTGGGGCAAGCTACGCCGTGCTAAAGAATCCGCAAGGGCACAAGCCTTGTCTACGCGCTATGCAAAAGATACGGTGGCTTTATCGCTGTCAGGTTTAGTGACGAGTACCTATTTAGTGTTACGTAGCGTAGAGTCGCAAATTGTAATTACCCAAGATAACTTGAAAAGTCGAAATGATAGCTTGGCATTGACTAAACGTCGCTTAGAAGGTGGCGTTGCCTCTGCGCTAGATGTACATCAAGCTGAGGTGGCCAGTGCGAATTTAAGTGCGCAGTTAGCTGAGTTAGCACGATTAAGAGCGGTAAGTATGCATCAATTAGCCATACTCACCGGTACATTAGATTTAAATGTAGCTGCGGCAGATATTAAAACTTTGCCAATACCCCCAACTCCGCCCGCAGGCTTGCCTTCCAGTTTGCTAGAAGCGCGACCAGATGTGCGGCAAGCAGAGGAGTTAATGGTTGCGGCCAATGCAAATATTGCGGTTGCAAAAGCTGCGTTGTATCCAACCATATCACTCACAGCCAGTTTGGGTGGCGAAAGTTTGGAGTTAGGCGACATACTAAAATCAGCTGCACGAATTTGGACAGGTGGCTTAAGCTTAAATTTGCCCATCTTTGATTCAGGCAGATTAGACTCTAGAGTCGACCAAGCCAGCGCTAAACAAAAACAAGCACTGGCAAGCTATGAGGCCGCCGTGCAGAATGCGTTTCGAGAAGTGAATGATGCCTTAATAAACTTACGCCAGCATACAGAGCGTGAAGCTGCGTTAGATCGAGGCCAAATAGCTGCTAAAAAAGCGCTGGAGGTGTCTGAAAATCGGTATAAATCAGGTTACTCAGCTTATCTTGATGTACTGGTTGCGCAGAGTGCATACAACGAGACTGCATTGGCTTTTATTCAAAGCCGTCAAGCAAGATTGGTGGCTGCAGTGGATTTGTTTAAAGTATTGGGCGGTGGCTGGAGCAGTGAGACACGTTTAAATACTGAGGCTGTACCGCAAGCAACAAAAGCGCCCTAATATATTAAAATCAAGTATAAATTTAAAACGGGAACGCTACTTTTACCCAGTCATCACGAGATTCGATCGGATCTTCAAGTAGCACCTGTTTTGTTTCACTTTCAATCGTGACAAGATAATTACTATTGGCACGATATTGCGATTTGGGCAGTATCATTGTGGATGTTTCTGACAGCCCCGCCTCTAGTGGTAGATAAATACCTGCTAAAAAGCCAACATCAGCAGCTGAACTGGTATCTTTTGCATTTAAACTACTAAACGTTTCTGCTTGCAATACAGTGTCGGCAAAATTATCATCATGATGCGATTGCTTGAGTTGAATCCAGGTTGGGTAGTGAGAAATAATTTCGATGCCCACCCTGAGTTGATTGGCCTGTGTTGGCTTTACCGAACGTATCATTCCGATGATGATTTTGCTTGGATCGTCGTCAACCATCAAGCCGAGTAACTTGTTTGGCCTTGCCAAAATGTTGGCATATTTATTCACGCGCGTGCCCAAACCTTGCAAGCTTTCGTCGGTAATAATCCAAGTGTCTAGTGAGCCACTGTTTACGGTTAAATTGCTATTTTGTTTGAGCGTTGTGTGAGCACGAAGGCGCTGATCGAGGGTGGTGCCGTCACGCGACAGCCGCAATCCATTTTTAATTTGATTGGCCTGATGTACTTGTTTGCAAATATCCACAATGCCCGCGTTAACTCGCGCAGACTTAGAGCTGGCTTGACGCACCGCCTTGCGGCGCTGCCGAACGTAGCCATGTCTTTTCCATTCTTCAACCAACAAGGCAAGGGTTTCATTTAGCTTGTTTGGGTGGTCAATTTTTGAGAAAGCCAAACTTTGTGGAATTTCGCCGCGGTCAGATACGGTAATCGCTACCGTTAATTGTTTTTCTAGTTCGTCTAGTTCCCAATAACGGCAGCTATCGCTGGCATAGGCATCGCGCATGCGTTTTGCCACCACATCTTTTTCCAAATCAATAAAGAATAAATACTGTTCCAGTGTGTATTTTTGACTAATGTGTGCACGCGTAAGTAACGTGGTTAAAATGCGTGCGCTAATCTCAACTTGGTATTTTTGCATGCTCGTCTGCGACAGGCTTCCTAGCATCCAACATTGCACAAAGTTTGCGGCCAGCGTGGTAGATGGTGACAAATCAAATAGCTCGATAGGATTATTGAGTAGCGCGCCTTGTGCAGCAATTTTATACAGCATATTCACTTGCAACCATACCTTGGCAGGCGGATTAGTTTGGCTGAACAAGCGCCATTTAATCATGTTGTAAGCGGTGTTAAGTGCGCGTGCAGTCAGTAACACCAGCATGCTTTCGCTGGGCCGGTATATTTTTTCGGTAGTCGGCTTTTCTGGGTTGAGTTTTTCGGTGCTAAACGCCTGTTCAATGACTTTTAAGTGGAAAATATAAGATTGCCGACAGTAGTTATAGCAAGTGTCAAAAATCGTATTTTCTAGCTCAACTTTCATGTTTTCTACATAGGCTAGCTGTGTAGAAAGTTTTTCCAAACGTAATTGATTTAGTGCTTCCAGCTCAATAATCAAATCAATTTGTTGTTCTAGCGTTGGCGCTTCTGCGGTGTCGACGGCGTTAAGTAACTGCGCCAAATGTTTAGTAGAAAACTGCAGTGCTGCTAAGTCATCTAAATCTTTTAGGTCGGCCAGCCAAACTTTGTACTGATTAGATTTTATCAGTGGGTTGTTGCCAAATATTTGCTTAAGGATGCTTTTCATTGCTGATTTAAGAAAATTTAACCCAGATTTTATTTAAATTAACCATATTTAATTAAACTCAGTAGGTACTCGTTATAAGTTAATTTAAAATATAATCATAAATCATTGAATAATCAAGTTTAATTTAGTATTAGATTCATTTATGTTGCTAAATAACTGTGTCACGTTGCATGTTAGAATGCCACTTTTAAGTTAAA
This sequence comes from Pseudomonadota bacterium, assembly GCA_020053735.1. Classification (GTDB taxonomy): domain Bacteria; phylum Pseudomonadota; class Gammaproteobacteria; order Burkholderiales; family Methylophilaceae; genus Methylotenera_A. The sequence continues at coordinate 122,949 of JAGVMP010000009.1, forward strand.
ACGAAATTTTATGGTAATTCGCACCCGTTTCGCACCCAGCCCCACTGGCTTTTTACACATCGGTGGCGCCCGCACCGCACTATTTTCTTGGGCCTATGCTAAAAAGCATGGCGGGAAATTTATTCTACGTATTGAAGATACCGATGTGGAGCGCAGCACGCCAGCGGCGGTGCAAGCTATTCTAGATGGTATGCACTGGCTCGGCTTAGATTATGATGAAGGCCCGTTTTACCAGATGCAGCGCATGGAGACTTACAAACAAGTGCTGCAAACCATGCTAGATAATGGCACTGCTTATCACTGCTATTGCAGTAAAGAAGAGTTGGACGCGTTGCGTGAGAGCCAGATGCAACAAGGCCTGAAGCCTAGATATGACGGACGTTGGCGACCAGAGACTGGGAAAACCCTGCCGACAATTCCAAACGGTATTGCGCCCACGGTGCGTTTTAAAAATCCGCAAACTGGCGTCGTGGCTTGGGATGATTTAGTGAAAGGCCGCATTGAAATTGCCAATGCAGAGTTAGATGATTTGATTATTGCGCGCGCCGATGGCACGCCTACTTATAATTTTTGCGTGGTGGTGGATGACTTTGAAATGGGCATTACCCAAGTGATTCGCGGTGATGACCATGTGAATAACACGCCACGCCAAATTAATATGTTGATGGCGCTGGCGGCGCATGATTCTAATTTAAAAATCCCGCAATACGCACATTTGTCGATGATTTTAGGCGGTGATGGGCAAAAACTGTCTAAGCGCCACGGTGCAGTCAGCGTCATGCAATATCACGAAGATGGTTATTTAAAAGAAGCCGTTTTAAATTATCTGGCGCGCTTAGGCTGGAGTCACGGCGATGCAGAAATTTTTAATATGCAGCAATTTTGCGAATGGTTTGATTTAGATCACATTACGCCATCTGCTGCGCAATTCAATACCGAAAAATTGAACTGGCTGAATGCACATTATATTAAAGAAGCTAATTTGGATGCACTGGCCGAGGACATTTCAGCGCGCCTGCAACCGCAAGGTTTGTCCCCGCAGAATATACCAGCTGAAGCTGGTTATTCATACGTGAAAGCCAATATCCATAAGGGTTCCATGGCATCTAATTTGATAAGTGCGCCTGATTTGAAGGCTGTGTTAAATCTGTATCGTGAACGTGCCAATAACTTGAATCAACTGGCTAACGATGTGGCGTATTTTTATACCCTGCCACAAGCCAGCTCGGCCGATGTAGAAAAGCATATTACGCCAGAAATTATGCCCGCTATGCAAAAACTGCAGCAGCAGCTTACGCATATTGAGTGGACGGCTGAGGCGATTCATCAGGCAATCAATGCAGTGGTGGCTGAATTTGGGCTTAAGTTTCCTAAGCTTGCCATGCCGCTACGCGTGATGCTGACGGGTATTGCACAATCACCCAGTATCGACCAAGTGATGGCTTTATTAGGCCAAAATGAAACCTTAACAAGAATCAACGCATACCTTAAATAAATATTAAGCAAATAATTATCAGTTGGCACTTGAAACTAGAACAAAAAGACGCAATCATAGTCGTATGCTAGACATTTATTAGTTAGTCGGCATAAAGAGTTTCTTAGAAAAGAAGCAACTCCAATTTTACTAAAACTACAAGGAGCAAAATATGAATAATAAAGGCCAGATGTTGCAAGACCCATTTTTAAACGCACTGAGAAAAGAGCATGTGCAAGTGTCTATTTATTTGGTGAACGGTATTAAGCTGCAAGGCCAAGTAGATTCTTTCGACCAATACGTGATTTTACTTAAAAACACCGTCACGCAAATGGTGTATAAACATGCGATATCTACCATTGTGCCAGCACGTGCTGTCAGTATGGTGATGCCAGAACATCCGGAAGATTAAGTTTGGCAATTAAACCTTCTGGATACGGCGAAAATACCTTAGCGAATCCTAGCACTCAAACAGTTGCGTCTGATGGCGCAATTGTTTTGGTCAGTATTGATTTTGACGAGCCTGATTATGCAGAAAGTTTGCAAGAACTTCGCCAACTGGTCACTTCTGCAGGTATGCAAGTGCGCGCCACCATTGAAGGCAAGCGCAGCGTGCCCGATGCAAAATTATTCATTGGTAGCGGTAAAGCCGATGAGTTGAAGTTGATGTTAGAAGCCAGTGAAACTAATCTAGTCGCTTTCAACCACGATTTAAGTCCGTCGCAACAGCGCAATTTAGAGCGTTTTTTACAAGCCAAAGTGCTGGATAGAACTGGCTTAATTTTAGATATCTTTGCACAGCGTGCCAAAAGTCACGAAGGTAAATTACAAGTTGAATTAGCGCAGCTAGAGCATTTATCCACTCGCTTAGTACGCGGCTGGACCCACTTAGAGCGACAAAAAGGGGGTATTGGTGTACGCGGCGGTCCAGGTGAGAAACAATTAGAGCTTGATAAGCGCATGATTGGTGTGCGCGTCAAACAATTGCGCGAGAAGCTCGTAAAACTTAAATTGCAGCGCAGTATGCAGCGCAAATCGCGTAAACGCAGTAATGTAATGACAGTATCGTTAGTGGGTTACACCAATGCAGGCAAATCAACTTTGTTTAATCGACTGACGCAATCGGGCGTTTACGCAGCAGATCAGCTTTTTGCCACGCTAGATACTACTTCGCGCAAACTATACTTGGGCAGTGCGCAATCCGATTACGATGAACATGGCCAATATTTAGGTCGTAGCGAAGTGGTGATGTCAGACACAGTAGGGTTTATTAAACACCTGCCTACCACCTTGATAGAAGCGTTTGGCGCCACTTTAGAAGAGGCTGTACAAGCTGACTTATTGCTGCATGTGATAGATGTGGCCAGCACTAATCGCGACGCGCAAATTACGCAGGTAAATAAAGTGCTCACCGAAATTGGTGCGGCTGAGGTGCCACAAGTATTGGTGCTCAATCAAATTGATCGGCTTGCCAAAGAATTCGATAGTGCCTTAAATGACACTGCGGCGGGCTTTGAGCGAGATGAATATGGTAGAATTTATCAAGTGCGCGTGTCAGCTAAAACAGGCGCGGGCTTGGAATTTATTAGGCTGGCGTTAGCAGAGCATCAACAGTGGTTAAAAAGATTAAGCACTGAAGAAAGCGCTTATGCATAAAGTTTATATTAAAAAAATAGTTCGGAGTTTTTGAATGATTAAAATACCTCAGATTAGATTACCTGAGTTTAAATTTTTAGGAATTAAGTTTCCAGGTTTTAGATTTCCTGGCTTTGGCCAAAAAAACAATGAAGGCCCGCCTGATTTAGATCAAGTGTTGCGCGATTTAAGCCAAAAAATTAACAATCTTTTTGGTAAGGGTAAAGGCTCAGGTGGCTTTAATAGTAATAATCAGCCTGCTGACAATAAAGATTTTAGTGTGCCAATCGCGCCGATTTTGGGCATTATTGTAGCCATTTGGCTGGCGACCGGCTTTTATATTGTTGACCAAGGTTCTGTTGGTGTTGTGCAGCGTTTTGGTAAATACACCACCAACACCGAGCCTGGCCCTCGTTGGCATTGGCCATTCCCTATTGAATCGGTAACGGTTGTTAACATGGAGCAGGTACGTCGCTTAGAAGTGGGTTATCGCAGCAGTGGCGAGGGTGCTGGTAGCAAAACCAAAGTGCCTAGAGAAGCTTTGATGTTGACCGAAGATGAAAATATCATTGATATGCAGGTGGCAGTGCAATACAAGCTTAAAAGCGCTAAAGACTTTATCTTTAATAATCGCGATACTGATAAATCGGTAATGTCAGCCGCAGAAACCGCCATTCGTGAAATAGTCGGCAAAAGTAAGCTGGATGACCTGTTGCAAAAAGGCTTGCCCGATACCTCCGCTCGCATGCAAGCGATTTTGGATAGCTATAACACGGGTATACTCATTACCAGCGTTTCTAGACAAAAAGGCGCGGCGCCAGAACAGGTAAAAGAAGCGTTTGATGATGTTAACCGTGCCAACCAAGATTACCAGAGGCAAATTAACTTAGGCCAAGCTTATGCTAATGATGTGATTCCTAAAGCACGCGGTAACGCATCTCGTTTGGCGGCAGAAGCTGCAGGTTATAAACTTAAAGTTGAAAGCGAAGCGACTGGTAACGCCAGCCGTTTTGAGCAGATACTAACGCAATATAATAAAGCGCCAGAAGTGACGCGCCAACGTTTATATTTAGACGCGCAAGAGCAAATCATGTCGAACACCAGCAAAATTATTGTCGACCAAAAAGGCGGCAACAGCATGCTCTATTTGCCGCTAGATAAACTGATGGAACAAACCCGTAACACTAATACAGGTGCAGCTTCTGCGGCAGCTGCTAGCGTGGTGCGAGAAGAAGAATCGTCAAGCGAAGATACGCGTAGCTTATCGCGCGATCGCTAGAAGTAATATCCTAGAAATAACATCTAGGCGTGATATCTAAATAAGAGTTAAAGGTAGAGAGAATATGAAAAGTATTGGTACAGCTTTAGTTGGATTGTTAGTCGCTTTAATGCTTCTGACAATGTCTTTGTTCATTGTCGACCAGCGTGAATATGCCTTAGTGTTTAGGTTGGGTGAGTTAGTCTCGGTTAAAAAAGAGCCTGGCCTATATTTCAAAGTGCCTTTGCTAGATGACTTAAAATATTTCGAAAAGCGCATCGTAACGCTAGACTGGGAGCAGCCAGCGGAGATTGTGACGAGCGAAAACAAAACCATGACCGTAGATTCGTTTGTGAAATGGCGCATTATCGACCCTGCTAAGTACTATGTATCAGTCAAAGAAGGCGGCGAAGCGGCAGCAGAGGACAGGTTGTCGCAAGTAGTGAACGCGGGGTTGCGTGATGAGTTTGGTAAACGTACCGTGCGCGAGGTGATTGCTGGCGAGCGTGGTGCCATTATGCAAAATATGAAAATACGTGCCGACAAAGAGGCACGCCAAATCGGTATTCAAGTGGTGGATGTGCGCTTGAAACGAGTGGATTATTCTGAAGATATTTCGAAATCAGTGTACGACCGTATGATTGCAGAGCGTAAGCGTATCGCCAATCAGTTGCGTTCTGAAGGTTCTGCTGCATCCGAAAAAATTCGTGCTGATGCTGATAAACAGCGCGAAGTGATTATTGCAGAAGCTTTTCGCGATGCGCAAAAAATGAAAGGTGAAGGTGACGCCAAAGCCGCAGAAATTTACTCAAGCGCTTATGGTAAAAACCCAGAGTTTTATGCGTTTTACCGCAGCCAAGAAGCCTATAAAAACAGCTTTAAAAGTAAATCTGACGTGATGGTGTTAGACCCAAGCTCAGAGTTCTTTAAATATATGCGTGGCACTGGCAAATAAGCCTAAAGACAAGATGATGGTTACAAGATGAGGGCAATTTGAATACGCTACTTGTCGCACTGGGCTTAATGTTGGTGTTAGAGGGGTTGCTGCCGTTTATTGCGCCACAGGCATGGCGCGAAACCTTTAAACGTATGATAGAACTCAAAGATGGCCAATTGCGCTTTGTTGGCATCGTCTCCATCATTGCTGGTTTATTGCTCATCCTGTTAAGTCGTTAGCCTAAGTCATTAGCTCGAACCGCTAGTTTTACCGCTTTTGCTAGTATAATAGCGCCTATGCGTAACTGGTTACTTCCCGAATTTATTGAAGACGTACTGCCCACTGAGGCGGCGCGCATTGAGCAACTACGCCGTGATTTGCTTGATTTGTTTAAAGTGCACGGTTATCAATATGTGATTCCACCAACTTTAGAGTATTTGGAATCGCTTATTACTGGTACTGGACACGATTTAGATTTAGCCACATTTAAAGTGGTTGATCAACTCACTGGCCGCCTAATGGGTATTCGTGCTGACATGACACCACAAGCGGCACGCATTGATGCGCACATGCTGAATTTGAAGGGTGTTTGCAGGCTATGTTATGCGGGGACCGTATTACGTACTAAGCCAGATGGTCTTGCGCGCACGAGAGAACCCTTGCAAATAGGCGCCGAGCTATTTGGCCACGCGGGTATCGAAAGTGATGTTGAAATTCAACGCTTAATGATTAAAGCCCTGCAATTGTTGGGTTTAAATCAAATTCACATTGATTTTAGCCACGTTGCGATTTTTGAAAGCTTGGTAAAAGCTGGCAATATTGATGCTGATTTAGAGCAAGCCTTATATGGGGCTTTACAAAGCAAAGATAAAGCGGCCTTAGCAAGTTTAATAAAAGATTTGGACCAAACTATTCAGAAAGCCTTGCTCAGTTTAACTGAGTTAAATGGCGATATCAGCGTGTTGGATCAAGCATTAAAAGTCTTGCCAAAATTGCCAGAAATTACTCAGGCACTCGCAAATTTAAGCGCTGTTGCCAGCAAGCTGAGCGATTTAAACGTACAAGTTTCGTTTGATTTGGGCGAGTTGCGCGGTTATCACTATCACAGTGGCATTGTGTTTGCCGCTTATGCCAAAGGCTACACAGGCCCAGTGGCGTTAGGTGGACGTTATGATGAAGTGGGCGTAGCATTTGGTCGCGCGCGACCCGCCACTGGCTTTAGTATCGATTTACGTGGCATTGTAGCTACGCTGCCGCCTGCACATCTACCCAAAACCATCCTTGCTCCAGAAGATAACGACGCCGCGTTGTTGGCCAAGATAGAAGCGCTGCGTACGGAAGGCTTGGTGGTGATTCAGGTATTACCACACGCGCAAGTCAGTGCTGCAGAGCTGAATTGCGACAGTGCGCTGGTGATGCGCGACGGTGAATGGCGCATAGAAGCATTAAAACATTAATTAAAAAAGTTTAGAACTTATGAATAAAGCAGCAAAAAACGTTGTCGGACGTAATATTGTAGTGATAGGCACACAATGGGGCGATGAAGGCAAAGGCAAAATTGTCGATTGGCTGACCGACCACGCCCAAGGCGTAGTGCGCTTTCAGGGCGGTCATAATGCAGGCCATACACTGGTCGTTGGTCAAGGTGCAGCACAAAAAGTGTACAAACTTAACCTAGTTCCTTCTGGCATTGTGCGTAGCGGTGTTAATTGCTACATCGGCAATGGCGTGGTACTTGATGCTGCGCATTTGCTCAGTGAAATTGAAAGTTTAGAAAAAGATGGTTTGGAAGTAAAAAGTCGCTTAAAAGTCAGCCCTGGTTGCCCACTGATATTGAGCCACCACGTGGCTTTAGACACTGCGCGTGAAGCGAAACGTGCTGTAAAAATTGGCACCACAGGCAAAGGCATTGGCCCAACTTACGAAGACAAAGTCGCGCGCCGCGCTTTAAGGGTTTACGATTTATTCTATCCAGAACGCTTTGCCGATAAATTGCGTGAAGTGATGGACTATCACAATTTTGTTTTAACCAATTACCTTGACGCCCAGCCTGTTGATTTTAATCAGCAATATGATGCCAGTATGCAGCATGCAGTGGCACTTAAGCCACTTATTTCAGATATTTCTGCCGAGTTGTACGCTGCGAATGCGCGTGGCGAAAATCTGTTATTTGAAGGGGCGCAAGGCACCTTGTTGGATATTGACCACGGTACTTATCCTTATGTAACATCTAGCAACTGTATTGCTGGCCAAGCCAGTGGCGGTACGGGTGTTGGCGCCAATATGCTGCACTATGTGCTGGGCATTACCAAAGCCTATACCACGCGCGTGGGTGGCGGGCCATTTCCTAGTGAGTTAGATATTGAGTCTGCAAGCTGTCCTGGCAATCAAATGTCGGTCAAAGGCCAAGAAATCGGCACAGTGACCAAAAGAAAAAGAAGATGTGGTTGGTTCGATGCAGCTGCGTTACGTCGTTCTGCGCGTATTAACGGCCTCACTGGCTTGTGCATCACCAAGCTAGACGTGCTGGATGGCATTGATGAACTGCAAATCTGCACGGGTTATGAGCTAGATGGCAAGTCAGTGGATATGTTGCCGATTGGTGCAGATGATGTGGCGCGTTGCAAACCAATTTACGAAAAAGTTGCAGGTTGGCATGATAATACGTTTGGTGTAAAAACTTGGGAAGGCTTGCCAAAAGCGGCACAGCATTACCTCAAACGTCTGGAAGCCTTATGTGGGGTGCCGATTGCGATTATATCGACGGGGCCAGAGCGCGATGAGACCATTGTGCTTGAGCATCCTTTTTCTGCATAAAATGCAAATTGCGTCACAATACTTTGTTGCCGCATAAAAAATCATCGCTTACATATAACCATATGCTGCGCTCAATTTTATTACTTGCGCCTCGTCTTGCTTAGCACTTTGCATATTATGGTGATGTTATTTTCACATGATAAATTCAATTAAGAATCAAAAGCTTGCTTGGGCAATTACAGGTTCTGGCCATTACCTGCGTGAGTCTCTTGGGATTTTGCAAGCGCTTGAAAATGTGGATATTTTTTTAAGCCGCGCAGCAGCAGAAATCATCAAGCAATATGGCTTTCAGGCTGAGTTAGATGCAACGGACCACAAGGTTTATCAGGATAAAACGGCCAGCAGCGTGCCTGTGGAGCTTTTTTATGAAGGGAAGTATCACACACTGGTAATTGCACCTGCTACCTCTAATACCATCGCTAAAATGGCCTATGGATTTTCAGACTCACTCGTAACCAATCTCTACGCACAAGCAGGAAAAACGCGGGTACCTAGCATTATATTTGCCTGCGATACTGTGCCAGTTTTAACCTCTGGTTTTATTGAATCAGAGGCGCCACGCGACAATATGGTGCAGGTATTTCCGCGCCAAATTGATTTAGATAATGTGGCGAAACTAGCCACCTTTGAACATACGCAGGTTGCGAGCGATATGCATATGCTCCAGCAGGCAATATCCATGCGGCTTGCGGGCCTGCCAAAATAATGCTCAAAAGCCATGTCTGACAAACTTCTTTTTTTAACAGGTAAGTTGGCTGAAAAAAGCCTGAATAAAGTATTGGCTGAAGTGGTGGCTAACCCTAAAACACCACCATTTAAGTATCGTGTCGAGCAGATTGGTGTTTCTGTTGCGGCGCTGATGACACCTGAAATGATTGCGCGTCGCCTAAAGAGCACGGGCGAGGCTAATAGGATGATTTTGCCAGGCTTATGCCAAGGGGATTTAAGTCAATTGCATCGCCAATACGGTATCCCCGTAGAACGCGGCCCAGAAGATTTAAAAGATTTACCGCAGTATTTTGGCCAACAAGGTATCGCGCCCGATTTAAGCCAATATAGCTGCCAAATTTTTGCCGAGATTGTGGATGCGCCGGATTTAACAGTGGATGAAATTGTTACCAAAGCAGAAAAATTTAAAGTACAAGGTGCTAACGTAATAGACTTAGGTTGCTTGCCGAATAAGCCATTCGCCCATTTGGCGGACACCATTAAAACCTTAAAGCAAGCCGGCTTCAAGGTGAGTGTAGACAGCATGAATAGCGATGAACTATTGTTAGCTGGTAAAGCGGGTGCTGACTATTTGTTAAGCCTCACAGAAAAAACACTGTGGATTGCCGATGCTGTGGAAAGTACGCCGGTATTGATTCCTGGCCAGCCTGGTCATATGGCTTCGCTATATAAAGCAATCGAGGCTTGCCTTAAAAATAACAAACCGTTTATTGCGGATGCGATTTTAGACCCGATTCATTTTGGATTGACTGACTCGATTGTGCGCTATCACAAACTACGCAAGAAATACCCACAAATCCAAATCATGATGGGTATTGGTAACCTGACAGAGCTTACTGACGCCGACACTACAGGCATCAATGCCATGCTGTTTGGTATGATTAGTGAGCTAGGCATCAATGCCGTTTTGGCAACTTCGGTCAGCCCACACGCAGTGAATGCGATTGCCGAGGCCGATATTGCGCGGCGCGTGATGTTTAGCGCAAAGCGCGATAGCCGGCTACCACGTGGCTATTCCTCTGCATTAAATGGCTTACATGATAGGCGGCCGTTTTCATACAATGCGGATGAAATTGCCGAAATTGCCGCACAAATTAAGGACCCTAGTTTTCGCATCATGGTGAGTGAAACTGGCGTGCATGTGTATAACCGTGATGGCCTGCAATTGGATGTTGACCCGTTTGCGTTTTACCCTAATTTGGGTGTGCAAAGCGATGCTAGCCATGCGTTTTACTTGGGTGTGGAACTGGCAAGGGCGCAGATTGCGCATCAACTTGGTAAGCGCTATGTGCAAGATGAAGAGCTCAATTGGGGTTTGGCAACTGAACAAAACAAAGATGACAGAAAAAGTCCTGACAGAAAAAATCATCGTGAGGCCTCGCTGAAAGAAAAGCAAGCTAAGAAAAAAACCGATAATAAAGATGCGAAATCATGATGGTTGAAACGATTATTTCAACCATCAGCTTGACGGGTGTGCCCCATGTGACGCCATTTGGTGTGAAATACGAGGATGATTTTATAGTCATTTCGCCTTACAAGCCATCAACGACCTTGGACAATATTCTCGCCACCAAATGTGCTGTAATGAACTTAACGGATGATGTGCGCGTATTTGCTGGCGCGCTGACAAACAGGCAGCCTTGGCGGCTAATGCAAGCTGATAAAATCATAGCTGGTAGGCTGACGGATTGTTTGGCACACGTAGAGTTGGAATTAGTAGAAGTGCGCGATGATGCGACCCGGCCAGAGTTGCTGATGAAAAAAGTAGCAGAATTTAATCATCAGCCGTTTGCAGGTTTTAATCGTGCGCAAGCTGCTGTGATAGAGCTAGCGGTATTGGTGAGCCGTTTACACTTGTTGCCACGCGATAAAATTGAAAACGAAATGCAGTACTTGCAAATCGCCATTGATAAAACAGCGGGTGAGCGCGAAAAAGAAGCATGGACTTGGCTGACTAAAAAAATAGACGATTTTTATACCAATTAATTTTTACAATTACCAAAAAGTATGACGCAGCTATTAATTAGCGTAAAAAATATTGAAGAAGCCATGATTGCAGTTCTTGCAGGCGTAGATATTATTGACTTGAAAGACCCAAATCTGGGCGCACTTGGCGCGCTAGATTTGGATTCAACACGCGAAATCGTGCGAAAAATCTATGGCCGCGCCCTGATTAGCGCTACAGTGGGCGAACAGCACACCAGCATAGATGAGCTTGTGGCTGACATTCAATTACGGGCTGATGCAGGCGTAGATATTGTTAAAATTGCCGTGTCTGACTTGTTTTACCAGGCCTATTTTTATGATGCAGTTGCCCGGCTAACAAGAGCAGGCGTAAAGATAGTCGTCGTGTTTTTTGCAGATGAAGAAATAAACCTCAATTTACTGCCAGCACTCAAAAATGCAGGTGTTTATGGTGCGATGTTAGATACCAAAAATAAGCATAAAAATTTGTTGCAAGTACAACCTCAACAGGCGCTAGTTTTATTTACACAGCTATGCCACCAATATCAATTAAAATCAGGTTTGGCTGGTTCATTACAACCACAACATATAGATCATCTTACCGAAATAAATTCAACATATATCGGTTTTAGAGGCGGTGTTTGTGATAATTCGCTGCGAAAGTCTGCCCTAAATCAGATTAAAGTGCGTGAATTGATAAGCATGTTGCGAAATGGCAACAAAAACCGCATAGAAACTCAATTAATCTTGGCTTAACGTTGCATACTTAATATAGATTAAGTATAGTAAAATCATAGTCTTTAGCAATATGAGTTAGTTCACGTTTTACAACAAGGAGTTTAATAATGAATAAGAAATTAGTTGGTTTAGCAGTTGCAGCAACTTTAGGCTTAACAGCACTTACAGCGTCTGCTGAAGATATGTTCCGCGGTGCTTGGTATGCTGTACCAGGCGTTAGCTATATGAATACAGACAGTGATTTGGATGCTGATAATGGTGCTGGTGGTTTCATTAGCATTGGTAAAGAACTATCACCAAGCTGGGATTTGCAAGGCCGCCTAGGCTATAACCGTGCTGATGAAGATTTAGGTTTAGGTCTTGGTGAAAGCGGTAAATACAAATCTACACAACTAGGTTTAGATGCGCTTTATATGTTTAGCCGTGATAAATTCCGCCCATTCTTATTGGCAGGTTTAGGCGCAACTAGAAACGACGTAGACTATAAAATCCCTGGCTTTGATGTTGATGGTAAAAAAACATCATGGTTGGCAAGTTTAGGTTTAGGTGCGCAATACCTGTTTAGCGACAAATTCGGCGTACAAGCTGATTTACGTCATCAATGGAGTCGTGCAGATGCTAAAATTACAAACTTAGCAACTGGCGTAAGTTCTGGCGAAGACGGCGGCATCGGCAACACATTGTTCAACTTAGGTGGTATCTTCCGTTTTGGTGCACCAGCTCCAGTAGTGGCTGAAGCAGCGCCAGAGCCAGCACCAATCGCAGCCGCACCAGAGTCAGCACCAATCGCAGCCGCACCAGAGCCAGTAAAATGTACACCACAAATGGATACCATCACAGTGGGTGCTGAAAAACTATTTGGTTTTGACAAGGCTAACATTAGTGATGAGGGTAAAGATGCTCTAAATGAGGCTGCTGCTAAAATTAAAGCAAACCCTGAATTGAAAGCAGTGATTGTTACTGGTCACACAGATCGTATTGGTTCTGACGCATATAACCAAAAACTTTCTGAGCGCCGTGCTCATTTAGTAAAAGATTACTTGGCTGCGCAAGGTGTTGATCCATCTATTATCGAAGCAGTTGGTAAAGGTGAGTCAGAGCCAGTGGTGCAGTGTACTGGTAACAAAGCAACTAAAAAATTGATTGAGTGCTTACAACCTAACCGTCGCGTAATAATTCAAGCCGAAGGTCAAAAAGAAACAGGTTGTAACTAAGTAACAGTTTTAAGTAATAAGTAGTTTAAAAAACCCCGCATTGCGGGGTTTTTTATTGTTTACGATTTAGAATGGGTTGCTTTAAGCCGCTATAATAAACATATGGTTGAAAATCTCACAACACTACATTTAGTTAAAGATATAGTTAAAGTCGATTTAATTATCAGCGCACGCTGGCTTTGCCCAATTGTCCCTAAAGATATTTTATTAGAAAACCATGTAGTGGTGATTCAAGCTGGCGTCATCATTGCTATTTGTCCAATTGCTGATAGCCACCATTACCAAGCCTCTGAAACAATTATATTAGAAGAGCATGTATTAATTCCTGGGCTAATTAATTTGCATACGCACGCTGCAATGAGCTTGATGCGTGGCTTAGCAGATGATGTGCCGCTAATGCCTTGGCTGGAGCAGCATATATGGCCTGCAGAGCACGCGGTGGTTTCGCAGAGTTTTGTGCGCGACGGTACCTTGTTAGCTTGTGCAGAAATGTTGAGTGGCGGCATTACTACTTTTAACGATATGTATTTTTACCCACTTGCGGCTGCTGAAGCTGCGGTGCAAATGGGTATGCGTGCAAATTTAGGTTTGGTGGTACTTGAGTTCCCTACCAATTATGCCAATGATGCCGAGGACTATATCGACAAAGGCACGTCTGCCAAAGATAAATTACGAGATGAGTCTTTAATTAGTTTTAGCTTTGCGCCGCATGCACCTTACACCGTTACAGATGCGACTTTTTCACAAATTAATACCTTGAGCGCTCAGTTAGATATCGGCATCCACACACATTTACACGAAACGCAGGCTGAAATCACCCAAAGCGAACAAAGCTATGGCATGCGCCCAATAGCGCGCTTGGCTAATCTGGGTTTGTTAAATAGCACAGTTACCTTGGCGCATTGCGTGCATTTAAATACGGCAGAAATTAAATTACTAGCCGCACACGGCTGCAGCATTGCGCACTGTCCTAGTTCTAATTTAAAGTTGGCTTCTGGCATTGCACCAATCACTGAGTATGCTAAGCAAGGTATTAATATTGGTTTAGGCACAGATGGTGCGGCTAGTAATAATCGGCTCGATATGTTTGCCGAGATGCGCTTGGCAGCTCTACTGGCAAAAGGGCAGAGTGGGGACGCGACCGCAATTTCGGCACATCAGGCCCTAGCAATGGCTACCATTAACGGTGCGAAAGCATTGAATTTAAGTGATAAAATAGGCTCAATAGAAGTGGGCAAGTTGGCAGATTTAACTGCGGTGAAGCTTGTAGATATTGCAATACAACCTTGTTTTGATGTGGTTTCACATTTGGTGTATGTAGCCGGGCGCGAGCATGTCAGTCATGTATGGGTAAACGGCGATTTAAAGTTTCATCGTCCACAACAAGGCGACGGCCTGTATAGTCAGGTTGAGCCGCAGGAGTTGGGCGATATTATTAATAAATGGCAAACTAAACTAGGTGAATTTAAAGCATGACAATTAATGCAGATGTAGCTGAGCTGAATAAATTCAGCGAGTTAGCGCATAAGTGGTGGGATAAAGGCAGTGAGTTTAAGCCGCTGCATGATATCAATCCGCTACGTTTAAACTATATTGACCAAGCCGTTAACTTAAACGGGAAAACGGTACTGGATGTAGGCTGCGGCGGTGGCATTTTAAGCGAATCAATGGCACAAAAAGGCGCTACTGTAATGGGGATTGATTTAGGTGAAAAGGCCCTAAAAGTAGCGCAGCTACACAGCTTAGAAAGCGGTGTTGCGGTAGATTATCAATTGATTGCTGTGGAAGCATTAGCTGAAAAACAGCCAGCCAGCTTTGATGTCGTGACTTGCTTAGAGATGCTCGAGCACGTACCTAATCCTGCTAGCGTAATTGCAGCTTGCGCCAAGCTAGTGAAGCCAGATGGCCACGTATTTTTTTCTACCATTAATCGCAATCCAAAATCTTATTTTTTTGCGGTTATTGGTGCGGAGTATGTGCTGAATATGTTGCCGCGTGGCACACATGATTATGCTAAGTTTATTAAGCCCTCTGAATTGGCAAGTTGGATGCGGCCTGCAGGCTTGTCGCTACAGCATCAAATTGGCATGAGTTACAATCCAATTACCCAGCATTATTGGCTGGGCGACGATGTCAGCGTCAATTACATGATGCACACTATCAAGACATAATCTAAAAGACTTCACGTTTGATTAACACCATTTTATTTGACCTCGATGGCACGCTTGTGGATACCGCACCAGACTTAGGTTATGCACTGAATATTCAATTGCAGCGACATGGTAAGCCTATGTTGCCTGATGCGAAAATTCGCCCGTTTGCCTCACATGGTTCGCGTGGCCTCCTTGGTTTGGGCTTTGGCATTACGCCAGCAGATACTAACTTTACTGCCATGCGCGATGAGTATTTAAGCATTTATGACACTGTGTTTACGCGCAGCCCAGTGTTGCTGTCTGGTATTGCCGATTTACTGCAAGCCATTGAACATAAAGGTTTGAAATGGGGGATTGTCACTAACAAGCCACGTCGTTTTACTCGGCGTTTGATAACTAGTATGGGTTTGCAAGAGCGGGCAGCCTGTGTGGTGAGTGGTGACGACGCGCCGCAGCCAAAACCATCGCCTGCAACGCTGCTCATGGCATGTGAGCAAATCGGTGTTATGCCTGAACAGTGTGTTTACGTAGGGGATGCTGAGCGTGATATTCAAGCAGGTAAAGCGGCTGGTATACAAACGGTGGTGGCTTTGTTTGGCTATATTGATGCAAGCGACAAGCCAGCAGAGTGGGGCGCAGATATAATGATTAGCGAGCCTAGCGAGTTATTAAATGCGCTAGATGCTTCTCGGGTCTAAATCCCGAATATTAAAGTTGTTTTCGACCTAGTAGCGCCATTGATCTAAAGCTGCTTTCTGCCAAGTAGCGCCATTGATAAAGTCCCACTATCCACATATTCAATCTCGCCACCCATGGGTAAGCCTCGCGCAATACGGCTAACTGCGATGCCGCGTGTTTTGAGTAGCTCGCTAATATAGTGCGCTGTTGCTTCACCTTCCACCGTGTAATTGGTAGCTAGAATCACCTCTTTGACTTGACCTTGATTATTAGCACCATCTTGCGCACGCTTAATGAGTTTATCTAGATTAATTTCTTTTGGACCGATGCCGTCCAAAGGTGAAAGCCTGCCCATCAACACAAAATACATGCCTGTATAAGAATGAGTTTGCTCCATCATCATTAAATCGGTAGGCATTTCCACAACGCAAAGTTGTGTCGCATCTCGTTTTTCAGATGTACACAGCGGACAAATAGCGCTTTCTGAAAAGTTATTGCACAAGGTGCAATGCCCCAGCACTTGCAGCGCGTTTTGCATTGATAGGGCCAGACTATTAGCCCCTTTTCTATCGCGTTGTAATAAGTAATACGCCATGCGGAGCGCCGATTTTGGCCCTACACCTGGCAAACAACGCAAAGCATCAATCAGCTGCTCTAAGGCGGGTGGGTTGTTCACGCTAATTATTTAAAATGGTAGCTTGAACCCTGCAGGCATCATCCCACTCATGCGCGCATTTGAGGTTGCTTCGGCTTTAGCACGTGCATCATTGAGTGCAATCAGCAACAAATCTTCTAGAGTTTCGCGGTCGTCCATCGCGGCGTTATCAATCATCACGCGTTTTACTGTGTTATTGCAAGTCATACTTATTTTTACCATGCCATTGCTGGCTGTACCTTCCACCAGTGTTTCCGCAAGTTCGGCTTGTGCCTTTTGCATATTGGCTTGCATCATTTGGGCCTGCTTCATCATATTGCCCATGCCACCTTTCATCATACTGTTCTCCTCATTTTCTTAAACAGGTTTTATTGAGTTAGGGATAATTTGCGCTCCTAAATCATTCATCAATGCTTTTACAAAGTCATCATTCATAATGGCAGCTTCTGCCCCCGATTGAATCACCGCTTTTTCATTGGCATTTTGCTTAGCGGGTGTGACAATTTCTGTGTGTGTATCGCTGGCCACAGCAATATTTAATCGTATTTTGCGACCGAAATAGTCGTTAATGGCATTGGCTAATTTGTCTTGATAACTGGGGCTGATGAGGTGCTTTTGTGCACTGGCCACGCGTAAATTTATGCTGTGTTCATCGTAACTAACCAATTCACAATTTTGAGCCAGTGCGCGTGCAAGACCAAGCTTTAGATTTTGTTCGACCAATTTGCGCCAATTGCCATCAAAACTGGCCATGTCTGAAATTGGCACGCTAGAATCCTTATGGGTATTGGTTTCTGGCGCAGCAGCTTGAATACTAGTGCTGGCTCGTACTGGTTCAGGCGTTGCTTGTTGGTTTAATGGAGCTGCTACTTTTACTGCAGGCGGAGCTACTTTCTCGCCGTCTTGCGGTGCAAGCGCATTCTTATCTATTGGCGTAACCGCACCTTTTTCTGCTGGCATAAATGCCAACATACGCAATAGCGTCATGGTAAAACCTGCGTATTCATCTGGCGCAAGGCCAATGTCTCTTCTACCTAAAAGCGCAATTTGGTAATAAAGTTGCACCGTTTCGGCGCTGAGTGTTTGCGCTAAATTCAGTAGCGCGGCGCGTTCTGGCAAATCGTCAGCAATACTTTGCGGTACGGTTTGTGCAATGGCAATTTGGTGCAGCAAGTTGGCTAAATCATTCAATGCGGCTTCAAATGACAAGCTACGCGCTTCCATTTGTTTAGCGATTTCGATTATAACGCCACCGCTATTGGCTTTCACGTATGAATAACCAGCTTCAGCTGGTATATTCTGCGGGGACAACCCTTGCGGTTGCAGGGCAGACAGTATTTCGTATAAATAACTTTGATCAATCGCCCCTAGCATGCTGCGCACTTCTGCCTCGTTCACAGTTTGGTTACCGTAAGCGATAGCTTGGTCGGTGAGAGACAGCGCATCGCGCATACTGCCTGCCGCTGCGCGCGCAATCAGGTGGATGGCTGTTGGCTCAAAACTAATCTGTTCTTGGCCAAGTACATGTTTTAAATGTTCCGAAATAGTCGGGCTGGCCATTTGCCGCAAGTTAAATTGCAAACAACGGCTTAGCACGGTGACAGGTACTTTTTGCGGGTCAGTCGTGCCAAGTATGAATTTAATATGCGCTGGCGGCTCTTCCAGCGTTTTTAGCAGCGCATTAAATGCCTCTTTGGTTAGCTGGTGTACTTCATCTAGCATGAAAATTTTGAAGCGACCCTGTGTGGGCGCATAAGTGGCTTGCTCGAGCAGCGTGCGCACATCATCAATACCGCGCGTAGAGGCGGCATTAATCTCAATGTAATCAATAAAACGATCCGCATCAATGCCAGTACAGGCATCACACGCGCCACAAGGTTTGGCGGTGATGCCCGTTTCGCAATTGAGTGATTTGGCCAAAATACGGGCGAGGGTGGTTTTACCAACGCCACGCGTACCCGTAAACAAATAAGCGTGGTGCAAGCGTTGCTGGTCTAATGCGTTGGTGAGCGCACGCACGACGTGGTCTTGCCCTACTAGGTTTTCGAAACTTTTTGGGCGATATTTGCGCGCGAGGACTTGATATGACATAAGGTGAATTTTAGCTGAAAATCAGCAACATTCCATTGCTAAATCAAAAATAACTAGTGAGGTGTAACAAAATCAAAAAGAACAAGGCAGAGCGTCATATTTACAACTCAAACCAAAATTTATTTAAACAGTTTAGATGCAAGGCGCACGGAGCGCAGAATCCGAGACAGTATGTTTTATTACGGCGAGGATGCGAGCACCGCGTAACGTAGCAGATAGATTGTTTAAATGAATTTTAATGAAGAGGCGAGCCTTGCCCCCGGCACTTGCTCAATAGTTGTGGCTGCTGGCTTCCGCCCCTGACCAGATTGGCTACTTTACAATGCGGGGAGGCCCGCCAGCCGTGATTCTACCTGAGTTTGCACTTAATTTACAGGCAAAAAAGTAAGCATTTAACTTGTATTTCAAATGGCATTAAGATGCCTGCCCTGTAGGTCGCATGGATATTGCTTTGCAGGGCACTGTTTTTTATACGTAGTTAAAGCTTATGAATAACCAACCCGCACCACAGGCGGTAAAGCGGCTAATTCTTCATCACTATATAGCCTGCCGCTGGTAATAAAGGCAAAGCCCGTTCCGCAGTCGAGTGAAAACGATCCGCTTGAGTTGGGGGTGGCATCTAAAATGGTGTGCATATTCTCGGCAAAGGTAAAATGGCTATCGCCCATATAAAACGTGGCATCTTTCCATCCACCCAAAATCACATCGGACGCGCTGGGGTTAAACTCTTTAATTGGCATGCAAATTGGCCCACTACCCTCACAACAGCCGCCTGATTGCAAAAATGCTATTGGTCCATGTTCAGCGGTGAGTCTCTCAATAAGCGCCAATGCACTGGGCGTGGCTGAAACGCGTTTGGTTTTTTCTGGGTCGTTGACGGTTTGCGAACTATTTTCTGTCACAGTATTCATTGTTAACTCCAAATAACTAGGGGCGAGTAAACCCGCCCCTGATTATAGCTAGTTTTAAGTCTACCTAATTTTACTAAAATCCTAAATTAGAAGAAGATCTAATTTACTAGAAAAAACCTAGTTTATTTGGATTGTAACTAACGAGCAAGTTTTTGGTTTGTTGGTAGTGATCTAGCATCATTTTGTGATTTTCGCGACCAATACCAGATTCTTTATAACCACCAAATGCGGCGTGGGCAGGGTAGGCGTGGTAGCAGTTCGTCCACACACGACCAGCTTTTATACCACGACCCATACGGTAAGCGGTTGTACCGTTACGTGACCAAACACCAGCACCTAAACCAAAAATAGTGTCATTCGCAATCGCTAGTGCATCTGCTTCGTCTTTAAAAGTCGTCACAGCGAGTACAGGGCCAAAAATCTCTTCCTGAAATACGCGCATTTTGTTGTGGCCTTTTAACAAGGTTGGCTCAACATAATAGCCATCGGCAAAATCACCAGTCAACATTTTACGGTTACCGCCGCACAGTACTTCCGCACCTTCTTGTTTGCCAATGTCTATGTAGTTCATGATTTTATTCATTTGATCAAGTGAAGCTTGTGCGCCCAGCATGGTGTTTGGGTCTAGTGGGTTGCCTTGTTTAATGGCTTTTACGCGCGTCATGACGCGTTCCATAAATTTGTCGTAGATAGATGCTTGAATAATGGCGCGCGACGGACAAGTACAGACCTCACCTTGGTTAAATGCAAATAACACCAAGCCTTCGATGGCCTTGTCAAAAAACGCGTCATCTTCGTCCATTATATCGGCAAAGAATACGTTAGGTGATTTTCCACCTAACTCTAATGTGGCTGGAATCAGGTTGCTGGCTGCTGCGGTAGCAATTGCACGGCCGGTTGCAGTAGAGCCGGTAAAGCCAATTTTGGCGATACGTTTGCTGTTGGCCAGTGGTGCACCAACTTCGCGGCCATAGCCGTTCACAATGTTCACTACACCTGGTGGTAATAAATCAGCAATCACTTCCATCATAATTAAAATACTAATTGGCGTAAATTCTGCTGGCTTTAACACTACGCAGTTACCTGCAGCCAATGCTGGGGCTAGCTTCCAAGCCGCCATTAAAATAGGGAAGTTCCAAGGAATAATTTGACCAACCACGCCAAGTGGTTCGTTGTAATGGTAGGCAATGGTGTCGTTGTCAATTTCACAAATAGAGCCTTCTTGCGCGCGAATAGCGCCAGCAAAATAGCGGAAATGATCAACGGTGAGCGGAATATCTGCATTCATGGTTTCACGAATTGGCTTACCATTGTCTACTGTATCTGCAGTGGCGATGAGTTCTAGATTCTGTTCAATACGGTCAGCTACTTTAAGCAACAAATTTGAGCGCTCGGTATATGACGTTTTGCCCCAGGCATCTGCAGCTTTGTGTGCTGCGTCTAATGCAAGTTCAATATCTTCTGCACTAGAACGTGCTGCTTTGGTGTAATTTTTGCCTGTAATGGGAGAAACGACATCAAAATATTCGCCTTTAACAGGCGCTACAAATTTTCCGCCGATAAAATTATCGTATTTGGCTTTGTAAGGGATTTTTACGCCAAGGCCTTTTAATGTATTCAAACCCGTACCACTCACTTCAGAATCGCTGTCCATACTAACTCCTCTAGTTTTGCTTGTGTAAATGTAGTGTTTCCGCTTGCCCACCCGCATTGGATTATTGATTTTTTACATACTTCAATTGCGAGCTTAATACCATGCTTAGCCTGATTGTTAGTGCCTTAATTATTTGCAAGCTCGAGCTAAACAATAAACCTAAGCCTCCGTTAAATCAAGCAAAAATGCACGGTTTTTACAAATAATATTTTTGTGTTCTTTTGTGGTTTTTCATGGATTCGTGTGTGCCTCTAGCGCACGACGACGCCTTAAGTTATAGTTTGCCCTGCGGTTAAAATAATCATTTATAAAATACAATAATAAAGCGGAAATTTTTACTTTTTATGCTTGATACAAAATCGTCATCAGCAAAACTACCACTTGCTAGCGCGCCACCAGATGCTTCGGAAATGCCTAGTATTATCACGCGCGAGTTCTGGCACAATATCAGTCATCCTACCGATTCTACTTTAGGCAAAGCTATCCTGATGCTGTTGGTGTTTGCTGAGAGCTTGGTGTGCATTTTTTGGATTTACACGCTCTCAGGCCTAGGCGAAGGCTACGCCATGATGGCGGCAGTGCCTTATGTGTATGTGATTTTTTCTTACGCCAGCTTATTGATATTTTACCGCAGTAAAAAGTTCGAGTACTTTACCTTTACACAGTTGGTCATGCTGTTGGTCATGCCATTCTTTATGCAATGGGCCATCGGTGGCTACGAGGCTTCTAGCGGCATTGCGATTTGGGCAATTTTATCACCTATTGGCGCATTGATGATTTTAGGTACTAAGCAATCGACACCTTGGTTTATTTTGTTTGCTGTATTGGCTGGGTTGTCGTGGCAGCTCAATTACATGTTTGCAGGTAATTCGCTGCCAATACCATCGCATGTTAAAGATACGTTTTTTCTGATGAATATTATTGGCACTAGTTGCATTTTATATGCGGTGATGCGCTTTTTTCAAAGCCAAAAAGAACGCACTTTGCTTGAGTTGAGTTTAGAACAGGCACGCTCAGAAAAGCTGCTACTGAATATTTTGCCTAAATCCATCGCCAATCGCCTCAAAGATAACGACATGCGCATCGCCGATAGCCATGAGAGAGTGACTATTTTGTTTGCAGATATTGTCGGTTTCACCAAAATGACTGCTACGATGCCGCCTGCAGAGTTGGTGGATTTACTCAGCCAATTATTTTCGCGCTTTGATGCCTTGGCAGATAGCTATAATCTAGAAAAAATTAAAACCATCGGTGACGGTTATATGGTAATTGGCGGGGCGCCTGTGGCGCGTGATGACCATGCTACCGTGATTGCGCAATTGGCTTTAGATATGCAGCAGGCATTGGTGGAATTTAATGCGCTGACAGGCAAAAATTTACAAATGCGCATCGGCATTAGTAGCGGCCCAGTCGTGGCGGGCGTGATTGGCACCAGCAAATTTGCTTATGATATTTGGGGTGACCCAGTGAATATGGCTAGCCGTATGGAAAAAACTTGCTCAGTAGGTGGCATTCACGTTAGTGAAGCTACTTATGAGTTGTTAAAAGATAATCACCAACTAGAATCGCGTGGCCTGATAGACATTAAAGGCAAAGGCGAGGTGACTACCTACTTGTTAAAGGCTTAGCTAGTTTAAACATGTGAGTTAGCTCAAGATGATACTCACTAAAAACCAATTTTGTTGATGTCAGCAAATCGTATATAATCCGCCGCCTGCAGTGCTTTGTGCATGGTAAACGGAGAGCTGGATGAGCGGTTTAAGTCACCACCCTGGAAAGGTGGCACAGGGGCAACTCTGTCGAGGGTTCGAATCCCTCGCTCTCCGCCAGAAAGCTGGCGCAAATAGCCCGCCTAATTAGCTCACTAAAATAACACACTCTAAAACAGCCAGCTCTTAAGTGGCTTTAGTGCATGCTATCGATAATATCAAGCTCTTCAACTTCGCTATACTGCTTGGCGTTAGCATGCATGCCATTTTCAGCTGCATCGTATTCGTCAAACTCATCGCCCGCGAGGTCTTCTAGCATTTGATCTAACAGCTTAATTTTATCTGCAGTTTTTATTGTTGGGGTAGACATATTAAACCTTACCTTTCTACATTTTACGCTAGCAACACGCTAGTAATAAATATTAAGCATTTTGCATGCCAATACTTCAAACTGGCTTTTGTCATCATGTGGTCAATATTTTTAGGTAAACTGCATACAAATTGATAAAGTCGCAATTATGCAAAATGCATCGCGTGAGATACCAGCCGCTCCCAGCTTAAGGCAAGCCTTTTGGTATTGGCTGAAGCTTGGGTTTATTAGCTTCGGCGGACCTGCTGGACAAATCGCCATCATGCACCAAGATTTGGTAGAAAATAAACGTTGGATATCAGAGCAGCGTTTTTTACATGCACTGAATTATTGCATGCTGCTGCCAGGCCCTGAAGCCCAGCAGCTGGCTACTTATATTGGCTGGTTGATGCACAATACGCGCGGGGGCTTGGTTGCGGGTATCTTGTTTGTATTGCCATCGTTGTTGATACTAATTGCCTTAAGCTATATTTACATGCGTTTTGGTGATGTGCCTGCGGTAGCGGGGGTGTTGTATGGCATTAAGCCTGCAGTGGTGGCGATTGTGCTGTTTGCTGCGTATAGGATAGGTGCCAGAACGCTTACTAATCGGGCGTTGTGGAGCATTGCCATTGCGTCATTTATAGCGATTACACTGTTTCAAATTGCATTTCCATGGATTGTGTTAGCGGCAGCTGTTGTGGGTTTTTTAGTCAATCGCTTTCAACCGCAATTGTTCGCCAACCGCAGCGCGCATAAAGCCAGTAAAGTGCGCTATGGCCAAGCTGTCATTGATGACGACACGCCAACACCCAACCATGCAAAATTTAGCTATAAATTAATGGTTAAATTTATTGCGATTGGCTTAAGTATTTGGCTGGCAGCTATGCTGCTATTGATTTTTTACTTTGGTTGGGTTGCGACTTTTACGCAAATGGCGTGGTTTTTTAGCAAAGCTGCGCTGCTCACCTTTGGCGGCGCCTATGCGGTGCTGCCCTATGTGTATCAGGGTGCAGTAGTGCATTATGCGTGGCTCACGCCAGCACAAATGATGGATGGTTTAGCCTTGGGTGAAACCACGCCTGGGCCACTGATTATGGTGGTTGCGTTTGTGGGTTTTGTCGGCGGCTGGAGCCAAGCTACATTTTTAAACCCGTTTGCGGCGGCGTTGATGGCTGTATGTATCGTCACTTTTTTTACTTTTTTACCTTCATTTATTTTTATTTTAGCGGGTGCACCGTTTATTGAGTCGACTAAAAATAATCTTAAATTTACTGCACCGCTAACTGCCATTACGGCTGCAGTGGTGGGGGTGATTGTGAGTTTGGCGGTATTTTTTGCACAGCACTTGATTTTCCCTAATGGCATTTGGCCAACCAGCATGTCTTTTTCTGATGGTCTGCAAGCCAATATTGATGCGGTCTCCATGGCAGCGGTTTTGATAGCAATTGTGTTGCTGTTTAAATTTAAACTAAGCGTGATGAAGCTGATTGCGATTTTTGCGGCAGGCGGTTTGCTGTATCAATTCTTTGCTTGATACGTACAAGAGTGGGAACGAATTTATTATTGGTCAGTCAACCGTTTAATTCAACTCTAGCATTGAAATTTAATGTGGCTAAAATTTGGGTAGTTAAAATTTGAAAGATGATAAACATGAAATATGCTGCTGTAAAAATACTTACCACTTTAAGTTTAGGATTATTTGCCAATATGAGCAATGCCGCCTGCCCAGAACTTTATAACCACAAAATTACCACCTTGCAAGGCGAAACGCTGAACTTGTGTGATTATCAAGATAAGCCAATTTTGGTAGTGAATACCGCCAGCAAATGTGGCTTTACCCCGCAATTTGAGGCATTAGAAGGCTTGTATAAAAAGCATAAAGATAAGGGTTTGCTGGTAATTGGCTTCCCCTCTAATGATTTTAGGCAAGATCCGGGTGATAATAAAGCGATTGGTGATTTTTGTAAGATGACTTACGGCGTGCAGTTCCCGATGGCTACCAAAAGCTCAGTTGCTGGGCCGAACGCCAATGCATTTTATAAACAATTGACAGCCAAAACGGGCACCGCACCACAATGGAATTTTTATAAATATGTGATTGCGCCGGGTGGCAAAGAAGTGACGGCTTTTGAAAGCACGGTGGCGCCTGATTCGGCTGGTCTAACGGCTAAATTTAAACCGTATCTTAAGTAATAATCTTAGAATAAATAGTACTGAATAAAAAAGGCGCTTTAAGCACCTTTTTGATGAGCTTAATTAGCAGGTTGGCGTATTTTTTGTAAAATAATCGCTGAAAGCTCTTCTACTGAGCGGCTTGTTGAATCCGCCCAAGTGATGTTGTTTTTAAGCATTAAACGTTCTGCGGTGGCAATTTCTTTTTTGCAGTTTTCTAAAGATGCGTAAAAACTATTGGGGCGGCGCTCGCTACGTACGTTGTGTAGACGTTCGGCCTTGATAGTGAGGCCAAAAATTTTGTGCAAATGTTTGTAGAGTACTTCAGGCAAGGTGCCACGCTCAAAATCTTCGGGAATCAGTGGGTAATTGGCGGCTTTGATGCCAAATTGCATCGCCAAATAGACGCT
Source organism: Pseudomonadota bacterium (assembly GCA_020053735.1). GTDB lineage: Bacteria > Pseudomonadota > Gammaproteobacteria > Burkholderiales > Methylophilaceae > Methylotenera_A. Next base: position 148,501 of record JAGVMP010000009.1, read on the forward strand.
GGTAGGCGTTTTCCCACAGCGCGATACTCCAATTAAAATTACTTCCGCTTCTTCAAAGCCATTGTTGGTCATGCCGTCGTCATGACCAAGCGTAAAGTTAATCGCTTCCATCCGCTCGTGATAATTTGCACCCATGACGCCATGTGCAATGCCTTTACCAGTGAGCGGCTCTTGCGCCAGCTCTAAGCCTAATGGGTCGATAAACGTTTGAAATAAATCAATAAAGTAGGCGTCGGCGGTTTTAATTAGTAAGCGATGCTCAACATTGCCTAGTGACATGATGACCACTGGACGCATGCCATCGGCCACTTTGGCAATTAAGATACGTTGTTTAACTTCTTCAATCTTGGCGATGGAATCGGTAAATGGTGCACGCACCTGCGCAAAGTTAGTCTGCGGAAAGTGCGCCAACAATTGCCCGAGTGCACCAGCCGTAATGCCAGTGCCGTCGGAGATGAAAAACACGGTACGCTGTTGTAGCAACTTATTTTTCGCTTATTTTTTAGTGAGGCGCTGCCAAGTGGCGACAACTGTATCTGGGTTGAGTGAGACTGACTGTATGCCTTCTGCTACCAGCCACTCTGCGAAATCAGGGTGGTCAGACGGACCTTGACCACAAATACCCACGTATTTTCCTAAGCGGTTACAGGTGCTAATTGCCATTTTTAGCAGCACTTTCACGGCATCGTTACGCTCGTCAAAGCTGTTGGCCATAATGCCAGAATCGCGATCTACGCCCAAAGTAAGTTGCGTCAGGTCGTTAGAGCCGATTGAGAAACCATCAAAGTATTCCAGGAACTGTTCGGCCAATAATGCGTTAGATGGAATTTCACACATCATAATCAAGCGTAGGCCATTTTCGCCACGCTTAAGGCCATTTTTGGCCATAATGTCAGTCACCGCTTTGGCTTCTTCCAGCGTCCGTACGAATGGAATCATCAACTCGACGTTGGTTAATCCCATTTCATCACGCACTTTCTTCATGGCAGTACATTCCATAGCAAAACACTCTTGAAAGTCTTCTGCCATGTAGCGCGCTGCGCCGCGAAAGCCCATCATCGGGTTCTCTTCGTCAGGCTCGTAAATTTCGCCGCCAATCAGTTTTTTATACTCGTTCGATTTAAAGTCTGAGGTGCGCACAATCACTGGTTTTGGGTAAAACGCGGCGGCAATCGTGGCTACGCCTTCGGTGACTTTATCAATATAAAATTGTTTAGGCGAAGCGTAGCCGCGCGCGCGATTTTTAATCGTATCCTGAATCGATTTTGGCATGGCATCCATATTTAGAATGGCTTTGGGGTGAATGCCGACCATATTGTTAATGACAAACTCTAACCGCGCCAAGCCTACGCCATCATTCGGAATTTGCGCAAAACTAAACGCCATGTCTGGATTGCCGACGTTCATCATGATTTTGCAAGGGGGTTTTGGCAAAGTACTGTTGGCTTGACTGGATACTTCAAAATCGAGTGCACCATGATATACAAAGCCTGTTTCACCTTCGGCACATGAAACCGTGACGATTTCGCCTTCACGCAGCAAGTCGGTTGCGTTAACAGAACCGACAATAGCAGGGATACCCAGCTCGCGTGCAATAATCGCGGCATGGCAAGTCCGCCCGCCACGGTTGGTCACCAAGGCAGAAGCGCGTTTCATCACGGGCTCCCAGTTGGGGTCTGTCATATCCGCTACCAGCACATCGCCAGGCTGCACTTCATGCATTTGTGACGGGTCTAATACGATTCTAACGGGGCCAACGCCTACTTTTTGCGTCACTGCACGACCAGCTACCAATGGCACTGCAGAATGTTTCTGTAGTTTGTAAGACTCGGTCACATTTTTCAGCGATTCTTGTGATTTCACAGTCTCTGGGCGCGCTTGCAGTATGTATAGTTTGTTATCTAAACCGTTTTTCCCCCACTCAATATCCATAGGGCAGCCGTAATGTGCCTCAATGGTCATGGCATAAGTAGCCAGTTCTAAAATATCGACATCTGACAATGAGTACACGTCAGATTGCGCAGGGTCAACATCTACGGTAAGCGTACTTTTGCCAGCTTGTGTGGCATCACTAAACACCATTTTAATCAGTTTAGAACCCATAGTACGGCGCACAATGGCAGGCTTACCTTTTGCCAGCAATGGTTTATGTACATAAAACTCATCCGGGTTCACCGCGCCTTGCACCACGGTTTCGCCTAGGCCATAAGAAGAAGTAATGAACGCAACATCTTTAAAGCCAGACTCGGTATCAATGGTAAACATGACACCTGCACAGCCAATATCGGAGCGTACCATTTGCTGTACGCCAGCTGATAAAGCGACATCAGCATGCACAAAGCCCTTATGCACACGGTATGAAATGGCGCGATCGTTATACAGCGAAGCAAACACTTCTTTAATTGCGTGATTGATATTATCTAAACCATGAATGTTCAGGAATGATTCTTGTTGGCCAGCGAAAGATGCATCGGGCAAGTCTTCGGCGGTGGCAGATGAGCGCACCGCAAAGGTCATGCCTGTTGCAGAATTGGCGGTTAAGCGGGCATAATTTTCGGCAATAGCGGTGTTTAGTGCAGCTGGGAACGGGGCGTCCATAATCCATTTACGAATTTGCGTTCCACAAATAGCCAATGCTTGCGTGTCATCCGCATCTAATTTATCAAGCAAATCGTTAATTTTTTTGTCTAAACCATCTTGTGCTAAAAACTCACGATAGGCATCAGCAGTTGTCGCAAAACCAGTAGGCACGCGCACACCTTTTGCACTAAGTTGTGAGATCATTTCGCCTAGTGAGGCGTTTTTACCACCTACCGAGCCGACGTCTGTGTTGCGAAGTTGTTCAAATGGTATTGCGTGCGCTGTCATGCTCATCCCTAACATTGGCAAATTTAATTTTGAATTTAGATGTAATTCTTTATGAACTTATTCTTTTCATGATTGTGCCAAAATAGCCCTAACTTGTCACGCAACATTATTAGCACGCTAAGGATAATTTACACTGAACAACTTTTTAATGAACAACTGGGCAAACAACTGTACGCTTTGCGCTAAAATAAGCTTATATGCTTTCTAATTCATCTTCAAACTCTCTGAATCAACAAGTCATAGTCACAACCTCAGCTAGGTTGCACATGGGCTTTTTCGACCTAACTGATAGGGCTGGTCACAGGTTTGGAGGCTTAGGTCTGACAATAGATTCACCTTGCACCCAACTGCAAATCAGTGAAAGTAAAAATCTAATTATTGAAGCCAAAAATAGTGAAAATGTCTCTAATTTCGTCGAAAAGTTGATTAAATCATTTAATTTGCCAAGAAGTTTCTCAGTACAAGTCTTACAAAATATCCCTGTACACGCAGGTTTAGGTTCGGGTACTCAGATGGCGCTAGCAATTGGCGCAGGTTTAAATCACTTGTTCGCCTTAGACCTAAATGCTGCGCAAATTGCGGCTGCCGCTATGCGGGGCAGGCGTTCTGGGATTGGGATTGGGGCGTTCTCGCAAGGCGGATTTTTGCTAGATGCAGGTAAGCAAGCTGATAAACTAGGCGACAAAATTCCTGCCATAAATGCACGATACGCTTTCCCAGATAGTTGGCGCATATTATTAGTACTAGATGCCGCACACACTGGCGTGCATGGTGCAGAAGAGCTAGCTGCTTTCCAAGCTTTAAAACCTGCACCAAGTTCGCTAAGAACAATGCTAGATGAGCATATGTTGCCTGCTTTGCAACGCACAGACTTGTTGGCATTTGGTGCGCACATGCAAGAGTTACAGGCATACAATGGCGATTATTTTGCACCGATTCAAGGTGGTCGTTATGCCAGCAAAGATGTGGCACAAGCGTTAGATTGGCTACAAACCAATGGTGCCCCCTGCGTGGGACAGAGCTCGTGGGGCCCGACTGGCTTTGCGATTTTAGAATCCCAGCAACAAGCAGAGCGTTTACAGGCGCAAGCACAGTTAGTCTTTGCAGATAAGCTGAATATCAGTTTTAGGCTAGTGCGCGGCAAAAACACAGGCGCCACTGTTTCTGGATTAGACATATCCAAACTGAGTGCTTCAGAATTAAGTATTAATGAAAGCTAATTAACATGCAAAAGGTCTCGATATTACATCTCATCACGGCAGCCAAAAACGCGAGCCCATTTGACGTGAACATGGCGTTTGACGCGGGTTTTGACAAAATCGTGCCATACACCAATGTGGAATTGGCAGAAGTGGAGGCATTGACCCAAGATGCTATGTTTTCACGCAGTCCGAGTGGGGTTAAACGTGAAGCGTTATTTTTTGGGGGGCGTGATATTCACCTAGCCCTAGATATGCAACATGCCGCCAAAAATTCCATGTTTACGCCGTTTGAGATGTCGACCATGGCCGACCCTTCTGGTGCATTTACTACGGCTGCGGCGATGCTGGCAAAAATGGATGCGCAACTTAAGCTGATGAATCAAACGCTTGCGCAGCAAACAATTGCCATCTTTGGCGCGAGTGGCACAGTAGGCTCGACCGCTGCATTGATTGCAGCAACACAAACCGCAACCGTGCAATTGGTGGCGCATAAAGATGTAGCCAGCATGCAAGCTTATGCTGATAAATTACAAACGCGCTACGATGTAAAACTGCAAGTGGTAGATGGTACTTCTGATGCAGCAAAAGCACTCGTGTTGGCTAACACGAGTGTTGCTATTTGTGCAGCATCAGCGGGATTGCGTGTGCTAAAAATGGCAGATTTTATGCAATCTACCCGCTTAAAAATCATGGCGGATGTCAATGCGGTTGCGCCCTCAGGCATTGAAGGGTTAGAGGTAATGAGTGACGGCGAGCAGGTTGCAGGCAGTCATATTTTGGGTATCGGCGCACTGGCGATTGGCCAATTAAAATATAAGACCCAGCAACGACTGTTGCAGCAAATGTTGGCTGCTGAAGGCCCGCAGCATTTAAGCTATCAGCACGCATTTGCGATGGCGCGCGACTTAATCTAGTTTAATCCGTTGGCTAAAACACTTATTATTGCTGCCACCTCAGCGCGGGGTTATGTGCAGGCTGCAGTCGCTTGTGGCTATGCGGTCATCGTGCTAGATGCGTTTATTGATGAAGAAACCAGGGCGATTGCTAAGCAGACATTTAAATTAAAATTTGATGATTTTGCGTTAGACGCGGTGCATTTTAAACAGATTTTTTCGAGCATTAATTTAGCTGAAGTGGGTGGCTTTTTGTATGGTAGTTTGTTTGATGACTGCCCAGATGTTCTGGATTGGGTGGCAAAACGGGTGCCAGTCATTGGGAATTCGGCTGATATGTTCAAGCAAACCAAGGATTTCAGTTTTTTTGCCTTGTTGGATAGTTTGAATATCGCACACCCTGAAGTGCAGCTCGACTTCCCAGACGATCCTGAACGTTGGCTTAGCAAACAAATCGGCGGCTGTGGTGGTATGCACATTCAGTCGGCTGGTTTAAAGCTTAAGTCAGATTTTGATAAAACCTATTTGCAACAAGCTTACTTTCAGGAAAAGTGGGCCGGCACGCCAACCTCTATGCTGTTTGTGGCAGATGGCAACACTGCGCATCTGATTGGCTTTAATCAGCAATTGGTTGCACCTAGCAAAAGCTTGCCATATCGTTTTGCTGGCGCTGTCGGCAACGTCGCCCTGCAGCCCAATATCCATAAGGAGTTTGAGCATGCTGCACAGAAGCTCACTAGCGCACTGCATTTGTGCGGTATCTGTAGCTTAGACGCGATTATTGATGGTGAAGATGTATGGGTGTTAGAGCTGAATCCACGCCTAAGCGCCACATTTAACCTGTATGAAAATTTACTGCCATTGCATTTACAAGGCTGTGCAGGTCATTTGCCAAACATGTCGGTTAAAACGAATATCTCACATGCACAATTGATTTTGTATGCAGAAGTAGTATTGGGTATTCCTAAAAACTTTGCTTGGCCGATCTGGGCGGTAGATATACCAACAGTTGAAAGTGATACATCTGGTGTTAAAATTGACCAACATATGCCAATCTGCAGTGTCTTAGCTAGCGCAGAATCAGCAGAGCTGGCGCAAACTTTACTGCTGCTGCGTGCAGAAAAATTAACAGAAATGCTGAATAAATAATGCAAAATGATTGAAAATAACTTAAATGCGAGTGCTCTGCAGCCCAGTATCCATAAGGCCTGCAGGCCGTTGCTTAAAAGCTTAATTGCACAAGCGAGCGCTTTAGGTATTAATGTATCGCAACACGCAAGCGGCGCCACGATTGTTGATGCTGGCATTGATGTTGCTGGCAGTGCAGAAGCGGGGCGCATCATTGCAGAAATCTGTATGGGCGGCTTGGGTGAGGTGCACTTAGTAGATAAAAATGTCACAGTGAAATCTCAAAAGCCAGTGTTAGCTTGCCTTGGTAGCCAGTATGCAGGCTGGAGTTTGAGTCACGAAAAGTTTTTTTCGTTAGGCAGCGGCCCAGCCAGAAGTTTGGCGCAGCGAGAAGATTTGTTTAATGAACTTAATTACCAAGATAACGCAGATTTTTCTGTGCTCATTCTGGAAACCAGCAAAATCCCACCGGCAGAAATCATTGAAAAAGTGGCACGCGACACCAAAGTTAAGGCCGAAAATTTAACTTTTATTTTAACACCTACCACTAGCTTCGCTGGCGCAACACAAATAGCGGCGAGGGTGTTGGAGGTGGCGCTGCACAAGGCACATACGCTACATTTTCCGCTAGTGCAGATTGTGAGCGGATATGGTACCGCACCACTGCCGCCAGTTTGCAGTGATTTTTTAACCATGATGGGACGCACTAATGATGCCATCCTGTTTGGTGGATTTGTGGAATTGCGGGTAAATTGTAGCGATGATGAAGCCACTAATCTTACGCAAGCGCTGCCTAGTAGTGCTTCCAAAGATTACGGTAAAACTTTTGCCGAGGTGTTTAAATCTTACAATATGGATTTTTACCTGATTGACCCGATGCTATTTTCGCCAGCTAAAGTAAAAGTGATTAATTTACAAACTGGCAATGCTTTTGAGGCGGGCGCTTTAAATGAAATGCTTTTAGAAAAATCTTTTAATAATTAATATAAATCAATTAGTTAAAATATATTATTAAAGTTAATTATTAAAATGAAAGCTTCGGTTTCTAAGGTTGCAATTTTTACCGATGATGCAGGCTGGCACGGTGCGGAGTTGGGGAGAGCATTTGCATCGCATGGAGTTGAGGCGATATTCGTCTCGCTACAAGATTGCGTTATAGATTTGTCGGCGGACTCTTCTAACAGCAAGCCTGTCATAAAAATCCCACATTTTAACCAAATGCCAAAAGCTGTTTTTGTGCGCGGTATTGCGGGCGGCACGCTGCAACAAATCACTACACGTCTAAATATTTTGCATATGCTTAAAGCACTGAGAGTGCCAGTTTATAATGATGGCAAGGCGATTGAGCGCACAGTAGATAAGGCCATGACCAGTTTTTTGCTATATCAAAACGGTGTTGCAACGCCTGAAACTTGGGTCTGTGAATCGCGCCAACAAGCGCATGAGATTATTTCTAAGCATGCCCGATTAGTGATTAAGCCTTTATTCGGCTCGCAAGGGCAGGGCGTGCGTTTAGTGGATAATAAAAAATTACCACTGCCAATGGATGCGCATGTAGATGGCGTATTTTATTTGCAGCAATTTGTAGAGGCTACGCACGATTACCGCGTGTTTATCGTGAACAATGAAGTGGTTGCTGCCATGCAACGCACGGGCGAAACATGGTTACACAATGTGGCACAAGGTGCGCGATGCAAAGAAATAGATGACAAAGACGTCTTAGATATTGCTTTGCAGGCTGCATCGGCACTTGATATTGCCTACTGTGGTGTAGATGTTATTCGCGACAAAGCAGGAAAGTGCTGGGTGCTGGAGGTCAACAGCATCCCAGCTTGGCGTGGCCTGCAAGAAGTTGCGCAAGCCAATATTGCGCAAGTGTTGGTGAATGATTTTTTAAGCCAGATTGAATGAACGAAGACATGACTAACATCATTTTAGCGCAAGCCTTCAAGGCCGCTTGCATGGCGGAGTTGGAGGCACTTAAGCCGGGCAATGTGCATATTTTTGCTGATGGCCACGGTATGACGGTGCAAGATTTTATCGCCAGCGCAGATGCGGTAAGTGAGGTGATTGCACAACCCAATTTGATGCTTGGCGAGCGCATTTTGCACAGCGTAGAAGCTACCCAGAGCGCAGTAAAAATGAACACCAATCTAGGCATGATTTTGCTATGTGCACCGCTGATTCAAGCCAAATTGTATGTACAAGGCACTGGCCTGCAGTCCAATATCCATACGGTGCTTGACGGCACTAGTATTGAGGATTCTGAAGCTTGCTTTGCGGCGATTCGCCTAGCAAATCCTGCAGGTTTAGGTGCTGCAGATATGCACGATGTGCATCTTACCGCCGACTGCACGCTACTACAAGCTATGCAACAGGCCGCTAATCAAGACAGTGTTGCCCGCCAATATGCCAATAATTTTGCTGATGTGTTTGATGGTTTGGCTTATTACCAAAAAGCACTTACCAAATGGCAGCGCCCCGCGTGGGCGGCTACAGCACTGTATTTGCACTTTTTAAGTAGCTTTTTGGATAGCCATATCGTGCGCAAACAGGGAGAAACCATTGCCAAGTTGGTGCAAAACGAGGCGATAGAGCATGCGGCAGAATTTAACAAAGCCTTTAACCCAAAAAATTACCAATCTGCCCTGATGGCGTTTGATGCAGCGCTCAAAAAGCGCGGACTAAATCCTGGCACCAGTGCTGATTTAACGGTGGCGAGTTTGTTTTTACACGCTATAGCTTAAGATTTTTGCACGCAATTATTTAAGCTTAAATGAAACCCACCTTTTTAAGATATAATATTTGGCTAGATTTTATACAAGACTGTTTATTTATTAGTATTTTTTAGGAGGAAACCATGGCAAATTTATTAGACCAACTTAAAAGCATGACCACAATCGTAGCCGATACGGGAGACGTTGAAGCGATTAAAAGCGTAAAGCCAGTCGATGCAACCACTAATCCATCATTGGTGTTAAAAGCCAGCACTTTGCCACAATACGCATCTTTAATTGAAACAGCGATTGCTTATGCAAAAGCACAAGGTGGCACAAAAGAGCAACAAATTGACAACGCTGCTGATAAGTTAGCCGTGCTGATTGGCGCAGAAATCACTAAAGTCGTGCCAGGCCGTATCTCAACAGAAGTGGATGCACGCTTATCTTTTAACTTGGATGCAATGGTGGCTAAAGGCCGCAAATTGATTGCGCTTTATGCAGAATCTGGCATAGGTAAAGACCGTGTGTTAATTAAATTAGCCTCAACTTGGGAAGGCATTAAAGCCGGCGAAATTTTAGAAAAAGAAGGCATTCAATGTAACTTAACATTGTTATTTGGTTTTGGCCAAGCACGTGCGTGTGCAGAAGCTGGCGTATTTTTAATTTCACCATTCGTTGGCCGTATTTTAGATTGGTACAAAGCTAAAACTGGCGAAACATATACACAAGAAACTGATCCAGGTGTTGTTTCTGTGCGTGCAATTTATGCGTATTACAAAGCACACGGCTACAAAACTGTGGTGATGGGCGCTAGCTTCCGTAATGTAGGCGAGTTAATTGCCTTAGCAGGGTGCGATCGTTTAACCGTTTCACCAAACTTGCTGCAAGATTTAGCTGCTACAGAAGGCACGCTAACACGTGTGTTAACGGATGGCGGTAAAACAGCTACTGCACCAGCTAAAATGACAGAAGCAGAGTTCCGCTTTGAGTTAAACCAAGACGCAATGGCCACTGAAAAATTAGCAGAAGGTATTCGCGGTTTTGTGGCTGACCAAATTAAACTTGAAGTGGCCCTAGCAGCGAAGCTGTAATTTAGGCACAAGTCTGCGAAGCTATAAGTTACAAATTAGTTTTCAAAGCTAGCAAAAGTGGTGTTAAACCGTAACCAAACTGTAATAATTACGGTTTAACATTGACAATAGTCGGCTTGGCACTTAATATGCAGGGCTTAGCTTCAATTGAGCTAAACGCCAATAGCAGCCTAGCTGCTGGCGATATTAGCAAAAACGATTTAGTTGTTAGCTAGTAGTAAAAAAATGTAATTATTCAATTAATTACAACAATTATTTGACCTAAAATATTAAGATTTTAGGTTTTAAATATTAATCTTAATAAAAATTTTTAATCGGAGAGTACACCATGGCACAAACCCAAATGGCATTAGATTCATTAGATTTTGACGCAACAGTAGCTTTGGCTGCAACAGTTGCACCGCACGTTGACATCTTAGAAATCGGCACACCATGCATCAAGCACAACGGTATTAAAATGCTTGAAACATTGCGCGCTAAATTCCCAAACAACAAAATCTTAGTTGACTTAAAAACAATGGACGCTGGCTTCTACGAAGCTGAGCCATTCTACAAAGCGGGTGCAGATATCTGTACAGTGTTAGGTTGTGCTGATATCGGTACAATCAAAGGCATTATCGATGTTGCTAACAAATACGGTAAAAAAGCTCAAGTTGACTTGATCAACGTTGCAGATAAAGAAGCGCGTACCCGTGAAGTGGCTAAATTAGGCGCACACATCATTGGCGTGCACACTGGTTTAGATCAACAAGCTGCTGGCCAAACACCATTTGCTGACTTAGCGATGGTTGCTGGTTTAGGCTTAGGTTTAGAAATCTCTGTTGCTGGTGGTGTTAAAGCTGCTACAGCTGCTCAAGTTCGTGACGCTGGCGCAACTATCATCGTAGCTGGTGCTGCGATTTACGGTGCTGCTGATCCTGCTGCTTCTGCTGCTGAAATCACAAAAATCGCTCACGCTTAATTAAACTGTTTAATTAAACCCTGTATCAATAAGCAATTATTGACATGAGCAATTTAAAATCCCGACCCAGCAATGCGTCGGGATTTTTCATATAAATTTGAGGAAAATAATATGGATAATCAAAAACTTATTTTAGATCGACTAACTACCATTTTGTCTGAAACTGACAAAAGTAACGCAGCTAAGCTGATGCAAATGGTTGACGCTGCTGGCCGCATATTCATTGGCGGTGCAGGTCGCTCATTATTGGTATCACGCTTTTTTGCTATGCGTTTAGTGCACTCTGGCTACAACGTCAGCATGATTGGCGAAATAGTGACTCCTGCTATTAAAGCTGGTGATTTATTGATATTAGTTTCAGGTTCTGGCGGTACAGAAACCTTATTGCCATTCGTGAAAAAAGCCAAATCTGTAGGCGCTAAATTGGCTGTAGTCTCAATGAAAAAATCGTCAGCAATGGCAGACGTGGCTGACTTGACTATTCAAGTAGGCAACGACGCTAGCTTCCCACTCACACAAGGTATGCCTATGGGCTCACAATTTGAGCTTTCAACGCTGATTTATTTAGAAGCAATTATTGCGGACAATATTTTTGCTAAAGGTTTAACCGAAGAAGGTATGCGTGCGATTCACGCCAATCTAGAATAATACTTCTACTTGCAGCGGTGCATTACAACGAGTGGCAGCGCCACTCGTTTTTTTTCGGCTGCCTGAATAGACTTGCACTTTTGTCTCGTCAAGTTGTCAAATTATTAGCTGCAAAACCATGATCCAGTTATTTGATGTGACTTTTCAAAAAGGAGAATAAAAATGGCAGTGATTGACCGTGTACTCGTAGGAGAGGCGCTCGTTATTGAAGACCGTGCTGATGGTCACGGTCTAGATTTGCTTAATGTTGCGCATATTGATCTTGTGATGGGGCCGCGTGGTAGCCCTGCAGAGCAGGCGTTCTGTCGTGCGCTCACCGACCAGAAGGATGGTGCTAACGGCTTGCTGGCAATTACGGCACCGAATATGATGACCAAGCCAGCAACCGTGATGTTTAATAAAGTGACTATTAAAAATGGTAAGCAGGCTTTACAGATGTTTGGCCCGGCACAGCGTGGTGTATCAATGGCGGTGATGGATTGCGTCGCTGATGGAACGATTCCCAAAGATGAGGCAGATGATGTGTTTATCTGCGTAGGCGTGTTTATAGACCGCAAAGCGGACGATGACAGGCGTGTACAGGATTGGAACTACAGAGCTACCAAGCAGGCCATTAAGAATGCCGTGGCGCGTGAGCCTAAAGTAGAGGATTTGCTTAAAAATTACAAAGACTCTACGCACCCATTTCAGGCTAAATGAGAATATTCGGCTGCTTTATGGTTATGCGAGTAAAGACAACTGTTGCGCAGTAATTTCGCCGCTATGCAGCGCACTGGCGACTAGCGCACCCGCCACCCCAAGCTGCTTTAATGCCAATAAATCCTCACTATTTCTTACACCACCAGCCGCAAAAAGATTAGTCGGTTTTTTACGTGCATGGTTAAGCTGCATCAAAGTTTGTAAGCGTACGACATCTGGCCCCTTGTTACTGCCCACATGATTGAGCGTCATGCAAATGGTATCGTCTGGCCAATATAAGCCACTTGTATGTAATTCTGCTGCACCAAGTTCAACGTTATCTAGCTTATCCAGCGATAGCACGTGCCTGCTCTCGTAGGCATCACTCACTGCCCGATAATCTTGCAAAGCGTGAACATTTTCACTGCCAAATACCACACGGATATTGGCTTGCGGCGCATATAAAATGCGCGCATTGACATTGCGCACACCGTTATCCACCCACCAAGTGATTTGTGGGTACATGTCGCTGAGGAGCTCAATCTTCTCAAAATGGTTGCCAGTGTCTGAAATTGCATCAATATCCGCGATGTAGATGGTGCGAAATGGGTATAATTTTAACAAGCCTTCTACAATACTAAAAACATCACTCGAGTCGCTTAAAATGGACTTGATAGGCTGGTAATTGGCGCGTTGTCCGTGCTTAGCATGCACGACGTGACATTCATCTAACGGGCCTTGTTTTAAATCGATAACGGGAATGACTTGCAACATCAGCCTTTCGTCACTATGCCAATTAAGAAAATATTTGTATGCGAGTTTATCACTGGCGGTGGCTTGTGTGATGAAACGCTGCCAGAAAGCCTAGTAAAAGAGGGCACGTTGATACGCGATGCACTACTGCAGGACTTGAGCGAATTATCATACGAAGTAAGTACTACTTACGATGTGCGTTTCGATGCGCCTGTGCTATGCGCTACTTGCGTTGCGGTTAACAAAAATGACGATGTTTGGCAGATTTGGCAATTGCAAATGCAGGCCGCCGATGCGGTGTGGTTGATTGCGCCAGAAACCGGCGACATCTTAAAAAAACTTACCCAAATGGCCGAAGAACCTAAATTGAATGGCCTGCAACCGCAAGGGTTGTCCCCGCAGAATATACCAGCTAAAGCTGGTTATTCGTACGTGAAAGGCCCGCTGGTATTGGGTTGTGGGACTGCCTCTATTGAAGTCACCAGTAATAAAATGGCCACCTATCTAGCTTTGGAAGCTGCTGGCATCCCTAGCATTCCTACATATAACTTTGAAGATTGGCCAAAAAGGCATTGGATTTGGTTGGCAAAACCCAATGACGGAGTGGGTTGCAGCGATACCGCTTGTTTTAATAACCCCGATGATTTAGAAGATTGGATTGAAGACAACCACAAGCAAATGACACACGTGATTCAGGCTTTTCAGCCAGGTGAGGCGGCCAGTATTTCGTGCGTCATGCGACACGGAAAAGCACAATTATTAAGTTGCAACACTCAACATATAGAGATTAATAATCAAATGCTTAGTTATGCGGGTGGGATGGTCAATGGCATGCGCGATTATTGGCCTCAATTTGAGTTTATTGCCAACAAAATAGCGCAAATGTTACCTAGCTTGGCAGGTTATGTCGGTATTGATGTAATTGTGGATGATGACGAAATTATTGTGGTGGAAATTAACCCACGTCTCACCACCACCTATGCGGGTATGCGCGAATCTATCAGCGCCAACCCAGCTGAGTTGGTTATCAATACGCTGACAAATCCTGATTTTGTATGGCCCACCTTACAAAGAAATTTAGTGAGTATCGATGTTTAACGTGGTCGGTTGGGATATTGGCGGCGCGCACTTAAAAGCGGTGTTGCTTGATGCTAAAGGGCATGTCATCAGTAGCATTCAATTGCCTTGCCCACTGTGGAAAGGACTTGATTTTTTACAGCGAGGGATTTTAGATGCCTTGCAAGCCTTGAGTATAAAGCCTTCCAGCGCATGCCATGCGATTACCATGACTGGCGAGCTGGTGGATTTGTTTGAAAATCGGCACCACGGCGTGTGTAAAATTGCCAAGGTTGCAACCGATTTACTAGGTGAACAGGCGCTATTTTATGCGGCCAATATGGGTTTTGTGCCATTACAAGGTGTTGCTGAAGTAACGAGAAACATTGCATCAACCAACTGGCACGCCAGCGCCAGCGCGCTTGCTCTACATGTGCAGGATGCGCTGTTTGTCGATATTGGCAGTACGACGACTGATATTATTGCTATTGAGGGTGGTAAAGTAATCAGCGACGGTTTGTCAGACGCCCATCGCTTAGCAGCAGATAATCTGGTTTATACAGGCGTGGTGCGCACGCCAGTGATGGCCTTGGCACAAAAGCTGAGTTTTGAAGGCAGCAAAATCAATGTGGTGGCAGAATATTTTGCCACGATGGCTGATGTGTATCGACTCACAGGCGAACTTTTACCGGAATATGACATGGTGGAAGCTGCCGACGGAAAAGGCAAAACACCGCTAGAAACTGCCCGAAGACTGGCTAGAATGATTGGGCATGACGTAGAAGCATCTGATGATAGTAAAAAGTGGATTAAGCTGGCATTGACTTGTCGTAGCCTGCAAATACTACAAATTAAAACTGCCATGCTAAAGCAATTGAAACCGAATATGACAATTATTGGTGCAGGAGCAGGCAGTTTTTTGGTCAAAGCCATTGCAGATGATTTGGTGTGTCGCTTTATCCCTGTCTGTGACCTATTATCTGTGGGGTCTGCGGAGCGGCTTGATTTGGAAGCCCAACACGATATTGAAGTGTGTTTCCCTGCCTACGCTGTGGCGTATTTGCGCGTAAAATCCGTATTTGCACATAAAATATAAGCCATGTTAATTCACCAATTGCCGTATCACCATGACAGCAGCCTGCTATTTGAGCGCATTGCGCATCAACCATGGGCGATATTGCTTGATAGTGGCCAGATGTTGGATGCGAATACTGGCAAGCCTGGCAGCCAATATGGGCGCTACGATATTATGGTGGCAGAGCCGTTTATGACGCTGGTGACCAAGGGCCAAAACACTGAAGTCACTGAAATAACGCAGCACAATCAAGTCATTACATCTGCTGAAAATCCATTTGAACTCTTAAAAAAAACGTTAAGCCAACTTCCTGCGCCACAAACCCTATTCCCGTTTGCTGGCGGGACTTTTCCATTTTCTGGCGGCGCCTTGGGTTATTTTTCTTACGATTTAGGCCGTTGCCTAGAAAAACTGCCAAGCCTAGCGCAAGATGACATGCAGCTGCCAGAAATGATGCTAGGTATTTACGATTGGGCAATTGTGGTTGATCACCGCGAAAAAACGAGTCATCTCGTCAGCCATGGTTTTTGTGAATCCACTAAAGCAAACTGGGGTAGTTTGTGCGTGCGTTTTGAATCGTTTAATCAAGTAAAAATGCATGAAAATCCATTTCTGGTGACATCATCTGTGCAATCTAACTTAGCAGAGCCTGCATATAAGCGTGCTTTTGCTAAAATTAAAGCTTACATTACAGCTGGCGATTGTTACCAAGTGAATTTAGCACAGCGTTTCAGCGCTAAAGTGCAGGGCGATGCGTGGGCAATGTATAAACAACTACGTCAAACTAGCCCCGCACCGTTTATGGCTTATATGCAAATGCCATCAAACAATGGCGAGCAGTTTCAGGTGCTTTCTAATTCGCCAGAGCGCTTTATTCAAGTCAGCGGCAAGCATGTAGAAACGCGTCCGATTAAAGGCACGCGGCCACGCTCTGGCAATGCCAAGCAAGATTTAGCTTACTCAAATGAGCTATTGACGAGCACAAAAGATAAGGCCGAGAATGTGATGATAGTAGATTTGTTGCGCAACGATTTAAGTAAAAGTTGTGAAATTGGCAGTGTGCAGGTGAATAAACTTTTCCAACTGCAAAGCTTTGCGAATGTGCATCATCTAGTTAGCATTGTGGTGGGCAAGCTTAAGGCTGATAAAACTGCAGTGGACGTGTTGCGTGATAGCTTTCCAGGTGGCTCAATTACAGGGGCACCGAAACTACGCGCTATGCAAATTATTGAGGAGCTGGAACCGCACAGGCGTGCCGTTTATTGTGGGGCCATTGGGTATATTGGTTTTGATGGAAACATGGATACCAATATCGCGATTCGCACAGCCACCATTTGTAAAAATTTGTTAAGTTTTTACGCTGGAGGCGGTATAGTGGCAGATTCGGATGCATCAAAAGAATACGCCGAAACATTAGATAAAGCATCAAGCTTGATCTCAATAATAAAGTTGTTTACGAGGCTCTGATTAGGCTTCTTAACTATGAATAAAAACAATAACAACCCAGCACCATATTTAAGGGTAAAAATAATAACATTAACTGAAATTTCGATGCTGTATCGAAATGGATAATCAGGAGCACATTTGAAAATGAAATTCAAAGGTGAATCCATGTGGGTAGTAAAAATTGGCGGCAGCTTATTAGGTTCGCCTGAATTAGCGCGTTGGCTAGATATATTTGTAAAATTTAGCGATGGTAAAGTTATCATTGTGCCGGGCGGAGGTGTGTTTGCCGACGCTGTGCGCGAAGCACAAAAAATATCCAACATGAGTGACGAAACTGCGCATAAGCTAGCATTGCTGGCGATGGACCAATTTGGGCATTTATTACATAGCTTAAATCCAAAGTTAGCCACTGCATCGACTGAGTTGGAAATTGATGAGCGTACATGGCAGCATCGCGCTATCGTCTGGCTGCCAAGCCATATGGTGCTTGGAGATGATTCTATTCCCAAAAATTGGGATGTGACATCAGATAGTATCGCGGCATGGTTAGCAGAAAAATTAGATGCCACGCATTTGATTTTGCTAAAATCAGATAAGCCTGACGAACCAAAACTTTGTTTAAAAGCCATCACAAACAATGGCTTGGTGGATTTTGAGTTTCAAAACTTCGTGCGTAATAAGTTGTTTTCAACGTGGTTGGTCAATAAATCCGATTTCGAACACTTTGAAGACGGCACTTGTGGCATTAAGCTTGCAGAAATTGCCTCTGCTGTGCATTAAATTATCACCTGAATATGTCTAAAACCTACACCGAGCAACAAATCAACGAGCGGCTAGCGAACGAGTTGCCCCATTGGTTTTTTGAGGCTGGATGGATCCGCCGCAAATACAAAACCAGCGGTTGGAAATCTACGTTGATGGTGGTTAATACGGTAGGGCATTTGGCAGAAGCTGCTTGGCATCACCCAGATTTAACTGTTTCTTACGCGTTTGTCATAGTCAAACTAATGACGCACGATGCCAAAGGCATTACCGATAAAGACTTTGAGTTGGCCGCTAAAATTGAGCAGGTGATTGGCTGGCAACCGGCA
This sequence comes from Pseudomonadota bacterium, assembly GCA_020053735.1. Taxonomy (GTDB): domain Bacteria; phylum Pseudomonadota; class Gammaproteobacteria; order Burkholderiales; family Methylophilaceae; genus Methylotenera_A. The sequence continues at coordinate 166,111 of JAGVMP010000009.1, forward strand.
GCAGAGGGTGGTGCGTTAGGAGGCACCCCGAATGACGATGTGCGGTTTAAGTATATAAAGTATGACTGAATCGAGCCAATTTCGATGCGCTACAGACCAATATCCATGCGGCTTTCAGGCAGGTCACAATAATGCTATATCGCTTCTTGCTTTTCGAATCTACCAAAATGCAACATAATCGTTGGCAAAATCAGCAAATTTAATATCGTCGAAGTAATCAATCCGCCCACAATAATGGTGGCCATGGGGCCTTCGATCTCGCGCCCAGGTTGCCCGCTGCCTGCGGCTAAAGGAAGCAGTCCCAGTGCCGTCACTAGCGCTGTCATTAAAATTGAAGGTAGGCGTTCAGAAGCACCGCGGATGCAGGTTTCTAGGTTCCACACGCAGTTTTCTGCATTGACTAAATGTTGGTAATGCGACACCATCATAATGGAGTTGCGAAGGGTAATCCCAAATAGCGTGACAAAACCCACCAGTGAGCCAAGAGAAATCCAGCCCCCAGTAAATAAGGCGGCTAGTACGCCACCAATTAGCGCAAATGGCAGGTTAGCAAAGGTGAGCAGCAGATTGCGCAGGCTGCCAAAAGCGATATACAGCATTAAAAATATGGCAACGCCTGCCAGCAATGAATGCACTACCAAATCTTCGCGCGATTTAGCGTTGGCTTCCGCCTCACCAGTAAATTCTAGGTAATTACCTGGGCCTAGTTTCAGTTCAGATTTAATCCGTTTTTTAAGCTCCGCAGTGAAGCTCGCCACGTCGCGGCCTTCCACATTGCTGGTGACAGTTTGAATGCGCTTGGCACCGGCGTGTAGTATTTTAGAACGGCCATTTTCTTGGGTTATAAACGCGACGTCTTTGAGCTTTAAAATTTTGCCATCTGAGTTAAACAGTGGAATGTTGCCAATATCTTCTATGTCATCGCGCGCTTCTTCTTCGAGCACCACGCTGACACCCACTACGCGACTGCCAATATACACTTGTGCCACCGGCAGGCTTTCATGCGCGGCGCGTATGGTGTCTAACACATCGGTCGTCTGCAACCCCCATACGGCCAGTTTGTCTGGGCGCAGCCGAATCACTGCTTGTGGGGTGCCGGGCGGCGATTGCACCAGCACATCGCTGGCGCCTTTAATACTGGAGACCAAACCAGCAATCTTTTGTGCATCGCGGTCTAATGCGTCCAAGTCGTTGCCATATATGTTAATCACAGTGCTGGCGGCATAGCCAGAAATGGTTTCTTCTATGCGTTCTGTTAAGAATGTGTTGATGGCAAAATTTACGCCGACAAAGCCAATCTCCGCCACGCCATCGCCATCTTGGTCTTCTGCTTCACCGGCTAATTCTTCACGGATATCCGCCAAAATGCGGTCTTGTTCTTGCCCCGACAGCGTGCCGATTTCGATTTCAAACTCACTGTAATGTGTGCCAAAGGTATCTGCGCCATTCTGCGCGCGCCCCACCCATTGCGTGACTGATTTTACGCCCTTTATGTTGCCTAGTACTTTGGCGACTTGTTTACCTAAACGTAGCGATTCTTTCTCTGAAGTGCCTGGCACGGCGGTCATGTGCATAATGAAATGGCCTTCGTGCAGGGCAGGGATAAACTGGCTTTTAAATAATGGCAAAATACCAAGTCCAAGTGCAATCAACAGAAAGCTGACTGCGATGATGGTTTTATATTGCTTTTCGATTGTGTACAGCAGTTTCACGTAACGCACTTTAATGAATTTAATCATCGGCGGATCTTCTGCGTCTAAGTTAGCCCTACCTAACATCAAGTAACAAAGCGCGGGCGTGAGTGTCAGCGCAATCACTAATGAGGCTAAAATCGCCGTAATGTAGGCAAAGCCCAAAGGTGCGAATAACTTGCCTGCCACCCCAGATAATGTAAGCAGCGGCATAAACACCAACACAACGATGATGGTTGCATAGAGCACTGAGCTACGCACTTCCATAGAGGCGTTGTAAACGACCTCATGAATCGGCAACGGTGAGGCGAGGGTGCGGTTTTCGCGCAAGCGACGGAATATGTTCTCAGTGTCAATAATAGCGTCATCTACAACCTCACCTAATGCAATAGCTAAGCCACCTAATACCATGATATTTAAGCCAATATTAAAATAACTTAACACTACAATAGCAGTGAGCAATGATAGTGGAATAGCTGTGGCCGAGATAAATGCAGTGCGTGCGTTAAACAAAAATAGGAACAGAATAGTGATGACTAAAATCGAGCCAATGAGAATGTCGGTACGCACGCCTTTAATCGCGGTTTCAATAAAGTTGGCAGGGCGAAACAAACCTTCATGCAACGTCACCTGCTCGTTCTGTAAGCCGGGTTTTAGTTCTTGCAGCGCAGATTCAATGGCTTGGGTAACCGCATGGGTGTTGGCTCCCAGCTGTCCTTGTACCGATAAGTAAATGCCCGTTTCCCCGTCTATGGCTGCTGCGCTAATGGAGGGCGCAGCGCCTTCTACCACCTTGCCAACATCGCCCAGCTTAATGCTGAGGCCATTTTTATGGGTAATCGTGGCTTTGGCCAACGTTGCAGTATTGGTTGCTTGGCCTTCGGTATTGATAATAATGCGCTGGTTGCTATTTTGAATAAACCCTGCGCCCGAAACGCCCGTAGCTTTTTGCGTAGCCAAAACGACGTCATTGATATTAAGTTGATATTGCAGCAGTTTTGCTGGATCAACGTGTACCTGAAACTGCCGTACCTCGCCGCCAAATACGTTGACATCTGCCACGCCAGGAATCGACAACAAATGTGGCGTGATAGTCCAGTCGACGAGTGTGCGTAGCTCCATCAGGCTTCGTTTTTTGCTGGTGAGGCCAAATCCCAGCACAGTACTGGCGCTTGAAGTGAGCGGGGTGATATTGGGTGTAATGCCCTGCGGAATTTGGTTGGTCAGCGTGCTTAAACGCTCTGCTACCACCTGCCTATTTCTGTATATATCCGTATCTTCATTAAAAATCACTGTCACAATCGATAGGCCAGGAATTGATTGTGAGCGCATATCAGCAACACCTACAGTACCCGCAATACTCGCTTCAATCGGTTGCGAAACCAAGCTTTCAACTAACTCTGCCGATAGGCCAGGGGATTCAGTTTGAATAATAATCTGTGTAGGTGAAAATTCAGGAAACACATCTAAATTACTGCGGGTCAGGCTATAAATGCCATAAAACACCAGTAGACTGGCTAAGCCAATGATTACACCGTAAAAGCGGATGGAGAAACGAACGAGGGCAGACATCATACTTTAATTCTTAATCCTAAATTTAGCACCGACGTCACATCGCTTGACGATCTGAGTCTGCACTAAAATTTCGATTAAATTATTCAATTTAATCTTCATTCTCGTTTTTGATAAGATATTTAAACTCTTCCGAAAGCAACAGTTGTGCGCCACTCACCACAACTTCGCTATTTTCTGCAAGGCCTTGGTTAAACCAGCCTTCATCCACTTCGGTATCGGTGCTGATGGGTTTGCGGATAAATTGAACATGGTCTTTATCTTGCCCAGTTTTAAAGTAGGCCCATGCTTTGCCGGCATACCACACTACGGCGTTACTGGGGATGACCACGCCGCTTGCGGCATTGCCGGCTGCAGATGCTTTGACTACGTTCACGCGCATGCCTGTGCGCAATAAGTCACCAGGCGCACTATAGTAAAAGGTTTTGCCAAAGCCGCTAATATCACTTTGGGTGGCGGGTGATATATATACGGCTTGAATAGGTTGCATTGATGCATTCAGGGGCGTCACATCGACGCTGCTACTTTGTTTAGGCGTGCCCGAACTGAGTGGCAAACTAATTTGAATTAGTACATTTTTTCTAGTTAGCAAATGCGCTAAATGTGGCGGCAAGTTATCGGCAAACGCTAAGTTTGCCAGTGATACACCCCATAGTAATTTAGTGTTGGTTTGTAAATTATTAAGCTGTAATTCGTTAGCACTAACTCTCGCTTTATCTGCTTGCACATTGGCTAGAGCAGCTTGCAAAGCTTGGTCTGACACATTTTTGTCATCGTCGTTAAGCGTCTTTAAGCGTTGATATTGTAGTAGATTGTTTGTACTGGCCGACTTTGCAATGGCGATTTCTGACTTCAGGCTCAAATAGCGCGATTTTGCTTCGATTAAACTATCAATAGCTATCACGTTACCAAAACTTTTAATCTCCCCTTGAAAATTTGCGCCATTGACTTTAACGGTCTGTATGCCACTGTTTTTCTGAGTTGCAGGCGTTAGGCTGACAATATTAATCCCTTCGTTGGTGCTTACGCGGTTTAAGCTTTCAATTTCTTCTTCTTGTTCGTTTTGGTAGGCCTCGTATTCATCTTTGCCATAAAACACCAGCACCCAAAATAGGGTGACAATGAGTACGGCTTGTAAGGCAATAACTAGTGTAGTTTTTCTATTCATCATTTGACTCTACTTAATCCAAGACAAAATATTGTCGAAAGGCGGCTGCTTTTCAGTGAGCGGTATTTGTAATATATCTTCTATCTCATTGGCAGCTTTTAACACTTCAAATTGGGTTGTAAGCACTTTCGTGTCAACCAGTTGAGCCTGCAGTGTCGCTTGCGATAGTTCCAGCTTATCTAACGCGCCTGCGGCAAACTGTTTATTTAACTTTTGCAAATAGTTTTGCTGTGCGGTTTGTTGTAACTTAGCGTTGATAAGATTTTGTTGTGCTGCTGTTAAGCGAGCATGCGCTTGGTTTAAGTTGCTAATCACACTCGCTTGTAAAGCCTCAAATTCCGCGCCTTCAATCTCGCGCAGTTGTGTTGCTTCGGCAATTAGGGTTTGGTTTTTATTCAGCAAATTAAGCAAGCTGGCAAACCCCAGTGACCAAATTTTATCGCCAAACTCAAAAATAAAGCCTGGTGTAATGGTAATGTCGGGCGTTTGTTTGGCAACCTCTAACTTGATTTTGGCTTCAGCTGCAGCATATCTTTCTAACCCACGGCGAATGTCTAAGCGGTTTAGCAAGGCTTTTTCTTGTAAATTTTTTAGAGTATCAGGTGTGAATGTTTGCGCATGTTCGGTTGGCATGGCGTCAATTTCTAATGGGTTATATGTAAGTGGTTTAATTTTAAGCTGATCAAATTTTTCCAGTGTCAGCCCAGCATCGGCAGCTAGATTGATCCGAATTTCTTGGCTGGCCGCTTGCTCTGCACTCAAAGCATCTTTTTTTGCCTGTAACAAAAGTTTGCTGGAAAGCACATCTGTATTCGATAACATGCCAACGGCCACCCGCTTTTCTAGCATGTTGATGATATCAGTTTGCTTGCTTATTTCTTGTTGTAGTAGGGTTTGACGCGCGATGTTTTCATGGTAACGCAACAAGTCTTTGGCAATTTGGCTACGCAATTGCCATGCGGTGTCCGCTACGTCAATGCGCGCCATCTCTTGTAAGTGCTGGGCCTCCTCAACTCTTATCTCTCGTTTGCCCGCCGTTTCAATCGGGATTTTTACATTCAAACCATACGCCCAAGGTCGAATATCTTCGTTGGCTTGGTCGCTAAGTGCAATACTGCCGCTAAGCGTTGGGTTCTGTTTTAGTTTGGCTGTATCTAGCTGTGCGTTGGCAAGCGCTAATTGCGCTTTTGATACATCTAGCTTAGTGTGATGATACAGTGCACTTAAAGTCAATTCATGCAAGCCCCAGCTGGTGAATGGCAGTTCGCTTTCTTTATACCCTTGCTTGATTAAATAAACCTTAAAATCAGCACTCAGCGGGTCTTTAGCAAAAATTTTCGCGGTAGTTTGTTGCTGGTCAATTGGTTTTGCTTGATATTTTTCTTTCGCACAGGCTGTAAATAATGCGGGCACAATGAAGCAAATAGCGATAATTTTCGTTAATTTAGCTTGGCTTTGATGTGCGTGTGGTTTAGACATGGCTCGATAGCTAGTATCCATGCGGGCTACAGACTTGCTCAAATGAAGACATGCTTAGATAATGCTGATGTTTAACGCTTAGCGTTCGATGCTGGCATGCACTGAATTAAGCGCATCTTGCAGCGTTTCTTCAGAAAGCTTATTAATAGTGGTAGCCAGTAAATCAGCAGCTTCCACAGTGCGAATTGGCAAATCGTGCGTATTTAGCTCGGCAATCAAGCCTGCTGAGGCGCCTGCAATAATCAGTAAATTTTCACGCTCTTTCATTAAAAGCTCTAGCTCGGCGCGCAGCATGCTGGTTTCGTTGGTGTTAGTGGTATTTTGCATAATGTTTCTTACAATTATTCTTAAATGGTTAATGTTAGCCTGTATCTTGCTATCGGCAAGGCTTGCTTGTCAATCAATAAGTATTGGGATAACTATTGGCACTGCTAATTTCGCTTATCAAATGTGGCAAACTTGAGATACAATATGCGACTTATCGATTTTGGCATAATAGCCTAAGTCAAATGCGCATGAAAATGCGCCGAATCAAATGCGAGAGTGGCGGAATTGGTAGACGCACTGGATTTAGGTTCCAGCGCTGTAAGGCGTGAGAGTTCGAGTCTCTCCTTTCGCACCAATAATTAACGGTTTTCTCATTAGAGAATACAATTTTTACAGGAAACGCAGCATGGCAGCATCTGTTGAAACAATCAGTAATTTAGAGCGTCGCATGACCGTGAAGGTGCCTTTGGCGCCATTAGAAGGTCAAATTAAACAACGCCTCAGCCAAATTTCACGCACGGCTAAATTTTCAGGCTTTCGGCCTGGCAAAGCCCCAATTGGTTTGGTCAATCAGCATTATGGCGACCAAGTGCGCGATGAAGTATATTCAAAAGCGGTTGAGACTAGCTTTGGTGATGCAGTTGAAGAAAATAAATTGCGTGTCGCAGGGTTTCCTAATATTGAACATAAGCCATTTGCCGATGCGGCAACTGAGTTAGAGTATGTTGCGACGTTTGAAGTGTTTCCAGAAGTAAAATTGGGCGATTTAAGCAAGCTCAAACTGGAAAAACCAACACTGGAAGTAGTTGATGCAGATGTTGAAAAAACGATTGAAGTGTTAGTGAAACAAAGAACCAGTTATGAGCCAGTAAAGCGCGCCACCAAAAAGGATGACCGCGTCAATATCAGCTTGAAAGCGAGCATTGACGGACAGCAAGTAGAAGATACTGCAGGTCAAGGCATGGATTTAGTGCTGGGTGAGCCTGGGCGTATTCCTGTGTTTGATGAAGCGTTAATCGGCGCCAAAACAGGTGAGGTGAAGCAATTTGATATAACTTACCCAAAAGATTACAACCAAGCACAACTGGCTGGTAAAAAAGTCAGCTATGAAGTTACGTTTAACAGCGTATCGCAACCTGTATTACCCAAAGTAGATGCGGAATTTGCTAAAAGCTTAGGCGTGGCGGATGGTGATGTAAAAACCATGCGTGCAGAAATTAAGTTAAGTTTAGAGCAAGAAGTAGAAAAGCGCGTTAAAGCACGTGTTAAAGAAGCTGTGTTCCAAGCCTTGATCGCAGAATCAAAATTAGAAGTGCCAAAAACACTGATTGGCGTAGAGGTTAATCGCATGATGCAGATGACTGCGCAAAACCTGCAACAACGCGGCATGCCTGCTAAAGATATTCAGCTAGAGCCTGCCATGTTTGATGAGCAAGCCAAACGTAGCACAACTTTGCGCCTCATTTTAAGTGAAATTGTGAATAGCAATAACTTGCAAGCCAATGCTGATCAAGTACGTGCCGTAGTAGATGCTTTTGCAAATAGCTACGAGAAGCCAGAAGAATTAGTGCAATGGTATTACGCCGATGTAAAACGCTTGGATGAGCCAGCGGCGCTGGCTACTGAAGAAAATGTAGTGAACTGGGTGCTAGAAAAAGCCAAAGTGACTGCAAAAAAAATCAAATTCGATGAATTAATGGCTAGTTAAACTTACTAATGAGTTAAGCCTACTAATGGTAAATGCATCCTAAATTTCACTAGGCAATGATAATGAACGTAAATAATATGAATGACCAGCAAGCTTATAACATGACCGAGCCGCAAGGTTTGGGCCTTATCCCGATGGTCATCGAACAGAGTGGTCGCGGTGAACGCTCTTATGACATTTATTCGCGTTTACTAAAAGAACGTGTGATTTTTTTAATTGGTCCAGTCAATGACATGACAGCTAATTTAGTCGTCGCGCAGTTATTGTTTTTAGAAGCTGAAAACCCAGACAAAGACATTTCGCTTTACATTAACTCACCAGGTGGCTCAGTAACTGCAGGTATGTCGATTTATGACACGATGCAATTTGTTAAGCCAGACGTAAGCACCTTGTGTATTGGCCAAGCGGCAAGTATGGGCGCGTTTTTATTAGCTGCAGGCGCTAAAGATAAACGTTTTAGTTTGCCTAACTCGCGCGTGATGATCCACCAGCCATCGGGCGGTTTTTCTGGTCAATCGACCGATATCCAAATTCACGCCAAAGAAATTATGTATTTACGTGGTAAGTTGAATGCTATTTTGGCGCACCACACAGGTAAAAGCGTTGAAGAGATTGATCGTGATACTGAGCGTGATAATTTTATGAGTGCAGAAGACTCAGTGAAATACGGCATGATCGACAAGGTAATTGCTAATCGCGTCCAACCGTAATAAGATGTGTTGCGTAGTTTTTTAGATGTTTAGTAAGAATTAGGGATTTGCATGGCCACAAAAGCCGAAGGTGAAAAATTACTTTATTGCTCTTTTTGCGGCAAAAGCCAGCACGAAGTCAAAAAACTCATTGCAGGTCCTTCTGTATTTATCTGCGATGAATGCGTTGATTTATGCAACGACATCATCAAAGAAGAGGTACAAAGCCTAAGTGATATCAAACCAACCGATAAGTCTTTACCTACGCCGCAAGAAATTTGCGCTATTTTAGATCAATATGTGATTGGTCAAACTCAAGCTAAAAAGAATTTATCTGTTGCAGTGTATAACCACTACAAACGCCTTGGTCACAATCATATTTCCCAAAACACCAGCACCCAAAATGTAAGCAAAGACGACGTTGAAATTCAAAAAAGCAATATTTTGCTGATTGGACCAACTGGCTCAGGTAAGACCTTATTGGCACAAACGTTGGCGCGCATGCTAGATGTGCCATTTGTGATGGCCGACGCGACTACACTCACCGAAGCGGGTTATGTGGGTGAAGACGTTGAAAACATTATGCAAAAATTGCTGCAAAAATGTGACTATGACATCGAAAAAGCGCAACGCGGTATTGTATATATTGATGAAGTTGACAAAATTTCACGCAAATCTGAAAACGCTTCAATTACGCGTGATGTCTCTGGCGAAGGCGTGCAGCAAGCGCTGTTAAAGCTCATCGAAGGCACTGTGGCTTCTGTGCCGCCACAAGGCGGCCGTAAACATCCTAATCAAGAATTTGTGCAGTTAGATACTACTAACATCCTGTTTATTTGTGGTGGCGCGTTTGATGGCCTAGATAAAGTGATTCGCAGACGCTCAGAAAAGGGCGGCATTGGTTTTGGCGCAGAAGTAAAGAGTAAAGATGACTCGCAAAACATTGGTAAAATATTGCAAGAAGTAGAGCCGGAGGATTTGATTAAATTTGGACTTATTCCAGAGTTTATTGGCCGTTTACCTGTGGTTGCAACATTGGAAACACTCGATGAGGCAGCGTTAATGACGATATTAACTGAACCAAAAAATGCGCTTACTAAACAATATATTAAGTTGTTTAAAATGGAAGGTGTAGATCTGGAGTTTAGAGAATCTGCCTTGCATGTCATCGCGCAAAAAGCACTTGAGCGTAAAACTGGCGCGCGTGGCTTGCGCTCAATTATGGAGCACGCCTTGCTTGAAGTGATGTATGATTTACCATCGATTGAAAATTTGAGCAAAGTTGTGATTGATGAAGGCACGATATTAGGTGTATCGCAGCCGTTGATGATTTATCAAGATAACCCTAAAAATGACACCGTAAAAGTGGCCGAAAACGCTAATTAAGTCAGCAAACCAAGTCATTTGTTTTAGATTTACCAACTAAACAACACTGTCTGCCTGCATTACTCCATTCAAGCATTTTGCCACCTTAGGCTATTGCAAATAAAACTAGGTGGTTTATAGTGTTTATAAGCTTTGGCGCATAATTTAGTCGCTTTTAGCCCTTGAACTATCAAAGAATGTTCCCAACTTAAAAGCACAGGCGCTTACCTGTGTGAATTTGAAAGTATTTTATGATTGAACAGTCTTTGTCTGAAAACGAATCTCAAACCAGCCATCCCACCCAACATGGCTTGATGCCGTTGCTGCCGCTTCGTGACGTGGTGGTGTATCCACATCTTGTGATTCCGCTATTTGTAGGCCGCACCAAATCGGTAAAGGCGTTAGAAATTGCCTCTGAGGGCAATAAACAAATTTTGCTGGTTGCGCAAAAATCTGCCAATAAAGATGAGCCTGACGCAGATGATTTATACGAAATTGGTACATTAGCCACTGTTTTGCAAATGCTGAAGCTACCTGATGGCACGGTGAAAGTGCTGGTAGAAGGCTTACATCGTGTGCGTGTTTCTGAATTTGTAGAAACCGAGGAATGCTTTTTAGCCAAAGCAGAAAAAATTAACGACCCAATTGAAGATGAAAGTGAAACCGAAGCGTTGATGCGCACGGTGTTCACCCAGTTTGATCAATACGTTAAGCTCAACAAAAAAATCCCCCCGGAAATTCTGGCATCACTCGCCACCATTAATGATGCAGGTCGTTTGGCCGATACTATCTCTGCGCATTTAACCCTAAAACTCGACGAGAAACAAAAAATTCTTGAAATGCTCAGCGTGACTGAACGCTTAGAGCATTTGCTGCACTTGATGGAATCCGAAATTGATATTCTGCAAGTAGAGAAGCGTATTCGTGGGCGCGTCAAGCGCCAGATGGAGAAAAGTCAGCGCGAATATTATTTGAATGAGCAAGTAAAAGCTATTCAAAAAGAGCTGGGCGAACAAGATGAAAACGCCGAGATGGACGAGCTAGAAGCGCGCATTAAAAACTCTGGCATGAGCAAAGAAGCGCATGCCAAAGTAAATGCCGAGTTGAAAAAACTTAAAATGATGTCACCAATGTCGGCCGAAGCTTCTGTGGTGCGCAATTATATTGACACTTTGGTTGGTTTGCCTTGGAAGAAAAAAACCAAAATTAGCAAAGATTTAAACGCAGCTGAAGCAATTCTGGATGCAGATCATTATGGCCTTGAAAAAGTTAAAGAACGGATTGTAGAGTACTTGGCGGTGCAACAACGTGTTGGCAAGCTTAAAGCACCTATTCTGTGCTTGGTAGGTCCGCCCGGGGTAGGTAAAACTTCACTCGGACAAAGTATTGCCAAGGCAGTCAATCGCAAATTCGTGCGCATGGCCTTGGGCGGTGTGCGTGACGAGGCAGAGATTCGTGGCCATCGCCGCACTTATATTGGCTCTATGCCGGGTAAAGTCATGCAAAGCATGACCAAGGTCGCGGTAAAAAATCCTTTATTTCTGCTGGATGAAGTGGATAAAATGGGTCAAGACATGCGCGGCGATCCCTCATCTGCTTTATTGGAAGTGCTTGATCCTGAGCAGAATCATACGTTTGCAGATCATTATGTTGAAGTTGAATACGACTTGTCTGACGTGATGTTTGTGGCTACCGCCAATAGTATGAACATTCCTGCGCCTTTGTTAGATAGGATGGAAATTATTCGGCTGGCAGGTTATACCGAAGACGAAAAAATTAATATCGCCATGAAATATTTGCTGCCAAAACAGCTTAAAACACATGGTTTAAGAGCGACAGAAATTGCTTTGCCAGAAACAGTAATACGCGACATGGAGCGCTACTACACGCGCGAGGCAGGCGTGCGGCGTTTAGAGCAAGAAATTGCTAAAGTATGCCGCAAAGTGGTGAAAGAGCTGTTGTTGGATAAAACTAGCATTAAAAAAGCTAAAACTGCTACTGAAGATGCCAGCAAAACTGTCAAAAAGATCAGTGTCACGCCTAAAAACCTAGATAAATATTTGGGTGTATACCGCTATGACTACGGTATTGCTGCTAAAGAAAACCAAGTAGGGCAGGTTACTGGCCTAGCCTGGACTTCTGTGGGTGGCGAATTACTGACAATAGAAGCGGTGATGCTGGCAGGTAAAGGCAAAACCATTACTACTGGTAAGCTAGGCGATGTGATGCAAGAATCGGTCCAGGCAGCCATGAGTGTGGTGCGTAGCCGTGCCAAGCGTCTAGGCATCGCGGAAGACTTTTATGAAAAAAAAGACATCCACATCCACTTGCCAGAGGGCGCCACACCTAAAGATGGCCCCAGTGCGGGTATTGGCCTGACAACGGCGCTGGTTTCAGTCCTGACGGGCATTCCAGCGCGTGCAGACGTGGCGATGACGGGTGAAATTACGTTGCGCGGCGAAGTGTTGCCAATTGGTGGTTTAAAAGAGAAATTGCTAGCAGCACATCGTGGCGGCATTAAAACCGTGCTAATCCCTGAAGCCAACGTCAAAGATTTGGTGGATATTCCAGAAAACATTAAAAATCATCTACAAATTCACCCGGTAAAATGGATAGATCAAGTGTTGGAGTTGGCTTTGGAGAGGATGCCACAGCCTCTGGAGGAGAAAGCGGTTGAAGTTGCTGCGGTGGTAGCTGATACCGTAGGTGACGAGAAAGTACCAGTAACACACTAATTAATTGCGTGAGATTGATATTTATTTTGAATAATTACGCAAAATAAGCTGCAAAGCCTTGACAGAGGCTTTTGTAGCTTGATATAAAGTCATAACAGGACATTAATAATTTTGCCCTGTTATTTCAGTGAATAACATTAGAGGGGATTACTCGTGAACAAATCAGAATTGATTGATCAAATTGCAAAAGCTGCTGGTATTTCAAAAGCTGCGGCTGGCCGTTCTTTAGACGCGACAACAGATGCAATTACTGCAGCACTTAAGAAAGGTAACTTGGTTACTTTAATTGGTTTCGGTTCATTTTATGTGGGCAAGCGCGAAGCGCGTAATGGCCGTAATCCTCGTACTGGCGCTACAATTAAAATCAAAGCGGCAAATTCTCCTAAGTTTAGGGCTGGTAAAGCGCTTAAAGATGCTGTAAACTAATGGTCTTTGCTGGTTAAGCAATTAATCAGCAAATTGAGTTAGTTATATGCTTTATTTTAGGTAAATAAAGCACGTAGGGTGCTTAGCTCAGTTGGTAGAGCGTCGCCCTTACAAGGCGAATGTCAGCGGTTCGACCCCGTTAGCACCCACCAAAACTAACACACATCGCCTCGAAATTTGATTAAGAGTGCTAGATTTTTTAGCACTCTTTCATTTTGAAGTGTGTAATGTTGAGGTTCATGTGTGAGTAGTTGTAGATAGTAGTAAAACTGGAGTGGTAGTTCAGTTGGTTAGAATACCGGCCTGTCACGCCGGGGGTCGCGGGTTCGAGTCCCGTCCACTCCGCCAATTTATAAAAAAGCGAGCTTCTTAGCTCGCTTTTTTATTGCTTTATACGTTAGCCTCAAGTTGTAATGTATATGGTCTGCAGTGCAAGTTGTTTTAGCAAGTTTACGCTTTTTGCACATCGCGCAAGAACTAATTGCACATCATCACCATCAATTACAAGAAGCTTTGTTACAACTGTTATATAATGTTGCGGTAAGAAAAATCCAGTAAAAATGATAGAGAGTGAAGCATGTTAGAAGCAATTAGAAAACACACCCAAGGCTGGTTGGCTAAAGTTATTTTGGCGCTTATTACCATTCCATTCGCATTATTTGGTATTGATTCTTACCTAAACGATGCGGGTAGCAATGTGGCCGTAGCTAAAGTAAATGGCGATAAAATATCCATTCAGGAATACAGCAATGCGGTAGATACGGTGCGTGATCGCTTGCAATCGCAAGGTCAAAAAGTGGACGCTGCTATGTTGGAAAGTGCTGAGCTGAAGCAATCTGTATTAGATGGTTTAATTACGCGACGCTTGGTGAACAAAGAAATTGTTGATGCGAATTTTAAAATTAGCGATGAGCAACTAAGTCAGCATATTTTGGGTATGCCAGAGTTTCAAGAAAACGGTAAATTTTCTGAAGTGTTGTACCAAAAAACCCTTGAACAAAACAGGTTAACCGCGTCCAGGTTTGAGAACGACAGGCGTGCCGACATGTTAACGCAGCAAGCGCGCGAAGGCATATCTAATTTGGTATTCGTGCCAAAAAGCGTAGCTGAACAAACCCTGAAATTTGCACATCAACAGCGCGATATTAGCGTGGCAGATATTAAAACCGCAGAGTTTATTAAACAAGTAAAAGTAACGCCAGAGGAAGTAAAAGCTTACTACGAGCTGCACAAAGCCAAATTCAAAACACCAGAGCAAGTTAAGTTGGAGTTTGCTTTGTTATCGGCGGCAGGCTTAGTAGCACAAACTTTAGTATCCGATGAAGAAGTGAAACAGTTTTATCAGGAAAACGCAGAAAAATTTCAAGGTGACGAGCAGCGTCAAGCCAGTCATATTTTAATTGGCTTTGGCGTAGGTGCGACTGCACAAGAGAAAGCCGCAGCTAAAGAAAAAGCAGCCGACTTATTGGCACAATTGAAGAAAAATCCAAAATTATTTGAAGAACTGGCCACTAAACACTCGCAAGACCCAGGGTCAGCCACCAAAGGTGGTGATTTGGGTAGTTTTGCGCGTGGTGCGATGGTAAAGCCGTTTGAAGAAGCTGCGTTCAGTATGAAAGTGAATCAAATCAGCGACATTGTAGAATCTGAGTTTGGTTATCATATTATTAAAGTGACTGGTCTTACAGGTCAAAGCACCTCATTTGATAGTATGAAAGCGCAAATTAAAGGCGAGCTTAGCTGGCAAAAAGCGCAAGCCAAATATGCAGAGCTTTCCGAAGAATTCAGCAATACTGTCTATGAGCAATCGGGTAGTTTAAAACCTGTCGCTGAAAAGTTTGGTATTCAATTGCAACAAAGTGGCTGGCTCAGTCGTGAAGATGGCGCTAAATTTTTTAAAAGTGAAAAACTGATTGGCTTGGTGTTCGCAGATGAGGTGTTAAAAGAAAAGCGCAATTCAGAAGCAGTAGAAGTTTCTGCCAATAATTTAGTATCAGCACGCGTGTTAGAGTACAAAGCCTCTGCGCCACGTACTTTTGATGAGGTTAAGGGCGGCATTGAAGCTTTGCTTAAACTGGAAGCAGCAGAAAAGCTAGTCACAGAGAAGGGCGAAGCGGCTTTAGCTAAGCTGAAAGCAGGCGCGGCCCTTGATGATAGTGCAGTAGACGATTTAGAGTGGATTCCAACGGTGACGGTAGATAGAAAAAATGCACAAGGTTTCACCGATATTGTCATGAACAATGCTTATAAAGTGGATAGCAGCAAATTACCGGGCTACATAGGTTTTATGAATGGTAAAAATAGTTACTCCATTGTACAAGTGAGCCGTGTAGACAACGCCCTATCGTCAGATGAGGAGGCTAAAAAAGCTGCTGAAGCTGAACTGCAGGATGCGATTACTGCTGAATACGTGAGCGCCTATGGTAAATCGCTTAAAGCGAAAAGTGACATTGTGGTGAATCGTAAATTACTGGAAACTTCTAGCCAGTAGTGATGATAGAGATTGAAAGAGCCGATGCCAGAATTATATTTCTGGCATCGGCTCTTTTTACGTGTTAAAACAATATGCTCTGGAGGCCAATATCCATAAGGCCTGTAAGGCATATGTTTTGATTAGTCTATTTGGCCTGCAGCAGTGATGTTCATACCACCATCGACATAAGTAATTTCACCAGTAATGCCTGAGGCTAAGTCACTGCATAAAAATGCGGCAGTATTGCCCACTTCTTCAATGGTGACATTACGGCGCAGCGCGGCATGACGCTCATTAAAGCCGATCATTTTGTCAAAGTCAGCAATGCCAGAGGCTGCAAGCGTTTTTATAGGGCCTGCAGACACCGCATTAACGCGGATGCCCCTAGGGCCTAGGCTTTGTGCTAAGTAGCGTACGTTAGCCTCTAAACTGGCCTTGGCGACACCCATCACGTTGTAGTTAGGCATGGTACGCTCGGCACCCAAGTAAGAAAGCGTCAGTAGGCTGCCGTTGCGACCTTGCATCATGGGGTAAGCTGCTTTGGCAAGGGCAGAAAAACTATACGAACTGATGTCGTGGGCGATTCTAAAATATTCGCGGTTGACTGCATCTAAATAGTCACCCTCAAGTGCAACTTTTGGTACAAAAGCTAGTGAGTGCACTAAGCCATCTAAGCCATCCCAGTGTTTAGCAAGCGCTGGGAAGAGGGCGTCAATTTGTGCATCTTCCGCTACATCACATGGCAATATAATTTTAGAACCAAAATCTGCTGCCAAATCGGCCACGCGCTGTGCGTGCTTTTCCATTTGGTAGGTAAAGGCCAGCTCAGCACCTTCACGCTTCATGGCACCTGCAATGCCATAAGCAATGCTTCGATTGCTAAGTAAGCCTGCAATTAATATTCTTTTACCTGCTAAAAATCCCATCATGCCATCCTATCTGCTAACTTATCTATTATTTTCACTGCGCGGGTCAAGCGCATCACGCAAGCCCTCACCAAGCAAATTATACCCCAATACGGTAATTAAAATCGCCAAACCAGGGAACAGGGATAGCCACCAAGCGAATTGGATATAGTCTTTCCCATCGGTGAGAATGTTGCCCCATGAAGCCTGCGGTGCTTGCACGCCCAGCCCTAGAAAGCTCAAGCCAGATTCCATTAACACCGCGCCAGCCACGCCTAAAACTGAGCTGACAATAATGGGTGTCAGGCTGTTGGGCAATAAGTGGGTAAAGATTAAGCGTGCATCTTTTGCGCCTAAGGTACGCGATGCCAATACAAATTCACGCCCACTTAAACTTAAAAACTCTGCACGCACTAAGCGTGTAACGCCCATCCAAGAGGTCAGGCCAATCACTATCATCACGTTGATGATAGAAGGTGTTAAAAAAGCGATTACGGCGAGAATAAGAAAAAAACTAGGGATAGACAGCATAACGTCGACCAAGCGCATGATTAAAGTATCTACCCAGCCACGATAATAGCCAGCGATGGCACCCAGCAGGATGCCGATGGCAGTGGAAATGCCAACAGCGACTAAGCCCACCAACAAGGAAATACGGCCTCCGTAAAGCATACGACTGAGTACGTCGCGGCCCAGGCCATCCGTCCCCATCCAGTGTTGCCATGAAGGCGAAAGTAAAATGGCTTTTACATTAATGTCATTGGGATCGTAGGGTGCAATAACTGGCGCCAACATGGCCAGTAAAAACACCAACACGATAATGACGAAGCCAGCTTTAGATAAAGGGTTTTGTAAGGCTCTTTGCAATAAGCTTTTGTTCATTGCGTTTAATCTCTCATTACGCCACGGCGCACGCGCGGATCTGCCCAAGCATAAGCAATATCGGCAATTAAATTACCTATTAATGTAAGCGCTGAGCCGATGGTCAAAATGCCCATAATCACTGGAAAATCACGCATCATCACCGCATCAAAAAATAGTTTGCCCATACCAGGGATGGCGAATATGGTTTCTGCAATGACTGAGCCACCGATTAAGCCAGGGATTGATAAGCCAACAATAGTGATAAGTGGTAGCAGAGCGTTTCTTAAAGCGTGGGTATAAACGACTTGATGTTCGCTTAGACCTTTAGCCCTAGCCGTTGTGATGTAATCTTGATGGAACACATCTAACATCCCATTTTTAACAAATAGTGTAATACCTGCTAGGCCTGTAATAGAAGGAATGATGACGGGTAAAAATAAATGGCTTAAGCTATCTTTAACTTTGCCCCAAGTGTCGAAAGTATCGTAATTAATACTGTGCAATCCAGAAATTGGCAGCCAATTGTTCACTACGCCTAGCCAATACATCAGTAATAAAGACAGCCAAAAACCAGGAATAGAAAAGCCGATAAAATTGAATAGCGTAATGGATTTATCTTGCCAGAACCCATATTTTCTTGCAGCGATAATACCTAGTGGAATCGCTAATGTGAGTGTAATGATTAAGCCTAAAACATTAATCATCAAGGTAATTGGCAACGCTTCTTGGATCATGCCTTTTGTGACATTGCCGTCTTTGTCTCTTGTTTGCCAAAATACAGGTTTTTGGTGGCTGGCGAAAGAGTTGCCAAAATCTAAGGTGGTCATGCGCTTCAGCCACAAGCCATATTGCACAATCACTGGCTTATCTAAATTGTACAGTTCGCGCAATTTTTGGCGCGATTCCTCACTGGTTTTTGGGTTGAACGAAGCTTCATTATTGGTAATGTCTCCCGGCGCTAAGTGCATAATAAAGAACGAAATTAAGCTAATCCCTATTAACAAAGGAATCATCCATAACACGCGTTTAATGAGATATTTAAGCATATAAATTTTTATAAATATTTAGTTAGCGCTTATTTCTGTTCTGCCAGATACAGGCCGTCTTAACGGCTCAGGAATATACCAGTCGTAAGTATTCCAGCCCACACCAGCTGGCGGGGCAGGGTTTTCAATACCTTTCACGCGCTTGTGAATCGCGCTTAATCCGTAGCCTGCCGACAAATACACAATTGGGCTATCCTCAAGCAAAACACGTGCAAATTCATGATAAATTTTCTGGCGTTTATCGGGGTTCAATTCTGTGCGGCCTTGCTCGAGTAACTTATCGATGCTGGGGTTATTGTAACCAATAAAATTAAATTGGCCTGGGGCTTGTTGGCTGGAATGCCAAATATTGAATTGGTCTGGATCTAGCCCTAGTCCCCAACCCAAAATTACCACGTCGAAATCGCCCGTTTTAATAAAACGACTGATAAAACTGGCCCACTCAATGGCACGGACATTCGCTTGTATTCCCACGTTTTTTAAGCGACGCTGAATTAACACGGCAGACTTTTCGCGTTCTTTGTTTTGATTGGTCAGAATTTCAAAGCTAAATGGCTTTCCATCACGCTCTAACACGCCATCACCGTCAATGTCGGTAAATCCTGCTTCTTTTAATAATACTTTTGCTTTTTTTGGGTCGTAAGGATAGGGTTTTAAATCAGGATTGCTCCAGCGTGTGCCAGGCTTATAAGGCGAAGCAATATCAATACCCAAACCTAAATACACACCATCAATAATTTCTTGTTTATCAATGGCGTAGTTAATGGCTTTGCGCACGCGAACGTCATCATAAGGCTTACGTTTGAGGTTAAAGCCCATATAGGTGTAGCTATTACCAAGCTCCTTGTAGAGTGCTAATTTCTGCTTCAGCTCAGGTCGCGCGGGGATAATGCGCACATACTTAATCGGGTCTAGCCCCATGCTGTCAATATTATCTGCCATCAGCTCTAAAAACTGCGCTGATGAATCTGGAATGATGCGCGTCACCAAGTTATCAATTTTAGCTTGGCCAAGTACTGATGAAGGGTTGCGTGACAGTTTAATATTTTCACCATTTGCCCAGCTATCCAATTTGTAATAGTTGCTACCAACTGGTTTGCGCGCAAAGGCAGTGGTGTGTAGGTCTTGGCCTTGCAGCAAATGCTTTGGCAATATCTGCAAACCAGCCCAGCTATCTAGTGCAGGCGCATAGGCTTGATCGTAAGTCACACTAAATGTCAGTGCGTCAGGCGTTTCGGCTTTTTTAACCAACTGAAAATCTGAAGCATAGGGGCTGCGTGTTTTCTCGTCAGTAACGGCCTGCCATGTCCACAATACATCTGCACTGGTGAGCGGTTTTCCATCTGACCATTTAAGATTGGGCTTTAATTTAAAGGTGATGGTTTTTTGGTCGCTAGAAACCTGCCAGCCTTCAACGAGCTCACCTTCTAAATCTAAATTTTTATCGTATTTGAGTAGCTTATTGAAGATATTGGAGGATATTGCGCCGGCAGCCGACTCGCCTGCTACCATGTAGATTAACCCAGAAGGCTCGCCTATGGTGGCATCCAGTAAAGTGCCACCTGATTGACTAGGGTAAGATTTGTTGAGATTGCTTAAGGCCTGTGCGCTTAACTCTTGGGAAGAGTCGCCGCAAGCACTAAGGACTAGGCAGGTGGCAATGACTCTATATTTAGCATTTCTTTTTAAAAACTGGTTGATTAGAAATGCTAAATTTTTCATATGCTATTATTTTAATCGAATATGCGACCTTGCGCGAATACGTTTGGATGACTTATGGTTGGTTTTAATGTGTTTGCTTCTTATGCTTTTTCTGTTCGCGTTTGCTTTGGTCGTTTTAAAGCTAGCCTTTTTGAAGCCACCTTCTTTAATGGTTAAGTTTTGCCCTACTTTAACTTTAGTACTTCTTAATCCGTTCAATTCTTTCAAACTTTGCGTGCTGGTGTCATACCTTGCGGCAAGCGCATTTAATGTTTCACCCTTTTTAACTTTGTGTATGATGCGATGAGTTGCCTTAGGTTCATCAGCATTTACATCAATTTCAATATTGTTGCTTGCATGATTGTTAACCATCAAGTCGCTAGCGTTGATGGTCTCAACATTGTTGTCCGCAGATACATTATAAGTAGCGCTGTAGGTGGCTGGCACCAACATGGTTTGTGCAGTGCGTAACTTGCCAGAGCTAGGTAAGCTGTTCACTGTGCGTAAACTGCTGACATTGGTGCCAAATTTTTTCGCGATGCTATCCACGCGTTCGCCGCGTTTGGCACTGTAAGTTTGCCAGCTAGTGAGAGGTTTGTCGTAACTGGCGAGGTTGTCTACAAAGCGTTCTGCAGCCCAAACAGGTAATAAAAGTTGGTGTTTTTCGCCTTGCGAAGTAATCGTAGATATAATTATGGGGCGGTTGTAACTAGGGTTGAGTGCACTGAATTCTTCATAAGAGATTTCAGCTAGTTGCGCTGCTAATTTAGCATCGATTTGCTTTGGAGTCGTTACCCGTGCAAAGTAGGGGCGGTTAGGCATAGCCGCAATATTGAGACCATATTTTCCAGGGTCAGTCACAATGTTTTTAATGGCTTGTAGCTTAGGTACATAGTTACGTGTTTCGGGGGGTAAGCTTAAACTTTGGTAATTAGTCGCTAAGCCTAGTCGACGATTTTTATCAATCGCGCGCTGTACGGTGCCTTCGCCTGCGTTATAGGCGGCTAAAGCGAGATCCCACGAGCCAAACATGCCATGCAGTTTTTGCAAATAATCAAGCGCAGCATCTGTTGCAGCGGTAACATCACGACGATTATCTACCCACCAGTTTTGCTGCAGACCAAAATGCTTGCCAGTAGCAGGCACAAATTGCCAGATGCCAGAGGCTTTACTGCGGGAATATGCTTGCGGGTTAAACGCACTCTCAATCATTGGTAAAAGTGCAATCTCAGTAGGCATGCCGCGTTTTTGTACTTCTTCAACAATGTGAAATAGGTAGCGTTGGCTACGCTCCATCATGCGTTGAATATAATCTGGGCGGGTTGAGTACCATTGTTCATGCGTACTAGTGTAAGGCGACTTTACATCAGGCAGCTCGTAGCCATCTTTAATGCGCGCCCATAAATCGTTATCTGTCGTATCGTCTGTAGCGCTTTCATGCGCTGCATCCATGTCTGCCAATAGCTCTTGTACTGGGTCACTTAATAAATTAGGCTCGTTGATATATTCAATTTTTACGCCTGCAAGATTGGTATCAGCCAGTGCGCTAAAAGAGTAAAACATGCCGGCAGCCAGTAACAATAAGCTTGTGAGGCCAATTGCTATTTTTTTCTTGGACATAGCATTGGCTTTTGTTTGCGCTTTACATACAAACCGCGAATGTGTTTTCATTTGGCTACCAACTTTTTTAACGAAAGTCCATGGTAGCCATGGAAGATGGCTGCGTCAAGTGAAAGTTATACTTTATAAGTAAATGTTATGTAGATGATTAATAATGGTTTCTTAAAGTTCTAATGGCAGTAAAAACGGATAGGGCGTCTGACTTTTCTGCGTGCGAATTTTTAATAATGCTTGCTTGATTGCAACGTAAAAAAGGATTGGTGGCGAGTTCTAAAGCGATATTACTGGGTAAACTTGGCAGCCGTAGCTGCCTAAGCTGTTTCACAACGCTGGCGCGCGTTTGTAAGTCTGCATTATCCGGTTCTAAAGTAAGCGCAAAAGCAATGTTCTTGGTGGTGTATTCATGGGTGCAGAATACTTTTGTATTTGGACTAAGCTCTTTTAAAGATTCAAGCGAAGCTTGCATTTGTGCAGGCGTTCCTTCAAATAGCCGCCCACAGCCCGCAGCAAATAAGGTGTCTCCGCAGAATAAGTAATCTTCGTTGACATAAGCAATATGCCCTAGTGTGTGGCCTGGCAGCCACATAACTCGAAAGCTTTGCGCAATATCAGGTAATTCTATTCTGTCGCCATCTGCCAATTTGATGTGCTCAAAATCAAATTTTTCGTATTGTGGTGCATATACCGGTGCAGCTTGGTGGCGCAATAAATCGCTTACGCCATCAATGTGGTCGCTGTGATGGTGTGTAATTAGAATAGCGGTTAAGGTTAAGTTAAGCTTTTGTAATATTTCAATCACAGGCACCGCATCGCCAGGATCAACCACAACTGCGTAGCCATTGAGATGCAAAAGCCATATATAATTGTCTTCAAACGCGGGGATAGGGATAATGTTGAGCATACGTTTAATGGTAGTTTCGTTTATACACTAATGCAACAGGCACAAATGAATCAAGCTGACCAACAACAATGGCTGGACACGACGCTTGGGCAATATCTGCTTATGCGTGAGCAAGCAATGTATGATGAGACAGTTGGTGATATTTTTGGTTTTAATGCATTGCAATTAGGGTTGTTACCTTTGAATACGCTTAAAAACTCGCGTATTCCATATTTACTGCGTGTGGGTAATCATGAGGGCGACGCAAACTGCGAGAGTGATTATTTGCCTTTTGCTGAAAGCTGTATCGATTTGTTATGCCTACCGCATGTGCTGGAATTTAGTCGTAATCCACACCAGACCTTGCGTGAAGCAGAACGCGTATTGGTGCCAGAAGGACATTTAATCATTACTGGTTTCAACCCAATCAGTGCTTGGGGAGTCAAACAAACGCTCAATAAAAATGACAGTTACCCATGGCACGGCCATTTCTTTACATTGTCACGCATTAAAGATTGGCTGGCCTTGCTAGGTTTAGAGTTTGTAGATGGCCAAATGAATGGTTACGAGCCACCAATAAACGATGAAAAGTGGCTTAAACGTTTTGCCTTTATGGATAAAACAGGGGATAGATGGTGGCCAATGATGGGCGGAGTGTATTTCATTGTGGCTAAAAAGCGCGTAGTGAATATGACACTACTCAAACCAAACTGGAAGCAAAATTCACTAAAATCTAGACTCGCAGTCAGTAGCAATCCAAAATCAAAACCGACACAAAAACAAAATAATACGAATAGATAGGAAATACAAGCATTGAGACAATTGGTAGAGATTTACGCCGATGGCGCGTGTAAAGGCAACCCTGGCCCTGGTGGTTGGGGCGCTTGGCTACAATATGAGGGTAAAGAAAAGTCCGTCCATGGCGGTGAAGCCATGACCACTAACAACCGCATGGAACTCACAGCGGTGATTCGCGCATTAGAACTGTTAAAGCGCCCATGTGATGTTAAAATTTACACTGATTCTGTCTATGTACAAAAAGGCATGACAGAGTGGATAAGTGGCTGGAAAGCCCGTCAATGGCGTACTGCAGATAAGAAGCCAGTTAAAAATGACGATTTGTGGAAAGCGCTGGATGCGCTTGCAAGTCAGCACAACATTGAGTGGATTTGGGTGAAAGGCCATGCAGGCAATGATGGTAATGAGCGTGCGGATGCGCTTGCAAATGAAGGCGTGGCGCATTTTTATAGTAAGTAAAATCTGGGTAATTTTGGATATTAAGTATTTTAGGATAATAAGTGCGGCAAATATTTTTAGATACAGAAACCACAGGTTTATATCCAGCGCATGGGCATCGCATTATTGAAATTGCCGCGATTGAAATGGTCAATCGGCGTCCGACCAATAATCACCGCCATGTCTATTTAAATCCTGAACGCGAGATTGACCCTGCGGCGCAAGAAGTGCACGGCATTACACTAGAGTTTTTGCAAGATAAACCTTTGTTTGCAGCAATTGCAGCAGATATGATGGATTTTATACGCGATGCCGAGTTGATTATTCACAATGCACCGTTTGATGTGGGTTTTTTAAATAGTGAGCTTGGCCGTATTGGGCTACAGCCAATTGAGACAATATGCAGTAAAATTACTGATACGTTAAAAATGGCGAAAGACTCACGACCAGGCCAGCGTAATAATTTGGATGCGCTGTGCAAACACTTTGGCATTGATAACTCTAAGCGCACGTTGCATGGCGCTTTACTAGACGCGGAATTATTGGCAGAAGTTTACATGGCCATGACGCGTGGTCAAGATAGCTTGCTGATGGATTTAGCTCAAACACTGCCAGATGTGGTGCAATCAATAGAAATTGGACATGAGCGCAATTTAAAAGTACTGAAGGCTGATGAAGCCGAATTAGCCGCTCACAATGAATATATCAAAAGTCTAGCGAAAGCTGGGGCGAGTAATTGGTAAATTAACTTTAATTCGATTAGAAAAACTTAGGGTAAAAAATGGAAAACTGTATTATCGTCACTGGCGGTGCGGGCTTTATTGGCAGCAATTTTGCTAATGCCTGGATTAAACTTGGGCTAGGCAAGCTAGTAAATTTAGACAAGTTGACTTATGCAGGAAATTTGGCCAATTTGGCAGATGTAGAGCAGCACCCCAACCATATTTTCATTCAAGGTGATATTGGTGACAAGGAATTAATCCCATCTTTGTTAAGGCAACATCGTCCGCGTGCTATTGTTAATTTTGCAGCAGAAAGTCATGTTGATCGCTCCATTCATGGCCCAGCGGAGTTTATTGAAACCAATATTGTAGGTACCTTTAATTTGCTGGAAGCAACGCGTGCCTACTGGGGTGGTTTGAACGATAGTGATAAAGCTAATTTTAGATTTTTGCATGTGTCTACCGATGAGGTTTATGGCTCACTAAGCAAAACTGATCCTGCGTTTAGTGAAACCAAAGCCTATGAGCCAAATAGCCCATATTCAGCGTCTAAGGCGGCTTCTGATCATTTGGTGCGCGCTTATCATCACACCTATGGTATGCCAGTGCTGACTACCAATTGCTCAAATAACTACGGACCTTATCACTTTCCTGAGAAACTTATCCCATTGGTGATACACAACGCATTAAATGGCAGACCACTGCCTATTTATGGCAACGGTCAACAAATTCGCGACTGGCTCTATGTGGGCGACCATTGTGCAGCGATTCGTCGCGTATTAGAAGCAGGTAAGGTTGGTGAAGTATACAATATCGGCGGCTGGAACGAAAAAGCAAATATCGAAGTAGTGCATACATTGTGTGATATTTTAGACAAAGAGAAACCAAAGCAATCAGGTAGTTATCGTGATCAGATTACCTTTGTACAAGATAGACCAGGGCATGATGTGCGCTACGCGATTGATGCTAGCAAAATAGAGCGTGAATTAGGCTGGAAGCCAGCAGAAACTTTTGAAACAGGCATACAAAAAACGGTGACATGGTATCTGACGCATCAAGATTGGGTGAATAATGTGACCAGTGGTGAATATAAAAATTGGGTAAGCACTAATTACAAAGAACGCGGTGAGGAGTTAGCATGAAAGGTATCATATTAGCAGGCGGCTCAGGTACGCGCTTGTATCCTGTGACGCAGGTGGTATCAAAGCAATTATTGCCCGTTTACGATAAGCCAATGATTTACTATCCACTATCCGCGCTTATGTTGGCAGGTATTCGTGAGGTACTCATTATCTCTACACCACAAGACACGCCGCGTTTTAAAGAGTTACTTGGTGACGGTACGCAGTGGGGGATGGATATTCAATATGCCGTGCAGCCATCGCCAGATGGCCTTGCGCAAGCGTTTATTATCGGTGAGAAATTTATTGGCGAAGATAATTGTGCGTTGGTGCTTGGCGACAATATTTTTTATGGACATGAACTGGCCCAGATGGGGCAAAATGCGGCGCAGCGTGAAAACGGTGCAACGGTATTTGCCTACCCAGTAAAAGACCCAGAGCGCTATGGCGTAGTAGAGTTTAATAAAGAAGGCCAAGCAGTTAGCTTAGAAGAAAAGCCAGCTAAACCCAAATCGCGTTACGCAGTAACGGGTTTATATTTTTATGACAACCGTGTGGTAGAAATTGCAAAAAATATGAAGCCATCTGCGCGTGGCGAGTTAGAAATTACCGACGTGAATCGCCAGTATTTGGAGTGGGGCGATTTGCAAGTTGAAGTAATGGGTCGAGGTATGGCTTGGCTAGATACAGGCACGCATGAATCACTGCTAGAAGCCAGCTTGTTTATTGAAACCATCGAAAAACGCCAAGGTTTAAAAATTGCCTGTCCAGAAGAAATTGCTTATCGCATGGGCTTTATTGGCGCAGAACAACTTGAAGTGATGGCCAATAAATATGCTAAAAATGGCTATGGCCAATATCTAAAACAGTTGCTTACAGAACATCAGGTATTCTAAAGTGAATATCATTAAAACAAACATCCCTGATGTGATTATTTTTGAGCCTAAAGTGTATGGTGATGATAGGGGCTTCTTTTTTGAGAGCTTTAACCAGCAAAAATTTTATGAAGCAACCAATTTACAAGTTAATTTTGTGCAAGACAACCATTCTAAGTCGTCTAAAAACGTACTGAGAGGTATGCATTATCAAATCGAGCAATCACAAGGTAAGCTGGTGCGTGTTACACAAGGCGAAGTATTTGATGTGGCAGTCGATTTGCGCAAGTCATCACCTACTTTTGGCCAGTGGGCTGGTACGCACTTATCTGCAGAAAATAAGCGCCAAATGTGGGTGCCACCAGGTTTTGCACATGGCTTTTTAGTCTTGTCAGATACAGCTGAGTTCTTATATAAAACCACTGACTTTTATGCGCCGCAGCATGAATGCAGTCTTAGATGGGACGACCCTACAGTAGCTATAGAATGGCCCTTACAAGGCAAACCTATTTTATCTACAAAAGATGCTTTGGGACTTACATTGCAGGCTACAAAAACGTTTGATTAATAATAATTTGCAAGTGAAAAAAATCTTACTAACAGGCGTGAACGGGCAAGTTGGGCATGCACTTTCCACCAAACTGATACAGCATAATGTAATCGCACTGACGCGTGCGCAGCTAGACTTAACAAAGTTGGATGATATTAGGCGTGTAGTCGGTGAAATCAAGCCAGATATTATTATTAACCCAGCGGGTTATACTGCGGTAGATCAAGCTGAATCAGCGCCTGAGCTATGTTACGCAGTCAATACAACCGCAGTGCGGGTGCTGGCAGAAGAAGCTGCCAAAATTAATGCAGGCTTAATCCATTTTTCGACAGATTATGTTTTTGCTGGAGATAAGCAAAATGCTTATACTGAAGATGATCTTGTTGATCCAATAAATGTTTATGGAAAAAGCAAGCTGGCAGGCGAGAAAGCAATACTAAGCGTGGGTTTGCCACATATTATTTTGCGTTCTAGCTGGATATATAGTAGCTACGGCAATAATTTTTTTAAAACGATATTACGTTTAGCACAAACACAAGAAAGCCTCCAAATCGTGGCTGACCAGCGAGGTGCTCCAAGTAGTAGTCATTGTATTGCAGATGGGGTCGTGCGTTTACTCAACAATTGGCAACCAAACCAACAAGCTCAATCTGGCGTTTATCACTTTACCAATATTGGTGAAACAACTTGGCATGGCTTTGCGTGCGAAATACTAAACCAATACAACAGCTTACAAGCACAGCGGAATTGGCCAGCACTTAAAACAAAACTGGAAAATATTGTTGCGGTTACATCTGCAGATTACCCACGTGCAGCACATCGTCCGGCCAACTCTAGATTAGACAATCACAAAGTAAAACAACAATTTAATATTGAACTGCCTAGTTGGCAGCAAGGCTTGCAGCAGGTGATGCAAACACTTGCTTTGTAAACACAACTACCTTCAAATTGATGGCCTGCAGGCCAGTACCCATGCGGCCTGCAGGCCAGGAAATTCTAAGGAAGAAGGTTATATTTTAGGTGAGCTGGGTATTAGGCGAGGGCATCAGCCCAGCTGTTAGGTGTCTCGTAAAGACGTACGCGCTCTAAAGTTAAGTGATTGCCGTAGGTGTCTTTGTATTGGCTTTTTAAAATTTTAAACGCTTCAGCTGCCATATTTTCTGCAGTAGGCACGTTGGGGAATATGACTGTTTTGTGGCTAGGCAGCGAGTTTAGAAAGTCTAAAATCACTTTATCTTCTTTGAACACTAAAAATGCGTGATCCCACACATCTATCACGCTCTCACGCGCAATTTTTTTAACATCAGAAAAATCCATCACCATGCCGTTTTCTGACACATCAGAAGCACTAATGATGTCGCCAGATAGTGTAATTTCGAGCGCATAGCGGTGACCATGCAAATTGCGGCATTGGCTTTTGTGGTTGGGGATGCGATGTCCAGCATCGAACTCTAAGCGGGTGGTAATCTGCATAAAATACTAAGTATTAGAATTTATAAAATCCTATTATAGCAGGTGCTTAGCGGCGCTTTTTCTCCCACGCCACAAATTCATCAAAAGGCATTGGTTTGGCAAAATAGTAACCTTGGCATTTGTGTATCTTCATTTTATGGATTAAGTCCAAACATTTTTGATCTTCAACGCCCTCGGCGATGACTTCCTTGCCAAGGCTATTGGCCAGCGCAGCAATGGATTTTACAATTTCATAATCATTATTTGAGTGGGTAATGTCGCGCACAAAAGATTGGTCGATTTTAATAATATCAATTGGCATATTGCGTAACCTAGATAATGAGGAGAAACCAGTGCCAAAGTCATCTAGCGCCAGCTTAAAGCCATTTTTTGCCAGCTCTTTAATCACGCTATTACTGGTTTCATTCAGTTCCAGCATGCCATTTTCAGTGACCTCTAATACTAAGTCATTGGGACTTATTTTCCATAATGCTGCCGCCTGTAACAGCATATGTGGCAATTCAAAATCGTACAAATCTTCGGCGCGCAGATTAACGGTCAGGTAAAGTTTTAATTGGTGTTGGTATTTAAGTTCAGCTGCAAAGCGACAAGCCGAATTGATTAACCAGCGAGTAAACAATTGACCTCTACCCGCCTTATTTAAAATTTCAACGATTAAACCAGGATAAATACTAAATTTAGATTGTTCTGCGACACGTAACAGCAACTCTGCACCTGCGCACTTTGAATCTTTTAAATTCACTACTGGTTGAAGAAATAAGGTCAAACCATCGTTAGAAAAAGTCTCTAACACTTTGTTTTCTAGCTCGTTTTGCGTGCTCAGTTGTATTTTTAGTGCATCCGAATAAACCAAAAAAGGCTGTTGCGTATTGAGCGCGCTTTCAAGCGTCAGTCTTGCGTTAGCTAATAGGTCTTCTGCGTGAATATCTGGTTTTAAAGCATAAGCGCAACCTATGTATGGGGTTACTAAAATAGATTGACTCTCGACGTTGAGCATCTGCTCGAAGGCGCGCTGCAGCTTGGCTGCTAATAGGTTTACTTTAATATCGCTACCCAAGTTGGGTAACAAAATATCGAACTGCAAATTGCCATTCGCGTGAATTTGGCTATCTGAAGGCATATTGGTTTGCAGTAGTTCTGCAATAGTTCTATTCAAGCTAGCGGTGGCTGAAATAGAAAAAATAGGGTTATTCTTTGATAATTGAAGTTGAAGTGAAAATATGCCGACATACTGATTGATTTGCGTGATAGAAATCGCTTTCTCAATGTTGGAAAGGATTTGGTTCGCATTCGGCAGTTGCGTATCTGCATCATAATTGAGCAAATGGTTTAAAACTAGGTCTTGCTGCTGCAAGCTGGTTTCTGCCAGTAAATCTAGTATAAAACAGTGAAACTTTGCTGTACTAGAAATTGCAAATGATTTTATTTCAAAACATCGAAGCGTGTTAATTACATCAGGCAAACTCGTCCCTTGTTGCAGGGCGTCTAGCCAGATAAAGATGAGTTGGTTAATGTTTTGGGTGAATGCGCTGACAGTTTTGCTGGGCTGCCATGTCTTTAGCTTAGCATGCAGCTTGCTTATGGTTGGACTTTCTTCAAGTCCGCTAAGTTTTACAGCGTTAACAGTGAGTTTTGAGATTACACGGTATGGCTTAAGTTGATAATTGGTGAGTTTGCTTAAAATGAGTGCTTCACTTATTTCTATTACCTTGTTCTTAGCTGCAAACGAGCTTGCTGTATTCATCACAAAGATGTCTAAATATAAAAATCGTTTGGATTTAAGCCAAAGCTATCTGGCGGTAAACTTTTTGCAATGGCATAAGTTTCACCATTTGGCGCGGTGGGGCTGTTGAGCAAGTTGAGTATAACAGGTGCTTGATAACGTTGCTTATTTGGGTCTAGTAGCAGCATCAGTCTAGGTAGGAGCCTTCTTACATGGTTTTGCTGAATCACTACACCTACCTCACCTGTGTTCAGTTCTACCAAAGAACTCACTGGGTACATACCCATAAATTGCACCAATTGGTCTACTAATTCTGTACTAAATTGTTTGCCACTAAGCTGGTGAATTTTCTCTAGTGCTTCTTGGTGAAAAACGCCTTTAGCGTAACATTTATGGCTGGTGATAGCGCAATAAGTATCGATTAAGCCCGCCATTTGCGATAACAAACCAAGCTGACTACCTTTTGTTGCATAGGGGTAACCACTACCATCTACACGCTCATGGTGCTGCGCCACTAAAAAAATCACTGTGTTGGGGATATCGGGTGTAGTTTCTAATATTTTGAGGCTTTCATCCACATGTTTTTTAACATACTCAAATTCTTCGTGTGAAAGCTTGTCTTCTTTCAGCAGTACATCTGAAGATAATTTAACCTTGCCCACATCTTGCAGCAAACCTGCCAAGCCAATTTCTTTAATTTGTGTTTTAGAAAGCGCTAAAAAATTACCAAAAGCCATCAGGGTAATCGATACATTCAAGGCGTGGCTATATGAATAATCATCGGCTTTTTTAAGCTTGGCCAGCCACAACAGGGCATCTGGCGAGCGGCCAATACTATCCACCATGCTGTCCAAAATTCCGCTAACGGCAGATAAATCAAGATGTTGTTCGTTGGCTATTGCTTCAAATATTTCGCGGGTAGCAATTTGTGATTGCTCGTATATGGGGTAAACCTCGGCAATTTCTCTTTCTACGGGCAATTCTTCTTCATAAATAATCACACGATAGCCATCTTCACTTAGCTGAATCGTTTTTTTATCTGTTGAAATGGGGTCGTTACTGGATTTAAGTTTATTGCGTTTAAATAAGCCACCAATGAACCCCCCAACATCTGTAGTCAATTGCTGTGTAATGGAAAGCGGATGAGTCCTTTGTTGCACGGCAGGATCAGGCAGGGCCGCTTGAGTGGCTGTGTTGGCGCCATACTTGACATTGTATATAGCACCATCTTGGTTCTTACTTTCTATGTTTTGTGGGGCTTGGTAATTTTTTAAGTCGCGTAAAATATCAACAAATGAAGTTTTTTCATTGAGCTTGTGTTGTGTTGATGTACTGGATTTGACTGCTTGTGGGTTTTGAATGCGGAATACTGAACCCTCGCGCTTAATCGCCACATTGAGTTTCGCTTCCGCGGCAAAATGATCACCGATAGATCTCGAGCGATCGATATATACAAACTTACAAAGAGTTTGCATGGCGTCTAAATCGTTTTGATCATCCAGCAAAAACCCTTGCAACATAAATGGCGTACCTGCCCACGGCCTATCTAACTCGGTGACATACATACCGAGGGTGAGCCTTTCAACGCCTATCTGTTCTTTTTTTATGTCGTCCATTGCTTATTTATTTGAATGCGCTAGAAATACACAAGTTTCAATATGCCAGAGTTAATTTGTCAGACTAGTAATATGCGCCAAGGCGCTTTCAGTTAACGATGGTAAATGATAACCACCCTCAAGTGAAGAGATGATGCGACCTGAGCAGCAATTACTTGCAGTTTTTTTAATAAATTCTGTTATCCAAGCATAATCTTGCGTAGTAAGTGCTAAATCTGCCAAAGGGTCGTTAATATGTGCGTCAAAGCCTGCCGAGATGTAAATGATTTCTGGATTAAAAGCGGCTAATGCGGGTTTAATTTCGGCTTCAAATACTTTCTTGAAGTCATTGCCATTGGCTTTGGCGGGTAAGGGCAGGTTAATCATATTGTTAGAGCGGCTTTCTGCGCCACGATGCGGGTAAAACGGATGTTGGAAGGTTGAGCATAACATCACGTTGGGATTATCTTTAAAAATGTCTTCGGTGCCATCGCCGTGATGCACATCAAAATCTATAATGGCCACACGTTTAATGTTGTATTGGGCTAAAGCATGCGCCACGCCTACGGCAATATGGTTAAAAATACAAAAGCCAGCACTATTAGCGCGCCCTGCATGGTGCCCTGGCGGCCGTACACAGCAAAACGCGTTGTTTACTTTGCCAGACATGACTAAATCTGTGGCTAAAATCACTGCCCCACTGGCATGTAAGGTGGCCGATAAACTCATCGGGCCCATTGCTGTATCGCCGTCTAGCCTCACCAATCCCGCTTTGGGCGCAATGTTAAAAATTTCATCAATATATTCTTTGCTGTGCGCACGTGCGAGTTGCGCTTTATTGGCAGCCGGTGCGTTGTAAAACTGGAGTTTTTGCTTTAATTCGCTCGCCATTACCGCATTATTAATGGCGGTAATACGTGCGGGAGACTCTGGGTGATTGCCATCCATCACATGCAACAGGGTATCGGGATGAGAAATAAACGCAGTTTTACTCATATTTAATCAGTGCTGGTAGCTCAACTCTTGCGAGAGTGCTTGATAAAGCGCTAATCTGGTAGCGCTAATTTTCCCAGAATTAGTTGCGAGTGTCACTGCGCAGTCTGGTTCATGTGTGTGTTTGCAGTCGTTAAATCGGCATTTCCCCAAGTAGGGTCTAAATTCAATGTGCGCCAACTCTAAATCGGTTTGCGACAGATGATTCAAACCAAATTCTTGTAAGCCAGGCGAATCGATTAGGCTTGAATTGTCGTTAAAATCAAGTGTATTTAGATGATACAAATGCGCGGCAGTGGTGGTGTGCTTTCCGCTATCTAAGGCCTCGCTCATTACTTGCGTTCGCACGTTCTGGTTAGGTAGCAGGGCATTAATGATGGTAGATTTACCCATGCCCGACTGGCCAACCAACACACTTTGATGGCCTTTTAGATATGGCCAAAGCGTTTTAATGTCTTGCTTAGCCGATAAATGTAGTACCTGATAGCCCAAATCTTGGTATAACGCCAACTTGGTTTTAGCATCCGAAGCATCGGCTAAATCGCACTTATTTAACACAATCAATGGTTTAATGTTGGCTGCTTCTGCAGCCACCAAGCAGCGATTTAACAAGGCTTCATAAAAACTGGGCTGGGTAGCCAGTACAATAATCACTTGCGTGACATTGGTAGCTATAATTTTGCTTTTAATTGTGCTGCTGCGATATAGGATAGTCTTGCGTTCTAGGCATTTTTCTACAACACCTTCAGCTTTGTCTGTCAGCTTAATGATGACATTGTCACCACAGGCAAGATCAGTTTTTTTGCCGCGCGTGACACAACTGATGAGGCTTGAGTTTAATCCTGATGAATCGGCTAGCTCAACTTGGTAACGCTTGCCATAAGCGGCTACGACTAAGCCTTGCATACTAGGGTTTGAAATGAAGTCTGTTTCATTTATTTTTCAAATTTGTAATAGGTTTGGTTGAGGTGTGCAGCCACGTTGAGCTCATCTTCTTCAAACCATTTTAGCCCAAGATTTGTATTGCAGTTACGTACTTGCGTAACTAAACCTTTAGCGCTGGTGACTTTAGTAAAATCACGTGTGTAAATTGCCGAGCCATCGCCACCGTAGCTGCTGGCATGGCATGCTATGCAGTTTTTTTCGTGCAGCGCCTTACCAGCGGCTAGGTCTGCTTTCGCGAATAGCTCATTTGCGCTAGCATTTGAAGCAATAGTGTTTAAAGCAATAAAACCAAGTAGAAAAACGGTTAATTTATTCATGTTTTTTGCTCCAATAACTCAAGCTAGCGTATCACTATTTTGCCATGTAGCTGTTTAATTTGGCAATTCGCATGCTGGCTGGCGGGTGCGAATCGTAAAATGCTGAATGTAGTGGGTCTGGTGTGAGCGTAGAGGCATTATCGCGATATAGCTTAACCAATGCATCCACCAGGTATTTTGCGTCGGCGTGTTTGGCAGCGTAGTCATCTGCTTCAAATTCATTTTTGCGCGAATAGCTGGCCATAATGGGGCGCAAAATAAACAGAAATACGGGAGAGACTAATAGAAATAGCATCAATGCCATGTAGTTACTAGGGGAGGTGACGCCTAAGCCATTGTAAAACCAAGCTTGATTGGTTAACCAGCCAAGTAGAGCTAGCCCCAAAAAGCTCACAAAAAACATCATGGCTATGCGTTTGATTACATGATGATGTTTAAAGTGACCAAGTTCATGTGCTAGCACTGCTTCAATTTCTTCAGTATTCAGGCGGCTTAATAAAGTATCAAAAAACACCACACGCTTGCTACTACCGAAGCCAGTAAAATAGGCGTTACCATGACTACTGCGTGCCGAACCATCCATCACGAACAAGCCTTGTGACTTAAAGCCGCATTTGGTTAACAGCGCTTCTACGCGCGACTTCAAGGTCTCATCTGCCAAGGGTGTAAATTTATTAAATAACGGCGCAATAAATGTGGGGTAAACCGCTAACATGATGATGTTGAATACACTCCATACCACCCATAAATAAAACCACCAATATTGCCCCGCACCTTGCATTAGCCACAATGCAGCAAATAAAATAGGGGCACCAAGTGCAATACCTACAATGCTATGTTTGACTAAATCACTAAAAAACATCTTTGGTGTCATTTTGTTAAAGCCAAATTTTTCGTCCACGCTGAATGTTTTGTAATATTCAAATGGAATGTCGATTAAGGCGCTCACCAGCATCGCGCTACAAATGACCAAAGCGCCGCGCATTATTTCTGAGTTTGGTAATGCAGTTCGCCAAGCTTCGTCTAACCATTGCAAACCTCCACCAACAGTGAAAGCCACTAACACTAAGGCTTGCACGATAATTTCTATTAACGCTAGTTTGGTTTTTGCAGAAGAGTAATCAGCGGCTTTTTGGTGTGCTTCTAACGATATATCAGCTGAGAACGCACTGGGGACTTGTCCGCGATTCGCCTGCACATGCGCCACCTGGCGCGAGCCTAGCCAAAGCCTTGTTAGCGTAGTTGCGGTAAGTAAACCAATAAAAATTAAAGTGAGTGTTGATGCCATGTTGCCTCTAAGTAATAAGTCAAATATACGTTAAACTAATGCTATTCTGAAGCAATTGGCCAGTTTTGGTTCAATGGCATTGCTGTAACCCTCTATTTTAATGGAAATCATGATGCAAGCAGTAAATAATAACCCAGCTGAAACAATTAAAACTGAAGTAACTAATAAATCTAGCGATAATTTAATCTGGCTAGATATGGAAATGAGTGGTCTTTTGCCAGACAGTGATCGTATTTTAGAACTGGCTGCCGTGGTGACTGATGCTGAACTGAATGTGCTGGGTGAATCGCCTGTTCTGGTAATTCACCAAACTGATGCAGTTCTAGATGGCATGGATGCTTGGAATAAAGGTGCGCATGGCCGTAGTGGCTTAATCGACAAAGTAAAAGCTTCTACGATGGACGAAGCTGCTGCAACGGAGCAAATGATTGTGTTTTTAAAGCAATACGTGCCAGCAGGAAAATCCCCCATCTGTGGCAACTCCATTTGCCAAGACAGACGCTTTATGGCGCGCTATATGCCTGACTTAGAGGCATATTTTCATTACCGTAATTTAGATGTCAGTGTGTTCAAAGAGTTGGCGCGACGTTGGAAGCCGACGATTTACTCAGGTTTTAAAAAAGCCAGTCGCCATGAGGCGTTAGCGGATATTTATGAATCAATAGATGAGCTAAAATATTACCGCGAACACTTTATCGTGAAATAGGTGTTTGTAAAACTGAAACGCTTCATTAGGATAAAAAAAGGGGCACAACACATTTGGCGTTATGCCCCCTAGGGAGGAGAAGTTAGCTTTGGAGAAGCTTAATTAATATTAAGCATCAAGCATGCCAACTTTATATTCAGTTTTCTGTCAGCGTTTTTTCGTACAACGCTAAATAATCAACCGCCCGAGAATTCCAGCCAATATTAGCTTGCATGCCATTTTTTTGAATTTGACGCCAAGTTTTTTTGTTTTTCCACAAATCGATAGCGCGCTCTATAGTGACCAAAAGCGATGTCGCACTGACATTTTTTACGACAAATCCAGTGGCTAAATTGTTTTTGAGTGACAGTTCATTGGTGTCGCATACTGAGTCGGCTAATCCGCCTGTAAGCGAGACTACAGGCGGTGTTCCGTAAGCTAAGCCATACAGTTGGTTTAAGCCACAAGGCTCAAAACGCGAGGGCATAATAAACATATCGCTACCCGCCATGATGTTATGTGATAGATGCTCGTGGTAGCCCGTGCTCATGCTTACTTGAGTAGGATAACGTTCTGCAAAATCGTTAAACTGCGCCTCAAGTACTTTATCGCCACTACCTAAAATAGCAAACTGGCAACCATTCTTGATAAGTTTTGGCATGATTTCAGGCAGTAAATCCAAGCCTTTTTGATGTGTTAACCTACTAACCACGCCCAACAATGGTGCGTCTGCATTGATTTGAAGCCCAAGTTGCTGCTGCAAAGCATGCTTTACCGCTTTTTTGCCAGTGATGCGTGCGTCACTGTAGTTTTTTGGTAAATGTACATCAGTACCAGGGTTCCATTCTTCTGTGTCAATGCCGTTTAAAATACCCGTCAATTCTTTGCTGCGCGTTTTCAATAAGCCCTGCAGGCCAAATCCAAACTTTTCGGTTTGAATCTCATGTGCGTAGTTTGGGCTTACCGTGCATAATTGATCTGCATAAAAAAGACCCGCTTTTAAAAAAGACAGCTGGTCAAAATATTCAAAGCCGTTAATATCAAAGTGTGCCTCAGGTAAACCAAGTTTCTCTACCCAACTGGCGTCAAAGCAGCCTTGAAAAGCCAAGTTGTGAATGCTAAAAATAGATTTAACATTCGAGTTATCAATAAGTTTCATGTAAGCAGGCGCTAAACCTGTTTGCCAATCGTTACATTGAATTAAATCGGGCTGCCAATTTTGTAATGGGGAATGTTGACTACACAGCAAGCTAGCCACGCGCGACAACACACCAAAACGCAGCGCATTATCTAACCAGTCGACACCATGTTCGTCGCTGTAAGGGCCACCAGCGCGCTCGTAGAGAGCCGCATTTTTAATAGCGATGACTTCAATTTCACGCTCAGTATTTTCATCAGGCATTTTACCTACAATCAAACTGCAGGCCTCACCAAGCACTTGAATGTCGGTAATCGTTTTAGCGTGCTTAAGTTTGGCTAACACAGCGCTGTAAGCTGGCATCACTATTTTTATGTCTACAGCGCCATCAGTCGCTTTTAATTGGCTTAATGCCTTGGGCAGTGCGCCACTGACATCGGCAAGGCCGCCAGTCTTAATCAGTGGATAGGCTTCGGAGGTGGCAAATAAAACGCGCAAATTATTCTCATTACAAATTAAATGGTATATTCACATTATAGTTTGTTTTTTACGGTTAGAGAGACATTATGGCAGCAGGACAGTGGCTGGCAGTGGGCGGTGGGGCGGCTTTGGGCGCATGGTTGCGCTGGGGTTTGGGCATTGCTTTTGGTCACACTGGCTTTGCCATGGGGACATTGCTTGCCAACTTAATTGGCGGCTTTTTAATGGGCTGCGCGGTGGCTTATTTTGCGAATTCGTTAGCGCAAAGTGAGTTGCGCTTGTTTGTGATGACAGGTTTCTTGGGCGGCCTCACTACTTTCTCCGCATTTTCTGCTGAGGCATTTAGTTTTCTGCAAAAACAGCAATATGCTTGGGCTGCTGCGCACATTTCTAGCCACGTTGTTGGCAGCCTGTTGATGACAGCACTGGGTTTTGCGCTCGTGCATTATTTGCGTCAATAAGTACGAGGATAATTATATGCCCTGCAACCGCAAGGGTTGTCCCCGCAGAATATACCAGCTAAAGCTGGTTATTCATGCGTGAAAGTCAATATCCATAAGGCTTGCAGAGTATGGTTTTTAATAGCTTGCGTTTACACTGCCTCAGCCAATTCTAATTCTTCTGTTTCAAGTGCATTTGTTGCTAGCTTGCAATTAGAGATATGTTGCACAAGACGCAATAAATTACAGGTGTAGCCATACTCGTTATCGTACCAACCCACTACTTTTACAAAAGTGGAATCAAGCATAATGCCTGCGCCTGCATCAAACACACTGGCCGCTGGCTCGCCTCTAAAATCAGTAGAAACTACGCTTTCATCGGTATAAGCCAGTACGCCTTTTAGCGTGCTGTTGGCGGCAGTTTTCATGGCGGCGCAAATCGCCTCATAACTGGTTTCTTGAATCAATTCAACGGTTAAATCTACCACGGAGACATCGGCAGTTGGTACACGAAAAGCCATGCCTGTCAGCTTTTTGTTAAGCGATGGTATGACTTTCCCTACTGCTTTGGCCGCACCAGTGCTAGAAGGGATAATGTTTTCAAACACGCCACGACCACCGCGCCAATCTTTTTTACTTGGGCTATCCACAGTTTTTTGCGAGGCAGTTGCCGCATGTATCGTTGTCATCAAGCCGCGCTTAATGCCAAAGTTATCGTTCAACACTTTAACCAGCGGCGCTAAACCGTTTGTGGTGCAAGATGCTGCAGATATAATCGGCTCACCTCTGTAATCATGGTGATTGACGCCGTACACAAACATCGGCGTATCGTCTTTGCCAGGGGCGGATTGCACCACATTTTTTGCACCTTGCTGAATATGCGCTAAACAGGTTTCTTGAGTTAGAAAAACACCCGTGCATTCCACCACAACATCCACACCAGCGGCCGCCCAATCAATTTCTGCAGGATGACTTTTTGATGAAAGGTGGATTTTTCTGCCGTCCACATACAAACTTTCGCCCTCAAAGTGGGCATCAAACTTAAATCTGCCATGTACTGAGTCATACTGCAGCATGTAGAGCATGTAGTCTGGGTCTTCTAAACCATTAATCGCAACAACTTCGATGTTTGCAAACTCGGCGTTGTCCAGAGCGGCTCGCAGCACCATTCGACCGATGCGACCAAACCCGTTTATACCTACTTTAGTAGTCATTTTTACCTCCTAAGCAACGCGCTTAGAATGATAATAAGCAAGTTTGATGCTAGATTTATTACAAACAATCACAAGAAGCCATATTTAAAGGCTAAGGAAATTTAAAGAACAAAGGCCGCAGATTATACAGAAGCAATTGAATTAGAACTAGGCAGTAAATTAATACAGCTAAGCAGCGATCTTAGCAATAAATATTTTTTAATTACTGAAAAGGTCTGTGGAGGCCCAGTTTTGAATTAATGCTTGAAATTGATCAATCGGTAAGGGACGGCTAAACAAATATCCTTGAAACGATGGGCAATCATACTGCTTCAGCATATCCAGCTGAATCTGTGTTTCCACGCCCTCTGCAATGACATTAAAACCAAGAATATTGCCCATGGCGATGATGGTTTTTACAATAATCGCATCACTGGGGTCAGTAGCAATGTCATCCACGAAACTCTTGTCTATCTTAAGCTGTTGAATGGGTAAACGTCTGAGGGAGGCCAGCGATGAGTAGCCAGTGCCAAAATCGTCCATAGAAAAACGTACACCAGCCGCTCTTAATATTTGCATTTTTTCGATGGTTTCAGATACATCTTCAACGACCATGCTTTCGGTCAATTCTATTTTGAGTCTGGTCGGATTCGCTTTGGTTTGTTTCAGAATCCCAATCACCTGGTCAACAAAGTCGGGTTGCTTGAATTGATATGAACTGACGTTTACAGCCAGTAGCAGATGCTTTGCCTTAGCATCAGATTCCCATATTTTGAGTTGTTTACAGGCAGTTTCTAGCACGTATTTGCCTATCGGCAAGATGAGTCCAGATTCTTCAGCAATTGGGATAAAAGTGGCTGGTGGAATTTGACCTCTCTCTGGATGTTGCCAACGCAGTAAAGCTTCTGCACCAAAAATCCGGTTCTGACCATCGACTTGTATTTGATAGTGCAGGCTAAATTGTTGCTCTGCTAAAGCCTTGCGTAAACTGCTTTGCAAGGTAAATCGTGTCTCTAGGGCTTCCTGCATCGAAGGATTAAAAAAATGCAGTCGATTACGCCCGGCATGTTTAGATTGATACATAGCCGTATCTGCATGTCTGAGCAGATTTTCTACAGTGGTGGCGTTGCCGTAGAATGTGCTAATACCGATGCTGGCGGTACTGTGATATTCATAGCCGTTAAGCATGTACGGCATGCTGATAGTTTCGAGAATCTTTTCTCCAAGCAGCTTAGCTTGTAAGGCAGATTTTTCGTAATCTTCGTCTAAATCTGTCAGCATCACAATAAACTCATCGCCACCAAGTCGCGCTACCGTATCACCCTTGCGTATAGGGCCTTGTAGTCTGTTTGCAACCTCAGATAGCATTAAGTCACCAACGTCGTGACCTTTGCTGTCATTCAATGTCTTGAAATGATCTAAATCAATAAATAACACCGCACCATGGCGATGCGTTCTGCCGCTGGCAGCGAGCGCTTGTTGTAAGCGGTCTGCCAATAGGCGTCGATTTGGTAGCTGGGTCAACGGGTCATGGAAGGCAACATGGCTGATTTCGTCTTCATATTCTTTGCGCTCTATCGCCAGTTGTGCCAACTGTGCATAACGCTCAATCAAGGCAAGTTCCGCTGCTGATGGCGTGGCTGGATATCTATGATAAATAGCAAAAGTGCCCATCACATAGTTATCATAGTTTTTGATAGGTTGCGACCAGCAGGCCCGAATATTCCCTAGACGTGCCAAATCCTGATAGGGTGCCCAGTAGGGATGTTGTTGCACATCTTCCACAACCACGCGCTGGCCGCTAAATGCTGCTGCGCCACATGAACCTGCATTTTCGCCTATGACTAAACCATCTACTGCTTTGTTGTAGGCCTCTGGCATACTGGATGCTGCGCCATGTCTTAGATGTTTGCCATCTTCATCAAGCAAGAGAATTGTACATATCATCTCTGGATGCAGCGCCTCAGCCTGTCGTGTTAAATCCTCTAACACATAGTGTAATGGCATTGCTGAATTAATTTGCTTGAGAATTTCGCGGTCCATCTCCAACTCTTTAGTGCGCATGTTTAATTGATGGATTATGAGTGCATTCGCGCGCTCTATCCGGCGTTCAAGAAAATTAGCAATCCAGCCACCAGTAAACAGAAAAAATACAATGCCAGCGATAACGAAAGATAGCAGTGTTGGTTCGATACTGGTGCCGATAACGGTGCAGACACTACCAGGCGCGAAACTTGCCGCTGCCATGCCAGTGTAGTGCATCCCTGCAATAGCGGATCCCATAATGAGTGCGCCTAGCAAATGTCTGAGCAGTAAATTTAGGCCAGATTTTTCACCTGCATACATTATGAACAGGGCGCCGATAGAAGCAGTAACAGCAATCGCTATGGAAACTATAAAAAGCAAAGGGTTGTAGCTGATCGCTGGTTGCATTTTGAGTGCCGCCATGCCAGTGTAGTGCATGGTAGCAATACCCAATCCCATCAGGAATCCACCCACCACAATATGGCGAAGTTGCATGGTAGAAGTCTGCAGCAGGTAAAACCCCAAAAGTGCTGCTGCGATGGCTGGTATTACAGAAATAGAAGTAAGTAGGGCGTCGTAAGCAACGGGTACAGGCAGATGAAAAGCCAGCATGCCGATAAAATGCATAGACCAGATAGCCAGTCCTAATGTGACAGCACCTGCAATCATCCAAGCTCTGGCGGTGTTTCCAGAGGTCTCGCGCATGCGCTCAGCATGGGACAATGCGGCGAACGATCCGTACATGGCAGTGAGCACGGACAAGATAATTAGATTTGTATTCCAAACAACTGCCACGGGCTCGCCCCTTAGGTATTGCAGTTATATAGTTATATGTCAGTGCATTATATATTATATGAGTGATAAGCGTTGTTTGTGCTTCGGGTCTGGTGACTTGGTTTTAATTTGATGAATATCTAAACAATTGAATTATTGAGTCTTTGTGATTAAGATAGCTGCTTGAACCCTGAGGCTTTTCAATATTATGAATGACAAAATGAATAAAACTTCTATTTGTAGCGTGGTAGCGCTGGATATTATCGATTACGCAAAGAAAACAAATGCTGAACAGGTGGAAATTAAAAACCTATTGAATGGTTTTATTCAGCATGCAGTGATTGATATTCCACAAGATGACCGAGTGATTATAGAAACAGCTAGCGGTGCTGCGCTTGCCTGTAGTGGCCCGCTAGAAGATGCGTTAGAAGATGCGCTATTTATTTCGATTACGATTCGCGATGAAATTTTGAAACATAATACTAATGGTTCAACCCCTTTGTACGTGCAATTTGGCATTAATTTAGGGGCGGCGCGCGTGGTAAAAAATAGCATCGTTGGCGAAGGCATAGAAGAGGCGCAACGCATTATGAGCTTTGCTAACCCGAACCAAATTTTAGTTTCCCACGTTTACTTTGAGATGGCTTCTAAACTGACACAAGAAATATCGCAAATGTTCGAAAAATATGAAATGCACGCGCATGAACATGATGTGTATGCGGTGCGTTTGCTTAAAGAGGGCGCGGCAAGTGAACCATTAGTTGCGGCAGACAATACCGTAGCAGCACAATCAATCACAGGCAAAATTAATTGGACCTATGTTGCCTTAGGTTTTTTGGCGCTGTTAGCGTTTTTTGTGCTGGCAAAATTGGTCGCACCACCAATCGAGCCCGCGATTACAGTAGAGCAGCCCGTTGTGGCGAACCCCGCCCCCGCAACAGAGGTAACTGTTGAGCCAAATCAAAATGCCGCAAAACAGGACGACGCAAAAAAAGCTAAAGATATTCAGGCTAAAGATACTCAGAAAAAATCTAAGCAAAAAGCCGCAGTTGAGACTGAACAGGCTACTAGTAAAACTGAAAAATCTAGTACTGGTAGTGCTGCAAATTCCGTACCCACAAAAACAGACAATAGTGAAACTAATGAGAAGTCTGGTTGGCAATCTTTTAAAGATAGTGTCACATCTGGCGCGGATAGCAAGTGTACGCAGGCTGAAATTGCATTGAACCAGTGCGTTAAGTAAAGATTAATTAAGTAGGCTATTTGCAGTCATTAGCTTAAATAACCTATAGAGCAATAAGCTAGGATTTGAATTGTAGTTACTACATTGTTCTGGCTTATGTTTCGATTTACTATCCCGATTTACATTAGGTCAATATTTCATCATCATCAGGCACATTTTTTAATGTGCTGATGGTCGAATCTAAAATATGTGCATATGTATCTCTATCTGCTTGATAGCACAAACAGGATGCCGTTTTTAAGCCCTGTCTGTCATGAATAATGATATTGCCGCGACTGTAACTAATAAAATTTTTGCGCTGTAAAGAGCCCGCCGCTTTGGTCACACCCACTCTACGCACACCTAGCATTTGCGCCAGCAATTCTTGCGTAATATGTAATTCATCCGATTGTGATCTATCCTGAAACATGAGTATTAATTTTGCCAAGCGACTCTCTAATAAATGAAAGAGATTGCAAGCCGCTGTTTGCATCAACTGATTATAATTTACAAATACATATCGCTGCAGCAGCGTATTCAGTTCAGGGTTTTGTTCTAGTTGCTCGGTAAAATCAGCTGCAGCGATGCGTAATGCAAAACCTGTTTTTTGCACCACTGCACGACAAGGCGTGATGTCAATGCCAAGTACCGAGCTAATGCACAGCATGCCCTCATTACCGATTAATGTAATCATAAGGTCTGGGCTATCTGTGATTTTTTTCTCCCACGAGATAACGCCCTGGAGAGGAAAATAAATATGCTGAATGGCGTCGCCTGGGTTGCCGATGACTTCACCAAGTGTTAAATCCACCACCTCGCATAAATCAATAAATTGAGAGCGAAGGTGATCATTTAAACCATTTAATAATTGGTTGCTGCCTATTGCAGCTTGCTTAGTTGACACGTGAATCAGCCTTTTTTTATTAGCACTGTAATGTTAAAAAAAACGCAACAGGCGGCAAAGGGAGTAATTCATTACATATCCAAATGTCGGAGGCCACAAAGAGTCATACAAGCAGGGTATGCTAAGCAACAAAACTTATCTGTACGTTAGCCCACTTAAAAACAGTGTAGTTTAATTATTCTAGCTAGCGCCCCTATGTGCGCTTGCGTACAAAAATATTCTTGGTTTCGCGCTTGCTATGTGTCCAACCGCACAGACGACACAGCCTGATATGTGTAGTTTTTACCTAAATATTTTAATTAGGGAAAATTCAAAATGAATGAAATAAGCAATCAATCACTGCAATCATTCGCTATACCAGAGAAAGTATTTGAACTTAAAAAGCATCAGTTACCGCCTTTAAAGTATGACTACGCATCGTTAGAGCCATATATAGATCAGCGGACCATGATACTGCATCACGATAATCATCATGCAAGCTATGTAAAAAAGCTCAATGAAGCATTAGAAAAGTTTCCTGAGTTTCAAGATAAGTCGGCCGCATGGCTTTTATGCCATTTAGAGCAATTGCCAGCGTCTATTAGAACTGCCGTGCACCATAATGCGGGTGGTCATGTTAATCACAGCGCGTTTTGGCATGCCATTAAACCGTTCAGCATCAATGAGCCTAAAGGATTACTAC
This sequence comes from Pseudomonadota bacterium, assembly GCA_020053735.1. GTDB lineage: Bacteria > Pseudomonadota > Gammaproteobacteria > Burkholderiales > Methylophilaceae > Methylotenera_A. The sequence goes on from JAGVMP010000009.1 coordinate 211,081, forward strand.
GCGACGCAATTAATCGTGATTTTGGCAGCCTCACCGAGTTTAAAAAAATTTTTGAGGAGCAGGGCGCCAAGGCTTTTGGATCGGGCTGGGTATGGTTAGTGTGTAGTTTAAAAAATGGCACTAATTTACAAGTCATCACCACATCTGGTCATGACAACCCGCTGATGCAAAATCTCCTCCCCATTTTATTAAATGACGTATGGGAACATGCCTACTACTTGCGCTATGAAAACCGCCGTCAGGATTATTTAAAAGCCTGGTGGTCTGTGGTGGACTGGGATCAGGCTGCGGCTTGCTTTGAGAAAAGATCTCAGTCACTCATTGAAATATTAACAGCTGAAAATAAAAAGTTTTTAACGGCTTAAATATATTCAGTCTGGTATGTGCGCCACCACACCGACACTACAGGCAGTTAATTTTAGACTGATTTACGCATTAGCAACTTGAAAACATTTCTGGAGGATTACAAGATGAACTGGGATTTAATTGCAGGAAATTGGAAACAATTTAAAGGGAATATTCAGCAACAGTGGGGTAGGTTAACCGATGACCAGTTAACAGTGATTGCAGGAAAGCGCGATCACTTGGCTGGAAAAATTCAAGTGATGTATGGTATTGGTAAAAATGAGGCAGAAAATCAATTATTGGATTGGCAAGAGAATCAAATTGATACTGATGGACATATAAACAACCGGTAATTATTTAGGGCTGCAGGTGTTAATTGTGTTCAAAATTGAAATAGTGGCCAGTGGCCAGTGGCCAGCGTTAACAGCGAAGCGTCACAATAAATCGGACTATGCACATTTTGTAGGCTTGTCATAAAGGATAATGGAATGACGAAGATAATTATTAGTATCGGCTTACTTAAGATAGCCGTAATTTCTCTCATGACGCTTACTTTCAGCATGCTTTTTATTAACATCATCAACCATCAGAATATGACGAAAAGTAAGCATCAAACAATCGAGAAAAATCTGCATATTGAATATCAGGCTAGCCAATCAGAAGACTTTGATGACAGAACAAATCAGTTTGTCATATTCAAAATTAATAATATTCACAATGTTAGGGCATAAGGTTATACATGCCTCACCCAAGAAATAATCAGTAGAAGGTAATCTCCTGGTTAATGGACACGAAAACTATACACATCCGCGCTCTTCCGCGAAGGGTATGACCTCGTTGAGGTAGGTATAAAAATTTAAACAGACTCATTTTGAGTCGGATCAATTAGGAAGATACCATTAGGAAGATACGATGCGCCCACAATTAACATTTTTGTTGCCAGATATCGACACCGCCAATCAAGCTTCACAGGCTTTATTGCTTGCGCGTGTAGATAATGAAAATATATGTTTTTTAGCAAAACCAGGTACTGATTTCGGAAGACTACCAACCGCAAATGTAATTGAAAGTACCAATATGATTAATGAGGGAGGAAAAGGCATTTCGATAGGCGCCGCAGTTGGACTTCTCATTGGGCTGTATGCGCATTATTCTCAACCTTGGGTTACCGAATCTATGGATGTAAATTGGATGGTATTGACAGTAATGCTGATGATTTCTGGCGCTGCAACTGCCGCCATTGGGGTTGCTATTTTTGGCACTAATTTTAATGACTTAAAAAAATATAAAGCTAAGATTGAAAAAGGCGCAATATTAATGACTGTCTCAGTCCCATTTCAACGTTCAAATGAAATAGCGAATATAGTCAGTAAATCTTACATTAAGTACTAATTTAAGCTTTAAATTTCTATCCTCAATTACATCCCCATAAGATAAAAAAAGCCCTCGAATTTCGAGGGCAAAACCACGCATAAGGGTGTACGTGGGTGGAGATGAATTCAATCAACACACTTGGTATTAAATCTCTGAGTCTTGTTATTGCTCAGTTTAAAGATAATGCCAATTAAATGGTATGTTGACTGAAAAGCTTCACAATATCTGTGCGCTAAGTAACATATGACGTAAATTCTTAAACTAGAATATCCATTAGCTGATTGTTAGCTACTAGAATATGATTTTTAGAAAGCAGCAATGTAAAACTTTCTGCGTCAATTGGGCGGCTATAAAAGTGACCTTGCCCCTCTTCGCATTGGCGTGCTGTTAAAAAGTCTAATTGGTGCGTTGTTTCTATGCCTTCTGCAATTACTTTCAGCTTTAGGCTATTGCCCATGCTAATAATAGCGCTAACAATAAAGCCATCGTCTTTTGCGGATTTTATACTTTGTACAAATGACTGATCAATTTTTAACACATCTATCGGAAACCGTTGTAAATGACTCAGGCTAGAACAACCAGTGCCAAAATCTTCCACTGCGAGTTTTACTCCCATTTCTTTTAGCTGTTGCAGAATTTGCGTGCTGCAATCTGTATCTCGCATCAGTACTGGTTCGGTAAATTCTAACTCTAAATATTCTGCTGCTAATCTTGTTTCAACTAATACAGCTTTCACATCTTCTACAAAGTCTTTATGTAAAAACTCTTGCGCAGATATATTAATGGCGATGCTGATGGCTGGCAGGCCTTTGTCTTGCCATGCTTTGGCTTGCTTGCAAGCTTGGCGTAATACCCAGCGGCCAATCGGTACCATTAGGCCAGAGTCTATGGCCACTGGCAAAAAAGTCTCAGGAGAAACTTCACTTAACTCGCTGTTTTGCCAGCGCAATAATGCCTCAGCTCCTGTAATCTTGCCCGTAGTAAGATTCACTATCGGCTGGTAGTGCAAAATAAATTGTTGATGATTTAACGCTAGTCTTAAATTATTTTCAATGACTAATCGTTCGGTGGCTCGGGTATTCATTTGCGCTGTAAAAAACTGATAATTATTGCGGCCTTTTTCTTTTGCGCAGTACATGGCGGTATCTGCACTTTTTAATAAAGTCTCAGCATCTGTTCCGTCAGCAGGGTAGACGCTAATCCCAATACTGGTGGTGATATGTAACTGGTTTTTGTCTATTTCGTGCAGCGCGAGTAAATCCACTAATATTTTTTGCGCGGTTAACGCAGCATCTTCATTTTTAGATTCTGCTAACAAAATTACGAATTCATCACCGCCTTGGCGACTCACTGTATCGCTCACCCTGACACAATGTTGCAAGCGTTTAGCCACCGATTGCAATAATTTATCGCCAGCAGCATGGCCAAGCGAATCGTTAATGTGTTTGAAGTTATCTAAATCCAGAAAAAGCACAGCAAGCTGTGTATGATGCCGACTAGCGAATGCAATCGCCTGTTCAATACGGTCGTTAAGTAACATGCGGTTTGGTAATGTGGTTAAAAAATCGTGTTGTGCAGCATGTTCCATTTTTTTCGCCATGGCTTTGGTAGCACTGACATCATGAAATACGATGACCACACCCGTTAATTTTTCTTTTTCATCATGGATGGGTGAGGTTGAATCTTCAATCTCTACTTCTGTGCCGTCACGCTTGATTAAAACTGTATTAGGCGCTAGTACTCTGGGTTTATCGATTTGCAATACCAACCCAACCGGGTCAAAAGCTGGTTTGCGCGTAATGCCGTTGATAATATTAAATATTCGATTGACTGGCTTACCAAATGCTTCATCTCGTGGCCAGCCAGTGATTTTTTCCGCCGCAATATTCATGTAATCAATATTGCAATCAATATCCGTGCAAATAACGGCATCGCTAATTGAATTTAGTGCAATTTCAGCACGAACTTTTATTTTGTATGATGACTCATCGATAACAATGGGCTCTTGAATCACCGCATTCTCAGAGCGAATTAAGGTATTGTCCACTGCATACTCGCTATTTCAGGTTGTCTTTGTAAATATAGATTGATTATCCACAACTGAAAAAGCACGTCTGTGCATTAGCGAACATAGAGAAATTACATTGTGTTGGCTGCGCAGACTGAGTGAAAGTGATTAGGTGGCGATGCCGTGCATTGCTGGCAATAGCCGGTCAAACTCTGCCTTGACGACTTGATAGCATTCACAACTGCGCTTTTCTAAATTTGGCCTGTCTAATACCTTAATATGGCCGCGGCTATACAGAATAAGACCTTCGTGTTGTAATCGGCCAGCGGCTTCAGTGACACCTTCACGGCGCACTCCCAGCATATTGGCGATTAATTCTTGTGTCATGCTGAGCTCGTCGCTAACCAATCTGTCTATGCTTAATAGCAACCAGCAACATAATTGCTGTTCCACCGTATGATGCCGATTACACACGGCAGTTTGTGACATTTGGGTAATTAGGGCTTGCGTGTAACGCAACAATAAGCGCTGTACTGGACCACCGCGCCCAAATTCTTCTTTTAGAAAATGCGCTTTTAAGCGATAAGCATGGCCAGCACTTTGCACCACTGCGCGACTAGGGGTGGTATCGCCACCCATAAACAATGATATGCCCAAAATGCTTTCGTTACCCACCACGGCAATTTCAGCGGAGGCACCATTTTCCATCACGTACAACAGCGAGATGATACATGTGGTTGGAAAGTAAACGTGGGTGAGTGTGCCACCAGACTCATACAGGACTTTACCCAAAGGCAGCTCGATATGCTCTAGGTTAGGGTTTAATCGTTCAAATTCCCCAAATAGTAATGCATCTAGCAGATGATTTTGTTTGGGACTTGGTGCAGAAAGCATATTTTACCTACATATCAAAAAACTAATTTATTTTTTATTTTTTGATTATAGGTAAAAGTCTACTCTCTGTATGTTCGGTAAGCAACATATGAGCGCCAATTACTTTCAATCATTTTTGGATACGGTAATTATATTGGTGGTCGGCTTAATAGACTGTGTAGTTGTATGTCAGTCAAAGTCCACTATTGTCGTGGGTTTAAACAGGATAGAGTGTGCTTAAGTAAATTTCAAAGTTGAAGCAACATGAATTTTTCAGCCATTAAACTAGTTTGTCTACACCATGTCACAAATAACACTGCCACAAACTCCGCCGCCAAATAAAAGAAGCGTTGGGCCAATGAAAATGCTATTGGTTGAGGACTCCACTTTGTTACGAGAAGTATTATTTGAAACCATTAATAATCTCAAAAATATATCGGTAGAAGGCATGGCTGGCACACAAAGTAAAGCGATATCACTGCTTGATGAAATGCAATTTGACATATTGCTGTTAGATATAGAGCTTGATGATGGCAATGGTTTCGAGGTGGTTAAACACACCAGGCTCGCGAAATATCCATTCAAAGCGCCTATTCTAATCATGCTGACTAACCATACAACTTCACAATATTTAAGTTTAGCGAAAGATTTAGGGGTGCATTACTTTTTTGATAAATCAATGGAGTTTGATTTAGCCATTGAAGCGATTGAGTTTGAAGCAGAATGCTTTACCCATTAGCCTTGATAGCCTTTGTAAACAGTTATTCATAATAAATAATTACCCATAGTAAATAGCCACTGAGCTAAGCAGTGACTATTTAAAATGGTGCAATGGTTAATATTTATTACCAGTATTTGCACGATCTGTACCGCCGACTGGTTTGCCTTCTAGGCCACCAGTATTCGCGCTTTCGGTCATGCCCGAATGCATATCGCTTAAGCTAACACCACCTTCGCTTTGTTTCATGCTACCAAATGTCTTTTCTTGGTGTGTCATGTATTCTGCTTTAGAAATCATATCATCACCATTCGTATCCATTTTTTTGTTTGATTCCATCATAGTTTTTGAGTCATTTGCTGCTGCGTCTGATTTGGATGTACTTTTTTTATCCATCCGTCTTTGTTGCTGTTTGATTTGTGGGGTATCTGATGTGCCTATGTTTGAGCCATCATCCTTGTTGGTTTTTGCGTCAGTTGCAGCGTAAACAGAAAAGGAGCTTGCTAAAAGCGCAACCGTAAGGGTTGAAATGATTGTTTTGTTCATGATAATTCCTTCATATTAAAAATATTGAAAATTCGTCAGTTGACGACTCCATCATATGAGTCGAAATATATGCAGTCTGTACGATAGCGAACCTAAATTTAACTAAAAATAATTTTTTTATATGCTCGCTGTCGTACAGACTAAGGGTTTGTAAAAACGATAATTGAAGTTTAATCATTTGAGTAATACGAAAGAGAAGGTATGTCATGACTATCGTTAATGGATTTGCATCACGTGTTTTAATGGTTATTTTTTTATTGAGTTTAGCAGGGTGTGCTGGCATGTCTTCTCGCGATAAAAGTACCGCAATTGGTGCTGGCATTGGGGGCGTAGCTGGTGCTGTGCTTACTGGTGGCGGCGTGTTAGGCACTGTGGGCGGCGCAGCAGTTGGTGGCGTTATCGGCAATCAAATAGGTAAAGATAAAGACTAATTTAATCCGCTGTTATGCTTAAGGCGTTTTAACAAAGCGCTAAATCATTTGGGGTTAGTTGTCTACTTGATACTTGCTCTCAAGTCTTAACAGAGCAGTAGGCGGCGATTACTACGATGCTAATAGTGCTTATCAAGATATAGTCAGATGAGCAAACGTATCATTCTGCGATTTTCAACTTAGCAAGTTGATGCTTGCTAATGTTGCCGCGCCATTGGCAATGGTGACATTTGTAACGATTTAAAGGTATTAATATGCTGGTGATGCGATCTATAAAGCGTCTACGAATACGAGAAGCACAGCTAGCACAATGTGGGCACTTGCAAGAATCATCTTTCATCGATATTTCTTCTAAAGCCTTTAAATTATATTCAGACGCTATGTTAAACCTATCTCATCGCTATCATTTGTGCGTCTCCGAACATTTAAAGATAATAATTTTAACCTAACTCAACAAGTCACCTACTTACTCACTTACATTCTGAATGTGCGTTATCGTACAGACGATATACATGCATCAAATCATAATTAAGCATATGACGTGCATAAGAATGGTAATAACAGGTTCAGAGTTTTTTGGGGTGAATCTGACCAAGAAGAAGCTAGAGATTTAATTATTTGTCCCTTGCTGTTTTTCTTAGAATACTGATTCCAGCCAATATTTTAAAAGCAATATTTTTGCACTAAAAAATTAAAAGAAAGAGTCTGCAATGAGTTACATCACTACAAAAGACAATACAAAACTGTTTCACAAAGACTGGGGTACAGGTAAGCCTGTCATATTTATGCATGGCTGGCCGCTGTCGTCCGATAGTTGGGATGATCACGCAATGGCTGTAGCAGATGCAGGTTTCCGTAGCATTTCCTACGACAGGCGTGGTTTTGGCCGGTCTACCCATCCATGGGGTGGCTACGATTACAACACACTGGCTGACGATTTGGCAGCAGTGATTGAGCAAACTGGCTCTGAAGATGCCACATTAGTTGGTTTCTCTATGGGTGGCGGCGAAGTGGCGCGTTATATGTCTCGTCATGGTGGTAAATCGGTTTCTAAAGCTGTATTGGTGTCATCGATTGTGCCCTATATGTTATTGACAGATGACAACCCAAGCGGCACAGAACAAAGCAAGTTTGACGAGATGGCAATGAGTATAAAGGAAGACCGGCCTGCATTTTTTGCTGAGTTCTTTAAAACTTTTTATGGAGTAAGTAAGCTATCTCATCCTGCTAGCCAAGAGGTTCTTGAGTGGTCAAGAAGTGTGAGCATGTTAGCCAATTTAAAGGCGACGTTGGCATGCGCGCAAGCCTTCTCATCCACAGATTTCCGTCCCGATTTAAGCGCTTTTATAGTACCCACATTGATTATTCATGGTACAGAAGATAAAACTGTGCCAATAGACGCGTCTAGCCGCGCAGCAGCCAAAGGTATAGCGCATGCACAATTGATTGAATACCAAGACGCACCGCATGGTCTATTAATAAGTGAAAAAGAACGTTTTAGCCAAGATTTACTCGCATTTTTGCGTAATAAATAGAGCGTAGTTTTTAAGAGTTACTTTAATGATAAGGGTATTCAGATGAACGTTAAGCACCAACAAACGAACGAACTAAGCAAGCTTGGTGAGTTAATTGAGGATATGTCAGTTGCCATGCTTACCACCGTTGATAAGGCGGAAGGTACGTTGCTGAGTAGACCAATGACACCGCAAGAAATGTGCGAGCAGGGTGCAATCTGGTTTTTAACAGATCCTAACTCAAATAAGGTGAAACATTTAGAAGAAATGAATTTGGGATTTTCAAACGAGGTGAATAGCACCTATGTTTCCATCTCTGGTCATGGCGAAATCGTTGAAGACCGCGAGCGTATTGAAAGTTTGTGGACAATATTTGCACGACCTTGGTTTCCAGAGGGTGTGGATTCTAGCAATTTGGCCTTACTAAAATTTGTGCCGCATTGTGCTGAGTTTTGGGATGGTTCAAACAGCAAAATGGTCCGCATGTTCTCAATGGTAGCGTCCATTGCAGCAGCAAAACCAATCGGGATGGCTGAGCATGGTCATTTAGAAACACTTTAACAATTCGCAACCCATTTTTTAATCAAAGGAATTTCAATGAAAAAATCAATCTTATTATTAGCATTATTCTCAGGTATCGCTTTAAGTGCATGCGATCAATCGCCTGACACTGTTCTTGTGCCCGTGCCAGGACCTGCTGGCGCCACTGGGGCTACTGGAGAATCTGGCGATGCAGGGATTCAGGGTCAGCCTGGCGAATCTGGCGGCGATACGACCATTATTATTCCACCACCCGTTGTTGATATGCCACCGGAAGTTGTGCCTGAACCATCTTCTGAGGCGCCTGCTAATTAATCATCCATTAAAAACCAGTATTGGAGAACATCATGAGTATAGGGACCATATTATTAATTATCTTGATTTTAATGCTAGTAGGCGCATTGCCAAGCTGGTCACACAGCAAAAGTTGGGGTTATGGCCCTAGTGGTGGCTTAGGACTGGTTGTTGTTGTTTTAATTATATTAGTGCTAATGGGCAAAATTTAATCTATCTGGTTCGGGATGTATTTTTGTGAAAAGTATTAGCACAATTATCCCATGCTTTTAACGGATAGTGTTTTGTCGGGCGCGATTGCAAACCTTCAAGGCTATCCGTTATAAGCATGGATTTATTACTATTTTAGCTTACCAAGCCGTTAAAGGCGGTAAGTTAGAATGGTTTGCATCGACCAATCAGATACAAACGTGTTTGCAAAATACACCTCTCTCTGCTTAATTCTTTAAATGCAGGTTGAAACTATGTGCGGCATCGCACAGTGATTTTGACCCTGTCAATGTAGATTAACTACTTTAGTCTTACGCAATTTTGTGACTAAGATTGTCAGCTTTTCAATTAACGTTTTTTTATCAATTTGATTGAAGGTTATGTTCAGCACTCAGCTTGCCCCACTTCAAAAGTTACTACACTCTTTAATTCCACCAACAAAAAAAGAGCGCGATGCCTTACTATTGCGTGCGGAGTTGCTCAGTATTGATCAACTAAAACGCCATGCCATCACGATGGCAAAACAACATCAAATAAATCCCCGTAAAACAGCAGATAGGTTGTTGGCCAGGCTGGCTGACAATGAGCGCGTTATCACTAGTGCGTATGAGGTGATTACTAGCTCAGCTAGTCGGGAAGATAAACAAAATCAAAAGCTGTCACCAGCAGAGAACTGGTTGTTAGATAATTACTATTTGATTGAACAGCAATTTACGCTTGCAAGAAGACATTTGCCGCAAGGTTACAGCAAGCAATTACCTAAAATATTAGATGGTACATCCGATGGTTTTCCGCGCATTTATGATTTAGCGCTGAATTTAATTTCCCATATGGATGGGCGAATTGATAACGAAAATACCAGTGAGTTTATTGCGGCTTATCAATCGGTAGAGCCGCTGATGCTAGGCGAGCTTTGGGCTTTCCCCATTATGTTGCAATTAGCATTGCTAGATAACCTGCGACGCGTATCTGTTTGTATTGCCAATCGTCGAGAAGAGCAAGAAACTGCGGTTATTTGGGCAGATCGTATGCTAGCAGCTGCAGAAAACGATCCTAAACAATTAATTCAACTGTTGGCTAAATTTGCCAATGCTGATATACCGCTAACTGCACCGTTTGTTGAGGAGTTTTACACTAAATTACAAGACCATGGCGCTGCGATGGGGTTTGTGCAAACGTGGGTAGAGCAGCAATTATCGTTGCAAAACACAACGGCTACAAAGTTGCTAGAGTTAGCTAGTCGAACAGCCGCAACTAACCAAATTTCAATTGCCAACAGCGTGGGAAGTCTGCGCTTTATAGCTGCAGTGGATTGGCGCGATTTTGTAGAGGAACATAGTGCGGTTGAAAAAATCTTAAACCAAGATCCTCATGGGGAGTATTTTAAGCAAGATTTTGCTACGCGCGACCAGTATCGGCATGCCATTGAAGAGATAGCATGTTCATTCGCAAAAAATCAGCCTCAGCCTACAAATAACCATTATGCGCAATTTGAAATAAAAGCAGCGCAGTGCGCTATAGATTTGGCTATTTCGTCCAGCAATGCGTTTGACACACACAATCGTCAAACGCATGTTGGCCATTATCTAATTGACGAAGGATTAGATGCATTAAAAAAGACCCTTAATTGCCATGTGTCATTTCCCTCCCACATAAAGCGTATTTGTAAACAGCATCGTTTATTGGTGTACATCAGTGCAATTTTATTGATTGCAACCTTGTTTACTGTGGCGACTTTATTGGCTTTGAATCAGTTAAGTGTAAATGCTTGGTTTGATTGGCTATTTGGCTTGTTGATATTTTTTTCAGGCATTGGCTTAGCGAACACTTTAGTCAATGAGATCATTTCTCAAACCTTTAAGCCACATCGCCTACCTAGGTTGGATTTCTCAAAGGGCATCCCAGAGCCACATCGTACCATTGTAGTTGTGCCGACCTTAATTAGTAGTATTGACGAAATAGATCGTCTTTTAGAAGCCTTAGAAATTCGATATTTAGGTAATCAAGATCCTAATTTATATTTTGGTTTGTTGACGGATTTTCGTGATGCTGAACTGAAGGAGATGGCTGACGATACCGATTTAATTGCGCATGCATGCATGGGAGTTGAGAAATTAAACGCCACTTATCAATCTGAAAGACACAGCATTTTTTATTTATTTCATCGCCAACGTGAGTGGAATAGTGTCGATAAAACTTGGATGGGGTATGAACGTAAACGTGGCAAGCTAGAGCAGTTTAATACCCTATTAAGAGATGGCGATATAGATAGTGTCAATGGTGCTGCGTTCACCGATATTGTTGGTGATCAGTCTCTATTAAAAACTTTTAAATACGTAATTACACTTGATACCGATACCCAATTGCCGCGTGATTCCGCACATCAGCTCATCGGTAATATGGCGCATTGTCTTAATCGACCAATTTTTGATGATAAAACAGGTCGAGTAACGCAAGGTTACGGTATTTTGCAACCGCGTACTTCGATTGGCTTAGTGAGTGCATCTCAAACACTTTTTACAAAGCTATATGCTGGTGAATCAGGTCTTGATCCTTATACAAGAGAAGTATCGGATGTCTATCAAGATGCGTTTGCAGAAGGCTCATTTGTTGGTAAAGGCATATATGACGTTGACGCATTTAGGCTAGCAGTTGATGGGCGCTTTCCAAACAATTTAATACTAAGCCATGATTTGCTAGAAAGCGGCTATGCAAGAAGTGCGCTAGTATCCGATGTGGATTTAATTGAAGAGCATCCGTCTAGCTATGCGATGGATATTAGTCGTCGTCATCGATGGATACGCGGCGATTGGCAGCTATTAAGTTGGTTACTTTCAAATGTGCCATCTGTAGCCAATAAGCTACCAAATCCTTTAAGCGCGTTATTAAAATGGAAAATTTTAGATAACCTGCGGCGTAGCTTGGTGCCCATCAACTTAACTATACTGCTGCTTAGCAGTTGGGTGTTTGCAATTTCGACAGGTGTGACAAGGGTTGCTTGGATAGTAATAGCTGTTGTATTGATAGTTTTATACTTGCCCACTCTGTTATCTGTCACAACTAATATATTTAAAAAATCCAAAGAAAGCAGTTGGTTTACGCATTTAAAATTTACTGGTAATTCAACTGGTAAAGCCTTTATATTAGATTCATTGCGGCTTATTTTTTTACCCTATCAGGCAATGATTCATATTGATGCCATTGTCAGTTCCGCATTGAAAATGCCTTTTACCAAGCGGGGTTTACTACAATGGCATTTGCCTGCTTATGCAACACGAAATGCACGCACAAGCCTACTTGATTTCTATGCTGAGATGTGGGGAGCCCCCGCAATAGCGCTGATATTTATTAGTTTTTTAACTTTTAATCAATGGTTAAACACATACTTTTTAATGGCATGGATTTTTTGTGTGCCAATATGTCTGTTGTGGTTGGCATCTCCTGCAATAGCATGGTTTATCAGCAAACCAATCACATCAAAACAGACAAATTTAACCCCAAGCCAAACATTATTTTTACACGAAAATGCAAAGCTTACTTGGCAATACTTTGCTCAATTTCTAAGCGCTGAAGATAACTGGTTACCGCCAGACAACGTACAAGTTTATCCGAGTGAAAGGATTGCATCACGCACCTCACCCACCAATATGGGGTTAGGCTTATTGGCCAATTTGGCAGCTTATGATTTTGGTTATATCAAGTTGGAGGAGTTACTGAAGCTAACCGAGAACACGATATCAAGCATGGAAAAACTAGGTCGTTACCATGGCCATTTCTATAACTGGTATGACACGCGAACTTTGCAAGTATTAAATCCGCAATACATATCTTCAGTCGATAGCGGTAATTTGTTGGGAAGTCTAATTACCTTGCAAGCTGGGCTTTTGGAATTCAAGAATCCGAGCAACGCACAAACAGTGGATGAGTTGATAGCACGCATTGGTAAGCTAGCAGAGATGGACTTTAGTTTTTTATATGACGATAAAACGAACTTGCTCAGCATAGGTTTTGACGCAGGTGAGCGGCGGCGTGACCCATCTTGCTATGATTTATTGGCATCTGAGGCACGCTTGGCAAGTTTTATACTCATTGCGAATGGTCAATTACCGCAAAAACATTGGTTTTCATTGGGGCGTTTATTAACAAATAGTGGTGGCGAAGCAAGTCTAATCTCATGGTCTGGCTCGATGTTTGAGTATTTAATGCCGCAATTACTCATGCCCAGCTTTGAAAATACCTTGTTAGATCAAACCTGTAAAGCCGTGGTAAAACAGCAAATTAAATACGCGCAACAGCAGCATGTGCCTTGGGGTATTTCAGAATCTTGTTATAACGTTACCGACATCGCACAAGTCTATCAATATCGTGCTTTTGGTGTGCCGGGTTTAGGCTTTAAGCGTGGTTTGGCCGATGACTTGGTGATTGCGCCTTACGCTAGTGCGTTAGCGTTAATGGTGATGCCAAAAGAGGCTTGTAGCAACTTGCAGGCATTAGCTGATAGCGGTTTTGTTGGGCAATATGGGTTTTACGAAGCGATTGACTACACGCTAAATCGCCTGCCACGTGGTAAAAAACATACGGTTGTGCAAACATTTATGGCGCATCATCAAGGCATGAGCCTGTTGTCCTTTGCTGATGTATTGCTCAACAAGCCCATGCAGCGTCGATTTATGGCCGCACCCTATATCAAGGCCACAGAATTGCTGCTGCAAGAACGCGTTCCTAAGCTGGCTGGCACGTTACAACCCAATGTTGCTGAAGCAAACCCCAACAAATTAAATGAAGATGCAACTGGACTGATGCGCGTGTTTACCAGCCACAATACGCCAATACCAGAGGTGCACTTGTTATCTAATGGACGCTATCATGTCATGGTGACGAATGCTGGAGGAGGCTACAGTCGTTGGCATGATTTGAGTGTTACGCGTTGGCGTGAAGATGCAACGCAAGATAATTGGGGTAGTTTTATCTATTTGCGAGATACAGAATCACAGCGAATTTGGTCTGCAGCGCATCAGCCAACTTTGATTCAAGCTGACCATTATGAAGCGGTTTTCACTCAGGCTCGGGCAGAATATCGGCGCCGTGATCAATCCATTGAAACACATACTGAAATTAGCGTATCACCAGAAGATGACGTAGAAATTAGACGCGTGATACTGACAAATTTTTCAAATCGAGCACGTTCAATAGAAATCACCAGCTATGCAGAAGTGGTTTTGGCACCACAAAACGCCGACTTAGCGCATCGTGCTTTCAGTAACTTATTTGTGCAAACAGAAATTTTACACGACCGCCAGGCCATCATTTGCACTAGGCGCCCGCGTACTAAAGACGAGCGTGTGCCGTGGATGTTTCACTTGATAGCAGCGCCTGGAGTTGAAAGTAACGATATAAGCTATGAGACGGATCGGTCAAAATTCATCGGTCGTGGTCGCACCTCAGCCAATCCTATCATGTTGGATGCGCGTGAAGCTTACTTAAGATCAGAAGAAAGCTTATTGGAACAAGTTTCTACACAAATCACGGGTCAACTTTTTGGTAAGCAAAGCACAAAGAATGCTGCGCATAATAGTCAGCTTTTATCGAATACAGATGGCTCCGTACTTGACCCGATTGCGGCAATTAGACGGTCGATTAGATTAGCAACTGACCACTCAACAACCTTGCAGATTATTACTGGAATCGCAAGCTCGCGCGAGGCAGCAATCGCACTCATCGATAAATATGGTGATAAACATTTTGTAGAACGTGCATTTGAAATGGCATGGTTTCAAAGCCAAGAAGTGTTGCGCATGTTGAATGCGACAGAAGCAGATGCACAGGTGTTTGGGCGTTTAGCTAGTTCAGTGATTTATTGCAATGCCTTGCGCCGCGCTGCGCCAAGTATCATTTTCCGTAACAGTCAAGGCCAATCAGGTTTGTGGCGATTTGGTATTTCTGGTGATTTGCCCATTGTGCTTATTCGGATTGCGGATATCGGTCGAATTGATTTAATCAAACAACTGCTGCAAGCGCATACTTATTGGCACATGAACGGACTAATAGCTGATTTGGTGATTATAAATGAAGATTTTTCAGGTTACCGCGCGGCCTTACATGATGCAATTATTGGATTAATCAATGCGGGGCCAGAAGCGCAAACCCTTGATAAGCCTGGTGGTGTATTTATCAGGCGAGCCGAGGAGTTGTCTGAAGAAGCGCGTGTATTGTTTCAAACGGTGGCGCGGATTGTGTTCACGGATAATGCAGAGTCATTAATGGAGCAAGTTGATCGTCGCGTGGCCATAGATAGAGCGGCTGAGCCCACCTCTAGTAGACTAGAGCCTATGCTGGAAATTGAAAAATATCCGCAAGCGAGATTGCCAGAGAGAAGCCTTGTATTTAATAACGGATTAGGTGGTTTCACCTCAGACGGTCGTGAGTATGTCATCACGCTAAGAAGTGGTCAAAACACACCGGCACCTTGGTCTAATGTAATCGCTAGTCCTCATATTGGCACAGTCGTATCAGAGGCTGGCGGCACCTATACTTGGGTAGAAAATGCACATGAGTTTAGACTAAGCACTTGGCATAACGACCCGATTTCTGATGTTAGCGGGGAAGCACATTTTATTCGGGATGACGAAACAGGCGCGTTTTGGTCACCTACACCCTTGCCAAACTGTATAGCCGCTCAAGAAATTAGTGATTATGTATGCCATCATGGCTTTGGTTATAGCACATTTGAACATCAAGAATTTGGCATTAGCACAGAATTAATAACCTATGTGGCCATGGATGCGCCCGTAAAATTCGTGGTGATTAAATTAAAGAACGCATCAAATCGGACACGGCAGTTGTCTGTAATGGGCTATGTAGAGTTGGTAATGGGTGAATGGCGACATGCTAATATCATGCAGATAGTGACAGAGCACGATGCACATACAGGTGCATTGTTTGCAAAAAACGCTTACGGGCGAGAATGTGCGAATCGCATCGTTTTCTCACATGTCAGTGAAAAAGACAATACATATACGGGAAGCCGTACTGAGTTTATAGGTAGAAACAGCTCACTGGCGAGCCCAGCTGCTATGCGACGCAAGCGCTTGTCTGGCAAAGTGGGTGCGGGTTTGGACCCATGTGCAGCATTGCAAACGCAGATTACCTTACTAGCAAACCAAGAACGCGAGCTAGTGTTTACATTGGGCGCTGCTAAAAATGTTGACGAAATGCACGGATTTATACACCGCATGGGTGGGGTGGCCGGTGCAAGGCAAGCTCTTGATGCAGTGCATGAGTATTGGAACCATACGCTAGGTGCAGTGCAAGTAGAAACACCAGATGTAGCTTTAAATGTTTTGGCTAACGGCTGGCTGATATATCAAACTATCTCTTGCAGATTGTGGGGAAGAAGTGGTTATTACCAGTCTGGCGGTGCTTATGGATTCCGTGACCAACTGCAAGATACCATGGCACTTATTCATGCCACGCCGTGGTTGGCGCGAGAGCAAATCATTCGTTGTGCAGAACGCCAATTTCCGCAAGGTGACGTGCAACATTGGTGGCATCCACCCAATGGACAGGGCGTGCGCACGCATTTCTCCGATGATTATCTGTGGCTGGCCTATGCAACTTGTCGATATGTGTTAGCAACAGGTGACAAATCGATATTAGATGAACAGGTGCATTTTTTAGAAGGCCGTATTCTAAACCCTGTTGAAGAAGCTTATTACGATTTGCCACAGCGCTCAAATGAATCAGCCAGCTTGTATGAGCATTGCATGCGTGCCATTAAAAATGGCTTAAAGTTTGGCACACACCAGTTACCGTTAATGGGTTGTGGTGACTGGAACGATGGGATGAATTTAGTCGGTAAAGAGGGTAAGGGTGAGAGTGTCTGGTTAGCCTGGTTTTTGGTAGATAATTTAAACAGCTTTAGTGTGATTGCGAATATGAAAAATGACGCTGCATTTGCTGAATTATGCACAAAGCAAGCAGCTTTATTAAAAAACAATATTGAAGCGCATGCGTGGGATGGCGAATGGTATAGAAGAGCATATTTTGACGATGGCACCCCATTGGGTTCAACACAAAACCACGAATGTCAAATTGATTCAATTAGCCAAAGTTGGGCAGTTATCTCGAAGAGTGGTGATCCCGAGCGCGCACGTCAGGCCATGGAATCAGTCAATAAACGTCTAGTAAAGTGTGATACAAAATTAATCAAGCTGCTTGACCCCGCATTTGATCAATCTAACCTAGAGCCAGGATACATAAAAGGCTATGTGCCAGGGGTGCGTGAAAACGGGGGGCAGTACACCCACGCTGCTATTTGGGCGACCATGGCGTTTGCCATGCAAAGGGATAATGAACGGGCATGGGAATTGTTTGGTATGTTGAACCCTATTCACCACTCAAGCACACCAGAACAAGCAAGTATCTACAAAGTAGAGCCTTATGTTATGAGTGCTGATATTTATGCTGCCGAACCACATGTTGGACGGGGTGGCTGGACATGGTATACAGGCGCCTCTGGTTGGATGTATCGCCTAACTCTGGAAACTTTGTTAGGGGTAACGATTGAAGACAACCAGTTACGGATTGCCCCTTGTGTCCCTGCGCATTGGCAAAATTATAAAATTCACTACCGTTATCGTGACACGGTTCATCACATTGCAGTTAACTTTAGTAGTAACCAAACGAATAAAATTGAAAAACTTATTCAACTTAAAGACGATGGAATAGAAAAATTTATTGAAATTAATCTTTAATAGACTGAACTCCACTATAGATTGAATCCACTTCAGATTGAACCCCACTAGTATCTCTATGTATGGTTTGCATCAGCATTTGTGAGCACATGTTCATGAGGAATTTTAAGCACCAAAAATCAATACATCTTTCATACGTTAATTTATCTAAAATTGTTTTCACTAGTAGTCAAAACAGAGACGACAAACTACACAATCTGTGCGCTAGCGTACTTTAAAAGTTAACACTAGCTGTTACGCTTATAGAATGAATCTCACCTATGAAGCACAGGCAGTTAGTCAGCATAACCAATTAACGCTATTACTGACCTATTTACAGATGCATGACTATCGATTTACCACCATTAGCCCTGCAAGCCACGAAAAAGTGAACAACAGAATACAAAATGGCTTGGCGAACGATTTAATTGATATTTTTGGATGGAATCGACCTTTTAAACCTGAAATTGTTGACGTTAAGCTATTTGAGTTAATGCAAGCAGCTAATATTGCCATTAGGGTAGGTTACTATTGGAAAAGCCAATTGCGTGTTTCTAGCATGGACGGGCTTCTTTTTCTTCACTCTGCATACCCTACGCTTGAAAATGAAGCGGTATTTTTTGGGCCAGATAGCTATCGATTTGCCAACGTGATACATCAGTATTTTGCTACACATCACCAGCCTATTCATAGAGTAGTCGATATTGGTACTGGTAGTGGTCTAGGCGCAATTTTATTGGCATTAGAACTGTCAGAATCTGAGCTAAAACCTGAAATCGTCGCTGTCGATATCAATAATGATGCCTTAAACCTTGCACGCGTGAATATGAGCGCTGCCGATACGCATGACATCGTATTAGTGAATAGTAATTTACTAAATAACGTAGCAGGTAATTTCGACCTCATAATTACTAATCCGCCTTACTTAATAGATGAACCTGAACGCGCATATCGACATGGTGGCGGTCAGCTTGGGGCTGATTTATCGTTAGCAATTGTGGATGCAGCTATCGAACGTTTGGACCCAGGTGGTACATTGTTGCTTTACACTGGCGTAGCGATTGTGAATGGACATGATGCTTTTCTTGCAGAAGTCACTGCCAAATTAAATTTCGCAGGGTTTTCTTTTAAATATGTTGAAATAGACCCCGACATTTTTGGTGAGGAATTGGTTAGCAAGGCTTACTGTATGGCCGACAGGATTGCAGCCGTAGTATTGACTGCCCAAAAACACGCTGAATAACACCTTATGAAATTTTTAGGCATCGGAGAATACTGTGATTTAGGTGCCATGTACATCAGGCTAATTGAAGCCGGGCACGAAGTAAAAGTGTATGTAGAAAACGCAGATTATCACGATGTATATGCCGGCATGTTAACTTTCACGTCAGACTGGCAGAGTGAGCTAGAGTGGATTCGCCAAGCGGGTTCCAATGGCATCATAATATTCGAATCCGCTACTAAAGGCAGCATCCAAGATACATTACGTAGAGATGGGTATCAGGTTATTGGCGGAAGTGCATTTGGCGACTTGCTCGAAAGCAATCGCAAATATGGACAACAAATCCTGCAAGAAATGGGTATGCCTATTGCGAAAACGCACCAATTTTCCGATTATGACGTAGCAATTGATTTTCTGCACAAAACCAAAAAGCGATATGTGTATAAAAGCAATGGTGCGGATTTCGAACGTACACGTAATTATGTTGGCATGACAGAAGATGGGTCTGATATCGCTGCGCTTTTAAAGCACTACAAAGAACAAAAAACTGAACCTGCTACGGTAGATTTTGTACTAATGGACTACATCAACGGTATTGAAATAGGAGTAGGCGCTTATTTTAATGGTGAAGAATTCTTGCGGCCTGCATGTTTAGATTGGGAACATAAGCACTTTTTCCCTGGCAATTTAGGTGAACTCACAGGCGAAATGGGCACTGTTGTCACATATCGAGGATCAGAGATTATTTTCCAGCGCACATTACTGCATTTGGAAAGCCAGCTTAAAGAAAGTGGATATTGTGGATACATTAACCTCAATATGATTGCCAACGCAGAAGGGCTATGGCCACTTGAGTTTACCAGTCGATTTGGTTATCCCGGCTATGCCATTTGCTCAGCATTACATCAATATCCATGGGAAACATTATTTATACAGCTGCTAGATAAAAAGTCTCTGAGTATTGCTACCCATGCGGGTTTTGCAACTGGCGTTGTGCTGAATGTACCGCCATTTCCTTACTCACAGGGCTATGAAATGTTGTCTAAAGGCTTACCTATTTTGTTTCAGCAGTCATTTACTCAACGGGATCAACACAATTTGCATTGGAATGAGGTAGCAAAACAGGGTGATTGCTTAGTAACCAGTGGCGTGACTGGCAATGCGGCTACGGCCGTTGGCTATGGTGAAACAATTGAAGCCGCGCGTCAGCAAACTTATGATTTGGCGGCCAAAGTCATACTGCCCAATATTCGGTATCGACTAGATATTGGTGCTAATCTAATTGCGGGTGACTTACAACAATTGTTGGATTGGGGTTATGTGGATTTTTCTGTTGAGCAGTAATTAGTGTAGATTGGACTGAATACCAAAATGCGTTCTATATTTCTCGTAACATCTCGCGCCACTACATAAGCGCATTAAAGCGCCTTCTGCGATAGGCTTTGCTGTTTGCGGATTCGATTTTACCAAAGAAAATATCACTTCTTTATTCCAGGCATTAGAATGCTTTACATCCAATGTTGCATGTAGCTGAAAATATTTCCTTGTATCAAAATCCACATTTAAACGCTTTAATCCTTCATTGACATAGCCCACTCTTGTTGGGGAGGTCATTTCAATAGCGCCTAATGCGCCTATTGATTGATAAGCATAACGACGGTTAACTGCCAATGCCAACATTAAGTTAGCCAGCGCTAGCGATTCCCAAACTGTATCATCAATGGTGGGAGTCAGGCCTAGGCCTTTGACAGTATTTTCCAGCATTATTCCATGCATAGAGTTTTGATGTCCGCGACCCATTTCATCCCAATAATTGCGCGCCATTTCAAGTTTAGCTTGTGTCGGCAATTTGATTTGCGACAGGGCGACCAAATCATCAAAACCAGCTTCACCTGCCGCCTCTTGCTGTAGAAACCAGCACATTTGTTCCATTGTTGCTTCGGTGGCTAACCAGGGAAACAAGATGTCACCTTGACCAGGAGCTTCTTCCCTTAAATTTTCAAACCAACGCATGAATGACTCAGCATCTTGCGGCATATGCACTAAATATTGTTGGATATGCTGTCGTTCACTTTCTACAAAATTACCTTCTTTTAATAATAGAGATGCCTCTTGTTGAATTTTTAACGCCCAGTCCTGATGAATAAAAGCTGGTGTCAACCGATGTTGATTAAAATGGGATAGCTGCACGTGGAGCTTCCTTCTAGGACTCATACTCAGTGCTGTATCTGGTGCTATATAAGGTATTAATTCGTAATTAAACACACTTTTCCTTTGTAAAATTAATTGACCGAAAGTTAAGTCTGCGTCAACTTTTTCAAGAACAACATTAAGTTAAACCGATTAATCACAGAAAATTTATCTGCGAAATTGGTACAACTAGCACTAATGATATTAAATTTGTTAGGCCTATTAGTCCGTGTGATAACACACATAATTGAAATTTTTGACTATCTAAAAAACCAGCCTAGTGATGAATATTTTCTCTGTACGATTACGTACAGATGAGTTTTGCAGATTGGAGTATGTTATGGAGAAACCATTTATTCGATTGGTTAAATTAGGTAAGTAGATATGAAAATAACTCCGCATGGCATATTTTAATAGCGTAAATAAAAGGTGGAGCGTCATTGCCGCTTTCATTGCAACTTTTATCGTCATAATTGCGCTGTTTGAACATGCAGGTTGGCCTTTTTTAGCAGCCCCGATAGAAAAGCAGTTGTCGCGCTTATCAAATCGTCAAATCAGTTTTGGAAGTGAAACTCTAGGCAAATCTGCTCAAACTAAGCAGCAAGATAATCAAACAGCAACTGATGAGTTATTTCGAGTCACTTTTATCGGGGGACTTACTTTGCATTCTGTAAAGCTACATATTGCTGCGCCAGATTGGAGTAAAACTCCATACTTTATTGAAGCTGACAATGTGAAGTTAAAGTTGCGTTATGTCGATATATGGCGCGCTTATAGCGGTCATCCGATTCACGTTAAGAGTCTGCAAGCAACAAAGCTAGACGGCTATATTGAGCGAATGTCTGATGGCCGTGCCTCATGGCAATTTAGCGATAAACCAACCGACCCCAATAAGCCAGTGCTGTTACCATCTTTTGATGAATTATTGGTAACCAATGGCTTGTTACATATTGATGATGTACCGCTCAAATCTAAATTGGAAGCAAAAATATCTCTAGCAAACAATCTGAATAAGGCTCAGCCTGAAGCTTCAAAAAGCAACGACTTAAAAAGTAGCACACTTACTGCAAGTGCAATTGGCAGCTATCAAGCTTTACCCCTAAAAATCCAATTATTATCTACTGGTGTAACGCAATCAAACACTGGTCAGTCAGAAAGATTGCCTGTTGCAATTAAATTTAATGCAACTGTAGGTCGTGCTAATTTAGTATTTAATGGAACGACTAAAGACGTCATGCGGATGGACGATTTTACCGGCAGTTTTAGTCTTAAAGGACCATCATTGGCGGCGGTGGGTGATTTGCTAGGTGTAACACTGCCAACGACAGCCGCATTTAGCTCTAATGGTGTAATTGATAAACAAGATTTAATCTGGCGCGTCAATCTCAATAAAATGGCAATTGGTGATAGTCGTCTAAATGGAAATTTTTCATATGACAGGTCTTTAAGCGTGCCATTGCTTAAGGGCAAGTTAGGAGGGGAGAAGTTGGTCATTACTGATTTGGGACCTGCGTTTGGTGCAACGCCAGATGCTAAAAATCCTAATAAAGTATTACCAAGCCGTCCATTTGATTTGGTTTCGCTACGTAAAATGAACGCAGATGTATTGGTTGATATTCAATATTTAGACTTAAAGACCAGTTTTTTAGAGCCTCTAAAACCTTTAAAAGGACATATAAAATTAAAAGATGCGGTGTTATCACTAAACGAAATAAAAGCACTAACAGCGGATGGCAGATTAACGGGTGACATTGATTTAGATGGCCGTGGATCAAAAGCTTTATGGGATGCCAAACTAGCCTGGAATGGTGTACGTTTAGAGCGCTGGGTAAAACAAAAACGTGCAAGTGGTTTGCCACCTTACATATCGGGAAAATTGAATGGAGGGGCGCTTTTGCAAGGACAAGGTAAATCTACTGCGGAAATATTGGCTAGTTTAAATGGTAGTTTTCGTAGCGAACTTTATGAGGGCGCAGTGTCACATTTAGGCATTGAAGTGGCTGGACTGGATGTAGCAGAGTCTATTGGGCTGTTATTTAAAGGGGATGATGTTTTGCCAGTGCAATGTGCCGTAGTGGATTTACAAGCTAAAAATGGCGTGTTTACACCGCGCGCCATGGTAGTGGATACCGCTGACAGCACCGTTTGGGTAGATGGCTCATTGTCTTTGGCATCCGAAACACTCAATTTGCGTGCGATGTCACTGCCAAAAGACTTTAGCCCATTAACTTTGCGCGCTCCATTAAACATCACTGGCCAATTTGTTAATCCTCAAGTGTCATTAGAAAAAAAACGAGTGGGCTTGAAATTAGCTGCATCTGTTTTGTTGGCCATTGTAAATCCCTTAGCTGCAGTGATACCACTATTAGATTCTGGTGATACTAAAGAGGCTAAGCGGCGCGCTGCTGGTTGCTTAAATATTATGCAAAGAAATTCTATAATACCCAGCTAAGTAAATCAGATTACCAGCCTCCACAAGTAAGCGAATGTGTTGCTACTATTATCTTAGTGCTTCCAATTGGCTGCTATCTCAGCGCAAAATAAGCCAAGCTTTTCAAGCGTATTATTCACCGCTACATTTGCTGCCTTGGCTCCACCAATCGGGTCGTCACTCTGGGAGGTCACAGCCTCGTGAAACTCGCGCAAAGCAATTACTTGACCCGTTGCATTATTGATTATTGTGGCGCGGAAAGTAAATCGGATTGTGCTTGGTTCAGTACTAAAATCTTGTAGTAAGCTTAATATTTCGGACTCTAACCTAAGATTTGTCCTGGTCGCAGGCAGTTTTGGTATTACCGCACCAAAGCTATGTGTTTTTTCAACAGCCGACACTATCAGCGGTTGTAACATATGGGATGGTGTGTCTACCCACTCGCTGCGTGCAAAGTACTCTAGTTGATGCTGTGAGCGAGTGTACATCATGCGGCGCGTGTCAAATCCCGCTGTTGCCTTTGGACTATTGACGATTAATGTTGGCAAGTCATTAATCATATTTGATTTATTGCCTAGTTGCGTCTTTAAAGGAGTGCCTTCAAGTGAATAATAGGCTGTTTGTAAAGCTTGTTGAGACAACAGTGAAGAGCAGCCTGTGACTAGTGGCAATATCAATATACAAAGCTGAAATCGTTTTCTAGTAAAGATCATGGAGATACTTTCTCAAAGGATGATTCCCCAGGGCCATCTGGCACAGGACTACGGCCACGCAACAAGCTTGCAGGGTCACGTTCGGTTTGCTCGCTTAATCGCCTTAGAGAAGCGGATAACTCGTTTAACTCGGTCAATAAACGTTGTACTTCAGGCAAAGTTTCAGCAGTGTATTGATCTATATTGGCTCCAACCGATTCAACCGTTTTGCTAGCTGTTGTACTTGCGATTGCCACTTCATTCCCAGCCTTTTCAATCGCTATGGCACTGTGATTAATCTGGGCAATGGTGACACTTAATTGATCAATGACGGGTTCTAATTTATCTATCATTGGATTCAGTTTTTGGGTGGCTAATGCAGTGTTATTAACTGCGCGAGAGGCGTTGACGATACCTGCATCAATTTCAGCGTTACGTGCGGCAATAGTTTTTGACACAGCTGCAATATTAGCGAGGGCGTTTTTGAAAGACTCTCGATTTTCAATGCTGAGTAAGGAGTCGATATTGCTTGAAGTATTATCTAGCTTGGCTAATACCGAGGTAAGCACATTTTCTAAGCGGGTGCCAAGAGAAGGCTTGGTCTGAATAATAGGGTATTTTTCATCTGCGGAGGCTATCAATGGTGCTGCATTTTTAGCGCCACCATCCAGTTCAACATAAGCAATGCCTGTTAATCCTTGTGTTTTTAAGACGGCAACCGTATCCACTTTTATAGGCGTACCGCGCTCAATCGCAAAAATCAGTCGCACGAGTTCTGGGTTGTTAGGGTCTAGTTCAATACTTTTGACTTTCCCCACATCAACCCCATTGTATTTAACTGGGGCGTTGATATTTAGACCAGCGACTGATTCTTCTAAAACAGCGAGATATAAGTCGTATTTTTTTTGCAAACTGCCGCCTGAAGCTAGCCATAATATTCCAGCAATCAGTATTGCGCCTAAAAGCAATACGAAAGCACCTACAACTGCATAATTGACTTTAGTTTCGATGATTATTCCTTTAGGGCTTCATGTTGTTTTTTATTTCGTACCAGCGCAGACTGACCGCGATGACCCATAAAAAAAGTTCTAACCGCAGGGTTGTCACTTTTTGAGAGTGTTAGCATTGAGCCCACCTCTTGAACTTTCCCATCTGCAAGCACCGCTACGCGATCAGCCACTTGCCAAAGCAAATCAAGGTCGTGTGTAATCATGACGATAGTCAGCTTAAATTGGTCTCGCAGTTGAATGACCAGCTCATCGACGCCTGCAGCGCTCATTGGATCTAAGCCAGCAGTTGGCTCATCTAAAAATAGTAATTCTGGCTCCAAAGCCAATGCCCGAGCTAGGGAGGCGCGCTTCATCATGCCTCCACTTAATTCAGATGGATATTGTTGAGAGACTGCTGGCTTTAGGCCAGTCATGACTAATTTTTTGTCAGCGATATCATCGATTTGTGCGTCGGATAATGCGTTGTGCTCACGCATGGGCAAGCCTACATTTTCTTTAATAGTGAGCGCGCCGAATAAGCCGCCATGCTGAAACATCACGCCCCAGCGTTTGCGCAAAGCTAAAGCATCATTTTCGTTAATATTGTTTAAATCAATCCCTAATATTTTAATTGATCCAGAATTGGGAATTTGTAGCAAAATCAATTCGCGTAGCAAAGTAGATTTTCCAGAGCCACTGCCGCCAATAATGGCAAAAATTTCTGAACGATGAATCTCCAGACTAATATCTTTATGGACCACATGCTCACCAAAACTTGTTGAAACATTGCGCATTTCAATTACAGTTTCGATTGATGGTGAAGGTGATGGCGACTGTAGTTGTGTTTTAGCAGTTTGGATGTGCATATTTTTAAAGGTCTAATATACTAAAGGCTATTGAAAACAGTGCATCAGCAACAATCACCAAAAATATGGATTGCACCACACTGCGTGTGGTTTGACGACCAACGCTATCAGCACCGCCTTTCGTCATAAAGCCTTGAAAACAGCCCACGATTGCGATGATTGCAGCAAATACAGGCGCTTTTCCAACGCCAATCATAAAAGAAGTGGGACCAACCGCTTTTACAAATCGATCCAAGAACTCCGTAAAACCCACATCTAACTGTGTACTTGCCATAATCATTCCACCAAATATCCCGAGCACATCTGCAAACACTGTCAGCAGAGGTAATACGATGACTAACGCAATTAATTTTGGCTGCACCAGCACCTCTTGTGGAGACATGCCGAGCGTGCGCATGGCATCGATTTCCTCAGTTACGGCCATTGTGCCTATTTGCGCTGCATAAGCTGAGCCTGAACGCCCAGCAACAATAATGGCGGTAATTAAAGGCGCAAACTCGCGTAACATGGAGAGACCCACCAAGTCAGCAACAAATATATTTGCCCCGTATTGTCTTAGTTGCCCAGCGCCTTGATATGCCACCACAATCCCAAGCAGAAACGACAATAATCCCACAATGGGTAGTGCATCAAAACCAGCTGAGCGGATATTAAACAGAATAGGTCGCCAGCGGATGCGCTTGGGTTGCATCACGCTCTTACCCAGTGTTACAGCAGTTTCACCAACAAAACTAAGCATTTCTAATACTTGACTACTAAAGGCAAACGTACTCTTACCAACACGCGTGACAAATTTTGGCGTAAAAGTTAGATTTTTCATTACCGATATTGTTAAGTAAGCTCACCAAGTTAGTCTGTACGATAGTTAACAGACTAAATGGTAGGCTTTTATGAGTGCTAGGTTTAAAAACGTGTTGGTTTAAATGTTGTATCTAAGTCAGATTTCTGAATAACACTGAACATTTAAGCAAGCGTGCGAACTGTTTTTTCCCTATCAAATTGTCTAGTTTTTGCCGCCGAAATAAAGGCCTCATTATCAGAAGCATTTACCACACCTTTATCAGCTGTGACATTCGCCTTATCTAGTAGAATCTGACCACCTTTATCAATAGCAATCGCTTTAAGATGACCATAGGCATCTCGAATAAAGTCAATTACAGCTGCTTCAGCAGAAAGTATTCTTGCACCTTCACTTGAAAGTACAATCGCTACGGCGTCAAATAAAACTGAAGGCGTGCCAGCAAGCTGGCCGTCAACAGGGTAGAGAGATCCATCACTTAGTTTTGCACCACCGATTTTTGGCCCAACTACTTTGACACTGGCACCAGCCTTAAGCACCGCTTTTTTAATGCTTTCCAGCAGTGCAGCATCTGAACCATCAGCAACTAGAATGCCAATAGAACGTCCCATCAGCGTATCTTTCATTTTTCCAATCGTTTGTAAGGCAGGAGAGGGCGGCATATCCTGTGCTTTTGCCGCTGCTTGTGCGGCTGCTGGCATCTCATCTAATCCTAATCCCTTAGCTACGCGGTTTGCTAAGTCTTGTGAGATGTGGAGTAAATGCGTGACCATTGTCACTCGAATATGTAAATGCTCAACTTTAGATAACTCAAAAACCAATGCAGAAGCAATGTGCGCTTGTTCATAGCTGGTTTGGCTAATAAAAAATTGTCTTGCTTGAGAGTAATGATCTGCAAAGCTTTCTGGTCTGATTCTGCCCTTATCTCCTGACTCGTTGCTAGCCGCGCTTTGAAAGCCGCTTGGTGACTCACGGGGAGAGTCTTTAGATAATGTATTAGGTTCATATGCAACCCTACCAATAGGCTGGTTCATCTGCATCTGTCCATCACGTTGGTGGTTGGCAAATGGACATTTTGGCGCGTTAATTGGAATTTGGTGAAAGTTAGGCGATCCTAAGCGGGACAGTTGCGTATCCAGATAAGAGAATAGACGGCCTTGTAAAAGAGGGTCATTACTAAAATCGATGCCTGGTACAACATGCGATGGGCAGTACGCGACTTGCTCTGTTTCAGCAAAGAAATTATTTGGCCAACGATCGAGCACCATGCGACCAATGACTTTCAGTGGAACAAGCTCCTCTGGTATCAGCTTGGTCGCATCTAGGTGGTCAAAAGGAAATTGATCTGCTTCTTTCTGTGTGAAAAGCTGAACGGCAAATTCCCACTCGGGGAAGTTACCTGCTTCAATCGCTTCAAACATTTCACGACGCATGAAATCTGGGTCAGCACCAGCAATTTTAACAGCCTCATCCCATACAGTAGACTGCAGGCCTAATTTTGGACGCCAATGAAATTTTACAAAAGTGCTATCGCCATTTTCATTAATCAATCGAAAGCTATGTACACCAAAGCCTTCAATCATGCGCAATGAACGCGGAATTGTTCGATCAGACATAATCCACATCACCATGTGCATTGATTCTGGTGTCAGCGAAATAAAATCCCAGAAAGTATCATGTGCCGAGGCTGATTGCGGAAAGCCACGATCAGGTTCCATTTTTACCGCATGGACTAAATCTGGGAATTTGATTGCGTCTTGGATAAAGAAAACTGGAATGTTATTACCAACTAAATCCCAGTTACCTTCTTGTGTGTAAAACTTTACAGCAAAGCCACGCACATCACGTGGCGTGTCGACAGAGCCTGACCCACCAGCAACCGTAGAAATGCGTGTAAAGACTGGTGTCTTTGTACCAACTTCCGTTAATATTTTTGCAGATGTGTATTTTTGCAATGAATCTGTTAACTCAAAAAAGCCATGCACACCAGTGCCGCGAGCATGGACAATACGCTCAGGAATTCGCTCGTGATCAAAATGTGTGATTTTTTCCCTTAGGATAAAATCCTCTAACAAGGTAGGTCCACGCGGGTTGGCTTTTAGGGAGTTCTGATTATCAGAAATACCTAGACCCTGATTAGTAGTGAGTTGGGAATGATCACCGCCAGCTTGTTGGTGGGTTTCTCCACCGTTACCTTTTAGTAAATCATCAGTAGATGATTTATTTTTTTTACTAGTTGATTTATCGTTTTGCATGAGTTTATCTCCGAGCCAAAATTGCGATCTAATTGAGTTGGGGAAGTTAAATGAAGTTAAATTAAGCCAAAATAACTTCTAATTCCTTCGATGTTTAAATAGACTTAACTTACGTAAATAGAGCAATTAAAATAATGATTGGAATTGGAATGCCAAGAAAAAATAGTAATAATGAACGCATATTAGTCCCCTGAATTTAAAGAGTTAAGTAGATTTAGTGGTTTAGGTGTCGCGACAACGACCACCCCAAGTTGCTGCTAGACTTGCCGAAAACGCACCCATAAGTAGCGAAGCAAATAGCCATAATGAAGCGTAAATTGATGCTTTACGCGCTTTTTCTGCTGCATTCTTGGCGGCTAATTCAGCATCAGCTAACTTTTTCTGCATGCTGATAAAAACCTCATTGACACGTATTTCAGCTTCCTGCTGACCCAATCCTGTGCGCTTAGAAATCAATTGGCCGACGCGCGTGACATCTGCTGGAGGCATAGCATTCGCTCCCAATGAATTTAAAATGATGCGCGTCACTTCTTGATTAGAAGTTGATTGTTGTGAGAAATCTGTACTAGACACATTGCTTTCAGTAGAAGTCAAAGGTATGTCTGCGCGAAATAGGGTATCAACAAAGTACTCCAATTCGTTAGTAGTGAGATTTGTTGCATTGCTACTAGAATTATCTTTTACAGTAGTTGCAAAAGCTGCAGAAGTTGCTCCCCCAGCTAAGCTAGCTGCAACCTGCGTGCCACCGCTCACAATTGCGCCAATAACAGAAGTCAACAATATGGCAGTAGTTAAGGTTGCTACAGCCCAGGCTAGAAAGCCATGAGCGGTGTCGCGAAAATATACTTCATCTGCTTGTACTGCAGCCCATCTACTTCTGAGCCTTCCAGTTAAAAATCCACCCATCCCAGAGGCCAGAATTTGCGTAACTGTCAGCCAAATAATTGCTGAGACACCAAATGCGCCGGCACTGATGCCTTTGTGCACCCATGGTGAAACAGATGAAAGGCCTAATCCTGCACCTAATAGTAAAAGGATTAATGATAAAGCTGCAGCTGCGGCTGCACCTGCAAGAATGGCGCCCCAAGAAACAGCGCTGCCATGCATTGAATTTTTAATAAAATTACTAAAAGAATTTTCAACTAAGACTGATTCTTCGGATCCGCTAACGTTGGATATTGACACAATAAACCTCCACTCAATCATGATGTTATGGAGATTAGTATTACATTGTTTTATTGATGACTTTGTTATAGAACGCACATAACATAAGAAAGTTATAATTTTTTGAAGTCACTCTCTTCAATTATTTCAGCCACTTAAAAATCATGTGATAAGGGATGCAGTAAGAAGGGCTATATGTAAAATTTAGGAGAATTTCCCTGAAGTAGCAATTTTTCATTACTCTGACAGCGAAGCTAGTAATAGCTTGGCGTCTTCTTGGGGATTGTGCCAGCCTCGCCTTAGGGCGATTCTGACATCTTTCGCTAGTGCTCAAAAACGCTTCGCTTTGTTGCGCGTCTAGCCTAGAAGTGCTCGGCTAGTCGAACACAGGGGGCTCTCGAGACCGTAAGGGTCATGTCCATAGAACATATGCACTAAGCCAGTATTTGGCGTCCCCACGGCAGCACCTACAACGCAGGCACAGTCGCCAACAAGGTCGAACGTTTTTACTACGTTGATGGCAAAGCCGTCGGCGGTGTCGGTAACGACGGCCCGATCCGGGTCGATTACGTGCAACCGATGGCCAACCGCAGTAGCCAGAAAGGCAACTACGCTGGCTGGAAACCATTGGCCAGTGCGGACTTTGACCAAAACTACGAACCGATTAGCCCGACCAACCCAGGGCCAGTCGCTACCACCTACACCGCACGTAATGGCGACACACTACAAAGCATTGCAAGAACCGTCTGGGGCGATGCCAGCATGTGGTACCTCATCGCCGATGCCAATGGTTTAGCCAGTGGACAAACACTCAGTGCCAATATGGTGCTGATCATCCCCAACAAAGTCACCAACATCCATAACAACGCAGGCACCTTCCGCCCGTATAACCCGGGTGAAGCGATTGGCGACCTCAACCCAACAATACCGGCGATGCCGAAACCACCGAAGAAGAAGAGCTGTGGGGGATTAGGGGCGATTATTGCAGCGATTGTAACCGTCGTGGTGAGTGTCATTGCTACACCGGCAGTTGGTGCAGCTTGGGCATCGGTGATTGGCAATGTCGCAGGGCAACTCACTGGTATGGCCTTGGGTGTGCAGAAAGGCTTTAGCTTCACCAGCCTTGCCATGTCAGCCATTGGTGGCAAGATTGCGCCATTTGGCGCAGGAGCCGAAGGCTTGAAGGGTGTGCTACAAGCAGCAGGCAACGCAGCTGTGAGCAACGTCGCTAGCCAAGGCCTTAATATTATCACCGGTCAACAAAAAGGCTTTAGTTGGGCTGGCGTAGCTGCAGCAGCGGTTGCTGCACCCATTACTAGCAGGATAAGCAACAGCATTAAAGACAGCAACTTTGGTGGCACAGGCACTGCAGGCTATGCGTTACGTGGCGCAGTAGCAGGCGTTGCCACTAGTACAGTCAACGAGCTAACCCGTGTGGCAATTGTGGGTGGCAAAGTAAGCTGGTCGAGTGTAGCGATTGGTGGTATTTCTGGCGGGATTTATGGCTACGGGGAGGGCTTGGGGAATCAGGCGAGAGCAACAGCCAACGCACTCAATCAACCTGTGTATGGCAACACCTTTGATGCCGATAGGCAAGCGCGTGCGCAAATGTTGGGCTTGGGTAATAACAGCCCTGCAACAGACACACCAAGTGTTTTACGCTTAAGTGACGACGAAGTGTTTAACAATGCAATGGCAAGGCAAGAAGCTGAGAAAGGCTTTAATGGCTTGAACGTAAGTTATGTGTTATCGCCAGAGCAGTTGAATGCCAGAAATGGCGGGCTGAATGCTAGCTATGGTGATGCGCTGGGTAATGGCGTGGTGTATGGCAAAGAGCAGTATATGAAAGGCATATCAAGAACTGCTGGGGCGGGAGACGTGAAGGGTCAGTTTGTTAAGCAGAACGATGAGGCTGAATTTACAAAGCTAGTATCTGAAGCTGATAAGCTTAAAAATACTTATGGTTTATCAACGCAAGCTTCAAGAGTGCCACCCTCTCAATACGATAGTGACATTCCAACACTATCAACACCCGAAAGTATAGCTGCTAGTCGCCGTGAAGCAGCGCTAAGAAAAGCAGAATATCAAGCTTTTAGAAGTCCGCTTGGTAAGTTTTATGATGGTTATTTAGAGCCAGCGCTTGATGCGTTAGCAACTCTACCGCCTACCATGGGCGGCTCTGGATTTGGTATAATAAATGGCGCTTTAAATAAATCTTCCCTTATTGGTAAAGGTGTTGTAAATAGTAGTGTTTGGAAATTAAACCCATTTGAGCGAGGTCAGATTATCGAGCAAGTTATAGGGCATAATTTACCCAATAACTTCCCAGTAATAGACAGATTTATTAACGGTACCGCAACTAGTATTAAAAGTATAAATCTTGATTCTATAACTTATTCAAATTCAAGAACATTAACCAGAACCTTAACTGGTTATGTTGATGAAGTTGCAGAACTTCAAGGACGTACTTGGGCGGGAGTTCGTGTTCAAGGCGTAACAGGTAGGGCTCTTGACCTAGTCGTGCCAAACGCTGGAAATTCTGCTCAGAAAAGTGTATTAAATCAAGCTGTGATTTATGGAGAAAGTCGTGGCATAACTCTGAACATAATCAAATATCCATAAGGAGTAAATATTATGAAACTAGCAACAGCATATCAGCGTAACGACAGGATATTTTTGCATGCATTGTCTAAAACAACAGATGGGGTTTGGATTTTGTCGCAACCAGTATTTATGATCGATAATATAAATATCGACAAGGTTGGTGAATTGCTTCTGGAGGTGTTGGAGTCGTCAAGTGAAAATGTTCCTCACCCAAAATCATGGACTAATCTTTTTGATCCAGTATTACGTTTAGCCAAATTAAAATCATGGAGTACATTCGTTAAATCGGCAAAATGTGTAGAAGTTGAATTTGATGGGCAACAAGTTGATTTTATTCCAACAAAAAATATGGGGGAGCTTGAAGGTTTTAATCCAATAAAAGAAAAAAAAATCAGAAGTTCTTTAAATAATTTAGAGCTACAATCTGCTTTAATTAGCTCTTTCAGCCCTTAGTAAAACAATAGCATAACAATAAGTGACGCGAACTAAAGGGGTCAGCATCGCAATTGTTTTTACCTTAACAGTCGCGTAGGACGGATTTAGTTTACGTAATCCGCCGCATGTAAAACTTTTCTTTCGACGCAATGCTGGCAACGCCACAGGGGTGGGCAGTGCAGCTACTTACACGAAGTTAAAGGGGTCAGCATCGCATTTAAAGCCTGACTGTATTACCCCTGCCGCCCGTAGGTTGGCGCGTAGGTTGGGGTGAATCGGTTTTATAAAGCCCAACATTTCTCACATTGTTAGGGTTAGCTGCATTCAGCACCAATTTCCGATTAAAGCTTTGTCGCATAGTCCATTGATAGTTGCTAAACAATTTGATAGTATGTTTAGCAACTATTGGCGGGAGAGATTATGCGTTATTCAGAGTTGCCACTTTCTGCACAAACGGCATATGCGGAGCTGTTTGAGCAAACACGTTATTTTGAGCTAAGTAATGCTTTGGCAGGCCTTACAGGGAGCTTTCAAAAACTCACACGTAAAAAGCAAGATTACTGGTATTTTGCCTATCGCGATTTAGACCAAAAGGTTCGCATGGCGTATGTGGGGCCAGATGAGCCGCGTGTGCAAGCTTTGATGCAGCGATTTGAATCATTGCGTAACACCAATACACTCGCGCCACCTTCTAAAGTTGCGCTCACCTTGGGTTGTGCCAGCACGCCGCCAAAGCATTTTAGAATGATTAAGCGGTTATCAGAATATGGTTTTTTTAGGGCGGGCAGCATATTAATTGGCAGCCACGCGTTTTTAGCCATGGGCAATATGCTGGGTGTGCGTTGGAGTGATGGCGCAGCCACTTTGGATGTGGATTTTGCGCATGCAGGTGATAATGTTTCTGTTGCTTTGCCTGGTAACTTAAATATTGACGTGCATGATGCACTGACCTCGCTAGAAATGGGTTTGCTACCGATTACCCAATTTAATGGCAAGCTTGGCGGGCAGTATCGCAATCCGCAAGATCAAGAATTGCGCTTGGACTTTTTAACCAGTAATAATCGCAGTGGTTTGCCAGTACACATTGCAAATCTTAATGTGGCCTTGCAGCCGCTAAAATTTATGGAGTTTTCGTTAGAGAAATCGACACAAAGTTGTGTGATAGGTAATGCTGGCGCTTGTGTGGTGAATATTCCTGCGCCAGAGCGCTATGCAGTGCATAAATTGATTGTGTATGGCGAGAGGCCAATTTCTG
The DNA here is from genome assembly GCA_020053735.1 of Pseudomonadota bacterium. Lineage (GTDB taxonomy): Bacteria > Pseudomonadota > Gammaproteobacteria > Burkholderiales > Methylophilaceae > Methylotenera_A. The sequence continues at coordinate 245,568 of JAGVMP010000009.1, forward strand.
AACGTACAAAATCGACTAAAGATTTACTGCAAGCGGCAAGTTTAATTAGTTATTTTGTAGGTAATGGCCAAAGTGCCTTATTTAATGCTGCTTGGCAAGATGCGCTATCTCGCGGAAAAGGCTGGCAAAGCCGCGCCATGCAAGGCATGGATGCATTGTTGAAAATGGCACCAGATTTAGACGATCAAAGACTATGGAGTAATTAGCCCGTAGCCCGTAGGTTGGGGTGAATCGGTTTTATAAACCCCAACATTTCTCACATTGTTGGGGTTCGCTATGCTCACTGGAACTAAAGGGGGTCAGCATCGCAATTGTTTTTTAACCCTAACTGGATTCCCGCCTTCGCGGGAATGACGGTGTGTGATGCTCCGCAACTGCAAGCCAGTATTTGGCTTGCCCAATTTGCTAAGCCACTAAGACCGTAAAGGTCTTCCATGCAGAATATACGTGCTGATGCACGTTATTCTGAGTAAAAGTGGCAAGCAAAGTGTGAAGGGTTGTCCCCGCAGAATATACCAGCTGAGCCAGTATTTGGCTTGCCCGTAAAATATACCAACTAAAGTTGGTTATTTACACGTCATAGCGCATTATTCACACGCCAAGGTACCTGGTAGCAAAGCCCAAAAACAAAAAAACCACCTAAAAGGTGGTTGTTGTGTTTTGGCGTCCCCACGGGGATTCGAACCCCGGTCGCCTCCGTGAAAGGGAGGTGTCCTAGGCCTCTAGACGATGGGGACCTTGGAATTTAAACCGATACAACTTGTAGAATTAAAACAGGCTGTATTTTACACTATTTGCTACTTTTCTAAACCAAAATTATCGCTTCAGTTTACCAATTAAACCTGCAAATTTGGTGGAGGTAAGCGGGATCGAACCGCTGACCTCTTGCATGCCATGCAAGCGCTCTCCCAGCTGAGCTATACCCCCGCGTACTACAAAAATCTTTGCAAATTTTGGGTTCTTAAATTGGTGACAATTCGAGAAGGCGCAATATTAATGACGGCGCAGCCAATTGTCAATTGTTTTTAAGCTAAATAACCTTTAGCCGCGTGTATTGCTTCGTGATTCAAACTGCAGTAAATCTACTTTAGGTTGCGGTTGCCAACCAGCTTTACGATGTTCAGCTATTACATTAGTAAATATTCCACCACGTACATAAAACTTGGCTGTTACCCGCATAAATTTGGGTTGGGTAGCGCCTGCCAAGTCATCTAACATGCTGTTGGTTACTGCTTCGTGAAAGCAACCTTCGTCACGAAAGCTCCACATATATAGCTTAAGGCTTTTTAGCTCTACACATAATTGGTCTGGAATGTAATCCAAGTAAATCACAGCAAAATCGGGTTGGCCAGTTTTGGGGCATAAGCAAGTAAATTCGGGGATTTCCATGTGAATATGAAAATCGCGATTAGGGTTAGGGTTAGCAAACGTTTCTAATTGCTTAGTGGCTTGGGTGGTGGGTTTTGCACCTAAAGATTCTGTATTCATAGTGAGAAATTCGGTTTTTGGCTTAAAAAACGTTATTATAACGCTTAAAATTAAATCTAATTCGACTCATTCAATTTGCGCTTAACTCACTTAAAACTCGCTGGTTTCAAATCGTTTGTCGACCCCACCACTATTCATTTACACGGGCAGCGTGTGGGTGTGGTTGGGCCCAATGGTTGCGGCAAATCTAATGTCATGGAATCGGTGCGTTGGGTGTTAGGTGAGTCATCTGCTAAAGAAATGCGCGCAGATGCCATGGACGCGGTCATTTTTAATGGTTCTGCCAATCGCAAACCAATCTCTAGGGCTAGCGTAGAGCTTATTTTTGATAACAGCTTAGGCGGAGCAGCGGGTGAGTGGAGCCAATACGCTGAAATCAGCGTGAAACGTGTCATTGAGCGCGAAAAAGGTTCCAGTTACTACATTAACAACACTTCAGTACGGCGCCGCGATGTGGCAGATTTGTTCCTAGGCACAGGTTTGGGCGGCAGGGCGTATGCGATTATTGGCCAGAACACGATTTCACGTATTGTAGAGGCCAAGCCCGAAGAGCTACGTGTTTTTTTGGAAGAAGCAGCAGGCATCAGCAAATATAAGGAGCGCCGTCGCGAAACTGAATTGCGCTTGCGTGACACGCGCGAAAATTTGACTAGAGTTGAAGATATTTGTCGTGAGTTGCAAAAACAAATTACCAAGCTAGAATCGCAAGCCGTAATCACACAGCAATATCATGCGCTGCAAGCCGCATATAAGTTGGCAGATGGCCAGCTGTGGCTACTCAAAAAACGCGATGCGAGCCGTGACTGGGAGCGTAGCAAGCTAACAGTAGAAAAGTTGGTGAACGCGCTTGAAGCGCAAATGGCTGAGTTACGCAAAAGTGAAAAAGAGCTAGAACAAAGCCGCCAAGCGCATTATGCAGCCAGCGAAGGTATTAACACTGCGCAAGCTGCGTATTACGAAGCCAATGCTGAAGTTTCTAACCTTGAAAATCAAGTGAAACAAAATAGTGAAGCGCGTGAGCGCATGGCGCAACAGTTGGCGCAGTTAACACTGTCATTAGAACGCAATGCCAACACCAGCGAGGCTTTACAGCGTGACTTGCAACAAAAACAAGCTGAACTTGAGGTGGCTAGCACGCAAGAAGCAGGCTCATTACAGGCCTTAAATGCGCTAAAACAGACGTTGCCTGAGAAAGAGGCCGCGCTAAAAGCAGCAACTGAGTTAGCGCAAAAAAGCCAGCAAGCACTCAACGAGGCCACGCAACGTATTCAAATTGAAAATAGTAATATTAACTATTTAAATCAAAGCATTGCTGAAAATAATCAGCGAATTCAACGATTTGAAGGCGATTTGTCTCGTTTGGTGTTGCCTGATGCTGCGCAGCTAAAAGACAAAGAGGTTATATTCCAAGCAGCACAACAAGCAATTGCAGGCATAGAACAAGCAGTACAAAAATTGCGTGCCGATGAAGCTGCGCTACAACTTGAAATCAATCAACTGCGCGATGAGCAAAACCAAGCACAGCGCGCCAATAACCAAGCTGAAGCTGAAATTAACTCACTGCAGAAAATGCAGCAATCGCTTAATAATGAAAGCAAGTTGGGCGATTGGCTAAGCAGCAAAGGTTTAAAAAATAACGCACGGCTTTGGCAGAAAATAAAAATTGATGCAGCATGGAGTGTCGCGCTAGAAGCAGTGCTGGGTGCAAAGCTAAACGCGCTTATTTCAGACGGCATGATGTTGGATACACGCCCACCATCCGCACTGGTATTAGGCTACAGGGCAGCCGATAAGAGCGTTGTAGCTGGCGCTAATAGTAAACTTACACCCTTATTAAACGTGATTAAAGAGTGTGATGCCGAAGTGCGGCCTATATTGGCAGATTGGCTGGAAGGCGCCTATCTATTAAATACTAGCGAACTGCAAGATGGTGACGCTATTCAAAAATCCATTTCAAACCTAAATTCAGGTGAGATTTTGGTAAATCAACAGGGTGACGTGTTTGGTCGCCACAGTGTGATTTATCATGGCGAAAATTCAAGTTTGCACGGTGTATTGGAACGGCAAACACAACTAGATGCTTTGCTGAAAAATCAACCCAATTTACAAGAAAAATTATCGACACTGACGCAACGTCTTGCTAAAGCTGAAGCCAGTATGCATGCAGCGCGCCAGCAGCAACAGCATGAAAATAATCAACTAAAAGTTGCTACCAATGCTTTGCATCAAGCACAGCTGGCGCTTTCTAGTTTGCAGCAAGCGCAACGCGTGGCATTGGAGCGCGAAAAAAGTATACAAAGTGATATTGTGACGACGCAAGCACGCCTTGCTCAATTGACCCAAGAGAGAACCAATAAACAAGAGGTGCAACGTGCACTTTCTGCACAGTTAAGTCAATTAGAAATCGCAAAAAATGACGATTTAGCTGCTAAGCAGAAGTCAGAGCAATTGTACGCAGCTTCACGCGATACTATTCAATTGGCAGAAAAATCTCACCAGGAAATATTTTATAATAAAAAATTAATAACTAATAATATCAATGAATTAAATAATAAAATTAATGTAAATAATGAGGAAAAAACTGCGTTATTGCATAGACAGGCAGAAGCAGAACAAACTCTAACACTGACACCAATGGAAACATTAAAAGCCAACTTAGCAGAAGCGATTAATGTTAAACAAACATGCGAGGCAGCTTTGGCTAATGCGCGCAACCATTTGGCCGAAGCAGAGATGCAGATGCAAGCGCTGGAGCGCACACGCATGCAGCACGAGCAGCAATTGCACCCAATGCGAGATAGTGTGGTACAAAGCCGCTTAAAAGAGCAGGAGTCGCGCTTGTATTTTGAGCAGTGCCAAGCGGGCTTGTTGGAAAATGGACAAAATGAGACTGATTTAGCTAAAGAATTAGCCGAAAATGCCAAAACCAGCGATTTATTACTCAAAACGGGTCAATTGCAACAAGATATTGCTGCGCTTGGCGCGGTCAATCTGGCAGCAATTCAAGAATTGGCCTCTGAGTCAGAGCGGAAAACCTATTTAGATAGCCAAATGCTCGATTTACAGCAAGCCACCGAAACACTGGAAGATGCGATTAAAAAGATAGACCGCGAAACACGTGACAAACTGATGCAAACTTTTAATACAGCTAACCAGCATTTTGGCGAGCTATTTGGCACGTTGTTTGGCGGCGGCCAAGCCAAGTTGGAACTACTAGGCGACGAAATTTTAGATACTGGCTTGCAAGTTTTTGCACAACCACCAGGCAAGAAAAATACGACAATTCAATTGCTTAGCGGCGGTGAGAAGGCATTGACTGCGTTGGCTTTAGTGTTTGCGCTATTCAGGCTAAATCCAGCGCCATTCTGTTTAATGGACGAAGTGGATGCGCCATTAGACGATAGCAATACCGAGCGTTTTTGCCATATGGTAAAAAAAATGAGTGAGAAAACGCAATTTTTGTTTGTGAGTCACAACAAAATTACTATGGAAATGGCGCAACAATTGATTGGGGTTACCATGCAAGAGTCTGGTGTTTCGCGTATAGTGGACGTAGATATTGAGGCAGCGCTAGAATTGCACGCATAAAAGTATTGCAAGCCTATTATCAATCAATTTAAACTTTTAATACCAAAATTAAGAACGCATTTAGAAGTAATATATAAATATGTCGGATTTGCAATTAGCTTTAATCATACTGGGCGCTTTTATTATTGGCGGCGTGCTTGTTTACAACTGGCTGCAAGAGAAAAAGCTGCGCAGAGAGGTGACTGGCGATTTTATCGTGCCACAGAAAGACGTGCTTACAGATGACTTTCATATCAATACAGATGCCTACATCATCGACAAAGAGATGGCGGAGGTTACGCAAAAATCTAAGCAGTTTGAGCAGCATACTATCCCGAACGAGATGCGCATTGCCGATGATGAAGCAGCTGATATACAAGCGAATGAAACAGTAGCGGCTAAAAAGGCTAAGCCAACTCAAAACTACGTTGAAGCGCAAATCCTAGAAAGCCATACAGATGCTACAGCAGCTGTAGTTGAGACGGCGACAGAACCCAGCATTACTGAACCCATTATAAAAGCGGTCTTGCATGAAAAAATTCAAGCGGCACAAGTCAATTTGCCAGAATCCGCACACCCTCAAATTGATTTAACCGCCATTTTATACGCCAACAAAAATATTCATAGCCAAGATTTAAACGCACTTAAAGAGTCGCTCACTCACATTAGCCTGCCTAACACACTACATGGCTTGGACGTGCATGACAAATGGCACGTGGTAGATGATACAGTTGTCGAAGCCTTTAAGCAGGTGGCTTGCAGCTTGCAGTTGGCAGATCGCGGAGGTCCCGTGGCTAAGAACCTACTAAACAAATTTCAGTTTGCGGTAGAAGACACCGGTTTGGCCCTAAATACACACGTGGAGTGGCAGGGCAGTGGTGATGCGATGCAACGCGCCATTGAGCTTGATCAGTTCTGCATTGAGGTGGACCAAATGATTAGTGTGCATATTGCACAAGCAGATGCGCCGATTCATGGCACCAAATTCAAAGGCCTCGCTGAAGCTAATGGCATGGCGCTAAAAAATGATGGTAAATTTTATTTTTATGTCAACGATGCTGTTTTATACACGGCCATAGATACGAATAACATTCCCTTTACTGCAGAAGGCTTGCGTAGCAATGTGCTGAAAAGCATTACTTTGCAAATTGAAATCCCTAAAGTGAATAATTGTGAACAAGTGTTTAACCAGATGATCGTCATGGCGCAAAAAATGGCCAGTAGCTTGGGCGCCAACCTGGTAGATGATAACCAAAAACCGCTAGGCGACTTGCAAATTGAAAAAATCAGGCAACAACTTAAAGTGATTCATGCCACCATGGTGGCGCGCGGTGTTATGCCTGGTAGCCCAAGCAGCATGCGTCTTTTCAACTAGTATTTTCTTGATTGCATATTTTGAAGCTTGATATAGAAGCGGCGCGCCAGCAAATCATCAACCTAAAATCAGAAATCGCCCAGCATGATTATGATTATTATGTACTGGATGCCCCTAAAGTATCTGATAGTGAATACGATGGCTTGTATCGGCATTTAGTCGATTTAGAATCACAGTTCCCTCAGTTTATTAGTTCTGACTCTCCCACACAGCGCGTAGGTGGGGTAGCACTCGGTACGTTTGAAAGTGTGACGCATCGACAAGCTATGTTATCGCTAAATAATGCATTTGCGGATGATGAGTTGGCGGCATTTGATAAACGTGTTCGCGAAGGCTTAGGTTTCGATAAACGCGGCATTGAAAATGTTGAATATGCAGTGGAGCCCAAGTTTGATGGCTTGGCGATTACACTGACTTATGAGAACGGCATCTTTGTGCAAGGAGCCACGCGCGGGGATGGCTACACGGGTGAAAATGTTACACATAATCTACGCACTATTCGAGCAATACCCATGCGTTTAAGTACACTTAATCCGCCGCAATTGTTAGAAGTGCGCGGTGAAGTGCTGATGCTTAAACGTGATTTTGAAAGCTTAAACAGTGCACAAGAGAAACTGGGTGCTAAATTATTTGCTAATCCTCGGAATGCAGCAGCTGGCAGCTTGCGTCAGCTAGATCCTGCCATCACTGCCACGCGACCGCTGCACTTTTTTGCCTATGGGTTAGGGGAGGCCAATGGCACACCAGCTTTGCAATCTCATGCTGAAGCCATGGATTATTTGGCACGATTACACTTCCCTGTCAGCGATCTGCGCACTGTAAAAAAAGGTGCGCAAGGGTTGCGCGATTACTACCGACAGATTGGTGAAATCCGCTCCAGCCTGCCGTTTGATATTGATGGCGTGGTGTACAAAGTCAATAGCTTTTCGCAGCAAAATGAGTTGGGGTTTGTATCGCGTGCACCAAGGTTTGCAATCGCCCATAAATACCCTGCAGAAGAGGCGCAAACCATTGTAGAAGATATTACCGTGCAAGTAGGTCGCACTGGCGCCATTACGCCTGTAGCGCGTTTAAAATCGGTGTTTGTGGGGGGTGTTAATGTGACTAATGCCACTTTACACAATGAGGATGAGCTTAAGCGTAAAGACATTCGCATCGGCGACACAGTTATCGTGCGCAGAGCGGGAGATGTGATTCCAGAGGTGGTTTCTGTGGTGCTAGCCCAGAGGCCAGTCACAGCGAGGCTTTTCAGTATGCCGACTGCCTGTCCACAATGTGGCTCCCATATTGAGCGACTTACAGATGAAGCTGTCGCGCGCTGCACTGGCGGTTTATATTGCCCAGCGCAGCGCAAACAAGCTATCACGCACTTCGCCAGCCGCAGGGCCTTAGATATTGAAGGTTTAGGCGAAAAGCTGGCTGATCAATTGGTAGCAGCAAATTTGGTTCATTCGCTCGATGACATATACAAGCTAGATGTAGCGACACTGGCTAATTTAGAGCGCATGGCGCAAAAGTCAGCGCAAAATGTAATTGACGCGTTAAACCAAAGTAAACAGACGACCTTGGCGCGTTTTATTTATGGGCTGGGTATACGCAATGTGGGTGAAGCTACCGCAAAAGACCTCGCTGCGCATTTTGGTGGCCTGCAAGCCATTATCCATGCGCCTTTTGAGGTATTGCTAGAAGTGAACGATGTCGGCCCAATTGTGGCAGAATCCATCGTGCAGTTTTTTAGTGAGCCGCATAATCGTGATGTGATTGAATCTATGCAAGGTTTAGGCGTGCATTGGCCTGAAACGGCAGGCAAACAGGCGGCAACAGGCGTGTTGCTAGGTAAAACGTTAGTACTGACTGGTACGCTACCTAATTTAAGCCGCGATGCTGCACAGGCCTTAATTGAAGCGGCTGGTGGCAAGGTAAGTGGCAGCGTTTCTAAAAAAACAGATTTTGTAGTAGCAGGTGTAGAAGCAGGTAGTAAGTTGGAAAAAGCACAAAGTCTAAATGTAGCTATTATTGATGAGGCAGGTTTGTTGGCTATACTTAATACTTAAGCGATGTTTAAGCAGCATACTTTGGCAACTAATCGCATTAAAATGACGTCTGACCAAGGTCAGTAAAATATCAGAAACTCTTTTTGGAATAGGTTTAAATCATAATGAAGCTCAAAAATATCAAGCAAAAACATATGTCACAAAATACTTTAACATTAGCATTTACTGCATTGTTTTTGTTTAGTTTAAATGCGCATGCAGATGCGGTTAGTGACAAGATTACTGCATGCAATGTAGCGTTAAATAAAGCTGATTATGTTGGTGCCAGCGTGGTGGCAGAAGAGATTTTGAAGCTAAAAGCCAATAGTTATGATGGTTTATTATGCAAGGGCAGGGCGTTAGGTGCACAGGGTAATTATAATGAAGCACTCCTTAATCTGGAATCGGCTCTCAAGCAATCTCCACCTGGTTTTGAGCAAATCTTAACGCATATATTTATTGGTAATTTACATAAAAAAAACAATAAGATTTCCGAAGCCATAAACAGCTACGAAACTAGTATTAAAATTAGCGAAGCTGAAAAACTAGATCAATTTAAGCGTATTAACTTAAATTTAATTGGTGATGCACACACGCATAACAAAGATTTAAACGCAGCGCTGACTAGCTATACTGCTGCAAGCAAACTAGCCATGAATGACAATGAGCGCGCTGATGATTTTGAGCGTTTGGCCGCCACTTATAATGCCTTAGGTAAAAGTAACGAGGCGATTGAGTACCAATTAAAAGCTACATTAATGCACGATAAATCTGGTACGCGCGAGCAATTTGCTAATGCCAGCGTGGCGCTAGGCCGCGTGTATGAAGCAGCTAAAGATTATCCAGCTGCTGAAAACACCTTCGCAAAGCTGCTTAAATTTAGCCAAAATAATGGCAGTGCCTATTATGAAACGGTCGCGAATTTTGGTTTGGCACGCACTAAAGCGGCAGTGGGGGATACCGCTGGTGCAAAAACCATGCTGGCAGATGCATCTATCAAAGCCAAAAGTATAGGTGAAACTGAGTTGGCTGCTGAAATCGATGCATCCCTTAACAAGCTAAATAATTAACGAAATCTTGTAAGGTTTGTGATGAATTAACGACCAAGGAGGGTAGTCTTAATTTGTTATAAACCTACATACAACAAGGCAACCCAATGATTATTCTTAGCAAATCAGCAATTAACCCGACCAATATTCAACCCTCTGAAATCACCTCGTGCGAAGTATTTGATAATCGGCGTCATTTTATTAAAGCGGCTGGCTTCGGCTTAGCTGCAGGTTCCGCGTTGCTTTTGTCTGCAAAGGCACGTGCAGCAAACGTTGCTGGAGGTGCTTTATCTAATGGAACGACAGAAGGTGATGGGCGCTTGCTGGGTCGTGCCAATGCTTCGGCCAAAGTAGATAAATTAGCGACTAAAGCAGGTGCGCGTATAAAAATCAATGATTACAAAAAAACTGCGTATGGTGCCGGTGAAAAGGTGACCAAATATGAAGATGTAACGACATATAACAATTACTACGAATTTGGCACTGATAAATCTGACCCCGCAAAATACTCATCACAATTTAAGTCACGTCCTTGGACGATTAGCATTGAAGGCGAAGTTAAAAAAGCCAAAACGATTAGTATTGATGAGTTAATGAAACTAGCGCCGTTAGAAGAGCGTATCTACCGCCATCGCTGTGTTGAGGCTTGGTCGATGGTGGTGCCTTGGGTGGGGCTGCCCTTAGCCAGTCTAGTCAAATGGGCGGAACCCACTGGCAACGCCAAGTTTATTGAGTTTATTTCTGCAAATGACCCGCAAACCATGCCGGGGGTGCGCTCACCTATATTAGATTGGCCATATACCGAAGGCTTGCGTATGGACGAAGCAAACAATCCTTTAACTTTGCTGGCTGTAGGGTTGCATGGCGAATTGCTACAAAACCAAAATGGCGCGCCTGTGCGTTTGGTCATGCCATGGAAATATGGTTTTAAGGGTGGAAAATCCATTGTAAAAATCCGCTTCGTAGAAAAAATGCCACTGACTACTTGGGTAAAATCAGGGCCAAACGAATACGGTTTTTATGCCAATGTAAACCCAAATGTGGATCATCCGCGTTGGACGCAATCGTCTGAAAAGCCAATAGGTGTGGGATTATTCGGCGGTCGTATTAAAACCAAAATGTTTAATGGCTATACCGAGCAAGTAGGGCAGATGTATGCGGGTATGGATCTGTTTAATAATTTTTAAGTAGTATTAAAGTGAATAAGCAGCAGATTTTGTATGTAAAAGTAGCGGTGTGGGTGCTAGCGCTGTTGCCGCTAGCGCGCTTATTTTGGTTAGGATTTAACGATAATTTAGGCGCGAATCCTGTCGAGTTTGTGGAACACTCTACTGGCACCTGGGCATTAGTATTCTTGCTCATCACCTTAAGCATGACGCCAATTCGCTTGCTGACAGGGCAGGTGTGGCAAATTCAATTGCGCAGAATGCTTGGGCTATTCATGTTTTTTTATGCCTGCTTGCACATCACTACCTATGTTTGGCTGGATTTTGCCTTTTTGTGGGACGAATTACTCATTGATGTCACTAAACACCCACGCATATTGGTCGGCTTTGCCGCATTTTTGCTAACAATTCCATTAGCGGTCACCTCTAACAGTTACATGATTAAGCGGTTGAAAACTAACTGGAAAAAGCTACATCAACTGGTTTATGTCATTGCTATATTAGCTGTGGTACATTTTTTGATGTTAGTTAAAAAAGATTTAACCGAGCCGATATATTATGCAGTTGCATTGATATTACTTTTGGGCATTAGACTGTATTATAAATATCAAGCCCATTCAAAAGCTATACTAAAAGCTAAAGCCATGCTAAAAACATAAAGTTATGTAAGTGGTTAAGCGCGGTAGCGACTAACTGTTACATACAATAACGACGGGGATCCGCATGTTTTCATTTTCTTATTTCTCAAGCCAATACCAATTAATCTGCAGCCACCTTAATCGCATTGGTGAGTGGCTACCACAGTTACTCCTGAGGCTTATTTTGGCTTGGGAGTTTGGAGAAGCGGGATTTGAAAAACTGCATGGCAGTAATTGGTTTGCCGATATTAGTTTCCCATTCCCATTAAATCTATTGCCACCTGATATTAGCTGGGGCATGGCGACTTATGTTGAGATTATTGGCGCATTTGCGCTAGTACTGGGTTTAGCAACACGTTTCATTTCTTTTTCTTTAATTATTCTTACTATCGTTGCCATTGCATCTGTTCACTGGCCTGCAGATTGGAGCACGTTATCTGAGCTATTGACTGGCTATCGTGTTACTGACAAAGCGGGTGACGGATTTGGTAACTACAAGCTACCGTTATTATTTTTGTTCATGCTGTTACCTTTGTTATTCAACGGAGCAGGTAAATTAAGTCTAGATTATTGGTTACGCAGATTTACATCTAAATAAGTTGTGAATACAATATTAATTTAACATAATATACATTATGCGAAGTAACCAATCATAATAACGATGTGTATCAAGGTTAAAAAAACGCGCGCTAAAGATAAACTCTTTACATTTATATAGATAAACCCTTTCATTTGATAAGATAAAGTCTTTCAAAAACGGGTTTTTGTATAGATAAACTCTTTCACGTTTTAAATTAAATTATTTTAAATTTAAAAATCTACAATATCCTGCTTACTCGTGCATTTCAGTAAACATTCTGGACTACCCACGGTTTGGTAGACACCTAGCCTTGTTTGCTGGACTACCCACGGTTTGGTAGACACCTAGCCTTGTTTGCGCCAGACCTCTTCAAACGCCTCGGGGCTCATTCCGTTTAGGTGTGAATGACGTCTCGC
>JAGVMP010000004.1 GCA_020053735.1 Pseudomonadota bacterium
CTATCAAAACGGGTGAAGTCCACCTCTGGCATTGTTTACATGTTAACAACCTGTTGTTTATTATAGATAATTTATTTTATACACGCATTTTCTATGATAATGTATTAAGGCTAAATAAGTTAATTACATAAAATATACGAAGGGATTAATAGTGATACCACAGTTCATATCCGCCACCGATGCCGCAGCCAAACTCGGAATAACAACCAAGACATTGAGGAAGCTCGGTTTTACGCGGTACGAAATCAATGAAAGAGTTATTAGATATTTGGAAGCGGAGATAATGTATTGGATAGAAAAACGGGCTATGAGCGTTCCCAGATACGTCGCAGCAGAGTACTACACGCAACAAACTTATCAGCAAAAAGGGTTGCCGAGGACTTCTAAGAGAAAATCATCGAAGCTCACCGTAACGGAAGAGCTGGCACACAGACTAAACATACACAGGCGTAAATTTTAAAATAGCACATTGGATAAACAGAAACTACGAGTATAGGTAATAGCTACAATAGTTATCCCGATATGTAAAATCAAGTAGAGAGAGAATTGAAGAGATTTGTAAGCAATTGATTTGATTGGTCGGAACGGCAGGATTTGAACCTGCGACCCCTTGTCCCCCAGACAAGTACGCTACCAGGCTGCGCTACGCCCCGAACCGCATCGCGATTAAACGATGAGGCCGTATTATAAATGAAAAGCGCCTAGTCCGTTTAGGCTAGGCGCATTAAAAATTGATTTACTGATGCGGGTTTTGTTTGGCAACTATATGTGTATTAACTAAGCCCGCAATAATTGAATCACTTCGCGTAACTCAGTTTTAAACTGCACAAAATCAAACACATTACTTGATACGGCAGAAGCCATTAAATCTGTCGCTTGTGCCGCGACCGCTGTATCTGCAACATCCTCAGCACCATCTAAACGATTACGTGCACCACTAATGGTAAAACCTTGTTCATAAAGTAGCTCGCGTATTTTACGGATTAGCAAAACTTCATGATGTTGATAATAACGACGATTTCCACGACGCTTAACCGGTTTAAGTTGAGTGAATTCTTGCTCCCAATAACGCAACACATGTGGCTTTACACCACACAGCTCACTTACCTCGCCAATGGTAAAGTAACGCTTGGCGGGGATGGGTGGTAATGCTACTTTTGCGTTTGGGTCTAGCATCGTATTAATTTGCCTTATATGCGCCTAAATTTAGGCGTAATGCGCTTCCACTTTGCTTTTTAATTTTTGGCTCGCATGAAACGTCACAACACGGCGTGCACTAATCGGTATTTCTTCGCCAGTTTTTGGGTTACGACCAGGACGCTCTGATTTTTTGCGCAATTCAAAATTGCCAAAACCAGATAGCTTAACGCTGTCGCCAGCTTCTAAAGCACTGCGTACTTCCTCAAAAAATGCTTCTACCATGTCTTTTGCTTCACGTTTATTTAAACCTACTTGCTCAAATAATAAATCGGCCAAATCAGCCTTTGTTAATGTCATGCAAATCCCCTGAGCTAATTCTTAATATTTAATTTTTTCCTAGTTTTTATTGCCTAGTTTTATTACTAGCTTCGTAACGATGCGCCGAAGTTTTTTTCTAATAATTTTAGCAGTTTTGCGATGACTGCATCTACTTCTGTATCTAACAGCGTTTTGTGAGTATCTTGCATAAGTACAAGAAATGCAAGGCTTTTTTTGTTTTCAGCAATACCTTTTCCCTGATAAACGTCAAACAATTGTAGTTCTTGCAACAAATTAATTTTAGCTGCATACACCGCTTTTACAATAGTCTGAATGGGCAAATCCGCGTCTACCACCACGGCAATATCGCGTCGCACTGGCAAAAATTTAGATACTTCTTGATAAGTCGCTACTTTAGTTTTCAGTAAATCATCCAGTGTCAGCTCAAACAAAACAGTGTTTTTAGTCAACGCGTATTGTTGCAGCCATTTTGGATGCAACTTACCCAACCAACCAATGGCCTTGCCACGCAAATAAACGCGTGCAGACTGGCCTGGGTGCAGCGCTGGATGTCCCTCTTGACGATACTCCGCTTGGCCATGCGTTAAGGCATCAACAGTGGCTTTTACGTCATAAAAATCAACATCGCGACTTTTCTCTGCCCATTGTTCTGGCTGAAAAGCGCCGTGACATAAGCCAGATACGCGCATCTCTTCACGATAAACTTCTTGTCCATAAAAATAACTGGCGCCTATTTCAAACAGCATGGCGCGTTCTTGCTTACGGTTTAAGTTGTAAGTCAGCGCATCTAGCAAGCCGCCCCATAAACCGCTACGCATGACGCTTAAGTTGCTGGCAATCGGATTTTTCAGCACGATTGGATTTTTGTTGTTCATCAAATCACGCTCCCAGCTAGCATCTACAAAGCTATAAGTGACTACTTCTTGATAGCCTTGAGACTGCAAAACACCTGCCACAGCAGCCTTATTCCATGCGGCTTCTGGCGCATCTAAAATGCTTAAATTTGCAATTGGGTTAATAGCTGGAATTTTATCGTAACCGTGCAAACGAGCAATTTCTTCAATTAAATCCTCCTCGCGTGCAATGTCAAACCGGTAACTGGGCGCTTGCACGGCAAAGCCTGCTTCCGTTTCAGCATATTCAAAACCCAATTGTTTTAGCAACACACCCACCGTTGCTTGTGGAATACTAATGCCCAATACAGAAAGCAAGCGCGCATAGCGCAGATTGACAGTATGACGGGTGGGTAGAACCGTCACCGCCTGTGTAATTGCACCCGCCTTGCCACCACAAACTTCCAAAATCAACGCAGTTGCGCGCTCTAGTGCCGACAGGGTGTTACCAAAATCTACGCCACGCTCAAAGCGATAAGATGAATCGGTGCTTAAGCCCAAGCGACGTGCTTTTCCAGCGATGACATCTGGCGTAAAAAAGGCACTTTCTAGAAAGATATTGGTGGTAGCATCGGACACCGAAGTCTGTACGCCACCCATAATGCCAGCTAGTGCAACCGCTCCGCCATTGCTAGCTATGACCAAGTCATCCGTTTTTAACTTCACTTCCGTGTCATTTAATAGTACAAGCGACTCACCCGCTTTGGCAAATCGCACTTCAATATGGTCGCCCAGCTTGGCTAAATCGAATGCATGCATGGGCTGACCAAGCTCAAGCAACACATAATTCGTAATATCCACAATCGCGCTGATGCTATGTACGCCGCTACGCTCTAAGTTTCGAGTCATCCAATCTGGTGTTTTCGCTTGGGCATTGACGCCCTCTATTGCACGGCCAAAATAGGCAGGGCAAGCTTGCGGTGCATTCACCAACACCGCCATGGTGCGTTGCGATGTAATATTAGTAGACGTAATTTTTGGCACATTTAGTGGTGCGCCAGTAATTGCCGCGACATCGCGTGCAATGCCTAAAATGCTCAAACAATCCGCACGGTTCGGTGTCAGTTTTAGAGTAAGCAAATGGTCGTTTAAACTTAAATATTCACGGATGTCTTGGCCTACTGTTGCGTCTGCGGGCAGTTCCAACAAACCACTTGCTTCTGTCGCCAGCCCCAACTCTTTGGCCGAGCACATCATGCCAAACGATTCCACACCGCGTACTTTGGCCTCTTTAATCGCGATACCTGGTAGCGCCGCGCCCACCAACGCGCACGGCGCCTTCAAGCCCACTCTCGCATTAGACGCGCCGCACACAATTTGCAACACTGTGTTGCCTATATTCACTTTGCACACCTGTAGGCGATCCGCATCAGGGTGCTTGCTGGCTTCAATAATCTCGCCAATGACGACATGTGTAAATATTGCCCCAGCAGGCTGCGAGTCTTCCACCTCTAAGCCTGCCATGGTTAAGGCATGACTTAACTCACCTGAGTTTAAGTTGGGATTTACAAAAGTACGTAACCAGTTTTCTGAAAATTGCATATGGTTTTAATTATTTGTTAAATTGCTGCAAAAAACGCAAATCGTTATTAAAGAAATGACGCAAATCATTTACACCGTAGCGCAACATGGCGAGGCGCTCTACGCCCAGACCAAACGCAAAACCACGGTATTTTTCACTATCGATATTCACGTGCTTAAATACTTCTGGATGCACCATGCCGCAGCCACCAATCTCTAACCAGCCGCCATTCCAACTCATGTCCATCTCGGCTGATGGCTCGGTAAATGGGAAAAAAGACGGTCTAAATCTAACGGTTAAGTCATCGCGCTCAAAGAATTTCTGCAAGAAATCCTGCACCACACCCTTTAGGTTTGCAAAACTGATATTTTCATCGACCCATAAGCCTTCTACTTGATGGAACATCGGTGAATGGGTCGCGTCGGAATCAACCCTATAAACACGACCTGGCGCGATAATTTTCAGTGGCGGCGCTTTGTCTTCCATGTAGTGAATTTGCACAGGCGAAGTATGTGTTCTTAAAACATTGCTTTCATCTACATAGAACGTGTCGTGCATGGCGCGTGCAGGATGATTCTCTGGAATATTCAGCGCGGTAAAGTTATAAAAATCGGTTTCAATCTCAGGGCCAGTCGCCACATCGAAACCAATCGAGTGAAATAACTGTTCAATCCGTTGCAGCGTTAAAGTCACAGGATGCAAACCACCTTGTGATTGCGCACGCGCGGGCAAAGTCACATCAATCGATTCTTGCGCGAGTTGTTGCGCTTGTGCAGCGTTTAAAATCGCCTCACGTCGCGCATTTAATGCTGCTTCCACTGCCTGTTTCACCACATTAATCGCGGCGCCCGCCGCTGGACGCTCTTCGTTGGAAAGCTTGCCTAAACCTTTTAAAGCTTCGGTTAGTGCACCCGCTTTACCTAAATACTTTGCTTTTGCATTTTCCAGCGCAGGCATATCTACGCATGCATTAAAGTCGTTTTGCGATTCTGCTATGAGGTATTCTAAATTAGCCATGCGTTATTTTAACTTAAAGTAATTACTTTGTTGGTGTTTAACTGATTGATTATGAATAAATATTTTATACTGCAATAAAAAAAGAGGCCGTAGCCTCTTTTTTTATTGCTTCTAATTCATGTTTACTTAAGCAGCTGAGCTTATACCACTAGACTGGCTTTTGCAGTCTCAACCAATTTGGCAAACGCAGCTTTATCAAATACAGCCATGTCTGCTAACACTTTACGATCCAACTCAATGGCAGCTTTTTTCAAACCATTCATAAAGCGGCTGTATGTCAAACCACACTCACGCGCACCAGCATTAATACGCGCAATCCACAAGGTACGGAATTGACGTTTTTTCTGACGACGGTCACGGTACTGGTATTGACCAGCCTTCATTACCGCCTGCTTGGCAACACGGTAAACATTCTTACGACGACCGCGATAACCTTTAGCGGCATTTAATACTTTTTTGTGTCTCGCACGAGCAATGACACCACGTTTTACTCTAGGCATATCGGTCTCCTTAGCGTGTTGGCATCATAGCGCGAACGCGTTTGACGTCAGTTGGTGAGATAATCGATGTACCGCGCAATTTACGTTTTTGCTTGGTGGTTTTTTTTGTAAGAATGTGACGCAAATGTGAGTGCGTACGCTTCACTTTGCCATTCCCTAAGAACTTAAAGCGCTTTTTGGCGCTGCTCTTTGTTTTCATTTTTGGCATTTTATTCTCCTTGGAGGTTAATTAAGAGTGCTTAGGCATGCCGTTTAGCCGTATCACTCAGGTAAAAACTTATTTATTCTGTTGCTGCAACTTTTTCTTCTATTTTTTCAGCGACCACTTTTTCAACAGGTTTTGCTATTTTTGGAGCTTTCGCAACCACTTTCTCTACCTTTTTAGGTGCTAACACCATCACCATTTGGCGGCCTTCCATTTTAGGGAACTGCTCAACCACTGCATGCTCTTGCAAATCGGCTTCAACGCGTCTTAATAGAGCCAAACCAAACTCTTGGTGCGTAATTTCGCGGCCTCTAAAACGTAATGTAATCTTGGCTTTATCGCCTTCACCCAAAAATCGGATGATATTACGTACTTTAATATTGTAATCGCCATCATCCGTGCCTGGGCGAAACTTGATTTCTTTAATAACCACTTGTTTTTGTTTAAGTTTTTGTTCATGCTGACGCTTGCTTTCAGCATACTTAAACTTACCATAATCCATCAACCTGCACACTGGTGGCACTGCATTTGGTGCAATTTCTACCAAGTCAATATCCGCTTCATCCGCTTTTGCAAATGCCTCACGCAAACTTACAATGCCAAGCGGCTCGCCTTCTATGCCCACCAAACGAACTTCTGGCGCGGTAATGTCGCCGTTGATTCTGGTATCTTTATCCTGTGCTATCTTATGCCCCTTCGCATTATTATCAATCGCAAACTGTGTTGTAAAAACTTGCCGTACGGAAATGTACTGTCTTCGTTTTTACGCCGCGTTTGCGACTGCACTATTGCGAATGGGTACATTTATTCCTAACTCAAAAAAATTATAGCCGCACTACTTCAAAAATAAGCTTAACCCTTAGTTTCAACTTCTGCTTTTAAGCGAGCTACTAGCTCTGCAATCGGCATAGAACCTAGGTCTTCACCTTTTCTGGTACGCACGGCCACATGTCCTGCTTGCATCTCACGCTCACCTGCAACTAGCAAGTAGGGCATTTTCTGCATCGAATGTTCGCGTATTTTATAGGTAATCTTCTCATTTCTCAAGTCATATTCGCATCTGATGCCATTTTTCTTCAATGTTTCAACAACTTGCAACACATAATCCGATTGACTCTCAGAAATGTTTAACACCATTGCCTGTACTGGTGCCAACCAAAGTGGCATCGCACCTGCATAATTTTCAATCAATATACCAATAAATCGCTCCATCGAACCGACAATAGCTCGGTGTAGCATGACTGGGCGTTTTCGTGAATTGTCCTCTGCCACGTACTCTGCGCCTAAACGCTCCGGCAGATTTGGGTCTAGCTGAATAGTGCCACACTGCCATAAACGACCTAAGCTATCCTTCAACGTAAATTCAATTTTAGGGCCATAAAACGCGCCTTCGCCAGGCTGATACTCAAACTCTAAGTTATTGATTTTAAGTGCGTTGGCCAATGATTTTTCTGCTCGGTCCCAATCTTCATCAGACCCAATACGTTTCTCTGGCCGAGTAGATAACTTAACCAATACATCATTAAAACCAAAATCGCCATAGGCCTTGTAGAGCATTTTAATGAAGTCAGCAACCTCGGCTTCTACTTGCTCTTCGGTACAGAAAATATGTGCATCATCTTGCGTAAAGCCACGCACACGCATCAAGCCATGCAACGCGCCAGACGGTTCATTGCGATGGCAAGAGCCGAACTCAGCTAAGCGCAATGGCAAATCGCGGTAACTATGTAGCGTGCTGTTGTAAATTTGCACATGGCCTGGACAATTCATCGGCTTCACTGCGTAATCGCGATTTTCCGACTTGGTTGTGAACATATTGTCGCGATAGTTTTGCCAATGGCCAGATTTTTCCCACAGGCTTCTATCCAAAATGGTCGGCGTCCGCACTTCTTGGTAGTTATAATCCACAAACATCTGGCGCATATATTGCTCAATTTCCTGCCAAATGCTCCAACCGCGCGGATGCCAGAACACCATGCCCGGTGCGTCATCTTGCATGTGGAAGTAATCCAGTTGCTTACCTAATTTTCGGTGGTCGCGTTTTTCAGCTTCTTCTAGCTGGAATAAATACGTATCTAGCTCTTCTTTATTGCGCCAAGCGGTGCCGTATACACGTTGTAACATTTCATTATTGCTATCGCCACGCCAGTATGCGCCCGCCAGCTTCATCAGTTTAAACGCCTTGAGTTTGCCAGTGTTTGGTACGTGTGGGCCACGGCACAGGTCAGTAAACGCGCCTTCTGAATACAGCGAAACATCTTCGTTAGCAGGAATCGACGCAATAATCTCTGCTTTGTAATGTTCGTTAATGCTTTTGAAATAAGCCACCGCCTCATCGCGCGGCAATACTTTGCGCGTCACTGGCTCATCTTTTTTGGCCAGTTCCGTCATTTTCTTTTCAATGGCGATTAAATCTTCGGGTGTAAATGCTCTTTTATAGGAGAAGTCATAATAAAAGCCGTTATCAATGACCGGTCCAATGGTGACTTGGCAATCAGGAAATAACTCTTTCACTGCATAAGCCAATAAATGTGCGGTGGAGTGGCGAATAATGTCTAAACCTTCATCAGATTTATCGGTAATAATCGCCAAATCGCTATCATTTTCAATCACATAGCTCGTATCAACTATCTGATTGTTGACTTTGCCAGCAAGCGCAGCTTTTGCAAGTCCTGCGCCAATGTTCATGGCCACGTCAGCCACACTAACAGGCGCATCAAAGCTACGTTGTGAGCCATCTGGCAAACGAATGACTGGCATGGATTTCCTAATTAATTTGGTAGGCAGTAGCAGATTCGAACTGCTGACCCCTTGGATGTCGACCAAGTGCTCTAACCAACTGAGCTAACCGCCTATTTTCAATGTTTAAAGCGAGGGCGAATTTTAGCGTATATGCTGGTTTGACGCAAACTAACAAAGTGTGAGGTTTCAAAATTCTTTGTTACACTAATGGTGTGAAAATTTGAGGAATGCTAACCTTTTTGTTTATAAACAAGTGAGCGAATATGAAGCTTATTAAATACGCATTTGCAGTAGCCTTATTTATACCAAACCTAGCATTTTCCTTTGATTTTAAAGGCATTGAAGTTGGGGCTAAATCCGACATTGATAGCATTTCTAAAAATATTGGAATTAATTGTCATGATTCAAAACCAGAACCAGGTGGGTTTTGCATGGGTGAAACAACTATAACTCAAACGAAAGCAGAGATTTCGATAATTTATGATGCTGAAAATGTAGTTGATAGAATTTCACTAAAATTCTCCCCAGATTCATTTAATACAGTTAAGGCAGCACTGATAGAAAAATTCGGTAAACCAAATTCTGATATAACAGAAAAAGTTCAAACAGGTATGGGCGCAGTTTTTGAGCAAAATACAGTTACTTGGCTTAAAAATGGAACGATTGGTGATGACATGATGTATTTGAATAAATATGCAAAAACTATATCAGAGAGTCAGTTAGTAATAATCAGTAAAGCTGGCATAGTTAAAACAAAAAAATCCACACAGAAAAGAAAAAGTGATATTTAGTTAGTGTGTCGTGTGAAAACTATTAAATAATTGCGCCCTGCAAACCAATATCCATGCGGCTTGCAGGGCATGCCGTTTAAGGTGTTTCAGGCTTTAATAGTTGCTGATACAAGCTGTAACTGGCGTAGCCATCTTGCGGCAGATTTTTTGTGGCTTGGTATTGCCGGATCGCCGCTTGCGTTTGTAAACCAGGAAAACCGTCTGGTATGCCGCATTTAAATCCCAGCAAATTTAACCTAGCTTGCAGCGCCCACATTTGGTTAAAACTTAAGGCTTCATCTTCTGCCACATCACCCGCAATGATTGGCTTATCTGCAATAAATTGATCGGCCAAATGCGCCACAGAAATCGCGTATTTGACTGAACGATTCCAATCCATAATCACATCAAAATTGCTAAACACCATAAAAGCGGGGCCTTGCCAGCCTTGTGGCAGCAAAATAGCGGCATTGCCTAAACTGGGTAGCGCATTATCATCAATATCAAACACGCCTAATTTCGTCCATTCTGCAGTAGATTTTCGATTGTTTAATTGCGCTAAACTGTAATCAAAAAGTTCTGGTAATTTCACCTGCAGCATCACTGGCTCAGTTTTACGCCAACCCGTTTTAGCGAGGTAATTGGCAGCTGAAGAAAAGGCATCGGGAAGTGAACTCCAAATATTGATGCGTCCATCACCATCTGCATCTACACCATGTTTTAATAAAGTAGAAGGCATAAACTGCATGTGGCCCATCGCACCCGCCCACGATCCACGCATGCCAGCCACATCATTATGTCCCGCATCGACAATGCGCATCGCATCCAGCAACTGATGCCGAAAAAATTCCGCACGGCGCCCTTCGTAGGCGAGTGTCATCAAACTTGAGGGCAAACCAAACCCCCCTTTGTTTTCGCCATAGCCAGTTTCTAGCCCCCAAAATGCAACTAACACTTCTTTTGGGACGCCGTATTGACTTTCCACTTTTGCTAGTAAGACATCATGCTGTTCTAACATCGCCCTGCCATGCTCAATTTTACTGGGGGTGACACGTTTTTCGATGTAGCTTAAAAATGGCGTAATAAACTCTGGCTGACCACGATCTAACACAATCACACGCGGTAAATATTGGGTATTTTTGAACATCGCCTTAATCGTATTGGCTGAAATGTCAGCCGCTTTGGCTTCTTGCTTAAATTCGCGCAACCAGTCTTCAAGCTCGTCCGCATCGTAGCCATACGCGGTACCAACAAATAGCGAAACTAAGGCGATTATTATTTTTAACATGCTGAATTTCAATCTAGCGTTTTCAATATATGACTATAACCTACTTGATAATTAGGATATTGCAATTGGAAACCTGTGTCACGTAAACGTTTGTTGCTTAGGCGTTTTCCACCCGAAATTGACGGCGTTTCAACAGATGAAGCATCTACGCCTTGCTGGGCCGCCAGCCATTGCAGCACTTCGTATTGCTGGGTGGGCATATCATCGGTGACAATATAAGTGTCGTCTATGGTTTGCTGGTTGAGCACTTTTTCTACTAAGAAGGCCATGAAACCAGCCGCATCATCACGATGAATACGGTTACTCCAGTTGTTTTCTGCTGGCCAACGCGCCGGGTCTTTCGCCATATTGGCCAAATACAAACGGCCATTACCATATATGCCTGAAAGACGCATGGAGGTTGACTTCCAAGACTTGGACTTAAGCTGCATGTCTTTTAATACATTTTCAGCTTCTAATAAACGTTCTCCGCCAAAATCACTGGGGATAGCAGGTGAAGTCTCGTCTAATATATCTTGCGTCTTTTGGCCATAAAGGCGTGTGCTAGAAATAAAAAACACATGTTGTAACACTTGATTATTTGTTTGTGTGACCAATATATTTTTCAAACCTGTCACATATTGCACTTGGTAACTTGCATCAGTTTGCGCATCAGCAGAGACACTATAAATAACAATATGAGGGTTGAGAGTTTCTAGTTGTTTTAATGTGTTTGGCAGCGTTACATCAGCATGTATTGTTTGCATGCCGCTAGTAGCCGCATGGATGCTTCGTCTCAGGCCTGTAACTTGATGCTCGTGTTTTAAATTGCTTGCAATAGTGCTGCCTAAATCACCGCAGCCTACGATTAAAATGTTAGCCATGCCTTACAATTAACCGTGTCTAAGCAAATATTTTTCAGCAAAATATAAGGCGACGATGCTTTTAGCGTCCGTAATTTCCCCTGTTTGAATCATGCTTAAGCATTGCGCAAAAGGCAAATCAAATATTTCCAAGGTTTCGTCGGCATCGCGTTGATGCGCGCCAGCGCTTAAACCACGTGCCATGTACATATGAATAACTTCATTAGAATAACCAATGCATGGATGCTGATGACCGAGTAGCGTCCATTCAGTCGCGGTATAGCCCGTTTCTTCTAACAGTTCGCGCTGCCCAGTAACCAAAATCGCTTCGTTGGCGTCAATCTTTCCTGCTGGCAGCTCAATAAAAACTTGATATAATGCATAGCGAAACTGCTTTTCGAGTATCACATTGCCATTTGGCAGCATTGGCACCACAACGACGGCCCCTGGATGCATGACATACTCACGCTGGCTAATGCTTCCATTGGGCAAGCGCACTTGGTCGCGCTTAACTGTCAGCATACCGCCAGAGGCAATAGTTTGCGAGCTGACCGTATGTTCAACTAAATGGTGCTCAGTCAAGTCCTGCATAATTTGCGCCCTAGAATCCTAAAAGCTTAAAGTGCAGCGACGTTAAAGGTGTCGCACTTATTCACGTCACCTAATTTTAGACCTTGATTAAACCAGCGCATGCGCTGAGCTGAAGTGCCGTGCGTAAAAGAATCTGGCACAGCGTAACCCTGCGCCTGTTTTTGTAGTGCATCATCGCCAATAGCTGCTGCTGCCGTCATCGCCTCTTCCACATCACCTGCTTCTAATATGCGATTTTCGCCATCGGCATGATGCGCCCACACACCTGCATAGCAATCAGCCTGCAGTTCAAGCCGCACAGAATATTGATTCGCTTCCGCCTCGTTGCGTGCACTTTGACGTGCTTGCTGCACTTTATCTGACGTACCCACTACATTTTGAATATGATGGCCGACCTCATGCGCGATGACATAAGCTTGCGCAAAATCACCAGGCGCGTTGAACTTGGTTTTCATCTCGTGGTAAAAACTCAAATCGATATACACTTTATTATCGCCAGGGCAATAAAATGGCCCCATTGCCGCCTGACCAGAGCCGCAAGCAGTAGGCGTTTGTCCACTAAATAGTACGAGTTTTGGCGCTGGATACTGCTGGCCTGAATTCTGAAAAATTTTGCCCCAAGTGTCTTCTGTACTTGCTAGTACTTTAGCCACAAATTGAGCTTCTGGGTCGTCTTTTGGGATGGCTGTGGATTCAACAGGCGCCTTTTGGCTCATCCCCTGACCAATATTCATGACGAGTGAAGGATCGACTCCAAAATACATGGCTACCAGCGCCAAAACAATGGTCCCAATGCCAATGCCCTTACCGCCTATGCCGCCACCACTGCCACGCCTATCTTCTACGTTGCTACTCTCGCGTTCATCATCTAAGCGCATAATAAATTCCTATTTACTTTATCTTATCTGGGCATCTTAATACATAAACAGATAGATATAAATCAGAGATATTAATCCGAGGCGTACGTGACTCATGCTTAAACAATTATTGCAAGCTTGCACCTATCGCAACACCACAAATTTGCATTAAAGTCTGAGGCATTAAACCAAGCGCTAATAACGCAATCGCATTCACACTCAGCACAAGCTTCATGTCAGCAGGTGCGCTAATCATTGCATTTTCTTGCGGCGCATCAAAATACATGAGTTTTACAATGCGTAGATAATAAAACGCACCCACTGCCGCCATCAAAACCGCAAATACCACAGCCCACAAAAAGCCCGCTTGCAGCGCTGCCTGCAGCACCGTAAATTTAGCATAAAAGCCTATGGTAGGCGGCACCCCAGCCATACTGAACATGGTAATCAGCATTAAAAAAGCCGCCCACGGGCTACGTTGATTCAGACCTTTTAAATCATCCAAATTTTCCGCCTCAAAGCCTTTGCGTGACAGCATTAGTATCATGCCAAAACCCGCCAATGTCATCAGAACATAAGCACTAATATAAAACATACTCGAGGCGTAGCCATTTAAACTGCCGCTCATTAACCCAAACAATAAAAAGCCGACGTGTGAGATAGTGGAATACGCCAACATCCGTTTTAGGTTGGTTTGCGCAATGGCAGTCAAGTTACCAATAGCAATCGATAGCACCGCCATCATCAACAACATATCCTGCCAATCTGCTGTCAGCGGATACAAGCCTTGTGCAAGCAAGCGAATGGCAATGGCAAACGCGGCCAGTTTTGGCACTGAGCCAATTAGCATGGTGATACTTGTCGGCGCACCCTGATACACATCTGGCACCCACATTTGAAACGGTACTGCGCCAAACTTAAATGCTAAACCCGCCACAATAAATACCAAACCTAAAATTAACACTGGGTTTTTAGTATTGCTTTCTTGCAACACATTGCCAATTTCTGCGATATTTAAACTACCCGTCATGCCGTAAATCATACTCATGCCATACAACAACATGCCAGAAGCCAGCGCGCCCAGCACAAAGTATTTCATGGCGGCTTCTGACGATTTTGCATTGTCCCGGTCAAGCGCTACTAACGAATACAAACATAAGGAAAGCAGCTCTAAGCCCATATAAATCGTCAGCATACTTTGGCCAGACACCATGACCATCATGCCCAATACCGAAAATAGCACCAGTGCATAATATTCACCACGGAACATGCCACGTAGTTGCATGTATTGCCGCGTGTATACAAACATCATTGCGGTGCCCAGCACTATCATCAACTTAAGCACATCTGCCAAAGGGTCATCCACAAACATGCCTGTGAAGGCGTAGCCTACTGTTGGAACATGCGTACTAATGGTGAAATAGGCCGCTACAAATAATGTCATTTGTGCGAGCACATATACGAGCACTCTGTTGCTAGGCTTTAAAAACAAATCTGCCAACAAAATAAACATTGCCATACTAAGCACGGTTAATTCGGGCAAAACGGTAATTAAATCAGCTTGTATGCTTTCCATCTTATAATCCAGCCATATTTAAACTTAAATCCTATAAACCTGCTATCGGCAATTTACTCACCGCCATGTGGCTTAACCACTGTGCTGCGCTCACATGAGTAAAATCGGTAATGAGTTTTGGGTAAACCCCCAAGCCAATCACCATGACTGCCAATATGGCCAAAATCAAAAATTCGCGACGATTTAAATCTTTTAGTTCTGCTACGTGTTTGTTGGCCACTTCGCCATAGAACACGCGCTTCACCATCCACAGCGTATACGCCGCACCAAATATCAACGTAGTTGCGGCCAAAAACGCCACCCAGAAGTTAAATTTAACCGCGGCTAGAATCACCATAAACTCACCCACAAAACCCGATGTACCAGGCAAGCCGCTATTGGCCATGGCAAATAACACCGCGAATGCAGCAAACATAGGCATGGTGTTCACGACACCACCGTAATCGGCGATTTGACGGCTATGCATGCGGTCATACAGCACGCCCACACACAAGAACATAGCGGCTGAAATAAAGCCATGCGAAATCATTTGCACAATGGCGCCTTCTAGCCCCAATTGGCTGAAAATAAAAAAACCCAATGTCACGAAACCCATGTGCGAGATAGACGAATAAGCAATGAGCTTTTTCATATCTTTTTGTACAAGCGCGACCAAGGCAATATAAACGATGGCAATTAAAGATAAACTAATCATGAAGCCCGACAAATAATGTGCTGCATCGGGCGCAATGGGCATGGCAAAGCGTAAAAAGCTATACCCCCCCAGCTTCAGCATGATTGCTGCCAGCACCACAGAGCCGCCAGTCGGCGCTTCTACGTGCGCATCTGGCAACCATGTGTGTACTGGCCACATCGGGATTTTGACGGCGAATGCCATAAAGAAAGCTAAAAATATAAGCACTTGCGCATTAAGCGGTAGCGGTAGTTTGTAGTAATCGAGAATGGCAAAACTACCCGTTTGGTGATACAAATAGATAAATGCGACCAACATTAACAACGAGCCCAACAGCGTATATAAGAAGAATTTTACCGTTGCATAGACCCGATTTTCGCCACCCCAAATACCGATAACTAGGAACATGGGAATCAACATCGCCTCCCAAAAAACGTAGTAGAGTAAAGCATCTAGCGCACTAAACACGCCTATCATCAGGCCGCTCATGATGAGAAACGCTGCCATGTATTGTGCGATATTTTTGGTGATGACCTCCCAAGCAGCAATTACCACAATCACCGTGGTAAAGCTGGTGAGTAATATGAGTGGCACAGCAATGCCATCTACCCCCAAATGATAATTGACGTTAAAGGCGGGGATCCACTGCGCAATCTCTTGAAATTGAAAAGCGCCTTGAGAAAAATTATACTTTGTATAAAGCGGCAAGGTCGCAAAAAAAGCCGCCAAACTGCCAGCCAGTGCCAGCCAACGGGTGAAGTCAGCTTTCTTATCACTACCTAATAACAATACGATGATGCCTGCCAATATTGGTAGCCAAATAGCAACACTAAGCACATGATTATGCAACATTTAATTTATTTTAATAAAGAAGGTTAAAAACAAAAATACGCCAATAATCATAGCGAATGCGTAGTGATAAATAAGGCCTGATTGCAAATGCCGCACTTTCTGTGCGATGCGACCAATCAGGTTAGCCGTACCATTTACCAGCGCACCATCAATCAACTGTATATCGCCAATTTTCCAAAACTTATCGCCAATTAAACGCGTACCGCCAGCAAATACACGCTCATTAAAGCGATCAAAGCCATATTTGTTTTCTAAAATCTGATAAATGCTACTGAATTTTTGCTGAATAGTGGCAGGAATATCAGGCCGCTTAGTATAGAAAAACCACGCCAAGCCTACGCCCAATGCTGCCAGCAAAGACGGCAACGTCAAAAATCCATGCAAGGCCATGCCAGCTGGGCTGTGTAATTTTTCTGCGTAATACTGCGCTAGGTGTGCCATCGCTGGATGAATAGTGCTATCTACCATAATGGCAGCACTGAAAAAATGACCGTACAACATAGGCTCAATGGTCAGATAGCCGATAAATACTGAAGGAATCGCCAATAAAATCAAAGGTAGCTTCACTTCCCAGCCAGGTTCATGCGGGTTATCTGTTGGCGATAAACCGTGATGTTTATCATGCGCGTGATTGTGGTGATGACTGTGAGCTTGATTTGAATTGCGCCATTTTTCTTTGCCATGGAACACTAAAAAATACATACGGAATGAATAAAACGCAGTTACGAATACGCCTGCCAACACGGCAAAGTATGCAAAGCTACTACCCGTAATATGCGAAAATTTGACTGCTTCAATAATGCTGTCTTTAGAGTAAAAGCCTGCGAAAAATGGCGTACCAATCAGCGCCAGCGATCCAATGAGCGAAGTAATCCAAGTGATTGGCATATGCTTTTTAAGGTTACCCATATTACGAATATCTTGATCGTGGTGCATACCCATAATCACCGCACCAGCGCCCAAAAATAATAGTGCTTTAAAAAACGCATGCGTCATCAAATGAAATATGGCTACGGAATACGCGGATGCGCCCAGCGCCACGGTCATATAGCCAAGTTGGGATAATGTTGAATAAGCCACCACGCGCTTGATGTCATTTTGGATAATCCCCAAAAAACCCATGAACAGCGCTGTGATGGCGCCAATAATCATGACAAAGGATAAGGCCGTAGTTGATAGCTCAAACAACGGCGACATGCGTGCCACCATAAAGATACCAGCAGTCACCATCGTAGCGGCATGAATCAACGCCGAGATAGGTGTCGGGCCTTCCATCGAGTCAGGCAGCCAGACGTGAAGCGGCACTTGTGCCGATTTGCCCATGGCACCAATAAATAGCAAAATACAGGTCACTGTCATTAGCGACCAAGCCGTATTTGGCAAAATACTCACTTGCATGGATGCTAATTTAGGTGCCGCCTGAAATACGGTAGCGTAATCTAAACTCCCTGTATAAAACAACACCATGCCAATGCCGAGCAAAAAGCCAAAATCGCCGACACGGTTAACCAAAAATGCTTTTAAATTGGCGTAAATTGCGGTTGGTCGCTTATACCAAAATCCGATAAGCAAATAAGAAACCACACCCACTGCCTCCCAGCCAAAAAACAATTGCATAAAGTTGTTACTCATTACCAGCATCAGCATGGCAAACGTGAACACTGAGATATAGCTGAAAAAGCGCGCGTAGCCTGCGTCATCGTGCATATAGCCGATGGTATAAATATGCACCATCAACGATACAAACGTCACTACCACCATCATCATGGCGGTTAAGTTATCAATCAGGAAACCAACGTTAAATTGAATATCACCTGACTGCAACCAAGTATATAAATTGTAGTTAGCATGGTAGCCATTGAGCGTAGCGGTGAGCACCATAGCTGACATGACAAAGGCAGCGCCCACAGCAAAAATGGTTATGGTATGCGCGGCGGCACGTGGTAATTGCTTGCCAAATAAGCCAACAACGATGGCTGCAAGTAACGGCAGCAATACGATCCATAAAGAAATTTGAGGCATTGTCATTTTTATTTTACTATTCCCTGAGACTATCAGCCTTTTAATGAGTCCAAGTCGTCTACGTTAATGGTGCGCAAATTACGGAACAGCACCACCAAAATTGCCAATCCAATAGCAGACTCGGCGGCGGCCACAGTGAGGATAAAAAACACAAACACTTGGCCGGCAATGTCATTTAAATAATGCGAGAATGCAATAAAGTTTAAATTAACAGCAAGTAACATCAGCTCAATACACATCAGCAAAATAATCACATTTTTGCGATTTAAAAATATCCCAATCACGCTGATGACAAACAGTAGCGCACCTAGCACCAAATAGTGAGACAAGCTAACCATGGTTATTTTGTCTCCTTATTTACATGTTTATTTACGAGCTCATTTGTCTGCTCTGCAGACCGCGTGGATATTGGCTCTGCGGGCATCTGTTCGGAAGGCATGCTGATAATGCGCAAACGGTCTGCTTTTTTCACTAACACTTGATCCGCTGCATTCATCGATTTGCTTTCTTTGCGGTCACGTAGAGTAAGCACAATCGCTGCCACTATCGCCACTAACAGCACCACCGAAGCCAACTCAAATGGCAACAGATAATCGCTATACAGCACACGCCCAAGCTCTGCGGTGTTGCTATAATCGGCTGGTTTAGGTGGCATTTTTGCAGAGATGAAGAACTTCCCGCCTAGCACCATCACCATTTCCACCGCCATCAGCAAGCCAATAATGCCTGCCATCGGCAAGTAATCCCAAAAACCTTCGCGCAGTTTGTCCAGATTGATATCGAGCATCATCACCACAAATAAAAATAGCACCATCACCGCACCCACATACACCAACACCAGTGCGATAGCCAAAAACTCTGCTTCTAATAACAGCCAAATGCCTGCTGCCGTAAAAAACGCCAACACAAGATGCAAAGCCGCCACTACTGGGTTGCGTGTCGTAATCACTCGAATTGCGGCAAACAACAATATTGTGGCCAGCGTATAAAAAATAATGTCGGTAAATATCATACTATCTGTATGCCTTATCTTGCTCGCGGTCAGCCGCAATTTGCTTTTCGTGTTTATCGCCCACTGCCAACAGCATTTCTTTGGTATAGATTAAATCGCCACGTTGCTCACCGTGGTAATCAAACACACGCGTCTCCACAATGCTATCAACCGGGCATGACTCTTCACACAATCCGCAGAATATGCACTTAGTTAAATCGATGTCGTAGCGCGTGGTGCGGCGCGTATTGTCTTCGCGTTGTTCCGATTCAATGGTAATCGCCAGTGCCGGGCAAACAGCCTCGCATAGCTTGCAGGCAATACAGCGTTCCTCACCATTTGGATATCTTCTTAGCGCATGCAACCCCCTAAAACGCGGCGACTGCGGCGTGCGTTCTTCTGGATATTGAATGGTTATTTTGCGCGCAAAAAAGTAACGCCCAGTCACCGCCATGCCTTTTAGCAGCTCCCACAACATTAAGCTGCTCAATGTATTTTTTATACTTTTAAACATATTTTAATGGTCTCCATCTTAATGGAACAGGTATCCCCATTGCGTTTGCATCATGCCGCCGACAAATATAATCCACACCAAGGTAATAGGGATAAATATTTTCCAGCCTAAGCGCATAATCTGGTCGTAGCGATATCTTGGAAAGGTTGCCCTAAACCATAAAAAGAAGAACACCAAAAAGCACATTTTGGCCAAAAACCATAAAATATGGTCCGGCAAAAATGGCACTGGTGATAACCAGCCGCCCAAAAACATGGTCGCCGCTAACGCGCACACCAGCCAAATATTGGCATACTCCGCTAGGAAGAAAATGGCAAACGCCATCCCAGAATATTCCACATGAAAACCCGCCACAATTTCAGATTCACCCTCAGCCACATCAAACGGGGCGCGATTGGTCTCAGCCACCGCACTGATGAAATACACAATAAATAGCGGAAACAGCGGGATAAAGTACCAATGCCAAAAACCGCCCGCCTGCCCCATGACAATTTTGCCCAAGTTAAGCGAATTAGCGCACATGAGCACGCCGACCAGCGCGAAACCCATGGCGATTTCGTAACTGACAATTTGCGCAGCAGAACGCATGCTACCCAAAAAGGCGTACTTAGAATTACTTGCCCAGCCCGCAATAATCACGCCGTAAACCGCTACTGAGGTCATGGCCAAAATATACAGCAAGCCCGCATCAATATTGGCCAGCACTTTGGTGCCGTCAAACGGAATGACCGCCCAAGCTGCAAATGCAGGGGCAATTGCCAACACTGGACCAATTAAAAACAATGCCTTACTAGAAGCACTGGGAATAATGATTTCTTTAAATAATAACTTTAGACCATCTGCAAGTGGTTGTAACAAGCCAAAATAACCGACACGATTGGGGCCAATGCGTACTTGCATATAGCCAATCACCTTGCGCTCTGCCAAAGTTAAATAAGCAATAGCAATCAGCAATGGCAATACAATGGCGACGATTTTAATCAGCGTCCAACTAGTAAGTTGCACGGCTGGCCACCAGTTACCAAAAATATTAGCTAGCCATTGCATTACGCAGTTTCCGCCTCTTGCTGTGAGTTATCTGTAGCGTTTTTATCGCTGTCATATTTTTCTAGGGTAATATCGCCCATTAAATCGCCCAAACCCGTTGAGTTTTCGTGCGATGCTGTCACGCGCACGCAACCCATCGCCACATGATGATCTAAACGCACTTTTAATACGGCACTGCCTTTATCTTGGCGCGCTAACACAGTCTCTCCATCTACCAAACCAAGCGCACTTATTTGTGCGGCACACATACGTGCCATTGGCTGTGTGTTGTATTTGGTTTTTTGCAAGGGTGCAGAGCGGCGCACGATCGGATCGGATTCATATTGCGGCACTTCGCCAATGCGCTGCAAGCCTTCATTTTTCACGTTAACTTTAATTTCCACCAACTCTTTTAGGTTGTTATTTAAGCTGCGGCGCACCACAGTGGAGGGTTTTTCACCCTTGAAAATCGCATTTTTTACTTGCTCACTACTATCAAAATCAAAGCCATGTAAGCCCAAGGTATTTCCTAACACGCGCAATACTTTCCAGGCTGGGCGGCACTCGCCCAAAGGTTTGGTAGCGGCAGCAAAACTTTGCACGCGCCCTTCCATGCTCATAAAGGTGCCAGAAGTTTCGGTAAATGGTGCGATGGGCAACAACACATCTGCATTTTCTAACGCTTCAGATTTATACATCGTCAGCGCGACCACACATTCGGCTTGCGCCATAGCGGCTTTAGCCAAGGCAGCATGCTGGCAATCCAGCTCAGGCTCAATATTTAATAGTAGATAAGCCTGACGAGGCTGCTCTAACATCTCACGCGCATGCAACCCGCCCGCATTCGGCATCACCCCCATCAAATGCATGCCAGTACTGTTAGCCGCGGCAGGTAATATACCGCCTTTGGCGCCACAAATACCACCGATAGCTTCCGCCATGCTGTACATTTCGGTAAATCTTGGGTCGCTTAAGCCCATATTGCCGATAAAGATTCCCACCCTAGGCGCAACTAAGTCAATCTCACCACCTAAACCCGCCAAGCTTTCCGCCATGGCTTGTGTGTTATCACGCACTTTAATATTGCTAAGCAAGTTTTCAAGTGTAGGCGGCAAACACAAAGAAAGTCGTTGCAGTTTAGACATGGCTTTGAGGATTTGTCCCAGTACATTCACCATGTCATTTGGCCGCACAATGACTTTATGCGCAATCTCCATCAGCGGGTTATTATCCAGCGGGCTGACAATGGATAGTTCGGCGCCATTATTTACCGCTTTGCGAAATCTTTGCGCCAACAGCGGATGCTCGTTACGTAAGTTAGAGCCAATCAGCAAAATCCTGTCCAGCTCTTCAATATCTTGAATATTGCAACCCATCCATGGCGTACCCACGCGTTTTCCATCTAACCTAAAATCAGTCTGGCGCAAACGATAATCCACGTTATCGCAGCCCAAACCGTGCGCCAACTCCTTGATTAAATAGCCTTCTTCCATGGTGCTGTTGGGAGACACCAACACACCCAACGCATCGCCACCATGCTGTTTGGTAATATCTTTGAGTTGACCTGCGGCAAATTCCAGTGCAGTTTTCCAATCGGTTTCCTGCCAAGCACCATTGTGTTTAATCATCGGTACTTTTAAGCGGTCTGGACTATTTAAACCTTCGTATGAATACCTATCCCGGTCCGACAACCAGCATTCGTTAATGCTTTCTTTTTCGCGCGGCAATACGCGCATCACTTTATTGTCTTTTACATGCACTTCAATGTGTGAGCCTAAACCATCGTGCGGGGCAATGCTGGGGCGACGTGTCAGCTCCCAACTCCTGGCTGAGTAACGGAAAGGTTTAGAGGTGAGCGCACCCACTGGGCATAAATCAATGATGTTACCGCTTAATTCCGAATTGACACTTTTGTCCACATAAGCGGTAATTTCCACATGCTCGCCACGGCCGACCAAGCCCAGCTCGTGCATGCCGCCTACTTCTTTGAGGAAACGCACGCAACGGGTACATTGAATGCAGCGCGTCATGTCAGTGCTAATCAGTGGACCTATATTTTTGTTGAATACTACGCGCTTTTCTTCAGTGTATCTTGAGCCACTGGTGCCATAGGCCACGGCAATATCCTGCAAGTCACACTCACCACCCTGGTCGCAAATTGGGCAATCTAATGGGTGATTAATCAGTAAAAATTCCATCACGCTTTTTTGCGCTTCCACTGCTGCTTTGCTGCGGGTAAATATCTTCATGCCGTCTGCCACTGGCGTAGCGCAGGCAGGCAAGGGTTTAGCAAACTTTTCTACTTGCACCAAACACATGCGGCAATTAGCCGCTACTGGTAATTTTTTATGGTAGCAAAAACGCGGAATGGCGATACCAAGCTTGTCAGCCGCATCAATGATGGTGCTGCCATATTCGACTTCGAGTGCTTTGCCGTCTATTTCAATCTCAACCATTGGGCTCAGCTCCATATTTATCGCTGCCATCTTTAACATAAATTCGCTCGGATAACGCTGAAACACCACTCACGTGCTCATTTACCATTGTGTTTTCGATACCGCTTACCTGCAGGCTATCTTGCTCAATCATGCTTTTACCGTGCAAAATGTAATATTCGAACTCTGGCCTGAAATGCTTAATAAAACTGAGTACGGGCGTTGCTGCAGCGTCACCCAGCGCACAAATGGTGCGGCCAGAAATATTATTGCTGACATCCGTTAGCAAATCCAAGTCTTCCAGTTTGCCATTGCCATCGACGATACGTGAGATCACGCGGTACACCCAGCCCGTGCCTTCGCGGCAGGGTGTGCATTGACCGCAGCTTTCTTCATAAAAAAAGTAGCTCAATCGTTTAAGCGTTTTGACCATGCAAGTCGTTTCATCCATGACAATCATTGAGCCTGCGCCTAAGCTAGAGCCTGCCTTACTCAAGCCATCATAATCCATGGTGGCATTTTGTATCATTTCAGCCGTCATCACTGCAGTAGAAGGCCCACCTGGAATCACCGCTTTCAGTTTGCGACCCTTCCAAACTCCCCCTGCCATATTCAGTAAATCGGTAAAAGTGGTGCCCATTTTCACTTCAAAATTACCTGGCTTTTCAACATGGCCAGACACTGAAAACAACTTAGTACCGCCTGAGTTTGGCACGCCAAGCTCAGCAAAAGCCTGACCACCATGCTGCATAATCCATGGAATGCTGGCGTAGCTTTCCGTATTATTCACGTTAGTGGGTTTACCAAACACGCCATAACTGGCTGGAAAAGGCGGCTTAAAACGTGGCTGGCCTTTTTTGCCTTCAATGGATTCAATCAACGCGGTTTCTTCGCCACAAATATAAGCGCCATAGCCATGTACCGCGTATAAATCAAAACTAAAATTGGTGCCAAATAAGTTCTCGCCTAAATAACCTGCGGCCTTGGCTTCGTGCAATGCAGCTTCAAATGTTTCGTAGTCTTGCCAAATCTCGCCATGAATATAGTTGTAGCCGACGCGCGCACCTAAGGTATAAGCGGCAATTAGCATACCCTCGATGAGTTGATGCGGGTTATAGCGCAATATATCGCGGTCTTTAAAAGTACCAGGCTCGCCCTCGTCGGAGTTACACACCAGATACTTGGTGCCGTCAAAATAACGCGGCATAAAACTCCACTTTAACCCTGTTGGGAAACCGGCGCCGCCACGACCACGCAAGTTAGAAAGTTTCACTTGATTGATAATGTCTACTGCTTTGGTTTTTTCGGTGACGATTTTTTTGATCTGTACGTAACCACCTACCTTTTCATAGGCGGCCAATGAAGCCGGATTTTCCTCAGTTAAAGTGCGCAAAGTGAGTAAGGTTTGCCCTGCTAAACTCTCGAGAGAAAATGCCCGCCCTGTAGACCTTATGGTTATTGGGGTTTGGGGCTGCTCTTTTGAAGCCTTTTGTTTAATGGCTTTTTTAACTACTTTTTCTGGTGTCTTTGTAGGCGTCGCCATTATTTTAAGCTTTCCAAAATAACATCCACACGCTCGGGCGTTAAAAACTCGTGCATCACATGATTATTCACCGTCATCAAGGGCGCACCGCTACAAGCGCCCATACACTCACCCTCTTTCAGGCAAAATTTACCATCTTCAGTGACCTGATTAAAGCCCACACCTAGCTTTGCTTGCAGATGATTTACGATGGCATCAGAATCGCGCAACATGCACGAGATGTTGGTGCAAATAGTAATTTTGTATCTGCCCACATTTTCTAAATCGTACATATTATAAAAAGTCGCTACTTCCATCGCGGCAATTTCTGGCATGCGTAAATACGCAGCCACCTCACTGATACACTCTTGCGATAGCCAACCGCGCTCGGTTTGTACAATGCGCAATGCAGCCATCACCGCAGACTGCCGTTGGTCGGCAGGGTATTTGGTGATTTCGTAGTCAATTTTTTTGATGGATTCAGCAGACAGCATTTTGCAACTTTACTAAACTTAATCTTGAAAAAGCAAAAGTTCTAAACAAGACAAGTAGCACAGCAAAAAAACTTGCGCCGCCTAGGTGTTCTAAGCAAGCAGATTTTTTTGCGAAGCAACGGAGTATTGTGACGAAATTTTGTTTTTTCACCGGTCGATTTCTCCAAAAACGATGTCCTGCGTGCCTATTATCGCCACCAAGTCGGCAATCATATGCCCCCGCGTCATTTCATCCAATGCAGAAATATGTGCAAACCCTGGCGCGCGAATTTTTAAACGATATGGCTTATTCGCACCATCTGAAACCATATAAATGCCAAACTCACCCTTAGGATGCTCCACCGCCGCATAAGCCTCGCCAGCTGGCACATGAAAACCCTCAGTAAATAATTTAAAGTGGTGAATCATGTCTTCCATATTGGTTTTCATGCCTTCACGGTCTGGCGGTGCTACTTTATTATCTGTAGTAATGACCGGCCCAGGGTTCGCACGCAGCCATTTAATACATTGCTGAATAATTTTGTTAGATTGCCTAAACTCTTCCATGCGCACCAAATAACGGTCATAGCAATCACCATTCACACCGACGGGAATATCAAACTCCATATCAGCATACACTTCATAGGGCTGTTTTTTGCGCAAATCCCATTCCACGCCAGAACCCCTTAACATAGGACCTGTCATGCCCAGTGCCAACGCACGCTCTGGCGTCACAACCCCAATCCCCACCGTGCGTTGCTTCCAAATGCGATTATCCGTGAGCAAAGTTTCGTATTCATCCACATAAGTGGGGAAGCGCTTGGTAAAATCTTCGATAAAATCCAGTAAGGAACCTTGGCGATTTTCGTTAAGTTTGCCGATTTCTTTTGCACTGCGAAATTTAGTGGTTTCATGTTGCGGCATACGGTTTGGCAAATCACGATACACGCCACCTGGCCGATAATACGCGGCATGCATGCGTGCACCAGAGGCTGCCTCGTACACATCAAACAAATCTTCACGCTCCCGGAAAGCATATAAAAATACCGTCATCGCCCCTACATCTAGCGCATGCGCACCCAGCCACAGCAAATGGTTTAGAATACGGGTGATTTCATCAAACATGACGCGGATATATTGTGCGCGAATCGGCACCTCAAGATTGAGCATTTTTTCGATGCACATCACATAGGCATGCTCATTGGCCATCATCGAGACATAATCCAACCTATCCATATAAGGGATAGTTTGCAAATACGTGCGGTTTTCGGCCAGCTTTTCAGTCGCACGGTGTAGCAAGCCAATGTGCGGGTCGGCGCGCTGAATCACTTCGCCATCCAGCTCTAACACTAAGCGTAGCACACCATGCGCAGCAGGGTGTTGCGGGCCAAAGTTCATGGTGTAATTGCGAATTTCAGCCAAAATACAACTCCAAGCGACCTACAAACAAGTTAAGACAAGGCAGAGGCGCGCAGACAGTACGCGTTTGTACGACAAGCGCCGATAACGCCGTATTAGCTTGTTTGTAGGTCGCTTTAGCCATGCGAACCTTCGTCGCGGATAACACGCGGTACATTGTTGCGCTGTTCAATCGAAACAGGCTGATAAATCACGCGCTGCTGTTCGGGGTCGTAACGCATTTCCACGTTGCCAATCATGGGGAAATCTTTACGGAAGGGATGCCCGACAAAACCATAATCAGTGAGGATTCTGCGTAAGTCAGGATGGTTTTCAAACATAATACCAAATAAATCAAAGGCTTCGCGCTCGTACCAATTAGCCACTGGCCATATATCTACAAGTGTTGGCAACATTGGGAAATCATCATCTTGCGCAAAAACGCGCACGCGTACCCGCTGATTTAAACTTACAGAAAGCAAATGCAGCACCACGGCATAGCGCGCACCTTGCCCATCCCCAAAACCAGTGCCATCTTTAAAATCCGAATAATCAACACCACACAAATCAATCAGTTGCTCAAACTTAAGCTCCGCGTGGTCACGCAATTTTGCACACACTTCTAACAGGTTTTCAACTTTACATTCTATGCTAATCTCGCCAAAGGCCACATCCAGCTTGGTGATGTGCGCACTTAGCGCTAGTTTTAATTGTGCTGAAAGTAGTTCTAGTTTTGTCGACATCGTCTTTATATTTTTTTGTCTTTTTGATTATTTTCTTGGCGCGCATTCATACTATCTGGCAATTGTGTTAGTACGTCTGATTTTTTTCTGTAGCTGGATAATGCCAAACAACAGTGCCTCGGCTGTGGGCGGGCAGCCTGGCACGTACACGTCCACGGGCACAATACGGTCACAACCGCGAACAACAGCATAAGAATAATGGTAATAACCGCCGCCATTGGCGCAGCTTCCCATCGAAATCACCCAACGCGGCTCGGCCATCTGGTCATACACTTTACGTAGTGCAGGCGCCATTTTATTCACCAACGTCCCTGCCACTATCATCACGTCGGATTGGCGCGGACTGCCGCGAAACACAATACCAAAACGATCCAAATCGTATCTTGAAGCACCCGCATGCATCATTTCCACCGCACAGCAGGCCAAGCCAAAAGTCATTGGCCACATCGAACCAGTCCGCGTGTAATTGATTACCGTATCAAGACTGGTAGTAACGAAGCCTTTTTCAAGAACGCCTTCGATGCTCATTCCGAAAATTCCATTTCAACATAATGCATGGCAAGAAAACAAGCCGAAGACAGTACAGACGTAGTTTTTACACTTGGCGCGGCGAGGTGCAGTTGACACCGCAAGGCGAAATGTTCAAATGGAATAATCAGTCCCATTCTAGGGCGCCTTTCTTCCACTCGTAGATGAAACCGACAACCAGCACAAACAAAAACAGTAGCATAGCCAAAAATCCTGCCATGCCAATTTCTTGAATGACCACCGCCCAAGGGAATAAAAATGCGATTTCCAAATCGAACAGAATAAATAGAATAGCCACCAAATAATAACGCACGTCAAACTTCATGCGCGCATCTTCAAATGCTTCAAACCCACACTCGTAAGGCGAGTTTTTCTGCACATCAGGCTTGTGGGGAGATAAGATTTTACCGAGGATAAGCGGCCCTAAGCCGATTGCGAGGCCTACTAAGATGAACAGCAATATTGGAAAATAATTTTCCAGCACGAGGGCTTTCCTGACTCTGGTTTTTTGATTACTCGCTTTGAGCTTATGGCTTTTCGCGGCGCTATCAAAATTATTTATTAAAATTTTATTATTAAATAGTATCTTGTAAATACTGTCTTAATATGACAATAATCAAGCAAAACTGCTGGTGACGGAGAGACTCGAATATTCTCTTGCAACCCAACTATTTAAAGCCTTCCTACAATACACACGTTACTTTTATACGGATTTTTATACGTTTTATTTTTTACAAATCCGTTTTTCATCTATTTCAAGCTAATTTGATAATGAGTAGTAACCAGCTTTTTCTCTATCAGCAAAGCTAGATTATAACCTATCACCTATTGCCATTCTAAAAAAATACTACTTATCTGAGTAATTTTTTAAACTCATTGGTTCAATTCAAACTAGTTAACCAACCCGTATACAAATCAGAACTATTCCCAAAGCTTGGTAATATTTTATATAATAAAAATTCATAAATTATTCAATAGGTTGCCTACGCAGCTATAG
This sequence comes from Pseudomonadota bacterium, assembly GCA_020053735.1. Lineage (GTDB taxonomy): Bacteria > Pseudomonadota > Gammaproteobacteria > Burkholderiales > Methylophilaceae > Methylotenera_A. The sequence goes on from JAGVMP010000004.1 coordinate 28,457, forward strand.
CCTGATAGGCTAATGTAAATATATTTATACTTGCCCATGTTACTTAATCGGGAATAACCAGCATTCAAATGGTGAATAAATGGCTTTCAGCGTTGAAATAGAATCGTTCATTAAAGATTATGTTAAAGATTTAGCTGAAGGAACTGCATCAATTTTTGCAGGGGCTGGCTTATCAATACCCGCAGGGTTTGTAAATTGGTCTGAGCTTATGAGAGATATAGCTAATGATTTAGGGCTAAAAGTTGAAATTGAAACAGATTTAATTTCTATCGCACAGTTTCATGTTAACGAAAATCTAACAAGAGACAAAATAAATAAGATAATTTTGAAAGAATTCGTTGATGAAACCAAAGCAACAGAAAATCACAAAATCATCGCTAATCTACCATTATCCTCAATTTGGACAACCAATTATGATAAGTTGATTGAAAAAACGTTTCTTAATTTAGGAAAAGTTCCAGACGTAAAATACACCCAAAAACAACTATTATTAAACAAGCCCAAAAGAGATGTAGTTATTTATAAAATGCATGGTGATGTAGATCACCCAGCAGAAGCGATATTATCAAAAGAGCAGTATGAGCAATATCATGAGACTCACCCATTTTTTTTAAACGCGCTTGCTGGAGAACTAATTACAAAAATTTTTTTGTTTATTGGCTTTAGTTTTACAGACCCTAATTTGGACTATGTTCTAAGTAGATTAAATTTCAGACTCGAGAAGAACAAAAAACAACATTATTGTTTTGTAAAAAAACATCAGCTTGGTGATTACCTAAATCCAGATCAAGCAAACTTAGATTACAACACACGAAAGCAGCAGTTAGTTATTAACGATCTTAAAAGATATGGCATAAAATCATTACTTATTGAAAGTTATGCTGAAATCACATCTGTTCTTAAAGAAATTGAATCGCAATTTAAAAAGAGAACAATATTTATTTCTGGCAGTGCAGAGATTTTTGATCCTTATAACCGTAACGAAGCTATTAGTTTTATACACACAATCTCAAAAAGCTTGATCGAAAGTGATTTTAGGTTGGTGAATGGTTTCGGTTGGGGTATTGGAAGTTCTGTAATTAATGGGGCTCTAGAAGCTATAAATGAAAACCCACTAAAGTATTCAGAAACTCAATTAATTCTTAGACCATTTCCACAGTTCGAATCTGGGAATTCAAAATTATTAGACCTCTGGGAAGAGTACAGACAGAAAATGGTTTCTATAGCGGGTATCTCTATATTTATTTTTGGAAATAAACCAGATGGTGGGAAAATAATAGACGCAAATGGAGTAATTAGGGAGTTTGAAATATCAGAATCTTTAGGAAATATATGCATCCCAATTGGTTGCACTGGTTATGCATCCAAAATTATCTATGAAAAAATTATCGCTAATGTAGATCATTATTATGCAAATCCAAAAAAGGCGAAAGAATATCTAGAGAAACTAAATAATATTGAAACACCCTTAATTGATAAATCAAAAATACTAGTTGATTTCATTAAATTTCTTACTACTTAAGGAGAATCCTGATGGCACGCAAAACGTTTTATAGTTTTCACTATACCCCAGACTGCTGGAGAGTAAGTAAAGTCCGAAATATCGGTGCGATTGAGGATAATAAACCTGCTGCTGACAACGATTGGGAAACTGTAACTAGAGGGGGAGATGCGAAAATAAAAGAGTGGATAGAAAATCAGATGAAAGGCAGAACTTGCACTGTAGTTTTAGCAGGAAGTAACACTGCAAATCGTAAATGGATAAATCACGAAATCATTCAGTCATGGAATAAAGGTTTAGGCGTATTCGTAATTTATATACATAACTTAACAGATTCTGCTGGCAAACAATCGACTAAGGGTGCGAATCCTTTGGATTACATTACTCTTGGTAATACAGAAAAAAAACTATCTTCAATTGCAAAATCTTATGACCCACCTAAAACTGTGAGCGCGGATGTATATAACTACATAGCCGCTAATATTGAACAATGGATTGAAGACGCTATAACCATCAGAAATAGCAACTCGTAATCTCTCCAATCTAGAAAGCATGTTCAATTGTTACAGTAACTTTACAGAATACAACACATAAAACTTCCTATTCTTGTATATAACTTAATGGATTTTAGTCTTATTGATCCCTAAATATTTTACTTGTAACAGGGATTGACCTCCTTTTATAAAGTGTATTATTATTAATATAAATCAATGACTTGAATATTTATTATTTTTGACTAAGCCGCTTATTGCGGCTTTTTTTGTGTCCTTCATCATTAAATTAGGCACAAACAATCAATAACTAACAGACAGTTACTATCAAATAAATATTACATCGAGGTGAAAAAATGAAAAACGATTACTTTAGTTTTGCGGCATCTACTCAAACATCTGAAAGAGTCTTAGCGTTAAAAGATGTAATTCATATTACTGGATTAAGCAAAAGTACTATCTATCTGTATATACAACTTGAAAAGTTTCCACCCTCAATCAGAATTGGCTTCAGGCGTGTAGGTTGGGTTGAATCAGAAATTAGAAATTGGGTAAGAGAAAAGATTGAACTTGGTCAAGCCACCAACTACAAAAGAACCAATTGCTAAGAAATACTAATTGAGGGGGGGTGAGAGCCTTTTTTGTTGACAGCTTTGCATAAGCTCCTTTATCGGCTCTCAGATTTTTCTAAACTTTTTTAAGTAAAGTAAGTTAACACTGTCTTTTATACATTTAGAAAACCAGAACTTCCGGAAACTTTTTTTTGCAAATCCTCTTCGAATTTTGCTTCCTCTTGTGGGGTCATTAGATAGTTAACATACCTATGCTCGCGTGCTTTTGTTAGCTCATCAGCATTACAGAAATTTGGATCCAATAACCATTTATCATAAGCTTTTTCTTTTTGTTCTGGTGGAGATAAGCCAATGTAATTGGGATCATTTTCAAACCCTAATGATTCCATTAAAGTTTGTTTTTCTTGCATAACGTATGCGGGATGGAGCGCATTGCATTCTATTTTAGCTTTAAAGGGTGCAAGCACAGATATGACTGAGAGAGAGTCACTAGACATGTCTTTTACGCAGAGTGACACAATATGTGAAATGTGACTAGCTGTAAGAACTGGGCGATACTTTGCTATTTTCATTTAAATATTCCTTTAATAGTTTAGTTATGACAGAACGTGACATTTTTTGACAACATGACAAAGTGACACTGCTTTATAGGGGGGGGTGTCTGTATATATTGCCTCTTTTCATACCCAGTTACTAAACGCATCTACTCTAATCTACAACATACTAGTTCCTACTACAGATTGGTGTAGCAGTAGTTATTAGTTGTGTATCTATACGCCCTGTTTTTACCCCCACTAAAAAATTTAAATTAATTAATATTTTAAGTAGGGGTAACTAACACTATCTAATAGAGTAGATGGATACTACTAGTAAACAGATGTAAGTAATAAGATAGGAAAGCTAAATATAGGGCTAGATACCCAGAGGGGGCTGTAAAGCCATGTCACTTTGTCATAATGTCATAAATTGGCTGACGGCGACAGGTGGGGTTTTGGAGTAATTTTAATTTTTTATTATTGAAATCAACAAACGAACTTATTGCAAACCATTAGGCGCTACTTTCTATTCTAAATAGCTTATCAGATTGCGACAATTTTAAAATAAAATATTCTTCTTTATTTAGCTCTTCTGGTAACTTGTCCTTTAGCATAGACGCTACAAATTGAATATTTAAATCATTCACTAGGTTTGCTAGTTTGATTAGCTGATTATCATGCATAAGTTCTTTTTTATCATATAACAGAAAATGCAAACAAGGCACATTCTCTTGATCAGCAAACAAAATATATGCAATATCAAAGCAAGTAATCTCCCCTTGTTTTTTACCTGAACTTATATTCGTATTGAATGCGCTAAATTTGTATAAACGCTGACCATTTTTATTTATGACAGTATTGGCAACTACTGCATATTGCTCACCATAGAGAGATTGGGACACTTCAGAGAAAAATTTGTTAAATTTGGAGAGTTGCAGTTTGATTTTAATTTCAGATTCTTCAGAAAATAAAACATCGTCAATTTTATTCAGCTCATTGTTCAAATCATCTAAATTTGACTCAGTTTCCGACAACTGCCTAATGGTATTTTCATAGTCCCCTTTTTGTCTAAACTTATCATTAAGTAAATTTATAATTTTTTCTAACTCTTCAAAAGGCTCGGTAAGTGTAATGGCCTCAGATAGCTTAACTTCCTCCTCTAAGTAACGACTTAGCTGTGCTGAATTTGATTTGATGCTAGCTTCTAACTTAGGTAGATCTTTAGTAATGAAAGCTATTTTTTCCACTATCATACTATTATGGAAATTGTATAACTCTTCAAATGTTTTTTGAATTCCACTAACTTTTTCAGTAGCTTGCTTATAAATTAATCTCAATTGCTCGATATCAATTGATGATTTATTTGATCTGAGATCCTGCTCTGATTCCAATATTAAGCTTCGTCTAATATTCAACCTTCCAAGCTCGGAACTTAGAAAGCTAATACGATATTTGACTTCATTCAGCTTGTCTAAATCTGCTTCAAAATTTACGTTTAAGTTAAAGTTAGCCTTTTTAGTGTCTAATTTTTTAATCTCTTCTTCCGTTAAAGACAAAGCAGTTTCATATGCTGCTTTTGTTTGATTTTGTTCAAGACGGTTTTTAAAAGTTAATTCAGTCTTGATTTTTGACAGTAACTCTTGTTTCAGGTCTCCGTGTTCAAAATCGCAGCCAAACATGAATAAATGTAAAGTTTCATAATCTACATCGGGCGTGAACTTATCTAACGTACGGAGAGTATTTTCATTACTCAAATCCTGATATCGAATATTGTGAGAAATTATTTGCCTATATGTAGGCTTTTTAGGGAAGTGTCCTGGAAATAAATAATTTGTAATAGTCTCATCGAAACTTTCCTCAGTATGATCAATATCATTAATTCTGCGAATAATTTTGCTTCTAGCGAGGAAGTTTCTTTCTAATTTTAATTCTGATGAATTTGAATCTGATAAATCGGCCTTTAGGACAAGTGTTACAAGTACCTTGTTGTTGATCAAAAAATCCTTAACAAGCTTATATTCATTCCTTCTGTTTTCAGGATCTGTATATATACCCTTACCACTAGAACCAAGACAGTAATCAATTAGCATTAGAACAGTTGTTTTACCAACATTATTCCCTGTCTTTTTTTCGTCAGTGACGGGAGTTTCATCAACAATAAGGTTGACTCCTCGTCGGAATTTTATTTCACGGATAACGCCGCTATCACCAGTTATTGTCAGACTTTTTAAGAACACAGCTCAATTCTTCCCTGCTTATTTAATAAGATTACATCTAATAAAAACAGCCAATCTAAACACAATACAAAAACAGGCATTGTCATTGATTGATACCTTTGAGTCTCAACAAACAAATCCAATAACACCTTACCGTTATGTTCTTGCAAAGCTTTAAGTACATACGCACCATTAAAATAAATGGTCTGCTCGGGCTGAATATTGTCAGGTAGTAACATTGGCTTGGTTGTTTGGGTTTTCGAAAATTTTGCAGCGTATGAATGTATCAACTACCAAAATATTTACACACAAATCTAATTCGTCTGATGGTATTAAAGTGAAATTAGCACTTTCTTTAATTTGCTGAGTTACACATTCAACAATTTTGAAAAATAAGGCATCATTAGATAAATTAGCTTTATTTTTGATGTAGTAACCACGAATTGAGTTTAGTACAGCCATACTCTTGTTCGCACCGAATTTGTCCAACTCTGTATAAATTTTTCCTACCCGAGTTGAATTGATTGAATGATCTTCTATAACTAATTTCGCTATAGATAAACTGTTGTAATTAATTTTCTTGTCTATCTCAAATTGGTTGATCTGAAAATTGGAGATACTATTAGTCAAATCCTCCTTACTTAAAATATTAATAATATTTGCTAAGTTGGTTTCAAGTTTTACAGGATCTGCCTCACAGCCTAATTCTGCTTTAATAAAGTCATAAATTGGCTTTTGCTTCTCCGCAGGCAGAGAATTTATTATTTTTAGCAGCGTAGGAATATCAAAAATATCATCTTGGGGATTAAATTTCAGATTATGTGGGTTATGAAATGTTTCTGTTTTTAACTTCGACGCGTCTTTTGAAATTGAAATAAACTTAAATGTATATTTACCAGCATAAGCACTGTGATCTTTAGACAAAGCTGACTCAATTTTTTGTTTTGTAGCTGTTGAGGAAACTTGTGCCACTACATGATTTGTATTATCAACCAAATCTAGTCCTGCAACATTTTGAGTTTGAGCATTCAAGTTAACTAGTTGCAATTCAAATAATAGATTCAAAAAATGTACATAAAAATTCTCACTGTGGATATGATAAGTCAGTAAATTTACGCTTGCCTGTGATTCAATGGATGCAGCCAGATGTAGAAGTTGACCTTCTATGTAATTGTAATAAACAGATCTATTCATTAATTATTAATTTTTTCTATTCACTTAAGTATGAATTTAGATTTTTATCAGATAGAACTTAAGAATTTCGTACATCATAGATTTAATAGTGCATTTAAGCGAGCGCATTTTGTGGAATAAATGTATTTTCAGCGATAGCTAATTTTGTAGCATTTGCATGACTTAAAAAATATGTATCAGCATACTCATAAGCTTTCATCCATGTATTAGCATCTATGTACTCACCGAACTTTAGTGCAATTGGACTTAATGAATCTGGCGAGTAGTCTCCTGCAACTTGCATGTAACTATCAATTCTTTTTACAAGTGTGTGGTACATCTTGCTGTTAGTATCACTCTCTTTTGCATGTTCAGATAAAACCTCATGGAATCCATGCATTACTAACTTTACATGCACTGGGCTATTTAACTCTTTAAATACCGCAAAAACAATACCGAATGCACAAAGGAAAAAGACTTCATTAAAATACAAGTTACTATTTATTCCATATGCTTCAACCGTTTCAATCTCATCCTTACTTGGCTTCACTGAAACGAATAGACTTAATGCTAGCGTCCGTCCAAAATCAACTGGCGGCATTTTACTCGAATTAGACTCAGTGTCTATTTGGCTCGGTTCTATACCTTCTTGTGGTTTTGATTCACCTAACTTGAACCCAGTTAGTGCCCAAGCAACTAAGCCAAACATGCCCCCACAAATCAATCCTCCTAGCAAGGGATTACCATTAAAACTCAAGCCCAAGATTAAACCACCAAACGCGGCAGCTATCGGAAACATTTTTATTTAGCCTTACAATAATATTTGGGTTTCATGGATTTTCTATGCTTGTTTAAATGCCAATACCTTAGCGCCCTCACGCATAGCATCTAGCTGATCACTCCACCATTGTGCTAGTTGTCTGCGCTCGCTATCGTAAGTTGCTTCGTTATATGTTCCTCTAATTTTGTCTTTATCACTGTGTGCTAAAAAGGACTCAATTACATCTTGCCTAAACAAGCCGCTTTCATTTGCCTGTGTACTAAAAAAATGTCGGCAACCATGTGGCACAATATGGTAATCAGTAAATACTGATCTAAAAGCTTTGCGAATTGTTGCTTCTGATACAGGCTGATTAACTAACCTTGCTGTAAATAAATACTCACTGTGCCCTGTGTATGAATGCAGTTCTTTTAAGGCTTGAATAGCTTGTTTAGAAAGCATTACCGTATGAGGCTTAGTCATATATTTGCGGGTTTTTGACTGTGCAAGTGGTAATGTCCAAATTGCATTATCAAAATCAAACTCTACCCATTTGGCACATCTTAATTCACTTGGCCGCTGTGCAAAATGCAACTGTAAATAAACGCAGATTGAAACTTCAAAACTGCCTCCATATTCCACGAGATTGCGTAATAATCTTCCAGCATCTTGCTTGCTTTTTAAGCGTGGAAATTTCTCGCTTATATGTTTTTCGAGCCTCTCATCTTTTACTGGGATTGGATTTTCTGAAATAAGCTTATCGCTTAATGCAAAATCAAATACTTGTTTAATCCAGCCACGAGTTTTTTCCATTAACTCTAATGCACCACGTTTTTGCATGACCAGTAAACATTTACGAACTAGCTTATTGTCGATTTCTTTAATCGGATATTTGCCTAACATGCTATACACATTTGCATTAAAAGTTTGTTTGATTTTTAAATATGTAGATGGCGCAAGTGTGCGCTGTTTGATTAATAACCACTCTTCAGCTATTTTTTGGAATGTGTTATCTGCATCTTTAGCTTTTTGTTGTTTTGCAAGCTTTGCTTCAAGTATGGGATCAACATGATTAACTTTGACTTGCTTACGCTTTTCACGGGCTTGAATACGAGCTTCGCTAAGTGACAACTCAGGATAACTACCTAGTTGTATTAGCTTAGCTTTGCCATGCAACGTGGTGCGAAGTTGGAAGTATTTACTGGAATTAGGATGAACAAGTACGAACAAACCATTACCATCTCTTAGCGTGTAAGGCTTGCTGGCAGGCTTTGCTGCTTTTATTGTTAAATCGCTTAATGATTCGGCTGACAGCTTTTTCATAAAAAACGTATAAAATTAATTATGGTTATTATTTATACGCTTTTTTATACATTTTGTAAAGGGATTTTAAAAGACCGCTTCACACTTACTAGGACTAAGTATTTAACTAACTTATTGAATTATATATAAATTAAATACTTTTTCGGACTGCTTTAAACTATTCACTGGTGCCGACGGAGAGACTCGAACTCTCACGACTTTCGTCACTACCCCCTCAAGATAGCGTGTCTACCAATTCCACCACGACGGCAATTACCACAAAATTAATTAGGTCAAATATTAATTCGGTACGTCTTTCGCGGCGCTGCCTGCAGGCGCTGTTTGTTCTGACTGCGCATCAACTGCTTTGGTTTCGGCAGGTGCAGACTCTGTTTTTACTGCTTGTGTTTTAACGGCGCTGTTTATTACACTTCCACTACCAGCGCGATGACTGGCCATATAGGCCAATGTTAAGCTGGTGGCAAAAAATACGATCACACAGGCCGCGGTGGCTTTGCTCATAAAGTTAGATGAGCCACTTACGCCAAACAAACTGCCTGAAGCGCCGCTACCAAATGCTGCGCCCATATCGGCACCTTTACCATGCTGTAATAGCACCAAGCCTATAACGCCTGCAGCGGCCAACACGTGAATCACTGTGATTAAATTTTCCATATCCATATACCCTAAATTACAAACTTATGTCTTTACTTAATTTTTCGTCTATATTTTTGACTATTTATGTGGCAGCTTTTTCAGCTGCATAACAAATATTTTCAAAATCCTGCGCGCTGAGCGAGCACCTACCAATTAGCCCGCCGTCGATATTTTTAACAAGGCATAATTGTAGCGCATTTTGTGGGTTTACGCTGCCTCCGTAGAGTATTTTTAGCTGGTTTGCCGCATCACTATTTAACGCAGCAATCTTGTTACGGATAAATTGATGCATGCTTTTTGCCTGTTCTGGCGTGGCAGCTAGCCCAGTACCAATTGCCCAAATGGGCTCATAAGAAATCACCGTATTAGCAAATACAGCCGCGCCATAAGCATTAATAATGGCATCCAGTTGTTTACCTACCACCAGTTCCATCACGCCCGCCTCACGCTCTATCAGCGTTTCTCCAACGCACAAAATAGGCGTAATGCCGTGCTTTTTGGCCACCATAAATTTTTGCGCGATATTTTCATCCGATTCGCAGTAGGCGGTTGCGCGCTCTGAGTGGCCAATAATCACATAGCTTGCGCCAAAATCGCGCAACATGTCTGCGCTCACCTCACCGGTGTAAGGGCCAATCTCATTCTTAGCGACATTTTGCGCACCCCAAGCGATATCAGTATGTTGCAGGGCGCTTTGTAATTGGGCGAGATAAGGATAAGGCGCACACACCACCACTTGCGTGTGCTTTAAATCGGCGAGTGTTGCAACAAAATCATTTAGCAAGGCCGCATTTTGTTTCAAGTTGCCATGCATCTTCCAATTGGCTACGACCAGTTTTTTGATGTTTTTTTTTGTCAGCTTTTGAGTCATGGCTTTTTTTGGTTTAAAGACTTAAGATTTTAAGACTTGAGCACCTTAATAATTGGCGCGAATTCTACGCTCGCCTGCAGTGTTGGTCAATTACATTAACCATGTAAAAATGCACTCAAGCAAACAAATCCGACGCTGATTTCGGTTCAGGCTTACCCACCATCGCCAAGTGCTCTAATGCAGTAGCAAACTCACTGTTATGTTGCAAATGCTGCATACTTTCTGGGTGGCGCGACCCATGCATATGCGCCAAACGTACGATGCTTTGCGCAGACATCTTCCACTCAAGCTTTTCCAGCAGTTCATCAGCCAAATCTGGGCGATTGCATAACAGCACCATGTCACAACCCGCATTCAACGCGGCCAGGCTACGCGTAGCCACATCCCCGCCCACACTTGCGCCTTCCATGCTTAAATCATCGCTAAAAATCACACCGTTGAAACCTAATCTTTCACGCAGCACTTTTTGCAACCATTTGGGCGAAAACCCAGCTGGCTTGTCATCCACTTTCGGGTAAATCACATGCGCCGGCATAATCGCCGCCAACCCTTCATCGATCATTTGCCTGAACGGTTGCATGTCATTTTGTGCAATCTGGTCAAACTCACGCTCGTCAATCGGGATACTCACGTGTGAATCGGCCACCACAAAACCATGCCCGGGAAAATGCTTGCCCACTGCCTGCATACCACCTTTTTTAAGGCCTTGCATCAGGGAAAAAGCGAGCTCGTTAATCGCTTGCGCATTACCGTGAAACGCCCTGTCGCCAATTACCAGGCTGTCGCCATAATCCATATCCAGCACTGGCGTAAAGCTAAAATCTACACCGTGCGCACGCAGCTCTGCTGCTAACACCCAACCTGCTTGTACAGCCAATTCTTTAGCTTTTTTTCTATCCACGTCCCAAATCTTGCCAAATTCACGCATAGGAGGAATTTTGGTAAAGCCATCTCTAAACCTTTGTACGCGGCCGCCTTCGTGATCCACCGCAATTAAAAGCGGCGGACTACGAAGCGCATGGATACTGGCTGTCAGAGCAGATAATTGTGCACAGTTTTCAAAATTTCGTGCAAACAGAATCACGCCGCCAACCAGCGGGTGTTGCAATCTTTTAACATCATCAGCGGTTAATTCCGTTCCGACAACATCTAACATGACAGGACCTAGACTCATTTATTCCTTTTTGCAAATTACGTAAAAGCTTGATTAGCTCTTAAACTTACTAATCTCATCTTCAACGACAGTTTGTATATACAGTATTACCTGACGTTGTTGAACTGCAATTTATTGATTTATTTTGTGATTCTTGAACCTTGTAGCTTTCTTTGTATTCAATTGAAGGCTCGCTATCATCGCCAGTTGGTGTATTCCATAAAATCATTGCTTTTCGTTTTATGGATGAAAATTGCTCTTGTGTTATTGCCCCAGACTCTAAATCTAAAGACGCATCTATTAATGTATTGCATGCCTTGAGTGCATTATTAGCACGCGGTGTTTCCATATTTAACAACTTTTCGAAAGTTGCCTTGTAATGGTCAGAGAGTTTATCTTTTTGAGGTGTCTCAGTCGAAGCTTCAACATTTTCTGAACTGTTCAGCCTGCTCACATCGTTAGCAAATGACTTTTTATCTTTGAGTATGGAATCTTCCGCCATAACCCCATTTGCAAAAAGTAACATGAATGTTAGAAACCACTTCATACAAACTCCTGAACTATTAATATTTGGGAATCAATTTAGTCAGACTATATTGATTATATTTTCCTTAAAATTTTCATATCGCTAACCTAACACTTCAAAACCACCTAAGCAACTTTTAACCGATACAAAGAAGTCATTTCCTTGCTACGTGCCGCATACAGCGGGTCAGATTGGTCTGCAGATTTTGCATGCTTGGGTGCAATATCCAACTTTTCAATCACAGTTAATCCTGCTTCCGTAATCCATTTTTGTAGGTCTTCATTTGTTCGCAAACCCAAATGCTCAGCCAAATCAGACATCACCAGCCACGCTTCGCCATCGTCATTTAAATGCGCTTTTACACCTGCCAAAAAGCCTTTTACCATCTGGCTGTTTGGGTCATAGATGGCATGCTCAATCGGCGCATTGGCCTTGGCGGGTAGCCATGGCGGGTTGCACACAATCAAATCCGCTTTTTTGAAACCGCTTGGGAATAAATCCGCTTGTTCAACTTCGATATATTCTTTCAAACCTAGCTGGGCGATATTCTCAGGTGCACAATTTAATGCACGAATATTGTTATCGGTGGCGATGACTTTTTTAATGCCGCGATTCACCAAAATCGCTGCAATGACACCGGTACCGGTACCGATATCAAACGCGGTTTTAAAATCCCTCAATGGCGCGTAATTGATAAGCTCCAAGTACTCTCCGCGCACCGGGCTATATACGCCGTAGTGCGCATGGATATTGGCTTGCAGGGCATCGACATAGACACCTTTTTTGCGCCATTCATGCGCCCCTATCATGCCGAGCAATTCTCTTAAAGAAAGTACCAATTTTGCTGGCACCTTATCCAACTTCGCATTCGTAATCAGAGCACCCGCCACCGCCTCTTTTATCTCAGGCGCACGGCGTAACTCGCATGCGCCGTATTTCAGCTCAATTAAAATTTTATTGGTGATACTGGCGCGCTGTATTTGCCGCGCACGGTGTTGGTGAAAGGCTTCCAGCATAGTCGTAGCAGGTTTAATCGGCTTAATATCGAACTTGCGGGTAATCGCTTGCAGCAACTGTTTTGCGTTCTGAAAATCGCCGGTATAGAGTAAAGCAGCACCTTCGCACACCTGTTTGTAAGCCACTTTCGCATTGGTTGTGTCATCGGCTAGCACAACATTTTTGGGCGGTGGATTACCTGCCTCAGATTGCCAAACAGCTGTTTGTAGTTTGTTTTTATCTTGCCAGCTCACCATTTTTATATCTGTGTCTAAATTACTCAATTGAATCCTTAATTAGCTTCTGTGCGTACGTCCATTTTATCACGCAGGTAGTCACCTCCCAGGTTTATTGCAAGAATCAAGCTCATTAAACTCAACCCCACTACCAACACATAATGCGGTGCCACCAGCATATAGCGCACACCATCGCGCAACATGGCGCCCCAACTGGCGTTTGGCGCTTGTATGCCCAACCCGAGAAAAGACAGACTGGCCTCGGCTATCATTACGCTGGCCAGACTATAGGTCGCTTCCACCATTAAAATAGAACCCAATAATGGCAAAATATGCTTCACTAACAACCTTGGCACAGTTGCCCCCAGCGATTCTGCCGCCAGCACATGCTGGCGATTGCGTAAACTGAGTGTCTGCCCACGCGCTAACCGTGCGTAGCTGACCCAGCCAGTAATGCACAGCGCCAAAACTAAATTGCCAATCCCTGCGCCTAATACCGCCACAAAGGCAATAGCCAATAAAATGCCAGGGAATGCCAAGAAAATATCAGTGATTTTCATTAAAAACGCATCTACTTTTCCGCCATAAAAACCTGCCAGTAAGCCAACCGTCACGCCGACCAACATCGTTATAACAGTAACAACAATTGCGACAAAAAAAGATACTTGTATGCCTTCTAGTATTCTTGCCAAAATGTCACGGCCTAAGTCATCGGCACCTAACCAATTCTGGGCGCTTGGAGTGTCTAAAATTGCATTTAAATCAATGGTGTTGGCTTGCAAGCCAAGCACTTGGCCAATAAGAACTGCCAGTAACCAAAATATCAAAATAGATAGGGCAAATATTTTCACAAGCTGTCATTCCCGCGCAGGCGGGAATCCATTTTGAATTCAGTTGACTGGATTCCCGCCTGCGCGGGAATAACGAGGAGTAGTTTATACACTCTAATTCAACTTAACTCTTGGATCAGCAAATCGGTACAGCACATCGGTCAGCAAATTCACCACCACATAACTCAGCGCAATAATCAGCACACAGGCTTGCGTCACTGGGTAATCGCGCTTTTCTATGCTTTCTACCAGCAGCCTGCCAATGCCATCCCAGCTAAAAATGGTTTCGGTGATGACGGTACCCGCCAGCAAACTACCCATTTGCAAGCCGACAATAGTGATAATCGGTAACAAGGCAGCGCGCAACGCGTGGCGAATAATGACCGTGCGCTCGCTTAAGCCTTTGGCGCGTGCGGTGCGAATATAATCATCATTCAGCACTTCTAATAAACTGGTGCGCGTCATGCGGGTGAGGATGGCACTTAAACCAAACCCCAACGTCACCGCAGGCAGAATAATGGAATTGCGTGACTCCATGCCACTAACAGGCAGCCAACCCAGCCACACGGCAAACACCAACATCAAAATTGGCCCCAGCCAAAAGGCAGGCATGGCCGATAGCCGCACCGAAATAATCGTCACCACGATATCTTGCCAGTGCCCTGCTTTAAGTGCCGCGTAAACCCCAAGTGGAATGCCGATGCTTAACCCAATCAGCAGCGATAAAAAAGCTAATTTAAGCGTGGCAGGATAACGTGTTTTAATTAGCTCTATAATCGGCTGCTTAGTGTGGATAGAATGGCCCAAATCTAAATGCACAAGTTTATTAAGGTAACTAGAAAACTGGCTTGGTAACGATTGGTTTAAGCCTAAATCGACGCGTAGCGCTTCCCTATCCGCCATGCTGGCTGACTCACCCAGCATCACCTCTATCGGGTCGCCCGGCACTAAATGAATAAGTAAAAAGGTAAGGAGCAGCACACCAAAAATGACGCTGACGATACTGAGGATTTGTCTAAACATTGAATAGAATAAAAGCACGTTAACAACCTACTCCGTCATTCTGAACCCAAGGTTTTATCTGGGTGAAGAATCCAGTATTTTGCAGATTAAAAGCTGAATCCTTCGCTATGCTCAGGATGACGGTTAGTGTAAATCTTCTCATTCGGAAATGAAAACAGGCGTCCCAGCCTCAACCAAATCAAACAACTCAATCATATCGGCATTACCCATGCGCACACAGCCATGTGAACCCGGCCTGCCCATCTCCGTCAAATCCGGGCTACCATGAATATAGATATAGCGCTGCATGGTATCGACATTTCCCAGCCGATTCTTGCCGACCTCTTTGCCGCTTAACCACAGAATACGCGTTAAAATCCAATCGCGATTGGGAAACTGTGCCATCAGTTCCGGTGTAAAAATCTCACCGGTTGGCCTGCGCCCCACAAATACCGTATTCACAGGCATACCTGCGCCTATTTTGGCGCGAACAATATGCGCCCCTTGCGGCGTGCAGCCACTGTCTTTGATACAGCCCGTACCATTGGCGGCGGTAGAAACAAGATAGCGTGCGACTAGGCCGCCATCGGCGTCATACAGTGTTAAGGTTTGGTTTGAGATGAGTATTTCGATACGCATACGCTTATTGTAGCTGAGCTTTTTGCGGCTGCCTTGCAATTGTTGCCGATGTTTCAATAATCGCTAAGCCGTCCCAATTACCGTCTGGTTTGGGGGTGTAGTTTTTAATATTTTCTTGCATCGCGACAAATTGGCCTTCGTACCACAGCGGGATATAAGGCAGCTGGGTATGGATGCGTTGTGTGACAGCTGGCCAATTTTCCTCTGCAAGCAGCTTGTCTAATTGCGCGTCTGAATATCTTCCCCGGTTAAAACCGTTGGGCGGAAAATAGTCGCTACCAAACGCCTTGGCATAAATTTCTGGCGTTTTGATGCCGACCCAGGTCAGACCATAAAGTTGAAAATTACCTGCTTTCACATCAGCAAAAAAAGTACCCCAGTCTAAACTTTTAATCTCCAACTCAATACCCGCCTGCGCCATTTGTGCTTGCATAATGGTGGCCAGACGTACGCGAAAGGCATCGGTACTGGTTTTATACTCCAGTTTAAGTGGTAGCTTAACACCTGCTTCAATCAACAATTTTTTAGCTAAAGTTGGGTTGTAGCTGTATGGTATCAATACATTATCTGAATTCGCGTAATGTTCTGGCGGCAAAATGGCGCTGGCTATTCGGCTGTTACTCACCATCACTTTGTCGATAATCGCTTGCCTGTCAATCGCATGCGCGATGGCTTGCCGTACTTTTAGATTTTTCAGCAACCCATCCTGCATATTTAGGCCGAGGTAAGAGTAGTTCGCCCCCAAGCCAGTATCCACAAGGATGCCAGGCATGGTCTGTAAATGTTTCACCAACTCGGGCGGCAAATCGCCTTGAATCAAGTCGATTTCGCCCTTCTTTAATTTCAGTACACGCACGGTTGGGTCTTTTACTTCTTGTAGGGTAATCAGTTGATTATCCGAAGTACGTATTAGCTTTAAATCGTGTTGCCAAGATTGAAATTTTAACGGGCCGCTACCGACCGGATTGTGCGAAAAAGTGTGGCTTTTCTCGACTAAACTTTTCGGCATAATGCCAATAATCAGTTTACTGATAAAATTCGTATCTGCTTGCTTTAATTTAAAAATAATCGTTTTATCATCTATGACCTCAGTCGTATCAATATTGGCAAACTCAGCCGCATGAGGCGAATCTTTAAGACTTAATAAAGAATCATAAGTCGCCTTTACGTCGTGTGCTGTAAGCGCATCACCGTTATGAAAATTAACTTTTTTTTGCAATGTAAACTTATAGTCAAGTGCATTTATAGCCTCGCCATGAGCTAATATCCATGCGGGTTTCGAAGTAGCATCAAAATCTACCAAAGGTTGATAAATAAGACGATTCACTCGCTCAGATGCGGCATCGGTGGCATAGCGCGGGTCAAGGTTGAGCGGTGCTTGTGCAATACCAAAGCGAATTTCTTGTTTAGGCGTGGCGCTTTTTTGGCAAGCAATAAGCAAAGGCAAAGCCAGCAAAAACGCGAATAAAAATGCTGGGAAATTTTTTAACATAGGCGTCATTATATTCTCAATGTTATGCACGATTGCGCGCGTAGCTCGATAAGTTTATGATGCTTTATATTTTAAAAATGAGGAGCAGAAAATGACAGGTATCGTTCAACTTATTAGCCGCATCATGTTGGCACTTATTTTTATTTTAGCGGGTGCTGGCAAAATCACAGACCCTGCTGGCACCATCGGTTATATGCAATCCGCAAGCTTACCTGGCCTATTGCTGTGGCCTACCATCGCGCTGGAATTGCTGGGTGGCATTGCGCTAGTAGTCGGTTATAAAACACGCTTAGTGGCATTTGCTTTAGCCGCTTTTTGCATACTTGCCGCTGCGTTGTTCCACAGCAATTTTGCCGACCAAATGCAGATGATCTTATTCTTGAAAAATATTGCCATTGCAGGTGGCTTATTGTTATTAGCAGTTGGAGGTAGCACCGCTTATAGCATGGATAACCGTAGAACCACCACGGATTTTTTTGGCACGAGACAAGGCTAACTCGAGAAGTTTATACCTTCTCGAATAGTGCAATTGATTCTACATGTGCGGTGTGTGGAAACATATTAATCACACCAGCTGCACTTAAACGATAACCTTTTTCGTGCACCAGTAAGCCCGCATCACGCGCCAGCGTGGCGGGATTGCACGATACATAAACGATTAACTTAGGTGCAGTCTCAGCTGTAATCGCTTTCACCAGTTCAAACCCGCCATCACGCGGTGGATCTATCAACCACCTATCAAATGCCCCTAGCTCGGCCAAGCTTTCTGGTGTCATTTTAAATAAATCCGCCACTCCAAATTTCACGCTGTTGATATTATTCAATTGTGCACTCTCATTGGCTCTATCCACCAAGTTAGCCAAACCTTCCAAGCCCAGTATCTGCGCACCGCTACGCGCAATCGGCAAGGTAAAATTACCAATGCCGCAGAAAAAATCGGCAATAGTTTCACCCGCTTGCGGATTCAACAATTGCATGGCGCGGCGAATCATCACCTGATTGATTTGCGGGTTAACCTGAGTAAATTCGTTGGGCTTAAATGGATAAGTTAAATTAAACTCCGGCAGGCTATATCGCAACTGCGTCCCATCCAAAGGCCAAAACGGTTTTATCGTATCTGGGCCTTTGGTTTGCGTCCACACTTGTATATGGTGCAAGTCAGCAAACGCCTTGAATAGCGCTTCATCATTGGCGGTGAGCACATCCATAATACGGAAAATCAACACAACCACATTTCCTTCAATCCCATTTTTTTGGTCGGCTTCGCCAACTGCCAGCTCAATTTGCGGCAGTTTATCGCGAATAGAAAGCTGCACAATTAAATCTTGCAGCGGCGCAATCAGGACAGAAACCGCTGGCACCAACACTTCGCAACTGTTCATGTCCGCCACGTAACGCGTCGCTTTCTCGTTAAAGCCGACTAGCACGCGCTGTTTTTTCTCGACATATTTCACGCTTAGGCGCGCTTTATGGCGATAGCCCCAGGTCGGCCCATACAGTGGTGGCAACACGTTATCGGCCTTCACTTTACCTATGTGCCATAAATCCGCTTCTAACATGCGCTGCTTAGCCGCCACTTGCGCGTTAGCATCCATGTGCTGCAATTTACAACCGCCACACAGCCCATAATGCGGACATTTTGGCGTCACCCGTTGATTACTTTGCTTAAGCACTTCAATGGTTTTTGCTACTTCGTAACTGGGTTTAATCTGTTGCGATTGATAGCGCACAAGCTCGTTCGGCAGCGCGCCATCAATAAAAATAGTTTTGCCATTCACGTGCGCCACGCCACGCCCCTCTTGGTCTAACGACTCAATAGTGGCTTGTAAGATTGGATTGTCGGCTGGATTTTGGTAGGTTCTATTGCGGTTTCTTCTCATGCGCGCATTTTAGCGCATAAGGCCTTAATATATAAGGCGGCAATAGAGTAAATGTCGCAACTCTGCTAAACTGCACAAAAACAAGGTAAGTATATAAATAAATTAGGGAAAGTCACCATTAAATGAATAAACTAACTTACAAATTAGTCATTTTGTTGGGTTTAATATTATCAAGCGGCTTTATATTGCCCAACTTGGCATCGGCAGAGCCGCTACAGATTCGCAACTCGGCGCATGGTTACAAATATGTGACGGCTGGCATTGGCGAAGAAGAAGCTGCTCAAATGAAGCGAATCGCCAAAAACTACACGCTCAATTTATTATTTTCCGAAGGTGTTGTGGGGCGTTGGGCAACCGATGTGAATGTCAACATTTACGACGAAGCGAGCAATTTAATGTTTCGAATTGTGGCCGCCAAACCTGTGCTTTACGTTAACTTACCAGCAGGCACTTACACTATTTTAGCCAGTAATAATGGCAATAAGTTGCGACACAAAGTAACACTAGAAGCCAACACTAATCAAAAAGTGGTGCTTAACTGGAAAGACTTTGTGGATGAAGATGTGCCGCTAGACGGCGAAGGCAATTAAGCCTTCCAGGCTACCAAAAATTCTGTCCAATGCGCAGCTGGGTAAGTGCTTAAGGTCTCGCGCACCAACTTAATTTCGGCTTCGTAAGCGGCTGGCGTCAAATGACCGCGCATCAGTTGAAAGCGCAAATATACTAAGTGTGTATTGGCCACATCAGTTTCGCAATAGTTGCGAATTTCCTCGATTTTTCCTGCTTTATACGCGTCCCACACTTTGCTGCCATCCATCCCCAATTTACCAGGAAAGCCGCATAATTTGGCCAAATCATCCAACGGCGCATTGGCGCGGGCGTTATACAGCGCCAACAAATCCATTAAATCTAAATGCCGTGTGTGGTAACGGCTGATGTAATTGTTCCACTTAAAATCTTTATCATCCTCACCTAAATCCCAATATCTAGGCGCTTGCACACCATTAACCATGGCGCGATAATGCAACACAGGCAAATCAAAGCCGCTACCATTCCAAGAAATTATTTGCGGCGTATATTTCTCTATGCCATCAAAAAAACGCTGGATAATCTCTGCTTCTGTTGAGTTTGCATCGCCCAATGTCCATACTTTGAAATTATTGCCTTCACGTAGCGCACACGAAATCGCACACACCTTATGTTGATGCAACGGCAAAAAATCACTGCCATTATGTTGTCGGCGTTGGTGCAATGCGATGTTAGCGACATCTTCATCAGATGCACCATCGAGTGCGCCAGAAGGCGCATCTAGCAAGGCGCGCAGTCCCGCAGTATCAGGGATGGTTTCGATATCGAATACTAAGGTTGGCGTCATCTGTAAATGCTCTATCTTACTTGTCGTTATCTTTTACTCGTTGTGCAGTCTGGTGGTTGCACATTTGGGCACCGCTTAACACCTTCCTCACTGATACCGCCACGAGCATTTCGGTAAGGCACAAAGCACTCCTGCGCTTCCCTATACTTCTGCATTTTTAACTCACATTCACCATCTGATTTAAGCTGAGAAGTAGGCAAGTCTTTAGGCGGCGCCATCTCTAAAACTTTAGGCGGTGCATTTTTAAGGCTGTCTTTGGTGCTTTCAACGGTTACGCCAGACTCAACTTCAGTCTGCGGTAATGTTTGCGTCTTACTTGCAGGGACAACATTTTCTTTGATTTCTACCATTTCCGACCCTGCCCGGTATTTCTCTGGTACAGAATCGCCATAGACTGTCCTACCGCTGTCATCGACCCATTTATACGTGGCGGCATAACTAAAGCCTGCATAAGCCAAGACAAAAAATAACAATAAAGTATGTTTAATATGCATGCCAGCCACCCATTCAAATGGTTAAAAAATTATTTCTTTACCCAGCCACCGCCACTTTGATACCACCACCCAGCTTGTGCTTTATCTATCCAGCGGCCAGCAAAGGTCAGATTTACATCGCCTTCCCACTCTGGGTGGCCATTACCTGCGGCAATTTCTTTATAAAGCTTGGCGCGGTCTGCATTTTCGGCAGAAACTAAGCTGTTGATACCACCGCGGTCTTTTAACGGCACTGCAGTTGCGTCTTTTACTGCAATAAACCCATCCGCAGTTAGCCCCACCGCGCCACTGTTATAGTGCGGTAATAGTTGTGTGTGGCGTGCCTGCATGCTGTTTTTAATCGCCGAAATAGCAGGCGTATTGATTTCTAAATCTGGTGCTGCAGCTTGTACAAAGTTTGACCCAACTGCCACAAACATACTAGCAGCCGCCAAAAAACCCAATAGTAATTTTTTCATTTTTAGTTCCTTTTATTTCGCAGGCGCTTCAGCAGGCTTAGCTTCCGGTGTGGTTTCTGGCGTAGTTTTTGGAGCGTCTGTAGGCTTGTTTGTACCATCTTCAAGCTGCCACACTTCTTCAATAATTTTATCTGCTGCTTTTTCTGCCGCAGCTGCTGGAAAGTAAATATTAATCGTCACGCAGGCGGATAACCCCGCCAACAAAATCACTAAGGCTATGTTTTTATTCATCATTCAATCCTTTACTAAATATTACTTAAACCATCTACCAACATTGTCATTCCGTGCTTGACACGGAATCCAGCGTCTTTAAAGTCACTAGATTCCGACATTCGTCGGAATGACTGCACACGGTAACTTTTATAGCAACAGTTTTACAATCACTCTATTTAACTATCATTTTACTATTGCTATCGGTAATGCGCGTCATGCGCTCAATTAAATCCGAGAGGCTGACGTATTCAGTAAAGCCATTCACATTTACAGAAGGAACCCCTCTACCTTTAACGATAATGTACCCCTTTGTCGTTGACTCAGGGCGGGTTGACTCAACGCCACTCATTTTGCACACATCTTGTCGTAATTGACAGCTTAAGCCAATTTTTTCGTAATTAAACTCTTTAAAAAAGCGTAAAAAGGTGCGCTGTAAGGCAGCTGCTGTGCCTTCTCCGCCCAATGCGGTAATATTTTCTACCGCACGCTGGGATATTTTTTTAAGATGTTTACCATCGGCGGTTTCAATCTTTGCATCCATCCGCACAGGTTTCCAGTTTTCTAGTCTTAAATCTTTGACATCACCTTCTAGTTTGCCTTCGATGGCGCCAAAGTTAAACGTACGGGTTAAATCGCCCAAATCGATATTGCGCATTTGCAGGTTGGCGTAGAGTTTTGGGGTTGTGCCTAATGGGTCGTCAATGCGCAACCCGTCCATGGTGACGTTGCCATTAAACATATTAAATTGCATTTTTCCGTCCATAGACAACTGCTTGCCAGCGTACGTGATCAGCGGCACTTGGCCATC
Organism: Pseudomonadota bacterium; assembly: GCA_020053735.1. Classification (GTDB taxonomy): domain Bacteria; phylum Pseudomonadota; class Gammaproteobacteria; order Burkholderiales; family Methylophilaceae; genus Methylotenera_A. Next base: position 50,638 of record JAGVMP010000004.1, read on the forward strand.
AATCTTACCTTGCATCTCTGGCCAACCTAGGGTTTTGCTAAACGTGTTCATACTAATTGGCTGTAGCTGCATTTTGACATGCCAAACCCATTGCTGGCTAAGATAGGCAGCAGAAACATCTTCAAACTTAAGCGCACCATCAAGTACTGGAAACACCAAACTGGGCGCAGTTACAGAGTAACGATTAAGCTCTGCTTGCAAGCGCGTGTTGCCCAGTGGAATATTCAGCACATGACCTTTTGAATAAGCCAGTGTGACGGTTTTAGACGCGTCATAATCCCATGGAATATGCGCGTTAATATCGCTAAGCGCAAATTTTCCATCAAGGTCTTCGATATTGGCATCTTTTAAATTGAGCTCAAAACGCACCGGTTGCAGGCCCTTAACATCAAATTTCCAATCGGCTTTGCCGCTTACTTTTAGATTTCCGAATGCCGATTTTTCTGCCATCGGCTGTAATACCAATTTATACAAACCAGCAAAATCTACATTTTTGGCCACAACATTGGCATCTTTCACCTCTTGCGTTTTGATGTTGACTTCGGCGCTTGCCGACATATTGCCGACCTCGTTAATTTTTAAGTTGGCTTGCTGAATATTTAGCATCGGTTCGCTATAGGTACCGCTGATATTAAATTCGTTACCCGCTTTGCCAAAATAAAATGGTTGCCAAAATAACTCGCCCTCGGTCCAGCTAAATAAGCCTTTCCAGTGCCAAATGTCTTTTTTAGCACTATCTTTCTGCAATTCAGCCGACACTTTGATTTTGCCAGTGAGCTTATCACCCGCATGCAAGCCAGATTCATCACTAAAATTGGCATCGGTCAGATTAATTTCAGTATCGATTCCGTTAGGCTGCGGTGTGATGGTGATGCTAAACGGCACGCGCGTGCGCTCTGCCGTGAACAGGCCGCCTGGACATTCCCACACTTCTACTTTAGCTTTTTTGGGGATTAGGCAATTGATTTTTATGGCAGACCACACATTGTCTGTAATTTGTTTAATGTCTGAATAAAACGTAACAGTTGGTTGTTCTGTTTTTTTGGCATAATCCAAATAAATAGTGGAATTTTGTGCTTCAATTTTGTTCATCAAAATATGATTAGTTTTGATTAACATGGTGGTATTGGCTTTTAAATCAACGCTGATATGCGGATTATCCAAATGCGCCTTGCCATACTCCAACGTTTCTGCCCGCACCACCGCGACATCAGCCCCAGTTAAATCTAGCGTAATATTGGCTTTGTGCAGGATGGCATTTTCGTAGGTGATTTTATCTGCAGTGATACTGATGCTACTGAGTGCATGCGAATTATTTACAAAAAATAAGCTAGCAAATATCAAGTAAGCCGTCATTCCCGCGTAGGCGGGAATCCAGGCAAGCAACGCTTTAAGCCCAATATCTTTAAAGATGCTACGGTGGCACTTGATTTTTAAATCATGCATTCAAGAATCATTCACATCGCATTTGTACACTTTAGTTACTCACACTAAATTGAAACTTGACTGGATTCCCGCCTGCGCGAGAATGACGAATCAGAAATTATACCGTTCAATTAACTTGGAAATACACCTGTAGATAGATAGCGATCGCCCCGGTCACATACGATTGAAACAATCACTGCATTTTCCAGCTCTTTTGATAACTGCAAGGCAGTATAAAGCCCGCCACCGCTTGAAATTCCGGCAAAAATACCTTCTTCTGTCGCCAGCATTCGCGTCAAGTTCTCAGCATTTTTTTGACTGACATATCGCAGTTCATCTACACGCTTACCATCATAAATTTTTGGTAAATATTCAATTGGCCATTTACGAATACCTGGAATTTGCGCACCCTCTTCGGGCTGGACACCGATAATCTGTATATTGGGATTTTTCTCTTTTAAGAATCTGGAAACGCCCATAATGGTGCCTGTAGTACCCATGCTAGACACAAAATGGGTGATTTTACCTGCGGTGTCTCGCCAAATTTCTGGCCCCGTGGTCTCATAATGTGCCAGTGGATTATCCTGATTGCCAAACTGGTCCAACACAATGCCTTCACCCTCGGCTTGCATTTTCATCGCTACATCGCGCGCCAGTTCCATGCTGCCATCCTTAGGCGTCAGCACTAGCTCTGCGCCGTAAGCTTTCATACTTTGGCGGCGCTCAATAGATTGATTTTCTGGCATCACCAGCACCATTTTGTAACCGCGCATCGCCGCCACCATTGCCAATGCAATGCCAGTATTGCCAGAGGTCGCTTCAATCAGTGTGTCGCCAGGTTTAATATCGCCACGCGCTTCTGCCCGGCTAATCATTGAATAGGCGGGCCTATCTTTTACCGAACCCGCTGGGTTGTTACCTTCCAATTTAAGTAAAATAGTGTTGCTGGGATTTGGGTTCATACGCTGTAATTTAACCAGCGGCGTGTAACCCACAAAGTCATCTAAAGTTTTGTACATCTCAACCCTTTTTTAATCCTAGCCATACTGCATAAATGCCCAGTGCAACGAAACTTATCAGTCCCAATTGCGGCAAGGTTAAGCCCAAAAATGTCCAATCAATCGTTGCACAATCACCGGTACCACGAAAAATTAAAGTGAGCATTTTTTTAAGTGGAAAATTCTCAAACATATAATCAAAACCGACGCCGCAATCGGCAATCATGCTCTCTTTGTTGGCTTGCAAATACCAATGACGCATGGCCCAGCCTGCACCGCCCAGCGCAGTAAGCACTTGTAAACCAGTGAATATTTTCTGCAATAAGCTAGCAGGCTTTATAAACGCAGCAATTAAAAATAACACACCCAAACCCATAAAAAACATGCGCTGGGTAATGCAAAGTGGGCAAGGTTCCAGTTTATAAACCGTTTGAATCACTAAAGCTAATATGACGATGCCGAAGCACGCCACAAAGCCCATTAAATAACCTGTTTTGCCTGAGAATATTTTTTGTATCATGTTAGTAAACGCCTATAATTGATTCATTAATAATTGTAATAGATAAAGCAGTATGGCAGAACTCAATTTATTCGAAAATCCGTTAATCCAAGCACAGGCTTTAGCTAGCCCGCAGCACATTCTGCCAAGCGCCATATTGACAGTCTCAGAGCTTAATCGTTTAGCACGCGAGTTGCTAGAACACACATTTCCGCTATTTTGGGTGTCGGGCGAGGTTTCCAACTTTACTCGCGCAGCTTCTGGTCACTGGTATTTCTCGCTTAAAGACAGCACCGCACAAGTGAAATGCGTGATGTTTAAAGGCCGCAATAGCTATGTCGATTTTGTGCCGCGCGAGGGGGATAAAATTGAAGCTCGCTGCACTGTTACTTTATACGAGGCGCGTGGTGATTTTCAGCTTACGGTGGAATTTGTACAAAAAGCCGGCTTGGGGGCGCTGTTTGAGGCGTTTGAAAAGTTAAAATTAAAACTTGCGCACGAAGGCTTATTTGATGCGGCTTACAAAAAATCCATCCCAAAATACCCTAAAACTATCGGCATTGTCACCTCGCCTGATGCAGCGGCATTACGCGATGTGTTAACGACACTGAAACGCCGTAACTCCAACATTAATATCATCATTTATCCAACGCCAGTGCAGGGCAAAGGTGCTGCAGCGCAATTTGCCAAAGCCATTCACACCGCCAACAAGCGTGCCGAAGTGAATACGCTGATCATCTGTCGCGGCGGTGGTAGCATGGAAGATTTATGGCAATTTAACGAGGAAGTTGTCGCGCGCGCGATGGATGAATGCACGATTCCCACCATCTCGGGCGTTGGTCACGAAACAGACTTTACTATTTGTGATTTTGTGGCTGATGTGCGCGCCGCCACCCCCACCGCCGCTGCCGAGCTGGCAAGCCAAGACATGCAAACTTTAAAGCAACAATTACATCATCTTTGGAGCAGGCTGGTAAGGCGCATGGATATTAGCTTGCAGAGCCATGCGCAAAGGCTCGATTATTTGAGCCGACGCTTGATTTCTCCTTTGCAACAAATTGAAATGAAAGCGAATCAAATCAAACTGCTGCAAAAACGTATGGCGATGAGCTTGCTACGACATATGCAAATGCAACAGCAGCGCCTACTCAACTTGCAAAATAGCCTAGCTCAACTCAATCCGCACAACGTGCTGGCACGCGGCTATGCCATGGTGCAAGACACCTCAGGCAAGCTAGTGAGCGATGCCCAGCAACTAGCGCCTGCGCAAAAAGTACACCTTACTTTTGCGCAAGGTAAGGCTGATGCGATTATTTCTGACACCAAACCAAAATAAATCGCCCAAATAAATCAGTAGAAGCTATTGGTTTGCGCATTTAATTAGCTGATAATAGCGTTTCGCTTTGACAAACACAGCCATGGACAACAACAATCCTAAAAAAACCCGCTTGCCCGCCTTGGCACTTGCCGCTTTGGGCGTGGTGTTTGGTGATATTGGTACTAGCCCACTGTACACCATGAAAGAGGTTTTTTCGGTTGGGCATCACCCCGTCGCGCTTAACCCAGCCAACGTTTACGGCATTTTGTCGCTGATTACTTGGGCTTTAATCTTAATTGTTTCCATCAAATACGTCGCGTTTATTATGCGCGCCGACAACCGCGGTGAAGGTGGCATTATGGCCCTGTTGGCATTAGCCAGCCGTAACGCGGGCCAAAGCCGCGTCAAGCAACGTAACATTATGCTGTTGGGTATTCTAGGTGCCTGTATGTTTTATGCCGATGGCATGATTACGCCAGCTATTTCAGTGCTATCTGCGATAGAAGGCTTAGAAGTTGCTGCGCCGCACCTACATCAATTTATTGTGCCTATTACTTTGCTGGTGTTGTTTGCCTTATTTTTGGCACAAAGCAAAGGTACCGCGATTATGGGCAAGTTTTTTGGCCCTGTCATGCTGCTGTGGTTTGGTTCGCTAGGCTTGCTGGGTGCCATCAATATTGCGCACGATCTTACTATTTTTAAAGCGCTTAACCCGTTTTACGCGGTGGATTTTTTTGCACACCAGCCGAAAATTGCTTTTGTAGCACTAGGCGCGGTGGTGCTGGCAGTCACTGGTGCAGAGGCGCTGTATGCAGACATGGGCCATTTTGGCCGCTTCCCTATTCGTTTGGCTTGGTTTGGTTTTGTGTTGCCCGCCTTATTACTCAACTATTTTGGCCAAGGTGCGCTAATTTTAGGTGACCCCAGTGCAGTTAAAAACCCATTTTATTTGCTAGCCCCAGAGTGGTCACTGTTTCCGCTGATTGGATTGGCCACTCTGGCAACTGTGATTGCATCGCAGGCTGTGATTACAGGTGCATTCTCGGTGTCGCGCCAGGCCTTGCAGCTAGGTTATTTGCCACGCATGCACATACAACACACCTCTGAAAGTGAGCAAGGCCAAGTGTACATGCCACGCGTGAATTGGGGCTTGATGGTGGGCGTCATGGCACTGGTGATTGGTTTTGGTAGCTCTGGCGATTTGGCAGCAGCTTACGGCATCGCCGTCACTGGCGACATGGTGATTACCACCTTATTGGCTTCTGTCGTATTTCGCGAAATTTGGGGCTGGAGCAAACTGAAAACTGCATTATTGGTTGGTCTATTCCTCATCGTTGACTTGGCATTTTTTGGCGCCAACGTATTAAAAATACCTGATGGTGGCTGGGTGCCATTACTCATTGGCTCCATCATTTTCGTGCTGATGCTGACTTGGAAAAATGGCCGGACTCTGCTTTACAAACACTTAAAATCTGAAGCCATGGAGCTGACACCGTTTATTGAAGCAATAGGCGCACATCCACCTGCGAGGGTGCCTGGTACAGCATTATTTATGACACCTAACCCAGAAGGTGTGCCGCACGCCATGCTGCATAATTTAAAGCACAATAAAGTGTTGCACGAAAAAGTGGTGATTTTAACCGTGCGTTTTTCAGACTATCCACACACCAACTTAGCCGAACGTGTCAATGTAGAAGCCTTGCCGTATGAGTTTTATCGTGTAATCATTAATTATGGCTTCAAAGACGAACCAGATTTGCCGCGCGATTTAGACTTATGCAATAAGTATGGCCTAATTTTTGACACCATGGATACCTCGTTTTTTATTGGCAAAGAAATTTTAATCGCCAGCGAAAAATCTGGCATGGCCTATTGGCGTAAAAAAATATTTATTGGTATGTTCCGTAGTGCGGAGACAATTACCAACCAATTTAAGCTACCGCCAAATCGCGTAGTAGAACTAGGTTCTCAGGTAAGGATATAAGCCGAGCTTGGCGCGCAAGTAAAGGTATAAGTCGAGCTTGGCTCACAGGTGTAAATATAAGCATCTTTATTTTGATGCTCTACAAACAAACATTTACGTGCTCTGAATAGCAGGTTTTTTGTACGGTAGACAACAGACACTCTAATCAACCAATGTTATAACTCATGCGTTACCACAACATTAGAATCAACTGAAGATACTAAAAGGATTTATCATGAAAAAAATCACCTTAATAATCGCAACCGCACTTTCACTGAGCTTTACTGGTTGCGCGACCACCACTAATGACACTGTTGCAGGCGTAAAACGCTCGCAATTTATGCTATTGCCCGCTTCTTCGATAGATAAAATGTCGTCGCAGGCCTATACCCAAACACTTAATGAAGCCAAAAATAAAAACACCCTGAACGTCGACCCTGCCATGCTGGCGCGTGTGCGCGGCATCTCGAATAGACTGATTGCGCAAGTAGGGGTGTTCCGGCCCGATGCTGTCAAATGGGATTGGGAAGTCAACGTAGAAAAAAATGACCAACTGAATGCCTACTGTATGCCTGGTGGCAAAATCATGGTGCTGTCTGGTTTGGTAGAAAAACTCCATGCTACTGATGACGAATTGGCCGCCGTGATTGGTCACGAAATTGCCCATGCACTGCGTGAGCACGGCCGTGAGCGTATGTCACAAGCTTATGTACAACAATTCGGTCTGCAAGCACTAGCGGCATTAGCCACCGGTTCAGCCGCAGGTGGAGCGGCGGTACAAGCAGCTGGTATGGGGTCGCAACTATTTTTCGCTATGCCAAATGGCCGCGAGCAAGAGCGCGAAGCCGACAAAATGGGTTTAGAGCTTGCCGCACGTGCGGGCTTTAATCCAGATGCCGCCGTGACTTTATGGCAAAAAATGGGGGCACAAAGCAAAAGTGCTCCACCCGAATTTTTTAGCACCCACCCAGCAAACGAAAATCGTATCGCTGAATTGAAAGCATTAGCGCCGAAAGTGCGCCCTCTATACGAAGCGGCAAAAGCTAAAAAATAAATTAACAAATAGAGCGAATTGCTGCGTTACGCAGTACTCGCAATCCTCATGTACTAAAACGTACATTCTGGTTGTTGCGTGCTGTGCGCCTTGCACTTCATCTCTACTTGTTAATTTATAACTTTTAAATTTAAAAGCGCGTATTTTTACGCGCTTTTTTGTTTTTGCGCGGCTTAGGTTAAAATGGCTGCTTTCGTCAATTAATCTACTAGAGAGCCTCATGGATCCACGCCTAAGTATTATCGAAGCCGCGTTTGAAGACCGCGCCAATATTAACCCAGCCAACGCATCTGCTGAAATCAAAACAACGGTAAATTCTATTATTGCCGACTTAGACGCAGGCAATTTGCGCGTGGCCAGTCGTATTGGTGATAGTCAAAATTGGGAAACCCATCAATGGTTGAAAAAGGCCGTGTTGCTATCATTCCGCTTAGAAGAAAACGTATTGATGGATGATGGCGTGACAAAATATTTTGATAAAGTACCGCCAAAACTTGCCAATTATTCCGAGGCAGACTTCAAAGCAGGTGGCTTTCGTGTAGTCCCTAATGCAATCGTGCGTCGCGGTTCCTTTATCGGCAAGAATGCTGTTTTAATGCCTAGCTACGTCAATATTGGCGCGCATGTGGGCGAAGGCAGCATGGTAGACACCTGGGCAACTGTCGGCTCTTGCGCGCAAATCGGCAAAAACGTGCACCTATCTGGCGGCGTGGGTATTGGCGGCGTATTAGAACCTGTACAAGCGGGACCAACCATCATTGGCGATAATTGCTTTATTGGCGCCCGTTCTGAAGTTGTAGAAGGCGTGGTGGTAGAAGACAATTGCGTCATCTCGATGGGCGTGTATATTGGCCAAAGCACCAAAATTTATGACCGCGAAACTGGCGAAGTGTTTTATGGCCGCGTGCCTGCGGGCTCAGTCGTCGTTTCTGGCAACTTGCCATCAAAAGACGGTGCGTATAGCTTATATTGTGCAATCATCGTTAAGAAAGTAGATGCCAAAACTTTAGGTAAAGTAGGCATTAATGAATTATTGCGTGGTATTTAAATACTTGCTAAAAATATTGTCAATATTTCAACATTAATACAGCCCACTTTACTCGCTGAATATAAAATCATACGCTTGTTATTTTTAGCAAGCGTATGATTAATATCAATAATTACCACCAATCCAAACGCCATCTACACGCTGGCACATCAATTGCTTAAGATTTACCCAATAACATTAATAATAATGTATAGGGTTCAATTGACAACAATTAACGTGGACATTTGGTTAATTCTACTTTCGCTACTAGCGAGTAGCTTTGCCATGTTTGTCACCTTCAGCTTTGTAAATCGTTTATATCACGCGACCACTTCTGACAGAAAATTTCTATTACCAACTTACGCCCTGACAGTAGGTAGCGGACTATTAGGCATTCATTTTATCAATTTTCTCGCTTTTAATAGCGGGGCCACATTTCAACTTTCTGCAAAGTTTATGCTGGCATCTTGGCTTGCCGCGCTCTTTGTGGGTTATGTTTTATGTGAGGTCTCAAGCAAAAAAATAATCCCATTAAGATTATTAGTGCTCAGCGGCGTATTAGCTGGATTGGGCAGTTACACCATGTTCTATATGTGTGTTATCTCTATACATACATCCAGTAATATTAGTTTTGATGTTTTATCGTTTTTTATTGCACTGATTTTAGCAATTTGCACAAGCACGCTAGCCTTGTTAACGCTATCTTGGATGAAAGAATATGCAGGCGAAAACTCATTACTCCTTAAACTTATTTTTTCATTGTTTATGGCGGTCGCGATTGTTGGCCTCCATATCACCTTTAACGCCTCAGCAATTACACAAGCCAATACTTTGGTTGCGACAACTAGTGATATCGCCAATAAAAAAATGTTGGCTACCATCATCTCGCTTGCTATCGTCTGCTTATTTTTATTAGTATTTGTAGTTGCTCTTTTTTATGAAAAATTTGGCAAAAATATATTTAAATTTGGGCATGTCAGCAAGCAAAAACAAACAAATACGCTCAACATTAAAGACGCGCTGACTAACCTGCCAAATCGCCTTGCATTTCGCCAGCTTTTAGAGACCTCTGTCAAACATTGTATACCTGCTGGTAACACCATTGCGTTGGCCTATATTGACTTGGACCACTTCAAACCAATTAACGATAAATTTGGCCATCATGTGGGTGATGCTGTGTTAACCACTGTTGCGCAGAGATTACAAGCCGCTATGCGCAGCTGCGACGTGGTTGCGCGACTAGGTGGCGATGAGTTTGCAGCTTTAATTGAGGACATTGAGTCAGACAAAGACATCATCCCGATTGTAGAACGTATCGTTAAATCGGTTAATTCACCAATCTATATTAACCGCCAGTTAATTGAGGTTTCATGCTCAGTTGGCATCGCTTTATATCCGCGCGATGGCAATATTGAAAAGCTGATGATTTGTGCCGATAGCGCCATGTATAAAGCTAAACAAAATGGTAAAAATCAATTTAAATTTTACGACACCGAACTAGAGTCTGCATCAAACAATATGCAAATAATGCAAGCAGACATGTTGGCAGCTATTGAAAAAAACCAATTTTCACTTTTATATCAGCCTAAGCTGGATTGTAAAACCCAACTTTTTGTTGGCGCTGAGGCGCTTATTCGTTGGAATCACCCAACCAAAGGTGTCATTATGCCGACTGACTTGATTCCTGCTGCCGAGCATTTAGGTTTAATTGATCAAATTAACGATTGGGTGACACAAGAAGCTTGCCGCGCTATTGGCCGCGCCAAAACCAAGGGCATTGATCTTAACCTTTCCATTAATTTATCTAAACATCGCTTTCGCAATAAAAATTTAGTGGCCGAAACCATCCGCTATTTAAAACAATCTGATGCGCCAGCAGAAAATCTAACCTTTGAAATTAAAGAAACTTCTGGCGTAAGAGACGAAGCACTATTCAACCAACTCATCACACAACTCAAAGCAGCCAATATTCGAATTGCTTTGGATGATTTTGGTTTGCATCCTTTCACACTCAACTACTTGCAAGATTTAAATGTAGATGAAATTAAAATCGATAAAATATTTATAGATAAGCTAAATGCTCAAGCTGAGTCGTGGAAACTGATTGGGGTACTGATTAACCTAGCGCACACATTAAACATTAATGTAGTGGCTGAGGGCATAGAGAATCAGACTCAGCGCAGTGTACTTACGCAACTTGGCTGCGACCATATGCAGGGTTACTTATTCTCCGCACCGATTAATGAAAGCGATTTATATCGCTTCTGCAACCAGCATCACTTAAGTTTTGACCAAACCAGTTTTGAGCAGACCAGTTTTGAAAATACTGTGCAAGAAAATTTAGCCTCAGCATAACAATACATCAGCAGCGCATTTATATGCAGAGGGTGGTATGTGCTGTTAAAATGCTGTTATGCCAAACGCAATCAAACTCTACGGAATCCCCAATTGCAGCACAGTGAAAAAAGCCCGTGATTGGCTAGACACTCATCACGTTGCCTATGACTTTCACGACTTCAAAAAACAAGGCGTATCGGCTGAATTATTGAACATTTGGTTGGCGCAATTTCCGCACGAAAAACTCATCAACCGCGCCGGCCTTACTTGGCGAGGCTTAGACGAGATGACCAAAAGCGGCATTATTGACAACGCTTCAGCAACGACATTGATGCAAGCAAAAACCTCACTAATAAAACGCCCACTGCTAGAAAAAGACAGTAAAATTGTATGCCTAGGCTTTGATGAAAACACCTATAAAGAATTACTCAAATGAGCAAAACATTAGAATTAGCCATCGATTTACTCAACCGCCAATCCAATACACCGGATGATGCAGGCTGCCAAGAAACCATGATTGCACGGCTTGAGCCGCTAGGCTTTAAAATTGAGCGTATGCGTTTTGGTAACGTGGATAATTTTTACGCGCGCCGCGGCACAGAATCGCCTTTACTGGTATTTGCAGGGCATACCGATGTGGTGCCCACCGGCCCGCTAGATAAATGGCACACACCACCATTTGAGCCAACCATTAAAGATGGCATGCTCTACGCACGCGGTGCGGCTGACATGAAAACTTCACTCGCAGCATTTATTACCAGCATCGAAGAATTTATTGCTGAAAATCCTGAGCATAAAGGCTCCATTGGCCTGCTGATTACTTCGGATGAAGAAGGTGTGGCGGTAGATGGTACGGTTAAAGTGGTTGAGGTGTTAAAAAATCGCAATGAGCTTATCGACTACTGCATCGTCGGTGAACCCACCAGCAATAAAGTGGTAGGCGATATGATTAAAAATGGGCGGCGCGGCTCCCTCTCTGGCAAGCTGACTGTGCTTGGCCTACAGGGCCATATTGCCTATCCGCATTTGGTCAAAAACCCTATTCATCTAGTCGCTCCCGCCATCAAAGACATGGTGGAAACCGTGTGGGATGAAGGTAACGAATATTTCCCACCAACTTCGTGGCAAATCAGCAACATGAATGGTGGCACGGGTGCCACCAACGTCGTGCCAGGCGAAGTGGAAATTTTATTTAATTTTAGATTCTGCCCAGAGCTTAACGGCGCAGGTAGCACAGATGCCAATTTGCGTGAGCGCGTGCACGCCATTTTAGACACGCACAAGCTTGAATACACGCTAGATTGGGAATACTCACAACCCTACATTACGCCGCGCGGTAACTTGGTAGAAGCCATTTCACGTGCCATCGAAAAATGTTACGGTGTTAGCCCTGAGCTTTCCACAACTGGTGGCACTTCTGATGGTCGCTTTATTGCCGATATTTGTCAGCAAGTGATTGAATTCGGGCCCTTGAATAAAACTATCCATAAGCTAAACGAGTGCGTGGGTGTCGCCGATATTGAGCCGTTAAAAGATACTTATAAATACACTTTAAAAAAATTACTTTCATGAAGAAATTATTAAGTCAATGCATTATCCAAGATTAGCAGAAGAACTTTACACCATTCGCGATTGGCTGCGCTTTACCGTAAGCCAGTTTGAAGCATCCGACATTTTTTTTGGTCACGGCACAGACAATAGCTATGACGAGGCGGTATGGTTGGTAATGAGTGCGCTACATTTGCCGCACGACACACTACACAATTTTTTAGATGCGGTAATTACCGAAACCGAGCGCAAACATCTAGCGCATCTCATCGAACAGCGCATCACCAAGCGTACCCCTACAGCATATTTACTGCGCGAAGCATGGCTGCGTGGCTTTAAGTTTTATGTAGATGAACGCGTCATTGTGCCACGCAGTTTTATTGCCGAATTGTTAGATTTTAACGAAGAAGGTGAGCATGGCTTACAACCGTGGATTGAGCATCCTGAACTGATTAATTCTGCGGCAGACATTTGCACTGGCAGTGGCTGCTTAGGTATTTTGCTGGCTAATGCCTTCCCAGATGCCGCCATTGATGTGGTGGATATTTCAGCTGATGCGATTGCAGTGTGCAACATCAACATTGCCAATTACGGCTTGCAAGAACAAGTCACCGCCGTTCAATCAGATATGTTTACTGCGTTAAAAGGCAAAAAGTACGATTTGATTATCTCTAACCCGCCTTACGTAGATGCACCGAGCATGGCGAAGCTGCCAACAGAATATCGCAACGAGCCACAAATTGCCCTGGGTAGTGGCGATGCAGGTTTAGATCACACCCACACTATTTTGCGTGAAGCGGCTAAGTACTTAAATGATGAAGGTATTTTGGTGGTGGAAATTGGTCATAATCGCGATGCGCTAGAAGCGGCTTATCCTGAAGTGGCATTTACCTGGCTGGAAGTTGCCGCGGGTAATCAGTTTGTGTTTCTGCTGACGAAAGAACAGTTAATTTAACTGTCAGCAAACGCTAAATTATTCGCCTGCCGAATATCTTGTGAATAATTCACTGCGTTTAGCTCTCACTCGGCTAAATTGCCAGCTATTACCGGCACAATCATGCGCTTGCATTAGGCTTTCTAGTGTATATAAATCCCACTCGTCGTTTTCTTCTAAATTACGCTTAAATAGCGCCACTGCGGCATCGCACTTACCTGTGCGCATATAAATAGCACCCAAATCAGTCAGTGCGTCACTATGCGCATCAATACTTATCGCTTTTTCAAGCTCTGCAACCGCAGCACCTAGTTGCCCATTAACCTGATATTCTCTACCTTTGCGCCAATAAAAATCCGCTTGTAGTGCTTTTGCTAGCTTGGCATTCTTTTGTTTTACCTCTTCAATAAAAGCGAGCATCGCAGATTCAGATCCGCCCCATTGTGGGTAAAGTGTTTGAAAATAAGAGAAAGGCGCCCGCCAAATATCGCCATCACGTGCCATCGCTTCATCTACAAGGCTTTTATTTTCATCATCAAGATTTAGCAATAGGTTAATTTTCATCATGCCACCCGCATATAAGCCAAATGGGGCCTGATGTTCGTGTGCTGTTTCCAACAGCTCTTTTGCTTGTTCTGCCAATTCTGTCATTTTTTCAAAGTTTGCTTGCGGCGTTTTGTTATATGTTTCACTACCGCGCGCATCGCTTGCTTGTTTTACCAAATACAAACCATGCAATAAGTGCGACCAACGTGAATCTGGAAAAGTTTTTACATAATCCTCAAAGCGCTTATCTGCTCCTGCATTCGCCCACTCAAGTGAAAAAATTTGCCTAGAAAACTCCGCACCTGTTAGCTTGCCTTTTTTATACCGGCTGTGTTGTTCGTCAAGGCTGGTTTCCAGCTCTTGGAAGCGGTAATTCCAAAACATACCAAGCTGATGATGGCGCATATGCAAATCGTCACTATAACCACATGAGGTGATTAAGATGACCAACAAAAACACTAAACACCTTGGATTAAACCCAAGCTTATTCTTATTATTTAACACCAATTTAACCTCTGCCGCGATTTCTATCGTTTTTCTTTTGCATAGCTGGCGCATTTGGCAGATCGCCACGAATGCGCCTTTTACTCGGTCTAGATCCTGATTTAGATATAGTATTTTTATCGATGCCATGCGAGCCAGTATTCATACGGCCTGCAGGCCTGCTATCTTCTCTCGTGTTTGAATCACGCGGTTTTCTATTGCTTGGGTCTCTATCTAAAACACTGCTGCGTTGCTTGCGCACTTTAGGCACAAACACGCTGGTGGCTTTATCTTTTTCGCGCTGACTCAACTGCTTCATCGGCGTTCTTGGCACTTCCAAGCCTGCCCATTCCAGCAAATCCACTACTTGTTTTTGTTCTAACTTCAACATCGTGCCGCGCTTCACGCGTGGCGGCAAATTGACGGGACCAAAACGTACGCGCATCAAACGGCTTACTGGCAGTTGAAACGCCTCAAACAAACGCCTTACTTCGCGATTCCTGCCTTCGCGAATAATCACCTGATACCAATGATTGGCGCCCTCGCCGCCTTGCGGCGAAATGCTGTCAAAACTGGCTGGGCCATCCTCTAGTTCAATACCTTGCGTCAGTGTCAGCATTTGGCCTTCGGTCAGTTCACCAAAAATACGCACTGCATATTCCCGCTCTACCTCATAGCGTGGATGCATAAAACGGTTGGCCAACTCTCCAGAATTGGTAAAAATCAGCAAGCCGCTGGTATTGATATCCAGCCGTCCAATCGCAATCCATTTGCCTTGCTTGATGCGCGGCAGCTTATCGAATACGCTAGCGCGGCCTTCTGGGTCGTCCTGGCTGACGATTTCACCCTCAGGCTTGTGGTAAATCAGCACTTGCGGCAGCTCTGGTTCAAAATTTAATTTAAGCGGGCGGCTATCCACACGCACCACATCGTATTGCGTCACACCTTGGCCAGGTTTGGCGGTTTCGCCATTTATGGTGACGCGGCCGCTGGCAATCATTTCCTCCATATCGCGGCGCGAGCCTAAACCCGCCAAAGCCATCAGCTTGTGTAAGCGCTGTGTGGGTTCTGCTGGAGTTAAACTTAGCCCGTTCTCGTCGACTTCTAATTTTTTAAAATCAGTCTTTGGTCTGCGTGGGGTGGCTTGTGGGTCGCGCTGCTGTTTGAATGGACGTGCCATATGAGTAAACTATTGATTGCAAAAGCGCATTTTACAGCAGTTAGCGTTAAAGCTAGAATAAAATATATTAACTATCGAGCGGAATTTCCGCTTGGGCAAAATCTTCAAACGGGGGCAACTCAGAAATTGAGCGCAAATTCAGGTCATCTAAAAAGTGCTTAGTCGTAGCATACAGCGATGGTCGCCCAGGCACTTCGCGCTGCCCAACTACATCAATCCAATCACGCTCTTGCAATTGGCGCATTACGTTCGGGTTTACTGCTACGCCGCGAATTTGCTCAATATCTCCGCGCGTTACGGGTTGGCGGTAAGCGATAATGGCAAGCGTTTCCATCACCGCGCGGCTATATTTTGGTTGCCGTTCTGGGCTAAGGCGCACAATAAATTCGCTGAACTGTGGCTTGGCTTGAAAGCGGTAACCAGTGGCTACTTGCACCAACTCCAATGTTTTCTCAGCCCAATCTATTTTCAGCTCATCCAACAGCATTCTTAAGGTGGTGCGCTCCATGCGACCAGCAAACAGCTTTAGCATGTCATCCAAACTAAGTGGCTGGCCAGCAGTCAGCAGTGCAGCCTCTAAAATCTGCTTCATTTCGCTAATATTATCGGGTTCTTTCATGCTTACTCACTAACACTTTCACCTAAATTGGCTTGCAGGTAAATCGGCGAAAACGCTTGTTGCTGCGTCATGCGAATCAAGCCTTCTTTTGCCAATTCTAAAATCGCTAAAAAATTCACCACAAGTTTAGCCAAACCATCGTGTGCCATATCAAATAATTGCGAAAACTCTACCATGCCGTCAGTCTTCAAGCGTCGTAGAATCTGGCTCATGTGCTCGCGTACAGAAAGCTCTTGCTTGCCGATTTTATGGTGACTATTCAATTTGGCACGTTTCAGCACATTGCGCCATGCCTCTACCAACTCATCCAAACTCACTTCGGGCGGTTTGATTTCTGATATGTGCTGATAATAAGCGGCCGCGACACTAATATCCACGCCGACTTGCGGCATGGCATCCAAACGCGCGGCAGCGAGTTTAATCGCCTCATATTCCATTAACCGGCGCACCAATTCGGCACGCGGGTCATCTTCCTCAGCAATTTCAGCAGGTTTTGGCAGCAACATGCGCGATTTAATCTCAATCAACATTGCTGACATCAACAAATAATCGGCAGCGAGTTCTAGCTTATTCACCTTCATTTTTTCTACATACACCATATATTGCTTGGTCAGCTCAGCCATGGGAATGTCGAGAATATCCAGATTGTGCTTGCGAATAAGGTACAACAGCAAATCGAGCGGGCCTTCAAACGCTTCTAAATATACTTCCAGCGCATCGGGCGGAATGTATAAATCGTGCGGCAACTCGCTAAGCGTTTCGCCCTTAATTTTAATTTCTGGGATTTTAATTTCAGGGGTTTTAATTTCTGAGTTAAGCTGCGTTAACATTCGTGTAAGCTTTTTTAATGAACCACTGATTTAGAAAACACGTTAATCACAACCGCACCCGCAATAATCAAACCCATGCCGACAATGGCGGGCATATCCAACACTTGCCGATACACCACCCAGCCAATAATCGACACCAGCACAATGCCCATGCCCGACCAAATGGCATACATAATGCCCACCGGCAGCACACGCATACTTAGCGCCATAAAATAAAACGCTGTGCCATAACCCACCACCACAATGAGTGAAGGCCATAACCGTGTAAACTCGTTAGACGCTTTCAGTGCGGTGGTGCCAACCACTTCTGCGACGATTGCGATGGCAAGTGCTACCCAATGATTCATCGTTTCCTTGTTAAACATTTACACTAAAAAACATATGCCCTACAACCCGCATGGATATTGGCTCACAGAGCATCTATTATCTATTATTTTTAGATATAAATATATCTTTTGTATATGAAGGCAAGCGCCATCCCCTCCGCACAATCTAATATCCTGCTTGGCAACTTTGCCAATCTTTGTAGACCTTCCCATTTTTGGGGGATACGAATGCAAAATCAACAGGGTTAATTGTTTTGTTTTTTGTTCCAGGTTTTACAATCACACAGCCATGTAAAACTCCATAAGTGCCATAATATTCGCCATTAAAATCTGATTTCATAAAAGTAACTCCAGCATCTGGAATTCCGACCCCTGCCACTGACAACCAGAAATCTTTACCTATTTTATAACTGCAATCCAATTGTTGGTTGCTGCCTTCTTCACACTTCTTACCTTTAAGAATTAAGTCATAGGTTGATTCTTCAGCGATACAACCTGTTTGAAAGGCTAGTATAATTAAAATGAATATAAGCAGTTTCATTTTTACTCCATATATTTAGCTGTAATTCAAACCCATCGCATCGCGTACATCGCGCATGGTTTCACGCGCTAACTTACGCGCTTTTTCACA
Source organism: Pseudomonadota bacterium (assembly GCA_020053735.1). Lineage (GTDB taxonomy): Bacteria > Pseudomonadota > Gammaproteobacteria > Burkholderiales > Methylophilaceae > Methylotenera_A. Next base: position 68,356 of record JAGVMP010000004.1, read on the forward strand.
ACCTTCAGCGACGATATTTTTCACTAAAGTCGGGTCTTCGGCATATTGTGCGGCGCGCTCTTGGATCGGCTTAAGTTCTTTCAACACGGCATCAATCACCGGTTGTTTGCACTCAATACAGCCAATGGTTGCGCTTTTGCAGCCAATTTGCACCCAATCTTTGACGTTGTCATCAGAATACACTTCATGCAATTGCCATACGGGACATTTGGCTGGGTCGCCCGGGTCAGTACGCCTTATTCTTGCAGGGTCAGTCGGCATGGTCTTGATTTTCTTGGCCACGGTGTCGGTATTTTCGCGCAACGAGATGGTGTTGTTATACGATTTCGACATTTTTTGGCCGTCTAAGCCCATCATTTTTGAGGCTGGCATCAGCTTATATTCTGGCTCCAGCAAAATCATTTTACCGCCACCCTCCAAGTAACCCAGCAAGCGCTCTTTATCGCCCAGGCTTAAATTTTGCGCCTCTTCTATCATGGCGCGCGCACTGTCTAACGCCTCTTCATCGCCACTTTGTTGGTAGGCATTGCGCATTTCTTCGTACACCGTTGCACGTTTGTTACCGAGTTTTTTAATGGCGGCAATGGCTTTTTCTTCAAAGCCCGCCTCTTTGCCATAAATATGGTTAAACCTGCGCGCAATTTCACGGGTAAATTCAATATGCGGAATTTGGTCTTCGCCCACTGGCACCTGCGTCGCCTTATAAATCAGAATATCCGCGCTTTGCAATAATGGGTAGCCTAAAAAGCCGTAGGTAGATAAGTCTTTGCTGGCGAGTTTTTCTTGCTGGTCTTTATAGGTGGGCACCCGCTCTAGCCAGCTGAGCGGTGTAATCATGCTTAGCAGCGTAAATAATTCGGCATGTTCTGGCACGCGCGATTGAATAAAAATAGTCGCATTGGCAGGATCTACACCCGCTGCCAGCCAATCGATGACCATCTCCCATACGGATTCTTCGATAATTTCTGGTGTATCGTAATGCGTGGTCAATGCATGCCAATCAGCCACAAAAAACAAGCATTCATGCTCATGCTGTAGCTTAATCCAATTTTTAAGTACGCCGTTGTAGTGCCCAAGATGTAAGTTGCCTGTGGGGCGCATGCCAGATAAGACGCGTTCGATTGCCATGAAAATAGTACCTAATTTTTTAAGAAGTTTTTATAAAAATGATTATAAGAATAATAGCCAAATAAATATACGTTAAACAAAAATACGAAAGATAATTTGCTGGAAAAACTCAATAAATGGCGAAAGAATTTTGCCCAACACGCCCATAAACATCAATGCGATTAAAATAATAAAGCCATACTGCTCTAACCGCGATAACTGCATGCCCAAATGATTGGGCAGCAAACTCACCGCAATGCGTCCACCATCCAGCGGCGGCATCGGTAGCAAATTGAGTACCATCAGCACAATATTAATGGTGATGCCGACATAGGCCATATCAATAAACATGTACGCCGCGCCAGGAAAGTCCCCCGCATCTATGCCGCGCTTTACAAACCCCAGCAAGATGCCCCAAGCAATCGCCATCAGCAAATTTGAGGCTGGCCCAGCTGCCGCCACCCACAGCATGTCTCTTTTTGGGTTGCGCAAATTATTAAAATTAACCGGCACTGGTTTGGCCCAGCCAAACAATATGCCACCCACAATCAGCGTCAGCGCAGGCAATATAATAGTGCCGACTAAATCAATATGTCGAAACGGGTTAAGCGAAATACGCCCCATTCTTTCTGCGGTTAAATCACCAAAATATTTCGCCGCGTAGCCGTGTGAGGCCTCATGCACAGTGATGGCCAAAATAATAGGCACGGCAGAAATTACGATTTTAAGAATCAGTGCTTCTAGTTGCATATTTGTACTCTAATGATTAAATGCCAAACGGTGTTGCGTCGGCCACGCCTTGCCGAATTAATACTGGCGCAGTTTCGGTTAAATCAATCACGGTCGTCAGTCCAGCCAAACTAATCGCTGAATCAATGACCAAATCAACCGTGTGTTCAAGCCGCTCGCGAATCTCCCATGCTTCGTTCAATGGTTCGTCATCGTCTGGTAATTGCAAAGTCATACTTAATAATGGCTCAGCAAGCTCTTCTAGCAAGGCTTGCACTACCGCATGGTTTGGAACACGAATGCCTACCGCACTGCGCTTGGGATGCTGCAAACGGCGCGGCACCTCTTTAGTCGCCTTAAGTACAAAAGTATAAGCGCCTGGCGTATTGGCTTTAAGTAAGCGAAATTGGCTATTATCCACTTGCGCATAAGTTGCGAGCTCGCTCAAGTTGCGACACACCAAGGTAAAAAGATGGCTATCATCCAGCCCACGAATTTGGCGTATTTTATCTTGCGCATCCTTAAAACCCATCATGCAGCCCAGCGCATAGCTGGAATCTGTGGGATATGCAATGACCCCACCTTCGCGCAAAATCTCTACCGCATGCTTGATGAGCCTCGCCTGCGGATTTTCGGCGTTGATAACAAAGTATTGCGCCATCTATTGAATACGCTTTTAATTCAACAGCTTCGCTTCTGGCCAATCGTCCCAAACGGGTACGCAAATCTCTGGTAAATCTGGAATACAACCCATCTCCATATACGAAATACCCGAGCCGTGAAAATCGGAACCCAGCGACGATTTAAGGCTGAATTTATGCGCAATCTTGGCAAATTGTTGATACTGCGCTGGCGTGTGGCTACCGGTCACCACCTCAATCGCTGTGCCACCCAAGCTTCTGAATTCGTGCATGAGTAACAACATATTAATCGTACCCAAATCGTAGCGGCCCGGGTGCGCGATGACCGCTTGTCCGCCTGCGCCCTTAATTAAATCCACCGCAGACTTTAAATCCATCCATTCATGCTCTTTAAAGCCAGGCTTGCCCTTTACCAGATATTTTTTAAAGACACTTTTGGTGTCTTTCGCGTGGCCGTTATCAACCAAAAATCGTGCAAAATGCGTGCGGGTGATAATGCTTTGCTTTGCTAACGCTTTTGCACCTTCATAAGCGCCATGAATGCCAATACGCGTCAAATCTGTACCCATCTCTTGTGCACGTTCATCACGGCCTGTACGCACTTTATTGAGTGCGGCTTTTAACGGAGCGTTATGAATATCTACTTTCAAGCCGACAATATGCAGGGTGCGGCGCTTCCAAGTCACTGAGATTTCTACACCATTTACAAATTGAATACCATGCTCGAGCGCAGCTTCACTTGCGGCCTGAAGCCCACCTAAATCATCATGGTCTGTTAACGCCAGCACTTTGACACCGCGTTTAGCCGCATGCGCTACCAACTCGGGCGGGGTTAGCAAGCCATCAGAAACAGTAGAGTGACAATGAAGATCGAACAATGCAGCCATGCGCTATGATTCTCTATAAATGAGTTTCGAAATGCTTTTGCAATACTTTTGCAAAATAAGGCAAATCATAGCAAAATACTGCCTTTACAGATAGCGTTGCTTTTAGATAGCAACCCTCAAAAACACAAGGTCTACATGAAATTTTTATTCGATTTACTTCCTGTTATTTTATTTTTTGTCGGCTTTAAGCTGTATGGCATTTTTGCCGCCACCGCCATTGCCATTGCTACTACGCTAGCTATGATTATTTACGCCAAAATTCGCCACGGTAAAATTGAAAAAATGCTACTGATTAACGGCGCAGTGATTAGCGTACTGGGCGGCATTACCTTATTGTTGCAAGATAAAACCTACATTATGTGGAAACCCACCGTATTGTATTGGTTGTTAGCGGCCGTATTACTGGTTTCTAACTTGTTTTTTAATAAGAATTTTATTCAACAAATGATGGGTAAAATGATGCAAGCGCCTACGGCTATTTGGACCAAGCTTAATTGGGCTTGGGTAATATTTTTAGTCGGCTTAGGTTTTTTAAACCTATATGTCGCGTTTAACTACACTGAAGATGCCTGGGTTAATTTTAAATTGTTTGGCGTTACTGGCATGATGTTTGTGTTTGTGATTTTACAAACTTTCGCGTTAAGAAAATATTTAATTGAGCCAACTGAGCAAGATAGTAGCAAATAATGCTCTATACAATAGTCGCAGAAGATGTTGAAAACAGCCTTGAGAAGCGTTTAGCTGCTAGGCCTGCGCATCTGGCACGTTTAACTGAACTACAAAACCAAGGTCGATTATTGCTCGCTGGACCTTTCCCCGCCATTGATAGCGTAGACCCAGGTCCTGCCGGGTTTACAGGCAGTTTAATCGTGGCAGAGTTTGCAAGCTTAGAAGCTGCAAGAGCGTGGGCTGAGGCTGACCCGTTTGTCAGCGCGGGGGTCTATGCAAACGTTACAGTAAAACCTTTTAGAAAAACGCTACCCTAAGTATGAAATAATTAAGTACAAGATGAATTTAATTGAAACTATCCAACATCGGCTGGCCAGCTTACAGCCAGTTAGCCTTGAAATACAGGACGATAGCGCCTTGCATGCGGGGCATGCAGGCAATACCGGTGGCGGGCATTTCACGCTAAAAATTGTAAGCTCGCAATTTTCGCAAAAATCGCAGATAATACGCCATCGCTTAATTTATCAAGCACTTACGGACTTAATACCGCAGCAAATTCATGCACTTAGCATACTTGCAATTTCTCCAGACGACCCCACTTAGTTTGGGCACTCTCAATTTAAAAAAGGATTACCAATGAAAATCTCGCAACTTATCGCTACTATTTTCGCAGCTTCCACACTTTCATTTGCAACCAGCAGCTTTGCAGCAGACCCCGCTACGGTAAACGGCAAGCCGATTAAGCAAGCTTGGGTTAACTACATTATGAAAGATGCGCAAGCACGCGGCCAAAAAGGTGATGGCTTAAAAAATGCTATTATTAACGAATTAGTTGGCTCCGAGCTAGCTTATCAAGAAGCGGTAAAACAAGGTGTAGATAAAGACCCAGATTTAATGATTGCTTCTGAAATCGGCCAACGTAAATTAGTGGTTAACGCATTTTTAGCTGATTTTATGAAGAAAAACCCTGTGAGCGATGCTGATAAAAAAGCTGCTTACGAGCAATACAAAAAAGAATTGGGCGATAAAGAATATAGCGCACGTCATATTTTGGTCAAAACTGAGGCGGAAGCCAACGAAGTTGCTGCGGCAGTTAAAAAAGGTGATTTCGCTAAGGTAGCCAAAGAGAAATCACTTGATCCTGGCAGCAAAGATAAAGGCGGCGATTTGGGTTGGTTCTCGCCCGCCGGCATGGTAAAACCATTTAGTGATGCAGTTACCACGATGAAAAAAGGTGAAATAAGCGCACCAATTCAAACTCAATTTGGCTGGCATATCATTAAATTAAATGACAGCCGTGCCACGCAAGTGCCACCATACGACAAAGTAAAAGATGGCTTAGAGCGCACTTTGCAACAACGTAAATTAGAAAAATTGATGTTGGGCTTAAAAGAAAAAGCAAAAATAGATGTACCTGGTGCGACTAAATAAGATTTTTTAGGTAAGCACTTTACTGATTAAAAAAACCTGCTCATGCAGGTTTTTTTACGTCTAGTAAAAATTATTCTTAATTGCGAACTATTATCATTTGTATTATACTAATTACTAGTCAACATTTTTTAGGAACATCCATGTTTGAAACCCTGATGATTGCATTTAGAGAAGGCTTAGAGGCTTTTTTGATTATCGCCATTACTTTAGCTTACCTTGCCAAAACTGGTGGTGAAAAGCTGATTCCATCTGTACGCCAAGGTTGCTATGTGGCGGTAATTGCCTGCGCAGTTTTAGGCATCGTACTCGCTAAGATTGGCGGCCTCACCCCCTTTTGGGAAGGCACATTGGCTTTAGTTGCCGCCATTTTGGTGATTACTTGCACCATTCACATGCTGAGAATGGGTAAGCACATGAAACGCGAAATCACTGGTGCGATTGATAAGGCGGTAGCAAACCCGACTGGTGGAGCCAAGTTTGCTATCTTTTTGTTTGTGTTGTTGATGATTGGACGCGAAGGTTTAGAGGCTGCTACCATGATTGCGTCACTGGCACAAACGACTGATGGTATGCCACTGGCTCTTGGTGGCGTGTTAGGCGTCTCGTTAGCAGGTTTAGTCGCTTGGGCTTGGAGCAAGTATGGCCAGCGTGTGAATCTTGGGCTATTTTTTCAAGTCACGGCTATTTTTATGGTGCTGTTCTCCATTCAGTTGCTTATTTATGCATTTCACGAATACACCGAAACGCCAGAACTATACAATTTAGGCATCATTGATACGCCTTATTGGCACACAGTGACTGAAGATTGGGGGCCAAATGGCAGAATTGGCTCATGGATTTCTTACAGCTTATTGTTGGTACCACTGGCATTTTTGGGTTTTAGCTTAGTTAAAGGCAAAAATCCACCCAAACTGGCTGCTAGCAAATAGCAATATTTAAATATAAATACCTTGAAATAGAAGGCCAATTCAAAAGCCACTCAATCAAACTTGAGTGGCTTTTTTGTGCCTGGATTTTTTGTATCGGGCTTTATCAAATCGCCCGCGCCAAACATGTGGCGCTTTCTGTTAAAATACTGACTGATTATTTTCAAACAATAAGCATCGCCTTACATGTCTAATTCTTTAGCTAAATCTTCTTCCAACGCACACTTTTTAAGCTTTCGTGGTAGCCCTGCTTTATCTGCATTTCGGCTGGATAAATTACATGCATCCTTAAAAAAATCTGCACCAAACATAGTCAATATTAATACTGAGTTCGTACATTTTGTATTTAGCAACGCAGTATTAAGCAAAGCTGAGCAAAGCACTTTAAAACAAATTTTAACCTATGGTGCGCATACTGATGCTCTGCAGGCCAATATCCATGCGGTCTCTGGCGACATAAAAAATGATTCTAAGCAAAAATCACTATATTTAGTTATTCCACGCATTGGCACCATTTCACCATGGGCATCTCGTGCCACCGATATTGCCAACAACTGTGGCTTAGGAAGCATTTTACGTATTGAACGCGGCATTGCGTTTTATGTGGAAAGCAGTGGCGAACTAAATGAAAGTGAAAACACCGCACTAAAAGCCGCCATTCACGACCGTATGACAGAAACGGTATTGAGCGATCTAAACGATGCCGAAAAACTCTATCACCATGCAGAGCCAAAACCGTTGAGCAGCGTCGATATTTTACAAGGTGGTGCGACCGCATTAAACGCAGCCAATAGCGACATGGGTTTGGCGCTGTCACCCGACGAAATAGACTATTTGGTAGAGAACTTTAGCAAAATTGGCCGCAACCCAACGGATGTGGAATTGATGATGTTTGCGCAAGCCAACTCGGAGCATTGTCGCCATAAAATTTTTAACGCCGACTGGGTGATTGATGGTGAACAGCAAGATATTAGTCTGTTTGGCATGATACGTAACACGCATAAACTTAACCCTGGTCACACTGTTGTTGCCTATTCTGATAATTCTTCCATTGTAGCTGGGCAAAAAACGCAGCGCTTTTATCCCAACTCAAATGGCGAATACAGCTTTAATGAAGACGAAATGCACTACCTGATGAAGGTGGAAACGCATAACCACCCTACTGCTATTTCGCCTTTTGCGGGCGCGGCCACAGGAGCGGGAGGTGAGATTCGTGACGAAGGTGCGACAGGAATTGGCTCTAAACCTAAGGCGGGCTTAACTGGCTTTTCCGTATCTAACTTAAACATTCCAAACTTTGCACAACCGTGGGAGAAGCCATACGGTAAACCTGGCCGAATCGCCACACCGTTGCAAATCATGACCGATGGCCCACTCGGTGGGGCCGCCTATAACAATGAATTTGGTCGCCCCAATATTGCAGGCTACTTCCGCACATTTGAGCTAGAGAATAATGGCGAAGTGCGTGGTTATCATAAACCCATCATGCTGGCAGGCGGTGTAGGCAATATTTCAGCCAGTCACTCACATAAAAATGCAATTCCGGCAGGCGCAGCCCTCATTCAACTGGGCGGCCCTGCCATGTTAATCGGTTTGGGCGGCGGCGCGGCCAGCAGCATGGATACAGGCAGCAATACCGAGAATTTAGATTTTGATTCGGTACAACGTGGCAACCCAGAGTTGCAACGTCGTGCGCAAGAAGTGATAGACCGTTGCTGGCAACTGGGCGAGAAAAACCCAATTCTGAGCATTCACGACGTCGGTGCGGGCGGCATTTCCAACGCCTTCCCTGAATTGGTGAATGACGCCAAAGTGGGCGCAAAGTTTGATTTGCGCAATGTGCATAACGAAGAACCTGGCATGAGTCCAAGAGAGTTATGGAGTAACGAGGCGCAAGAGCGTTACGTCATGGCAGTGCTACCAGAGAATTTAGCAGCATTTAAAGCCATATGTGAACGCGAACGCGCACCCTTCGCCATTGTAGGTTACGCCACTTCAGAACGTCATTTAACGGTGGCGGATAGCCATTTTGGTAACAAACCTGTGGACATGGAGTTAAGCGTATTACTGGGCAAACCACCCAAAATGACACGCGACGTGAAAAGGGTTGCCAAAAAATTAAGCACTTTTGATACGAGCAAAATCGACTTCAAAGACGCTGCAGCGCGTGTGTTAAGGCTACCAGGCGTGGCGGATAAAACATTTCTGATTACGATTGGCGACCGCACGGTTACGGGACTAATCGCACGTGACCAAATGGTGGGGCCGTGGCAAGTGCCTGTGGCCGATGTGGCCGTCACGCTAGCTGGCTACCAAACCTACGCAGGAGAAGCCTTTGCCATTGGCGAAAAGGCGCCGCTGGCACTGATTAACGCGCCTGCCTCTGGCCGTATGGCGATTGGTGAAGCAATCACCAACATCGCTGCTGCGCAAATTGATGACATTAGCAACTTAAAACTTTCCGCAAACTGGATGGCGCCTGCAGGACATGCGGGTGAAGACGCTGCACTATTTGCAACCGTAAAAGCGGTGGGCATGGAACTGTGCCCAGCACTGGGAATCAGCATTCCTGTCGGCAAAGACTCAATGAGCATGAAGACGGTGTGGAACGAAGATGGCCTAGATAAAGCGGTCACTTCCCCCATCTCTTTAGTTGTCACTGCCTTTGCTAATATAACCGATGCGCGTAAAACTCTAACTCCGCAGTTGAGGACAAGTTTTTCTAATCAAAACCTGGCTAATCAAAACCTGGGTGAAACCAAGCTCATTTTAATTGATTTAGGCAATGGCAAGAACCGTTTAGGTGGTAGCAGTTTGGCTCAGGTATACAACCAAATTGGCAACGAAGCGCCCGATGTTGATTCACCCGAACAATTAAAAGCGTTTTTTGCAGAAATTCAAAAGTTAAATGCTGAGAATAAAATTTTAGCGTATCACGACCGCAGTGACGGCGGCTTGTTTACCACGCTTTGCGAAATGGCATTTGCTGGCAGATGTGGTCTGCAAGTCACCATAAATAATACTAATGGTAATGCACTTGCTAGCGATATCGTCAGTGCACTATTTAATGAGGAATTAGGCGCAGTTATTCAAGTGCGCGCCAGTGAAGCCGATGCAATTTTGGCGCAATTGAATCAACACTTAAGTGCACATATTATTGGTGCAGTGACCACTGAGAATGCAATCAATATCACCTCTAATGGCCAAACAGTGTTTGCAGACACTCGCGTGAATTTACATAGAATGTGGTCTGAAACCACTTATCACATGCAAAGCCTGCGCGATAACCCTGCATGTGCGCAACAAGAGTATGACCGCATTTTAAACACTGCTGATGTTGGCTTAAATGTGCATACCACATTTGATATTGACGACGACTTGGGAATTAAGTCTAGCGCACCATATTTAAATTTAAGCCGTCCCAAAATGGCAATTTTGCGCGAACAAGGCGTCAATGGCCAAGTGGAAATGGCGTCTGCATTTGACCGCGCAGGCTTTGCCACATTTGATGTGCATATGAGCGACATTATCAGTGGGCGAACATCACTTAAAGATTTTGCTGGTTTTGTAGCCTGCGGTGGCTTTAGCTATGGCGATGTACTAGGCGCTGGTGAAGGCTGGGCAAAGTCCATTTTATTTAACGCCAGAGCGAATGAAGAATTCAGTGCATTTTTTAACCGCACCGATTCATTCGCGCTAGGCGTATGCAATGGCTGCCAAATGATGAGCAACTTGCACAGCATTATCCCTGGCAGTGCACACTGGCCGCACTTTGTTAAAAATAAATCTGAGCAGTTTGAAGCGCGCTTTGCCATGGTGGAAGTATTAGAATCGCCCTCACTGTTTTTTAATGGCATGGCTGGGAGCCGCATGCCTATTGCCGTTGCGCATGGTGAAGGTTTTGCGGAATTTTCTAGCGCAAGTGCTGTCAATAGCGTGTTAGAAAAAAAATTGGTTACGATGCGCTTTATAGCACCAACATCTGGTGCGTCAACGCCAACCGAAGTCTACCCGTTTAATCCTAACGGCTCGCCACAAGGGATTACTGGCTTAACTAGCACAGATGGGCGTTTTAGTATTATGATGCCGCATCCCGAGCGAGTATACCGCTCGGTACAGCATTCATGGTATCCTGACGATTGGCAAGAAGATGCGCCTTGGATGCGGATGTTCCGAAATGCAAGAAAATTTGTCGCTTAAACTTTTTAAGCGTTTTTAATAAAGGGAAAATGTAGTATGAACATGTTAAAAACATTATTTGCGGTACTGACTTTAAGTTTTTCACTCAACAGTATGGCAATTACCGATGACGAACAAGTAGAGTTTAGCGACGGCCTGACTGAAGGCAAAATGAAAGTAGTAGAAAAATTTGTAAAGGCCGACCCAAACATTGTGAATGAAAAATTTTTCGGCTGGGCGCCACTACAAATGGCAGCTAACAAAGGCCAAATGGGTGTGGTGAAGTACTTGCTAAGCAAGGGTGCGGATATCAATTACATTCACCCAGTGGCATATCACACTGCTTTTCACTTGGCCGTATTGAATGGCCATATGGATTTGGCTAAATACCTTGCCAGCAAAGGTGCCGATGTCAATGTTAAAATGAAAGCAGATGTTTCATTAATTCGCTTTTTCCGTGATGCAGACAGACCAGATATGGTAAAAATGCTGACAGAAATGGGCGTTAAGGATGATGGTTGCATCGAAGGCAAATGCTTCGAGTAATCTAATGTAACTTAACACATGTGACATTAAGTCACGCAACCTTATAAAACGTCTTTACAATGATGTTTTAGGCTAGAATAAAAACATGATGAAATATTCAATTTTTATTAGCTTGTCCGTCATAACATTCATCATCTCGGTTGCTCACGCAGCTGAGGTGGTTTCTTCTACAGAAACCTTTAGCAACACGCCGCACATTCGTACACTTGCCGCCTCTTGCGCAGCATGCCATGGCAGTAATGGCAATGCCCTACATGGTAATGCCGTGCTCGCTGGCATGGATGGCGACAAATTCACTGCAGCAATGGTAGCGTTTAAAGACGGTAGCCGCCCCGCTACGGTCATGCATCGACATGCAAAAGGCCTTAACGTAGACGAAATCAATTTACTTGCTGAATACTTCTCTAAGCAAAAGCGTGTGCCTAGCCAAGTGCCACAGCCGCAGACTTTAAAATCCAGTCATGAACAACGTTAAACGTCGTGCTTTTATTAAAAACACTATAAAAGCTGGCTTCAGTTTAGGCGCTGTCAGCCTAGCACCCAGTTTCCTTACAGCTTGTGCAGGTTTAAACAAGCAAAACACAAAAACCATCGGTCGCGTGGTGGTCATTGGCGGCGGTTATGCTGGCCTTACAGCAGCCAAATACATTCGCATATGGAGTGCAGGCAGTATTGAAGTCATGGTGATTGAAAAATCCAGCCAATTTGTCTCCTGCCCGCTCAGCAATCTGGTACTAGGTGGCAGTAAAAGTATTCATGACTTAACCTTTGGCTACGATTTAGTGCAAAAAAATCATGGTGTCACTTGGATCAAAGACGAAGTCACCACGATTGACACTACCACCAAAAAAATAACGATGAAGCGTGGCGAGGTGTCTTACGACCGCCTGATCATAGCGCCTGGCATCGACATGATGTATGACACTCTGCCGAATTTAGAAACTGCACAACAGGAGATTCCACATGCGTGGAAAGCTGGTTGGCAAACTGTGAATTTACGCAAGCAGCTGGAAGCCATGCCAGATGGTGGTGTGTTTGTGATGAACGTACCACGCGCGCCCTATCGCTGTCCACCAGGGCCTTACGAGCGAGCGAGCCAAGTGGCCAGCTACCTAAAAGCGCATAAACCAAAAAGCAAAATTATTGTGCTGGATGCCAATGCTGAAATTACTTCTAAAAAAGGCTTATTTACCAAAGTGTGGGTAGACATTTATCCTGGCATGGTGGATTATCGCCCCAACAATATCATCGCAGAAGTTGACGTTAAAACTAAAACCGTGAAAACAGATTTTGAAACGGTTACAGCTAGTGTGCTGAATATTATTCCACCGCAACGTGCCGGCAAACCTGCACAACTAGCGGGCGTGGATAATGCCGATAAGCGCTGGTGTGAAGTGAGTTTTATTACCTATGAATCGACCGCAGTGCCAAACATTCACGTCATCGGCGATGCGATTGACAGCAACTTGCCAAAATCGGCACACATGGCCACCAATCAAGCACGTATTTGTGCCAGCGCAGTGGTAGAGTTAATGTTTAACCGTACGCCAGACCCTGCACCCGTGTTTGCCAATACTTGCTACAGCTTTGTGAGCGATAAAGAGGCGATGCACGTGGCGACGGTTTACCGCTTTGATACCAACAAAAAAATTATGGTGGCTGCTGAAGGTGGTGGTGTATCACTGAAGCCATCGGTGCAAGAAGGCGATTATGCACAGGCATGGGCGGCCAATATTTGGTCAGATGTACTGACCTAATACCTCTAACTTAATCTATCTAAAAACTATGATTGAAGCAATCTTTTATAAAGTCAGCACTTACATTCAACTGGCTTTTTGCAGCCTGTCTACACTCAGTTGCGCAAGCGCTGCCGAGCCGCCGAATGCGCTAAACCTTAACTTGCCCGCTGGCTTTGAAATCAAACTATTTGCGAAATTAGAAACTGCACCGCGCATGCTGGCGTTTGATAAAGGTGGCAATCTATTTGTATCTTTAGCAAATAGCAACCAAGTAGTCATGCTGCCAGACGCCAATAAAGACGGGCTTGCTGAGGCAGCAGTTTTAATCTCTGACGCATTGAATACACCGCATGGCTTGGCATTTATCGGTGATGATTTGCTGGTGGCCAACCAAGATGGTGTCATTAAACTCACAAAAACAGAAAATAGGTGGTCAGCGCCTAAACCGTTTATTCGTAATTTGCCTTACGGACATCACACCGTAAAAACCATCAAATTGGGGCCAGATAATCACTTATATCTTAACGTGGGCTCTAGTTGTAATGTATGCGTAGAAGACAACCCGTTACGCGCAACGATTTTAAGATATACGTTAGAAGGTAAAGCGGCAGGCGCATTACAAACTTTAGGTCGCCATGCGCCAAACGCCACTTGGGCTAGCGGTTTGCGCAACAGTCAAGGCTTTGCATGGCATCCCAAAACGGGTGCTATGTTTGCCACCAATAACGGCTCTGATATGCGTAGCGACAAGAAAAATGGCAAAGTAAATGATGAACTACCGCCAGAACACTTTAATAAAATTGAAACTGGCAAACATTATGGCTGGCCTTATTGCTGGGGTGATGGCAAGGGTGGCATGACGCAAGATCCCAATTTTGTGGGTGAAGTCGATTTTTGTAAAACTGCCATGCCGCCCGCGATTACTTTAACTTCCCATTCCACGCCAATTGGTGTCACATTTTTAGACAAAACTAATTTCCCTGATGAATATAAAAATGATGCCATCCTTGCGTTACATGGCTCATGGAACCGTAAGCAATTGAGCGGTTACAAGCTGGTACGCGTTAAATTTAATGGTGATAACCCGGTTGAAGTCATTGATTTTGCCACTGGCTGGCTCAATAATAGTAAGAACGAGGCATGGGGACGGCCTGTTGATGTCGTCACTGGTCCAGATGGCGCATTGTACGTGTCGGATGACCGCGCGAACACTATTTACCGCATCAGCTATAAAGCAAAATAATAAGCAAATCATTCAAACTGCGCTTATTGTAAGCATCAGCCACTAAAGTTAATAGAAAGCACCGCATGCAAAAATTGCTCACCATCTCTATTTTAAGTCTAATATTTTGCGCCACTGCGCAGGCCGAAACCCAGCCAGTCAAGCTGCCCGGCACTATCGCCATGCACATCGGCCAAACCCACTATGAACACCCTGTGCGCTTGCTACACCCCTATTTGGATGTGTGGCACATGAAAGGCCCGCTGGCAGAAAAAGCTGCGCTTAAGGCGCTAAAAAAACGTTTTGCTAATGTAGGCGATTGCAGCGCACCTGCCAATGTCGTGCTACTGTTAGAACCACATATGTTTTACAACGCCCAATTACGTGTGTTTCATGGCGAAATTATTGCGCGTGCTTATACCAAAGGCGCTGAAGCACCAACGTATGAGAACTCACTTACCGTGATTAAAAAGCAAGCGCAACAAAATGGTGATCTTGGCGTCAAGCCAGATTTTTATATGGAAAAAGCTTACGCCAAAGCCATGGATAAAGTGATTAAAAAACTAGAAACCGACAAAGCGTTTTTAGCCACTTTAGACAAACCTAAAATGCAAGACCCCAAAAGTATTTGTGATACGCTAGACAGTTTGCCAGCCGCCAAATTTTATTATTAACATCTCATAAAAGGTCCAGAATAAATGAAAAACTTAATTTCAGCATTTGCCATTGCAACCAGCTTGATGAGCGCAGGTTGTAGCAATGAAGCACAAGACGCGCAACAAATAGAAGCAGCGCAAGATGCCCCTAAACAAAAAATTACTGGCTTAAAAACCCCTGAGTCTGTTGTGCAAGCTAAAGATGGACGCATTTTTATTTCCGAAATTAACGAAATGGGTAAAGATGCTGATGGCCAAATTACAGTGATTGACACCAGTGGTAAAGCCTCGGTTTTCGCTAAAGGCTTAGATGACCCTAAAGGTTTAGCGATGATTGGCGAAAACCTGTTTGTAGCAGATAAAAACAAAATTATAAAAATTACGCCTGATGGCCAAAGCATTGTCTTTGCTGCGACAGAAGCATTTCCAGTCACTCCACAATTTTTCAACGATTTGGAAGCCGACCCGCAAGGCAATTTATATGTATCCGACAGTGGCGATATTATGGGTACGGGCAAAGGTGGCATCATCTATAAAATCGATGCGAATGGGCAAGTGAAATTGCTGATTGATGGCAAACAAGATGCGCGCGTGATGGCGCCTAATGGCTTGATGGCGGATGACACCGGCGACGTGTTGATTTATGTCGATTTCACATCTGGTATCTTATACACCTATAACCAAAAAACACAGGCACTCACCGATATTGCTGAAGGCTTTGGCGGTGGCGATGGCGTGGTACATCACTCCAATGGCACCATGTATGTGAGCGACTGGAAAAATGGAAAAGTGTTTAGCATAAGCACCAAAGGGGATGTCACCCTGTTAAAAGAGGGTTATCAATCCGCAGCAGATATTGCCATTACTAAAGATGAAGCCTACTTAATGGTGCCTGACATGAAGGCTGGCGAACTGGATTTTATTCCACTCAAATAAGCGTGCAATCAAGTTGAGCGAATTACGTCAGTTGGCCTTAACCTGGCTTTGTGAATGCAATGCCTCAAACAAAGCTGCTGGGGTTTTATCTTTAGGTAAAATTCTTGATTATAGAATCGTCACAGACCAATATCCATGCGGCTACCAGAGCATCTTAAATACAATCCCAGGCCGACCAAACAAACCTGAATTAGTCGCACCGCTCTTGCTGCCCAAACGCAGCATGCGCACTGCAGAAGGCCGCGCTGCACTGATTCACGCCCTCGCCCACATTGAATTCAACGCCATTAACTTGGCGCTGGATGCGATTTGGCGTTTTGGCAATATGCCCGAAAACTATTACACCGATTGGCTAAAAGTCGCGATTGAAGAAGCTTATCATTTCTCGCTTTTAAACGCACATTTGAAAACGTTGGGTTATGCATACGGCAGCTTCAGTGGTCACAATAGCTTATGGGAAATGGTAGATAGAACTAAGGATGATGTGCTTGCGCGCATGGCTTTAGTGCCGCGCACCATGGAAGCGCGTGGTCTAGATGCCAGCCCAGAATTGCGCAACAAATTTGCGCAAATAGACGATTTAGCAATGGCTGAAATTTTAGATATTATTTTGCGCGACGAAATTGGCCATGTGGCGATTGGTAATCACTGGTTTAACTGGCTTTGCAACGAACGAAAATTAGAACCAATCGCCACTTTTAAACAACTATGCCAACAATATAGCGCACCAAAATTAAAACCGCCATTTAATCTAGAAGCCAGAAGACTCGCTGGATTTACCGAAGCTGAATTGGCTTTGCTTTAGGCTACAAATAAGTTTCTTATGCCATCCAAGCCACTAAAATTTAAAGCATAAGTGGCATGTTGCTGAACAATAGGTTTTGCGTGGTAGGCTACGCCCACACTAGCTACTTTCATCATTTTTAGATCATTGGCGCCATCGCCCACTGCAATCGTCTGGTCAAATCTTAAGTTTAGCGTTTCACGCAACGTCAATAACTCCATTGCTTTACGGTCGGCATCTACGATATCACCGAGCACATTACCAGTAAGCTTGTTATCTACAATTTCTAGCGTATTAGCCACTGCATAATCCAAACCCAGCAAGTCTTTTACATGGTTGGCAAATAAGCTAAAGCCACCAGACACAACCATGGTTTTAATGTTGTTGGCTTTGCAGGTAGCAATCCATTCTACCGCGCCAGGATTAGGCTGTAGGCGTTCGTCAATGACGCGTCTTAGTGCCATTTTATCCAGGCCTTTTAACAATGCTACCCGCTTTTTTAGGCTGGTGGCAAAGTCTAATTCACCGCGCATGGCAGATTCGGTAATCGCCGCCACCTGTGGTTTCAGATTCATCATGTCTGCAATTTCATCAATGCACTCAATATTAATCAGCGTCGAATCCATGTCCATCACACACAAGCCAAATTGGCTTAGACGCTGCACATCGGGCACCAGCGCGCAATCAATACTTTGCGCAGCGCAGAAATCTTTAACTTCAGTGACATCAGTTAAATCAGTAGGCAAGTAATAGGCGTGCTCGTCAATTTGCATAAACTGCGTGCTACCACCAACAATGCGATGGATATGAGTGAGATGCGCCATGCCAATAGCACGGCCTTGAATAACTAAACGCATAAAACCTACTAAGAAAAAAAGTTAAGTAAAATGATAATGACTAAACCCTGATTATAGCATTGGCCTGTTATTGGGTATAACTCAGGCTTTTAATACCAAATATTGATAAAAATTATGAAAGCTGACTTTGTTATTTCATCTTTGAATGCTATGATTTTTACATTCTGTATCGAAAGCAAACCATGAAGCCCGAAGCAAAAGCACCTTCAAAACCCACCCCTAAATCACAAGCCAAAACCACCGCAAAATTATCAGACAAAAAAGTGCCTGCTGTCACTAGCACAACATCTGGCTTAAGCTGGTTAAACTTACCCAATTTGCCTAAACCTTTAAAAGCGCTGTTTGCAGGCTATTTATTAGTGATCGGCGTGGGCTTGCTGATGGCGGGCTTGCAGATTATGCTTACCCACGGCATGGCAGATGGCAAAATTGGCTTATCTAAAAACGACATCGTTTACAGTTATTACGGCGACAGAACGCATAGCAAGCTAGAAAGCATGTTAAATGGATCGATGAAGGCGATGGCGCCCGATGAAACGCGCGCGGATATTATTCAGTGGGTGCGCAAAGGCGCGCCAAAAGCGGATTGGGACGCGCATTTTAAAGACGTATTTGCCAAAAATTGCGTGTCTTGCCACAGCGTAGTCCCCAATATCCCCAACTTTAACAATTTTGAAGAGGTACAAATCGTGGCTGCCACGGGTGAAGGCGAAAGCATCCAAAACCTCACCCGCGTCTCGCATATCCATTTGTTTGGCATCAGCTTCATCTTCTTCTTTATGGGCTTTATTTTTAGCTTTGCAGTGGGCGTGCCAAAAATATTGAAAGTATTGGCGATTGCTTTCCCATTTGGCTTTTTAATTATCGACATATTGTCTTGGTGGTTGACTAAATTAAGCCCAGGCTTTGCTTACTTCACTATTATTGCTGGCGTAGGCTACAGTTTGGCATCCACATTTATGTGGTTTACCAGCATGTACCAAATGTTCATTTTATCGCGCAACGGTAAAGTGTATGGCAATGCCTGGGAACAAGACTTATAGCAGCAAGATTTAAACAAACAGATTGGTCATACGAAAGCTGGTTAATCACGTGTGAAAAACAGATGCCCTGCAAGCCTCATGGATATTGGCTTTCACGCATGAATAACCAGCTTTAGCTGGTATATTCTGCGGGGACAACCCTTGCGGTTGCAGGGCATCTGTTTTAATGATTTAAAATCTAATGATTTTAAATATCGATTAAGCTTTTAAGCTTGCTACATCATCCAGCACCACGGCAAATAAATCGCGAATCGCAGCCAAAGCGGCTTCGTGCATCGTTTCTGCATCAACTACTTTGCCATTTGCACCCACCAAACTACGCGTTGCGCAAGCACTGGCAATCACTGTTGGTTTAAAGCCCAAGTTAAACGCACCACGTGCAGTGGAGTTAATGCACATATGCGTCATAAAGCCCGCCAATACGAGGTTTTCAATACCTAAAGCTTTTAATTGCATCTCAAGCGGCGTGGCGATGAACGAGTTTGGGTAATTTTTGGTGATCACATTTTCGCCATTTTTTGGAGCAACTTCTGCTGAAATCTGGCCAATCTCTGCTGTTACATCATACGGCGTACCCACCCCTGCATCATGCTGAATATGAATAATTGGCACTTTTAAATCGCGTGCCATGGTCAATAATTTTTGTGCTTCCTTAATGGCAGGCTCCACATTAGTGAGCTGCATGATGCCGTGCCGATAGGTATTCTGGCAATCCACCATAATCAAGGCAGAGTCTTTCAAACTCGCTGGGCTGTAACCTAGGCCAGTAATGTCGCGTAAAGTTTGTGATGCAGTGCTCATCTTGCGTCCTTTATTGTTGGTTTTGCTAGCTTCAATAGCGCTTTTGCGCGAAAATATCGGAAGTTAAATATAATTTAAATAAAACAAATCCTAAATCCCACTCTAAAATGAATTTACACGAATATCAAGCCAAAAATTTATTAAAACAGTACGGCCTACCAACCCCTATTGGCGCGGTTGCTGGCGATGCTGCTGGCGCAGTGACTGCCGCAAAAAGTATCAATAGCGAACAATATGGCGGTCAATACCGCGGTCAATATGTAGTCAAAGCGCAAATTCACGCAGGCGGGCGCGGCAAAGCGGGTGGTGTTAAGTTGTTAGACTCACTTACTGAAGTTGAAGCCTACGCAAAAAAACTATTAGGCAACCCTTTAGTCACCTACCAAAATGCCCCAGACGGTCAACTGGTGAACCAAGTGCTGGTAGAAGAAACGCTGCCGATTGCACATGAGCTGTATTTATCGATGCTAGTGGACAGGACGCATGAGCGCTTGGTGGTGGTGGCTTCCAGCGCAGGTGGTATGGATATTGAAGAGATTGCGGCCCATCATCCTGAACAAATTCTGCAAGAAGTGTGCGACCCGTTGAATGGTTTGGTGGGTTATCAAGCACGCAATTTGGCGTTTGCGCTAAATTTAAGCGGTGAGCAAATTGCTGCGTTTACTAAGTTACTTAAAGGTTTGTACAAACTGTTTAAAGAAAACGATTTAAGCTTGCTGGAAATCAATCCGTTGATTGTAACAACGGATGGCAAATTAGTCGCACTGGATTGCAAAATGAGTGTGGATGACAACGCGCTTTACAGGCATAAAGATTTGAGCGAGCTACGTGATTTAAGCCAAGAAGACGCTAAAGAAGCAGCAGCACATGCAGCTGGCATCAATTACATTGCGCTTAACGGCAATATTGGTTGCATGGTCAATGGCGCGGGTTTGGCGATGGCGACTATGGATTTGATTAAGCTGCATGGCGGCGCGCCTGCTAATTTCTTAGACGTGGGCGGCGGCGCCACAGCCAAAACCGTGACCAAGGCATTTAAAATTATTTTGGCTGATAGCAATGTAAAAGCCATACTGGTCAATATTTTTGGCGGCATTATGCGCTGCGATATTATTGCCGAAGGCATTATTACCGCGGTGAAAGAAGTCGGTATGCTTATCCCTGTCATCGTGCGTTTAGAAGGTACCAATGTGGATTTAGGTAAACAAATGCTGCGCGAAAGCGGATTGAATATTATCTCGGCAGAAAACTTAACCGATGTGGCCAAGCAAGCAGTGAAGGCAACACAGTAATGGCTATTTTAGTAGATAAAAACACCCGTGTTATCTGCCAAGGCTTTACTGGCAAACAAGGCACTTTTCACAGCGAGCAAGCGCTGGCTTATGGCACAAAAATGGTGGGTGGCGTGACACCTGGCAAAGGTGGCCAGCAACATTTAAAGCTGCCTGTATTCAACACCGTGCGCGATGCGGTGCGCGACACCAAAGCCAACGCCAGCGTGATTTATGTACCACCCGCTTATGCGGCAGATTCTATTTTAGAAGCAGCCGATGCGGGCATTGCGCTAATCGTATGTATTACTGAAGGCATTCCTGTGTTGGATATGCTCAACGTAAAAGCCGCGATTAAAGCCAATGGTGTTAAGCTCATCGGCCCCAATTGCCCTGGCATTATCACGCCAGATGAATGCAAAATTGGCATTATGCCAGGCAGCATTCATTTGCGCGGCAAAGTCGGTGTCGTGTCGCGTTCGGGCACACTCACTTATGAAGCTGTGCATCAAACGACTGCGCTGGGGTTAGGTCAAACCACTTGTGTGGGTATTGGTGGCGATCCAATTAAAGGGTTGAATTTTATTGAATGCCTCAGCTTATTTGAGGCAGACCCTGAAACTGAAGCCATTATCATGGTGGGCGAAATCGGTGGTAGCGATGAGGAAGCCGCGGCGGATTATATTAAACATCATGTCACTAAACCGGTGGCTGCTTATATTGCTGGCCTCACTGCGCCAGCAGGCAAACGCATGGGGCATGCAGGCGCGATTATCTCTGGCGGGTCTGGGCGTGCTGAAGATAAAATTAAAGCTCTTGAACTTGCTGGTTGTGTAGTGGCTAACTCACCCGCCGGCTTGGGCGAGGCAGTGTTGCAAGCCATTCAATTAAAAGGCCGTTCAAAGTAAACAACATTATCAAAATAAAGGGTTGTCATTGAAAAAACAGTTAGTTTTATTTTTGTTATTGGCTACACACTTTTTTGCTCCACAAGTAGGCTTTGCGGCAGATGTTGCTTACCTGCTCACCGCAGCATCCAAAGGTGATGTGCCGACGGTAAAAGCCATATTGGAAAGTGGCGGGAATGTAGAAGCCAAAGATGAAAATGGCATTACTGCGCTGATGTACGCAGCACGTAAAAATCGTGCGGATGTAGCCAGCTTACTCATCAGCAAAGGCGCGCAAGTCAATGCTAAAGATAACGGCGGCTGGACACCGATTATGTTTGCCACCAAGAAAAATCATATTGAAACGGTAAAAGTGTTGCTAGAAAAAGGCGCTGACCCAAAAATCCGCGATGAAAGTGGTTGGAGCGCGTTTGGCATGGCGTCGACTTCTGGTTTCAGCGAAATCGTCAATCTCATGATTAAGCATGGCGTAGATGCCAATGCCAAAAGTGACGATGGCAAAACAGCGCTGATGTACGCGGCCAAAAGTGGTGATGTGCCCACGATTACAGCGCTGATGGCGCAAGGCGCACAAGCCAACGCGCACGATAGACAGGGCGCCACAGCATTGATTTATGCAGCGCGTGAAGGGCATACCCCTGCAGTGGCCTACATGCTAAGCCGTGGTTCCAAGGTGGATGAACAAGATCAATCGCGCTGGACTGCGCTGACATGGGCGGTGAAAAAATCGCAAGTGGAAGTGGCAAAAACGCTACTGGCAAACAAAGCGGATGTTGACCATGAAGACTCTGAAGGTACACCGTTGCTGCAGGTAGCAGTGGATACTGGCTCGCAAGAGATGGTGAAATTGTTACTGGAATACAAGGCGGATGTGAAAGCGCGTGACAAATACGGCCTCACCGCTTATGTCTACGCGCTTAAGAAAGGCGAGCCAGAAATCGTTAAGATGATTAAAGACGCTGGTGGCAAGTATTAAATCCTCTTATAAATCAATGCCTACCTCCGTTATTCTGGCTATGTCGCCTTCGCTTCGCCGTAGTAGTTGTACTGTCTTCAGCTCGCCTTCTTGTCAAAACTGATTTATAAAAGGATTAAGCCAACATCCTCATGAAAATCGCCACTTTACAATTTACGCTATGAAAATAGCTATCGGTCAAATCAATGCCATGGTTGGCGACATCGCTGGCAATGCCAACAAAATACTAGACTTTGCTAACCGTGCACAACAAGCTGGCGCCAGCCTGATAGTAACGCCAGAACTCGCTTTGTGTGGTTACCCCCCAGAGGATTTATTGTTTCGTGATGACTTTAAACAGGCCTGCAAACAAGCACTGAAGCGGCTTGCAGAGCAGGTAAAAAATATCTCCCTATTAGTTGGCCACCCGCATGTTGAAAATGGCCATTTATACAATGCAGCTTCGCTCATCGAAAATGGCAAAATCCAAGCTACTTATCACAAACAATGCCTGCCTAATTACAGCGTGTTTGATGAAGAGCGTTATTTTGAAGCGGGTGATACACCGTTAGTATTTAATCACCAAGGCGCGCAATTTGGCGTCATAATATGCGCGGATGGCTGGGAGTCTTGGCCTGCGATGAAAGCCAAACAAGCAGGTGCAGAATTTTTGCTCTCGCTTAACGCCTCGCCTTACCATATGGACAAACTAGAGACGCGCTACGAGGTGATTGCCGAGCGCGCAAGAGAAACAGGCTTGCCCATTATTTACGCTAATTTAGTCGGCGGCCAAGATGAGCTAGTGTTTGATGGCGCCTCATTCGTGTTAGATGGCACTGGTAAGCTGACGCAGCAACTACCTAGCTTTGTAGAGTCCTTAAGTTACGTTGATATCCTCAATCATCAGCCAGTTAAAGCTGCAATACCACCCACACTTAGCCTTGAAGCCTCCGTCTACCTTGCGCTTAAGCTGGGCTTAGCAGATTATGTCAATAAAAATGGTTTTCCTAGTATTGTATTAGGCTTATCTGGTGGCATCGATTCTGCACTTACATTAGCGATAGCAGTAGATGCGCTTGGCGCTTCAAGAGTGAAAGTGGTGTTGATGTCATCCGAGTTTACCGCCAGCATGAGTGTAGGTGATGCCGTAGAAATGGCGAATTTGGTCGGCGTTCAATACAGCCAATTGCCCATTAAAGATTTATTTGAGCTTTTTCGTAAGACTTTGGCGCCTGAGTTTGGTGATTTGCCTTTTGACACCGCAGAGGAAAATTTGCAAGCGCGTATCCGCGGCATGTTGCTGATGGCGCTCAGCAATAAATTTGGCAGTATTGTGCTGACGACTGGCAATAAATCAGAAATGGCGGTGGGCTACAGCACACTGTATGGCGACATGGCGGGCGGGTTCTCGTTATTGAAAGACGTGCCTAAAACGCTGGTGTACAAACTGGCTGAATATCGCAATAGTCTTTCCAAAGTGATTCCAGAACGCATTATCACGCGTGCGCCCAGCGCCGAACTGCACGCCAACCAAACCGACCAAGATAGCCTACCATCTTACGAAATTTTAGACGCCATTATGCAAGCGTATGTGGAAGAAGATTTAAGCCGCAGCGCCATTGTTAAACTTGGATTTTCTGAAAAAGATGTCAACCGCGTTACAAATTTAATAGACCGCAACGAATATAAGCGCCGCCAAGCGCCAGTTGGGGTTAGAATTACGCAAAGAGGATTTGGTAAAGATAGGCGTTATCCGATAACATGTAAATTAAAATTTAATAATCAGTAAAATTTGATTAGTGCACTGGTATAAAAATTGAAGTAGAAAATTTAGTATTAAAATTTAGGCGAAATTAGGGAGCTGGCATGAAAAAAATTGAAGCAGTGATTAAACCTTTTAAACTAGATGAAGTGCGCGAAGCGCTATCTGAAATTGGCGTGAATGGCCTTACCGTGACTGAGGTAAAAGGTTTTGGCCGCCAAAAAGGCCATACCGAGCTTTACCGCGGCGCTGAGTACGTGGTGGATTTTTTGCCCAAAATTAAGCTTGAGTTAGTAGTTGGCGACGACCTAGTTGAAGCCAGCATGGAAGCTATTATCAAAGCTGCACATACTGGCAAAATTGGCGATGGTAAAATTTTTGTCAGTGCGGTAGAACAAGTGATTAGAATTAGAACAGGCGAAACTGGCGAAGCTGCTGTCTAGTAATTACTGTTAATTTTTGTGGTTGGCGATGTTCTATGCTCGCCCCACCGAATGTAATGCCCGCTATCAGTCGCGCTAATTATAACAATTTAGAGACCAGTAAAGGCACATCGTGCCAACCATCCTCAAAACCATCATCCTACTCACTATTTCAAACGTCTTTATGACGTTTGCTTGGTATGCGCACCTTAAAAACCTGAACAACAAGCCTTGGATTATTGCTGCGCTGGTAAGTTGGGGTATCGCATTATTGGAATATTTGTTTCAAGTACCAGCTAACCGCATGGGGTTTACCGTGTTGTCACTTGGGCAACTTAAAATGCTGCAAGAAGTGATTACGCTGAGCGTGTTTGTGCCATTTGCAGTGTTTTATATGCACCAACCGTTAAAGCTAGATTTTTTATGGGCAGGCTTGTGTTTGCTGGGTGCAGTTTATTTTATATTTCGCTCGACTCCTACTTAATATAACCATTAGCTATATTAATACAACTTAATATATTTTATTTAAAAAATATTACATATAACTTGGTTGCTTATGCAATAATTCGCTTTCAAAAATTCCCCTGAATTATTTATTTTGGAGCACAAGATTGAAAGCCCCCGCATTCGCCATTTTATTCACCAGCCTATTTGCAAGCCAAGCCTTTGCCGAGTGCAAAAGCGTGATGGGTACTTGTGTTACACAGGATATGGTCAACTCCGCACCGCATATGCGCTCAGAGTATGTAGATAAAACCAAAACATCCAAAGCAGCGCCACAAGCAAACAAGCCTGCTGCTGCAAACGCAGTATCAAACAACAAAAACATTACAAAAAAAACCAATAGCACAGGTGTATTTAGCACCATGCAAAATACTACTGCTAAATAAGTCATCATCAATAAAAAAGCGCTGATGATTCAGCGCTTTTTTTGTTGGGTATCTGTTCTAAGGCTATGCGAGACAGTATACACAAGGCTTGCAGGGCATTATTGTTTGCAATGGCTTAAAACAGGCTGCGCACATAATCTAAATCTGCCTGTGTATCCACTCCGCTTTCTGGCGCATTTGCAGTCACTGTCACACCAATTTTATAGCCATGATGCAATACTCTTAACTGTTCTAGGCTTTCAATTTTCTCTAATTCTGTCACAGTCAGCTCGGCATATTTTTTAAGAAAACCAACTCGATAGGCATAAATGCCAATATGGCGATGCGCTTGAATATTATTTTTATACACTTCATCACGCGGGTATGGAATTGGCGAACGGCTGAAATACAGCGCGTTACCGTTGGCATCCATCACCACTTTGACAATATTAGGGTTAAGTAGCACAGCTTCATCATGGATAGCGTGACAAGCGGTGGCCATCACTGCATCTAGACTGTTCGCCAAATGCGTAGCCACTTCTTGAATTAATTGTGGGTCTATCAGCGGCTCATCGCCCTGTACATTAACAACAATTTCGTCGTCAGCCCAATTTAATTGCTGAGCAACTTCAGCGATTCTATCCGTACCTGAAATATGCGTGACACGCGTCATCACTGCTTTGAAATTGTGTGCTGCCGCGACTTGCATAATTTTTTCGAAATCCGTTGCAATCACAATTTCACTTGCGCCACTCTTCTCTGCCTGCTGTGCAACCCTGACTACCATAGGCTTACCAGCAATATCTAATAAGGGTTTGCCAGGCAACCTAGCGCTGGCATAGCGCGCAGGAATGACGACCTTAAAAGCCATTTGCAAATCCCGTCAATCTATCTTCTCATCAGGGCTCAATTTTCTGGCTTCATCTTCTAGCATCACAGGAATGCCATCACGAATGGGATAAGCCAGACGCGCGGATTTAGAAATGAGCTCATTGGCTTTTTTGTCATAAATAAGCGGCCCTTTGGTCACAGGACAGACTAAAATTTGCAGTAGTTTTGAATCCATAATAATGTTACCTCTTAGCTAATTCATTCAAGACTAGTGACATCAAACCTGTATCAATACTGGCTTGCACTGGTAACACCCAGTAGTGTGCCTGCGCAAACGCTTTACATTTTACCGCATCTTTTTCGGTCATAATGAGTACATCGCAATCCATTTGGGCTAAATCTTGTGCTGTGTAAGCATAGTGATCGCCAAAACTTGTGCTGGCAAAAGTTAATCCCAACTTATTCAAATGCTCAAAAAATCGCGCTGGCTTGCCGATGCCAGCGATGGCTTTAATACTTTTATGCTTAAAATCGGCTGCGCTAGCTTTAATATTATTATCTTGCAGATTATAAAACTGTTCACCGATTAATTGCATTTCAAACGCTGTCGGAATACTGTATTTATTATTGAAAATCTTGCCATTGCTTACTATCGCGTCCACTGTATTTAAGCGCGTCAGCGGCTCTCGTAACGGCCCGGCGGGTAAAAGCCGCAGCTTGTCAGTGCGTTGCTCAGGCTGGGTAACAACAATCTCAATATCTCGCCTCAAACTATAGTGCTGCAAACCATCGTCGCTGATGATGATATTGCAATCTGGATGCGCTTTTAATAGTTCAGTAGCTACGCTTACACGACTCGCTCCTACCCATACCGGGCACACACAACGACTCGCAATCAATATGGGCTCATCACCAACCTCGCCAGCATTACTATCAGCATCCACGCTAGTAGGCAGTTTGACGGTGCCGCCATAACCACGACTCACAACGCCTGGCTGATAGCCATAGTTTTTAAGTTGTTCTACCAGCCACATCACCACAGGAGTTTTGCCGTTGCCACCCACAGTGATATTACCCACCACAACGACTGGCACAGGCAAGCTGTAAGATTTTAAAATACCAAGTTGGTAGGCAGATTTTCTAATATAAATAATGGCTGCGAACAACCAAGAAAGCGGCACTAGCACGAGATAATAAAGTGCATTCTTGCGCCGCCAAGCTGCTAGTATTAATTCTGTCAGCATAATAATTTATGCTACAAATTCTTTTTGGTACAACTTGGTGTAGTATCCATTTTTTGCTATTAATTCCTGATGGCTACCCGCTTCTACAACCTCACCTTGTTCCATCACTAAAATTCTATCGGCATTTTCAATAGTGCTTAGGCGGTGCGCAATGACAATGCTGGTACGATTCTGCATTAACGCATCCAGCGCCGCTTGCACATGTTGTTCCGATTCTGTATCCAGCGCACTAGTGGCCTCGTCCAGTAATAATATTGGCGCATCCTTTAAAATTGCACGGGCAATGGCAATGCGCTGACGTTGCCCGCCTGAGAGGCGCACACCTCTATCGCCAATCTCGTTTTGCAAGCCGTTAGGAAGCTGCTGAATAAAGTCCCACGCATGTGCAGCTTTAGCGGCTTCTATCACCTCTGCCTCACTAGCGCCGCGCAACGCACCATAGGCAATGTTGTTAAAAATAGTGTCGTTAAATAATATAATGTCTTGGCTGACGAGTGAGAACTGGCTACGCAAGTTTTTGAGTTCCAGCGCACGAACATCGATACCATCAAGTAAAATTAAACCTTGTTGTAGCTCATAAAAGCGTGGCAATAAATTCACCAACGTCGTTTTACCCCCACCAGAACGCCCCACCAGCGCGACTTTTTCACCTGATTTTATGCTAAAACTCAAATTATCAATCGCTGGTTTTTTGGTGTTGTCGTAACGCACTGTGACATTTTTAAATTCAATCTCGCCACGCGCACGTGCTATGGTTTTGTCGCCCTCGTTCAGTTCGGGCGGCGTATCAATCACCTCAAACACACTTTGCGCGGCAGCTAGCCCCACTTGAAAATCCTCGTTGGCGGCAGTGATATGTTTAATAGGTGCAATCAGCATCAACATTGCGCCGATAAAGGCGGCGAACTCGCCTACCGTAAAACGCCCCAAGGCGTAATACACTACTAACGCCAATGCAAAAGCTGCCATAATTTCTATGACTAAGCTACTTAAGCCAGCAATACGCGTCGTGCGTAGCTCTAGTTGACGATTTTTAACCACCACATTGCCAAAACGCTCATTTTCGTAATCTTGTGCGCCAAAAATTTTAACAATGCGCTGACCTGAAATCGCTTCTTCTGCAACTTTGGTCATCTCACCCACACCTAGCTGCACTTTTTGCGCATTGGCACGTAGCTTAGGTGTCATTTTCCCTAAATATAGCGCCATAAATGGCGTAACTACCGCAAATACCAGTGTGAGGCGCCAATCTAAATAGAGCATATAGCCAATGAGGCCGATGACCGTCAGCACGTCGCGCAATACATTCAGGGCGGCACGTGTACAGGCGCTAGAAATCCGCTCAGTATCATAAGTGAGTTTAGAAACCATCACGCCAGTTTGATTATTATCGTAGAATCCAGCTGAAAGCTGCATCATTTTGGAAAAGGCGGCCTTGCGCATGTTTTCTACAATCTTGCGCGCTATCAATTTCATGCTATAAGTAGAAATAAAACCAGTCAATCCGCGCAGCGTCATCAAGCCAAACAACATAATAGGTAATAAACTGAGTTTGTCCGCCGATTGCTTAACAAATCCTTCATCAGTGATCTGTTTGATAAGCGCCAAGAAACCTGTATTGCTAGCAGCTAAAACAGCGGTGGCGGCGATGGTGATAAAGAAGTAGATCTTTTGTGCCCATATATAACGAAACAGCCGCAGGTACAATCCTTTGGCGTTTGCGATATGCGGCTTATCTTTTTTACGAGAGGATTTCGACATGCGTATTTAGTCGAATTAAGCGATATGGTTGGGAATGATTAAGATCCTGCTGCGGTTTGGGTAGCAAAGGTAATGTGCGTGTAATTAGCCTGGCGTGACGCCTCCATCACATTGACCACGCTTTGGTGTGTTGCCTTAGCATCTGCGCTAATTACAATGGTGGGATCTTTGCCATTGCCTGCGGCTTTGGTCAATGCACCTGCAATTTGCGCTACATCGCCACCTGCTACTTCGTTGCCGTTTACCATGTAACGACCACCTGCATCTACTTCTACTGTAATGACTAACGGCTTATCGACCGGACTACTGGCTTCTGCCGTGGGCAGATTGATTTGCAGCTCGCTAGTGCGGGCAAAAGTGGCACTGACGATTAAGAAAATAATAATCACCAGCAACACATCAATCAACGGCACTAAGTTGATTTCTAACTCTTCATGCGCTTTACCGCGTTGAAAATTCATACGTTACTTTCTTTCACCATGCAGAATTTCTACTAGTTTAATCGCCTGCTGTTCCATCTCGACTAATAAACCGTCCACTTTGCCACGGAAATAGCGGTAAGCAATCATCGCAGGCACCGCTACCACTATACCAGCCGCCGTGTTATAAAGCGCCACAGAAATACCGCGCGCAAATTGCGCCACATCGTGACCACTATTGGTAAACGAGCCAAACAACTCCACCATGCCGATAACAGTACCTAACAAGCCCAGCAAAGGCGATACAGTAGCGATTGTACCCAACGTAGGTAAGTAGCGTTCTAGCTTGTGCGCCACGGCGCGGCCAGTTTCTTCAATTGCTTCTTTGGTGATTTCGCGTGAGCTTTTAGCATTTGCCAGTGCACTCGCAAACACTTGCCCCAGCATAGAATGACTTTCTAGCTTGCCTAATGTTTCTTTAGTCACGCCACCTTGTGCCAGCCATTTTTGCACCTCTGGCAACAAGTTGCTTGGTGCCACTACTTCATCGCGCAAGGCCCAAAAACGCTCGCCTATAATTGCCAGCGCAATAATTGAAGCAATAATTAATGGCCAAATTGGCCAACCAGCCGCTAAAATAATTTCCCACACAGCAAAACTCCTTAAGTCAAAAACCGCAAGTCAAAAACACTAACTCAAAAACATGTGCCACTTTAGCTTGAAGCTGGCTTTTGGGCAAGTTTCTTTATTAAAGCCTTGCCAGTATTTCATTCAGTATTTATCGTGCCAGTAACGTGGCTGGCTCTGGCGCAAAGCATTCACGCTGATATTATTTATTCGCGTAAAATCTAGTGTCAGCGCACCTTGGAAGTCAGATCGATGAATCAGCGCGCCACTTTCCTCATACCGCTTCTCTATCAATGGCTTGGGATGTTTAAAGCGGTTTAAATAACCCACAGTAAAAATAACATGCTGCGCGCTAACCGCTTGCACAAATTCGCGTGTTGAGGAGGTTTTACTGCCATGATGCGGCACAATGAGCACGTCACTTTTTAAGCGAGAGAAAATATCTTCTCCCGAAGCCTTATCTACATTGGCTTGCAGGGCAGTATCTTCGATAACATCTTCAAAAAGTGCATTTTCTGCCTCTTTTTCGATATCTCCTGTTAATAGCAGACTGCCGAATTGGCTGCTCACCTTCACCACACAACTGCGATTATTGTCTTTAATATTGGCGTTTTCATAGCTGGCTAAAGTTGGCGCAAGCACTTCAAATTTCACTTGATCCCACAACCACGTTTGGCCTGCAAAGCATCGTATTGATTTTTTCGTACTGAT
Organism: Pseudomonadota bacterium; assembly: GCA_020053735.1. Taxonomy (GTDB): domain Bacteria; phylum Pseudomonadota; class Gammaproteobacteria; order Burkholderiales; family Methylophilaceae; genus Methylotenera_A. The sequence goes on from JAGVMP010000004.1 coordinate 99,289, forward strand.
TTCATGCAAGTTATTATCCATGCCGAATGAGCTTATCAACCAAGTCACAGGCAACTGTGCTAGCACTGACGTCGCGCCACCACTGTGGTCAGCATCATCGTGACTCACGATAAAACCATCCAATTTTTTAATGCCGACTCCACGCAAAAACGGCACCACAATGCGACTGCCCGCATCGCTCTGTGTCGAAAAACGTGGTCCAGCATCATACAAAAATGTGTGATCTCTAGTTTGCACCACCACCGCCAAACCTTGACCGACATCTAACACCGTCGCGCGCATTTCACCTTTGGCAAGTTTGGCGGGACTGACAAAAAATAGAGGCAGAAACAAAATGAAGCCTAACCAACGTTGTGGAAAACCACGCGGTAACAGCAGCCAAAGTACACCGAGTACTGCCAATAGCAGCGCCCAAATAGGCGGCGCAGCCTGTTGCCAAGTGGGTAAGTCTGATAAAAACACTAAGCCCTGCATGCATATTTCCAAAACGAAATGCGCCGCATGTAAAATAAAATCGACAGGCATCAAGCTGCCCAAAATGGACAATGGCACGACCAATAAGCTGATGACAGGAATTGCAAATGCGTTAGCAACGGGCGAAATAATGGAAGCTTGACCGAACATCACGATGAGCAAAGGTAGTAACCCAAGCGTAATCGCCCACTGTGTATGAACTGCAGTTTTAAACGCAGAAAACGGCTTTAAGCGCCCTACCGTGATGTAAGCAATTAAAGCCACCGCACCAAACGACAGCCAGAATCCAGGTGCAATTACCGCCCAAGGATCAACCATCACCACAACTAACACAGCTATAGCTAAGGCGCGCGAAATGGCCAAATTTCGCCCAAATAATAACGCTATGGCAAAGGTAGTGAGCATCAACAAGGTACGCTGTGTGGGTACTGACATGCCCGCCAGTAGTGCATAAACAACAGCGACCAGCAAACCTGCAATGGTGGCAACTTTGCGCGCAGGCATGTGCATGACTAAACTGGGAACTCGCCGCCATATAAAACTAGCCATGGCAAACGCCAACCCTGCCAGCATGGTAATGTGCAGCCCAGAAATACTGACGAGATGATTCACGCCCGTGCGCAGAAATACATTCCACTGATCTTGGGTAATTTGGCTATCATCCCCTACCACCAGCGCACGAATCACACCAGCGTAAGGCTTATTTTCCAGAGTTTGTGAAATTCGACTGCCGACTTTTTCGCGCAGATTTTCTACCACATACGTTGGCCGCCACACAAAATTGGTAAGCTTTTTATAGCCGCTCTTACTATGAACACTGCCAGTGGCACGCATATTTTCGGCCAAAGCCCACGCTTCGAAATCGAAACCATGTGGATTGTAAGTGGTATGCGGACGTTTCAAACGAATGGTAAATTGCCAACGCTCGCCAGCATGAAAATGGTTGCTGGCACTTGGCGCATTTTCTGGCCTTGGCGACTTCACATTGCGATAAAAATTAAGTGAAATATGCTGTGGGACATGTATTTGATTGAATGGTGCTTGCGGCGTCAGAATCTTTTCCACATCAAACTTAAAGCGCTCGCCACGCTCGGTGACCTCTGGCAAACTCGCTACAACGCCAATCACATTGATGCTTTTTTGCTGCCAATCTTTGGGCAACTCATCGCTTAATCGAACAGCTGCAACATTGGCAGCCCATACAAAACCCAGCAAACCTGCAACGAGCAGGTTGCCAAGGTTTTTTAAGACTTTTTGATTTACACCAAGCTGATGTAGTGAACGATTAAAATAAATTAAAATGGCAAGGCTGGGAGCCAATATCCATAAGGCTTGCAGGCCAATGAAAATACTAGGGAAATAACTATCATAAAGACTGGGCTGTTGTTGCAACAACCAAGCGCCAAACACAAACCCCAGCGCAACTAACACCATACTGCTAGGCGCTAAATTGTGTCAGCTTGCCATCTTCGAGCCGATATTGCCGCTGCATTTTGGCCGCCAGTGCCAAGTCATGGGTAACGACAACTAAGCTAGTATGTTGCGCTTGGTTAATCTCCAATAGTAAATCAAACACTTGGTTAGCGGTGACGCGGTCTAAATTGCCGGTTGGCTCATCTGCCAAGATACAGGCGGGTTGGGTGACAAGCGCTCTGGCCAGAGCAGCACGTTGCCGCTCTCCCCCTGAAAGCTCACCTGGCATATGCTCCAAGCGATGCGCCAAGCCCACTTTTTCCAGCATGACTTTTGCACTTGCTAAAGCCTGCTCGCTAGACAAGCGGCGAATTAACAAAGGCATTGCGACGTTTTCAATCGCAGTGAATTCTGGCAACAAGTGATGGAACTGATAGACGAAACCCAGCGCCTGATTTCTAAGTGCGCCTTTTTGTGCCTCGTTTAATTGGCTTAAATTTTTGTCCATCAATGCTACGCTACCACTACTAGGTGCATCTAAGCCGCCCAATAAGTGTAGCAGCGTGCTTTTGCCCGAACCTGAAACCCCGACAATGGCAATTTGCTCTCCTGCACTTATCTGCAAATCAATCCCGTTAAGCACCGCCACATCTAAGCCGGTGTAGGTTTTGCACAAGTTTTGGCAGGTAATAATATTACTCATAGCAAAATCTCTCAAAATGATGCGTTTGAGATGCAGTGCGAGGCGCACGGAGCGCAGAAGTTGAGATAGTACGGGGTTGTACATCGAAGCTGTGAAGACTTAAATTAAACGTCTCGCGCAACGAAGTCAATGCGCTCAAAATCATCATTTTACTCATACCTTAAGGCCTCAGCAGGATTGATAGTCGAAGCTTTATAGCTAGGGTATAGCGTGGCTAGCAAGCTTAATATAAACGACATGACGACGATGGTAATGACATCATTCCACTCTAGTTTAGAAGGCAAATCGCTGATGTAATACACATCTTTAGCCAAAAACTGCACCTTAAACAGGTTCTCGATAAACGGGATTATCGTATCAATATTCAGCGCAATAATCACACCCACCACCGCACCGATGAGGGTGCCAATCATGCCGATAAGCGCGCCTTGCACGATAAAAATACCCATAATGCTACGCGGACTCGCGCCGAAAGTACGCATAATGGCAATGTCAGCACGCTTGTCTGTCACCGCCATCACCAGCGTAGAGACAATGTTAAATGCCGCAACGGCGACGATTAAAGTCAGGATAATAAACATGACTTTCTTCTCTAGCTGTACCGCTTTAAAAAAGTTGGCGTGTTGCTGCGTCCAATCAGTGACATAGTAATTGCCATCTAATTTTTGGGCTAATTTTGCTGACATTTCTGGCGCATCAAATAAGTCATTCAGCTTTAAACGTAAGCCGGAAACATTGTCTCCCATGCGGTATAGCTTGGCAGCGTCATCCATATGAATCAGTGCAAGGCCAGCATCATATTCGTACATACCAATTTGAAACAAGCCGACTACTTTAAATTGCTTGATGCGTGGCACCACCCCTGTTGGCGTAAACTGACCTTGTGGCGCCATCAGCACCACTTTTTCGCCGATTGAAACGCCTAGCAATTGCGCTAAATCGGCGCCCAGCACCACGCCAAATTCACCTGCACGCAAGTCAGCCAAACTACCTGCTTTCATATTTTTGCCTAAGTCAGCCACCTTATCTTCTTCTGCCGGCAACACGCCACGCACTAAGGCGCCCTGCACCGCCTGGCCATAACTCAACATACCTTGCGCCATGACATAGGGTGCGCTGGCGATGACTTCGGGTTGGCTTTTTAGCTGTGCTGCCAGCACTGGCCACTCACTCAACTGATTATTGGCGCCAGTAATTTCCAGGTGCGAGGCTACGCCCAAAATACGGGTGCGCAACTCCGCCTGAAAACCATTCATCACCGAAAGCACCACAATAAGTGCGGCCACACCCAGCGCAATACCGATCATGCTGGTAAGCGAAATGAACGAAATGAAATGATTTTTGCGTTTTGCCCGCGTGTAGCGCAAGCCGATAAGCAGCTCGTAAGGCAGTTTATTGATTAAAGACATAAATAGAATCTTAGCAGTTTTATGCTGCTAAGATTCTATGACGATTGAAAATTTGCGATTATCTTAATGAAGTGCTGAGTTAAGCTGGCATTGCCACGCGTACCCAATCGCGCTGTTTCATTAAAGGGATACCCATTTCCAGCACCTGCTCGCTACCTTGTAGTTTTACCGAGACTTTGCTGCCACGCTTATACTCACTTCTCGGCACAATAAGGGATGCACGATTTGATTTATTATCGTCCTGTTGGTCAAGTAACAAACCAACGAAAGTATTAGTCTCATTCACATTAATTTCACCAGCATGGGCTTTGCTATCATCCACATAATATCCCTCTACCGCTTCAGATAAATTGTTTTTGCCTAAACGGCCAATTTTAACTGAGGTGCCATGTGTACCAATAATTTCCAAGCCTGCCCGATAATTACCATTCGCTTGCTTACGCACACTTTTAATCTCAGCAATGACAAATACTTTTTTATTTTCTGGCGAGGTGTAAGCAATCAGTTTACCGGCTTCAATCCATTTACTATAAGTTTTACCCAACTCTACACCAATGCCCTTTTCACTTTCATCAACCAACCACCAATTCTCACTACCCGCCTCTGCGCGGCTCGCCTGATAAGCACTAGGTGCTTTGTCTTTATTACGATAACTGGCCAATTTCATTTCAAATTCAAAGCTATCTCTAGGCTGCGGCTTTTCAAACAAGCTCGCATTGGCATCACCTAACAGACGGCAAATATTGTTTAAGCCATAGATAACATGAATAAGCTTGTTCTTTTTAAGGCGCGTTTCTTTTCTACGTTGGCGCTCATATCCCTCCGCACACCAATCAACGCGCAGTTTTTTAAATAGCTTAACCAATGACTCGGTTGAGGCCATTTTCTCTAAGCCAAACTCAGCCAACGCTTTATCTGTATTGGCTGCGCATAAATAAGCCTCAATTAAATCGATTAAACGCGTCACACGCCAAAAGCGATATTCTGAAAATTTTTCTACCGAGCGTATGCGCTCAGGACCTTTATCACTCTCCATATTAATAAAGAAATGATGTTTATCGCGTTTAAATCTGTTTACCAATACTGGATTGGTTGCCCAGACCTTTAAAATTTGTTCAGTCAACTGAATTTGCAAGCGACTATAGTTACCTTTATGCAAAGTAGACATCATAAAACCTTGTTTTAACAAACTAGCTAAACTGGTTTCTTTTCTCTGATGCTCGTATAGAAATAAATTGGTATTGAGTAATGACAAATTCTCAGCACATTTGATGACTTTACAAACATTAGTCCAAGTGCATTGCGGTGCCGGCTGGTCATCAAAATAGCGCCATTTTGTCATCGAAAAAGCCGCATTGAGCAATCGAGCTAGCGCCAAAGTCAACGTTTCGTCACTCAGTAAAATCTTGGTTTGCGCTTGGTAGTAATCTAGAAATTGTGTATAGGCCAAATACAATTGACGCTGATATGCGTACACCGCATTATAAATATTAACTTCCGATTCATTGTTTGATTTCAATAAATTCAAGTACTTAATCGTAGTCCTCTTAGCCTCACGATAAGTTTTTTGGTCAATTTCCAGCAAAACATCCAATTGGCGCTTCAGCGTCGCACCACGATCAAACTTGATTTGGGCGATGTGCACCGTCGTCTCTTTTAAGGCATCGAGTTCATCCATATTGGTCAGCGTGTCCATCCATTCAAGATTTTTTTGCACCTCTTGATGATGTATCACGGTTTGTATTTTTTGTATGACACTTGTAAACATTTTTCAATCCTATTCATTCAACAGCGAATAATGGTTGTACATTTGCAATCCGCGTGCCAACTTATTAATTGATACATTCACACATTTTTTAAATTGTAGTTTTTCAGCAGTTTTAATTAATACTGTTAAAATGTGCACATGTTTACAGGAATTATTCAAGCAACTGGTCATATCGATACAGTCATACACGTTGGCAACGATGTCAAGCTGACGATTCAAGCAACCAGTTTAGACTTAGATGATGTGCAACTGGGCGACAGCATCGCGGTAAATGGTGTTTGTTTAACTGTCGCTCATTTGAGTAAAACACATTTTGAAGTGCATGTATCCAAAGAAACGTTGAATGTAAGTGTTGGCTTAAACAGGCAGCAAGCCGTTAATTTAGAAAAAGCCTTGCGCTTAAATGGCCGGCTTGGTGGGCATTTGGTCAGCGGCCATGTGGACGGTGTTGGAGAAGTCACCCATTTTGAAGACATAGGCCAAGCAAACGAAGAAAGCTGTTGGCTCTTGACTATTCGTGCGCCACACGCTATTTCTAAGTACATCGCCAAAAAAGGCTCTATCTGCGTGGATGGCGTCAGCTTGACCGTCAATACAATTGAAAACGATATGTTCACCATGAATATTATTCCACACACGTTACAGCACACCGCATTTCAATATTTAACCGTGGGCAGCCAAGTCAATTTAGAGATTGACCAAATTGCACGCTATGTAGAGCGCATGGCTGAATGGGCGCAAGAGAGTAAACATGCCACTTAAATCCATTAGCCCAATCACCGAAATCATTAAGGACATCAAAGCTGGCAAAATGGTGATTTTGGTGGATGACGAAAATCGCGAAAACGAAGGTGATTTTGTGATTGCGGCCGAGTTTGCCACCGCTGAACACATCAACTTTATGGCCAAACATGGTCGTGGTCTGATTTGTTTAACACTAACAGAAGCGCGCTGTAAGCTGTTGAACCTGCCGCAAATGGTAGTGAATAATGGCACCCGTTTGGGCACCAATTTTACCGTGTCCATTGAGGCCGCAAGTGGCGTCACCACGGGCATCTCGGCTAAGGACCGTGCCACCACCATACAAGCCGCCACTGCCAAACATGCCAATGCCAAAAGTGTCATTAGTCCTGGCCATATTTTTCCACTCGCGGCACTGAATGGCGGCGTATTGGTACGTGCAGGACACACTGAGGCAGGCAGCGATTTAGCTGCACTGGCAGGTTTCGAGCCAGCCAGTGTGATTTGCGAGATACTAAAAGATGATGGTGAAATGGCACGATTGCCAGATTTGGTGACCATTGCCGAGCAGCACCAGATTAAAATTGGCACTATTGCCGATTTAATCCACTATAGATCTGAAAACGAAAAACTCATTGAACGCGCGGCAGAGCGCACTATTAACACGCCTTATGGCGAAATGCGCTTAATTGCTTACACCGATAAAATTGCCAAAGAAACGCATTTGGCACTGATTAAAGGTACGCCAAGCGAAGACCAAGAAACGCTAGTACGCGTGCATGAGCCTTTATCTGTGTTTGATTTGCTCGATAGCAGCAGTAAAACGCATAGCTGGAATTTAATTGATGCCCTGCAAGCCATATCCAATGAGCCTTCTGGCGTGATTGTTTTATTACATCATAGCGAAACTGCTGATGATTTGGTGGCACGCATTCAAGGCGCGGATGAGCCGATACGCTACAACCAAGAGCTACGCACTTATGGCATTGGCTCGCAAATTTTGCTAGATTGTGGTGTGCGTAAAATGCGCCTGATGGCCACCCCGCGCAAAATGCCGAGCATGATGGGCTTTGGACTTGAAGTGACAGGATATCTTGAAGTGACAGGGTATTTAGAGGCGCAAAAAACTGTGTTAAAATAACGCCATTGAAAATTATGAATCTTACAGGTCAGTTTCTCATCGCGATGCCCGCCATGACAGACCCATATTTTTCTAAAACAGTTACCTATATTTGCACCCACAATGCCGATGGCGCCATGGGCATCACACTTAATCGCACGGCTGATATTAGCATTGCCGATTTACTTAAACAAATTAAGCTAGAAACTGCATCTAAACCGCTACTTAGCAAACGTGTGCATTTCGGTGGTCCAGTGCAAATGGAACGTGGATTTATTTTGCACGAACCACATGTGGAGTACGACTCCACCATTGTGGTCAACGGCAGTGTTGCACTCACTACCTCTAAGGATATTCTTGCCGCGAGCGCCGAAGACAAAGGCCCGCACAACATGTTAATCGCCTTAGGCTATGCGGGGTGGACGGCGGGCCAGTTGGAGCATGAAGTGCTGCAAAATTCTTGGCTAAGCTTAGAAACGAGCGACCCACAGCAGATTCATCAACTCATTTTTGATAGCAATAACCGCAGTAAATTTGATTACGCCATGGGTCTAATGGGGTTAAATCTAGCCAACTTGTCTGATGTTGCTGGGCATGCATAATATGTCACAAGCCACCGACTTAAAGCACGGCAACGTAGGCCAAAGTAGCTTAAATCAAAGTCATTTACCTATTCTAGAACGCAAATATCCTGATATTGCAGGCACCGTGTTGGCATTTGATTTTGGCGAAAAACGCATTGGTGTGGCGGTTGGCGAAACCATACTCAAAGCCGCGCATCCCCTCACCACCATCGTCGCAGAAGAAAATGAATTAAAATTTTCCCAAATTGGGCAGCTGATTGCCGAATGGCGGCCTAGTCTATTGGTGGTCGGCCTGCCTACACACATGGATGGCACACCCCATGGCATGACCCAACTCGCTAAAAAATTTGCTCAACGGCTTGAAGGCCGCTTTAACTTACCTGTCATGATGGTGGATGAGCGCTTAAGCTCAGCCGAAGCAGCGCAAAGTTTGCGTGAAGCAGGCATTGTGGGCAGCAAGCAAAAAGCAATGATAGATGCAGTGGCAGCACAAAGCATATTACAATCTCATTTTGATGGACTCACTTCTAACTAATGCGTCTAAGCAATTACAACTAAACAGCATGCAACTACCTAATCCAGAAACCTTACTTGCAGACATTACCGCCAAAATTGCAGCGCAAATTAATTCAAACTCTGCACTGGTAGGTATCCACAGTGGTGGCGTATGGTTAATGCGGCGTGTGTTGCAAACACTCAAGCAAGACTTCCCACAACACGCCATACCATTTGGCACTTTAGACGCCGCTCTTTACCGTGATGACTATGCGGCGCGCGGCCTCAAAACCGATCCGAAGCCATCAGATATTGCGTTTGATGTGACTGATAAGCACATTATTTTAATCGACGATATTTTTTACACTGGCCGTACTACGCGTGCGGCGATGAATGAATTGTTTGATTATGGCCGTCCTGCCAGCATCACACTAGCCGTGCTGATTAATCGCGGCGGTGCGCAGTTACCGATAAAGCCTAACATTACAGGCGCAGAAATTTTGCTGCAAGCCAATCAAAACCTACAGCTGTCGCAAGATACTAAAGGTAAGCTACATTTAGAGGTAGAACAGAATAATGCATAACCCGCAACTTGATATCGATGGTAAATTAAAGCACCTGCTAACCATTGAAGGTCTGCCAAAACGGATACTTAACCAAATTTTAGATACCGCTGAGACTTTTGTGGGGGTAGCAGAACGCGACATCAAAAAAGTGCCCCTACTGCGCGGCAAAACCGTATGCAATATCTTTTTTGAAAACAGTACCCGCACCCGCACCACCTTTGAAATTGCCGCCAAAAGATTATCTGCAGATGTGATTAATCTGAATGTAGGCACCTCCAGCCAATCTAAAGGCGAAACCATTCTCGACACGGTGGACAACCTTATCGCCATGCATGCCGATATGTTTGTGGTGCGCCATGCACAAAGCGGTGCGGCACATTTTATTGCGCAACATGTACCCGACAACATTAGCGTCATCAACGCTGGCGATGGTCGCCACGCACATCCTACGCAAGGATTATTAGATGTATTCACCGTGCGTCGCTATAAGCCAGACATGCACAACTTACGCGTCGCCTTGGTGGGCGACGTATTACATTCAAGAGTTGCGCGCAGTGAGATTCATGCGCTGACCACATTGGGCGTACCTGAAGTACGCGTGATTGCACCCAAAACTTTGCTGCCCGCTGATGTAGAAAAATTAGGCGTGCAAGTGTTTCACGATATGAAAAACGGCCTAAAAGATGTGGATGTAGTGATGATGCTACGCCTGCAAAATGAGCGAATGACTGGTGCGTTGCTACCTAGCGCGCAAGAATATTTTAGAACTTTTGGCTTAACTCAAGAAATGTTAAACCACGCCAAAAATGACGCAATAGTCATGCACCCCGGCCCGATGAATCGTGGCGTGGAAATTGATTCTAGCGTGGCAGATGGCAGCCAGTCTGTCATCTTGCCGCAAGTGACCTACGGTATTGCGGTGCGCATGGCGGTGATGGCAATCCTTGGCGGCAGGCAATCTGCTGGAGAGAGAAATACTGCCCTGCAAGCCGCATCTAGCATGGCTCCGGGAGGCATATCTTGAAGATTCATATTAAAAATGGCCATGTGATTGACCCAAAAAATAACCTTAATTCCAAAAAAGACGTGTTCGTGGCCGCAGGTAAAATTGCCAGCATAGGTAACGCGCCTGATGGCTTTATTGCCAACCAAACCATTGATGCTGCGGGTTTAGTTGTCAGCCCTGGTTTTGTCGATTTAAGTGCAAGGCTACGCGAACCAGGCTCTGAATACACTGCCACGCTAAAAACTGAGCTGCAAGCGGCGATAGCAGGCGGCATTACCAGCTTGGCATGCCCACCAGACACGACACCTGTGTTAGACGAGCCAGGTTTAGTAGAGATGCTAAAACATCGCGCCAAATTACTCAATTTAGCGCATGTATACCCACTTGGCGCATTGACCAGAAGATTAGAAGGTAAATTGCTGACTGAAATGAACGCACTCAGCAATGCTGGCTGCGTAGGCTTTAGCCAAGCAGATAACGCCATGACTGATACCTTAGTGCTTTGGCGCGCATTTGAATACGCAGCCACGTTTGGTTACACCATATTCTTACGCGCCGAAGATTATTACTTAGCCCAAAACGGCGTTGCACACGATGGCGAAATTGCTAGTCGACTCGGGCTAAAAGGTATCCCTGCTGCTGCAGAAAGTTTAGCTATCGCCAGCATTTTACGCATTGCACAGCAAACCAATACGCGTATTCACCTGTGCAGAATTTCCAGTGCAGAAGGTGTTGAATTGATACGCGCCGCAAAGAAAAATGGCGTGCAAGTAAGTGCCGATGTAAGCACACAACATTGCCATTTAACTGAAATGGATATTGGCTATTTTAATGCGCACGCCAACCTTAAACCGCCGCTACGTTCAACCCGCGACAAAAACGCGCTGTGCCAAGGCCTAAAAGATGGCACCATAGACGCCATATGCTCAGACCATACGCCAGTGAATGATGACGCCAAACTACTGCCTTTTGCCGAGGCTGAGGCTGGCGCATCAGGGTTAGAGCTATTATTGCCACTTGCACTCAAGTGGGCTGTGGACAATAAAGCCAGCGTGGCTGACGCCATTGCAAAAATTACCAGCCACCCCGCACACATTTTAAACATCGCGGCGGGCGATTTAAGTGTAAACGCTAATGCGGATATTGCCATCTTCAACCCTCAGGCCGAGTGGAAAGTACAAGCTAGCCAGCTAAAAAGCCAAGGCAAAAACACGCCGTTTTTAGGGCAAAGCATGCTTGGACAGATACAGTATACCTTGCTAAATGGACAACTAAGCTTTCAAAAAAATTAAATAGAGTCACAATAATTTACGTTTGAACTTATATTTCAGCCTGCTTAATGTATTTTAGTCTGCTAATGACTTGACGTTTGCTAAAAAGACGCAGATAGTTTACCTTCATGTAGCAATCTGTTTTTCGACGAATCATTTTATTGGGGAGTAATAATGAGTTCTCTATTCAGTTCTTTAGCATGTTGTTTTTGGTGGTTTCTAGCAGGTATTTTATTAGGCTGGCTACTTAACCGCTGCTTATGCAAATGCGGCCGTAGCACAACACAGCAAGCTGCAACACCTCCCCCAGCGGCAACCTCCGCCTCAACGCCTGCTGCTGCGCCTGTAAAAGCATCTGAAGTACCGGTGGCCAAAGCCGCACCTGCTGTGCCAAAAGCTGCCGCTGCGTCCAAAGTAGTGATTGACTTAGCAGCCGCTAAAAAAGCTGGCTTTACCATTAAAAATGCCAACGACCTCACGATTGTAGAAGGTATAGGTCCAAAAATTAATGAGCTTTTCCACAATGCAGGCATTAAAACATTTGCACAACTTGCTGCTGCTACTGTGCCGCAAATGCGCAAAATTTTGGATGACGGTGGCTCACGCTTCCGCATTGCCAACCCAAGCACATGGGCACAACAAGCTGCATTGGCTGCCGAAAATAAATGGAGTGAGCTTAAAAAATTGCAAGATAAGCTTTCTGCTGGCGTTAAAAAATAAAGGTGAATGCCATGAAAAATCAATCGAGCTATAACCGCTGGAGTTGGATAGTTGCGCTGATTCTTGCCTTAATTTTGTTGTGGATGCTACTCACTGGCCGTGGTCCATCTAGTGATTGTTGCGCCACACCTGCAGCAGTGGCGCCTGTAGAAGAAGTGATGCCAGCAGTAGTGACTGAAGCTTGCAGTTTTAGCGCTAGTAACACTGATTTCACTAGCAATGAAGCATGTGCCAGTTTGGCTTGGTTGAGTAAATCAGATGAATTGAAATCTTACTTGGCAGGCGATTTACGTGCGGATGGTGATGATAAATCTGTGGTGTTGACTGGCAGTGTAGGTTCTGAAGACATCAAAACGCAGATAGGCCAACAAGCGCAAACGTTTTTTGGGCCTGATGTGTCGGTAGATAACCAAATTACAGTAAAAGCAGCTGAACCTGTGGCCATGACGCCACCGCCTGCAGCTAAGCTATATTTTGAGTCAGGTAAAACAACTTTACCAATTGACACCGATACTTTAATCGCACCAATTATCGAGTGGCTCAATGCACATCCTGAGTCAAAAGCCGTATTGTCCGGTTTTCATGATTCACGTGGCAATCAAACCGCAAATGAAGATCTTGCCTATAACCGTGCCAAAGCAGCACAGGCAGCGTTGATTGCTGCGGGTGTTGATGTAATGCGGATTGAGTTTGTGAAACCTGAAGTCGTTGATGGTGGTGATTTAAATGAAGCTAGACGTGTAGAGGTTTCAATAAAATAGCCCAGCAAATCTAATCCGCAAATCTTAAGTGAAAACAAGCAAAAAGCCGATGAATTTTTCATCGGCTTTTTTTGTTACTGGTTAAATACTAAACCATGCCTAGATGGTCTAAGCCAGCAGATAAATCCTTGTCTTTAGCGCCCTGGCCTTCCAGCTTAATTTTCAGACGTATATCATTGACAGAATCTGCATTACGCAGGGCCTCTTCGTAACTAATTGCGCCTGATTCATGCAGATCAAACAATGCCTGGTCGAATGTCTGCATACCCAACTCTCTTGACCGTCCAATAATTTCTTTAATCTCGTGCACATCGCCTTTAAAAATTAAATCTGAAATCAGTGGCGAATTAAGCATAATTTCAATGGCTGCAGAGCGTCCTATACCATCAGCATTTGGAATCAATCGCTGTGAAATAAATGCACGCGTGTTTAGCGACAAATCCATCAGCAGTTGATGTCTGCGCTCTTCGGGGAAGAAATTAATAATACGATCCAGCGCTTGATTGGTACTATTTGCATGCAATGTAGCTAGGCATAAATGACCAGTTTCGGCAAAGGCAATTGCATAATCCATGGTTTCACGATCACGAATCTCGCCAATCAAAATCACATCGGGCGCTTGGCGCAGGGTATTTTTCAGTGCAATAGCCCAGCCATCGGTATCCACCCCCACTTCACGCTGAGTAATAATGCAATTAATGTGTTCATGCACAAACTCCACGGGATCTTCAATGGTAATAATGTGCCCATAGCTATTTTGATTACGGTAGCCCACCATAGCAGCGAGTGAGGTCGATTTACCAGAGCCCGTACCACCAACAAAGATCACCAAACCGCGTTTGGTCATGGCTATATCTTTTAGCACTTCTGGTAAGCCCAAATCCTCAAACTTAGGGATTTTAGTGGTGATAGTTCTAAACACCATGCCCACTGAGCCACGTTGCACAAATGCATTCACACGAAAACGCGCCACTCCAGGCAAACCAATGGCAAAATTACATTCGTTACTGGCGTCAAATTCTGCCGTTTGCTTATCATTCATTACCGAGCGCGCAATCTCACGTGCCTGTTGTGCCGATAATACTTGCGAACTCACCGGCGTCATTTTGCCATCTATCTTCATGGCTGGCGGAAAACCCGCAGTGATAAACATATCAGAGGCTTTTTTGCTCAGCATCAATCGCAATAAATCAAATACAAACTTTTCGGCCTGACCTTTTTCCATCATTTAATCCTAAATATTAATATGCCCCAGGAGTCAATATCCATGCGGCTTGCAGAGCATCAATAAAATAACCAAAAATTAACCAATAATCGAATCTTTATTGGCCGCCTTGCCACGCGCTTCATTGGCAGAGATCACATTGCGGCGCACCAAATCTTGTAAGTTTTGATCCAGCGTCTGCATACCGATATTCTGACCCGTTTGAATCGACGAGTACATTTGTGCCACTTTATTTTCACGAATCAAGTTACGAATCGCTGGCGTACCAATCATAATTTCGTGCGCAGCCACGCGGCCTTGTTCATCTTTGGTTTTGCACAAAGTTTGCGAAATAACTGCACGCAATGATTCCGATAACATCGAGCGCACCATTTCTTTTTCCGCAGCCGGGAAAACATCAACGATACGGTCAACCGTTTTTGCAGCTGAGCTAGTATGTAGCGTACCAAACACCAAATGGCCGGTTTCTGCGGCAGATAACGCCAATCTAATGGTTTCCAAGTCACGCATCTCACCCACCAAAATTACATCAGGGTCTTCACGTAGAGCACTTCGTAGCGCGTTTTGAAATGACAGGGTGTGCGGGCCTACCTCACGCTGGTTGATCAAGCACTTTTTACTGGTATGCACAAACTCAATCGGGTCTTCAACGGTAAGAATGTGTCCCATTTCATTTTCGTTAATGTAATCCACCATCGCAGCTAGAGTCGTCGATTTTCCTGAACCCGTAGGGCCAGTCACCAACACAATACCACGTGGCGTGTCGGCAATCTCTTTAAAAATGGGCGGGCAGTTTAACTGCTCTAGTGTTAAAATTTTAGACGGAATGGTCCGAAACACTGCGCCAGAGCCGCGATTATGATTAAACGCGTTAACCCGAAAACGGGCTAAATTGGGGATTTCAAACGAAAAATCACATTCCAGCGTTTCCTCGTATACCTTGCGCTGACCATCATTCATGATGTCGTACACCATATCGTGTACTTGCGTATGATCCATCGATGGCACGTTGATTTTGCGCACGTCACCGTGCACGCGAATCATTGGCGGCAGGCCTGCTGAGAGGTGCAAATCTGAAGCTTTATTCTTCACCGAAAACGCGAGTAAATCTGAAATATCCACTGTCAGCTCCTGCTATAATGAGTATTGTTAATAAACTACATAAAGTTCATTGTTTAGATAATTGAATTATGTCCACAATTGTTGATTCCTTGCAAGCAATTCAAGCAAGTATTGTTGCAGCAACAGTATCTGCAAATCGTACAGACAAAGTACATTTGCTTGCAGTAAGCAAAGCGCAACCATCGGACAAGTTGCGCGCCGCTTATTTGGCTGGACAAAGGCAGTTCGGCGAGAACTACGTACAAGAGGCGATTAGCAAGCAAGCTGAGTTGAATGATTTAGCCATCGAATGGCATTTTATTGGCCCCATTCAAAGTAATAAAACCGCGTTAATCGCGCAACATTTTGATTGGGTACATTCTGTCGATCGACTAAAAATTGCACAGCGTTTAAACGAAGCACGGCCAGAAAATTTACCACCTTTAAATGTATGTATTCAAATCAATAGCAGCGAAGAAGGCTCTAAGAGTGGCGTGGATATTGGTTTGCAGAGCATGCTCGCGAAAGAATTTTCTTCTATGCAAAATCTAAAATTGCGTGGCGTGATGGCGATTCCCGCACCTACGCAGGACTTTGCAAAACAACGCGCGCAATTTAAAATAGTCGCAGACGCCTATAAAAATTTGCAACAGCAAGGGTTTGAACAAGGTTTTAAATTGGATACGCTGTCTATTGGTATGTCAGATGATTATGTAGCGGCCATACAAGAAGGTGCTACTATCGTGCGCATTGGCTCAGCAATCTTTGGCTTGAGAACTTAGGCTAAACGCAGCACAAAATTAAATAATTGAGAAAAATTAGATGAAACTGGGGTTTATTGGTGGTGGCAATATGGCGCAAGCCTTGATAATTGGACTAAAAAGCCAGCAATTTGCCATGCAAGATATTACCGTGATTGAGCTGGACGCCAATAAGCGCCTAACGCTTAGCCAAGAGTTAGGCATAAATGCAACAGACGATTTAGCACGCATCCAAGCTTGTGATGTCATTGTGTTAGCGATTAAACCGCAACAACTACCTACGCTGGCAAAAGCACTAGCGCCTTTACTCAATACCCAGCTCATCATTTCAATCGCCGCAGGCATCCGCATCACAGATTTGTCGCGCTGGCTGGGTGATTATAAAACCATCGTGCGCGCCATGCCCAACACGCCTGCGCAAATTCAAGCTGGAATCACTGGCTTATATGCCATGCCTAGCGTAACTCCAACGCAAATTGCCTTGGCAGACCAAGTACTTAGCGCTGCTGGTAATACCGTGTGGTTAGATACAGAGCAACAACTTGATGCAGTGACTGCGATATCTGGTAGTGGACCAGCGTATGTGTTTTATATGATTGAAGCGCTGCAGGCAGCGGCGATTGATTTAGGCTTAGGTGAGGCGCAAGCCAAGCAACTAAGCATTGCCACTTTTAAAGGCGCTAGCTTGTTGGCGGATGCCAGCACTACGCCGATTAACACTTTGCGTGAGCAAGTCACTTCAAAAGGCGGCACCACTGAACAGGGTTTGCTAAGCTTGCATGAGTCTGAAGTTAAGCAGGCGATTATATTAGCGGCACAAAAAGCCTGTCAGCGCGCAAAGTCTCTGGGCGATGAACTTGGTAAAGATAAATAGGATAAAGATTAAATGTTATCAACCGCGCTAAATTTTTTACTCAGCACTATTTTTAATTTGCTGACTCTGCTGTTTTTGTTACGTTTTTTTCTGCAATTATTTAAAGCACCTTTCAATAATCCATTGACCTACATGGTGGTTTCGCTCACCGATTTTGCGGTCAAGCCTGCGCGCAGAATCGTACCTAGCTGGGGGAAGATTGATTTATCCACCTTAATGTTAGCGCTAGTTACACAGCTTTTATTACAGTTTTGTTTGTTATGGTTACGCGATTTACCTATTAGCTTGGTGGGTAACGCAATTTGGGCGAGCTTAATAGGAATGAGCTTGTTAGGCGTATTTCGCGCGATTCTGGACGTGTTTTTTTATGCTATTTTACTGCAGGTGATTTTAAGCTGGGTGAGTCCGCATTCGCCCATCTCTAGCGTATTAAATAGTCTAACCAAACCAATTTTAGCCCCGATACAACGCGTATTACCCACTGCTGGCGGAATGGATTTTTCGCCAGTGGTAGCACTCATTTTGATACAAATGCTCAATGTTTCTGTGATCAGAACACTAGAACAACAACTGCTAAACGTATTTTAGGTTAAACACTCTGATTACAAAAGATGTAATAATCAATCACAAAAAAACCAAAATGATCAACACTGGCCTAGCTGACACATTAGAATCCAAGGTCTATGAGTACCAGTCCTGGCGTGGTAATTTAAAGCGCGTGATTAGCGACTATCGTGACTGGTTAGCCTCAAGCCCACAATCGGATGCCGTACAAGAACTGCGATTGTATGATGTGCTTGAAATGCTTAAACGAGACCAGCTGGTAATGGCATTTTTAGGTGAGTTTTCTCGCGGAAAAACTGAAACGATCAATGCGCTGTTGTTTGCAGACTTCAACCAAAGACTGCTGCCCAGCGAGCCTGGTCGCACCACCATGTGCCCAACCGAGATTTTTTGGGATGCGCGTGAAGAGCCTTGTATCAAACTACTGCCGATTGGCACCCGCCTGAGCGATGACACGCTGACCTATCTAAAAACCACACCTAATGCTTGGACAAAATTCAGGTTAAATATTGAAGACCCTCAACAAATGCAGCAAACGCTGCGCAAGCTTATTGACCAAAAAGAAGTGACGCAGGCCGAGGCGGAGAAGTTGGGGTTATTTAACCCGAGCGATGTCAGCATGATGAATGAGTTAAAAACACAAGGCTTGCTGAACATTCCGGCGTGGCGTCATGCCATTATCAATTACCCACACCCACTACTTAAAAGTGGCTTGGTGGTGCTAGACACACCTGGCTTGAATACGCTTGGTGCAGAGCCAGAACTGACGCTGAATATTATTCCCAATGCACATGCCATTTTATTTTTAACTGCGGTAGATACTGGCATTACACAATCTGACATGCAAATTTGGAACGACTACATTAAAGGTCGCGCTAAGTATAAATTGGCACTGCTGAACAAAGTGGACATGCTATGGGATGACCTGAAACCTAAGCAAGATGTGCAGAACGAAATTAACAAGCAGGTGAATATGACGGCACACCAGCTGGGCATTGCGCCAGAAAGCGTATTTGCAATTTCTGCACAAAAAGCGCTGGTGGCCAAAATTAAAAAAAATCATACCTTATTACAACAAAGTGGCATGCTGGCGTTAGAAGCCACTTTAGGCAACCAGATTGTACAGGCCAAACACGAGATTTTAGGCAGAACAGTGGCCAGTGAATGTAGTGTGATGATTAAGAACTCGCGCAAATTAGTACAACAGCGCTTGCTCAATTTGCGCGAACAAGTGCTAGAACTGCGTAACTTACGTGGCCAAAAATCCGATGCAACCAAACTGTGTCTTGCAAAAGTAGTGGCGGATAGAAAACGTTATGAAGCCTCTGTGCCCACTTTTAACCACGCAAACGATAAGATTAGTCATATTGGTAAACGTTTATTACGCCACTTAAGCGTGGGCTATTTAGACAGTGCGTTGATGTCTAGCCGCAAAGAAATGGGTGATAGCTGGACTACCGTAGGCTTGAATAAAGGCATGCGCAATCTAATGAAGCAGGCGAACGATTTGGCCAGCAATATCACTAAGGAAAGCAGAGACATTAATAAACTGGCAGATAATATTTATCATGTGTTCCAAAATAAACATGGCTTTGATGTATTTGAGCCACCGCCATTGGACATTTCAAATTTCTTGCATAACATGCGGGCTATAGAAAAAATTACCAACGACTTTTGTACAGATCCCGTTAACTTACTGACTGAAAAACACTTTTTGATTCGTAAATTCTTTTTAGGCTTAGGTACGCAAACACAAAAAATATTTGAACAGGCCGAAAAAGATTGCGAGCGTTGGATTGAGGATGTGCTGGGCATGCTTAAAACACAAATGGCTCAGCATAAAAATAGCTTGGATGAGCGCACCAAAAACCTAACTGAAGCCAAGGCCAGCGCTGAAGCGCTAGATACCCAGCTGGCAATAGTGGAACGCAAATATACGTTACTATCTAAAGAAAGTCAGGCATTAGATGTCATGCTATTGCAGTTGATTAAGGCAGTCAAACCTGCCATAAAGGCAAAGGCAAGCGAGCAAGCGGTAACCGCATTAGACAAATCAATACAACTGCCTGAAATGCCATTTTTGAACGTGGCTTAGGTTGATTTCTGATTAATTTTTCAGTGTAAAAAGCGGCACAAGCCGCTTATCAAAAAAAACTTTACGAATCTAAATCAAGACAAACGTTATATCCAAACAATGTCGAACGCCTCACGGCCATACTGATTATCGGCCTGCAAGCTGACGCGCTTGTTTATAAAGTCCGATAAGTTGGCCAAACTTTGTGCTTCTTCATCCAGCAACAAATCAATCACCGCGGTTGAGGCAATCACTTTAAATTCTTTTGCGTTAAATTGTTTTGATTCACGCAAGAGCTCGCGCATAATTTCATAGCAAATTGTCTGCGCAGTTTTATGCTCGCCGCGCCCTTCACACACCTCACACTGCTCACATAGCAAATGCGCCAAGCTTTCGCGAGTACGCTTGCGGGTCATCTCCACCAAGCCCAGCGAGGTAAAGCCATTAATGCCAGTACGTGCACGGTCCAGTTCCACCGCTTTCTTAAGCTCGTCTAACACTGTTTCACGTTGGTTATCTTCATCCATGTCGATAAAGTCGATGATAATAATGCCGCCTAAATTTCTCAACCTTAGCTGCCGCGCAATACATTGCGCCGCTTCTAAATTGGTTTTAAAAATGGTATCAGATAAGTTTTTACCGCTAACAAAACTGCCCGTATTCACATCTATGGTGGTTAACGCTTCCGTTTGGTCAAAAATCAAATAGCCGCCTGAGGTCAGCTCCACCTTGCGAGACAAAGCCCTTTCGATTTCTTTTTCAATATTATAAAAATCAAAAATCGGGCGGTCGCCTTGATAGTGATATAGCGGCTTGACCGCTTTGGCGACGTAGAGCTCGGCAAACTCTTTTAACTGCTCAAAGGTGGCTTTAGAGTCGACGCGGATGCTGACCGTGTTGTCATTCACTACGTCTCTCAGCATGCGCCTAGGCAGACTCAAATCATAAAACACTAAAGATTTTTCATCAGCATGCTGGCTATCTGCTTGGATTTTTGCCCATACTTTTTGCAAGTACTCAATGTCATTCAGCAACTCTTGGTCTGATGCCGTCTCACTCATAGTGCGGATAATAAAGCCACCACTTCTTTTTTCTGGCAAGAGCCCCAGCAAGCGGTTGCGCAACATTTCGCGTTCTTCTTCATCTTCAATGCGTTGCGATACGCCAATATGATCCTGATGCGGCAAAAACACTAAAAACCGTCCTGCAATACTAATTTCCGTCGTCAGCCTTGCGCCCTTGGTACTGATTGGCTCTTTAATCACTTGTACAATAATTGACTGGCCTTCAAACAACACCTCTTGAATCGGCCGTTCAGTTTGTGGCTCGCCATTAATATGGCATTCTTTAATGTCTGCCGCGTGCAAAAATGCGGCGCGCTGCAAACCGATTTCAACAAACGCTGACTGCATACCTGGTAAAACGCGGCACACTTTGCCGCGATAAATATTGCCGACAATGCCCAGCGAAGAGCTACGCTCGATATGTAACTCTTGGGCAATCCCCTGCTCTAGTACGGCTACCCGGGTTTCTTGCGGCGTGACGTTTATTAAAATTTCTTGTCCCAAATATTTAACCTATTCTTTTTAAACCAATTTTTGCAAAAGCAAGTTTGTTTCGTGCAGCGGCAAACCCATCACACCAGTATAGCTACCAGTGATTTTTTTAATCCAACACGCTGCCAAGCCTTGTATGGCATAGCTGCCAGCCTTATCTTTGTGCTCACCACTTGCAATATATTCGCTAATCATAGCATCGCTAAGCGACATCATCTCAACTTGTGTAGTATTAATCGCCGTTTCTAGCTTGCCTTTAAACGCTAATGCAATGGCGGTATGTACCTGATGCGTGCTACCAGATAATTGTTTCAACATATTAAATGCATCCGCATCATGCTCTGGCTTACCTAAAATCTGCAAACCTAACGCAATAGTCGTATCCGCTGCCAAGATTGGTAATTCTTGGTTTGGCAGTTTATTCACAATGGCCTGCGCTTTTTGTGCGGCTAAACGCAGCACATAATCGCTAGGTGATTCATCTGGCAAGGCTGCTTCATCAATATCAGCAGGCATGACTAAGCAAGCAATGCCAATCTGCTTAAGTAGTTCAACGCGACGTGGGCTTCGTGAGGCCAAAATAATTTTTAGGTGCATAGTGATACTTTAATTTAAACTAACGGTTTACTTTCAAAAGCCACCAAGATGACAGATTGGGCATACTTACTGAAAACCACCATCGCCTTACTAGCGATAGTAAATCCCATCGGCATCATCCCTATTTTTATTAGCGCAACCGATGGCTGGCGCAAACAAGACCGCGCTAAAACTGCACGCACAGTCTCTGTCACAGTATTTATTGTACTCACCATTTCAGCTTTTATTGGCGATACTGTTTTAAAAATTTTCGGTATCAGCATCCCGTCTTTTCAGGTAGGCGGCGGTATTCTACTGATGTTAATTGCCATTAGCATGATGCATGGCAAACAAAG